>NZ_SWMS01000001.1 GCF_005146945.1 Prauserella endophytica
CCTGCACAGATCAACCCTGGGCGGCACTATGTGACACTCGTTGACACCGCAAACCCGGGGATTAAAAGTCTCCTGCTCTGCCAATTGAGCTAGCGGCCCGCGCCACGCAGTGTATCCGGCGCCTCGGGGGGCGGTTCAGCGGCGGTCTTCCAGCTGATCCGTGATGTGCGAACCCAGCACGTCGGCGATGCTGCTCTCGCCCCGGCTCCCCGCCTCGGTGATCACGTTCGCGCGCCCGCGACCATGGTGACCGGAGGGTACCGGATCTACCGCGCTCGAAAAGGGCGCCGAACTGCCATATAAGTCCACAGTGGACTATCTGATTCGGAGGCGGCGGCGATACGTCACCGGTCGTCCGTGACCACCACGTGCGAGTCGCGCTTGTCGACCTCCCAGTGGTAGTACCCCACCAGCATTCCGCGCCGCACCGCGTGCACCGTTCCCTGGGCAGTAATTGCGCCCATTGAACCCGGCACCGAAAACTCAGGCACCTCAAGGGAAACAATTCAACGACCGCGTGCGCCAATTCCCTTTCTCGCGCACATGCGGCGGCCGCCGCGAGCCGTCAGGGCTCACGGCGGCCGCCCGCCCGGTTCAGCACTTGCCGCAGCAGCCACACCCCGGTCCGGCGCAGGAACCACAGCAGTTGCATCCACCCATGACGACACCACCCTTGCTCAGAGGTCGAACGTCCGTTTCACCAGCCACGCTAAGTGCTGACCGATGGCGACAAAACCACTGGCCGAGTGACATATGCCGATCTCGCTATGTAACGAAATAGCTTCGCGCCCGCTCCGGTCGTGCTCAGCGAGATCGGCGCCACGGCCGCCTCGGACGGCTCCCGGCTGTGGCTACCCCGCCTCCGACGAGCCCACCGCCGCGGTACACGTGCTGGAGCTGGGCGACTGGCGGGCGGCTCTCAGCGACCGGCACGGTGACGGTGCGGGACAGCCCAGTCACGTGACAGATGCCAGTGCCCGCCCGCGGTTCCTAACGTCATGGCCATGTCCAACAACTCGCTGAAGCTCGCAGTCATCATCGGCAGCACCCGCTCCGGGCGGTTCGGCCCCGTTCCCGCGTCCTGGTTCGCGGAACAGGCCCGCGCGCACGAGGCGATGGACGTCGACGTGATCGACCTCGCCGAGCTGACCTTGCACAACTCGCTGGATAGCTCCGCCGACGCGGGCAGCCTCGCGCAGCGGCTGGCGTCGGCGGACGCGTTCGTCGTGGTGACCCCCGAGTACAACCACAGCTACCCGGCCTCGCTGAAGACCGCGATCGACCACTACGCCAAGGAATGGCAGGCGAAACCGGTCGGCTTCGTGTCCTACGGCGGGATGGGCGGCGGCCTGCGAGCGGTGGAGCACCTGCGCACCGTGTTCGCCGAGCTGCACGCGGCCACCGTGCGCGACACGATCAGCTTCCACAACTTCTGGGAGCGCTTCACCGAGGACGGCGCCCCGCACGACGCCGACTCCGCCAACGCCGCCGCGAGGGGCATGCTCAACCAGCTCGCGTGGTGGGGCTCCGCGTTGAAGCAGGCCCGCGCGACGCGCCCGTATGCCGCCTGACCAGCGCCCCAGCGTGCATGCTTGACCTCGACCAAAGTCGAGCTTGCACTCTGGGGCGCATGACGTTGACGGCGACCTCCGCACTGTTCGGCCGCACCGGGGAAACGACCCTGCTCGGCAGGCACCTCGACGACGCCCGCGCCGGGCGCAGCACGGCGCTCGTCGTTCGCGGTGAGACAGGCATCGGGAAGTCGGCGCTGCTCGGCCAGGCCGCGAATGCCGCGACCGACTTCCTGGTGCTGCGCGGTGCGGGCATCGAGACCGAGGCGAAGCTGCCCTTCGCGGGTCTGCATCTGCTCCTTCGTCCCGTGCTCGCCGAGATCGACGCGCTGCCCGAACCACACGCGCGGGCCCTCGGCTGCGCGCTCGGCACGGGCTCCGGAGAGGCGGCCGACCGGTTCACGATCGGGCTCGCCGTGCTGGGGCTGCTCACGCGGCTGGCGAGGACGCGGCCGGTCCTGTGCGTGGTCGACGACGCGCACTGGCTCGACGAGGCGTCCACCGACGCGTTGTTGTTCGCCGCGCGGAGGCTCGGCACCGAGGGCGTGATGCTACTGTTCGCGGCCCGCGACCTGTACGCGCCGCCGTTCCCGGCACCGGGTGTCGCCGAGCTGCGGCTCGGCGGTCTCTCCCCGGAGGCGGCCGACGAGCTGCTCACCGAGCGGGCGGGCGACCTGCCCCGGCACGTCCGCGACCGGATCGCCGAGGAGGCGTGCGGCAACCCGCTCGCGCTGCTGGAGCTCGCGGCGGCCCAGCGCGATGGCCGCGCCACGGAGTCGCCGTACGACGTGGCGAAACTGCCCACCCACAGCAAGATCCAGCACACGTTCGCGGACCGGATCGCGGCACTGCCGGAGAGCACGAGGACGCTACTCCTCGTCGCCGCCGCCGACGGCACCTGCGACACGGGAACCGTCCTCGCCGCGGCGGGCCTGCTCGGCGCGTCTGCCGAGGACCTGCACGTCGCCGAGGACGCCGAGCTGCTCATGTTCACCGACAACTGCATCGGCTTCCGGCACCCGCTCGCGCGCACGGCGGCGTACCGGACCGCGAGCATGTGGCGGCGGATCGCGGCGCACCAGGCGCTCGCGCAGGTGCTCGAGGACCACGGCGACGCCGACCGGCGCGCGTGGCACTTGGCGGCGGCGAGCACCGGGCCCGACGAGTCGGTGGCGAGCGCACTGGAGAGCAGCGCCGAGCACGCCCGCGCCCGAGGCGGGTACAGCGCGGTCGCGGCGGCGTACGAGCGGGCCGCCGACCTCAGTCCGGACCGTCGGGAACGCGGCAGGCGCCTCACTGAGGCCGCCCGCGCGGCGGCCGACGCCGGCCAGCTCGACCGCGCGTGCTCGCTGGTCCGGCAGGCGGCGGCCCAGCTCACCGACCCCGTGGAGAGCGCATGGCCTGCGCTGATCCACGCGACGCTCGCCGAGGACTTCGCCCGCCCAGCCGAGGCCCAGCAGATCCTGGTGGACACGGCAACGTCCGTGGCGGAGCGGGAGCCCGAGATGGCGGGCAAGCTGCTGTTCTGGGCCGCGGCCTCGGCGCTCGCGGCGGGTGAAGCCGGTGCGGCCGCCAGGGCCGCGGAGACGGCGGAAGCCCTCCAGCTGCCCGAGTCCCGCGGTGCCCGCGCTCTCGCCACCGCCGCGAACGGAGCCGTACCCGACGCCATCCGGGCACTGCGCGAAGTGCTCGATGACGCGGAGCTGCCGCTCGCCTGCACCGACCAGCCGCTGGCGCTGCGCGGGCGCACCGCTGTCGCGGGCTGGCACCTCCTGCTCGGCGATCACACGAAGGCGCACGAACTGGCGCTGAGCGTCACCCGGGACAGCAGGGGGGAGGCCGCGGCCGGGGTGCTGCCGCGGGCACTCGCCGTCGTGGCGCGAACGGAGCTGCACCTCGGCGACCACGGTGCCGCGCTCGCGAGCGCCACCGAGGGCAGGCGGCTCGCGACCGACATCGGGCAGCACCAGAGCGCCGCGGAACTGGCGGGGGTGCTGGCCACGCTGGCCGCCATCGAGGGCGACGAGCCCAGGACCACCGCGCTCGCCGGTGAGGCACCGCCGGTCCAGGCCGCCGTCGCGCTGAGCCTGCTCGACCTGGGACTCGGCAGGCCCGACGCCGCACTCGACCGGCTCGCCGCGCTGCTGCCCGGCCCCGAACGGCTGGAGACCGTGGAGGCCGTGCCCACGATGGTCGAGGCAGCCGTCAGGGCGGGCAGGGCCGACCAGGTCGGCGACGCCGTCGTGGCGTTCACCACCTGGGCCGAGCGGAATGGGCAGCCGTGGGCCCTGGCCGTCGCGCTGCGCTGCCGAGCGCTGCTGGGCGAGCCACGGCTCTTCGCGCGCGCCGTCGAGCTGCACCACGCCGAGCCGGGCAGGCCGTTCGAGCGGGCTCGCACTGAGCTGCTCCACGGCGAGTGGCTGCGCCGGGAGCGGCATCCCGGCCAGGCGAGGACACTGCTGCGGTCGGCGCTGACGATCTTCGAGCGGCTGGGCGCGCGGCCGTGGGCCGAGCGCGCGCGCACCGAGCTGCGCGCCACCGGCGAGAGCCTCGGCGCCAAGGCGCACGCGCCCGAGCTGGCCGAACGCCTGACCCCGCAGGAGCTGCGCATCGTCCGGCTGGCCGCCACGGGACTGAGCAACCGTGATATCGGCGCCCAGCTGTACCTCAGCCCGAGGACCGTCGGCTACCACCTCTACAAGGCGTACCCGAAGCTCGGCGTCGCCTCGCGGGTCGAGCTGGCCAAACTCGGCCTGACGAGCTGACGCCGCGCACGGCGTGCCAAACTGCGCACGTGGAGTACCAACTCACGGCCGAGCTCACCTCTCCGGCAGGCGCCCCTGACCTGGACCCGCTCCAGCAGATCGGTGTCGTCGCGCTGCTGGACACGAGGTTGAGCCGCCTCGCGAGCATCGAAGGCCCCGACGGGGTGGAGATCAGCCCCGTCGAGCATTCCGTGCACGCCCACCTGGGCGGCGCCAACGTGAGCTGGCTGCTCGACGCGCCCGCGCTGGTGTTCGCCGAGGACGCGACCAGGGCCGTGCTCGAGCAGCTGCTGGAGGAGACCGAGCTGCTCGACGGCTGGCAGGTCAAACACTGCGCGGTGACCGCCACCGACGACCAGCTCGAGAGCGCGCTGGCCGCCGAGGAGGAGCCCGAGGACGAGGCCGGGCCCGAGCCGCTCACCGAGTACGAGCTGGCCGAGCGAAGGGAGCGGCTGCTCGAGGCCGCCGCCTACGTGCGCGCCTTCGGGCCCGAGGCGTTCGGGCACACCGACGGTGGTGACGTCACCGAAGAGGAGGGCGCGCTACGTCGCCGGTGCGATCGCGCACGGCGTCGAGATGCTGATCGACGAGCTGTTCGGCGACATCCAGCTGCTAGAGGACGAGGACACGACAGCGGACGAGGTCGACGTGCTGTGGGCGCTCGACGAGCTGCCGCAGCAGTACGCCGACCGATACACCGCGCTGTTCGCCAAGCAGTTCCTCGTCGCCGCCGCGATACTGGGGCACCGCCTGACCCAGGCGGAGTGGACGGCGCCGCTGTCCATGGCCGAGGCGCTCGCGCTGCACATCGCCAAGTCGCGAGCCGAGCTGGAGCTCGACATGGCCGAGGTGATGGACGAGGACCGGATCGCCGAGATTCTCGCGATCTTCGACGACAAGGCATTCGAGGACGGCGACCACGAGGCCCTCTACGACGGCACGGGCGCGACCGAGGCCGACCCGATGGCGTGGTTCCGGCCCTACGCCCACCTCACCGACGCACAGGCGCTGCACCCGTACCTCGCGGACGAGGGTCCGTCAGCGAACTGACGCCTGCAACGCTCCCCAAGGCCACCTTTGTTGCGCTCAACGCAACAAAGGTGGCCTTGGGGGCGGCTTTCGCGGCGACGCCGAGCCGCCGTACCGAGAGATCACGCTCGCCGACCAACCGCACCGACCAACCGCAGTGAAGGCCACCATGCCTGCGTTGAACGCAGTGATGGTGGCCTTCACTGCGGTTGGGGTCCCGCGCTGGCCGACGAGGTGGTCGACTGGTATGCCGAGCGCAACCTCTTGAAAGGGATCGACTGAAAGTTTCTGCAAGTTCTTGCAAGAACCTGCAACTCCTCGCTAACGTTCCGGACATCCCCCGGTCTCAACGAGGAGAGCCATGAACAGAGCACTCCGTCGCGCCTGGTCGACGCGGCAGAACAGACCTGTCCATCGCAGGTGCACGGCACTGGCCGCGGTCGCCGCCGTCTCGCTCACGCTCGCAGCGTGCGGCGGGGACGGTGGCGCCGACCAGGCCGACGCGGCCAGGCAGGCCGCGGAGAACCCGCAGTCCGTCACCGGCACCGTCACGTGGTGGGACACCTCCGACGCCACCAACGAGGCACCCGCGTTCAGGGAGCTGGTGGCGCGCTTCGAGCAGAAGTACCCGAACATCGACGTCAACTACGTCAACGTGCCGTTCGACGGTGCCGACGACAAGTTCAAGACCGCCGCGCAGGCGGGTGACGGCGCACCCGACGTGATGCGCGCCGACGTCGGCTGGACCCCCACCTTCGCCGCACTCGGCTACCTCCAGCCCCTCGACGGCACGCCCGCGCTGAAGGACTCCGACGACTACCTGCAGACGCCGATGCTGAGCAACACCTACGAGGGCAAGACCTACGGCGTCCCCGAGGTCACCGACACGCTCGGCCTGCTCTACAACAAGGAGCACTTCGCGAAGGCTGGCATCACCGAACCGCCAAGGACGTGGGACGACCTGCGCACCGCCGCCCGCAAGCTGGAGCAGGCCATTCCCGGCACGACAGGGGTGTTCGTCAACGCCGACGCCTACTTCCTGCTGCCGTTCATCTACGGCCAGGGCGGCGACGTCGTCGACATGGACAGCCAGCAGATCACCATCGACAGCCCCGAGGTGACGGCCGCGATCGAGACCGTGCGGGACCTCACCGCCGAGGGCACCGGAGCCACCGACACGAGCGCCAACAAGTACACGAACATGCTGAACGGCTTCAAGGCCGGCACCACCAGCATGATCATCAACGGCCCGTGGGCGGTTTCCGACGTGCTCACCGGCAAGGCGTTCGCCGACCCGGAGAACCTCGGCGTGGCAACGGTTCCCGCGGGACCGAAGGGCCAGGCGGGACCGGTCGGCGGGCACAACCTGGTGGTCTACGCTGGCTCGCCGAACCTCGCGGCGTCGTACCTCTTCGTCGAGTTCATCAACTCAGCCGAGAGCCAGGCGTACGCGGCAGCGGAGAACAACACGATGCCCACGCGCAGGTCCGTGTACGAGCGGCCGGAGATCGCGCAGAACACCGTGATCTCGGCGTTCCGGCAACCGCTCGAGGGCGCGGCTCCGCGCCCGCCCGCTCCCGGCGCCGGGGACCTCTACGACATCTTCACCCCGTTCTACGAACGGATCATCGGCGGCCAGGTGTCCATTGCGGACGGTCTGCGGCAGGCGCAGCAGAAGGCGAAGGGCGCCGTGCCGGGCTTCGAGTCATGACCACCACCCTTTCGGCCCGCGCCGAGGCGGCACCCGCGCCGGTGCCGCCCCGGCGGCCGGTTCGCGGTTTCCTCGCCAGGCACTGGTACGCGTGGGCCATGGTCACGCCGGTGGTGCTGGTGCTGGCGGTGCTCGTGCTTTACCCGCTGGCCCACGGCGTCTACCTTTCGCTCACCAACGCGACGGAGATGAACAGCGGCCGCACGATCGGCGTCAACGAGATCCCGGCGACCTACGAGTTCATCGGCCTGGAGAACTACTTCTCCGTGCTCTCGGGCGCCGACGGCGCGTTCTACCCGAGGCTACTGTGGACGGTGCAGTGGACGGTCATCTGCGTCGCACTGCACTACACGATCGGCCTCGGGCTCGCGCTACTGCTCAACCGGGCGCTGCGGATGCGCACGCTGTACCGGATGCTGCTGATTCTGCCGTGGGCGGTGCCGCCGTTCGTCGCGGCGTTCGGCTGGCGGCTCATCCTCAACGACGAGGGCGGCCTGCTCAACGCCGTGCTGAACGTGGTCGGCATCCCCGGCGTCGACTGGCTGGGACAGCCGCTCGCCGCCAAGGTCTCGGTGATCATGGTCAACGTCTGGCTCGGCGTGCCGTTCATGATGGTGGCGCTCCTCGGCGGGCTGCAGACGGTGCCGAAGGAGCTCTACGAGGCCGCCGAGATGGACGGCGCGTCACCGTGGCAGCGGTTTCGCGCCGTGACCTTGCCCGGCCTGCGACCGGTGTCGGGCACCGTGATCCTGCTCGGCACCATCTGGACGTTCAACCAGTTCCCCGTCATCGCACTGCTCACCGGCGGAGGCCCCGGCGGCGCGACGAACATCCTCGTCACCGAGGCCTACGAACGGGCGTTCCAGGGTATTCGCGACTACGCGGGCGCGGCGACCTACGGCGCGATCATCGCGTCGATGCTCGTGGTGTTCGCCTTCCTGTACCGCCGCTGGCTGCAGCGGCAGACGAGCGAGGTGCTGGGATGAGGGCGCGCGACCAACGGAGCAGGCTCGCCTCCACCGGCCTGCACACCGCACTCGTCGGCGCGAGCGTGATCGCCGTCTTCCCGATCGCGTGGGTGGTGCTGACGTCGCTCAAGACCGACCGCGACACCTGGGCGCGGCCGGGTGAGCTCGGCGCGCTGGGCCTCGGCAACTACGGCCAGGTGCTCGGCGACACGCAGTTCCTGACGTGGTTCGGCAACTCGCTGATCGTCGCGACGGGCACCACGCTCATCGGCGTGCTCATCTCGGCGACCGCGGGCTACGCGGCGTCACGCATGCGGTTTCCGGGCCAGCGCCCGCTGATGTGGCTGTTCCTCGTCACACAGATGTTCCCGGCCGCGGTGCTGATCGTGCCGCTCTACAATGTCCTGTCCGACCTCGGCCTGCTCAACTCCTACGCGGGACTGATCCTCGCGCAGTGCACCATCGCTGTGCCGTACTGCGCATGGATGCTCAAGGGCTACTTCGACACGATCCCGGTGGCGATCGACGAGGCGGGCCGCATCGACGGGCTGAGCCCGTTCGGCACGTTCTGGCGGCTGATCGTGCCGCTCGCCCGGCCCGGAATCTCGGTGACGGTGTTCTACGCGTTCGTCACGGCGTGGGGCGAGGTCGCTTTCGCGGGCGTGTTCATGCAGAGCGAGGACCGCTACCCGTTGCCGGTCGGTATGGCCACGTTCGTCAGTGACTTCAAGGCGGAGTGGGGACTGCTCACCGCGGGCTCGGTGCTGGTGATGGTGCCCGCAGCGGTGGTGTTCTTCCTCGTCCAGCGCCATCTCGTCGCCGGTCTGACGGCCGGCGGAGTCAAGAGCTAAGCGGAGAAAGGAGCCTCATGGCCCAGCAGTGGTGGCGGAACGCGGCGATCTACCAGGTCTACGTGCGCAGCTTCGCCGACGGCAACGGCGACGGCGTCGGGGATCTCGCCGGGGTGCGCGACCGGCTCGGACACATCGCCGGGCTCGGCATGGACGCCGTGTGGCTCACGCCGTTCTACGCCTCGCCCATGGCCGACGGCGGGTACGACGTGGCCGACTACCGCACCGTGGACCCGTTGTTCGGGCAGCTCTCCGACGCCGAGGCGCTGATCGCCGACGCACACGGGCTCGGCCTGCGCGTGATCGTGGACATCGTGCCCAACCACACGTCCTCGCAGCACCCGTGGTTCGTCGAGGCCCTCACCGCGGGGCCTGGCTCGCCCGCCCGCGAGCGGTACATCTTCCGCGAGGGCCGGGATGGCGGGCCGCCCAACGACTGGGAGTCGATGTTCGGCGGCCCGGCATGGACACAGGTCGACGACGGCCAGTGGTACCTGCACCTGTTCGACCCCGGGCAGCCCGACCTGAACTGGCAGCATGCCGAGGTGCACGCCGAGTTCGAGAGCATCCTGAGGTTCTGGCTCGACCGCGGCGTCGACGGCATCCGCATCGACGTGGCACACGGGCTGGTGAAGGCCGACGGCCTGCCCGACGCCCAGTGCACAGATCAGGGCGGCCTGCTCACGGTCGTCGAGCTGCCCTACTTCGACCAGGACGGCGTGCACGAGATCTACCGGGAGTGGCGCAAGATCCTCGACTCCTACCCCGGCGAGCGGATCGGTGTCGCGGAGGCGTGGGTGCGCGGCGCCGACCGGCTCGCGCTCTACCTGCGGCCCGACGAGCTGCACCAGGCGTTCAACTTCCACTACGCGCAGGCCGGGTGGTCGGCCCACGAGTTCCGCACCACGATCGATGACTCGCTCGCCGCGGTCGCGGGTGTGGGAGCCGCGAGCACGTGGGTGCTGTCCAATCACGACATCGAGCGGCACGTGACCCGCTTCGGTGGCGGGGAACCGGGCCTGCGCCGGGCCCGCGCCGCCGCGCTGCTCACGTTCGCGCTGCCCGGCTCGGCCTACGTCTACCAGGGTGAGGAGCTGGGCCTGCCCGAGGTGACGGACCTGCCGGAGGAGGTGCTGGCCGACCCGAAGTGGGAACGCTCCGGGCACACCGAACGCGGCCGCGACGGCTGCCGGGTGCCGATCCCGTGGTCGGGTGGCGAGCCGCCGTTCGGCTTCGGCGCGTCGTCGTGGCTGCCGCAGCCGAGGGATTGGGCGGCACTGACCGTCGAGGCGCAGCGCGACGATCCCGCGTCGACGCTGTCGCTCTACCGCGAGGCGCTGCGGCTGCGCCGCGACCTGCCCGTGGACGGCCTGGAATGGCTGGAGTCGGAGCCGGACGTGCTGGCGTTCCGGCGCGGACCGTCGTTCACGTGCACCGTGAACTTCGGCTCTTCGCCGGTCCAGCTGCCGCGACCAGGCCGGTTACTGTTGTCGAGTACGCAGGAGCCCGAGCTGGAAGCGAACGAGCAGACCGTCACGCTGCCGCCGTCGAGCGCGGCGTGGTGGACCGGAGAAGAAGACACCCATGCCCGATAGAGGTCTCGACGCCGTGCGGCACGCGGACATCGCCGAGCTGGCCAAGGTGAGCGAGGCGACGGTGAGCCGCGTGCTCAACGGCAGGCCGGGCGTCGCCGCGTCGACCCGGCAGGCCGTGCTGGCCGCGATGGACCAGCTCGGCTACGAGCGGCCGTCGCGGTCCCGGCAGCGCAGCGCCGGGCTGATCGGCCTGATCATCCCCGAGCTGGACAACCCGATCTTCCCGGCGTTCGCGCAGGTCATCGACCGGACGCTGGCGATGCGCGGGTACACGTCGGTGTTGTGCACGCAGACCCCTGGCGGGGCCACCGAGGACGAGTTCATCGAGACGCTCACCGAGCGCGGCGTCGCCGGGATCGTGTTCGTCTCCGGCCTGCACGCCGACACCACCGCGCGCCACGACCGCTACACGCGGCTCATCGAGAGCGGGCTGCCCGTGGTGTTCCTCAACGGGCACGCGCCGGGCGTGCGGGCGCCGTTCTTCTCCGACGACGACGGCACGGCGGTGCAGCTCGCGATCACGCACCTGCGGGAGCTGGGGCACGAGCGCATCGGGCTCGCGGTGGGGCCGCAGCGGTTCGTGCCCGCGCAGCGCAAGGCCGCTGAGTTCCGGCGGCTGATGGCACCGGTGCTCGGCAGCCCCGACGACGCCGACAAGCTCATCGTGCACTCGCTGTTCTCCGTGGAGGGCGGGCATTCAGCGACTTGGTTCCTGCTCGAACAGGGCTGCACCGCGGTGGTGTGCGGTAGTGACCTGATGGCGCTCGGCGCGATCCGGGTCGCGAGGAAGCGCGGGCTCGCGGTGCCGAGGGACTTCTCGGTGGTCGGCTACGACGACTCGCCGCTGATCGCGTTCACCGATCCGCCACTCACCACGATCCAGCAGCAGGTGCCCGCGATGGCGACGGCCGCCGTGCGCACGCTGCTGGACGAGATCGCCGGCGCCGAGGTGCCCACGGGCGAGTACCTGTTCCAGCCAGAGCTGATCGTGCGGGGCTCCACGGCCGCGTGCGCAGGACGCGAGAGCGTCAAAGGCGCCGCGGGATGACGAACCACACCACGGCGAAGAGCACGCCGACGAGCACCCCGAACACCGCCATCAGCACCGGGCCGTAGATCACCTTCGCGATCAGGGCGACCGTGAGCGTCACCGCGATCGACAGGCAGATCAGGCCCGCGATCACCATCCGGTTGCCGACGCGCAGGATCTCGCTGCGCCTGCCCTCGCGGAACAGCACCCGGTGCCAGGCCGCCGGAGCCGTGAGCAAGGCCGTGCTGGCCACGGTGAACAGAACGGTGACGAGGTGGACGGCCTTCTCGAACCCACTCGCGTCGCGGAACGGCCCGGTGAACGCCACCGCGAGCAGGAAGCCGAAGAGGATCTGCACGCCCGCCTGCGCCACGCGGAGCTCGCCGAGCAGCTCGTTGACGTTGCGTGCGAGCTGCTGGTGCCGGGGCTCGTTGTCGGTGGCACTCATGGCGCGGCACCGGCTGGTTGCCGTTCCACCACGACCGGCTTGCGACGTACGCGTTCGTGCCAGCCGAGGCCGGTGACGGCGATGACCACTACGCCGAGGCCGAGCCACTGCGTCGGAGAGAGCGTGGCGTCCAAGAAGGACACCCCGATTACGGCGGCGGTGACGGGGAACGCGAGCTCGGCGAGCGTCGCGCGGGCGGCCGGAGTGGAGCGAAGGCCCACGTAGTACAGGCTCAACGCGAGCAGCCCTGGCACGAACGCCAGCAGCGCGAGTCCCCATGCGTTGTCCCAACTCACCGCGTAAGTATCCCCCTGATAGGCGACGATCAATCCCGCGAACGGAAGTCCAACCGAGAAGCGCAACGTGGTCACGTCGCGTGAGCTCAGCTTGGCCGAGACGAGCCTGCCGAGCACGGTCCCGGCCGCCCACAGCGCCGCGGCCCCGACGGAGAACAACGCCGCTTTCGCCGCGGCGATCTCGACGTCCAGCGGCTCGCGAAAAGCCAGCAACCACGCGCCAAGCAGCGCGGGAACGGCGAACAGCAGGTACCCGGCCCTCGTCCGCTCGCCGAGCACCACCCACGCGGCGAGCACCGCGAACACCGGCTGCAGCTTCTGCAGCACCAGGGGTGTCACCGGGTCGCCGACCTGGAAGGCGGCGGTGAACAGCGCGGTGGCGAGCGCGGACGCCCCGCCGCCGATCACGAGCACGGCGATCCACTCGCGCGGCCCGCACCTGGCGAGGGCACGCAAGGCCGAGGGCAGCAACGGCAGCAGCGCCACCGCGACGAGCAGGTGCTCCCAGAAGACCACCGTGCTCGCGGGCAGCTGCTCGGCGAGGCCCAGCCGCAGCAATCCGTCCGTTCCCCACAGCGCGGCCGCGAGCGCGACCAGCCACGTCCGGTCGGTCCTGGCCCCCTCTGTTGTTGTCACCGGTCCAGGCTACGAGCATCGCCGATCAGGTGGTCCACACCGTGAGATCACTCGACAGTGTGATCGGGTTGCGGCCCGCCCAGCGCGCTGGATAAGCACGAGGCATGAAGCCCCGAACCCCATTCGCACTGTTCACCACCACCGGCGCGCTCGCGGCCATCCTGCTCGCCGGGGGAGGCCAGGCCGCGGCGGCACCGGCGCACAACCCCGTGGCCACCGCGCACGGCACGTTCGGCCAGTACACCGAGGGCCGCACCGCGTCGACCTACGACCCCGAGCTCGTTCCCGAGGGCGCGAGGGCGGGCGTGTTCTCACTGTCCACGCCAGCGCTGGGCACCACCACGAAGCTCGCCGTCACCGGGCTCGTGCCGGAACGGCACTACGGCGCGCACGTCCACACCAAGCCGTGCGGCGCGACGGGCACCGATGCCGGGCCGCACTTCCAGCACGTGCAGGACCCGGTGAGCCCCTCGACCGACCCCGCGTACGCCAACCCGGACAACGAGGTCTGGCTCGACTTCACCACCGACACCCGTGGCACCGGGCTCGCCCTTTCACACGTGGACTGGTCCTACGGCGAGCGGCGGCCCGCGTCCGTCGTGATCCACGAGCACCACACGTCGAGCGCCCCGGGCGAGGCGGGCGGTGCCGGCGCGCGGCTGGCGTGTGTGAACGTGAACTTCTAGCACCCGGCCGCGGTGTAGGTCCGTCGGCGCTTGCAGTGAAGGCCACCATGCCTGCGCCCAGCCGTCTCCCCCAACCACCACCCAAACGGAGACGCTGCGCGCCGCTGTGTCTGATCAACGCAGTGAAGGTGGCCTTCACTGCGGTAGGCCTGGCCGAGGCAAGTCAGGTGATCAGGTCGAACACGCACCGTGCACCCGAAGCGGCCGCCAGCTTCGCGTCACAGGTGATCAGCGTGCCGTCCAAGCGTTCGGCGAGCGCAACGTATGCCGCGTCGTACGCCGTGACGTTGTCGCGTAGTTCCCACATCCGCTCCAGCAGCGGCGCGACGGGCATGCGGCGGACCGGGAAGTGCGCCAGATGCCGAAGGGCTCCGGGCACTGCGCTCGACAACACGGCGTTACCTCTGGCCATGCCTCGCAATGCCGAGATGACCTCGGCGTCCAGATGCGCCGGTGCGAAGAGCGCGTTCCCAGAGGACAGGCGAGCCGCCGTCTCCGGGCGACGCACGTCGTCAGCCGCGTAGAAGGCGACCAGCACCGAGGCGTCGACAACCGCAAGGCTCACGAGACCTCTCTCACATCGCGCACGGCCGCGGCCGCGTCGTCGAGCGAGACACCGGTTCCCCGCACCGGCTCGTAAGACGCCACGTAGTCGGCAACGTTCAGCACCTGGGCGACCTCGGCCAGGCGATCCACCACGAAGGCGTTCAACGACTGCCTCCTGGCCGCCGCTCCTACGGCCAATGCGTCGTAGACCTCGTCGGGCACGTCGCGAAGGTTCATGCGTTTCATGGTGCCATTATGGCACCAATCCCACCCAACCGCCGTGAAGGCCACCATGCCTGCGCCCACCCGTCCCCTCCGACACCAAACGGAGCCGCTGCGCGCCGCTGGGTCCGATCAACGCAGTGAAGGTGGCCTTCACTGCGGATGGCCTGAGCCCGGCCCCATGTGTCGTGCGTCACCGGTGACAATGGAGACGTGACCGCCACACTGAGCAAGCCCGCACTGAAGATCGGCCCCTACGAGGTCGATCCTCCGGTCGTGGAGTACGGCGCCGGGCTCAGAGGGCGGCGGGCGGGGGCATGTTCGACTGCGAGATGATCACCGCCAGTGCCGTCGTCGAGCGCCACCCCGGCACCATGCACACGATGACCTTCGGCTAGCACGAGAAGCCCGAACCGTTCCTTGGACGCTGACCCGCCAAGTCCGGAACCCGAGGTCTTCAGCCATGGCCTGGGCCGTGGTGATTGCCATTCGATGTGGGCGACTGGCCCTCCTCGACGACAACGAACTGCCCCATCATCCCCTTGTCTTCATGCCACAGCAGGTGGCAGTGATACATGTACGGGACGGCCGGGTCGGTGTAGTCGGTGAAGCGCAAAGCGATGCGGATGTCGACGTCCGGGGGGAGGTAGATCGTGTCCTTCCATCCGGATAGTTCGGGCGGCGGAGACTCCCCGCCGATGCTCACGACTTGGAACTGCGTGTCGTGCACGTGGAAGTTGTGCGGCTGACCGTGCGCGTTGCGCACCTCCCAGATCTCGGTCGTGTCGACCGTGATCACATCGTCGATGCGGGCCATGTCCATGGACTCGCCGTTGATGCGATCGGAGCGCAGCTCGAAGGAGCGCGTCGCGGCGACCCGGTGGGTGTGCAGGTCAGGGGCGTTCGCGAGCACCCTTGGGAGCGCTGGCGACGTGCGCAGGTCGGCGACGGCGCGGACGAGCAGGATGTCGAGCTCATCAGCGGCTCCGGTCGAGCGAGCTCGGCTGTCCGAGAGCCCCATTTCCTGTGGGTAGGAGCGGAGGGTGACCGACTCTCCCGCTTCGAGCTGGAGGATCACCTCGGCACGTTCACCTGGCGTGAGGAGAATGCGCTCGATCGTGACGGGTGCGGGCAGAAGCCCTCCGTCAGTCGCGATGAGCTCGAGTGAACGGCCGTCGGAGACGCCGAAGGCGTAGCTGCGGGCGGTGGACGCGTTGAGCAGCCTCAGGCGGGTGTGGGTGGCGGCGGCCTGGAACACCGGCGCCGCCGTGCCGTTGACCAGGATCGTGTCACCGAGCATGCCGTTGTCGACCCGGTCGGTTTCCACGAGCTGACCAGCGTCGTCGAAGGTCTTGTCCTGCACGATGACGGGGATGTCATCGATGCCGTAGTCGCGGGGTAGAGCGAGCGCGGACTCCTCGTCGTCATCGAGGATGAACAACCCGCCGAGGCCGCGGTAGACGTGGCGTTCGGTCTGTCCATGCGGATGAGGGTGGTACCAGAGCGTCGCGGCCGGCTGGGCGATCGTCCATGACGGCGACCAGGTCCGGCCCGGCTCGACGGCCTGGTGCGGCCCGCCGTCCGCCACCGCGGGCAGGTGCATGCCATGCCAGTGCAGTGTCGTCGTCTCGGGCAGGTCGTTGCGCAGGTTGACGGCCACCCGCTCACCACGACGAGCGCGCAGCGTCGGACCGAGGAGGGCGCCGTTGACGCCCCAGGTGTCGGCAACACCCGCATCGACGATTCGCGTGCGGCCTGTCTGGGTGACGAGATCGAACACCCGGGTGCCGTCGCGCACGGTGCCCTCGGCGAGGGGTGGAATGCGCAGTGGGTTACGGAAGTCGACGCGTCCGGACGTGTTGATCGGTTCCCGTGAGTCGAAGATGCCGCAGCCCCCCAAGGTGAGCGCGGTGCCGGACGCAAGCCCGATCCCGGCAAGTCTCAGGAAGGAACGGCGGTCCAAGGCGCGGCGCGGCGGCTCGCTTGGTGGTGTCATGACGGCCAGGTGCGAGGGCGCCGCACGAGCACCACGCACAGGACGACGGAAAGCGCGACGATGGCCACGCCAAGGGGAATGTGCATCGTCAACAGGAACGCGTAGCCGATACCGAGCTGAACCGTCTCTCCTGCGAGGAGCACGAGGCACGCGAGCGGAACCCACAGAGGCCCGCCGCCGGGCTTCCACCACAGGGCAGCGGCGAGCACCTGCACCATGGCGATCGTGAGGATGATCGACCCGTTGGTGCCGTGCCAGTCGATCGCGTTGGCGACCCCTTCCAGACTCATCCCAGCCAGCACCGGTTGCACACACACCAGCAGGCAATGCACGACTGCCACCAGGCTCGCGAACACGCGGACCACGACCCGGACGCGACCACGGAGGTGGCCCACAGGGGCGGTAACGCCGGTGGACTCTGTGCGTTCGGATGTGCTCGGACCAACTATCGGCACGGTCCGGCCAACCCCGTCTCTTCCGATGCCGAGGAACTTCACGTGCACGCGGCTCCCACTCGGGTAGATATAGTTCGTTCTTATGATCGAACTATATCGACGCTAACATACGGATCATGGGCACGGCAAAAGAGGACGAGGAGCGAGCCGCGGCGTTGCAGGCGATCGCGGATGCAGGCCGAGTACTCAGCACGGCCGCGGTGCTTTTCCACACCAACCTGTCCAGTTCTGTTGGGCTCGGCCCCACGGACGGGAAAGTGCTCGAGCTCATCCGGCGGTACACCAACATCTCCGCCAAGGAGCTCGCCGAACGCACCGGGCTGGCCAAGAACTCGATCTCCGCCGTGCTGGCCCGATTGGAAAAGAAGGGATTCGTCGAACGACTACCGGACCCCGACGACGGCCGCCGACACTTGCTCGTCTCCACGACCGAAGGCGCTCGGCGCATCGGCGCACTCTTCGTCGGCCTGACGAGCCGGCTCGACGAACTCCGTGAGCGCTACACCACCGAACAGCTACGGGTCATCGCGGACTACCAGCTCCGGGCAGCCGAGATCCAACACAGCGAAGCAGCGAAACTCGGCAAGCATGCCAGCGCGTAGCCGCGCGCCCGCCCGGTCGATGCTCCGGCCCTGGACTCGCCGGAACTGATCAGCGGGTCGAGTCAGCGCCATCAGGCACCTCGACCTGGGTGAAGCTGTCCCACCAACATCGCCTCACCTCCCCGACGCTGTACCCACATCGGTGCGGATGTGTCGGATCTCCTGAGCTTTGTTGAACGACCCGGCCTGAACCTCGGCTGGGCTTGGCCCACCTTGGACACCGATCCGCCCTGTTCGGGCCGTGCGGGCGATTGACCAGAACCATCCGGCCGAGCAATTCACCGACAAGGGACAATGGAGCACGTGCAGGTGACGCCCCAGACGAGAACGGCGCTCAAGATCGGCCCCTACGAGGTCGATCCTCCGGTCGTGCTCGCCCCCATGGCGGGCATCACCAACATCGCGTTCCGTCAGCTGTGCCAGGAGTACGGCGCCGGGCTGTACGTGTGCGAGATGATCACCGCCCGTGCCGTGGTCGAGCGTCACCCCGGCACGATGCACATGATGACCTTCGCCGCGGGCGAGTACCCGCGTTCGATGCAGCTCTACGGCGTCGACCCGAAGACCATGCGCGAGGCCGTCAAGATCATCGTCGGCGAGGGGCTCGCTGACCACATCGACCAGAACTACGGCTGCCCCGTCGCCAAGGTGACCCGCAAGGGCGGCGGCGCGGCGCTGCCCTACAAGCGCACGCTCTTCGGCAACATCGTCCGCGCCTCCGTCGAGGCCGCCGAGCCGGCCGGGGTACCGGTGACCGTGAAGTTCCGCGTCGGCATCGACGACGGGCACCACACCTACCTCGACGCCGGGCGCATCGCCGAGGCCGAGGGCGCCTCGGCCGTCGCGTTGCACGCCCGCACCGCCTCCCAGCGCTACTCGGGGCAAGCCGACTGGTCCCACATCGCGCGCCTCAAGGAGGCCGTCACCACCATCCCGGTGCTGGGCAACGGCGACATCTTCACCGCCGACGACGCGCTGCGCATGGTGGCCGAGACCGGGTGCGACGGCGTGGTGGTGGGCCGGGGCTGCCTCGGCAGGCCGTGGCTGTTCGGCGAGTTGGAGGCCGCCTTCGCGGGCAGGCCGCTGCCCGAGGGACCGAACCTGGGCGAGGTCGCCCGCGTCCTGCGCAGGCACGCCGAGCTGCTCATCGAGCACGACGGAGCCGGCAAGGCCATGCGCGACCTGCGCAAGCACATGGCCTGGTACTTCATGGGTTTCCCGATCGGCTCGGAGCTGCGGCGCTCCTTCGCGATGGTCAGCAGCCTCGCCGAGCTCGACGACCTCATCGCCCGCCTCGACCACCACGCGCCGTTCCCCACCGACGCGCTCGGGCCGAGGGGCCGCCAGGGCTCGCCGGGCAAGGTCACCCTGCCCCACGGCTGGCTCGACGACCCCGACGACCCGTGCGTGCCCGAGGGCGCCGACCTGATGCACTCAGGCGGCTGAGCCACCCCGCCGGATCGGCATGATCGTCGGCACCGGCTCGCCGGTGAGGAACTCCGCGACGATCGCCTTGCACTGCGCTGGCTTCTCCAGCAGCAGGACGTGCGAGGTGCCCGGCACCACCGCCAGCTCCGAGTCCCGGATCCCGCGGTACAGCGCGATCGTGTGTTCCAGCGTCACCAGGTCGTCGTCGCCGACCAGCACGAGCGTCCGGCAGCCGATCCTGGCCAGGTCGGCCTCGGTGAATCCGGGCTCCTCCCTCGCCGCCCTCGCGATCTTCTCCACCACCACGGGCAGGTGATCGACGCCGTCGGGCGACACCTCCGCGTACATCCGCACCAGCTCCGGTGGCAGCTCACCGACGCCGTCGCGCGGGCTGTAGATCATGCCGTCGAGGTCGTACGCCCCGCTGACCAGCACCAGCCGCTCCACGAGATCCGGCCGCCGCAGCGCCACCGCGAGTGCCACCGACGCCCCCGCGCTGTACCCGGCGAGCCGGGCGGCCCCGCCCACCACCTTCTCCAGGAATGCGATGGTGTCCTCAGCCATCACGGAGACCGTGAGCGGACCCTCTACGTCGGGTGTGTGCCCGTGCCCCCTGCGCTCGGGCAGGTAGACGTGGAAGCGGTCGGCCAGCGCGTCGAGATTGCCGCTGAAGGTTCGCGCGTCGCCGAACCCGCCGTGCAGCAGCACCAGCGGCTCCCCGTCACCGCGCTCGTCGTACCAGGTGCGCACCCCGTCGAGATCCACGTACTCGGCCATCGTCACCAGCTCCTGTTCCGGCCTGTTCCGGTCGTTGCTCAGGTAGTACGAGCCGGCTCCGGAAAACTCATCGGCAGCCCGAACAACGGGAACAGCCTCGGCGCGTCGAGGAACGTCGTGGTGTTCGCGATGCGCTCGCCCCGCAGCTCCAGCACGACCAGCGCGAAACCCGTGCCGTCGCGGTACTGGCCGAACGCGGGACAGCCGTTGGCCATGGTCGGCAGCAGGCGGTCGTGCTCGCACGGCTGGCCGGGCACGCGCAGCACGGCGGAGATGTCGTCCCTGCCGCTGAGCCACCACGTGAACGGCGGCATCGACATGGTCGCGTCCTCGTGCAGCACCGCGACCAGCGTCTCGATGTCATGTCTCTCGAACGCGGCGACGTAGCGGTCCAGCAGGTCCCGCTGCCGCTCGTCGAGCGGATCGAAGCCTCCCGTTGCGTCGAGATCGACGCGGCCGAGCGTCGCGCGCGCCCGCTGCAGTGCGCTGTTGGCCGAGGCCGTGGAGCTCTTGAGGAGCGCGGCGACCTCGTCGGCCCGCCAGCGCAGCACGTCGCGCAGGATCAGCACGGCCCGCTGTCTCGGCGGCAGGTGTTGCAGGGCGGCGACGAACGCGAGCCGGACGCTCTCGCGAAGCACAGCCAGCTCTGCCGGGTCGCCCTGCGGCGGCAGGATCCTGCTGTCGGGTACCGGCTGCACCCACGTGTGCTCGGGCAGCGGCTGTCCCAGCGCGGACCCTGGCCGGGCAGCGGGCACGAGGTCCATCGCCCGCGCCCTGCGCTGTGGACTGCGGAGCATGTCGAAGCAGACGTTGGTGGCGATCGCGTACAACCACGACCGCAGCCCAGAGCGGCCCGCGTCGAACCGCTCGCGGTGGCGCCAGGCGCGCACCAGCGTCTCCTGGACGGCGTCCTCGGCCTCGAAGCCGGAGCCGAGCATGCGGTAGCAGTAGGCCGTCAGCTCGACCCGGTGTTCATCGAGTTCGATCACCACGCCCGCTACCCGCTTCAGTTGCCGAAAACAAGCACGATCCAACAAGAGCATGTTGCACTAGAATTCATACCATGGGTAAGCGACACTACGGGCAGTTCTGCGGACTGGCACATGCCGCCGACCTCGTCGGCGAGCGGTGGGCACTGCTGATCATCCGGGACCTTCTGGTAGCGCCCAAACGCTTCACTGACCTCAGGCGTGGGCTGCCCAAGATCCCAACCAACGTCCTCTCGGCCCGGCTGAAACAGCTCGAGGGCGAAGGCGTAGTCGAGCGCCGCGTGCTGCCGAGGCCCGACGGTTCGGTGGTGTACGAGCTGACCGAGTACGGCAGGGACCTCGAGGACATCGTCCTGGCACTCGGCCGGTGGGGTGCGCGCACGCTCGGTGAGCCGGGACCCGACGACATCGTCACGCCCGACTCGATGGTGATGGCCATGCGCTCGACATTCCGCGCCGAGGACGCCCGCGACGTCGTGGCCGTCTTCGAGTTGCGACTGGGCGACGTTGTCGTCGGCGTGCGCGTCGACAACGGCAAGCTCGACGTGGCCGAGGGCGAGCTGCCGGGTGGCGCGGACGTCACGATCAGCACCGGCCCCGCGATCAAAGCGGTGATGGCGGGCGAGCTGACGCCCGAGGAGGCAGTCGCCAACGGCAGTGTGCACGTGGACGGGAACGAGGCCCTGTTCCCCACGTTCGCGAAGATCTTCCGGATCTAGACCAAAGTCTATTGACAAGCTTGGTTGTTTTTAGAAAGCTTACTCCCACCAGCAAGGGGACACCAACCAAGAAAGGCCCGAACATGGTCAAGCAGATCTTCGTGAACCTCCCCGTCAAGGACCTCGCAAAGTCCACCGAGTTCTACGCGGGACTCGGGTTCACGCAGAACAAGGACTTCAGCGACGAGAACGCGTCGTCGATGGTGATCACCGACGACATCGTCGTGATGCTGCTGGCCGAGCCGTTCTTCAAGACGTTCACGCAGAAGGACATCGCCGACGCCACGAAGACGACCGAGGCGATCATCGCGCTGGGCACGGAAAGCAGACAGGAAGTGGACGAACTGTGCGACAAGGCGCTCTCGTCCGGTGGCTCGGCAGCGAACGAGCCGCAGGACCACGGCTTCATGTACGGCCGCAGCTTCGCTGACCCCGACGGTCACCTGTGGGAGGTCACGTACATGGACCTCTCCGCAATGCCCCAGTAACCGTTAGGTCACTCTCGTAGTCCGGTTGAGCGATATTCGCTTTCCAGCCGTATCCGACCGCTAAAGCAATCCCTCCCTCGAGACGACAACCCCTCACACGGGGGCTGAGACGAGGAGACTGGACGCGGTGGCTTCGAACCGGACAGCCCCGGCAACGGGGGCGCTCGACCCCCAGGGGCTGCTGGCTGCCCACGAGTCGATCGCCAACGAGCTCGCGGCGCAGGGGGACTGGCGACGCGCCTACGAACACCTCCGGTCCGCACTGGAGCTGGCCCGCTCGGGCCAGCTCCAGTGCGCGCACCCGCACATCCCCGAGCAGTACCGGCTGGAGGTCGAGCGGTTGCGCCGCGAACGGGCGCAGGCCCGGCACGAGAGCCTGACCGACGCGCTCACCGCCACCTACAACCGGCGCTACCTCGACCGCAGGCTCGCCGAGCTCACCGCACCATCGGTGGCGCTGGTCGATCTCGATCTCTTCAAGCACATCAACGACCGCTTCGGTCACCGGGTGGGCGACCAGGTGCTGCAGCGGGTCGTCGGCCTGCTGCAGGAAACACTCCCACCTGATGCGTTCTGCGCGCGCTACGGCGGCGAGGAGTTCGTCCTCGTCACGCCCGGCGTACGGCCGGAGGAGGCCGTCACACTCGCGGCGCGCGCACGCGCGCGTGTGGCGGAGTTCCCTTGGTCCCACGTGCGGCCAGGACTCTCGGTGACCGTGAGCATCGGGGTCGCACCGTTCCGCCGTGACCCTGGGCGGCGCCATGATCCACAGGAACAGCTGGTGGAGGCCGACGTGATGCTCTACGCGGCCAAGGGCGCGGGACGCAATCTGGTCGCCCATCGTCAGCACGGTCAGGTCCGCTTCGTTCCCACTCTCCG
The DNA here is from genome assembly GCF_005146945.1 of Prauserella endophytica. Classification (GTDB taxonomy): domain Bacteria; phylum Actinomycetota; class Actinomycetes; order Mycobacteriales; family Pseudonocardiaceae; genus Prauserella_A; species Prauserella_A endophytica. Next base: position 22,688 of record NZ_SWMS01000001.1, read on the forward strand.
TGCTCGCACCACTCGGCCATGCCCGTGAAGGGTGTGGAGGCTTGATCCCTCGCCGGTGGTTGTGAATTCAGCCAGGGCAACTCTGCGTAAAAAAGTCACGGCATGGTGTCGTCACGAACGGCGGATATCCGTACGATAACGAACGCTGTCCGCCGGACGATCAAGCAAGAGATCCGTGGGTGTCCAAAGCCAGAGTGTGAAGGGAGCGTGCGTGTCCGAAGACCGCGACGATCCCGGCGGCACATCCCAGGCCGACGAATGGCGAGCGCGCGCCCAGCTGAACCGCAAGGCCGCGGAGCGCAAGCGCCGTCGCTCACTGGACACGCACGGCGGTATCAGCGTTTCCGAGGTCGTCGCCCGCCACACCGGCAGGCGGCCGCAGTTCGAGACCGGCGAACGGCCGCTCCCCCCGAGACAGACGAGGTCGCCGGAATCACCGCCTGCCGCCGAAGCTCCGGCCACCGCGGCACGGCCCCGGCGACAGGTATCGCCGCGTCGAGAGGAACCCCCTCCTCCCGCGCCGCCCCCGGCCCCGAAGCACACCCCGCCACCGGCGGCGCCACGACGGGAGCCGATGGGCTCGGGCCCGTACCCCCGACCGGCCCAGCGCCCCCCTGCGGCCATGCCCCGCAGGCAACCCGCACCGCCTCCGCCCCGCCAGGAACCCCGACCCGAACCCACCCGCCTCGACGAGGCTCGGCAGGAACTCCGCGCCGAGGCCACGAGGCGGGCGGAACTCGTACGCCCCGAGCCCAGGCGCGGCCAAAGCGCGGACGGGCACGGCACCGACGCGCTACGCCCGGAGGCGCTGGCACCGGAACCGATGCGCCCCGACACGCTGCGAGTGGAACCCCAGCCGCCGGAGCCTATGCGCCCCGACGCGCTGCGGGTCGATCCGCAGCGAACGGAGCCCCCACGGCCCGAGCCAGCGCGAACGGAGCCCCCACGCCCCGAGCCCCCGCGAACGGAGCTGTCACGCCCGGAAGCGCTGCGAACGGGCCCCTCGCGCCACGATGCGCTGCGAGCGGAGCCCACACGAACGGAACCGCCACACCCCGAAGCGCCGCGAACGGAGCCCTCGCGCCACGATGCGCCGCGAGCGGAGCCCACACGAACGGAACCGCCACACCCCGAGCCGCCGCGAACGGAACCGCCACGGCCGGGCCCGCCGCGTCCGAAGCCTCCGCGTCCGGAGGCGATAGCGGCGGAGCTGTCGCACCCCGAACCGGCGCGAACGGAGCCTCCGCGGCCCGACGCGGCGCGAACGGAATCGTCACGCCCGGACGCGCCGCGAACGGAACCGCCGCCACACCCCGACGCCCTCCGAGCGGAGCCCACACGAACGGAACTCCCGCGCCCCAGCGCGGCGCGAGCGGAGCCACGGCGGCGTGAACCGTCCCGAACAGAGCCACCGGCGGACCTCCCCACGAAGAACGTGGCCGCGGTGCTCGAGGGCGGCCCGCGGTCGGGCAACACGCCGCCGCCCCCGCCGAAGCGTCCCGTCGCGCCGCCCCGGCCTCGGCGCCCCTTGCAGCCGCCCCCCGAGCGCTCGCTCGAGGACCGGCTGACGATGACGGACCAGCTGGAGCCCGTCGACGAGACCACGAAGTACAAGCGCAAGATCGACGACTCGCTCGCCAGGTTCTCCGCCGCGCACGACGAGCTCGAGGCCGAGGAGCGCGAACGGAGAGAACGCCGCGACAAGCTCGTCGCCCGCTTCGAGCAGACCCGCACCAGGCTGCACCGGGTGGTCACCGTCGCCACCTCGGTCGTCGGTCAGCGCGGTTCGGCGCCAGTGCAGGACGAGGCGGGAGCCGACGAGGACGCGAGCAAGGCCGCGCCGCAGACCCGCCTCCAGGAGAAGAAGGAACGGCGCAACCACCGCACGCTGCTGGCCGCCCGCATCACCGCGATCACGCTCGCCGTCCTGGTGTTCGTCGCGACCGGCATCGCGTGGGGCGCGAAGACGTGGTTCAACTCCCAGTTCAACGAGATCGCCGCGCTCGACGAGAACTCCGACGCCATTCGCAACGCGCCCGGCCAGCTCGGTGACGAGAACTTCCTGATCATCGGCTCCGACACCCGCGAGGGCGCCGAAGCCGAGGAGAACGTGGGCGACACGAGCGGCATCCCCGGCGCCCGCTCCGACACGGTCATGCTCGCCCACATCCCTGAGGACCGGAAGCGCGCGGTCGTGATCTCGTTCCCGCGCGACCTGGAGATCTCCCGGCCCGAGTGCGAGCGCTGGGACTCCGCGACCGGCGAGTACGGCGAGGTCGTCGAGGCCGCCGACGGCGTGAAGCTGAACTCGGCGTTCACGGTCGGCGGGCCGCGCTGCGTCACCAAGGTGATCCAGCAGATCAGCGGGCTGGCGATCAACCATTTCGTCGGCATCGACTTCCACGGCTTCAAGGGCATGGTCGACGCGGTGGGCGGCGTGACCGTGCATGTCGACGAACCGATGGAGGACCAGGAACTCGGCCTGATCATCGCCGAGACCGGTGACGTGGTGCTCAAGGGCGACCAGGCGCTCAACTTCGTCCGCGCCCGCAAGGTCTACGGCGACCCGACCTTCTCCGACTACGGCCGCATGCAACGCCAGCAGGAGTTCATGGCGTCGCTGCTGCGAGCCACCCTCTCCCGCGACGTGCTGCTCGACGTCGGCAAGCTCACCGGTTTCGTCAACGCCTTCGCGGCGTCCACGTTCGGCGAGAACATCGGCGTCGACCAACTGCTGACGCTGGCCCAGTCCATGCAGGGCCTCAGCGCCGGTGCGGTGGAGTTCATGACCGTGCCGACGGTCGGCGAGGCCAACGAGCAGGGCAACGAGGTGTTGCTCGAAGCCGACACCCAGGCGCTCTTCCGCGCGCTGATCGACAACACCCCGCTTCCGGGCGACGAACCCGAGGCGCCCGCTCCCGGCGCCGGTGAGCAGCAGGTCGCCGACGGCACGGAGGCACCCGAACCGGCGTAGAAGATCGCCCCGAAAGTGTTAAGCGGGGTTCACCCCCGGTTCATTTCCGAATTCGGCGAGCGTGCCGCCCGGGTCGTAGAGTCTGCAGCATGCGCGAGGCTTACCACGTAGAACTCGACAACCTGGCCGATCGGCTGGCCGGCATGTCGAGCCAGGTCGCTGACGCCATGGAGCGGGCGACCCGAGCACTTCTCGATTCCGACCTCGAACTGGCGGAACAGGTGATCAGCGACGACGTCAAGGTCGACGAAGCGCGCGCCGACTGCGAGGAGAAGGCCTACGCCCTCCTGGCACTGCAGGCGCCCGTGGCGACCGACCTGCGGATCGTCGTCGCCGCTCTCCACGCCGCCGAGAGCCTGGAGCGGATGGGTGACCTGGCGTTGCACGTCGCGAAGGCCGCGCGGCGGCGGCACCCGGATCCCGTGCTCCCCGAGCAGGTCCGGTCCGCCTTCGCGCGGATGGGCGAGGTCGACGTCCGGCTGGCCCGCAGGGCCGAGGAGGTCATCCGCACCAAGGACATCGAGGCGGCTCGCAGCATCGAGGCCGACGACGACGAGGTGGACGACATCCACCGCAACCTCTTCACCGTGATCATGGACAAGGACTGGCCGCACGGCGTCGCGGCCGCGGTCGACGTGACCCTGCTCGGCAGGTTCTACGAGCGTTACGCGGACCACGCGGTGTCGGTCGCCCGGCGCATCGTGTTCGTCGTCACCGGCCGGATGCCCGGGTATACCGGCAGCGAGATCTGACCGGACACGGCCAACGGGTGGCGGCGATCACCGGCAAGACATGTTCTGTATGGCGGCGCTCACTCAACCGGACAACACACAGTCACGTCCCCGTTATGTCGCTGTGATGTCGTTACTTCGTCGGGTTTCATTCATGTTTCGTTCACCCGCGCTGCCCTGCGGTGTCATGTACCGCCCATAGCGTCCGGACACGTGAGCATCCCCCAGCGGCGGCCTCTGCCTGCCGCGGAGAATCGGAAGAGGTTAACTGTGAAGCGTACCACCCTGGGCCGCGTTTTCGCCCTCCCAGCGGCAGCCGCGCTCACCTTCGGCTTGGTGGCCTGTGGTTCCGCGAACGAGCAGGGTGACAACTCGGGTTCCGGCGGCGAGGGCTCGGGCCTCTCGGGCACGATCTCGGGCGCGGGCGCCAGCTCGCAGGAGGCCGCGCAGCAGGCGTGGCAGGCCGGCTTCATCGGCCAGCACCCCGACGTGACGGTCAACTACGACCCGATCGGCTCCGGCGGCGGGCGTGAGCAGTTCGTGAGCGGCGGATCCGACTTCGGCGGCAGCGACGCCTATCTGGACGAGGACGAGCTGGCCAAGGCCAAGGAGCGCTGCGGTGAGGTCGTCGAGATCCCGACCTACGTTTCGCCCATCGCCGTGATCTTCAAGCTCGACGGCGTGGACCAGCTGAACCTCAAGCCGGCCACGATCGCCAAGATCTTCAACCAGCAGATCACGAAGTGGAACGACCCGGCCATCGCCGCCGACAACCCCGGCGTCCAGCTGCCCGACACCGCGATCACCCCGGTGAACCGCTCCGACGAGTCCGGCACCACCGAGAACTTCGTCGAGTACCTCAAGGCCACGGCCGCCGCCGACTGGCCGCACGAGGTCAGCGGTGACTGGCCGGTGCAGGGTGGCGAGGCCGCCCAGGGCACCTCGGGTGTCGTGCAGGCCGTCTCCAACGGCAACGGCACCATCGGCTACGCCGACGCCAGCCAGGCCAGCGAGCTGAGCACCGCCAAGGTCGGTGTCGGCGACCAGTTCGTCGAGTACTCGCCCGAGGCTGCCGCCGCGGTGCTGGACGTCTCGCAGCGGCACGAGGGCCGCGGTGACTACAGCTTCGCCTACGATCTGGCCCGCGACACCACGGAGGCGGGTACCTACCCGATCGTCCTCGTGTCGTACGGCATCGCCTGCGCCAACTACGACAACGCCGAGAAGGCCGAACTGGTGAAGTCGTACTTCAACTACATGATCAGCGCGGAGGGCCAGAAGGCCTCGGCCGACGCGGCCGGCTCGGCCCCGATCTCCGACCAGCTGCGTCAGCAGATCAAGCCCGCGGTCGACGCCATCTCCGCGGCCGGCTGAGCACGATAGACGGCTAGCGTCCGGGTGGTCACCTGATCGGGTGACCACCCGGACACACGCGTTAGAAGGGTAAGAAGGGAATCCAAGTGCCCCCCAGCACAGACCGGCCGCAAGCACAGAAGGTGCCGCTTCGGCCTGGGGACCGCATCTTCTCCGGCGCCTCCACGGGGGCGGGCGTACTGATCCTCGTGGTCCTCGCCGGGGTCGCCGCGTTCCTGATCGTCGAGGCCTGGCCCTCGCTGACGGCACCGGCCGAGGACATCCCCGGCGGCAAGGGAGTCGCGGTCTACGTCTGGCCCCTGCTGTTCGGCACGCTCATCTCGGCCATCTTCGCGCTGCTCATCGCCAGCCCGCTCGCGGTGGCCATCGCGCTGTTCATCACCTACTACTCGCCGCGCCGGATCGCGCAGGCACTCGGCTACCTCATCGACCTGCTCGCCGCGGTGCCCAGCATCATCTACGGCCTCTGGGGCTTCACCGTGCTCGCGCCGCTGACCGTGGAGCCGGCCAACTGGCTCTCCGAGAACCTCGGGTTCATCCCGCTGTTCGCCGGCCCGCCTTCGGCCACCGGCCGCACGATGCTCGTCGCGATCATCGTGCTCGCCGTGATGATCCTGCCGATCATCACAGCGGTCGTGCGCGAGGCGTTCCGGCAGACGCCGCGCCTGCACGAGGAGGCCTCGCTGGCGCTCGGCGCCACCCGCTGGGAGATGATCCGCATGGCGGCATTGCCGTTCGGCCGGTCGAGCATCGTCGGCGCCTCGATGCTGGGCCTCGGCCGCGCGCTCGGGGAGACGATGGCCGTGGCCATCGTGCTGTCGGTCTCCGGTGGGGTCACGTTCAACCTGATCAGCAGCGCCAACCCGTCGACGATCGCCGCGAACATCGCGCTCCAGTTCCCCGAGTCGTCGGGCGTCGCGGTGAACACCCTGATCGCGTCCGGTCTGGTGCTCTTCGCGATCACGCTGGCGGTCAACATGGCGGCTCGCGCGGTGATCAACCGCCGCAAGGAATTCTCGGGAGCCAACTGATGCCGACTCCGACGACTTCGCAGCGCCCCGAATCCGACCTCTACACCCCGCTGTCGGGTGTTCCACTCACCGCGGGCCAGCTGCCGAGGGGCGCCGCGCCACTGACCCTGCTCGTCGTGGCCCTCGCCGCCCTTGGCCTCTGGCAGTTCGCCGACTGGAGCGCCGCCGCGTGCGCGGTGCTCGGCGCGTTGGTCTACACCCTGCTGATCTACGTTTGGTCCCGCGCCGTCGAGGGCTCACGCAAGGCGACCGACCGGTTCGTCACCGCCGTGGTGACCTGCGCTTTCCTGCTCGCACTGCTGCCACTGATCTCGGTCGTGTTCACGGTGCTGTCCCACGGTCTCGCCCGGTTCGACACCGAGTTCTTCTCGTACTCGATGCGCGGAGTGGTGGGCGAGGGCGGTGGTGCCTACCACGCCATCATGGGCACGCTGATCATCACGGCGCTCGCCACCCTGATCTCCGTGCCGGTCGGCATGCTGAGCGCGATCTACCTGGTCGAGTACGGCAGGGGCAGGCTCGCGAAGGCGATCACGTTCTTCGTCGACGTCATGACGGGCATCCCCTCGATCGTCGCCGGCCTGTTCGCGTACGCGCTGTTCGCGCTGATCTTCGGGCCGGGCGTCCGCATGGGCATCATGGGCGCGGTCGCGCTGAGCGTGCTGATGATCCCCGTGGTGGTCCGTTCCACCGAGGAGATGCTCAAGCTCGTGCCCAACGAGCTGAGAGAGGCGTCCTACGCACTGGCCGTGCCGAAGTGGCGCACGATCACGAAGGTCGTGCTTCCCACGGCACTGGCCGGTATCGCCACGGGCGTGACGCTCGCGATCGCCCGTGTCATCGGGGAGACGGCCCCGTTGCTGATCACGGTCGGCATCACGTCGAGCGACAACTTCAATCCGTTCGACGGCCGGATGGCGACGCTGTCGGTATTCTCGTACTACGAGTACGTGAACCCGGGTGTTCCGCCTCAGTTCTCCCTGGACCGTGCGTGGGCGGCGGCGTTGACGCTCATCATCATCGTGATGGTGCTCAACCTCATCGCCCGGCTCATCTCCCGACTGTTCGCTCCGAAGACCCGCGGGTGAGCGGGACACCTGGATAGGAAAGCACTGTGGCAAAGCGCATCGAGGTCAAGGACCTCGACATCTACTACGACAAGTTCCTCGCCGTGCAGGGCGTGTCGATGACGATCCAGCCACGGTCGGTCACCGCGTTGATCGGGCCTTCCGGCTGCGGCAAGTCGACGTTCCTGCGCACCCTGAACCGGATGCACGAGCTCGTGCCCAACGCCAGGGTCGACGGCAAGATCTTCATGGACGACGACGACCTCTACGGTCCCGGCGTTGACCCGGTCAACGTCCGCAGGCAGATCGGGATGGTGTTCCAGCGGCCCAACCCGTTCCCCACCATGTCGATCTACGACAACGTGGCGGCCGGCCTGAAGCTCAACAACAAGCGCATGCGCAGGTCCGAGATGGACGACGTCGTGGAGCGCGCGCTGCGGTCGGCCAACCTCTGGGAAGAGGTCAAGGACCGGCTCGGCAAGCCCGGTTCGGGCCTCTCCGGTGGGCAGCAGCAGCGGCTCTGCATCGCCAGGGCCATCGCCGTGCAGCCGGACGTGCTGCTGATGGACGAGCCGTGCTCGGCGCTCGACCCGATCTCCACGCAGGCCATCGAGGACCTGATGCTGGAGCTGAAGGAGAAGTACACGATCGTCATCGTCACCCACAACATGCAGCAGGCCGCCCGCGTCAGCGACATGACCGGGTTCTTCAACCTGCAGGGCGTGGGCAAGCCCGGTGAGCTGGTGGAGATCGACGAGACCACCAAGATCTTCTCCACACCGAGCAAGAAGGCCACCGAGGACTACATCTCAGGCCGCTTCGGTTAGCAGCCGACTGCAGTGAAGGCCACCTTCCCTGCGTGGAATCAAACGCAGCGGCGCGCAGCGTCTCCGTTTGGGTGGTGGCGGGAGACGGGTGGGCGCAGTGAAGGTGGCCTTCACTGCACGGTGGCGCCGGGGCGGGAAGCCGCCGGGGCGCGCACGAACCGGACGTGCGGGTGCCCCTCTGGTTCCTTTGTGACCGCGGCCCGCACGCCGTAGACCCGTTCGATGAGCTCCTCGGTGAGCACGTCCTCCGGGCTTCCTCCCGCCACCACCCTGCCCTGGTCGAGCACCACGAGCTGGTCGCAGTACATCGCGGCCAGGTTCAGGTCGTGCAGCGCCACCACGGTGGTGACGGGCAGTCCGACCAGCAGGTTCAGCAGGTCGAACTGGTGCTGGATGTCGAGGTGGTTGGTCGGCTCGTCGAGCAGCAGCTCCCGGGGCCGCTGGGCGAGCGCGCGGGCGATCTGCACGCGCTGGCGTTCGCCGCCGGACAGCGTCTGCCACCGCCTGTCGACCTTGTCGGTGAGCCCCGCGTGCTCGAGCGCGTCGCGCACGGCCTCGTCGTCCTCGGCCGAGGCGGGTAGCCACGTCTTCCGGTGCGGGATCCGGCCGAGACGGACCACGTCGAGCACGGTCAGCGGCACCTGCGTGTCGGTGTGCTGCTCCACCACGGCGATGCGGCGGGCCAGCGCGCGGCGGCCGACGTCGTCGAGCGGGTCGCCGTCCAGCGTCACCACGCCCGCCGTCGGCGCGAGCACGCCCGCGAGCAGGCGCAGCAACGTCGACTTGCCCGAGCCGTTGGGCCCGAGCAGGCCCACCGTGGCCCCGGCTTCGGGTGCGAGGCTCACGCCGTCGAGCACGAGCCTGCCGCCGAGCGTGCGGGAGACCCGGTCGGCGCTCAGGCCGTCGCGAACGGTCATCGGGCACCTCGCGCGCGGTAGAGGATCAGCACGAAGGCGGGCACTCCGATCAGCGCGGTCACCACGCCGACGGGTACCTCCTGCGGGTCGAGCACCGTCCTGGCGAGGGTGTCGACCCACACCAGGAACACGGCACCGGCCAGCGCGGTCACCGGCAGCAGCCGCGCGTGGCTCGGCCCGGCCAGGGCGCGGGCCGCGTGCGGCAACACGAGCCCGACGAAGCCGATCGCCCCGGCCGAGCTGACCAGCACGGCCGTGAGCAGTGCCGTCGCGCACAGCAGGATCAGCCGCGTGCGCGCCACGGCGACGCCGAGAGTGGCCGCGGCGTCCTCCCCGAACGCGAAGGCGTCCAGCGAGCGGGCGTACCCGCCGCACACCAGCAGCGTCGCGACGAGCACCGCGAGGCACGTGCCCACCTCGGCCCAGCCCGCGTTGCTCAGCGAGCCGAGCAGCCAGAACAGCACCCCGCGCGTGGTCTCCGCGTCGGCCGAGGTGAGCACGACGAACGACGTCAGCGCCGAGAAGAGCTGCATCACGGCGACGCCGGAGAGCACCACGCGGTCGGTGGTGCCGCCGAGCGTGTGGCTCAGCAACAGCACGAACGCGAACGAGACCACCGCGCCGAGGAACGCCCCGCCCGACAGCGACAGCACACCGCCGCCCGCGCCGAGCACCACCACCAGCACCGCGCCGGTCGAAGCCCCGGAGGACACCCCGAGCACGAACGGGTCCGCCAGCGGGTTGCGCAGCAGCGACTGCATGATCGCACCGCAGACGGCGAGCCCCGCGCCGCACACGGCGGCCAGCAGCGTCCTTGGCAGCCGCAGGTTCCACACGATGCCGTCACGGATCACCGACAGTCCCGACTCACCGAAGCCGAGCCGCGCGCCGACCGATGCCCAGACGTCACCGACCCGGATGTTCGCGGGCCCGATGGTGATCGCGACCGCGATCGAGGCCACCAGTGCGGCGGCTCCGCCGAGCAGCACCAGCGGCAGCCGCGAGCGCCGGGTCAGCGGCTCGACGCTCACCCGGTGAGCCCGAACTCACGCAGCTTGGCCGCGAGCTCCTCGATCCCGGCCACCGTGCGGATCGTGGGGTTCATCGCCTGTCCGCTGAGCAGGACGTAGCGCTTCTCGCGCACCGCGGTGAGGTTGCGGGTCACCGGATGGGACTCCAGGAACTCGATCTTCTTCGCGGCGGTCTCCGCGGTCTGCGACCTGCGCGTGAGGTCGCCGATCACCAACACGCCGGGGTCGCGCTCGGCCACCGTCTCCCAGTTGATCTGCGGCCACTCTTCGTGGGTGTCGGCGAAGACGTTCTCCGCGCCGACGGCCTGGGTGATGACGCCGGGTGCGCCGCAGCAGCCGGCCAGGTACGGCGCCTCGGAGTTGGCGAACCAGTAGAGCAGGGTCACGCCCGAGGCGTCGAGCCCGTTCGTGGCACGTTCGATGCGGTCCCGCAGGTTCGCGACGAGCCGCTCGCCACGCTCCTCGACGGCGAACAGCTTCGCGAGGTCGCGGACCTCGGCATAGATCGTCTCCATCGTCAGCGGCTGGTCGCGGCGGCCGTCGCCGGCGCCGCTGTTGTCCTTGAGGCAGTCGGACGGCGACAGGTAGCTGGGCACCCCGAGCTCGGCGAACTGCTCCCGCGTGGCGACGCCGCCGGTGCCGAGCGTTGAGACGAAAGACGCGGTGACGAAGTCGGGCTCGGCCGCCAGCACGGCCTCGAAGGACGGCATGTTGTCGGCCAGCCTCGGCACACCCTCGTTGGCCTCGACGAGGTCGGCCGGCAACGGGTCGGTCCAGGTCGCGGTGCCCACCAGACGGTCGGCCAGCCCCAGCGACAGCAGGATCTCGGTGGTGCCCTGGTTCAGCGAGACGACGCGCTCGGGCGGTTCGTCCACGACCGTCCGCACACCACAGTTGTCGACCGTGCGCGGGTAGCCGGGCGCAGCCTCCCGGTCCTGCGTGGCGGCGGTGCCGCCACATCCGGCCAGCACCAGGCAGAGGGACAGGGTGAGGAAGCGGGAGGTACGCGGCACCGACGTTCCCTTGCGTCGAGGGCCCATGCGCGGAGCCCGAGCGGACAGCGACTCCCGGCCGAAAGCCGGGTGCCAGCAGGTCTTCGGACTCGGGGTCAGCCGGACGGAACGCCTTCCCGGACCTGGTCCAGTGGCAACGTGTCCCGCCCGTCGCCCTCACCGCTGCGCGTCAGTTCCGGATTCGCACCGGATTTCCTGACTCACGTGGTTCGTGAGTACGACTGGCCGCGAAAACGTATCACGTACGCGCGTACTGGACGTCCACCTCGTGACGCACGAAACCGAGCCGCTCGTACACCGCGATGGCGGGCGCGTTGTCACCCTCGACGTAGAGGATCACCTGGCCGAGGCCGCGTTCGCGCAGGTAGCGCAAGCCCGCGAGGGTGAGCGCCTTGCCGAGCCCGCCGCCCTGCGCTCCGGGGTCGACACCGACGACGTACACCTCGCCGACGGGCTGCCCCCCAAACCGCTCGGGGTTGGCGGGGTGCACCTTGGTCCAGTGGAAGCCGACGACCTGACCGTCGGCGTTCTCGGCAAGGAAGAAGCCCTCCGGGTCGAACCAGCTCTCGTTCTCGGCGGCCCGCAGGTCCTCGACGCTGAACGTGCCCTGCTCGGGGTGCCAGTCGAAGGCGCGCGCGTTGACCGCGACCATCGCCTCCTCGTCCCGCCCCGGCACGAACGTGCGCAGCGAGACGCCCTCGGCGGGCTTGGGCTCCGGCCAGTCGGCTCCCTCGACGTTCACGTGCATGACCAGCAGCTCACGGGCTCGTTCGAAGCCGAAGCGCTCGGCGAGCCTGGCGGCGGCGGGGTGGTCGCCGTGCGCCCACACGCGCAGCTTCTCCGGTACCTCGGCGGCGAGTTCGCGCACGAGCGCGGCACCGTGGCCCCTGCCGCGGTACGCGGGGTGGACCACCAGCTCGGCGACGAGCCTGCCGAAGGCGTCGCCCGCCGTGTTCAGGTGCACCACGCCCACGAGCTCGTCGCCGTCGTGGGCCAGCAGGTAGCGGCCTCCGGTGAAGTCGCCTGGCAGCGGCCCTTCCGGCTCGATCTCGGGGCGTCCGTCCGATTCCCGCGCCGCAAGCAACAGCGCGCGCACCGCAGCGGTACGCGCGCTGTCCAGTTCGTTCACCCAGGCCACGTTCTGCATGGGTCCACGCTACTTCAGCGGTTGGAGAACTCCGTCACCTCGAAGGACTCCGGCACCACCGGGATGCCGCCCTTCACCGGGCCAGTGCCCTTGGCGGGCCGCTCGAACTTGTAGCCGACGTTGCGGACGGTGCCGATCATCTGCTCGTGCTCGGGGCCGAGCTTCGCGCGAAGCCGCCGGACGTGCACGTCGACAGTGCGGGTGCCGCCGAAGAAGTCGTAACCCCACACCTCCTGCAGCAGCTGGGCGCGGGTGAACACCCGGCCCGCGTGCTGGGCGAGGTACTTGAGCAGCTCGAACTCCTTGTAGGTGAGCTCCAGCGTGCGCTTGCGCAGACGCGCGGTGTAGGTCGCCTCGTCGATCACGAGATCGCCGACCCGCAGCTCGGCGTCGACCTGCGTGGTGGCGCCGTCCTTGGTGGTGGCCAGCCGCAGCCGGGCGTCCACCTCGGCCGGGCCCGCCGTCGGCAGGAGGATGTCGTCGGTGCGCCACTCCGCGCTCAGCGCGACGAGGCCGCCCTCGCCGACCACAGCGATCACCGGGGTCACGGCGTCCTCGTCACCGGCGCCCTTGAGCAAGCGGCACAGGCTCTTCGCCGACGCCAGGTCGCTGCGCGCGTCGAGCAGGATCACGTCGCGGTGTCCGGCGTCCAGGAGCGCGGTGACCTCGGGAGGGCGGACGCGTACGGTGTGCGGGAGAAGATCGAGAGCGGGCAGCACCGAGGTGGCATCGGATTCCGCAGTGAGTACAAGAAGATCCAGGCTCATCGCCACCGCCTCATAATGTTTGATCGCCTCGAGAACCACTCGGGCAGGTCTTCGATGAGAATAGCGGGTGATAACTACGGTGTCGCTACTCGTGAAATCGGCATCACACGAGGTCGCAGGCCCGAAACGCCCGTGTAACACGGTGCGAAACCCAGGTGTAACAACAGATCGGAACAGATTGTGAGCAGTGCTGTGACCGAGCGAGCCCAGCCGTCCCGGAAACGCGGAGGCCGGAGGGCGAAACGGCTCGTCGTGGTGCTCGTCGTACTGGCAGGACTGCTCGTGGCCGCCGACTTCGGCGTCGCCGCGTTCGCCGAGCACACCGTGTCGCAGAAGGCCCGCGAGCAGCTGGGCCTCACCGAGGACCCCTCGGTGACCATCCACGGGTTCCCGTTCACCACGCAGGCGATTTCCGGCGAGTACGACCACATCACGGTCTCGGCGCAGGGCGTGCCGGCTGGCGACGTGCTGCGTGACCTCGCGATCCGGGCCGAGCTGCGCAACGTGACGGCACCGCTGTCGGACCTGACCTCCGGCCAAACCGACAACATCAACATCGGTGACCTCGAGGGACAGATCACACTCAAGGCCAGCGACATCGCGCAGGTCTCGCCGCTGAACAACATCCAGGACCTGCGGATCGACCCGTCCACCGAGTCCTACGTCCGCAACGGCGAGGGCAACGACGACTCCCAGAGCGGCTCGGGCGGCTCCGGCGACGACGGCGCCACCGAATCCCAGCAGGAGGACGAGGACGACTCCACCGCAGGCGTGCGGCTCTCCGGCAAGGTCCAGATCGCGGGCGAGGAGGTGGAGATCTTCGCGTTCGCCATGATCGAGCTCGACGGCACCACGATCCGGATCACGCCACACCGGCTCCAGTTCGGGAATGACCGGGAGACCACCGTCGTTCCGCAGGAGGTGCAGCAGGCGCTGCTGCCGAACTTCGAGGCGGACATCAACGCGGGTGACCTGCCGTTCACGGTGACGCCGACGGCGATCAGAGTCGATCCAGGCTCGCTCACCATCAGCGGCGAGGCGAGGAACGTGACGTTCGCGGGGGTGTCCTCGGGACAGTGAGGACTGGGACGTGACGGGCTCGACGGGGCTGTGGGTACTGGCCGGCACACTCGTGGCCGGGCTGGTCGTCGGTGTGCTGCTCCACCGCCGCAACGGGCGCATCCGCACCACCACTCCCGAGGCGCCCAGTGGCCTGCCGGAGCCGGTCGTGGAGGCGCTCGCCCCGGGGACGGCCGTGACGCTGGTGCAGATCTCCACCACGTTCTGCGCCCCGTGCAGGCACACGCGAGCCGTTCTGTCCCACTTGGCGAAACGCACCGAGGGGCTCACGCACGTCGACCTGGACGTCACCGACCGGCCGCACGTCGCGCGGGACCTCGGCGTGCTGCGGACGCCCACCACGCTGGCGCTGACGTCGTCGGGCCGGGAGTTGCTGCGGGTCAGCGGCGTGCCGAAGGCGCAGGAGCTGCTGACGGCGCTCGAGCCGCACCTCGTCCCACGGGTTGAACGCGGTTCCCACTCACAGGGAGGGTAGGTACTGTGAGCGCCGTGGACAGGCTGCCTACCCACCTCCTGACGCAACGCCGCACGGTCGATCTGTGCCGCGTCCGCAGCAGCCTGTGTTCGTCGAGCGGTTCGGTCCGGTTCGACGATCCAGCTGTGCACAGGAGGTGACATGTCCGCAGGCCCCGCAGTAGACCCCCGAGGCCCCCGGTTCGCCGCCGTCGTGACGACGGTCGTACTTGCCGTCGTCCTGGTCACGGGCTGGTGGCCGCTGCTCGCGGCCCAGACCGTGGTGTTCGCCATCGGCGCGTTCGCCGGGCTGCGGCTCGCGCCGTACTCGGTGCTCTACCGCGTGCTGGTGGCGCCGCGGCTGAAGCCGACGAGCGAGCGGGAGGACGCGGCCCCGCTGCGGTTCGCTCAGGCCGTCGGCTTCGTGTTCGCGCTGGTGGGCACCATCGGGTACGCCAGTGGGGTGACCGCGCTCGGCATCGTCGCGACGGCCTTCGCGCTGTTCGCCGCGTTCCTCAACGCGGCGTTCGACTTCTGCCTCGGCTGCGAGATGTACCTGCTCGTCCGGCGGTTCACCCCCCGTACCGAACAAACGTCCTGAGTAATCCTTCGCCAACCACGAGTACAAGAAAGTGAGTGCCGCTCCCATGAGCCGTGAAGACGTCCTGGTCACTACCCAGTGGGCAGAGGAGAATCTGGACACGCCCGGCGTCGTGTTCGCCGAGGTCGACGAGGACACCACCGCCTACGACGGCGGGCACATCCGCGGCGCCGTGAAGATCGACTGGAAGAACGACCTGCAGGACCCGGTCCGGCGCGACTTCGTCGACAAGGCCGGCTTCGAGGCCCTGCTGTCGGCGAAGGGCATCGGCAACGACGACCTGGTGATCCTCTACGGCGGCAACAACAACTGGTTCGCCGCGTACGCGTACTGGTACTTCAAGCTCTACGGCCACGACAAGGTCAAGCTGCTCGACGGCGGCCGCAAGAAGTGGGAGCTCGACGGCCGCGAGCTGACCACCGAGGAGACCAAGCGCGAGCGCACGAGCTACACCGCCAAGGAGCAGGACGCCAAACTGCGGGCCTTCCGCGACGAGGTGGTCGACGCCATCAACACCAAGAACCTGGTGGACGTGCGCTCCCCGGACGAGTTCTCCGGCAAGCTGCTCGCGCCCGCCCACCTGCCGCAGGAGTCCGCGCAGCGTGCCGGGCACATCCCGAGCGCGGTGAACGTCCCGTGGTCCAAGGCGGCCAACGAGGACGGCACCTTCAAGTCGGCCGAGGAGCTCGCCGAGCTGTACAAGGAGGCCGGCCTCGACACCTCGAAGCCGACCATCGCGTACTGCCGCATCGGTGAGCGGTCCAGCCACACGTGGTTCGCGCTGCACGAGCTCATCGGGCTCGAGGACGTGAAGAACTACGACGGATCGTGGACGGAGTACGGCTCGCTGGTCGGCGTGCCGATCGAGACGGGAGCGAAGTGATGACGGACGGATGCGGCGCGCCTCAGCAGACCGCTGTCGCGGCTGACGAGGACACGAACGGCCAGGTGGTCGTGGCGGGCAAGGTGACGGGCGGCGAAGGTCCGCTCGGCGGCGCCTACGTGCGGCTGCTCAACGCCGACGGCGAGTTCGCGGGCGAGGTGCAGGCGTCGCCGGAGGGTGACTTCCGGTTCTACGCCGCGCCGGGCAGCTGGACCGTGCGTGCCCTGCACCGCACCGGCAACGGCGAGGCCTCCGTGAGCGCGGAAGGCCCCGGCGTCCACCAGGTAGCCATCGCCGTCGCCTGATCCCACTGTTCCCCAACCGCAGTGAAGGCCACCATGCCTGCGTTCAACGCAGTGATGGTGGCCTTCACTGCATCTGGGGTCCCAAGCGGCGCCTGGAGGGGTTCGGCGGGTTATCCTTCGGCTCGTGGAGATTCTGTTTACGACGCTGCTCGTGCTGGCCATCGTCGCGTCGACCTGGTTCGGCGGGTACGTCGTCTACCGGCTGTACTCGGACCACCGCGAAGCCTGATGTCCAGCGGCGACGACGCCATCAGGATCGCGGCCGAGCGCGCTGAGTCGACGGCCAAACGCAACATCCCCCAGCTCGACGACCTGCCGATTCCCGGCGACACGGCCAACCTGCGCGAGGGGCCGAACCTCAACGACGCCTGCCTCGCGTTGCTGCCGCTCGTCGGCGTGTGGCGGGGCGAAGGCGAGATCAACTACCCGACGATCGACGGCCCGTTCCGCTTCGCGCAGCAGCTCACCATCGCCCACGACGGTCGCCCGTTCCTGTACCACGAGGCCCGCTCGTGGCTGCTGGACGAGGACGGCAACGTGATCCGCCCCGCGGCCCGCGAGACCGGCTGGTGGCGTCCCCAGGAGGACGACACCATCGAGCTGCTGCTGGCCCACTCCAGCGGCATCACGGAACTCTTCTACGGCAAGCCCAAGAGCCAGTCCGCCTGGCAGCTGGCCACCGACGCCGTCGTGCGCACGTCGACGGCAAAGGAGGTCACCGCGGCGCAGCGCCTCTACGGCATCGTGGCCGGCGGCGATCTCGGCTACGTCGAGGAGCGCGCCATGGTCGGCCAGCCGATGACGCCCCACGCCTCGGCCCTGCTGCACCGCGTCGTCGGCTGACCCCTCTGCCCCCGCTTGCAGTGAAGGCCACCATGCCTGCGCCCACCCGTCTCCCCCCACCGCCCAAACGGAGACGCTGCGCGCCGCTGTGTTGATTCAACGCAGTGAGGGTGGCCTTCACTGCAGACGGGTCAGGCGTACTGGGCCTCGTAGGTCCTCGCCAGTTCGGCGTGCACCTCCGTGGAGTCGGGCAGCGCCTCGCCGTCCAGGGTGTGCACGCGCGTGAGCTTCCGGACCGACGACGCGAGGAAGACCCCGTCGGCCGAGGCCAGCTCCGCCACCCGCAGCGGCTCCACCTTCGTCGTCCAGCCAGCCCGCTCCGCCGCACGGAAGACGTCGCCCTGCGTCGTGCCCGGCAGGATGCCGATCGTGGGCGGCGGCGTGTAGAGGGTGCGGCCACGCGCAACGATCACCGTGGACGTCGGCCCCTCCAGCACCGAGCCGTCGGTCGCCGTGAAGATCACGTCGGCGGCGCCGCGCCTGGCCGCCTCGCGCACGGCGGCCATGTTGATCGCGTACGACAGCGACTTGGCGCCGAGCAGCAGCCACGGGGCACGCTCGGCGACGTCGGTGCCGATCCCGCGGTCGAGCGTGATCGCGGCGATGCCCTCGGCCCGCGCCCTCTTGACCTTCTCGTCGATCTCCATGCCCAGCGCGAACGCCGTCGGCGTCGACGAGGGGTCACCCTCGATGCCGCGCGTGAGCACCAGCTTGAGCGCGATCTCCGAGGACCCTGACCAGTTGTCGATAACCAGCTGGACGACGCGCTCCCACGCCGCGCGGTCCGGTTCGGGCAGGTCCATCATCGCCGCGGACCGCGCGAGCCTGTCGAGGTGCGGACCCAGCTCGCGGGGTTTGCCGTCGGTGACGAGGATCGTCTCGAAGATGCCGTCGCCCCTCAACACGCCGAGGTCGTCGACGCGGAGGTGGGCCTGGTCGGGGTCGGCGAGAGTGCCGTCGAGGAAAGCGAGCACGCGCATGTCCTCACCGTACTCACCTACGATCGGTCGTATGGCCTACCAGTCACCGCTGCTCTCCCGGCCCGGCGCGGTCGGGGCACCCGAAGGTCACCCCGATGCCGGGGTGCCCTGGCACTGGGGGGATCCGTTCGCCGAGCAACGCACCGCCGTCCGTGGCGTGGCCGTCGTCGACCGGTCCCATCGAGAGGTCATCACGGTGGCGGGCGAGGAGCGGCTGTCATGGCTGCACCTCGTGATCTCGCAGCACGTCTCCGGGCTGCCCGCCGACACCGGCACCGAGGCGCTCGTGCTGGACAGTCAGGGCCGCGTCGACGCCCACATGGTGCTCGGCTACACCGGCGACACCGTGTACCTCGACACCGACCCCGGCGCGCAGGCCACGAGCGCGCTGCCGAAGGGGGGCAAGCAGACCCTGCTGGGCTACCTCGAGGCGATGAAGTTCTGGTCCAAGGTGGACATCCAGGACGCGACCGGCGACCTGGCCGTGCTCACCCTGCTGGGGCCCGACATCCCCAGCGTCCTCGACGTCGAACTCGGCCGGCAGCCCTACGCCGTTGCGCCGCTGCCGGGTGGCGGGCTCGCGCGGCGGATGCCGTGGCCGGGCAGGCACGCCGTGGACCTGCTGGTGCCGCGGGCCGAGCTGGCGACGTGGTGGGAGCGGCTGACCGACGCGGGCGCCCGGCCAGCGGGCAGCTGGGCCTTCGAAGCCCTGCGCGTGGAGTCGCTGCGCCCGCGCCTCGGCGTCGACACCGACGAGCGCACCATCCCGCACGAGGTGAACTGGATCGGCTCGGCGGCCCACGTCGCGAAGGGCTGCTACCGGGGCCAGGAGACGGTGTCCAAGGTGCACAACGTCGGCAGGCCGCCGAGGAACCTGGTGCTCCTGCACCTCGACGGATCACCGGAGATCTATCCCGAAACGGGTGATCCCGTGCTGCTCGGCGAACGCCAGGTCGGCCGCCTCGGCACCGTCGCGCAGCACCACGAGCTCGGCCCGATCGCGCTCGCGCTGGTCAAGCGGTCGACCTCGGCAGAAGCGGAACTCATGGCAGGCGCGGAGGACCGTGCCGTGCAGGCCGCCATCGACCCCGACTCGGTCCCCGCGGAGGGTGCGGCGCCGGGGCGGGAGGCGGTACAACAGTTCCGGGGATGAGATGATCATGTCTCTCTCCCTGGTGTGCCCGACCGATCTAGAGCAGGATGGCCCCCGTGATCGAAGTCCGGCCCGGCGGGCGACGTCGCATCGACCGTGTCCTAGCCGCCGACTACGTCCGTGACCTGGACGCGCTCCAGCTGACCACGCTGCGCGAACGACGGGACGAGGCCGCCCAGGAAGAGACGGACCTCTCCTACCTGCGCAGGCTGCTGCACGCCAGGATCGACATCGTGAAGGCCGAGCAGCAGCGCCGCTTGTCCGGCGGGGACGCCAGCATCGTCGACCAGCTGGCCACGATCCTCGCCGACAACGCCCTCGGTCCCGCGACGGGCTCGGGCAGGCACCAGTCGCTCGAACCGTCCAGGGCGGGCGAGTACCGGCGGCGGGCCGAGGCGCTGGTCGGCAACGCGGATCTCTCGGACGTCTCCTCCCTCTCGGAGGAGCAGCTCACCCAGACACTGGACAGCTTCCGCGAGCAGGAACAGTCCGTGTCGCAGCGGCGGCGCGAGGTGCAGGCCGTCGTCGACGCCTTCAACGCCGAGATCGCCCGCCGCTACGCCTCCGGCACGGCCTCGGTCGACGAACTGCTCGCGAGTGAGCGGCGGAGGGACGAGTCCGAGGGTGAGTGACCCGGCCCTTGTCGAGCTCGTCCGCTCCGGGTTCGTCGAGAGCGTGCACCACGGCGCGCTGGTGATCGTCCGGCCGGACGGGTCGGTGCGCACCGCGCTCGGTGACGTGGAGCGGCCGTTCTACCCCCGCTCGGCCAACAAGCCACTGCAGGCCGTGGGCATGCTGGAGTGCGGGCTGGAGGCCGGCGCCGAGGAGCTCGCGCTGATCTGTGCCTCGCACAACGGCGAGCCGGGGCACGTCGAGCTGGCGCTGGCGATGCTCGCCTCCGCCGGGCTCTCCGAGGACGACCTGCGCTGCCCCGCCGACTACCCGCTGTACGAGCCCGCGCGGATCGAGGCGATCCGCGCGTGGCCGGGCAGGCGGCGCGCGGCGATGAACTGCTCGGGCAAGCACGCCGGGATGCTGGCCACGTGTGTGCGCAGGGGCTGGCCGACCAGCTGTTACCACGAGCCGGGGCACGAGCTGCAGCAGGCGATCGCCGACACGGTGGTGAAGCTGACGGGCGAGCCGATCGCGGCGACCGGGGTCGACGGCTGCGGTGCGCCTCTCCTCGCGTTCTCGCTGGCCGGACTCGCGCGGGCCTTCTCCCAACTGGTGACCGCCGAGCACGGGCCGCGCCGGCGGGTGGCCGACGCGATGCGGGCGAGGCCGTGGCTCGTTGCTGGCACCGGGCGCGACGACACGTTGCTGATGCGCGCCGTGCCGGGGCTGCTGGCGAAGGTGGGCGCCGAGGGCGTGCACGCCATCGCGCTGCCCGACGGCACGGCGGTGGCGCTCAAGCTCGCCGACGGCGCCACGAGGGGCCGCGCTCCGCTGCTGGTCGCGGCTCTGCGTGCGCTCGGGGCGGTGCCGGAGAACCCGGCCGCGACCTCGGTCCTCGACGGCCTCGGGAAGGGCGCGGGCGTGGTGCTCGGCGGCGGCCGCGAGGTCGGTGAGCTGCGCGTGACCGACGAGGCGCTGAAGGCCCTCGCTAGTGCCCCCCGCCGGAAGTTCGCCAGCGGAAACCTGGATCCACCGACTTAAGCAACAGACCTCCGGCGGAGGGCACTAGTTGAACCGCTCCCGCGCGGCCAGGTCGCCCCAGTAGTCCCGCAGCGTCTGGAACAGCTCGGCGATCTCCTCGACGGCACCGCCGCGCAGCGCCTCCAGGATCGAGTGCACCTCCTCGGCGGAGGTGTCCGACTCGAGGATCGGGTCCTCGATCAGCTGGACGAGCCCGCCGTAGTCGAGCTCGACCGCCGAGGCGGGGTGGAAGTTCGAGAGCCAGCGCCCGGTCTCGGCCAGGATCCGGGTGGGGCCCGAGTCGCCGAGCGTGTCCTGCACTAGCTCCTCCGCCTCGGCCACCCTGCGCAGCGCGTCGGTCATGGCCGTGCGCCAGGACAGCTCGCGCCTGGGGTCGTGCTGGCCGTCGCCGAGCACGAGCCTGCGCTCGTCGGGCTCGATGAGCGAGAACCACGGCAGCGGCACCGTCCAGGTCGTCGACAGCACGTGCATGGTGCCGGTGCGCACGTCGCGCAGCGCGGCGTTGGCCCTGGACCTCACCGCCTCGGCCGACTCGCCGGCGGCGTCGAGCACCGTCGAGCGCAGGGCCGGGTGCGCCTCGCCGAGGAAGCCGATCAGCGCGGCGGCCGAACGCACCCGCACCTCCAGCGGGCACACGAGCGGGCCGGGACCCACCACGGCGCTGCCGGCGGCGGGCACGTCGGCGGGGTCGAGCACGAGCACGTCGGTTTTCCCGCTGGGCGCGGGAGCGCCCCCTGGGAGCTCGGCGGGGAGCAGGCGAGGCGGTGTTGAAATCTGTGACTTCAGCCACAGCAGGTGCTCCCGCTCGCCGGCGGTGGCACGGGTCAGCTTGGCCGCCTCGGCGGCACGCACCAGCTGGTCGTCAGGGGGTTCACCGAAGGCCGACAGCGGTTCGTACACCCGGAGATAGGCCACGAACGGACGGAGCACCCCGAAATCCTGGCACGCCCTCGCACGCACGCGAGCACCGGCTGGTCCGTTCTGGTGGCGGGGAGCAATACTGTCACCGTTCGCACACCGTGCCACGTCGCATGAGACCCCGTCGACACGGTACGGTGTCTTCAGGAAATAGTTGTCGAGACGACGCGGGGCCGCCGATTCCCCCGGCCGCCCCGCCCCTGTGCAAGGGGGTCGAGCCATGGGGCGCGGCCGAGCTAAGGCCAAGCAGACGAAGGTGGCCCGGGAGCTCAAGTACAGCGTTCCCACCACGGATTTCGATGCTTTGCAGCGCGAGCTGTCGGGCAGTTCCTCTGACGAGGACAACCACCGCGGTGAGGACGAGGAGCGGTACGAGGACCCGTACGACGGGTACGACGACTACCGTCGTTGAAGCACTGCGTGACGCGAGGGTGGGAGCCGGTCCGCCGGTACCCACCCTCGCGTTCCGCGTGCTCACCTTTTCGCTGGCGAGCAGACGTGAGGAGCAACGGTGCCTGACATTCAGCGCGTCGGAGTGGTCGGAGCGGGCCTGATGGGCTCGGGCATCGCGGAGGTGCACGCGCGAGCCGGCGTCGACGTGGCGGTGACCGAGGTGAGCAAGCCCGCGCTCGACGCGGGCAGGGCGCGCATCGAGAAGTCGCTGCAGCGTGGTGTCCGCAGCGGCAAGCTCGCGGCGGAGGAAGCCGACGCCGCACTCGCGCGGATCACGTTCACCACCGACCTCGACGCGTTCGCCGACCGCGATCTCGTCGTGGAGGCCGTGCTCGAGCAGGAGCAGGCCAAGGTCGAGGTGTTCCGCTCGCTGGACAAGGTCGTCGAGCGCGAGGACGCCATCCTCGCGTCCAACACGTCCTCCATCCCGATCATGAAGCTGGGCATGGCCACGGACCGGCCGCAGCAGGTGATCGGCATCCACTTCTTCAACCCGGTGCCGGTGCTGCCGCTCGTGGAGCTGGTGCCGTCCCTGCTCACGGGTGACAAGACCGCGGAGCGGGCCGACGCGCACGTCGCGGGCGCGCTAGGCAAGACGGTGATCCGCTCGCAGGACCGCGCGGGCTTCATCGTCAACGCGCTGCTCGTGCCGTATCTGCTCTCGGCGATCCGGATGTTCGAGTCGGGCTTCGCGTCCGCCGAGGACATCGACCACGGCATGGAGAAGGGCACCGCACACCCGATGGGTCCGCTGCGGCTGGCCGACCTCATCGGGCTGGACACCATCAAGGCCATCGCGGACTCGATGTATGCCGAGTTCAAGGAGCCGCTGTACTCGTCGCCGCCGTTGCTGCTGCGCATGGTGGACGCCGGCCTCCTGGGCAAGAAGACCGGCCGGGGCTTCTACAGCTACGAGTGAGGCGGCCGCCGTCGAGCAGATCGTGGGCGGTCAACGCGTTCCCGGCACGACGCCTAGAGTGCGGGCGTGGAAACTCAGCTTCGGGTCGGCCTCGTCGGCGCAGGACCGTGGGCGCGGACCGTGCACGCGCCCGGCATCTCCGATCATCCCGGCACGTCGCTGAGCGCGGTGTGGACGCGGCGGCCGGAGGTGGCCGAGGCCCTCGCCGAGGAGCACGGCACCTACGCGTGCGCGAGCTTCGAGGAGCTGCTCGGCGAGGTGGACGCCGTCGCGTTCGCCGTGCCGCCCGCCGTGCAGGCCGAGTACGCCGTGCCCGCCGCGAAGGCGGGTAAGCACCTGATCCTGGAGAAGCCGCTCGCGCACGACGTCGCCGCGGCGGAGCGGATCGCGGACGCCGTGTCCGAGGTGGGCGTGGTGGCGCTGCTGATGCTGACCATGCGCTACACGCTGCAGACCCGCGAGTGGCTGGCGGGCCTCGCCGAGGCCGGCGGCTGGAAGGGCGGCAACGCCCGGTGGCTGTCCGGCGCGCTGCTCGGCGAGAAGTACGGCGGCTCACCGTGGCGGCAGGCCGAGGGCGCGCTCGGCGACATCGGACCGCACGCGTTCGACCTCATGGACGCCGCGCTGGGCGAGATCACCGGGGTGCTCGCGGCGCACCGGACCGACGCCGACCTGTGGCACGTGCTGCTGGAGCACGAGGGGAGCGCGACGAGCACGGTCGCGCTGTCGACGCGGCTGCCGATGCGGCCGACCGTCACCGAGTTCGCGGTGTACGGCGACGCGGGGTTCCGCTCGATGCGCCGCAAGCCGGGCCAGGAGGGCGAGTCGTTCACGGCCCTGCTCGACGACTTCGCCGCCCTGATCGCCAGCGGGGTTCGCGAGCACGACTGCGACGTCCACCGCGGCCTGCACCTACAGCGCGTGCTGGCCGAATGCCTCCGAGTCGCCTCCTGAACATGACTGCCCCCAAGGCCACCTTTGTTGCGTTGAACGCAACAAAGGTGGCCTTGGGGGCGGTTGGGGTCAGGCGTCGACCTTCTCCTTGGGGGTCTCCTCTTGCCCGCGCTTGGTCAGCTTCCGGATGAGGGGCCACGCGAGGATCAGGGCGATCACCACGTAGACCGTCACCGCCATCGGGGAGTTGACCAGCCCCGAAAGGTTGCCGTCGCTGATCTGCAGGGCTCGCCGCATCTGCAGCTCCGCCGCCGGGCCGAGGATCACACCGATGATCGCCGGGAGCACCGGCAGCCCGAACCGCCGCATCGCGAAGCCCAGCACTCCGATCGCGAAGAGCAGCAGCAGGTCGAGCACCTCGCCGCCCACCGAGTACGCACCCACGCTGGCGAAGAACAGGATGCCCGCGTACAGGTACGGCCTGGGGATGCGCAGCAGCTTCGCCCACACCGGCGCCATCGGCAGGTTGATCACCAGCAGCAGCACCAGGCCGACGAACAGGCTCGCGATGAGACCCCACACCAGCGCCGACTCCCGCTCGAACAGCAGCGGGCCCGGCTGGATGCCGTACTGCTGGAACGCCGCGAGCATCACCGCGGCCACCGCGGTGGTGGGCAGGCCAAGGGTCAGCATCGTCACGAGCGTGCCCGCCGCGGACGCGCTGGCCGTCGACTCCGGCCCCGCGACGCCCTCGATGGCGCCCTTGCCCCACTCGTCCTTGTGCCGCGAGAACCGCTTCTCGGTCACATAGGAGAGGAACGTCGGGATCTCGGCGCCACCGGCCGGGATCGCCCCGAACGGGAACCCGATGAACGGACCGCGCAGCCACGGCTTCCACGTGCGCCGCACGTCGCCCCTGCCGAGCCACGGCCTGCCGACCGGAATGGGCTGCGCGAGCTTGTGCCGCAGGTGCGCGGCGACCCACAGCGACTCGCCGACCGCGAACAGGCCGACCGCCACGATCACCACGTCCACGCCGTCGGCGAGGTGCAGCGAGCCGAACGTCAGCCGGGCCTGGCCGGTGAGCTGGTCGAGGCCGATGAGCCCGATCGTGAGACCGACCAGCAGCGACGCGAACCCGCGCAGCCGCGACTTGCCGAGCACCGACGTCACCGCGACGAACGCGAGCACCATGATCGCGAAGTAGTCGGGGGCGCCGATGTCGACGGCCAGCGACGCGACCGCGGGTGCCAGGAGCACCAGCAGGATCGTGCCGACGATGCCGCCGATGAAGTGCCCGATCGCCGCGGCGGCCAGCGCCTGTGGGCCGCGGCCGCGTTTGGCCATCGGGTGGCCTTCCATCGCGGTGACCACCGCCGCCGTCTCACCGGGCGTGTTCAGCAGGATCGACGTCGTCGAGCCGCCGAACATGCCGCCGTAGTAGATGCCGGCGAACATGATCAGCGCCGCCGTCGGGTCGAGCCCGTAGGTCACCGGCAGCAGCAGGGCCACCGCCATGGCGGGGCCGATGCCCGGCAGCACGCCGATCGCGGTGCCGAGCACCACGCCGATGGCGGCGACGAGGAGGTTCGACGGGGTCAGCGCCGTGCCGAAGCCGTCGAGCAGCGAAGAAACGGCGTCCATCAGAACACCCCCATCAGCGGGCCGCCAGGCAGCGCAACCCCGAGCAGCTCGTTGAAGGCCACCCACGTCACCACCGACAGCACGGCGGCGATCAGCGGGTCGCGCACGAAGTTCCGGCTGCCCAGCGCGTAGGCCGCGCCCCAGAACATGACCGCCGACGACACCGGGAACCCGGCCACGTCGATCAGGGCCGCATTGGCGAGGAACGCGCCCGCCAGCATCAGCACCGTGCGCCAGTCGGCGGCGGTGGACAGGTCGATGTCCTCGCCGCCCTCGGCCTCGCCCTTTCCGCCGCGCAGCACCTCGCGCGCAAGCAACAGCGAGATCAACACCAGTAGCGAGCCGACGGCCACCGGCACCGCCTGCGGCCCCAGCGGGCCGCGCGTGGTGAAGTCGGTGGGCAGGGTCAGCCCTTCGGTGAGCACCAGCACGCCCAGCAGCAGCAGGAACGCGCACATGCCCAGCTCGGAGTGCTCACGCCACCAGCTCTTGTGCTCCGGTGTGCCGGTGGACTCCTCCACCGTGGACGTCTCGACGCTCATGCCAGCCCCAGCTCCTTCAGCACCGACTCGACGCGCTCGGTCTCCGAGGCCAGGAAGTCACCGAACTCCTCGCCCGTCTGGAAGGCGTCGTCCCACGCGTTGAGCCGCAGGGCCTCCTTCCACTGCTGCGTGCCGTGCAGCTTCGTGAACATCGTGATGAGCTTGTCGCGATCGGACTCCGACAGCCCCGGTGGCGCGACGATGCCTCGCCAGTTGGTGAAGTTCACGTCCACACCGGACTCGATGAGCGTCGGCGCGTCGATGCCGTCGACCCGCTCTGGGCCGGTGACCGCGAGCGCGCGCAGTTCTCCCGCCTCGATCTGGTCGCGGGCCTCGCCGATGCCGGTGACGCCGAAGGCGACCTTGCCGCCGAGCACCGAGGCCATCAGCTCGCCACCGCCGTCGAACGACACGTACCTGACGTCCTTCGGCGCCAGCCCGATGGCCTTCGCGGTGAGCATCGGCGCCAGGTGGTCGGGCCCGCCGGGCGACGAGCCGCCGCCCACGGGCAGCGCGGCAGGGTCGGCCTTCCACGCGTCGAGCAGCTGACGGATGTTCTGGTAGGGCGAGTCCTCGCCGACCACGATGATGTCGGCTTCCTCGGTCAGTTTCGCGATCGGCGTCGTGTCCGCGAGCGACGACGGCGACGAGTTCGTGTAGACCGAGCCGACCACGCCGAGGCCCATCGACATCGCGAGCTTGCCGTTGCCACGTTCGCCGACGAGCCTGCCGAGCCCGACCGTGCCGCCGGCACCGGGCAGGTTGAACACCTCGGTCGTGCCGTTGAGGCCGTTGTCCTCGATCGCCTTGACCGCGGTTCGCGCGGTGATGTCGTAGCCGCCGCCCGGCGTGTTCGGCACCATGACGCGAAGGCCGCGGATCTGCGACCCGGCCTCGTCACCGCCGGAGCTCACGAGCGGAGGCACGAGCAGGACCAGCAGCGCCGCACCGAGCACCGCCAGCCATGTCTTCGGATTCCTCATTCCCACCTCACTGTGATCGCAGGACATGGTGCAACGGCGGGCAGGTGAAGTCTCGGTTACGGGCTTATCGGTACTTGTGTTCGTTCTGCTCACGAAGCGGGGGCCGTGCGAGGTGTCATAGTTGGTCCGATGGGCGCGAAGGGATCACTGGCGCGGCAGCTGCTCGGCTGGCTGCTGGCGATCGTGTTCGCCCTGCTCGGCTGCGTGCTCGTGTTCTCGGTGATCCAGTCCAACAGCAACTTCGCCGACATCGAGGGCCGCAGGCTGCTGTCCGTCGCGGAGAACGTCGCCGCGACGCCCGGCGTGCGCGTGAGCCTCGCCGACCCGGTGAACCGCGACCCGCTGCCGATCTTCGCCGAGAGCGCTCGCAGCCTGTCCGGCGCCGACTACGTGAGCATCGCCGATCCGGCGCGCCGCGTGCTGGCCTCGCAGGACCCCGACCAGCTGCGCACCACACTCCCGCTCGGCGACAGCACGGTGGCTCGGGGTCGCGCGTGGGTCGGCGTCGTCGGCGACTCGCTCGTCGCGCACGTGCCCGTGATCGGCGACGACGGCTCGATGGTGGGCATCGTCGCCGCGGGCAAGGCCACCCCCGGCTTCTTCGAGGGCATCGCCAACCGGCCGAGCGACGCGCTCGTGCTGCTCGGCATCGCGACCGTGCTCGGCATCGCCGGGTCGCTGTTCCTCGCCTGGCGGGTCAAGAGGCAGACGCTGGGGCTGGAGCCGCGCGAGATCACCGGACTCGTCGAGCACCGGGAGGCACTGCTGCACGGCATCAAGGAGGGAGTGATCGGCCTCGACCAGCAGAACCGGATCACGCTGGTCAACGACCACGCGCGGGAACTGCTGGCGCTCCCGGACGACTGCGTGGGCATGCGGATCGACGACCTCGACGCCGGCGACCGCCTGCGGGACGTGCTCACCGGCCGGGCCAGCGGTACGGAGGCGATCGTGCTGCGGGCCGGCAGGGCGCTGGTGATGAACCGGCTGCCGGTTTCCCGGGACGGCCGCGAGCTGGGTGCCGTGGCGACCCTGCGCGACCGCACCGAGCTGATCGAGCTGCGGGAGGAGCTGGCCGCCAGCTCTCGCGCTGGCGACACGCTGCGGGCGCAGGCCCACGAGTTCACCAACCGGCTGCACACCATCGCCGGGCTGATCGAGCTTGGCGAGTACGACGAGGCCCGCAACTACGTGAACCTGGTCAGCCGCGCCCACGACGAGTGGCACGACCAGGTCAGCGCGCGGATCGGGGACGCCGCGGTGGCCGCGCTGCTGATCGCGAAGGCGAGCCTCGCGGCGGAGCAGGGTGTGGGCATGCGGCTCACCGACGACAGCAGGCTCGGCGAGGTCGACGAGCAGCTCTCCGCCGACCTGGTGACCGTGGTCGGCAACCTCGTCGACAACGCGCTCGACGCGCTGCGCGGGGCGGACGGGGACGACTGGGTCGAGGTGGGCATCACGTCCGACGCCACAGCGGTGTCGGTGGTGGTCCGCGACTCCGGCCCCGGTGTCGCGCCCGAGATCGCCACCGAGGTCTTCACGCACGGCTTCACCACCAAGGCCGCCGAGCACGGCGGCCCGCGCGGGCTCGGGCTCGCGTTGACGCGGCAGACGTGCAGGCGGCGGGGTGGCTCGGTGGAGGTGCACAACGCGGGCGGCGCCGTGTTCACCGCGGTCTTGCCGTTCGAGGGCTCGCGCGCGAAGGTATCCCGATGATCCGAGTGCTCGTGGTCGACGACGACTTCATGGTCGCGAAGGTCCACAGTGGCTACGTCGAGCGCACGCCGGGCTTCACCGTCGTCGGTGCCGTCCACACGGGGGCCGACGCGCTGCGCGCGGTGCGCGACCTCGCCCCCGACCTCGTACTGCTCGACATCTACCTGCCCGACCTCGACGGCCTCACGGTGCTGCGCGAGCTGCGCGCGGACCCCTCTACTGTGGACACCGACGTCATCGTGATCACGGCGGCCCGCGACGTCGACACCATCAGGGGCGCGATGCGCGGAGGCGCGCTGCACTACCTCATCAAACCGTTCTCCTACGCGGCGCTGCGAGACCAGCTGGACCACGTCGGTTCGCTGCATGCCAAGCTCGCCCGGCTCTCCGCGCGCCCGACCGCGGGACAGCAGGACGTCGACGACGTGTTCGGCACCCGCGCGCGCAGCACGAGCGCGCTCCCGAAGGGGCTCACCACCCAGACCGCGCAGCTGGTGCGGCAGGCGCTCGTCGACCACCCCGACGGGCTGTCGGCGAGCGAATGCGCGAAGGCGACGGAACTGTCGCGGCCGAGCGCCCGCCGTTATCTCGAGCATTTCGTGGAGACGGGTCGCGCGGAGGTGCGGCTCCGCTATGGCGGAACGGGCAGGCCGGAGCGCCAGTACCACTGGCGTAGTTGAACAGGCAATCACCAAATTGTGCGTCCGCTTTCCCCGTGCGATTTCGCGTCCGTGATGTAAAGGTGATCTTGGGAGTCGCGAGAAGTCGGGGGAGGCAGATCGCGTGGAATTTCTGCTGCGCAGTTTCGGAGTACTGGTCCCCATAGCGGTACTGACACTGCCGTTCGCTCTGCTCGCCTGGCGGCAGCTGGCAATACGGCGAAGCCGAGGACAGTCCGGCGGACAGGCCATGTTCACCGCCGGGCTCGACGTGGCGATCACGCTGCTCGGCGCGCTCGTGATCGCGCTCGTTTTCCTGCCGATTCCCGGCCCGGGAGGGGTGAACCTCATACCGGGAACGGACCTGGAGATCGCGCTCACGGACAACGACTCGTTCTGGCAGGTCACCGCCAACGTCGCGATGATGTTCCCGCTCGGGATCCTGCTGCCGCTGCGCTGGCGGTGGTGGCGCTCGGTGCGCAGGGTGACGCTGGCGGCGCTGCTCGCCTCGATCGGGATCGAGGCACTCCAGTACCTGATCGACGCGGGCAGGGTCACGTCCACCGACGACGTGCTGCTCAACACCGTCGGCGCCACGGTGGGCGCGAGCCTCGTCAGCCGCACGCCCGCCCCCGCGGTCAGCGTTCCACGTGGATACCCATCCCCGGCCCCAGCGGCAGATCGGCGAAGTAGAACACCGACAGAATGGTTGCCCACGCAGTCCAAAATGGAACCACGAACGGCAGCATCTTCGCGATCACCGTTCCCAGTCCAGCGTTCGGGTCATATCTCCGAACGAACGTCAGCAGCACGATCATGTACGGGTTGAGCGGTGTGATCACCTGTGTCGCCGAGTCGCCGACCCGGAACGCGGCCTGGCTGAACCCGGGTTCGAAGCCCAGCAACAGGAACATCGGCACGAACACCGCGGCCATCAGGGTCCACAGGCTGGAGCCGGAGATGATGAACAGGTTCAGCACCGAGGCGAGCACGATGAAGCCGAGGAACGCCGCGTACCCGGTGAGCCCGATGCTCTCCAGGAAGTTCGCGCCGGTGACCGCGAGCCACGCGCCGATGTTGGTCCACGAGAACAGGGCGATGAACTGGCCGAGCACGAACGCGAGCACAATGAACCCGGAGAGATCCTTGAGCGCCTTGCCCATGAGCAGCGGCACGTCGGCGGAGCGGCGGATGGCTCCGGCCGAGATGCCGTAGGCGAGGCCGGGCACGAAGAACGCGACGAACACGAGCGTGGTCACCGAGTCGAGCAGCGGAGACTCCGGCAGGAAGCCGCCGTTCTCGTTGCGCAGGGGCGAGGACGGCAGCAGCACGAGCACCAGCACGGCCGCCGTGGTGACGAGCAGGGCGAGCCCCGCCGTCAGCAGCGCCCTGCGCTCGCGCGGTTCGAGGTCGGCGGTGAGCGTGGTGTCGGCGGCGGGCTCCACCTCGTCGCGGGGGAAGCGGCTCCGTTCCAGCGCGGGCTCCACCACCTTGGCGATGATCAGTCCGGCGAGCAGACTCAGCGTGACGGCGGCGACGACGTTGAAGAAGTAGTTCGAGATCGGGGTGACCGTGGTGCCCGAGTCCGGCAGCGTGGCGGCCACCGAGTTGCTGATGCCGGCGAACAGCGCGTCGAGGCTGGTCACGAACATCGACGTCGAGTAGCCGGCGCCCGCTGCCGCGAACCCGCCGATGAGCCCGGCGACCGGATGCCTGCCCGCCGCCTTGAACACCATCGCCGCGAGCGGCGGGATGATGATGAACGCCGAGTCGGCCATGATGCTGCCCGAGACGCCGACGAACCCGAGCGCGTAGGGCAGCAGCCAGCGCGGCGCCCGCCGGAAGGCGAGCCGGATCAGCGCCGACAGCAGCCCGGTCCGCTCGGCGAGGCCGACGCCGAGCATGATCGTCACCACCGTCTGCAGCGGCGGGAACTCGATGAAGTTCGTCGCCAGCCCGGTGAACAGGAACTGCAGGCCCGCGCCCGTGAACGCGCCCTGGATCGGCGTGGCCTCGTCCTCGCCCGGGATGCTGACGGTGACCCCGGCCGCGGCCATGATCGTGGAGACCACGCCGACCAGCAGGGTCAGCAGGACGAACAGGATGAACGGCTCCGGCAGCCGGTTGCCGACCCGTTCGATCCAGTTCAGGATCCGGTCGAGCAGGTGCTGCCGCGCGGGTGCCTCGGTTTCGGACATCGCCCACCTTCCGTCGCTCCTCGAGTGGAAGGCAGGGTAGTTCGTGAATGTTTCACACAGGTCGCGTCTGCTGATCTTCTGACCGCACGGTGGCCGCAGTGAAGGCCACCTTCACTGCGTTGAACCAACACAGCGGCGCGCAGCGTCTCCGTTTGGGTGGTGGGGGGAGACGGGTGGGCGCAGGCATGGTGGCCTTCACTGCATGGGGCACGCCTTACTGCGGCCGGGGATCGGCGTCGGCGAAGAAGTTCGGGACGTCCAGGGGTCCGCCCGCTTCGGCGAACTCCTCGTGCACGGCGGTGCGCAGGTGCTCGTCGGCGAGGTAGTCGACGGCGGTCAGCGCGAGCCCGAGTGCGCCGTCGGCCACCGCGCGCTCACCCGCCTCGGAACCGGCGGCCTCGGCGAACTGCACCGTGTGCAGAGCGACGACCGGCTCCGAGATCGCGATCATCGGGTGGATCGCGGGCATCCGGTACGACAGATTGCCGAGGTCGGTGGAGCCGGTGAGGAAGTCGGGGACGACGCCGGGCGGCAATGGCGTGCGTCCGCACTGCTGCTGGTTCACGGCCCACCGCCGCGAGAGCGCCTGGTTGAACCGGATCGGCAGGTACGGCGGCTGCGGGTCCCAGCGCAGCTCCACCCCGCAGCCGGTGATCTTCGCGGCACCGTGTGCGATCGCGGCCAGCCGGCCGGCCAGGTCCCGCAGCGTCTCCGGCCGCATCGAGCGCAGGTAGAACAGCACCGCGGCCCGGTCGGGAACGACGTTGGGCCTGCTGCCGCCGTCGGTGAACACCCCGTGCACGCGGTCGCCGGGCGGCAGATGCTGGCGCAGCGCGGCGACGCCCTGGTACGCGCTCACCGCGGCATCCAGCGCGTTGCGGCCCATGAACGGCTGCGCGGACGCGTGCGCGCTCACCCCGTGGAACACCATCTCCAGCTGCCGGCGGCCGAGGAACGGGTGCATCGCGATGTCGTGGCTGAACGGGTGCAGCATCACGACGGCGTCCACGTCGTCGAACACCCCGGCCCGCGCGAGCGTCT
The DNA here is from genome assembly GCF_005146945.1 of Prauserella endophytica. Lineage (GTDB taxonomy): Bacteria > Actinomycetota > Actinomycetes > Mycobacteriales > Pseudonocardiaceae > Prauserella_A > Prauserella_A endophytica. The sequence continues at coordinate 55,488 of NZ_SWMS01000001.1, forward strand.
CCTTGCCGCCGCCACCCTCCTCGGCAGGCGTGCCGACGAGCGAGACCCTGCCACCGGTCTCGGGCAGCGCGGCCGCCGCGCCGAGGAATCCGCCGGCGCCTGCCGCGCAGATGATGTTGTGCCCGCACGCGTGACCGATGCCGGGCAGCGCGTCGTACTCGGCGAGCACCGCGACGTGCGGACCGGACTCCCCGGCGGTGGCGGCGAGCGCCGTGTCGAGCCCGCCGACGCCGAGCCGCACGTCGTGACCGTGCCGCTCCAGCAGTGTGGCGACCGCGCGGGCGGACCGGTGCTCGGTGAACGCGGTCTCCGGGTTGGCGTGCAGGTCCCGGCTGAGCGCGACGAGCTCGGGCGTCCGCACGGCGACGGCCGCGGTCACGGCGTCGCGGGCACCCGGGGGTGCGCCGTCGTGGTCGGAGGTGAGCGGTTCGGCCCTGCGCACGGCCTCGGCGGTCTGCTCGATCAGCGCACGCAGGTAGCCGTCGTCGGGGTGGTGGGGTTCGGTCACGCGCGCACCCTACTCGTCGTACCGGCCGCCCCTGCCGCGCTTGACGTCACCACGACGTTTCTTCGCGGCGATCCTGCGTTCCTGCGAGCCCCGCGTCGGCTTGGTCGGGCGGCGCTTGCGCGGCGGCGGCGCCGACGCCTCCCGCAACACGGCCGCGAGGCGTGCTCGCGCGGCCTCTCGGTTGCGCAGCTGCTCGCGGTGCTCGCTCGCCACGATCGTCAGCACGCCGTCGACGAGCCTGCGATCGAGCCGGGCGAGCAGCCGGGTGCGCAGATCATCCGGCACGGCGGGCGAGCGGGCGACGTCGAAGGACAGCTCGACCCGCGACGACGTGGTGTTCACTCCCTGCCCACCTGGGCCGGAGGAGCGAGAGAACCGTTCGGCCAGCTCGGCGTCCGGGATCACCAGACGCCGGGTGACGGGGAGCTCAGAACCGGGGGTGGTCACCGGTCAGCACGGCGCGAGGCCCGTCGGCGTCGTCGGAGGGCCGCACGTCGCCGAGCACCCACGCGGGCACGTGCCGCGCGGTGAGCACCGCCAGCGCGCGGTCGACGTCCTCGGGCGACACGACGGCCACCATGCCGACGCCCATGTTGAAGGTTCGCTCCAGCTCGGCGCGCTCGATGCGGCCGCGCTGGCCGATCAGCGCGAACACCGGCGCCGGCGTCCACGTGCCCCGATCGAGCTGCGCGGTCAGCCCGCGCGGCATCACGCGCTCCAGGTTCGCCGCGAGCCCGCCGCCGGTGACGTGCGCGAACGTCCGCACGTCGGCCTCCGCGGCCAGTGCGAGGCAGTCCTTCGCGTAGATCCGGGTCGGCTCCAGCAGCTCCTCTCCGAGCGTGCGGCCGAACTCCTCGACGTGCCCGCCGAGCGGCATCCGCGCGATGTCGAGCAGCACGTGTCGCGCGAGCGAGTAACCGTTGGAGTGCAGGCCCGTGGAACCCATGGCGATCACGACGTCACCCGGACGGACCAGGTCGGGGCCGAGGACGTCGGCTGCCTCGACCACGCCGATGCCGGTCGCGGAGATGTCGTAGTCGTGCTCGCCCATCATGCCCGGGTGCTCGGCGGTCTCCCCGCCGAGCAGCGCGCAGCCCGCCTGCACGCAGCCCTCGGCGATGCCGGAGACGATCGAGGCGACCTTCTCGGGCACGACCTTGCCGACCGCGATGTAGTCCTGCAGGAACAGCGGCTCCGCACCGGTCACCACCAGGTCGTCGACGACCATCGCCACGAGGTCGATGCCGACGGTGTCGTGCTTGTCCAGCGCCTGCGCGACCGCGATCTTGGTGCCGACGCCGTCGGTGGACGACGCGAGCAGCGGCTCCTTCCAGCGGCCCGGCTTCAACGAGAACAGGCCGGCGAACCCACCGACACCGCCCACCACCTCGGGCCTCGTGGCGCGGGCAGCGTGCGGCTTGAGCAGCTCGACGGCGTGGTCACCGGCGTCGATGTCGACCCCGGCGGCGGCGTACGTAGCGCTCGTGGACTCGCTCACGGAAGCGGACTCCATCCCTGATCCTGAAAGCTCGAAACGACTAGGGCAGCGCCCTAGGGACGCCGAACGGCATCCTCGGCACCGTACCCCGCCGGACTGACGGTCAGGGAGGAAGCGGTGGTTCCAGGAGCAGCACCGTTTCCGGAGAGGCCCTCCAGGAGGTGCTTGCCGATGAGCGCGTCGTCGGGCAGCTCGATGGGGTACTCGCCGTCGAAGCACGCGGCGCACAGTCGCGACCTGGGCTGTTCCGACGCGGCGACGAGCCCGTCGAGCGACACGTAGCCGAGCGAGTCGGCGCCGATGGAGCGCCGGATGCCGTCGAGGTCGGCTCCGTTGGCGACGAGCTCGGCCCTCGACGCGAAGTCGATGCCGTAGAAGCACGGCCAGCGCACCGGCGGCGAGGCGATGCGCACGTGGACCTCCAGCGCGCCGGACTCTCGCAGCATCCGCACCAGCGCGCGCTGGGTGTTTCCGCGCACGATGGAGTCGTCCACGACCACGAGCCGCTTGCCGCGGATCACCTCGCGCAGGGGGTTCAGCTTGAGGCGGATGCCGAGCTGGCGGATCGTCTGCGACGGCTGGATGAAGGTGCGGCCGACGTAGCCGTTCTTCACCAGGCCCGAGCCGTACGGGATGCCGGAGGCCTGCGCGTAGCCGATCGCGGCGGGCGTGCCGGACTCGGGGACCGGGATCACCAGGTCGGCGTCCGCGGGGTGCTCCTCCGCGAGCCGCCTGCCGATCTCCACGCGGGTGGCGTGCACGCTGCGGCCCGCGATCGTGGTGTCGGGCCTTGCCAGGTAGACGTACTCGAAGACGCAGCCCTTCGGCTCCGGGTTGGCGAAGCGCGAGGACCGCAGTCCGCCGGCGTCGATGGCGATCAGCTCGCCCGGCTCGACCTCCCGGACGAACGACGCGCCGACGATGTCGAGCGCCGCGGTCTCGCTCGCGACCACCCAGCCGCGCTCGAGCCTGCCGAGCACGAGTGGGCGCACCCCGTGCGGGTCGCGCGCCGCGTAGAGCGTGTTCTCGTCGGCGAACGTGAGGCAGAAGGCGCCGCGCAGCGTGGGCAGCAGTTCTATCGCGGCCGCCTCGATGCCCTTGTCGGCGGCCGCCTCGGCGAGCAGGCCGCTCACCAGGTCGGAGTCGGTGGTGGCGCCGTTCTTGCCGACGACGCCGAGCTCACGGGCGCGCTCGAGCAGCTCGTGGGTGTTGACGAGGTTGCCGTTGTGCCCGAGCGCGAGCCCGGAACCGGTCGGCGTGGTGCGGAACGTTGGCTGGGCGTTCTCCCAGCTACCGCCGCCGGTGGTGGAGTAGCGGCAGTGTCCGACGGCGATGTGCCCCTGCAGCGAGGAGAGCACCTGCTCGTCGAAGACCTGGCTCACCAGGCCGAGGTCCTTGAACACGACTATCTGGTTGCCGTCCGAGACGGAGATCCCGGCGGCCTCCTGCCCGCGGTGCTGCAGTGCGTACAGGCCGTAGTAGGTCAGCTTCGCGACGTCCTCACCTGGCGCCCAGACACCGAACACGCCGCATTCCTCGCGCGGTTCGGTTTCGAGCTGATCGCCGGTGGCTTCCCCAGTGGACGACTGGTCGGTGTGCACCGAAAGGCTCCCTGCGTACGAGAACGGGCCGCCTCCAGTGTAGGTCGCCGGAGGCGGCCCGACTCGGTGATGTAGCGCTCAACGAGCGAGCGTCACGCGGTGGCCACGAGCCACTTCGCGCGACCTTCGCGGCCGCTGGGCACCCAGCAGCCACGGGTCTCGGGCTTGGCTCGCGGCGCGAAGTCGTCGTCCGCGAGGCACAGCAGGTCGGCGACCACGGTGTGCATGGCGCCCGACCGCTTCCATAGAACGGTCTCGGGGGCGAGGATGTTCTGCTCGTCACCGGGCATGCGCATGGCGAGGACGTCGTCCTCGGCGTCGAGCCGGACGATGTCGATCACTGTGCCGTGCGCGCGGACGCCGACGACGGTGATGATCTCGCCGCGCTCATCACGCGGGTGCACGAACCGGTAGCCCCGCTCGATCAGCTCGCCGAGGACGTCCTCGACCGTCGTCTCACGCGACCATGTCATCGAACTCGCCGTCCTTGGCTCCCGCGAGGAACGCCTCGATCTCGGCGCGCGTGTAGATCAGCGCAGGGCCGTGGGGGTCCCGGGAGTTGCGCATCGCGACCTGCCCGTTGCCCAGCGGCGCCACCTCGACGCAGTTGCCCATGGCACCGCTGTACTTGCTCTTTCGCCAAGCCGCCTCGGTCAGCAGCTCCGAAGAGATCCCGTTCCGGATCGCCTCCGCCATGATCCTCACCTTCCCGACTTACACCTGGAGGATGCATCTGCACGTGCATTCACTTGTGCACCGACCGTAGCACGCGCCGATGCAGGTGTGAATGCACGTGCATCAGCAAGTTCGCCGATTGAACGACGCCCCGCTTTCGGGTGAATTCGGAGGGAGGGAACTACGCCGCTGCGTGTGCCTTGAGCAGCATCTGCCGTGACCGATCGGGTGTCTCGGCGTCGACCGCGAGCCGGTCCAGTGACCGGCCGATGAGCTCGATCTCGTCAGGGCGGTCCAGATAGAGGCCGCCCGCGATGTGCTCGATGTAGGCGATGTTCGGCAGCTCCGGCTCGGAGAACCGCAGGAGCGTGAACGCACCCTCGGCCGCATAACCACTGCGCTCGTACGGCACGACCTGGAGCGTGATGTGCGGCATCTTGGTCAGTTCGAGGAGCTGGTCGAGCTGTCTGCGCAGCACGTCGCGGCCGCCGATGGGCCGGTGCAGCACCGACTCGTCGATGACCGCCCACAGCCGCGGAGCGTTCGGCCGGAACAGCAGCCGCTGGCGGCGCATGCGCAGCGCGAGTCTGCCCTCGGCGGCGGCGTTCGCCGTCTCGGGGAGACCGTGGGTGACGATCGCCCGCGCGTAGTCCTCTGTCTGGAGCAGACCCGGCACGAACTGCAGCTCGTAGGTCTGGATCCGGCTGGCGGCCTCCTCGAGTCCGACATAGTCGTCGAACCACTTCGGCATGTACTCGTTGAACTTCTGCCACCAGCCGGGACTGTTGGACTGCTTGACCATGGTGAGGAAGCTGGAGCGCTCCTCGGGGTCGCCGATGCCGTACATGGTCAGCAGGTCGGTGACGTCGCGTTCCTTGAAGCCGACCCGGCCGAGTTCGAGCCTGGAGATCTTCGATTCGGACGCGCGGATGTGGTAGCCGGCTTCGGCCCTGCTGATGCCGGCCTGCTCGCGCAGCCTGCGCAGCTGGGCGCCCAGGATCATGCGACGAGCGGTAGGACCGGCGGATTGCTCGCCGGCGGCACCCTCAATCGCAGCCATCACCCGGACCCAATCCTCTCATCGCCGCCCCTGCTCAAGACCCGCCATCGTACCGGAGGAAGTCGCCCGACCACTCAAAGTACCGCTCACCGCCGGTCAGTCAAGACACCCCCGTTTACCGCGGGGGCACGAGCCCCTACTCTACGTTCAGCCCCGCGACCACCCAACCCTGCGCTGTGAGGTTCCCCATGGCAGGCCCAGTGCCCCAGTCCGAGCGTGCCCCTGTCGGCGTCGACCCCACGAGGGCGAGCATCGCGCGCGTCTACGACGCGTTCCTCGGCGGCAAGGACAACTACGAGATCGACCGGGAGGTCTTCCGCGGGGTGCAGAAGGCCGCGCCCGAAGCGCAGGACCTCGCCGTCGAGAACCGGAACTTCCTGATCCGCTGCTGCCGGTTCCTGGCGCTGCAGACCGACATCCAGCAGTTCCTCGACTGCGGGTCGGGGCTGCCCACCGCGGAGAACATCCACCAGGTCGTCCAGCGCATCAAGCCCGAGGCCAGGGTTGTCTACATCGACAACGACCCGGTGGTGCTCGCGCACGGCAGGGCGCTGCTGGAGGAGAACGACAACACCCACTTCGCCGCGGCCGACATCTTCCAGCCGAAGGAGATCCTCTCCAACGAGACGGTGCGCAAGCACATCGACTTCTCGGAGCCTGTGGCGTTCCTCCAGCTCGGCACCCTGCACCACTACGAGGGTCCAGCGGAGAAGCCCGCCGAGATCATGAAGGAGTACATCGACGCGCTGCCGTCCGGCTCCTACGTCGCGATCAGCCACTTCCTCGATCCGGAGAACGAGCACAGCGCCGTCGCAAGGAAGATGGAGGGCGTCTTCCGGCACAGCCCGATGGGATCCGGCACCTTCCGCACCCTCGCCGAGATCGAGCAGCTGTTCGACGGGCTCGAGATGATGACCCCGGGCGTGATCCGCTGTGCCGACTGGTACCCGGATGGTCCGCGGCTCAAGCCGCTGAACCAGGTGCAGCACTGCATCGCGGGCGGTGTCGGCCGCAAGCCCTAGCGCCCGCGCCTGCCTGCGTTCAACGCAGTGAAGGCCACCTTCACTGCGTTGAACGCAGGCAGGGTGGCCTTCACTGCAGAGGGGGTCGGGCTAGAGGCGGGCGATCGGGAGCCAGTGCGACAGGTCGGCGCGCGTGCCGGAGGCGGTGACCCTGCCGTCGGCGAGCGCGTCGCTCCACTGTAGACGCCCGGTGGCGAGCTCCAGCCAGGTTCGCGGGTCCGTCTCGACCACGTTCGGCGGCGTGCCGCGCGTGTGCCGGGGACCCTCGACGCACTGCACCGCCGCGAACGGCGGCACTCGCACCTCCACGCTGCGGCCCGGGGCCACGGAGGCGAGCGTGCGCAGGCTCAGCCGCACCGCGGCGGCCAGTTTCGGCCTCGCCGGTTCGGCGCCGGATCGGGTCAGCCAATCCGCGATCTCCGCGAGCGCGGCTCGTAACTCAGCGGGGTCGACCGTACGCGAACTGGACATGCATCAACAGTAGAGTGAACGCCGAGAACGAAACACGGCACGGCAGGAACGTGGGGATCGCACATGACGCAGCGGGATGAGGCAGACCGGCTGGTACCCAACGAATCCGCGCTGAAGAAGAAGCCCAAGATCACCAGGGAGATGCGCGCCAACGCCAGGGCCAACCCGAACAGCTGGCTCTACGTGATCGACGAGGCCTTCGACCCCAACGGAAGCGTGCCGTCCTGGGCGGTCGTCGGTGCCTACCCGGTGAACGCGTCCGGCGAGATCGTCGAGGACTTCCACCCCAACGACCGGTACCGGCCCTCGCCGAAGGCGCTCGGCTACCCGGAGCCGGCCAACGAGCTCGAACGGCTGCTGCAGCTCGTACGGACCAAGCACCGGCCCGCGGAGGACCTGCCGCCGCTGGTGCTCGACTCGACGTTGTTCGTCTACGCCATCTCACCGGTGCAGCGCACCGTGATCGGTTTCCACAACACCGACGGCCGTGTGATGGTGCCCGCCTACACCACGAAGTCGCTCGTGCCCTCGGAATGGCCGCACGCCCGCGCCGTGCTCGGCAGGGACATCGTCGAGCTGCTCGGCGGCCACGCACTGGTGATCAATCCGCACGACGTCGTCACCGCCGTCGTGCCTGCTGAGCACCTCGAGCACGCACTTTCGCAGGAGCGCTGAGTCCACTCTGGCGGGTGACACCGGTTCGCGCACACCGCCTTGTCAGGGCAAGGTGACGCCTGAACGGGGAGTCGCACGAAGGGGCGGGGTGTCGGTGTGAAGCGTCGCAGTTCTCACAGGTGCCGCAATACGCTGGCGGGTTCGGTCGTCGCGGTGCTCGCGGCGAGCACGTTGACCTTCGGGGGCCCTGCCGTCCCCGCGGAGGAGAAGGCGGACTACCGCGGCGCCGAGCAGCGCCACGCCGGCTCGCAGATCGCGAAGCACGAGGGAGTGCACGGCGCCCCTTCCCCCGACGCCTACACGTCGGGGACCAATGTGCTGGGCCACGACGTGAGCGGTTGGCAGGGCGACGTCGACTGGCCCGCGGCGACCAAGGCCGGGGCCAAGTTCGTGTACGTCAAGGCCACCGAGGGCACCGGGTTCACGAGCGACCACTTCAAGCAGCAGTACAACGGCTCCTACGCGGCGGGCATGATTCGTGGTGCATACCATTTCGCCAGGCCGGACATCTCAACGGGAGCGAAGCAGGCGCACTACTTCGTCGACCACGGCGGCGGCTGGACCAGGGACGGCCGGACGCTGCCCGGCGCGCTCGACATGGAATACAACCCCTACGGCGAGGCGTGCTACAACCGCTCGCCCAAGGTGATCGTCGCCTGGATCAGGGACTTCTCCAACGCCTACAAGGCCCGCACCGGCCGCACGCCGGTGATCTACACGTCGACGAGCTGGTGGAAGAAGTGCACGGGCAACAGCCCCGCGTTCGGCAGGACCAACCCGCTGTGGCTCGCCCGCTACGCGCCCCAGATCGGCGAGCTGCCCGCGGGCTGGGACTTCCAGAGCATCTGGCAGTTCTCCGACTCGGGCAAGCTGCCGGGCGACCAGAACTTCTTCAACGGCGGCCCCGGACAGCTCACGGCGCTGGCCACCGGGTGACCCACCGCAAGGCAGCGAACGGGGCATTAAACATCACCCAGGGCCCGCAATTTCACCCGTAAATCACCCACTTGTAGCGGGTATTTCATGCCAACTAGTGACAAAGCAGGCATCCTGCGATAACAATCAACGCCCGGGCGGCTACCTGCAGTGAGCCGTCCGGCAGCGAGGGCAATTGTTAATCGTGAAGGGATGCTTCTCATGTCCACTGCACGAAGAATCTGGCGGCGGGCCGTCACCGCCGCCGCCGTCGGTTCGGCCGGCGCGCTCCTGCTCGGCGCGCTGACCCCGGCCGGCGCCGCTCCGTCCAAGAGCGACGCCGTGCCGAGCCGGATCGACGGAATGCCGGTCGCGGAGTACGTCGAGAAGTACGACCACCCGATGGGCTCCCAGATCGCCAAGGCGGAAGGAGATCGGTCGACGGAGGCGAGCAAGCGGGCGGCCCTGCGGCCGCAGGGCCTCAACTCCGACGGCGCGGAGGCGCAGGCGACGGTGCCCGGCATCGACGTCAGCGGGCACCAGCAGAACGTCGACTGGAACTACTGGTGGGGGCAGGGCAAGCGGTTCGCCTTCGTGAAGGCGACCGAGGGGACGGGCTACAAGAACCCCTACTTCGCGCAGCAGTACAACGGCTCGTACAACGTCGGCATGATCCGCGGCGCGTACCACTTCGCGCTGCCGGACCGTTCCTCCGGCGCGGCACAGGCCAACTACTTCGTGGACAACGGCGGCGGCTGGTCGGCCGACGGCAAGACCCTGCCCGGCGCGCTGGACATGGAGTACAACCCCTACGGCTCCACGTGCTACGGCAAGAGCCAGTCGGCCATGGCGGCGTGGATCCGCGACTTCCACGACACCTACCACGCCCGCACCGGGCGCTGGCCCGTGATCTACACGTCCACGAGCTGGTGGAACCAGTGCGTCGGGACCGCGCAGAGCTTCGGCGACACCGTTCCGCTCTGGGTGGCGCGGTACGCCTCGTCGGTCGGAACACTGCCCAATGGCTGGGGATTCCACACGTTCTGGCAGTACACGTCGAGCCCGATCGACCAGAACTCGTTCAACGGCGCCTACGACCGCCTGAAGGTGCTGGCGACCGGCTGAGCGGGGCTCGGTGACACCGGTGAGGCTCCCGATCCCGCGACGGATCGGGAGCCTCCTGGTGCGCGGAGAAGGATCACCAGGCACAATGCGCTCTGATCGAACGCATGACCTGGGGGAACCACACCTTCCGGCAGCGCGTCCGAGAACCGGAGCGCACCACTGGGGGCGCCGCAGCGACGGAAGGTTTGGCCCATGACGTATCCACCTCAGCCCGGGCAGCCCTATGGCCAGCAGCCCGATCCGTACGGGCAGGGCGGCTACCAGCAGCAGGGCGGTTACCCACAGAGCGGCGGCTACCCCCAGCAAGGCGGCTATCCGCAGTCGGGCTCGTTCCCGCAGCAGGGCTACCCGCAGCAGGGTGGGTACCAGCAGCAGGGCTACCCCCAGCAGGGATACGGCTACCCGGGTGGCGGCGGCTACGGCCCGCAGCCGCCGAAGAAGAAGACCGGCCTGATCGTCGGGCTCTCCGCGGCGGCCGTGGTGGTGATCGCGTTCGTGATCACGGCGTTCGTCGCGCCGGGCTTCCTGCTGAGTGACGACGAGGAGGGCGGCAACACCAACGCCTCCGGCAACAGCCAGCAGGAAGACGGCGGCGCCCGCGCGTTCGCGCAGCAGATCATCGACGGCCTGAACAACCAGGACAGCGCGGCGCTCTCCGGCATGAAGTGCGCCGACGCCGAGGCCGACATCGACGAGGTCATCAGCTACGTCAGCCAGGTGGAGAGCGCCAAGCTGGGCGACGTGACCGAGAACGGCAACTCGGCGACGGCGACGGCGACGATCACCGCGGCCGGGTCGACCTACCCCGCGAGCGCCGAGCTCACCAAGAACGGCGACAAGTGGTGCTGGGCGAGCGTCTCGATGGACGAGGGCGGCTCGTCGTCGGACTCCACCGGCTCCACTGACTCCACCGACTCGACCGGCATCGCGAGCGGGGACAGCGCGGTCGCCGACGCCGACCCCGTGATCGGCGAGTTCGTCGACGCGCTCAACAACGGTGACAAGGCCGGCGCCGAGGCCGTGATGTGCGCCGACTCGATGAGCCTCAACGAGTACGACATCGAGAGGGCCACCCAGGGCGACACCAACCTGAGCGCGGGCCCGGCCGAGGGGTCGCAGTACTACGTCGAGTCCAAGCTCACCGGCACGATCGACGGGGAGACGATCGACGGCTCGATCAACGCAGACAACTTCGACGGCACCGGCTGGTGCGTGAGCCTGATCTTCCTCTGACGAACGGCTCCGAAGAGGCCGGTCCCCGCGCGGGGACCGGCCTCTTTCACGTCGTGAAGCGGGTGCCGGCGTCACGCGGGCGCATGATCAGGGCGGCGACGTAGTAGGTGCACGGTTCGGCGGAGCGATTCGCGTACTCGAGTGTCACGTCGGCGGCCAGGTAGATCGAGTCGCCCTCGCTGAGTGCGACCGTGCGCTCGCCGTCGATCGTCAGTTCGACGGAGCCCGACTCCACGAAGATGAACTCGTGCGAGCCCGGCGCGTAGGCCGGGTAGCTCCCGGGTGTGCAGCCCGGCGGCAGCGTGGATCGGATCCACTCGAAGTTCACACCGGGCACCACCGGGGTGAGGATGGTGCGCTGCCATCCGCCCGGCTCGTCGACCACGTCCTGCTCGGCGGCCCTGCGCACGATCACGCGCTCGGCCTCGGGTTCGGAGACGAGCACCGAGAGCCGCACGCCGAGCCCGCCCGCGATGCGGTCGAGCACCACCACGGTGGGCGCCTTGTCACCCCGCTCGACCGCGGACAGCATGCTGACGCTGACACCGGAGTGCTCGGCGAGTTCCTGCAGCGTCATGCTCCGCTCGCGGCGAAGCCCTTGAATGCGCTGGCCAAGTGCGCCCAAATCCACCTACACTATAGTAGTGACCAATTCTTCTATAGTGCAATCCAGGGTGGTCCGGGACGCGGTCACAACCGATCTGGCCGCGATCGCCGAGATCTACGCCCACTACGTCACCGGCAGCGTCGCCACCTTCGAGCTCGAGGCGCCGGACGCCGAGGAGTGGCAGCGGCGCTTCACCTCGGTCACCACCGCGGGCCTGCCGTTCCTGGTCGCCGAGCACGAGGGCGCGGTCGCCGGGTACGCGTACTGCACGCCGTGGAAGACCCGGCCCGCCTACCGGCAGACCGTGGAGGACTCGATCTATCTCGCGCCGTGGGCCCACGGCCGCGGCATCGGCGGCGCACTGCTGGACGAGCTGCTGGCCCGCTGCGCGGCGGCGGACATCCGCGAGGTCATCGCCGTGGTCGCCGACTCTGGCGAGGAGGCATCGCTCGCCCTGCACGGCAAACGCGGCTTCACCGAGGCGGGCAGGCTGCGGCGCGTCGGCCACAAGCACGGGAAGTGGCTGGACACCGTGCTGCTGCAACGAAGCCTTGGCCCCCTCTGATGGATCTTTCCGTCGCGAGCGGGGATCGGCGCGGTGTCTGACAAGGCGGAGCGCGGGCGTCGTGGCGGGCGCAGGCCGTTCTACGGGTGGGTCCAGGTCGGTGGGCTGAGTGCCACCGAGCTGGTGTCGTGGGGCGTGCTCGTGTACGCGTTCTCGGTGTTCGTGGTTCCGATGCGCGAGGAGCTGGGCTGGTCGGTGGGCTGGCTCAACGCGGTCTACGCGACGGGCGTGGTGGTGTCGGGCCTGCTCGCGATGCCGGTAGGGCGGGTGCTGCAGACGCGGGGGCCGAGGGGCGTGATGACCGTGGGCAGCGCGGGCGCGGTGCTCATGCTCCTCGGCTGGTCGCAGGTGGACTCTCTGCCGATGTTCTTCGTCGTCTTCGTGCTCGGCGGATTCGCGATGGCGACGACCCTGTACGAACCCGCGTTCGCGGTGACGGCGGTGTGGTTCGCGCGAGATCGTGCCCGCGCGGTGCTGGTGCTCACGATCTTCGGCGGGCTCGCCAGCGCCGTGTTCGTTCCGCTCACGGGCGTGCTCGTCTCGTGGCTCGGCTGGCGCGACGCACTGCTGGCGCTCGCGGTGATCACCGCCGTGGTGACGCTGCCGGTCCACGGCCTCCTGCTGCGCAGGCATCCCGCCGACCTCGGCCTGCACCCCGACGGCTCCGACGAACCGCCGCCGCCGAGGGAGGCCGCGCCGGCACCGCCCCGGCAAGCGGTGCTGCGCAGCGCGTCGTTCCGCAGGCTGACCGTGTGCTTCGTGTGCGGCACCTCAGCGAAGCTGGCCGTGACAGTGGTGCTGGTCGCCTACCTGACCGAGCGCGGCTACCCGCTGGGACTCGCGACGCTCGCGGCCGGTGGCGTGGGGCTGTTCCAGGTGACCGGCCGGGTGCTGGTGACCGCGCTACGGCGCTGGGTTCCCGAGCACAGGGCGGGCGCGGCGCTCTTCGCCGCGCAGGGCGTCGCCATAGCGCTGCCGCTGACCACCTCCGGGCACGGAACCGCGGCGACCGTGTCGATCATCGTGTTCGTGGTGCTCTTCGGGCTCGGTTACGGGCTGGCCGAGCTGTTGCGCGGCACGCTCGTCGCCGACTACTACGGGCCAGGAGAGTACGCCCGGATCAACGGCGTGCTGGCCGCCTTCGTCGTCGGTGCGCGGGCGGCGGGACCCGCGCTGGCCGGGGTCGCGGTCGCCGGCTTCGGCTACACCCCGGTGTTCGTGGGCTCGGCGCTGCTCGCCGCGGTGAGCGCCGGTGCGTTGCTGTTGGCCCATCGTGCCCACGGCGAGGAGCTTGATCGCCTAGATTCCTTGCCATGAAACGGCTGCGCTCGGCGTTCCGGTCTCCCTTGTTCGGCACCATCGCGATCGCGGTCGCGCTGCTGCTCGGCATCAGCCTGTGGCTGCTCACCGACAGCAGGACGTCCCGCAGCGACGCGCTCCGCACCGGCGGGCTGGCCGGTGCGTCGGTGGTGGCGCTCTATGCGCTGTGGCTCAACGACCGGCGCCGCCGCGTCGAGGAGGCACGCCAGGACATCGAACGACGCCGTCACGACCTGGAGACCAACCGCATCTCCGACGAGCGCTTCGCCCGCTCCGTCGAGCTGCTCGGCAACGAGGCCGACCAGGTCAGGGTCGGTGCGATGCACGCGCTCGCGGGGCTCGCGCGCAGCCGGGCGGGTTACACGCAGACGGTGCTCGACGTGCTGTGCGCCTATCTGCGCAGGCCGTTCACGCACCCACGCTTCGGCAAGACTCCGAACCCCGAGGATCCCGAGGCCGAGCGCGAGCTGCAGGTCCGGCTCACCGCGCAACGGCTGATCCACGACCTCCTGCCGGTGCGCGACGACACCGAGCGCCCCAGCTACGACCTCGACCTCACCGGTGCCGCGCTGGAGTACCTCGACCTCTCCGGCCGCCGCATGGGCAGCGTGATCCTGCGCTACACGTACCTGCACAGCAGCACGAACCTCAGCGACTGCGTGTTCACCGGGCCCGTGTGGTTCACCGCCGCGGCCACGGGCACCGGCAGGCTCTCCGGCCGCTTCCGCTGCGCGGGCACGACGTTCCGCGACCGGGCGTGGTTCAGCGGCACGACCTTCAACTCGCTGGCCGACTTCACCGGCACCGTGTTCGACGGCGAGGCGAACTTCAAGGACGCCGCCTTCCGAGGCGAGGCGCGGTTCCGCGACGCCACGTTCGGCGACGCGTTCACGCTGCGCGGCACCACGTTCCACGACGACGTCGAGCCGCCGGAGGGCTGGGTCGCCGAGGAGCAGCGCGACGACACCACGAAGCTGCGCCCAGTGGGCTAGTCGAACAGGGCGGGCAGCGTGCCTTCCCAGGCGGTGCTCAGCTCGTCGAGGCCGAACGTCGCGACGTCCTGGATCTCCAGCGCACCCGCCTCGGGGTCCACGACACCGGCCCGGCGCCACGGCAGCCCGCGCGCGTCGCACATCTCCGTGAACCGCAGCTCCTCGCTGCGCGGCACGGCCACCAGCACGCGGCCCGCCGACTCGGAGAACAGCTGCACGAACGGGTCCTGGTCGTCGGCCAGGATCGCCCTGGCGCCGCACTGTCCGATGAGGACCATCTCGACGAGCGCCTGCGCGAGCCCGCCGTCGGAGAGGTCGTGCGCCGCGGAGATCATGCCGTCGCGAGAGCCCGCGACCAGGATCTCGGCCAGCAACCGCTCCCGCTCCAGGTCGACCTTCGGCGGCAGCCCGCCGAGGTGCCCGTGGATGACGTGTGCCCACGCGGAACCGCCGAACTCGTCGTGGGTGTCGCCGAGCAGCAGGAGCGTCTCGCCCGCCTCGTTGCCGATGCCGGTGGGGATGCGCCGCGTCACGTCGTCGATCACGCCGAGGACGCCGACCACCGGCGTCGGCAGGATCGCCGTGTCACCGGTCTGGTTGTAGAAGCTCACGTTGCCGCCGGTCACCGGCACACCGAGCTGCGCGCAGCCGTCGGCGAGGCCGTGCACGGCGCGCTCGAACTGCCACATCACACCGGGATCGCGGGGGGAGCCGAAGTTGAGGCAGTTGGTGACCGCCACCGGCATGGCACCGCTCGTGGCGACGTTGCGGTACGCCTCGGCGAGCGCGAGCTGCGTGCCCGCGTACGGGTCGAGGTAGACGAAGCGGCTGTTGCAGTCGGTCGCGACGGCGACGCCGCGTCCGGTCGACTCGTCGATCCGGATCACGCCGGAGTCGGAGGGCTGCGCGAGCACGGTGTTGCCACGCACGTACCGGTCGTACTGCTGGGTGACCCATTCCTTCGAGGCCAGGTTCGGCGAGGAGACGAGCTTCAGCAGCGTGTCGCGCAGCTCGTCCGGAGTGGACGGACGCGCGAGCGAGTCGGTGGTGTTCGCCTGCACGGTGTCCTGCCCGGCGGGGCGCGCGTACGGTCGGTCGTACACCGGGCCCTGGTGGGCGACGGTGCGCGGCGGCACGTCGACCACGGTCTCGCCACGCCACGTGATGACGAGGTGGTCGCCGTCGGTGACCTCGCCGATCTCCGTGGCGATCACGTCCCACTTCTCGCACACCGCCATGAAGGCGTCCACATCGGACGGAGCGACCACCGCGCACATCCGCTCCTGCGACTCGCTGGAGAGGATCTCGGCGGGGGTCATGTTCTTGGCCCGCAGCGGAACGCGGTCGAGGTCGATGTACATGCCGCCGTCACCGGCGGCGGCGAGCTCGGACGTGGCGCAGGACAGCCCGGCGCCGCCGAGGTCCTGGATGCCGACGACGAGCTTCTTCGCGAACAGCTCGAGGCAGCACTCGATGAGCACCTTCTCGGTGAACGGGTCACCCACCTGCACGCTCGGCAGCTTCTTGCGACCCCCGGCCGTCTCGTCACCGGAGAACGTGTCGCTCGCCAGCACGGACACGCCGCCGATGCCGTCGAGCCCGGTGCGCGCGCCGAACAGGATGATCTTGTTGCCCTTGCCGGAGGCGTGCGCCAGGTGCAGGTCCTCGACCCGCATCGCGCCGACGCACAGCGCGTTCACCAGCGGGTTGCCCGCGTAGCTCTCGTCGAACACCACCTCGCCGCCGATGTTCGGCAGGCCGAGGCAGTTGCCGTACCCGGCGATCCCGGCCACGACGCCCGGCAGCACGCGGCGGGTGTCGGGCGCGTCGGCCGGGCCGAAACGCAGTGGGTCCGCGACCGCGAGCGGGCGCGCGCCCATCGCGAGGATGTCGCGCACGATGCCGCCGACGCCCGTCGCCGCGCCCTGGTAGGGCTCCACATAGGACGGGTGGTTGTGGCTCTCGACCTTGAACGTGACCGCCCAGCCGTCGCCGACGTCGACCACACCGGCGTTCTCGCCGATGCCGGCGAGCATCTTCTCGCGCATCTCGGGCGTGGTGGTCTTGCCGAAGTAGGACAGGTGCTTCTTCGACGACTTGTACGAGCAGTGCTCGCTCCACATCACCGAGTACATGGCCAGCTCGGCCTCGGTGGGCCTGCGGCCGAGGATCTCCTTGATCCGCGCGTACTCGTCGTCGGCGAGGCCGAGTTCGACGTACGGCTGCGGAAGGTCCGGGGTCTCGACGGCGCGGGCGGTGGTGTCGATGACGGGCGTGTCGACGTTTGGTGAGGCCACGACGTCAAGAGTAACCGCGGCGCGAAGCGCCTCCGTCTGGGTGGTGGTGGGAGACGGGTGGGCGTAACCGCGGCGCGAAGCGCCTCCGTCTGGGTGGTGGTGGGCGTGCGTGGCTGGGTGGTGGTGGGCGTGCGTGGCGAAACTGCGTGGCGAAATTCGGTCGCCATCGCCGCAGGTCGTTCGTAACGTTGAGCGACGTGTCCGAAACGCCGTATCCGGCACCGCCCATCCGGCTCCCCTCGCGGTTGACGCCGGGCAGGCTGCTGCGCGCGATGCTGCGCAGCCGCCCGTGGCTGGCCGTCGGGGCCATGGTGTTCGGTGCGCTGTGGCTGGTGCCCGGCGCGCTGCTGCCGCTCGCGGTCGGAGCGGCGATCGACGACGGCATCGCGGGCGGTGACACCGCCACACTGGTCTGGCTCGCGGTGCTCGTGGTCGGCATCGGCGTGGCACAGGCCGTCTTCGGCGGCACGCTGGACTTCCTCGGCGCCGGAATGTGGATGCACGGCGCCTCGGCGACACAGCGGCTGGTGTCCACGCACGCGACCCGGCTCGGCTCCTCGCTGCGCGAGCAGGCGAGCTCTGGTGAGGTGCTGGCCATCACGTCCGCCGACATCGACAAGATCGGTTACGGCTTCGAGGTCGTCGGCCGCGTCGTCGGCTCGATCGTGGCGTTCCTCACGGTCGGCATCGTGCTGCTGACGTACTCGCCGCTGCTCGGCGGTGTCGCGCTCGTCGGCGTGCCGCTGGCGGTGGCGGGGATCGGGCCGTTGATCGCGCCGTTGCAGCGCAAGCTCGAAACGCAGCGCGAGGAGCTGTCGGCGGTCAACGCGCTCGGCTCCGACATCGTCTCCGGCCTGCGGATCCTGCGTGGCATCGGCGGCGAGCGGCAGTTCCTCGGCCGCTTCCGCGCGGCGAGCCAGCGCGTGCGCAGGGCGGGCGTCGACGTGGCGCGCAGCGAGTCGTGGCTCACCGGGGCGGAAGTCCTGCTGCCCGGGCTGGTCACCGTGGTGATCACCTGGCTCGGCGCTCGGCTGGCCGTCGCGGGAACGATCAGCGTCGGCGAGCTCGTGGCGTTCTACGGGGCCTCGGCGTTCCTGGTGATCCCGGTCAGCACCACCACCGAGAGCACGGGCGTATGGGCCTCGGCCTACGTCTCCGCGCGCAAGGCGTGCCGGATCCTGAGCCTGCGCCCGCTGCTGGCCGAGCCGTCGGCGCCGCTGCGGTTGCCGGAGGGCCCGCTCGAACCGCACGACGCCGAGAGCGGGTTCACGGCGGTCGCGGGCAAGCTCACCGTTGTCGACGTCGGAGCGGAGGCCGAGGGCCTCGCGGCGCGGCTGGCGCGGTTCACCGACGCCCGGCAGCCCGTGCTGCTGTCCGGCGTGCCCGTCGAGCGCGTCGCGCTGGCCGAGCTGCGCGGGCGCGTGGTGTACGCGCACAACCAGGACCTGTGGTTCTCCGGCGTACTCGCCGACGAGGTCGCCCCGGACACCCCGAGCGCCGTCTCCGTCGAGACGGCGCTGTGGGCGGCGGACGCGGACGACATCGTGGCCGCGCTGCCGGACGGCCTCGCGGAACGCATCGGCGAGCGGGGCCGGGAGGTCTCCGGAGGGCAGCGGCAGCGGCTCAGCCTCGCGCGGGCGCTCGCGACCGACGCCGACGTGCTGATCCTCGACGAGCCGACGTCGGCCGTCGACGCGCACACCGAGGCGCGGATCAGCGAGCGCGTCGCGACGCTGCGGCGGGGCAGGACGACCGTGGTGTTCAGCCAGAGCCCGCTCTGGGCCGCGGTCGCGGACGAGGTGGTGACGAGGTGCAGCTGAGGCTTCCCCTCGCGTCGAGGGCGGACGCGAGGAGCTGGGCGCGGACGACGTTCCGCGAGAACAGGGCCGACTTCCTGTGGGCGATCGGCCTGTTCGGCCTGGCGACGATGGCCGGGCTCGCGGGGCCGCAACTGCTCGGCTACCTCGTGGACGAGGTCGCACGCGGCTCGGACACGATCGGTATCGACCTGCTGGCGCTCGCGTTCCTGGCGGTGCTGCTGGTGCAGGCCGTGCTCAAGCGGGCGGCGCGTGTGCGCACCGGGGTGCTGGGCGAGCGGGTGCTGGCCTCGACGCGGGAGGAGTTCGTCGCCGCGTCGCTGCGCCTGCCGCTCGGCACCGTCGAGGCCGCCGGCACTGGCGACCTGCTGAGCCGGGCCACTTCGGACATCGAGCGCATCGACAACGCCACCCGCAATGCGATCCCCGAGATCACGATCGCGGCGATCACCGTGGTGCTCACGGTGACGGCGATGATCGTCACCTCGCCGCTGCTGGCGCTTGGCCTGCTGGTGTCGGTGCCCGTGCTGTTCTTCCCGACGCGGTGGTACTGGCGCCGCTCACCGAAGGCGATCGAACGGATGCTGGAGGCGTGGTCAGGTGTGCAGTCGGGCACGCACGAGTCCGTCGAGGGCGCGCGCACGGCCGAGGCGCTCGGGCTGATCGGGCGCAGGGTCCGGCTCGGAGAGCGGGCGCTGCAGGGCGCGCTGAGCGGTGAGCGCGAGCTGCGAAGGCTCCAACTGCGGTGGGTGCCGTTCCTGGAGCTGTCGCACGCGCTGCCCGTCGCGGCGATGCTGCTGCTGGGCGGCTGGGCGTACTCGCAGGACCTGGTCGCGCTGGGCACGATCACCACGATGGTGCTCTACGTGCAGGCGCTGGCGTCCCCTTTGGACGAACTGCTGTGGTGGGTCGAGGACTTCGCCGTCGCGGGCACCGCGCTGCGGCGGGTGCTCGGCGTGCGTACGCGGCCGGAGCCGAAGCAGGGGACGCCGCCGCGCGGCAGGGACATCGAGCTGCGCGGCGTGCGGTTCGCCTACGGGACGGGTCGCGAGGTGCTGCACGGTATCGACCTGCGCATCCCGCGTGGACAACGGCTCGCGGTCGTGGGCCCTTCCGGCGCGGGCAAGTCGACGCTGGGCAGGCTTCTCGCCGGTGTCGCGGCGCCGACGGCCGGTTCGGTGACGATCGGCGGCGTCGAGGTGTCGACCCTGCCGGACGACGTGCTGCGCGGCGAGGTGCTGTTGCTGACGCAGGAGCAGCACGTGTTCAGCGGGACCCTGCGGGAGAACCTGGCGCTGCCCGGCGACGGCGGAAGGCACAGCGGCGCGAAGCGCCTCGATGGGGGGTGGCGGCCGGGCGACGGGTGGGCCGACGAGGAGCTGCTCGACGCGCTCGCCTCGGTTGGTGCGCGGGAGTGGGCGGCGGCGTTGCCGGACGGGCTGGACACGAAGCTCGGCACGGGAGCGCACGCGGTGCCCCCTGCGATGGCGCAGCAGCTCGCGCTGGCGCGCGTGGTGCTGGCCGACCCGCACACACTGGTGCTCGACGAGGCGACGTCGCTGCTGGACACGTCGTCGGCCAGGGAGCTGGAGCGGACACTCGCGAACGTGCTGGCGGGGCGGACCGTGATCGCGATCGCCCACCGCCTCCACACGGCCGCCGCTGCCGACCGGGTGGCCGTGGTGGAGGACGGCCGCGTCACCGAGCTCGGCAGCCATGCCGAACTGCTCGCCGCCGAAGGCCCCTACGCCCGCCTGGTCCACGCCGCCCACGCGGAGTGACCAACTGCACCCAAGGCCACCTTTGGTGCGCTCAACGCAACAAAGGTGGCCTTGGGGAGCGTCGGTCAGGCTCCGATGCGGCGGCGGATCAGGGCTGAGAGCTGGTCCACCACGATCACGAGGACGAGCACCACCAGGATGTGGGTCACCATCTCGTCGAAGCGGAACAGCTTGATCGACTGGTTGATCAGGAAGCCGATGCCGCCCGCGCCGACGAGGCCCAGCACGAGCGACGAGCGCACGTTCACGTCGAAGCGGTAGAGCAGCAGCCCGACCAGCTGCGGCAACGCCGTCGGCAACACGGCGTGCGCGGCGACCTGCACGCGGCTCGCGCCGTGCACCCGCAACGCGTCGCGCGGGCCGAGGTCGGTCTCCTCCATGGCCTCGGCCCACAGCTTGCCCAGCACGCCGGTGTTGTGGAACACGAGGGCGAGCACCCCGGCGAACGGCCCGAGGCCAACGGCCGTCACGAAGATCAACGCGAACACCACGTCCGGCACCGACCGCAGGAACGACAGCACGGAGCGCGCCACCTGGTACGCGGCCGGGCCGCTCGTGGTCGCGCGCGCGGCGAGCAGCGCGAGCACCAGCGCGAATGGCACCGAGAACGTCGTGCCCAGCAGCCCGATCCCGAGCGTCACCAGCGCGGCCTCCAGGCTCGGCCGCAGCACCGTGTCCCACGTGAGGTCCGGCGGCAGCGCCTCGGCGGAGAAGCCCGCGATGCCGTCGGCGCCCTGCACGAGCGCGGCCGGGGAGAAGCCCGTGGCGTTCCACGCGAACACGTGCAGGGCGACCACGGCGGCCGCGATCCCGAGCGCGAGCGGCGACGGCCAGCGCCGCCGAGGCGGAGCGGGGGTCGTTACTGTCATGCGGCCGCCCTCTCCGGGAGGTAGAGCGCGTCGACGTCCGAACCGGACACGATCTCGGGCGGCCCGTCGACCGCCACGCGCCCGCCGAGCAAACCGACGATCCGGTCGGCCGAGCGCGCGAGCTGCGGCTGGTGCAGCACCGCCGCCACGGCAAGGCCCTCGTTCGCGAGGTCGGCGAGCAGCGTGATCACCTGGTCGGCCGCGCTCGGGTCCAATGCGGACACGGGCTCGTCGGCCAGCAGGACCCGGGGCCGCTGGCACAGCGCTCTGGCGATCGCGACGCGCTGCTGCTGTCCGCCGGAAAGGCGCGCCGCCCGCTCACCGGCGCGGTCGGCGAGGCCGACGCGGTCGAGGCAGCGCATCGCCTCCTCCCGCAGCTCGCGCGGGAACAACAGCGGCGACGCCGACCTGTGCAGCGGCAGCCTGCCCAGCGCGCCCGCGCATACGTTGTCGAGTGCGGTGCGCCTCCCGACCAGGTGGATCCTCTGGAACACCATGGCGGGCCTGCCGTCCGTGTGGATCTCGCCCGCGTCCGGTGTCTCCAAGCCGACCACGCAGCGCAGCGCCGTGGACTTGCCAGACCCGTTCGCGCCGAGCACCGCCACGAATTCGCCCGCTCGCACATCGAGGTCGAAACCGGTGAGCACGGGCCGTCCCGCGAACGACTTCGTGAGGCTTCTGATCTCCAGCGCCGCCATGGCTCAGACGTCCCCTTCGGACAGGCCGAGCGTGGAGGCCAGCTCGAACAGCGGCTGGTAGGTCTGCTCGTCGACCCGCGCGAGCGGACCGGGCGGGTCGACGTCGAGAAACGCGCCGACCTTCGCGACGTCGGCAGGGCTCAGCTCCAGCAGCGCCTTGCGCACCCGCTCCTTGAACGCCGGGTCGAGGTTGCCGCGCACGGTGATCGGGTCGTTCGGGATCGGCTCGGACCTCCAGACCTGCCGGAACTCCGACTCGTCGAACGAGCCCTCCGCCTTGGCGGTCGCCAGCTGCTGGCTGTTGATCTGCGCCGCCTCCACCTTGCCGTTGGTGAGCGCGAGCAGCGCCTCGGGATGCCCGCCGGCGTAGTCGATCTTGACGTCGGAGTCCTTCAGGCCC
This sequence comes from Prauserella endophytica, assembly GCF_005146945.1. Taxonomy (GTDB): domain Bacteria; phylum Actinomycetota; class Actinomycetes; order Mycobacteriales; family Pseudonocardiaceae; genus Prauserella_A; species Prauserella_A endophytica. The sequence goes on from NZ_SWMS01000001.1 coordinate 77,617, forward strand.
GCTTCGCGCAGGGCGTAGCGCGGCAGCGCGTCACCCGAGGTGGAGCCGACACCGCCGAGCGCGAGGGAGCGGCCGCGCAGGTCGGCGACGGTCCTGATCGGCGAGTCCTTCGGTACCCAGATGCCCGCGGTGTAGGTGGTGAGCTCCCCGTTCGCGTCGGCGAAGGACACCATCGGCTCGGCGCCGGCCTGCTGGCTCGCGAAGACGTACCCGAGCGGACCGAACTGCGCGATCTCCAGCTGGTCGTTGCGCATCGCCAGCACCTCGGCGGAGTAGTCGTCGACCACCTTCAGCTCCACCGGGCAGTCCAAAGTGGTCTGCAACGCTCGCGCCAGCACCTGGTATGCGGGGGTGAGCTTGGCCGGGTCCTCGTAGGGCTCGACGCCGAACCGGATCGTGCCGCCGGGGCACGTCGCGGCGTCGGCGGACTCGGAGTCCGAACCGCAGGCCGTGAGCGACAGGGTGAGCAGGGCCGCCGCGCCGAGCGCGACGAAGCGGGAACGGGAGGACATGGGAATTCTCCTTGGGGATCAGGAAACGAGGTCGTCCAGCACCGTGGGCGCGAGGCCGAGTGCCGTGGTCATGCCGATGCCGGAGGTGACCGCGACGACGCGCACACCCTCGGCCGGGCTATCGACGAGGAAGGGTTCGGGCGCCGAGGCGTAAACGCCGCGCCAGCGCTCGCGCACGGTCAGGGCGCCGACGCCGAGCAGGCGCGCCGTCTCGGCGAGCACGCGATCGTCGAGTTCCTCGCGCCGGTAGGGGTCGACGGTCCGCTGGTAGCTGTGGGTGTCGCCGATGGTCAGGTCACCGCCGGGTAGCTGCGTGAGCATGAGGTTCATGCCGATGGCGAGCAGGTCGGGGTGCTCGGCCTCGAAGCGCGCGCGGACGGCGGCGAGGCTCGGGCACGCCTCGAACCCGGAGTAGCGAAGCAGCGAGAGCCCCGTGAGCACCGCGTGCTCGATCTCGCGGCCGTGCGGGTCGGCCACCCGCAGCATCCGCAGCGAGCAGCGCTGGACCTCCCTGCGCTCGGTCAGCTCCGGGAAGTGCCGGTCGACGTCGTGCCCGACGGCGACCACGACGTGCCCGGCCCGTACGCGACCCCTGCTCGTGGCGACCTCTCCTGGCTCGATGACGTGGGCCGTGGTGCCCCAGTGGAAGCGCACGCCCCGCTCGGCGAGCAGCCTCGCGATCGCGTGCACGGCCTCGCGCGGGTCGACGCGGAGGTCAAGCGGCAGGACGGCGCCCCCGACCACTCCGTCGCCGACCGGCACCCGGCTCGCCACGCCCGCCGGGTCGAGCAGCTTCACCTGCCCGCCCCGCAGCCCGGCGAACTCGTTCAGCACCGCGTACTCGTCGTCGGCGCGGGCGACCACCACCGTGCCGCTCTCGCAGAGCCAGAACCCGGCGTCCTTGGCCAGGCGCAGCCAGTGCTCGCGGGCGGAGAGCGCGTAGCCGAGCGCGGGGCCGTCCTGCGCGGTGACGCAGCCGTGCCCGAAGTTGCGCACCGACGCGCCGGTCGCCCGCTCGTCGCGCTCGAGCACCACCACCGAGAGCCCGCGTTCCGAGGCCGCGTAGGCGTGCGCGAGGCCGACGATCCCGGCCCCGATCACGACGACGTCGGCGGAGCCGAGCAAGCGAGCAGAACTTGTCATGACAAGAACGCTCGAACAAGCCGCCATCGTCCGTCAATACGAGCAGGGAGAACGTCTGTGGCTGTTCATCTAGGCTTAACGGTTGACGCTAGCTGTATAGTCAAGTCTCGTGGATGTTCCCCTGCACGAGCAGATCGCCGCCGACCTGCGTCGCCGCATCTCCTCCGGTGAGCTCCCAGTGGGAGCCGCAGTGCCCTCCGAATCGCAGTTGTGCGCGCAATGGAACGCCTCGCGCGGGCCGATCCGGCAGGCGCTCACGGCGCTGCGAGCCGAGGGCATGATCGGCGGCGGGAGGGGCAAGCCACCGGTGGTGCGCAGGCAGGCGCTGAGCCAGCCGTTCGAGACTTTTCTGTCGTTCTCGCGCTGGGTCCACGGGCTCGGCCGCACGCCGGGGCAGCGGACGCTGGAGGTCGCGCGCAGGCCGGCGACGGTCGAGCTCGCCGACGAGCTCGACCTCGACGAGGGCGACCCGGTGGTGCAGGTGCTGCGCCTGCGGCTGATCGACGAGACGCCGACGATGATCGAGCGCACGACGTTCGTCGAACCCGTCGGGCGCCTGCTGTTCGACTACGACTGCGACTCCGGCTCCATCTACGCCTACCTCGGCGAGCACGGCGTCGACATGAGCAACGCCCGCCACCTCATGGACGCGGTCGCCGCGGACGCCACCGACAGCGAGCTGCTCGGCATCGACGTCGGCGCGCCACTGCTGCGGGAGCGGCGCAGGGCCAGCGGGCTCGACGGCAGGCCCGTCGAGTACTCCGACGACCGCTACCGGCCCGACCTGGTCAGCTTCGCCATCGAGAACTCACAGCGCGCGCAGCCCGCGTTCGCCAGGAACTGGAGGTCAGCCTCGTGATCGAACTCGCCGTCTTCGACATCGCCGGCACCACCGTCGAGGAACGCAACGCGGTGTACACCGCGCTTGAAGAGGCCGTGGTCGCGGCGGGAGGAGCGCCGTCGAAGGACGACATCCAGCGGTGGATGGGCGCCGGCAAGCGCGAGGCCATCACCGCGATGCTCACCGAGTCCACGGGCCGCGTGCCGTCGGCGGACGTGGTGGACCAGGGCCTCGCCGACTTCCGCGCGCGGCTGGCCGCAGCCTACTCGGAGACGCCGCCCGTGCCGCTGCCCGGCGTACCCGAGGCAATCGCCTCGCTGCGGGCCGCCGGAGTGAAGGTGGCGTTGACGACGGGGTTTGAACGCGAGGTGGTGGACGCCCTGCTCAAGACGGTGGGCTGGGACGAAACGGTGATCGACGCGGTGGTGTGCGTTGACGATGTGCCCGCGGGACGCCCGGCGCCGTACATGATCTTCCGGGCCATGGAACGCACCGGCGTGCGGGACGTGCGCAAGGTGCTGGCCGCGGGCGACACGGCGCGTGACCTCGAGGCGGGCACCAACGCCGGGGCGGCGTACGTGGTGGGCGTGCTGACGGGCGGCTACACCGCCGCCGACCTGGGCCGGGTCAACCACACGCACCTACTGCCGAGCGTCGCCGAAGTCCCCACCCTCCTGGCCCTCTGACCAACTGCAGTGAAGGCCACCATGCCTGCGTTGAACGCAGTGATGGTGGCCTTCACTGCAGACGGGTCAGGCTGTGGTGGCGAGGGGCTTCAGGGCGTCGAGGGCCGAGAAGAAGACGCCGAGGCCGTCGTCGGAGGGGCCGGTGAGCGCGTCGATGGCGTGCTCCGGGTGCGGCATGAGGCCGACGACACGGCCGTTCTCGCTGGTGATGCCCGCGATGTCGTTGCGGGAGCCGTTGGGGTTACCGCCGACGTAGCGGAACACCACGCGGCCGTCGCCCTCCAGCCGGTCGAGGGTCTCCTGGCTCGCCATGTACCCGCCCTCACCGGACTTGAGCGGGATGAGCACCTCGGCGCCCTGGTCGTACCTGGTGCTCCACGCCGTCGCGTTGTTCTCCACGCGCAGCCACTGGTCCCGGCACACGAAGTGCAGCTTCTCGTTGCGCACGAGCGCGCCGGGCAGCAGACCGGCCTCGCACAGGATCTGGAAGCCGTTGCAGATGCCCAGCACCGGCATGCCCTTCGCGGCGGCCTCGACCACGGACGCCATCACCGGCGCGAACCGGGCGATGGCGCCGCAGCGCAGGTAGTCGCCGTAGGAGAACCCGCCCGGCACGATCACCGCGTCGACGCCCTTGAGGTCGGCGTCGGCGTGCCACAGCGACACGGCCTCGCCGTCGGCGTAGCGCACCGCGCGCGCGGCGTCGACGTCGTCGAGGGTTCCGGGGAAGGTGATGACGCCGATGCGGGGGCTCACGCCTCCAACCTCCGCACGGTCCAGTCCTCGATCACCGGGTTGGCGAGGAAACCCTCCGCGATCTTCGCGAGGGTCTCGTCGTCGACGGAGTCGTCGACCTCCAGCTCGAAGTGCTTACCCTGGCGAACCTCGGTGACACCCTGGAAGCCGAGGCGCGGGAGCGCTCCGGCCACCGCCTGGCCTTGCGGGTCGAGGATCTCGGGTTTGGGCATGACGTCGACGACTACTCGGGCCACGACAGGATGCTCCTAGATTTTCGCAGGTCGATGCCCATTCAGCGTAGCTCAGGGGCCGAGAGGCCCCCGACACCCCTCGGCCCCGTGCCGACATACCGCTACTTCACCTGGGTAATACATACGTAGGACGTACAACTATTCCCCGGCGTTGCGTCTCGAAGACCGATTCGCCGGTTTGGCCCAGTGCCGGTCAGCTCCAGTGACCGTGCGCGACCGGCGGGCCCTGCCGCGCGCCGCGCATGGCCCGGCCTGTCACGGGCAGCACGGCCCCGACGAGCGGGATCACCCACAGCAGCAACGCCACGATCGGCATGCCGACGTAGTCGCCGCCGTCGTTGCTGAGCAGGTCGATGATCGCGTAGATGTAGTACAGCACGGCGATGCCGGTGAGCACAGCGACTACCCAGCGCACGAAACCGAGCCGGAAGCACAGCAGCACGGCGAACAAGGCCATGGTCGACGCGAAGCTGATGCTGAACGAGATCGCGAAGTCGACGTTGCCGGTGATGTCGTCGGAGAAGGCCACGCCGAGGGTCGCGACGAGCGCGTCGACGTTGTCCTCGCTGGGCCCGCTCCACGACAGCGCGGCGACGATGTAGGTGAACGCGATCGCGGGAACGCAGAACGCGGCCGCCACGTACGCCATCGCGGTGCTCGGCCGCTGGGGACCGTAGCCGGGTGGGTAGCCGTAGCCGGGCGGAGGCTGCTGGGGGTAGCCGTACGGCTGCTGTGGATAAGGCTGTTGTTGCTGGTACGGCTGCTGCTGGTACCACCCGGGATTCGGCTGGTTCATCGGGCTCCCCCCCTGCTGAGCGACGCGGACGCGCGCCGCGTCGTTCATAGCACGGGAGCCTCGCCGGCGGGCAGTGATTCGCGCGAACGGCCGTGGTGTCGCGGTCCGTGCTCGCCCCTGGTCTGCTCGTAGACCTTCTCCAGCAGCGTCTGGAGTGTGGCCTGCTCCGCCTCGGTGAGGCAGGCGAAGAGGTCCTCGGCGGCGCCGGCCCGGGCTTGGTGGAGCCGGGTGCGCATGCGCTTGCCCGAGCCGGTGAGCACGAGCAGGGTGGCGCGCCGGTTGCCGGGGTCGACCTGGCGCGTGACGAGCCCGGCCTCCTCGAGCGCGTCGACGATCGGCGTCACCGCGCGGGGCACGACGCCGAGCAGCTCGGCCAGCTCGGCCATCCTCGGCGGTTGCTCGAAGCGCCCGATCGCCCCGAGCGCACGGGCCTGCGCCGGGGTGAGACCCAGCGGCGCGAGGCGGCCAACCTGCCGCACCCTTGCCCGTTTGGCCAGCCGCAGCAGAAGCTCACCGAGGCGGTTCTCGCCGTCGTCCACATGCACGCGCCCAGGATAACAGAGTCTCGGTAACTGTGAACTTAGGTAATTAAGAGCTATGCTCGGTATATGCCGTCTACCGAGGAAGAGCACGCGCCGGTGCGCCGGATACTGAACCTGTTCCGGCCGTACCGGGGCAGGCTCGCCGTCGTCGGCCTGCTCGTCGCACTCTCGTCGCTGGTGTCCGTGGCGTCGCCGTTCCTGCTCCGCGAGGTGCTCGACGTCGCCATCCCGCAGCAGCGCGTCGACCTGCTGACCCTGCTCGTGGCGGGCATGCTCGGCGTCGCCGTCGCGACCAGCGTCTTCAACGTGCTGCAGACCTACCTCTCCACCACGGTCGGCCAGCAGGTGATGCACGGCCTGCGCTCGCGGGTCTACGCCCGTCTGCAGCGCATGTCGCTCGCGTTCTTCACCCGCACCCGCACCGGCGAGGTCCAGTCCCGGATCGCCAACGACATCGGCGGCATGCAGGCGACGGTCACCTCCACCGCCACGTCGCTGGTCTCCAACGTCACGACCGTGGTGGCCACCGTGGTCGCGATGCTCGCGCTCGACTGGCGGCTCACGGTGTTCTCGCTCGCGCTAATGCCCGCGTTCGTCTGGATCAGCCGGCGCGTCGGCTCCGAACGCAAGAAGATCACCGCGCGCAGGCAGCAGCAGCTCGCGGCGATGTCGTCGAGCGTGCAGGAGTCGCTGTCGGTGAGCGGCATCCTGCTCGGCCGCACGATGGGCCGCTCGGCGTCGCTGACCGACGAGTTCGCCGACGAGTCGCGGCGGCTCGCGAGGCTGGAGGTCGAGTCGAGCATGGCGGGCCGCTGGCGGATGTCGACCATCCAGATCGTGATGGCGGCGCTGCCCGCGCTGCTCTACTGGGCCGCGGGGCTGAGCACCGCGTTCGGCGCGCCGATGGCGTCACTGGGCACCCTCGTCGCTTTCGTGACGCTCCAGCAGGCCCTGTTCCGGCCCACCATGTCGCTGCTGCAGACGGGCGTGGAGCTGCAGAGCTCGCTCGCGCTCTTCCAGCGGATCTTCGAGTACCTCGACCTGCCCGTCGACGTCGCCGAGCCGGAGCGCCCCGTCGCACTCGGCCAGGTGCGTGGCGAGGTCGCGTTCCACGACGCCGGGTTCTCCTACGACGGCACGCACGCGGCCCTCGCCGGTGTCGACCTCGCCGTTCCCCCCGGCGGCAGCCTCGCGATCGTCGGCGAGACGGGCTCCGGCAAGACGACGCTGAGCTACCTCGTGCCACGGCTCTACGACGTCACCCAGGGCAGCGTGACGATCGACGGCGTCGACGTGCGGGAACTGAGCTTCGAAACGCTCGCCAGCGCGGTGGGTGTGGTGTCGCAGGAGACCTACCTGCTGCACGCCTCCGTCGCCGACAACCTCCGCTTCGCCAAACCGGACGCGACCGACGAGGAGCTGCACGAGGCGGCGAGGGCCGCGCAGATCCACGACCACATCGCGGCGCTGCCCGACGGCTACGACACCCTCGTCGGCGAGCGCGGCTACCGGTTCTCCGGCGGCGAGAAACAGCGCCTCGCGATCGCCCGCACGATCCTGCGTGACCCGCCGATCCTCGTGCTCGACGAGGCCACCAGCGCGCTCGACACCCAGACCGAGCAGGCCGTGCAGGCGGCCATCACCGCGCTGTCGGCGGGCCGCACGACGATCACGATCGCGCACCGGCTCTCGACCATCCGCGACGCAGGCCAGATCGTGGTGCTCGACGGCGGCCGGGTGGCCGAGCAGGGCACCCACGACGAACTGCTGGCCGAGGACGGGCGCTACGCCGCCCTCGTCCGGCGCGACGGCTCGCTGGTGGAGGCCGCCGCGTGAGCGTCAGCGCCTGCCGTGCAGCCTGCCGATGAGCTTGCCTACCAGCGCCTCGGTCTTGGCGGACCGGGCGAACGTCGTGAGCGCGATCGGAGCCGTGAAGCGCTGCCGCGCGATCGCCTTCGGCCGCGCGAACTCGCGCAGGCCCTCGGGACCGTGGATGCGCCCGAACCCGGAGTCGCCGAGCCCGCCGAACGGCAGCGACGCGATGCCGGCGAACGACAGCGGCGCGTTGATCGCCGTCTGCCCCGTGCGCAGCCGCCGCGCCAGCTCAAGGCCCCTTCGCTTGGAGAACACGGTGGAGCCGAGGCCGTAGACCGAGTCGTTGGCCTTCTCGATCGCCTCGTCCATGTCGCGGACCTTGGCGATGGTCACCGTGGGCCCGAACGTCTCCTCACGCACGGCGGCGGAATCCTCGGGCACGTCCACGAGCACGGTCGGCTTCACGAAACGGTCGCCGACGGCGTCCTTGCCGCCGACCAGCGCCCTCCCGCCGCGCGCGAGCGCGTCGGCGATGTGCCTGCGCACCACGTCGAGCTGCGACGGCATGGTCATCGGGCCGTAGTGCGTGCCGGCGTCGACCTTCTTCGCCTTGTCGACCACCTTGGCCACGAACTCGTCGTAGACCCGCTCGTGCACGTAGACGCGCTCGACCCCGGCGCACGTCTGGCCGGCGTTGGAGAAGGCGCCCCACACCGTCGCGTCGGCGGCGGCCTCGAGGTCGGCGTCGGCGTCGACGATCAGCGGGTCCTTGCCGCCCGCCTCGATCACGACCGGGGTGAGCGTCTCGGCCGCGGCGGCCATCACCTTCTTGCCGGTGGCCGCGGAGCCGGTGAAGGCGATCTTGTCGACGCCGGAGCTCGCGAGCGCGGCCCCGGTGGCCCCGAAGCCGGTGACGAGCTGCAACACCGGGTGCTCGGGCACGGCCTCGGCGAACGTGTCGACGAGCCATTTGCCGACGCCGGGCGTGTATTCGCTCGGCTTGAACACCACCGCGTTGCCCGCCGCGAGCGCGTAGCTGACGGAGCCGAGCGGCGTGTACACCGGGTAGTTCCACGGCCCGATCACGCCGACCACGCCGAGCGGGTGGTACTCGACGGTCGCCGCCTGGTTGGAGAGCAGGAGGCCGGGCGCGCGGCGCTGCGAGCCGAGCACCTTGCGCGCGTTCTTGGCCGCCCACGCGAGGTGCTCGATCGCGAGCACGATCTCCAGCTGGGCGTCACCGGCCGGCTTGCCGGTCTCCTTGCTGACCACGTCGCACAGCTCGCCCATCCTGCGCGCCATGCTGCCGCGCCACCTGGCGAGGCGCTCGGCACGGCCGGAGAAGCCGAGCGTGTTCCACCAGAGGGCGGCGCCCCGCGCCTTCGCGACCGCCGCCTCGACCTGCTCGGCGGTGTGCACCGGGTAGGTCCCCATTACCTCGTCCGTTGCCGGGTTGAGCGAGTCGAACGTTTCGACTGCCTGCGCTGTGGTCATGGCCACAGCGTACGACGCACCACCCTTACTGGCAATCTGCCAACTAGACCGCCGCGTAGTGTGAGAGCCGACTGGAGGGAGAACCATGCGAATCGTCCACTTCGGACACTCCTGCGTGTTGCTGGAGACCGACGGCGCCCGCATCCTCATCGACCCCGGCGCCTTCTCCTCCGGCTTCGAGAACGAGCGGGAGCTGGACGCCGTGCTGATCACGCACCAGCACTTCGACCACATCGACACCGAAAAACTGCCCGCGCTGCTGGAGGCGAACCCGGACGCGGAGCTGATCACCGATCCCGGCTCGCGGGAGACCGTCGAGAAGCTCGGCCTGCCGGCCAGGACGGCGCAGCCCGGCGACGCCTTCGAGCTCGGCGGCGCGGCCGTGCACGTGGTCGGCGGGCAGCACGCGACGATCCACGCCGACATCCCGGTGATCCCGAACGTCGGCTTCATCGTCGACCACGGCGCCTTCTACCACCCCGGCGACTCGTTCTTCGTGCCCGAGCAGAAGATCGACGTGCTCGGCCTGCCGACCGCCGCGCCATGGCTCAAGGCAGGCGAGGCCGTCGACTACCTGCGGGCGGTCGCACCGCGCCTCGCCGTGCCGATCCACGAGGCCGTGCTCGCCAACCCGGCCATGCACTACGGCCTGTTCACCAACCTCGCGCCGGACGGCACCGAGGTCAGGGTGCTGCCGCGAGCCGAGCGGGCAACGCTGTGACATAGGTGCGGCTCGCCGCACCGTTCTCCAGCGCCACGTCCACGGCGTCGAGGAACGCCTGCCGCCTGCCCGGCCTGCGCAGGTCCCTCGCGTCGACGCCGAGCCGCACCAGCCCGCCGCGCCGGGCCGCCCTGGCCGCACTCAGCACCAGCGCGAAGCAACGCACGGTCTCGGTGCGCTGGTGCTGACTGCCGAAGCCCTGCACCCGCGCGCGGGCCACCTCTCCGGTCGTCAGGTCACGCACGGTCGAGAGGTCCGCGCACAGCCGGAAACCGTGGTTGCGGAGTGCCTCCAGCGTGCCGCGGGAGACCCGCCAGCGCGGTGGGGCGAATGCCGTGGTGCGCAGCCCGGCCCTGTCGAGCGCCGCGCCTGCCGCGATCAGCCGCAGCCGCGCCTCGTGCGCGGGCAGCGACGCGAACTCGGCCCTGATCCGGTGGTCGTAGCCGTGCAGCAGCACGGCGTCGCCCCCGCCGACGCGCTCGCGCATCCACTCGGCGACCCTGGGAGACCCATCCTCGGCGCTCGGGGTGAACAGCATCGAAAGGGCCACCCCGCGCGCATCCAGTTGCTCGGCCAGCTCGGCACAGCGGTGCAGCGTCCGCGGTCCGGCACCGGACAGCGACACCAGAAGGGTTGCGTCCACGCACCTCATTAGGCATGACGGGCATGAAGACCCGTTGGCTGAGAGGTGAGATGCGGATGAAGCCGCCACCAAGAGCGGCTCAGCGGTTGGCGGTCTCGCGGATGTCGTCCTCGCCTGCCAGCGCGTTGATGCGCTTCTCCTCCCGCATCGACCGCACGGCGTTGACCAGCGCGGCGACGATCAGTGCGACCAGGCCCAGGTAGACGACCACGATCGCGGCGGGCGAGGCGCCGAGCGTGGAGAGCAGCAGCCAGCCGTTGGTGAGAATGATGAGCCCGCCCGCCGCGGTCCCGAGCACCCTCGGCGGCAGGTGGCGGGCGAGCCAGGCGCCCAGCGGCGCTGCGATCACGCCGCCGACCAGCAGCCCACCGACGACCACCCAGTTCATCTCCTCGTGGGAGAGGGCGATGAGGAACGCAGCGCACGCCGACACCGTCACGGCGAACTCGGCGGCCCCGACCGAGCCGACGACCTTGCGCGGCTCGAGCCTGCCGCTGGAGAGCAGCGTCGTGGTGGCGACCGGACCCCAGCCGCCACCGCCGGTGGAGTCGATGAAACCGGCGATCAGACCCAGCGGCGCGAGGAACTTCGCGCCGGGCCGCTTGTCGGTGATGAGCTTGCCGAGCTTGAGGAACGCGAACCTGATCAGCACGTAGAGGCCAAGCGCGAAGAGGATCGTGCTGATCCACGCGCTCGCGAAGTCCGTGGACAGCGACACCAGCACGAACGCGCCGACCGCTGCGCCGATCGCACCGGGCACGGCGAGGATGCCGACCGTGCGCCAGTCGATGTTGCGGAACTTCCAGTGCGAGACACCCGACGCCAGCGACGTGCCGACCTGGGCGAAATGGGCGGAGGCCGACGCGACCGCGGGTGCGGTGCCGAACGCGACCAGGGCCGTCGTGGAGGTCATGCCGTAGCCCATGCCGAGCATGCCGGACACCAGTTGAGCCAGGAATCCGGCGACTCCGAACACCATGAGGGCGAGCATGCTGACCTCAGCTTCGCGTGCGGCCGGGCGCGCGGAGCGCGGCCACGGCAGGGGCAGGGACGGGTGTCAGCGGAGCCGGCAGAGCGCGGAGTCGACGCGCACCAGATCGACGTGCCTGCGCTGAATCAGCGCGATCGATCGCTTGCCCATGGCCTCGATCCTGACAGACGCCCACGATGTGGTCCACGTCTCCCAGATCACAGGATTGGCTGTGGCCGGTAGTCGGCGGCCTCGGGGAACCGCTTCGCGATCTCCTCGACGCGGCCGACGATCGCCTCGACCTGGGCACCCGCCGTGCCGGTGAAGGAGAGCCGGTCGGCGAGCAGCGCGTCGAGCGCGGCGCGGTCCAGCGGGAGGCGCTTGTCGGCGGCGAGCCGGTCGAGCAGGTCGTTCCCGGCCTGGCCCTCCCGCATGGCGAGCGCGACGGCCACCGCGTTCTCCTTGATCGCCTCGTGCGCGGTCTCCCTGCCGACCCCGGCGCGCACCGCCGCCATGAGCACCTTCGTCGTCGCGAGGAAAGGCAGGTACCGGTCGAGCTCGCGGTCGACGACAGCGGGGAAGGCGCCGAACTCGCCGAGCACCGTGAGAAACGTCTCCAGCAGCCCGTCGAGCGCGAAGAAGGCGTCCGGCAGAGCGACCCGGCGCACCACCGAGTCGGAGACGTCGCCCTCGTTCCACTGGTCACCCGCCAGCTCGCCGATCATCGACAGATACCCGCGCAGCACCACGGCGAGGCCGTTGACCCGCTCGCACGAACGCGTGTTCATCTTGTGCGGCATGGCCGACGAGCCGACCTGACCGGGCTGGAAGCCCTCCGTGACCAGCTCGTGCCCTGCCATGAGCCGGATGGTCTTCGCCAGGCTCGACGGCGCCGCCGCCACCTGCACCAGCGTGGAGAGCACGTCGAAGTCGAGCGAGCGCGGGTAGACCTGCCCAACGCTCGTGAACGCCCGCGAGAAGCCGAGGTGGGCCGCTACGCGCGACTCCAGCTCGGCGAGCTTCCCCTCGTCGCCGAGCAGGTCCAGCATGTCCTGTGCGGTGCCGACCGGGCCCTTGATGCCGCGCAGCGGGTAGCGGGCGATCAGCTCGTCCAGCCGCTCGAAGGCTACGAGCAGCTCGTCGGCGGCAGTGGCGAACCGCTTGCCCAGCGTGGTGGCCTGCGCGGCGACATTGTGCGAACGCCCGGCCATGACCAGCGCCGAGTGGTCGGCGGCCAGCCCGGCGAGCCTCGTCAGCACGGCCACCGTGCGAGCCCGGACCAGCTCCAGCGAGCGCCGCAGCTGCAACTGCTCGACGTTCTCGGTGAGGTCGCGCGAGGTCATGCCCTTGTGCACGTGCTCGTGCCCGGCGAGCGCGTTGAACTCCTCGATGCGGGCCTTCACGTCGTGCCTGGTCACCCGCTCGCGCGCGGCGATCGAGGGAAGGTCCACCCGCTCCAGCACCCGCTCGTAGTCGGCGACGACGCCGTCCGGCACCTCGATGCCGAGCTCGGCCTGCGCCTTGAGCACGGCCAGCCACAGCTCGCGCTCCAACCGCACCTTGTTGTCCGGCGACCACAGTGCCACCAGCTCGGGCGAGGCGTAGCGACCGGCGAGAACGTTGGGGATGCTGGGCTTGTCCGTCACGCAGCCAGGCTAACCGGCGGCCCAGGTCACAGGTGCAGCGCCGGGTTGCCTGCTCAGCTCAACGCGTCGCGGAGCATTCTCGCGGCCGCGGCTCGCGGGTCCGGGTTCACCTCGATCAGCGCGTTCACGACCGCGCCGTCGACCAGCGCGACCAACTGTTCCAGCCGCCGCGGGTCGATGGGCACCCCTGACTTCACGAAGATCTCGGTGAGCAGCTCCCGCAGCTCGACCGCGAGCGTGCGCATGAGCGGACGCAGGTAGGGCCTGCGCCCGGTGGCGACGAGCCGCTCGTAGCGCAGCAGCACGGCCTCGTAGTCGGGGTCCTCGCCGAGCAGTTGGTCGAGCACCAGCTCGACGAGGGTGTCCACTCCGCGGTGCTCGATGCTCAGCCGCGCCAGCTGTTCGCGACCCCTGGCCAGCTCGGAGCGGCCGTAGTGCTCCATCGCCGCGGCGATCAGGTCGTCGAGCGAGTCGAAGTAGTAGGTCGTCGACGCGAGCGGCAGCCCGGCGCGGTCGGCGACGGCCCGATGCCGGATGGCCTCGAACCCGCCCTCGGTCAGCAGCTCGGCGGCGGCGCTGACCAGTGCGGCGCGCCGCCGCTCGCCCTTTGGCGTGCTCGCGGTGCTGCTGCTCTCGGACGTCATGGCGAGCTAGTTTGCCATCCCCGACCTGGTCAGAAGTGACGCGCCAACGCGTCGGCGATGCGTCCCAGCTCGGTGCTGAGCGGTGGCGTGCGCGACGCGGAGTCCGGGGTGGCGAGCACGTACACGGTGCCCCCGCTCGCGGTCGGACGCTGTTCGAACTCGGCGCCTTCCGGCTGCTCGGGCAACTGGAACGCGAGACCCCGCGGCGCGAACACAGCGGTGATCGTCCCGCCCTCGACCGAGTATGTCGCCGAGTGGGGGCCGTCGGGGCAATCCCCGCCCCCAGCGTCGGCGTCGGCGCCGGCCGGGAGCTCGCCAGCGAGGGCGGTGGCGAGCTCCCGGTCGACTGTGTCGCACCCGAGGGTGCTCTCCCCTTCCACCGCTCCGCCCTGCTTCGGCACGGTGTTCGGGAAGACCTGTGCCTGGGGAGGACGCCCGGAGGACGCTCCCGGTTGCTCGTCGGCGCCCTCCTGGCCGGGGGCCGACGCGGCCGTCGTGTTCGATTCGCTGCCGTTACCCAGCAATACACCCACCGCGCCCGCGCCGCCTCCCAGCAACACGACCGCGCAGGCCACCCCCGCGATCGTGTTCCGGCGACGCCGGGTGACACGGCGTGACTCGGCGGCGACGTCGGACGCGCTGAACGTGGGCGGCGGAGCCTCGCCTGCCGCCTCCCGGAACAGCTCCTTCAACTCCCGCTCATCCACGCGTCTCCACCTCCTCACCGAGCACGTCCCGCAGGTTCGCGAGCCCCCGCGCGGTCTGGCTCTTCACGTTGCCCTCACTGCACCCGAGCGCCTTCGCGACGCCGCCGACGTCGAGGCCCTCCAGGTAGCGCAGGACCAGCACCGCCCGCTGTCGTGGCGGCACCTTCCGCAGACCGGCGAGCAGGTCCTCCCTCGTCGCGACGCGCTCGGCGAGCGGCTCGCCCGCCGGTGGCGGCTCGGGCAACTCGTCGGACTGCCGCTCGCGACGCCACGGCCTGCGCGACTCGTCGATGGCGGCCCTGACCAGCGTCTTTCGCACGTAAGCGTCGATCGCCGCCCGGTCGCGGATCTTGCGCCACCGCCGGTGCAGCGCGACGAAGGCCGTCTGCGCCAGGTCGTCCGCGCGGTGCCAGTCGCCACAGAGCATGTACGCGGTCCGGCGCACGGAGTCCCGCTTGGCAGCGAAGTACTCCGCGAACTCCTGCTCGTCGCGGTGGTCCACGCGGATGGCTCTCCGGTCCCGTTGTGTTGTCGATGGCAGAGACGGAAGTGCAGGCGTCCACGGTTGCACGTCCAGCCGGATTTTTCCCTCGGAAGAGACCTTGTTGTGAGATCAACTAACGATGTGATGTGATCGGACTGTGACCTCCGAAGCGACGCCAGCTCTCCTCGACTTCCGTTCGGACACGATCACCCGGCCCGATGAGCAGATGCGCGTGGCGATGGCGAGAGCGGAGGTCGGCGACAACGTCATCGACGTCGATCCCACGGTCCGCGAGCTGGAGCGCCGGGCAGCCGAGACGCTCGGCATGGACGCCGCGCTCTGGACCCCGAGCGGCACGATGGCCAACCTCATCGCTCTGTCAGTGCACCTCGGCCGGGGCGATCGGTTCCTGGCGACCCGCAACGCGCACGTGCTGACCAACGAGCTCGGCTCGGCCGCGTGGCTGGCCGGGGGGATGCCGGACGTGCTGGAGCACGACGCGGGCCCCGGCAGGCCGACGCCGCGGGCGGTGCACGTCGCGGCGGGCACCCGCAGCGGGCCGTACTACGCGCTGCGCACGACGTTGCTGTGCCTGGAGAACACGCACAACGCCGCGGGCGGGGCGATCACGCCGCCCGACGAGCACGCGCTGCTGGTCTCCGCCGCGCGGGACGAGGGCCTGCTCGTGCACCTCGACGGTGCTCGGCTGTGGAACGCGGCGGCCGCGCTCGGCCTGCCGCCCGCGGCACTGACGGTGGGCGTCGACACGGTGTCGGCGTGCTTCAGCAAGGGCCTCGGTGCCCCGGTCGGCTCGGTGGTCGCGGGCAGCGAGGAGTTCGTCGAGCAGGCGCGGCGGATGCGGCAGATGCTCGGCGGCGGCGTTCGCCAGGGCGGCGTGCTTGCGGCGGCGTGCCTGGTCGCGCTGGACCGGGTGGGCGAGCTGACGCGGGACCACGCCAACGCCAAGGCGCTCGCGGACGGGCTGCGTGACCTCGGCTGGGACGTGTCCGAGCCGCAGACCAACATCGTGCTGGCAGCCGTGCCCGACGTGCGGCTCACGCTCGAGTCGCTGCGCTCGCTGGGGATCCTCACGCTGCCGATGGCGGGCAAGGTGCGGTTCGTGCTGCACCGCGACGTGTCCGCCGACGACGTGGCCGAGGCGCTGGACCGGATCAAGGCGAGCGCCAAGTGACGCGCCGCTGGCTGGTGTTCGACTACGGCGAGGTGATCTGCACCAGGACGACGGCGTTGCCGGCCTTGGCCGACCGCATGGGCGTGCCGCTCGCCGAGTTCGAGGCCGCGTACTGGGCTGGGCGCGATGCCTACGACCGGGGCGCGAGCGACCTGGAGTTCTGGCGCACGGTGGGCGACGCGACCGGCGTGGACGTGAGCGAGCCGTTGTCGGCCGAGCTGACGGAGCTGGACATCGCGGGCTGGGCGCAGGTCTCGCCGGCGACCCTGGAGCTGCTGCAGTCGCTCGCGGAGGCGGGAACGGCGCTGGCCCTGCTGTCGAACGCGCCGGTGTCGTTCGCGCGGTTCGCCGAGCGCCAGCCGTGGACGCGGCACTTCCGGGAGCTGCTGTTCTCCGGTGACGTGGGGCTGGCGAAGCCGGACGCGGAGATCTTCGAGCTGCTGGTCTCGCGGCTGGACGCCGAGCCGGGAGACTGCCTGTTCCTCGACGACCGGCAGGTCAACGTGGACGGAGCCCGCGCGGCGGGCCTGCGCGCCCAACTCTGGCAGGGCATCCCCGCCGAGCTGCCCGCGTGACTTGACCGCCCCCAAGGCCACCTTTGTTGCGCTCAACGCAACAAAGGTGGCCTTGGGGGCACGTCAGGCGAGGCCGAGGAGGACGGCGTTGGCGACCGCGAGCAGGCCGAGGCTCGCGCCCGGTGCCGCGACGGCGGGCGGGTCCTTGGCGCGGAGGTGCCGCAGCACCGTGCCGACCATCAGCACGACGAGGCCGATCGACGCCACGAGCGCGGCGGGACGGAACCAGAAGCCGACGATGAGCCCCGCCGCCGCGGCCAGCTCCAGCGCACCGATCGCGCGGTTGACCTGGGTGGACAACCCGAGGTGCCCGGCGTAGGACCGCAGCGGCTCCACCCCGGCGAGCCGGGCGCCGCCCGCGCTGAGGAAGGCCGCCGTCAGCAGGAGTGAGAGCACCCCGATGACGATCGACATGTGCGGGCTTGGCTCAGGGCCGGATCTGCTTCTTCTTGCCGCCGCCCTTGATCGCGCTGTACGCAGCGGTGCCGAGGAACGCGGCGCCGCCGATGAGGACGATCCAGAACGCCGCCTCCACCAGGAAACCCACCACGGAGCCGATCACCATGAACGCGACCCAGACGAGGAGCAGGCCCCCGACGATCTTCCAGAACATGATCTTCCTCCGCTGCGCTCCGATTGGACATCCGGTCCATCCCAGGTTGGCATGCCATCGGCCCGGATGACCCTTCACGAGTCCAACGTTCAGGGAAAACTCCGGGTTCCCCCTTACGCACAGGCCCCACTGCTGCGCGGGGGCCCCACTGCAGGGAAGGTGGCCTTCACTGCGGTCGGGTCACAGCCAGGCGCCGAGCCGCCGGACGCCCTCGGCGACCTCGGCCTCGGCTCCGGCGAACGAGAACCGGACGAACCGGCCGCCGTCCACCGGGTCGAAGTCGATGCCGGGCGTGATGGCGACGCCGGTGTCGGCGAGCAGCCGCTGGCACCAGCTGAGGCTGTCGCCCGTGTGCGCCGACACGTCGACGTAGGCGTAGAACGCGCCGTCGACGGGCGCCACGCGCTCGAAGCCGAGCTCGCGCAGGCCCGCCAGCAGCAGGTCGCGGTTGGACCGGTAGTGCGCGACGTGCCCGTCCAGCTCCGCGTACGACTCGGGGGTGAACGCCGCTACCGCCGCCTGCTGGGCGAGCGCGGGCGGGCAGATGTTGAAGTTGCCGGTGAGCACGTCCACCGCGCGGTGCAGCCGCTGCGGCACCAGCATCCAGCCGAGCCGCCAGCCCGTCATCGCGAAGTACTTCGAGAACGAGCCGAGCACCAGCGCCTCGCCGGACGTCTGCCAAGCGCAGCCGAGCTCGGTCTCGTACGAGATGCCGTGGTAGATCTCGTCGCTGATCAGCTGCACGCCACGCGAGGAGCACCAGCCCGCGATCGCGGCGAGCTCGCCGGGCGCGAGAACGGTGCCGGTGGGGTTGCTCGGGCTCGCGACCACGAGTCCCTTGATCGGACCCAGCCCGTCGAGCAGCTCGGTGGTCGGCTGGAACCGCGTGTGCTCGTCGGTGGTGAACTCCACGACCTCGCAGCCCAGCGCCGAGAGCAGGTTGCGGTAGGCGGGGTAGCCGGGCCGGGCCATCGCCACCCGGTCGCCCGCCTCGAACGCCGAGAGGAACGACAGCAGGAACCCACCGGAGGAGCCGGTGGTGACGATGACGTCCTGCGGGCTGACGTCGAGTGAGTACGTGCGCTCGTAGTGCCCGGCGATGGCCTCGCGCAGCTCGGGGATGCCGAGCTGGACCGTATAGCCGAGGTCGCCATCGCGCAGTGCCTTCTCGGCAGCCGCGAGCACGGGCTTCGGCGCGCCCGCCGTGGGCTGGCCAGCGCAGAGTGCGATCACGTCGCCATGGCTGCGCTGCCTTGCCTGTGCCGCGGAGAGCACCTCCATGACGTGGAACGGCGCCACGTCGGCGCGCCGCGAGGGGCCGGGGAAGGGTGCGAACTCGACCATGCCGCCGAGCGTAAGGCGGCGCGCTACCGGCTCTTGCGGTAGGCCAGCGAGATACCGCCGTCCCGGCGGCCGATCGACAGTGCCAGCCCGGCCGCGGCCATCAGCAGCAGCACGCCGACGTTCTCGCCCAGCTCCTCGGCGTGGTAGGTCAGCACGTAGATCGGCCCGCTCTCACCACCCGCGATCAGCAGTCCCTGCAGCAGCTCCATGCCCAGCGCAGAGCCGAGCAGCAACGCACAGCCCGCCACGACGAACCACCTCGGCCTGCCCCGCAGCCTGCTCGCCAGCAGCAACAGCGCCGCCGCCACGAACAGACCGGCCACCAGACCGGGCAGCAGCCAGTAGAACGGGAAGCCGTCGAACGTGACCAGCTGCCGCCCGATGCGGTCGAGCCGTTCGTGCAGTTGAGTGTGGTCGTCGAGGGAGAGTGCGGCCAGCAGTGCCGCGCCGCACCACCAGCCCCACGACTCGGCCCTCGCGGTTCCGTACGCGAGCGCCGCCGTCACCCCGTACAGGACCGCCGCGACCACCAGCAGGCCCACGCTCCACCACGTCGGAAGGTTCCCCTCCACGAAGACGTCGAGGTAGAGCTGGATCTCGCCGCGATCCCTGGTCAGCGGGTGGTGGATCAACGCGGGCACCGCCATGCTCGCCACGTTGAGCACCACCGAGACGCCGAGCAGCGCCCACCACACCCGATGCAGCCGCACCGGAGCGAGCGCGGCGAGATCCCTGCTGGTCACATCTGTCACGGCGATCATCCTTTTGAGAAGAATGCGCGATTCTAGCCCGATGCCCGACTCAGTTGGGGCTGTCCACGCTGTTCACGCTGCTGCCCGTGTTCGGGCTGTTCACGCTGTCGGCCGTGTTCGGGCTGTTGGCGCTGTTCACGCTGTCGGCCGGGTTCGGGCTGTTGACGCTGTCGGCCGTGTTGTCCGCTCGGTCGGCCGGCGAGTCGACGGCGGACGCCGCGGGGGAGTCGGCCGACTCGGGCGAGTCGTCACCGGCCTGCTGCTGCGCGTGGTCGACGAGCTGCACCTGCGCGGGCACCTGCTGGTCGTTGAGCTCCACGTCGGCCGACGCGGTGCCCGCTGCCACCAGTCCGCCGACACCCAGCACCGTCGCGGTAGCCGCCACCACGAACCAGGGACGCCTGTTCTCAGCCATGATCGTTTTCCTTTCCTCGTTAACTTCGGTTTCTCACGCGGCGAGCAGGTGCCCGCCGGTCAGCCAGCGCTGGGCGAGGTCGAGCCGCTGCGCGACCTCGGTGCGCCAGTTCGGTTCCTGCACCCGATGGGAGCCGGTGGCCAGTGACAGCACCACCGCGGCGACCCGGGCACGCAGGACGTCGGTGTCGAAATGGCTGCCGAACTCGCGGAGGCAGTCCGAGGCGAACGCCTCGACCACCGCGGCACGGTCCGGCCGCACCTGTGCCAGCACCGCGAGGTGCCCGAGCAGGCAGGCGGGGTCGTCGTAGCGGTCACCGGCCCCGGCCGTGTCGATGTCGAGCAGCCCGCTGATCTCGCCGTCGCGCACGAGTAGCTGGCTCTCGTAGAAGTCGCCGTGCACGGCGACAGGCGATTCCCCGGAGGGCACCACCGCGTCGGCGATCGCGCGCGCGGCGGGACCCGCCTCGGGCAGCACCGCGGCCACCACGTCGGCGTAGTGCCCGGCCTGTTCACCCCAGCCGGGGCGGGCCGGGCGCTCGGCGAGCTCGGCGGGCAGCGAGTGCAGGACCTCGACGATCCGCGAGGGATCAAGGCGCACAGGCCCCCCGCTCAGGAGCAGCTGCCGCAGCGAGCGTCCCGGAAGGCCCGCGAGCACGAGCAGCCCGTCGCCGGTCCAGCCGAGGCTCTGCGGCACGCGGGCGGCCTCCGCGGCACGGTGGAGCCGGTGCAGTTCCTCCACCTTGTGCGGCCGCAGCACCTTCACGAACAGGCTCGTCCGGCCGGTCCGCACCTCCACCACTGCCCGGCGGCACGGGCGGTAGGCCCGCACGCGCAGGCTCACCGGCCCGTCACCGAGCCCGAGCCGCTCGACGAGCGAACCCATCCGCTCCGGGTCGCACGCGGCGGGCAGGCCGGGCAGCGCGGGGTCGTGTGGAAAGCGCCAGACCCCGACCTCCCGCTCGCCGTCGGACATGCGCATGGCCGCCGAAGAGTGCCCGGAGTCGGTGGCGCCGAGCGTCTCGGTGCTCTGCGCGCCGTCGGCCCACTCGACGTCCACGTGCGCCGCGACCGTCGTGGCGCCCGAGGGCTGCACGTCGAGGTGAGTGGTGCGCCAGCCGAGCATCCGGCCGCCCGCGACCTCGACGGCCGAGGCCCACAGGAGGTCCAGGTCCGGCTGACCGGGTGTCCACCGTGTTTCGCTCATGGACCCCACGATGCTGGCGCACCGTGAATCCGACCTGAGTGGCGAATTAAGGGATCTTCATGAAAGGACGGGTTGGGCACTCCCGGCGCGACGTGGCACGATTTCGCAGGTGAGCAGTAGTCCGAACGCGGAGCACCAGCTGCGCGACCTCGTGCTCCTCCGCCGCGTGCGCGACCGGATCGACCGTGAGTACGCCCAGCCGCTGGACGTGGAGGCCCTCGCCCGCGGCGTGCACATGTCGGCGGGGCACCTCAGCCGCGCGTTCCGGCGCGCCTACGGCGAATCGCCGTACTCCTACCTGATGACGCGGCGCATCGAGCGCGCTATGGCACTGCTGCGCCGGGGCGACCTCAGCGTCACGGAGGTGTGTTTCACGGTCGGTTGCTCGTCGCTGGGCACGTTCAGCACCCGCTTCACCGAGCTGGTCGGGATGCCGCCCAGCACGTACCGCAGCCACGCCAAGGCGACGGCGGGGATTCCGTCCTGCGTGGCGAAGCAGGTGACGAGGCCGATCAGGAACCGGGCGACCGCTACCTAGCGGTCCTCAGTAGCCCTGGTAACCGCCGCCGCTGGCCATTGAGGCGAGGCCGGGGTGCCCTTCGAAGCCACCGTAGCGGTCGAACGTGTACCGGACGCCCGCGATGATGTTGTCCACCGGGTTGTAGATGTCGTCGTGGCCCGGCAGCTTGTACGCCTCGAACGTCGGGTCGATGCACTGCATGAGGCCCTTGGACGGGGTGCCCTTGGCTGCGTTGGAGTCCCAGTTGTTGATGGCGTGCGGGTCGCCGCCGGACTCCTTCTCGATGATCGTCCAGATCTCGTCGATGTTCTCCTCGGTCACCGGGATGCCGTTGGCCTGCAGGATCTTGATGGCCTCGCGGATCCACTGGTCGACGTTGCCGGGTGGCGGGCCGCTGGTCGGCGGGCCTCCGCTCGGGCCGAGCCCGCCGCCGCCCGAGGCGCCGCCGCCGGAGCTGCCGCCACCCCCGGAACCGCCTCCGCCGGAGCCGTCGCTGATACCGCCGGTGGCCTGAACCTGCGAACCGGACGAACCCGGCGGCGGCACGGAGGCGAACCCTCCGTCCACTTCGGTCTTCATGAGCTCCTGTGCCCTGCTGATCGCCTGGTTGGACTGGGCGAGCAGCTCGTCGATGCGCGTCGCGGCGTCGGAGGCCGTGCGCTTGTTCTGCTCGTCCGTGGTCTGGAGGATCTCCTCCGCCGTTGGCGACGGCGCCGCGTCGCGCTCCCCGTTCTGGAACGCCTGCATCGCGCTGCGCGCAGCCTGGATCCGGCCCTCCGCCTCGTTGTTGCGGTTGTCGATGGCCGTGCGCGCGTCTTCCTTCGTGCTCTGGATCTGCCGCTTGAGGTTGGAGAGCGTCTCCTGCAACGACGTCAGCTCACGCGCCACCTCGTCGAGCTTGTCCTTGACCTTGTTGCCGGCCGCGGCGACCTTGGCGACGTAGTCGAAGAACGCGTCGGCGGCGGGACCGTCCCAGACACCGCCGTCCTGCAACGGAGCCGCGGCGCTCGTGAGCCCGGCGGTGTGGTCCCCCGCGTTGCGCGACGCCTCGTCGAACTGCCGGGCGACCTCCTGGATCTCCCCGGGGTTGACCTTGTCGACCCTCGCGGCCCGAGTCTCCACATCGGACCAGTTGGCCGGAGTCCCCGCGCCCGCCATCAGACCTCCCTGACGGTGAGGTTGTCGGCCGCGGTCGCGTCGGCCTCACCCATCGCCGCGACGGCGTCACGCAGGGCGGTGCTCGCGGCCGTCATCAGCCCGGCGGCTGTTTCGAACTCGCTCTGCATGCCGGAGGTGAACGAGCCGAGCGTGCCCGAGACCTTGTCGGGGTTCTCGGGATCCTCGACGTCCCCGAACGGGCTCTCGCCCTCGACACCCTTCATCTTGGCCTTGGCCGAACGGAACTCCTCGGCCAGCCGGTCGAGGCTGCCCGCGGTGATGTTCATCGACTCGGCGTCGTATACAGGCACGGCTGCGTCATCTCCCCTTCACACACCCGATCTGTGTCCGCCGGTTTCGACGCGTCGATCCCCACGGCGGTTCCGCTCAACCCTACGATGCGGCACCGGTTCTCGCGCGACCTTCGACCGGGTCAGACCTCGCCGAGCAGCTCCCAGATCCGGCCGGCGAGCAGCGAATTGTCCGCTGGTGTCACGGTTGCCCAGTTCCGCCCGTCGCGCTCGGGCCGCGCCTGGAAGAGGTAGCGCCCGGCGTCGGTGTCGTAGAAGGCGATCACGCGCCTGGCCCTGCTGATCCGGCCGTCCCGGCCGTGCCGCTGCGCGCCGAACTGACCACGCGCGGCCATGCCCATCATCATCCCGGCGAGCTCCTGCGCCTGCCACAGCTCGACGCCACGGTCCTCCAGCGCGGTCACCATCGCCTTCGCGTCTCCGCGGGCGTCGGCGTCGGCGGCCACGAGCACCTCGTGCGGCAGGCTCACCGAGCGGCCCACCCCGGGGCCCAGCTCACCGGCCACCGACACCGCGGCCTCGGGCAGGGTCGCATCGGACGCGGGGATCAGCCACACCTCCTCGCCGTCGACGACCCCCAGCAGCGCCTGGCCGCCGGTGCTGACTGCGAGCCCGGAGATCTGCCGGTCGGCCCACACCCACAGGTCGATGCTCACCTTCGGCTGCACGAAGAGGTTGAGCATGTCCACGACGTCGGGGGACGCCTTGTGCCCCCTGGCGAGCCGTCGCCGCGCGAGCGACTCCCACGCCTGCTCGACCAGCACGGCCCGCTCGGTGTAGGTGACGCCGGGGCTCGGGACGTCCAGCGCGACATGCCGCTGCGGCAAGCGCTCGGCCTCCCAGAGCATGTCGAACTCCAGCGCGGACAACACCACGCTGCCATTGACGCCGCGGTCGGGTGTGCTCACCGGCGCCCGTCCGCGTCGTCGCCGATGACGTCCGGCGAGACCATCCGCTGGTCGGTGAACAGGTCCTGGTCGTCGACGCCGTACCGCCGCACGTGCGAGGCGTCCTCCTCGCCGTCCTGCGGCGCCGCCTTCTCCAGGTAACCGCCACGCTGCTTCTCCGAGCGCGGGCTGAGGCGCTCGGAGTTGCGTTGCGCCCTCTCCTCCTCCTCGGGCAGGTCGCCGATGGCGAGCTGGTGCGGCGAGCGCGTGGCGCCGGGTGCGCTGCGACCGACGCCTCTGCCCTTGCGGTCGTTGTCACCGCTCAGGGCGCCCGCGACACCACCGGCGCCGAGGGCCGCCGCTCCCGCGCCGAGGTCGTTGAGCGACGCGCCGCCACGCGGGGTGCCGGTGAAGCCGCCGCTGCTGACCGTTCCGGCCGGGGTACCCGGCTGGGGCGCCGAGCCGAACGACTTGCCCTTCGCGAGAGGCTGCTCGTCGGAACCACCGGCCCCTGGCGTCGCCGGCTTGCCGACCACGCCGCCCGCGGCTGCCGCGGGCGGCGGAACGCTCGCGCCGGGCCCGCCCGTTGCGGGGGTGCCGGGGTTCTTGGTGCCGACGACGCCGGCCGCGGGCGGAACGGTGCCGGTCGATCCGGGCACGCCCGTTGTCTGCCCTCCGGGGGTTGCCGGTGTGCTCGTGCTCGGCGGCAGGGTGCCGCTGCCGCTCTGGTGCTGCTGGGGCTGCCGTGTGCCGCCGACGTAGCCGGTGGCCGAAGGCGTCGGCGCCGGGCTCGTGGCGGCGCTGCTCGCCGTCGTGGACTGGGCGACGGGACGCGGAGCGGGGCTGCCGCTGCCGGTGCTGCGGGCAGGCGGGGCCTGCGCGGCGATGCCGTAGGCGGGTGTGGGCGCGGTGGCGGCGCTCACCCCGCTCACCCCGCTCGCGACCGGGCCCGGAGTGGGAGCCGGGGCGTGCACCTGACCGACCGCACCGGCGGTGGTCGTGACGTCGCCTGGGCCGCCGCCCGCGTCGATCTCCCCGGGCAGCCTCGGCCCGGTGTCGGCGCGCACAGCCTGCGGAGAGTCGAGCGACGGCGTGTACGCGAGGTACTCGCCGCTGTCCCTGGCGTAGGCGTTGAGCGCCTCCAGCGCCTGCTGCCGGGCCTCCCTGGCCTGCGCGACCTTGCGGGCGTTGTCGGTCTCGAAGCCGAGCAGGCTGCCGATCGAGTCGAGCAGGCCGTAGCCGCCGGACTGCCGCAGCGCCGCTGAGTCGGGGAGTTTGTGCAGGGTGCGGTTGAACGCCTCGCCCTGCGCGAAGATCTGCTTCGCCGAGTGGCTGACCCGGTCGCCTGCCTGCGCGGAGAAGTCGGCGTTTCGCGCGACGGCGGCCCCCGCCTGTGTCGCGGCGGCGCTCTGCCACTCGACGCCGAGCTTGCCGAGTTCGGTGCGCAGCGCCTGGTCGGTCTCCGCGAGCGCCTCGCCGACAGCCTCGAGCGCGTCGACGGCGTCGCTGATGCCGCTGATGCCAGGACCGGAGCGGAACCGGTCGATCTCGTCGGCCAGCATGTTGTCGGTGTAGCCGTCGAAGCGGTGGTCGCCGATCTTCTTGACGAGCACCGAGATGTCGAGGTTGTCCATTGCCGGGTCCTTACCTCGTGGCCTGCAACGTCTGGACGGCGAGCGTGGCGGCCTGTGCGGCCAGGTCGCACATCCGCGCCTGGGTGAACTCGCTCGGGTCGGTGGGGTAGAGCTGCGTGCGCAGGGTCTGGCCCTGCGCCACGCCGACGAGCGTCTCGCAGTCGCTCGGGCTGGAAGAGTTCGCGTAGTGCGTGAGCGCGGGGAAGCCCTCGATGTCGGTCCGCTCGGTGATCATGCTGCTGTTCTCGCGCTCGCCGTCCACCCACTCCTGTACGTCGGCGTCGGTGATCGCCTCCACGTAGAAGCTGTAGTACGGCGCGGTGAGGTCCACGTCGAGCGAGCACGTGGGCCCGTCGCGGCCCTCGGGATCCGTGCGCGGTTCGCTGTTGACCTTCAGCTGGTCGAGCTGGGCGTCGGTGAACAGGGCGCAGGGATCGACGCCGTCGAGTGGCAGCTCGGCGGGGCGCTGCGCGGAGGACTGGGTCGGCGTGACCGTACCGACCGCACTGGCCTCGCCGTCGCGCACGCTCGCGCAGCCCGCCAGCACGAGCGCGGCCAGCACCCCGCCCAGAACGAGAAGGCTAGGCCGGGTAGACACGCCTGTCCCCGAAGCTCGCCGCCTTCTGCTCGTCGTCGAGCTGATAGGTACCGCTGGCCTTGCGGAGCTGCTCGGCCAGCGAGCGCAGCTGGAGCACATACGAGCGGACCTTGCGCTCGTAGGAGCCCTCGTCGCCCGCGATGACCTCGTTCCACACCTGGACCACGTTGGTGGACACGACGTCCTCGGAGGGCGCGTTGATCCGCAGCGCGGCGAGGTGCTGCGCGAGCTTGCCCTGCAGTGCGGCCGCCTGCTCCTCGATGATCCGCGCGACGTCCAGGATCTTGTCGGGAGCGATCTGGATGTCCCTGGCGCTGGGGACACCCGGCACCGAGGCGTTGAGCTGCTCGCCACCGGTGAACTCGGTGGTGAAGGGCATCAACGACCCCGGCAGCGCCTCGCGGTTCTCTGACATGCGCGCACCCCCTGCTACGGTCCGTAGCCGGACAGTTTCCCACCGCAGGCTACCAATCCGGATGTGACGGCGACCTGAACTTTGACGCACGGCACCGGCAGGTGGTTCCCGCGCGTTCGGATCAGCGGGTGGGCAGCGCGATCTCGCCGCGTACGGCGCGCAGCGCGATGTCGGTGCGGTGGTGGGCGCCGGGCAGGTGGACCCTGCCGACCCGCTCGTACGCCTGCGCCCGCGCGGCCTCCAGGTCGCTGCCGGTGCCGACCACGGCGAGCACGCGGCCGCCGCTGGACACCACGGCCCCGTCGTCGCGGCGGCGGGTGCCTGCGTGCAGCACGCCCTCGGCCTCGCCGCCGGTGATGACGTCACCGGTGCGGGGCTTGCCGGGGTAGCCGTCGGCGGCGAGCACAACCGTGACGGCGGCGCCCTCTGCCCATTCCAGCGGCGGGTGCTCCGCGAGCCTGCCGCTGGCGGTGGCGTGCAGCAGCCCGCTGATCGGGGTGCGCAGCAGCGCGAGCACGGCCTGGGTCTCCGGGTCGCCGAACCGGCAGTTGAACTCGATCACCTGCGGGCCGTCGCTGGTGAGCGCGAGCCCGGCGTAGAGCAGACCGGAGAACGGGGTGCCCCGCGCGGCGAGCTCGTCCACGACGGGCTGGACGATCGAGGCCACGACGTCGTCCACCAGGCCAGGGGGCGCCCACGGCAGCGGCGCGTAGGCGCCCATGCCGCCGGTGTTGGGACCCGCGTCGCCGTCGCCGACGCGCTTGAAGTCCTGCGCGGGCAGCAGCGGCACCACGGTGCGGCCGTCGACCAGGCAGAACAGCGAGGCCTCCGGACCGTCGAGGAACGACTCCAGCACCACCGGGTGGCCGCCGTCGAGCAGCATCAGCGCGTGCTTGCGGGCCTGCTCGACGTCGGGCGTGACCACCACGCCCTTGCCCGCGGCGAGCCCGTCGTCCTTGACCACCCACGTTGGGCCGAAGCGGGCCAGCGCCGCGTCGAGGTGCGCGGGGTTGTCCACCACCTCGGCGCGCGCGGTCGGCACCTTCGCGGCGGCCATGATCTCCTTGGCGAACGCCTTCGAGCCCTCGATGCGGGCGGCCTCGGCCGAGGGGCCGAAGCAGGCGATGCCCGCCTTGCGCACAGCATCGGCCGCACCGGCGACGAGCGGCACCTCGGGGCCGATCACCACGAGGTCGGCCTTCCACTGCCCGGCGAGCACCGCGATGGCGGACGGGTCGGTCAGGTCCACGCCGAGCGGCTCGGCGAGCGCGGCGATTCCGGCGTTGCCGGGCGCGCAGGCCAGCGCCGTGACCGCCGGGTCGTGCGACGCGGCAAGGACGATGGCATGCTCTCGGGCTCCGGAACCGATAACCAGGACTCGCACGGGTGTTGAGGGTAATCGCGGGGGTCTCCTGCCGTTCACCGGCATGTCTCCTCGGTGCCGCCGAGGTGTCGCCCGTCCGTCGCGCCGGGCGGCGAATGTTGCGACGGAAACCCCGATTTCCCCCAGAAAGGGCTTCAGATGCTTCGACAGCGACTGGCGCTGGTCGCACTGAGCGCGCTCGCCGTGTTCGGCACCACCAGTGTGGCGAGCACCGCACAGGCCGCATCGGACGGCGCAGTGAGGGCGGGCAAGGGGCAGGACGAGCCGGTGGTCGTGGCCCACCGGGGCGCGTCCGGCTACCGGCCGGAACACACGCTCGCCGCGTACGAGCTCGGTGCGCGCATGGGGGCCGACTTCATCGAGCCGGACCTGGTGATCACCAAGGACGGCGTGCTCGTCGCCAGGCACGAGCCGGAGATCGGCGGCACCACCGACGTGGCCGAGCGCCCGGAGTTCGCCGACCGCAAGACCACCAAGGTGCTCGACGGCACGCCCGTGACGGGCTGGTTCGCCGAGGACTTCACGCTCGCCGAGCTCAAGACGCTGCGGGCGAAGGAGCGCATCCCGGACCTGCGGCCGAACAACACGATCTACGACGGCCGCTTCGAGGTGCCGACGCTCCAGGAGGTCATCGACCTCGCCAAGCGCCTGTCGCGAGAGCTGGGCCGCGAGATCGGCGTGTACCCGGAGACCAAGCACCCGACGTACTTCCAGCAGGCCGGGCTCCCGCTGGAGCCGCCGCTGGTGAGGACGCTGGAGCGCAACGGCCTCAACCGCAAGAGCGCCAAGGTGATCGTGCAGTCGTTCGAGGTCGCCAACCTCAAGCAGCTGTCGAAGCAGCTGCGCGTGCCGCTGGTGCAGCTGGTCGACTCCTCGGGTGCGCCGTACGACTTCGTCGCCTCAGGTGACCCGCGCACCTACGACGACCTGCTGACGCCGAAGGGGCTGCGGGAGGTCGCGACCTACGCCGACGGCCTCGGGCCCGCCAAGGACCGGGTGATCCCGAGGGACGAGAACGGGTACCTGCTCGAGCCGACCACGCTCGTCGGCGACGCGCACCGCGCCGGGCTCGCCGTGCACCCCTTCACGTTCCGCGCGGAGAACAACTTCCTGCCCGCCGACTTCCGCTCGTCGGACAACCCGGCGGAGTGGGGCGACATCTTCGCCGAGTACAAGGCGTTCCTGGCGACCGGCATCGACGGCCTGTTCGCCGACCACCCGGACATCGCCGTCGAGGCGGCCAGGGCGGTCAGCAGCGGCAGGTGACCCGTCAGCTCGCGGGCGCCGCGGACACCTCCTCCGCGGCGCACGCGGGCGCGGGCGCCGAGTACACGTCGATCTTGTGCCGGATGAGCCGCTGGTGCTCGCGCAGCTGCGCCAACTGCTCCTCGACGCGGCGGTCGTGCGCGCGCAGCACCGCGAGCCGCTCCTCCCGGCACGCCTCGCCGCCCCGCAGCAGCCGCACGAAACGGAGCATGTCGGCGATCGGCATGTCGGTGTCGCGCAGGCAGCGCAGCAGGTGGAGCAGCCCGAGGTCGGCGTCGGAGTAGCGGCGACGGCCTCCCGGCGTGCGCTCGATGGCCTCCAGCAGCCCGATCTTCTCGTAGTAGCGCAGCGTGTCGATACTGAAGCCGGTCTTCTCGGTGACCTGCGCCGGAGAGTAGAAGCTCACGCGTTCCAGAGTGACACCTGGAGTGCGCTCGAGGTCAAGACCGCTGGCAGACGCCGACGCCCGGACGTCCCCTGGTGACCACGCCGGCGCCGGTCACGCGCACCTGCAGCGAGCCGCACGCACATCGCGTCCACACGGTCTCACCCTCGGGCGTGCGGTGTCGCGAGACGACCTCGTAGACATCCGTGTCGGGCCAGCCGCAGAAGGGGCAAATGCTCATGAATCCAGCATGGGACCACGCGAGTGTGCAGGTCCAGGTTGGATTCGTGGACGTGATTGTGAAGAATGGGCTTCATGATTGACCTTCGCAGGCTGAGCGTCCTGCGGGCGGTCGCCCACTACGGCACGGTCACCGCCGCCGCGCACGCGCTGCACCTGACCCCGTCCGCGGCGTCCCAGCAGATCCGCCAGCTCGGCCGTGAGCTGGGCGTCGCGCTGCTCGAACCGAATGGCCGCAGGGTGCGGCTCACCGGCGCCGCCCTCGGCCTGCTCTCCCACGCCGACGCGATCGAGGCGCGCTGGCGGCAGGCCGAGTCGGAGCTGCACGCCACCGGCGCCGAGCCGTCCGGTGTGCTACGGATGGCCGGTTTCCCCACCGCGATGTGCCGCTTCCTCGGCCCGCTCACGGTCCGGCTCCGCGAGCGGTATCCCGCGCTGACCGTGCGGCTGCGCGAGAGCGAGACCCCGCGCTGCTTCGATCTGCTGTTCAACGGCGACGTCGATCTCGCCGTCGTCGAGGCCATCCCCGGCAACCCGGCCGCCGGCGACCAGCGTTTCGACCAGCGGCCCCTGCTCGACGACCCGTTCGACCTGCTGCTGCCCGGTGATCACCCGCTCGCCGGGCGGCGCTGCGTGGAGCTGTCCGAGGTCGCCGGTGAGCCGTGGATCATCGGGGCCGATGGCGACGCGTGGCGCGCCCACGTGCTCGCGGCGTGTTCCGCGGCCGGGTTCAGCCCGAACATCGCGCACGAGGCATGCGACGCGAGCCTGGTGGCGAGCCTGGTCGACCTGGGACTCGGCGTCGCGCTCTTTCCCCGGCTGGCCCAGTTCCAGCCCGACGTGGATGTCCGCCGTGTCGAAGTGAGTGGCACGGCCCCGTCGCGCCGGTTTCTCACGTGCACGCGCCGCGGCGGCAGGGACGCCCCCGCCGTCGCGGCCGCGCTGGAACTACTTCACGAGGTCACGGCTCGCTGAGCAGGGCTGGCCGCTTCTTTCGCGGCTAGCCGACGAGTTCGACGGCGAGGGCGACGATCATGCCGCCGCCGAAGAGAACGAGGAAGCCGCCCGAGAGCCTCGTGAGCCACGGGAGGATGCGGTCCATGCGGGCGAGAGCGCGTCTTGAGCCGAGGACGACGGCGACGAACACATCCCAGGCCAGCACGATGGAGAACATCCAGGTGCCGTAGAGCAGCAGCGTGAACGGTGCGGCGGCCCTGACTGCGGCGGCGAGGCTGACGTAGAACAGCGCGTTCTTCGGGTTCAGCAACCCGGAGGCGATGCCGAGTCCGAAGTTCCTCAGCCACGTCGTGCGCTGGGCGCCCGAGGCTTGATCGAGGTCGATCCGCGCACGTGAGCTGAGGAACGCGAGACCGACGAAGATCAGGAAACCACCGCCGGCGAGCTGGAGCGCGTCGAGCAGCGCCGGGTGCGAGATGAGTGAGACGCCGGAGAACGCGGCAGCGATGAAAATCCCGTTCGCGGTGGCGATGCCGAGGCATACTCCGGTGGCGTTGCGCCAGCCGCTGGTCATCGCGGTGCGGGCGATGAGGAAGAAGTCGACGCCGGGGATCAGCAGTGCCAGGAAGTGCGCGATGGCGACGGCGACGAACTGCTCCATTTCTCCCCTCGATGCGTGACGATGAACCCGTCAAGCATCAAGGGCGGCCCCGCCGGGGTCTTGTACGATCTTGCAGTCAGCCCCGGTACGTGCCGGGTGAGGCGGCGACGTGTGCGCGGAAGACACGGTGGAAGTGGCTCTGGTCGGTGAATCCCAGAGCGTGAGCGGTCTCGGCGATGGGCCGACCCCCTCGGAGCATGCGCCGAGCCTGCACGATGCGGGCATTCTGCCGCCAGGCCAGCGGGGAGAGTCCGGTGGCACGTCGCATCGCACGGACGAGCTGGTACTTCGTCATGCCGACCATGCCGGCCAGTTCGCCCAGCGCTGGATTCGACTCGGCGTGGCGAAGCCGACGCATGACCGGGGCGAGCCGGGCGAGCAGCTCGGGGTCGGCGTCACTCGTTGCCAGATGCGCCGGTGACGCGGCTTCGAGCTCGGCGAACAGGGCGGCGAACTGCGCCTCGATCGGTTCGCGGGCCTCGTCGGTGAAGATTGCGTCGTTCAGCACGCTGACCCGCCGGTGCAGGTCGGGGCGGCGCAGCACTCTGATCCCGTCGAACTGGCGACTCGCGCCCTTGCACGGTGCGAGTGAGACCGCCCAGTTCTGGTCCATGTGGACCATCTGGTACAGCCAACGGCCCGCGTCCGGATTGCAGGCATGAACCTGACCGGCCGGGATGACCACGACGTCACCGGGTTCCAGGCGGATCGTGCCGTCGAGCGGACCGGTCAGCACCGACGTTCCCGCGTCGATCACGCCGATCGAGAACGAGTCGTGGGTATGCGGCCGATAGCAGGTGTTTTCCTGGCACGATCGCCGGGCCTCCAGATGAGGCAGCGCGGTACTGCGCCAGAACTCCGCCACGCGACCTCCTCCGCTGGCTCGCCACACCGTGTGCACCTGGTGCCTGTCGCATGCCAGGTTACGCCGAGACGTCGGCCTTCCCCGAGCCGCTCGCCCTCCCAGTACGCCGCGTGCGCGCGGCTCGCCTCGTACTGGGCTGCTCCAGCGAATCGGCGAACACGATCGCGATCGGCTCACCCTCGCGGTGGATCTGTCCGAAATGGACTGCGGGTGCTGATGCGGCGCCTGGTCGCCGCCGGACTCGATGGCACATTCAGTCCGACTCGGGCGCGGCCAGCATCGCCTTGGCGACGGCGTTCAGCAGTGGCGCCAGCTCCTCGGGTGAGCTGCGTGGCGCGCCGAGCGCGGCGTGCACCGCGGCCCCGTAGATCAGTGTCTCGAACAGGGTGGTGAACGCCGCCGGGGTCACGTTCTCGGCCAGCCGGCCGGTGGCGCGTAGCCGCTCCGCCTGGCGGATGGTCGATTCGTGTGCCTTGCCCGTGGTCGCGGCGAGTTCGGGGGCGCTGTCCGGATGCAGCGCCATCGCGAACGATTCCACCAGCAGTTCGGCGCTCTGCTCAGGTTCGCGGGTCAATGCCCTGGTCAGCAGCTCGCCGAGGTGTTCGGCGGTCGGCACGGTTTCGAGCAGGAACGTCTCGTCGGTGAACAACTGGTGGGCGCTCGCGACGGGTGTGGGCGCGACCAGTCCGGCGATGAAATCGGTCTGCGCCGAGTGGACGGCGGCGGCCATCAGGTCCTGCTTGTCCCGGAAATGGGCGTACAGGGCGCCGGTGGTGAGTCCGGCGCGGCGGGCCACGTCCTGCACACGTAGCCGGGCGGGGCCGATCTCGCGCAGGAGTTCCTTGGCGGCCGTCACGAGCCGCTCCCGGGTGCGCTGGCTGCCGGTCGCCTCACCGGTGTCGGGCTCGTCCGTCACGGCACCACCCTAAACCGGGTCGATCTGTGCCTCTTGACCTGCCGTGTAGTGTGAAAATAAATTTATTACGATCTTGGGAGGACGACATGACGACACCCACGCACGTGCAACGGGGCACCCTGCCGCGGGGCGTGTACCAGAACCTCGACGGGCTCAAGGACGATCTGCTCGGCCGCAACGGTTTCCTCGGCCGACAGACCCATCTCTACCGACACGGCGACCCGTGCGAGTACCGGCCGGCAGCGGACCCGCAGACCCGCAGCGCGCTGCAGCGGCAGCTGTCCCCCACAGATGCGACAGACCCGTCGGGCACGCCGATCCGCTTGGCACACAACGAAAGTTGCCAGCTGTGGTTGAGCAGGCGAGCCGCCGCGATGCCGTTCTACCGACGCAATCTCGACGGTGACGAGGCCGTGTTCGTGCATCGCGGCCAGGGCGTGTTCGAAACGGAGTTCGGGCCGATCCCGTTCGAACCCGGCGATGTGGTCGTCATCCCGAAGTCGGTGACCCACCGGCTGGTGCCCGACGGCGCCGACAACGTCTTCCTGATCACCGAGACCACCGAGGAACTGGTGGTGCCCGACTACGGGCTGATCGGCCATTACACGCCGGTGGACCCGTCGATGATCTTCATCCCGGAACCCGAGGTGCTGCCCTCGACGGAGCCGGAGTACGAGGTGCGCCTGAAGCACGGCGGTGACCACGCCTCGATCGGTTACGACCACAACCCCTGCGATGTCGCCGGGTGGCGTGGCGACTATTTCCCGTGGAAGTACAACATCCGGGACTTCAAGACGTTGAACGCCGACGCCGCGCACATCCTGCCTTCGGCCCGGACCCTGCTGGCCACCCCGAGCATGGATGTGCTTCTCGCCGTCTTCGGACCGCATCGCGCCCCGATGGTGCCCGGGGTGGAGAAAACGCCGCCGTCGCACCGCAATGCCGACTACGACGAGGTGTTGTTCAGCCATGACGGCCAGGCGTTCGGCAATCCGATGCCCACCGGGGTGCTGATGCATGTGCCGCAGGGGCTGCACCACGGCGTGCCGGAGGCGGAGAAACAACGGATCCGCGAGGAGTATCCGGCGGAGCTGTTGCTCGATTCGGTGGCGGTGGCCATCGACTGCCGGGCGCGTTTCGTGCTCGACGAGGCGTTCGTCCGGGCGTTCGAGGAGCTGACTTCCGGGGACTTGGCGTCGGGGGACAACCCGGTCGCGACGCTGCTGAACGGGGAATCGAGGTGACGGCGATGTCCTATCAGCGGCGGGCCGTGCTCATCCACTATTCCGAGGACGCCGGCCACAGCCATGACAGTTATGTGCAACAGGCGGCGGGCGAGTCCGACACCCGGCAGCGGATCATGCTCGCCGCCGTGCACTACCGGCCGTCGGCGCCGTCGGACACGGTGATCGTGTTCATGCATCCGATGCACGGTCTGGCGCACCATCCGCTGGTCGAACACCTCGCCGCCGCCGGCCACCATGTGCTGTGCTGCCCGAGCCGGTACAGCAGCGACAGTTCGTTGATCATGGAGAAGGTCGTCAGCGACCTCGGCGGGTGCGTCCGCCACCTCAAGGATGAGCTGGGCTATCGCAGGGTGGTGCTGGCCGGCTGGTCCGGCGGTGGCGCGCTGATGGCGTTCTACCAGTCACAGGCGGAAAATCCGACTGTTGTGGACACTCCCGCCGGCGATCCCTACAACCTGGTCAGAGCGGGGTTGATTCCGGCGGACGGGATCATGTTCATCGCCGCGCACGCGAGCCGGCACCAGCTGCTGACCGAATCGCTGGACCCCGCCGTCGTCGACGAGCGCGATCCGTCCGTCCGCGATCCGCGTTGGGATCTCTATGCGACGGACGCGCTGACCCGGCCCCCGTACTCGGCCAGTTTTATCGCCAGCTACCGCGCGGCCCAGATCGACCGCAATCGCCGGATCACGACCTGGGTGCGCGCCACCTTGCGGCACCTGCGCGAGAGCGGGCGGCAGGATGAGGAGTACGCGTTCACCGTGCACGGCACCATGGCCGATCCGAGGTGGCTGGATCCGTCGGTGGACCCAAACGAGCGGCGCGCCAATTGGTGCTACCAGGGCGATCCGCGTGTGGTGAACAACGGCCCGACCGGCCTGGCCCGGTTCAGCACCTTGCGCAGCTGGCTGTCCCAGTGGAGTTACGACGAGTCGATGGCCGACGGCCCGGCGCGCGCCGCCGAGATCAGCGTCCCGGTGCTCGTCATCGCGATGGGCGCCGACGACGCCTGCCCACCCAGCCACCCGCGAGCACTCTTCGACGCGATACCCCACGACGACAAGGAATTCCACGTCATCCCAGGCGTCAACCACTACATCCAGGGCACCCCCGACGGCCTACCGAGGACCCGCGCCCTCTGCCAGAACTGGCTGAAGGCCCACGATTTCGGGTGACCCACCGACACCGCCGTCCTCGGCCCGCCGTGAGCGTCGCCGGGCCGTCCGGCCTCGTATGACGCGCGCTCGCGCACCTTCAGGTAGTACGAGCGGTGATCAACCCCCCAGCCGGCCGTTCGTTGCGCCGCACCGGTTCCTTCCCCGCGCAGGCGGACGAACTCGGTTGGGGGCACCAGCACCCGCCGTTCCTGCGTGCGTCTCCTCCGCCCCGCTCACCCGCGTGTAGTCGAACGTCCTCATCGGACCGCCGCCTTCGACACCGCGGCCACGATCCGCGGGTACGCCGCACAGCGGCAGAGCTTGCCGCTCATCCAATTCCGGGTCTCGGCACAGCCCTTCTTCGTCCCCCGTCAGCGCGAGGCGGTCGCGCAGCGCGTCGACCAGCTCGCTCCAGGTCAACAAGGCCTTCCGGACGAACCTAGACGAACTCGTGGCGCACGATCGTCTGCTCCCGCCCTGGACCGACGCCGATCGCGGAGATGCGGGCGCCGACGAGCTCCTCGATGCGCTCGACGTACGCGCGCGCGTTCGGGGGCAGCTCCTCGAACGAGCGGCACTGGCTGATGTCCTCCCACCAGCCCGGCAGCTCCTCGTAGATCGGCACCGCGTGGTGCACGTCGGTCTGGGTCATCGGCATGTCCTCGGTGCGGAAGCCGTCGACCTCGTAGGCCACGCACACCGGCACCCTCTCCAGGCCGGAGAGCACGTCGAGCTTGGTGAGGAAGTAGTCGGTGATGCCGTTGACGCGCACGGCGTAGCGGCCGATCACGGCGTCGAACCAGCCGGTGCGCCGCGAGCGGCCCGTGGTGACACCGAACTCGCCGCCCGCCTTTCGCAGGTTCTCGCCGGCCTCGTCGTGCAGCTCGGTGGGGAACGGGCCGGAGCCCACACGCGTGGTGTATGCCTTCAGGATGCCGAGCACGGTGGTGATGCGACCGGGCCCGATGCCGGAGCCCGCGCTCGCGCCACCCGAGGTCGGGTTGGACGACGTCACGAACGGGTACGTGCCGTGGTCGACGTCGAGCAGCGTGCCCTGCGAGCCCTCAAGCAGCACCGTCTCGCCGCGCTCGAGCGCCTTGTTGAGCTGGAGGCGGGCGTCGGCGATGCGGTGGGCGAACTTCTCGCCCTGGGACAGCACCAGGTCGGTGACCTCGCCCGCGTCGAGCGCCTTGCGGTTGTAGACCTTGACCAGCACCTGGTTCTTGAACTCCAGCGCGGCCTCGACCTTCTGCCGCAGGATCTTCTCGTCGAGCAGGTCCTGCACGCGCACGCCGACGCGCGCGACCTTGTCCTGGTAGCAGGGCCCGATGCCGCGGCCGGTGGTGCCGATCTTCTTGGCGCCGAGGTAGCGCTCGGTGACCTTATCGATCGCCACGTGGTACGGCATGATCAAGTGCGCGTCGGCGGAGATCAGCAGGCGCTCGGTGTCGACGCCGCGCTCCTCAAGACCGGCGAGCTCGTCGAGCAGCACGCCGGGGTCCACGACCACGCCGTTGCCGATCACGTTGGTGACGCCCGGCGTGAGGATGCCGGACGGGATCAGGTGGAGCGCGAAGTCCTGCCCGTCGGGCAGCACGACGGTGTGGCCCGCGTTGTTGCCGCCCTGGTAGCGGACCACCCACTGAACCCGGTCACCGAGTAGGTCGGTGGCCTTGCCCTTGCCTTCGTCGCCCCATTGGGCACCGATGAGCACGATGGCCGGCATGTGACACTCCTGGTATTCGAGGGCAGGACAAGATGGCGCTGGAAATGCCGGTGCATGAGCCTAACCGAGGAGTTTCACGTGCGGGGACTGGTGCTGGTTTGCGGGCGAGCCGGGGAGTGGTTCACCGCGCCGGAGGGGGTCAGGACCGAGGCGCTTCCGGCGCGGCCCGGCAAGGCGGAGGTGGACCCGCTGCTGACGTCCGAGCTGGTGGTCGTCGGCTCGGACGCCGACCTCGCGGCGGTGGTCCTTCGCTTGCTGCGCAAGGAAAAGCTCGACACCACCACGGTCGGCTACGTGCCCGCCGACGCCGACTCCGCGGTGGCCGCGCAGTGGGGGCTGCCCACCGATCGAAGGCGTGCGCTCGACGTAGCGCTGACCGGATTCGACCGGCCGGTGCCGCTGATCCGCGACGACGCGGGCGGCGTGTTGCTCGGCAAAGGTGTCGTACGTAACCCTCGCGGGGTCGCGTACTGCGACGACACGGTCGCCCTTCGCGGCGAGGCCGGCTCGATCGTCGTGCGCCCGGACCTCGATGGGCCCGGTCTGGTGGCCACCGTCACGCGCGGCAGGCTGATCAAGCGCCGGCAGCGGTTCCCCGCGCGCGCGTTCCAGCTCGGCGGCGCGCCCTCGGTGCCGGTGTCGGACGGCGTGCCCTACCCGAGGCCGATGGAGCGGTGGACCTGGTACCGGCATACCCACGACTTACGTCTGGTCATTGTCGCGCGTTAACGCCAAAGTGTTGATCCCGTCACCTCACTGGGTCACAGTCGGAAAGTCTCCAACTACTCAGTGAGGTGGCGAAGGTGTCCGTTCCCCGCACTTTCCGTCGTGGCCTGATCGCAGTGGGTTCCGCCCTCGCGCTGACGATGCCCCTGAGCGGTGCCGCAGTCGCCGAGCCGCCCGGCATCCCCGACGAGGCGACCGCCCGAGCACAGCTCGGCGAGCTGACCGTCGCGGCCGACGGCCCGATGGACGGCTACGACCGCGACCTGTTCCCGCACTGGAGCGACCAGGGCGACTCCTGCAACACGCGTGAGGCCGTGCTCGAGCGCGACGGCACCGGCGTCGAAAGCGGCTCCGACTGCTACCCGACGTCAGGCACCTGGGAAAGCCCCTACGACGGGGCGACCTGGAGCGAGCCGTCGGACGTCGACATCGACCACGTGGTGCCCCTCGCCGCGGCGTGGCGCAGCGGCGCCGCCGACTGGACGACGGACCAGCGCGAGCAGTTCGCCAACGACCTCTCGGCGCCGCAGCTGATCGCAGTCACCGACAACGTCAACCAGGAGAAGGGTGACCAGTCCCCGGACGAGTGGAAGCCGCCGTCGCAGGACTACTGGTGCACCTACGCGAGCATGTGGATCACCGTGAAGCACAAGTGGGAGCTGACGGTGGACGATGCGGAGAAGGCGGCCCTCACGGAAATGCTCGACGCCTGCTGACCCTTGCCCCGTCTGCAGTGAAGGCCACCATGCCTGCGTTCAACGCAGTGAAGGTGGCCTTCACTGCAGGTGGGTGCACCAGAGGGGTCACTCCGCGAGGCCGGTGGCTTTCGCGGCGGCCGGGTCGGAATCGGCGAGGAACTTCTTGCAGCGGTCGTGCTCGTCGGTCTCGCCGATGCGGCCCGCGGCCTTGGCGAGCACCGCCAGCGCGCGCAGGAAGCCCTGGTTCGGGCGATGGTCCCACGGCACCGGGCCGAAGCCCTTCCAGCCGGCGCGGCGGAGCTGGTCGAGACCACGATGGTAGCCCGTGCGCGCGTAGGCGTACGCGGCGACGATCTCGCCTTCGGCCAGCGCATTCTCGCCCAGCGCGGCCCACGCCTCGCTGAAGTCGGGGTGCTCCGCGGCGACCTCCGCCGGGTCCGTTCCCGCGTCCAGCGCCGCCTGCGCGTCGGGACGCTCCGGGAGCTTCGTGGCGGGCGGTTCGAGGAGGTTGCCGTGTGTCATGGGGCCATTCTGCATCACCCTGCCGTCACAGGAAGACGCTCACCACCAGGCCACTGCCGGCCAGCACGAGCGCCGCGATCAGCACCGCGGCCACGAGTCGTTTCGGCATCATGGCCTCTACTCTGCCGCATGCCGCCGCCACCGGATCGTGTTGCCCCCTAAGGGTGACACCTGGTTTTCGGGCGTTGCACTATCAGCGGTGAAGGCCACCCGGCATGATGCACGGGTGACAAACGCGGCGGCTCTGCCCGACCAGCGCGAATCCGGCATCCCACGGAGCCCGATCGCCAAGACCGTGCTGTTCTTCCGGCGGCACTGGCAGCGGGGCGCTCCCGGGACGCCGACCCCCGAATGGGTCGTCCGGTTCTCGTACGGCATGTGGCTAACGGCGTTCGCGTTCAAGGTCATCGGCGCCTCGTGGGACATGTCGTGGCACTTCAAGTGGCTGCGCGACGACCTGGCTCCGCCGCATCTGATCAACACGGTCGGCACGGTGATCATCTGCGTGCTCGTGGTGCTCCACACCTACACCGGGCTGGCCTGCGACCGGCGTTCGCTGAGGCTCATGCAGGCCGGTCTGGTGATGTTCCTGATCGCCGCGCCGCTCGACGTGATCAACCACCGCGTCAGCGGGCTCGACCTCACCGCGTGGAGCGCCACGCACGGCCTGTTATACCTGGGCACCGGCGTGATGCTCGCCGGCGTGATCGCGGGCTGGCTCCGGGTGTCGCCCCCCGGCAGGACCAGGGCCGTGGTGCTCACCGCGCTGTGGGCGTTCTTCCTGGAGAACACGTTCTTCCCCAACGGCCAGCAGGAGTACGGCATCCTCGAGCTGCGCTCCTGGGAGCGCGGCGAGCCGTACGCGGAGCCGACGCTGCTGGAGTTCGCCGCCGACGACATCGGCCGCTCCGTCGACCGCGAGGCCGTGATCCACTTCGCGCTGCCGATCGACGATTGGGTGTACCCGCTGTGGGGCATCGGCGTGATGGCGCTGATCCTCGCCGCCGCCAGGCACACGGTTGGCAGGGCGTGGACGGCGACGACCGTCGCCGGTGCCTACGTCACGTACCGCGCGATCAGCTGGCCCCTGCTGCTGGCAGGCGACTTCCCCACCTCGACGGTGCCGTTCTACCTGCTGTTCGTCGGACTGGCCGTGGACCTGGCGTTCCGGGCCGCGAGCGCACGCTTCGCCGTGGGCGCCGTGCTCGTGACGGCGTTCGGCTACGGGGCGCTGTGGCTGCAGTCGCAGCTGCGGCCGTGGCTGCTGGGCGACGCGCTCACGGAATCGGCGCCGCCCAGTGCCTACTGGACGGCGCCGATCGTGCTGGTGGGTGTGGCCGCGATCTGGTTCGCGACGGCCCGGTCGCGAAGGTCAGAGCTTCTTGCCGGCTGACTTGAGGTTCTCGGCGGCCTCGACCACGCGCTTGGCCATCGAGCCCTCGGCGGCCTTGAGGTAGCTGCGGGGGTCGTACGTCTTCTTGTTGCCGACCTCGCCGTCCACCTTCAGCACGCCGTCGTAGTTCTTGAAGAAGTGGTCGGCGATGGGGCGGGAGAAGGCGTACTGGGTGTCGGTGTCGACGTTCATCTTCACGACGCCGTACGACACCGCCTCGTGGATCTCCTCCAGCAGCGAGCCCGAACCACCGTGGAAGACGAGCTCGAACGGCTTGGAGCCCTCGGGCAGGCCGAGCTTCTCCGCCGCGACCTGCTGACCGCGCTTGAGCACGTCGGGACGCAGCCGCACGGCACCGGGCTTGTAGGCGCCGTGCACGTTGCCGAACGTGGCGGCGAGAAGATAGCGGCCCTTCTCGCCGGACCCCAGCGCGTCGACGGTCTTCACGAAGTCGCCCTCGGCGGTGTAGAGCTTCTCGTTGATCTCGTTGGAGACGCCGTCCTCCTCGCCGCCGACGACCCCGATCTCGACCTCGAGGATGATCTTCGCGGCGGCGGCCTTCTCCAGCAGCTCAGCGGCGATGGTGAGGTTCTCGTCGAGATCGATGGCCGAGCCATCCCACATGTGGGACTGGAAGAGCGGGTTCTCGCCCCGGTTCACGCGCTCCTGCGAGATCTCGATGAGCGGGCGGACGAAGCCGTCCAGCTTGTCCTTGGGGCAGTGGTCGGTGTGCAGCGCGACATTGATCGGGTACTTCGCGGCGACGACGTGGGCGAACTCGGCGAGCGCGGTGGCTCCGGTGACCATGTCCTTGACGGCCTGGCCGGACGCGAACTCGGCACCACCGGTGGAGAACTGGATGATCCCGTCGCTCTCCGCCTCCGCGAAGCCGCGGATGGCCGCGTTCAACGTCTCCGACGAGGTCACGTTGATGGCCGGGTACGCGAACTCGTTCGCCTTGGCCCGGTCCAGCATCTCGGCATAGACCTCGGGTGTGGCGATGGGCATCGTTGTCCTCCTCGACGGTGTCCTTTTGCCCCGCATCCTACGAGCCCACCCCCACCCGCGCGGCAGACTGCAGTGAAGGCCACCTTCACTGCGTTCAACGCAGTGAAGGTGGCCTTCACTGCAGATCAGAAGAGGGCTTCGGCGAGGGCTCGGTAGGTCGGGAGCGGGTCGGCGTCGTCGGGAAGGTTGTGGAGGCAGACGTGGTCGGCGCCGGCCTCCAGATGCGCGTTCAGCCCACGCGCGATCGTCCGCGCGTCGCCGTGCAGGCCGAGCGCGTCGATCAGCCGGTCACTGCCGCCGTCGGCGATCTCGGACTCGTCCCAGCCGAGCCTGCGCAGGTTGTTCACGTAGTTGCGCAGGTTGAGGTACGGCATGTTGATCGGCGGGCGGGCGATCTCGCGGGCCAGTGCCGCGTCGGTCTCGAGCACCACCTTGTGTTCGGGCGCCAGCAGCACGTCGGGGCCGAGGAGCTCGCGCGCCTGCCGCGTGTGGTCCGGCGTGGTGAGGTACGGGTGCGCCCCGGCCGTGCGCTCGGCGGAAAGCTCGAGCACCTTCGGGCCGAGCGCGGCCAGTGCGCGGCCCTCCACCGGGACACCGGCCTCGTCCAGCTCGTCGAGGTAGGAAACGATCTTGTCGTAGGGCTTCTGGTACTCGGCGGTCGCCTCAGGGTGACCGACGCCGACGCCGAGCAGGAAGCGGTCGGGGTGCTTCGCCGTGATCCGGTGGTAGGAGGCGCCCACGGTCTTGGCGTCGGCGGTCCACATGTTGACGATGCCGGTGGCGACGGCGATCGTGCTGGTCGCGTCGAGCAGGCTCTCGGCGAGCGTGAGGTCGGCGGGCGGCGACCCACCGATCCAGATCGCGCCGTAGCCGAGTTTCTCCACCTCGGCCGCCAGCTCGGGAGTGAGCCCCGCGGCGCCGCGCCAGATTCCGTACTTTCCCAGTTTCACAGCCATGCACCCGTTCAACATCGACTCGGGGCGGTTGTGTTCCCCGCACTCTCTACCGACGAGTAGCCTACTCTGAGTAAGTTGAGGTACGGTGCCTTCAGACCCACCCGAGGAGGCACCAATGGCGTTCCTGTCCGGC
Source organism: Prauserella endophytica (assembly GCF_005146945.1). Taxonomy (GTDB): domain Bacteria; phylum Actinomycetota; class Actinomycetes; order Mycobacteriales; family Pseudonocardiaceae; genus Prauserella_A; species Prauserella_A endophytica. Next base: position 120,110 of record NZ_SWMS01000001.1, read on the forward strand.
AGCGTAAAAGGCAGAGTCGTGCTCATCACCGGGGCCGCGCGCGGAATCGGCGCCGGGCTCGCCGAGCGACTCGCCGCCGACGGCGCGAAGGTCGCGCTCGTCGGGCTCGAGGCCGCCGAGCAGCAGAAGGTAGCCGACCGCATCGGACCCGCCGCCAGGTCGTGGGAAGCCGACGTCACGAGCTGGGACGACCTGGAGCAGGCCGCCAAGGGGGTCGTGGACCACTTCGGGGGCATCGACATCGTCATCGCCAACGCGGGCATCGCCAGCACGGGCTTCGTCCGCTCGGTGGACCCGACCGCGTTCGAGAAGGTGATCGAGGTCGACCTGCTCGGTGTGTGGCGCACCTTCCGCGTCACGATGCCGCACGTGCTCGAGCGCAAGGGTTACCTGCTGGCGATCTCGTCGCTCGCCGCCATCACGCACGCGCCCGGCATGGCCAACTACGCGGCCGCGAAGGCCGGGGTCGAGGCGTTCTGCAACAGTCTGCGCGCGGAAGTCGCGCACCTCGGTGTCAAGGTCGGGGTGGCGCACCCGACGTGGATCAAGACCGACCTCGTGGAGAGCGCCGACTCCCACCCCGTGTTCGGCAAGCTGCGGGCGGGCATGCCCGGGCTGATCGGCAAGACCTACCCGCTCGACGTCGCGCTCGACTGCATCGAGGCCGGCGTGAAGCGACGCGCCAGGACCATCCACGTGCCGAGGTGGGTCGGCGGGCTGAAGTTGATCCGCGCGTTCCTGCCGCCGATCATCGAGCTCGGCTCCCGGAGCAGGGTGCCCGCCGCCGACCGGGCGGCGCTGGAGGACATCGCCGCCCGCGGAGCCCGCGAGGCCGCCGTCACCGGACACGGGGGCAGGGCGGCGACGAAGTAGGAGGCGAGAGCTGATGTCCCGGCGCGAGCAGATCAGGATGACCACGGACGAGGTGGTCGCGTACCTCGCCGCGCAGAAGGTCATCAACGTCGCGACGATGGGCCCGAACGGCAGACCACACCTCGCCCCGCTCTGGTACGTGCCGAGGGGCGAGGCCGTGGCGACCTGGACCTACCGCAAGTCGCAGAAGGTCGCCAACCTGCAGCGGCTGCCGCAGGCGACGGTGCTCGTCGAGTCCGGTGACTCCTACGAGAAGCTGCGCGGCGTCTCCATGGAATGCGACGTGGAGCTGATCGAGGACACCCACGCGGTGGCTGCGATCGGCACGGAGCTGCTGCTGCGCTACAGCGGCGAGCCCACGGCCACCGAGGAGCTGAAGGCCGGCGTCGCGAAGCAGGCACCCAAGCGGATCGGCCTGCTGCTGACGCCGACCAAGGTCGTCAGCTGGGACCACACGAAGCTCGGCGGGGTGTACTGACTCCTTCGGCCCTGGCTCCCGCGCGCTCCGGCTGCGATGATGGCGTGGATCACTCGATGAGGAGTGCGCTGTGGAGCTACGACTGGAAATCGCTCAGTCGTGGCGGCGGGCCGAGCTCTCCGGGTTGAAGCCGAGCAGTCCCGCCGACCGGCTGGAAGTCCGCGACATCGACACCAGCAGCAGACTGCTGCGGGCGGCCACTCCTGTGCTCGACGAGATCGCCCGGCACCTCGACGACACGCGGTTGTGCGTGGTGCTGGCCGACCGCGACTCCCGCATCGTGGCGAGACGATTCGGCAACCGCTCCGTGGAGCGGGTCCTCGACAGCGTCAGCGCCGTGCCCGGCTGCCAGTTCACGGAGGAGACCAGCGGCACCAACTCGATCGCGACCCCGTACGAGGTGCGCAGGGGCGTCGCGGTGCACGGCGACGAGCACTACCTGGAGGCATTCAAGCAGTTCACCTGCTACGGCCACCCGATCGTCCACCCCGCCACCAAGCGCCTCGAGGGCGTGCTCGACATCACCGGCCTCGTCGAGGACACCAACCCGCTGCTCGGCCCTTTCCTCGCACACGCCGCCGCCGACATCGAGCAGCGCCTGCTCGACGGCTCCAACCAGGCCCAGCAGCGGCTGCTCGCCGCGTTCCAGGCCGCCCAGCACCGCTCGTCGGCCGTGCTCGCGCTCGGCGAGGACGTGGTGCTCGCCAACAGCACGGCCGTGGACCTCGTCGACGCGTGCGACCACGCGCTGCTGCGCGAGGTGAGCCGCACGCGGCGCGGTGTGCGCAGGCTGCGGCTGTCCTCGGGCACCGAGGTCGAGGTGCGGATGGAGGCCGTGTCGGTCAACGCCGGGATGCTGTTCGAACTGGCTCCCTTGCGGCCCGCGTACCCCACTCACGTGCGCAGGCGCGCGCTCGGCGGCGTGCTGCCCGCCGACGCGGAGGAACGGCTCCGGCGCAGCTCGCTCGCGCGTCGCCGGGTGCTCGTGGCGGGCGAGCCGGGCACTGGGCGCACCGCGGCGACCGCCGTGCTGGCGGGCGCGGAGCCACTGGTGCGGCTCGACGCCGCCGACGTGCCCGTGCTGGGCGAGGCAGCGTGGTGCGAACGGCTGGAGGAGCTCGCGGCCGGGCATCCCGGTCTGGTCGCGGTGCGGGACGTGCACCTGCTGCCCGCCGTGCTCGCGGCGCGGCTCGCGCGGCTGCTGGACACCTCGCCCGCGTGGTTCGTGCTCACCAGCGGACCGCTCACGGATCTGCGGGACGAGCACGCCGCTCTGGCCGCGCGGGTGCACCGGCGCGTCGAGCTGCCCCCACTTCGCGAACGGCGAGCCGACATCCCCGCGCTCGCCCGCACACTGCTGGGCGGGGTCCCCGGCGGCACGTCGCTGCGCCTCACGGCGGGAGCCCTCGAACTGCTCGCCGCGCAGCCGTGGCCGGGTAACCTCCGCGAGCTGGAAACCGTGCTGGAGGAGGCCGCCCAGCTCCGTTCCGCCGGCGACATCACCGCGAGGGACCTCGCGCCCAGCTGCCAGGTGAGCGCCGCATCACCCCAGCTCACGGGCTGGGAGCAGGCCGAGCACGACGCGATCACCAAGGCGCTCGCCGCCGTCGGCGGCAACAAGGTGCACGCGGCGAAACAGCTCGGCATCAGCCGCTCCACCCTCTACAACCGGATGCGGGCGCTGCGCATCAGCGGTTAGGTGTGCAGGATTTGCACACTCGCGGGTCTCCGAGCCGTTCGACAATCACGGCACGACGTAGCAACGGCGCACGTGAGGAGACAGCTGTGAAGACGAAGGCAGCGGTACTGTTCGACGCTGGCAAGCCCTTCGAGATCCTCGAACTCGACCTGGACGGCCCCGGCCCCGGCGAGGTGCTGATCAAGTACACGGCCGCCGGTCTGTGCCACTCCGACCTGCACCTGATCGACGGCGACCTCGCGCCCCGGTTTCCGATCATCGGCGGCCACGAGGGCGCGGGCATCATCGAGGAGGTCGGCCCCGGCGTCACCAAGGTCCAGCCCGGCGACCACGTGGTTTGCAGCTTCATCCCGAACTGCGGCACGTGCCGCTACTGCGCGACGGGCCGCTCGAACCTCTGCGACATGGGCGCGACGATCCTCGACGGGCACATGCCGGACGGGACGTTCCGGTTCCACTCCGGCGGCCAGGACTTCGGCGCGATGTGCATGCTCGGCACGTTCTCCGAGCGGGCGACGATCTCGCAGCACTCGGTGGTGAAGGTCGACGAGTGGCTGCCGCTGGAGACGGCGGTGCTGGTGGGCTGCGGTGTGCCGACCGGATGGGCGACCGCGAACTACTCGGGCGGTGTGCGCGCTGGCGACACCACGGTGATCTACGGCATCGGCGGCATCGGCATCAACGCCGTGCAGGGCGCGGCGCACGCGGGCGCCAAGAACGTCGTGGTGGTGGACCCGGTGGAGTTCAAGCGGGAGAGCGCGCTGAAGCTCGGCGCGACCCACGCGTTCGCGACGGCGGGCGAGGCAGCGGAGAAGATCGCCGAGCTGACCTGGGGCCAGATGGCCGACCAGGCGCTGATCACGGTGGGAACCGTGGACGAGCAGGTGGTGACCGACGCGTTCAACGCCGTCGGCAAGGGCGGCACCGTGGTGATCACCGGGCTGGCGAACCCGGAGAAGCTGACCGTGCACGTCTCGGGCGGCGTGCTGACGCTGTTCGAGAAGACGATCAAGGGCACGCTGTTCGGCTCGGCCAACCCGCAGTACGACATCGTCAAGCTGCTGCGCCTCTACGACGCGGGCAAGCTCAAGCTCGACGAGCTCGTGACGACCAAGTACACGCTGGAGCAGGTCAACGAGGGCTACCAGGACCTGCGTGACGGCAAGAACGTCCGCGGCGTCATCGTCCACGCTCAGTAACCACCCCAACGCTCCCCAAGGCCACCTTTGTTGCGCTCAACGCACCAAAGGTGGCCTTGGGGGAAGTTCACTGGGCCGGGAGCCAGGCGCCGATCACCGGTTTGAACTCGCGGACCTTACGCTGCGCGATCGCGCCTTCCAGGTGGTACGGGTCCTGGTCGATCAGCTTCTGCAGCTCCTCGCGGTTCTCGGCCTGGTACATGGCCACGCCGCCCTTGTCGTCGTCCACCGGGCCGGCGATCGCGACGACCCCCTGCTCGGCGAGCGACACCAGGAAGTCACGGTGCCGCGGCCGGACCTCGGCGAACTTCTCCGGCACGTACTCGATTTCGACCAAGAACCAGGCCACTGCTTCCTCCGGATGATCTAGCGTTGTGCGTAGTTCGCGCACCGTATCGGTACCTGACGGTCATCTGAGAACGCTGGGTAATGCCAGTTCGACCCGATACGCTGAGTGCGCGTCAGTTTCGCGCTCCACGGAGCTGGAGAACGCCGTCGAGGGATGGGCAGGTTTCGATGCAGGGCAGCGCCGAGCCCATGCGCCAGCGCAACGCCGCAGCAGCAGGGAGAAACGTCGAGAGCAGTGTCGAGCAGACGCTCGGGCACCTGCGCACGTTGGACGCTCCCGTGCCCAAAGCCCAACCCTCGGGCCCGCTGACGCTCGAGGACCTCTACCGCCAGCACCGCATGCGGCTGGTGCGGCTCGCCATCCTGCTCGTCGACGAGCCCGCGACCGCCGAGGACGTGGTGCAGGAGGCCTTCACCGGTCTGCACCGCAACTGGGGCAAGCTCCGCGATGCCGCGGCCGCCGTCGGCTACCTGCGCACGGCCGTGGTGAACGGTTCGCGCAGCGTGCTGCGCCGTCGCAAGACCGCTCGCGAGTACGTGCCCCCGCACGCCGTGAACGCGCGTTCTGCCGAGAGCCTCGCGATGCTGTCGACCGAGCACCAGGCCGTGGTCAGCGCACTCTCGAAGCTCCCGCCCCGCCAGCGGGAGGTGCTGGTGCTGCGCTACTACGGCGGGCTGTCTGAAGCGGAGATCTCCGAGGCGGCGGGCATCTCCAAGGGCACCGTCAAGTCCACGGCGAGCCGGGCACTGGAGGCTCTCCAGCGGGCCATGCACGACGGTAGAAACTGAATAACAAGGTAGCCTCGATATTTCGTGAGTTGCCGACATTCTGGTCTGGACCAATATGATGTGGTCGTGAACGGCTCCGACGATTTCGTGCTCACCGGCGGGCGGCTGGCCTGCCCCGACGGCGTACTCGACGACGGCTGGCTCTCCGTCTCCGGAGGGCGCATCGCCGAGCTGGGCACGGGCGCGCCGCCCGAGGGCAGGCACGTCGACGTCCGCGGAGCCCTCGTCGTCCCCGGCTTCGTCGACACCCACTGCCACGGCGGGGGCGGCGCGTCGTTCTCCACCACCGACCCCGCCGAGGCGGCCAGGGCCATCGCGGCCCACCGCAGGCACGGCACCACGACCATGCTGGCAAGTCTGGTCTCCGACCCGATCGGCGTGCTCACCGACCAGCTCGCGGCGCTCTCGGAGCTGGTCGAGGACGGCGAGCTGGCCGGGGTGCACCTGGAAGGTCCGTTCATCGCGCAGGCCCGCTGCGGCGCACACGATCCGGCCGCGCTCCGGGAACCCGACACGAGCGCGGTGGACTCGCTGCTCGACGCGAGCAGGGGCCACGTCCGCATGGTCACGCTCGCGCCCGAGCTGACCGGCGGCATCAAGGCCGTGCGCCAGCTCACCGAGTCGGGCGTCATCGCGGCGATCGGGCATACCGACGGCACGGAGGAGCAGGTACGACCTGCCGTCGACGCCGGTGCGACGGTGGCCACCCACCTCTTCAACGGCATGCGGCCGCTGCACCACCGGGAGCCGGGTCCGGTCGGCGTGCTCCTCGACGACGAGCGGGTGACCGTGGAGCTGATCTGCGACCTCGTCCACGTGCACCCCACCGTGCTCCGGCTGGCCGCGCGGCACGCGGGCAAGGACCGGACGGTGCTGGTCACCGACGCGATGTCGGCGACGGACGCAGCAGACGGCACCTACACGCTCGGCAGGCTCGCCGTCGACGTGCGCGACGGCGTCGCGACGCTCGCGGGCAACGGTGCGCTCGCCGGCAGCACACTCACGATGGACGCCGCCTTCCGCAACCTCGTCCACGGCGCGGGGCTGAGCGTCACCGACGCGGTGCGTGCTACCGCGAGTAGACCGGCCGAGCTGCTCGGCATCGCGGATCGCACCGGCCGGCTGTGCCGCGGCCTGCAGGCCGACCTGGTACTTCTCGGTGATGATCTTTGCCCAATGGGGGTATTGCGCCGCGGCGAGTGGGTAACTCGCAGCGACCACTAGACTCTCCTGGGTGGTGGAGTACCGCGTCGACGAACTCGCCCGCGTTGCGGGCACGACGGTCGGAAACGTACGGGTCTACCAGGACCGCGAGCTGCTTCCTCCACCCGAGCGACGAGGCCGCGTCGCGCTCTACTCGGACGCGCACCTGGCCCGGCTGCGGGTGATCCTCGGGCTGCTCAAGCGCGGTTACACGTTCGCGCAGATCCGCGAGATGCTCACCACCTGGCAGTCGGGCCGCGACCTGGAGGACCTGCTGGGCCTCGAACAGGTGCTGGCCTCGCCGTGGAGCGACGAGCCGACGGAGCGCGTGGCGCTGGCCGACCTGCTCGCCGAGTTCCGGGACCACGCCGTCGACGACGAGGCGATCGCGAGGCTGGTGCGACTCGGCGTGTTCACCCACGACGGGCCCGCGCACGTGCTCGTGCGCAGTCCCCGGCTCCTGCACGCGGGCAGGGAACTGCTCGCGGCGGGCGTGCCCCTGCCCACGCTGCTGGAGATCGCCGAGCAGGTGCGGTGGCAGACCGACCAGCTCGCGGCGATGTTCCTGCGGATGGTGGACGAACACGTGGTGCCGGGCCGCGACACGGGCTGGACCCCGAGCGCCGACGACCTGCCCGCGCTCACCGAGCAGGCGAAGACCCTGCGACCGCTGGCCCAGTCCACGGTCACAGCGTTCCTCGCCAAGTCGATGAGCCGTGCGCTGAGCGACTGGTTCGCCGAACGCTTCGGACCCCTGTCCCAGCAGCACTACCCTGAACAGCGATGACCGACGACCCCGAGCGCCTGCTGGCCGAGGCACTGCGCGCGCAGGCGCGCAACGCGCCGCCCGCCGGGCCGAGCTCGCCCCGGCGGGAGCCGCCTCCCGTCGTCGAGACCCCCGGTGGGTACGGCCTGCTGTCCGGAGCCGGTGAGGGGTCGCTCGAACGCGAACGGGCCGCACTGGACGCGCTCGCGCAGCCCGACCCCGTCCCCGCCCAGCCGAAAGCACGGCAGCCGGAACCGCTGTCGCTGTACTGGATCTTGCTGCTGACGCTGCTGCTCGGTCTGGCCTCGGGGTGCGTGATCGGCCTGCTGACGCTCTTGTGAAAGCAGGCACTAAGGCTCAGGTGAGCCCACAGGGCGACCCTGTACCTTGTCCAGCGTGAATCTCGCGCAGACGCCGGCCCAGATGTCGATCATGCCCGACTGGCTCAACCCAGAGCACCTGCTCTCGGGCATCGGGCCCGTCGTGGTCGCCGTGCTGTGTCTGATCCTCTTCGCGGAGAGCAGCGTCTTCCCGGTGCTGCCGGGTGACTCACTGCTGTTCACGGCCGGTCTCTTCGTCGCGAACGGCAGCCTCGACGTGCCGCTGTGGCTGGTCTGCGTGCTCGCCACGGTCGCCGCGATCATCGGCAACGTCGTGGGCTACGGCATCGGCTGGAAGGTCGGGCCGAAGCTGTTCAACCGGCCGGACTCGCGGTTCTTCAAGCAGGAGCACGTCGACAAGACGCACGCTTTCCTGGAGAAGCACGGCCCCAAGGCGATCGTGCTCGCCCGGTTCGTGCCGTTCGTGCGCACGTTCATCACGTGGCTGGCGGGTATCGGCCGCATGGGCCCGAAGAAGTACTTCACCTACACGGTCCTCGGCGGCATCGTGTGGGCCGCCGGGCTCATCGTGCTCGGCGCGATGCTCGGCAACATCGCCTTCATCCGCGACAACGTCGACGCGATCTTCGTGCTGATCGTGCTGGTGTCAGTGCTGCCGATCGTCTTCGAGTACCTGAAGGCGCGCCGCGAGAAGCGGACGCCGACCGAGAACTGACGCTCACTCCAGCGAGAACATCGACCCTGGGTTGAACAGGCCGTCCGGGTCGAGCGCGCGCTTGAGCCGCTGGTGCACCCGCAGGCCGACGGGACCGATCTCGCGTTCGAGCCAGTCCTGCTTGAACTTGCCGACGCCGTGCTCGCCGGTCACCGTGCCGCCGAGCGCGAGGCCGAGGTCGAGGATCGCGTCGAACGCCTTGCGGGCCCGGTCGAACTCGCCGTCGGCCCCCGCGTCGTAGACCACGGTGGGGTGCATGTTCCCGTCGCCGGCGTGCCCGCAGACGGCGATGCGAAGGCCGACGTCGTCGCTGATCCGCTCGCAGCCCTCGATGAGGTCCGCGATGCGCGTGCGGGGAACGCACACGTCGTCGGTCATGTTCGCCCCCAGCGCGGCCAGCGCGTAGTGCACCGAGCGGCGGGCCTGCATCAGCAGGTTGCCCTCGGCGAGGTCCTCGGTGGCGTGGGTCATCTCCGCGCCTGCGTCGGCGCACACCTGCCGCAGCGCCGCCAGTTCCCTGCGGGCCACCTCGCCGCCCGCGTCGGACTGGCACAGCAGCAGGGCACCGGAGCCGGAGCCCGCGCCGAGGTCGGTGCTGAGGTGGTCCTCGACGGCGGCGATCGTGGCGGCGTCCATGATCTCCATGAGCGAGGGCACGAGGCCCTCACGCACGATGCGGCTCACCGCGGCGCCCGCGTCCCTCGTGGAGGAGAACGCGGCGACGAGCGTGCCCGGCGCCTGCGGCAGCGGCCGCAGGGCCAGGGTGGCCTGAGTGATGACGCCGAGGGTGCCCTCGCTGCCGACGAAAAGCTTGGTGAGGTCGTAGCCCGCGACGCCCTTCACCGTGCGGCGCCCGGTGCGCAGCAGCGAGCCGTCGGCGAGCACGACCTCCAGCCCGAGCACGGAGTCGGTGGTGACGCCGTACTTCACGCAGCACAGCCCGCCCGCGTTGGTGGCAAGGTTGCCGCCGATCGTGCACCAGTCGTAGCTGGAGGGGTCGGGAGGGTAGAACAGGCCGTGCTTGGCGACGGCGTCGCGAAGGTGCAGGTTCACCACGCCGGGCTGGACCACGGCGAGCCGGTTGTCGGCGTCGATCTCCAGGATCTCGTCGAGCTTCGTGGTCACGAGCACCACGCAACCCTCGATCGCGTTGGCGCCGCCGCAGATCCCGCTGCCGGCGCCGCGCGGCACGATCGGGACGCCCGCCTCAGCGCAGGCCCGCACTGTCGCCTGCACCCCGGCCACATCGGAGGGCAGCACCACCGCGAGTGGCACCCCTGCGGGCGCCAGCGGCATCTCGTCCCGGGAGTAGGCGGCGGTCACGTCCGGATCGGTGAGCACGGCTTCGGCACCGAGCTCCTCGCGCAACGTCGACAGCAGTGTCATGCCGTCAAAGCTATCGCGCCATCCCGTACACGCGGTCCACGCGCAACCGCAGAACGAGACGCTCATCGGCCACCATCGCGGCGCGGTACTCGGCCCAGTCGGGGTGCTCTCCCCTGATCGCACGGTAGAGGTCGATCAGCTCCGCCACGGCGTCGTCGTGCTCGTCCTTCGCCACCGGTGACAGCTCGGCGACGCCCTCCGCGACGGCGTAGGACCAGCCGTCGGCGCTCGACACGTGGTAGCTCGCCCTCGGGTCGCGGCGGAGGTTCCTCGTCTTGGCCCTGCCGTCGGTGATGGAGACCCGCAGGAGGCCGCGCTCCGGGTCGTAGTGGTGGTTGACGTTGGACAGCTGGGGCCTGCCGTCGCGCTTGAGCGTGGCGAGCACGCCGAACGGCCGCTCGGCGAGCAGCGCGCGCAGGGAGTCGTCTCGGGTCATGTCCGCGCAACGCGACCGGGTCGCCGGACATTCCGCTCACACACACGGGTGACGAGCCCGGTGGTCTGGCCCACAGGGCCGGCAATGGAGTTGCACGGAACCCCGGAACGGGGACATTCTTGCTTTAGGCAACTAGTTGCACGACACAAACAAGACATCCGTGACGAAAGACCTGCTCATGGCCCCTGCATCCCAGGACACCGCCCGGCCGACCGAGGCCGAGCTGACCGTCGCCGACGAGCTGGGCGCGCAGCTGGTCAGGTTCATGCGGGCGATGACGCGGGCGAAGTCGCAGGTCGCGAAGCGGGGACCGGACGGCATCGAGCGCGCGGCCTACGCGATCCTGTTCACGCTCGTCCACGACGGACCGCAGCGCACGAGCCGGCTCGCCGAGTCGTTGCACTCCGACATCTCCACGATCAGCAGGCAGAGCAGCTCGCTGGTCCAGCACGGCCTCGTCGAGCGCACCGCCGACCCCGAGGACGGCCGCGCCTGCCTGCTGGCGCCCACCGACGAGGGGCTGCGGGTGTTCGAGGAGAACCGCAGGCTCCGCGGCCACTGGCTCGCCAAGCTGCTCGCCGACTGGCCCGAAGAGGACCGGCACACGCTCACGCGGCTCATCGACCGGCTCAACGCAGCCATCGAGAACTTCGATCCACAGCAGTTCAGCACCACCGAGGGGGACAACGCATGACATCCGCCGCCCAGAAGCCAGCGGCGCCCGAACCGGATCCGGACAGCGGACCCAACCTGAGCCACCGCCAGATCGTCGTCATCCTGATCGGGCTGATGACCGGAATGTTCCTGGCCGCACTGGACCAGACCATCGTCGGCACGTCCATCCGCACGATCGCCGACGATCTGAACGGGCTCAGCCTGCAGGCGTGGATCACCACGGCGTACCTGATCACCGCGACGATCGCGACACCGATCTACGGCAAACTTTCCGACATCTACGGGCGCAAACCGTTCTACCTCGCGGCGATCTCGATCTTCGTGCTCGGTTCGGTGGCGGCGACGTTCGCGCAGTCGATGTACCAGCTCGCGGCGTTCCGCGCCGTCCAGGGGCTCGGCGCCGGTGGTCTGATGTCGCTGGCGCTGACGATCCTCGGCGACATCGTGCCGCCCCGGCAGCGCGCCCGCTACCAGGGCTTCTTCCTCGCCGTGTTCGGCACGTCGACGGTGCTCGGCCCGGTACTGGGCGGGTTCCTCGCGGGGCTCGACTCAATCGCGGGGATCACCGGCTGGCGCTGGGTGTTCCTCGTCAACGTGCCGCTGGGCATCATCGCGCTGTTCGTGGTGGCGAAGGTGCTGAACGTGCCGCACCAGCGGCAGCAGCACCGCATCGACTGGTGGGGCGGCCTCGCGCTGGTGATTTGCCTCGTCCCGCTGCTGCTGATCGCCGAGCAGGGCCGCGAGTGGGGCTGGGGCTCCACCCGCGCCGTGATCTGCTACGGCGTCGGCGCCGTCGGACTCGTGCTCTTCCTCTTCGTCGAGCACGTAATGAAGGACGAGGCCCTGATCCCGCTGCGCCTGTTCCGCAACTCGACGTTCACCGTCGCGATCGCGGGCGGCGTGATCGTCGGTGTCGCGATGTTCGGCTCGATCATGCTGATCCCGCAGTACCTGCAGATCGTGCAGGGCTACTCGCCGACGGAGGCGGGTCTGCTGTCGCTGCCGCTGATGCTCGGCGTCATGACGGCCTCGGTCACGTCGGGCCAGCTGACCTCGCGCACGGGCCGGTACAAGATCTTCCCGGTCGTCGGCACCGCCCTGATGACAGTGGGCATGCTGCTGTTCGCCCAGGTCGAGTGGGACAGCCCGATCTGGCAGCCCATGGTCTACATGGCCGTGATCGGGCTCGGACTCGGTGGCTGCATGCAGACCCTGATCATCGCCGTGCAGAACGCGGGCCCTCGCCGCGACATGGGCGTGTCCACGGCCTCGGCGACGTTCTTCCGCCAGATCGGCGGCACGCTGGGTGTCGCGGTGTTCCTGTCGGTGCTGTTCAGCACCCTGAACGACAACATCGCCGACGCCTTCCGCTCGGCGGGCGTCGCACCCTCGGCCATGAACGCGGCGGGCAACGACATCATGACCGACTCGTCGTTCCTGCAGCAGATCCCGATCGAGCAGGCGCGGCCGTTCTTCATCGGCTTCACCGACTCGATCAGCCTGGTGTTCTACATCGGCGCGGGCGTGGCCGCGCTCGCGTTCCTCGTGCTGCTGTTCATGAAGGAGATCCCGCTGGCCGACAGCGCGCCGAAGGCCGCGGTGATGGAGGGCGGCGAGGCGCTGATCGACACCGACAATGCTGCCGCCCCGGAAGCCCAGCGCGAGGCGGCGCTCGCCGACGCGGACGAGGCGCTCGACCGCGAACCCGAGCTGGTCGCGGCGGGCAGGCACTCGCGGGCCGACGAGAACGGGCACGCCGAACTGCGCGGCGCCACGGCGCCGATCACGGCCTCGACGGGCTTCCGCGATGCGGTGGAGACACCGGGGCTGCCCGTCACCGGGCACATCCGCAGGCAGGACGGCTCCTCCGTCGCGGGTGCGGCCCTCACCCTGATCGACCAGCGGGGCAGGCAGGTCGCACGGGGCATCGGCCAGTCCGACGGCGGTTACACGATCGGCGCCCCGGACACGGGTACCTACGTGCTGATCGTGTCGGCGGGCGGCCACCAGCCGCAGGCTTCGAGCGTCGTCGTGGGCGGCACCGGCGCCCCGACGCGCGTGGACATCACGCTGACCGGCTCCGGCGAGGTCACCGGCGTGGTGCGGGCCGCGGGCAGCGGGACGCCGCTGGCGAACGCGACCGTGACGCTCGCCGACTCGCGCGGCGAGGTCACCGCCGCGTGCGGCACGCAGGCCGACGGGACCTACGTGTTCACGGGCGTCACCTCGGGCGCCTACACGCTCGTCGCGAGCGGGGACCGGCTGCGGCCCGCCGCCGTGACGCTGACCGTGCCCGACAGCGGCGTGCTGCACCACGACATCGAGCTCGCCGGCTCGGTGCTGCTGAGCGGCACGGCGCTCGCCGAGGACGACCGGCCGGTGCGCGACGCGCGGATCACCGTGCTCGACGCCGACGGCAATGTGGCCGCGGTGGCCAGGACCGACGAGTCCGGTCGCTACGTGGTGAGCGACCTGCCCGAGGGCGACTACACCGTGGTCGCGAGCGGGTACCCGCCCGCGACGAGCCAGGTGACCGTCGCGGGTGGGGAAGCCGAGCACGACGTGCGCCTCGGCTACGACCAGGTGATCGACGACCTGGCGGGGAACGACCGCTGATGGCGGGGCTCTCGGGACTCGTCCGCACCGCCGAGGGCTGGGCGGTGGAACACGCCGTGCTGACCGTGACCGACCTCGGCGGGCGGCAGGCCGCGAGGGCCACGGCGGACGCGCAGGGTGCGGTGGTCACCGAACCGCTCGCCCCCGGCGTCTACACCGCCGTGGTGACGGCGCCGGGATACCTGCCCGTCGCCCGCACCGCCCAGGTCGCGAGTGACGGCTCCGGCTCGATCGGCGACGTCACCCTCGCCCCGGAGGAGGGCGCGATCGAGCTGCCACCGCCGGGGCCCTGGGTGATCGACCCCGTGCACTCCTCGGTGGTGGTGACGGCCCGGCACCTCGGGATCGCGAGCATCAAGGCACGCTTTCCCGACCTCTCGGGCCGGATCGTGGTGGAGCGGCCCGTCGAGCGCTCGTCGGTGCGCGCCCGCATCGAAGCGGCGTCGATCGACACCGGCATCAAGATGCGCGACGACCACCTGCGCTCGGCCGACTTCCTCGACGTGGCCACGTACCCGGCCATCGAATTCGCGGGCACCGGCCTGGCGCAGAAGGGCGCCGACACCTGGCTGTTGCGCGGTGAGCTGGTGCTGCACGGGCAGCGCCGCGAGATCGAACTGGACCTGCGCTACGGCGGGTACGGGCCCGATCCGTGGGGTGGCGTACGCGCTGCGTTCCACGCCGAGACGCAGCTGCGCCGCGACGACTTCGCGATCAACTACAACGCGATGGTGCGGGCCGGCGTGGCCGCGATCGGCACCACCGTCAAGGTGGAGCTCGACATCCAGGCGCTCCAGGGAGAGCGGCTTCCGGAGTTCTGAGCCACGCCGCTCGTGACCGGGTGGAAACCGGAACGACACCGTTCGGGTTAGGTCCACACCGGGAAGCCACGTACGCTGCCGGGCGTGGGTATCGTGCACGCCGAAGCCGCCGGCGTCGGGCTGGACTGGCTCGCGACGGCCGGTCCGCTCCTCGTCTGGGTCATCGTGCTCAGCTTCGTGTTCATCGAATGCGCGCTGATCGTCGGGCTGTTCCTGCCCGGCGACTCGCTGCTCTTCGGGGCCGGGGTGGTGCTGGCGCAGCACAGCGCGGAAGGCCACGCGTGGGCGCTGTCCGGGGTGGCCCTGGTCGTCGCCGTGGTCGGCAACCAGGTCGGCTACTACATCGGCAGGCAGACGGGCACGAAGTTCATCGCGCGGCGCGGCGGCAAGGTGCTCAACCAGGCCAACCTCGAACGAGCGCGTGCCTTTCTCAACCGCAGGGGCTTCCTGGCGATCGTGGCGGCCCGCTGGATCCCGTGGGTGCGCACGCTCGCCCCGCTGATCGCGGGTGCGGCGCGCATGGATCCCCGGCGCTTCATGCTGGCGACCACCGCCGGCGCGGTGCTGTGGGTACCGACGCTGGTGCTGATCGGCTACTACGGCGCCGGGCTGCTCGACGTGGTGCCGTGGCTCAAGACGGCGCTGGTGTGGGGCAGCGTGGCGTTCTTCGTGATCGGCACGGCCTACGGCGTGTACCGCTACCGCCAGGAGATGCGCCGCCCGGTGGAGACCGAGACGGAGGCGGCGAGCGCCTGAGCCGTCACTCCGGCTCCGCCCACACCTCGAGCTGGATGCCGTCGGGGTCGCGGAACACCACGACCAGGGAGCCGGGCACGGTGCGCGAGGGCGTCGCCGGAGTGTGGGTGACGCCGTACTCGGCGAGCCGCTCCT
Source organism: Prauserella endophytica (assembly GCF_005146945.1). Classification (GTDB taxonomy): domain Bacteria; phylum Actinomycetota; class Actinomycetes; order Mycobacteriales; family Pseudonocardiaceae; genus Prauserella_A; species Prauserella_A endophytica. The sequence goes on from NZ_SWMS01000001.1 coordinate 135,346, forward strand.
CCCACCGCTGCAGCTCGGCGAACGAGCCGACCTTGAACGCGACGTGGTCGAGCCCGGTATGCCGCTCGTCGAAGGGCGGCCGCTCGACGTGGGCGTGCTGGACGAGCATCACGGAGAAGCCGTCACCGGGCGCGCGCAGCAGCACCTTCCGCAACCCCTTCTCGGGGTCGTCGCGGCGCGAGATCTCCTCGAACTCCAGCACCCGCTCGTACCACGGCACGCTGCGGTCGACGTCGGTGACCGTGAGAGCCAGATGGTGCACACTCGCGAGCTTGGTCATTTCTCACAGTCGTCCTTCCACCCCCGCACGAGGATTCTCGCCGGGCGGCCGCGCTCCCCGCTCGCCGGGTGGCTGGAATGGGATGTCGCCGTGACCCCTCCGTACCCGGCGTGGCCGGGATTCCTCAACAGCCCTGTGGATAACCCGTGGTTGTCCACAGCCAACCTGTGGACAGATTGGCTCGGCCGTCCGCAGTGAAGGCCACCATGCCTGCGCCCACCCGTCTCCCTCCACCACCCAAACGGAGACGCTGACGCGCCGCTGTGTTCGTTCAACGCAGTGAAGGTGGCCTTCACTGCGTCAGGGTCAGGGTCGGGGTCAGGGCCGGGGTCGGGGCGCGGGGTCAGACCGCGAAGTGGGGTAGCTCCATGTCGCGCACCACGAGGTCGGCACGCACCGCACTCGGGGCGATCAGGTCCGCGTTGCGCTGGTCGGAGCCGAGCGCGCGCTGGCGAGCCTCCACAAGGGACCGTCCGTACTTGCGGTGCCGCGTCACCAGCCGCTCGATGCGCTCGTCCTCGTCCGGCTGCAGGTACCAGACGTCGTCGATCAGCGACCGCAGATCCGCCCACGGCTCCGTGTCGAGCAGCAGGTAGTTGCCCTCCGTGATCACCAGCCGCACGGACGGCGGCACCGGCACCGCGCACGCGATCGGCTCCTCGATCTCGCGGCGGAATTCCGGCGCGTAGACCAGCTCCTCGCCCCGCGCGAGCCTGCGGATCAGATGCACGTAGCCGTACGCGTCGAACGTGTCCGGGGCGCCCTTGCGGTCGGTGCGGCCGAGCCGGTTGAGCTCCACCTGCGCGAGGTGGAAGCCGTCCAGGCCCACCACGGTCGCGCGGTCGCCGAGCGCGTTGGCCAGCCGCCACGCGAGGGTCGTCTTGCCGGAGGCGGGGGCTCCCGCTATGCCCAGCACCGTGCGCCCGTCCCTCGCGGCGAGCGTCTGCGCCCTGTCCAGCAACTCCTCGAACGACGTCATCTCTCTCCCATCCTCGCCCTCACCGGGCCAAGCCAGCTTCTCGGTCCACTGTGGCGCACCCGCTCGGCCGCCACCTCGTTGGCGAACCCGATCAGTTCCGGGATCGGCAGCTCCCCGGCCCTTGCCACGAGCGCACCGTGCCATACGTCGCCCGCGCCGAGCGTGTCCTTCGCCTCGACCGACGGCACCGCCACCTCGCCCGACTCGCCGCCGCTTCGCCAGCGCACCGGGTCGGGACCCGCCGTGGTGATCACCGTCGGCACGTCGGCCAGCGCGCCATCCGGCGCGCGGAAGTCCGCCGAGCAGGCGACCACGTCGGCCAGCGGGAAGACGTCCGCGAACACGGGTTTCCAGCTGCCTGCGTCCACCACCACGGGCACCCCCTCCTCCCTGGCCCACCGAGCGGCGGCCAGGGCGAGCGCGGGGTGGTGGCCGTCCACCAGCACGGCGTCGGTCGAGGAGGTCGTGGGCAGTGGAACAGCGGCCAGCTTCTCGGGCAGCGCCGCCGCGTTGTGCGAGACCACGGTGCGCTCGCCGTCACGCTCCCGCACGGCCACCGCGCTCACGGCGGGCGGGTCCGGGTGCGTGGGCAGCGCGTCGAGCACGTCGACCCCGCACGCGGCGAGGTCGGTTCGGGCGAGTTCCGCGAGCGGATGGGCGCCGAGGACGGTCAGCAGCGTGGGCCGTCCGCCGAGTGCCGCGACCGTGACGGCGGCGTTGGTGGCGGGCCCGCCCGCCGCGGTCTCCACCGAGCGCGACTGGACCTTGTGACCCGGCTCCGGCAGCTCGTCGACGCGCTGGACGACGTCGACCGTGCACAGGCCCGCGAGGAGCACCCTCACGCTCGCCACCCTCCTCCGCTCCGAGGCACACCGCCGGACGCCTGCAACGTAGACAGACGTTATGCTCGCTCGCAACCGTTTGCGCAAACGCTTGCCGCGAGCCGCGAAGGACGAACCATGCCCCCGCAGCGATCGACCCGGCCCACTCAGCGCGACATCGCGGAGCTGGCCGGGGTCTCGATCACCACCGTCTCGCACGTCGTCAACGGCACCAGGGCCGTGGCCCCGGAGACCAGAGCAGCGGTGCTCGAGGCCATCGAGCAGACCGGCTACACGGGTGATGTCATCGCCCGCTCACTGGTCACCGGCGGCACGCGGTCGATCGGCGTCGCGATCTCGCTGCTCGCCAACCCCTACTTCGCGGTGCTCATGCAGACCATCGAGCGGGAAGCCGCCGCAGCAGGCTACACGGTGCTGCTCTCCGACACGCATGACACGGTCGACACCGAGCAGGCCGTCGTGCGTGCGCTGCGGTCGAGGCGCGTCGAGGGCCTGCTGCTCACCTCCGTGCCCGGCGACGGCTCCGTGATCAGCGAGCTCGTCTCGCTCGGCATCCCCACCGTGCTCGTCGACCGCCTCGCCACGAGAGGTGACGTGGACCAGGTCGGCGCGGAGAACATCCAGTCCACGTCCGCGCTCACCGAGCACCTCGCCTCGCTGGGCCACCGCCGGATCGGCTTCGTCGCGGGCACCCCCGGCCTCGCCACGAGCGAGGAACGGACGCTCGGCTACCGACTCGGCCTCGGCCGGGGCGGGCTCGCGTGGAACCCCGACCTCGTGGTGCCGGGGCACTCCGAACGCGCGGGCGGCGCGGACGCGTTCGCCGCACTGCTCGACCGGCCGGAGCCGCCGAGCGCGGTGGTGGTCGGCAACGACGCGATGATGGCCGGCGTGCTGCACGAAGCGCGGCGGCGGCAGCTGCACGTCGGCAAGGACGTCGCCGTGGTCGGCTTCGACGACACGGAATGGGCCGACCTCGTGGACCCGCCACTGACCACCATGGCGCAGCCCATCGCCGACATCGGCCGCGAGGCCGTCCGGCTGCTGCTGTCGCGGATCAAGGACCCGGACCGCAGGCCGGAGACGTTGCGCCTCCCACCGGTCCTGCGGCACCGGGAGTCATGCGGTTGCCCCGCGATTCACCCGGACAGTTGATTCTGCGGCGACGCGCTGCGTAACCGGTTGCGCGTTAGCCCACTCGGGCTAGCGTCACCCGATCAGCTCCCTCCTCCTGGAGTAGCGCCATGAGCTCACCGTCGAGCGCACCGCCCCGCAGGCGCGCGCCCCTGTGCTACCGGTTCGGGGTCGCCCTCGCGCCGGACACCGGAGGCCGCGCCGAACTGGCCGCCGCGGTCGAGTCGGCGGTCCTGGCCGAGGGTTGCGCGGTGACCTTCGCCGAGACCACCGGCAGCGTCACCTCCGAGGCCGCCGCGGCCCGCACCCTGCGCGCCCAGGGAGTCGACGGTGTGTTGCTGGCCCCGGCGAGCGGGGACGACACCGTGGTGACCGAGCTGGTGCGGATCGGCTTGCCGACCGTGCTCGTCGACCGCCTCGCCCCGCGGGACGATGTCGACCAGGTCGGCACGGAGAACATCGAGTCCACGTCCGAGCTCACCGAGCACCTGGCCGCGCGGGGGTACCGCCGGATCGGGCTCCTCGCAGGACCGCCCGGTGACGGCGACGCCGACGAGCGGTCGCTCGGTTACCGGCTCGGCCTCGGCCGCGCCGGCCTGCGCTGGGACGCCGCGCTCGTCGTGCGCGGGGGCTCGCCATCGGCGGCCGGGGTGCTGCTGGCCGAAAGGCCGTCAGCGGTCGTCGTCGCCGGGGAAGGCATGCTCGGGGCTGTGCAGGCCGAGGCGCGCGACCGCGGGCTGCGCATCGGCGCGGAGCTGGGCCTGGTCTGCCACGGTGACACGGGCCGCGCCCGCGAAGCCGACCCGCCCGTTTCCGCGCTGGCCCCACCGTTCGGCGACATCGCGCACACGGCTGTGCGGCTGCTGCTGTCGCGTATCGCCGACCCTGCGCGGCGGCCGAGGACCGTGCGGCTCACGCCGTCCTTCGCGCACCGGTCCTCCTGTGGCTGCCCTGCTCAGGGATCCAGCACGGCGGCGGCCTCCAGCAGCAGCCAAGCGCCGAGCTGAACCGAGAGATCGCGCGCGGCCCCCCGCGGCGGCAGCTCCACAGGATCCGTCCACTCCGGACCGAACAGCGGGCCGTGCTCGGCCGGGGCCGCGCCACGCCAGCACGCTGACGCCGAGTCGAGCACCAGCTCGGCGGCCACGTCGGCGGCCGGCCCCTTCGGCAGCCTTTTCGCCGCGGAAGCCAGATAGCGAGCCAGGATCCCCGCGAACAACCCGCCGTCGCCACCGCCCTGGCCGCGGAGCACGCCGCCCGGCGCCAGATGGGCGGCCACCGCGCGCACCGTCCGTTCGGCCGCGTCCACTTCGGACAACTCGAGGCAGGCACCGAGGAAGACGCCCTGGCAGTAGGTGAAGATCTCCTCCACGCACTCGCCGGTGTCGGCGCGTACGCCGTCGTTGACCAGCCCGGTGTCCGGATCGACGAGCCGGTTCTCCAGCCACGAGAACAGTTTCCGCGCCTTGTCCGTCTCTCCCGCCCTCGCGAAGGCGATCGCGGCAGGTCCGTTCGTCGGCGCGTTCTTGAAGGAATCTCCGCTGCGCCAACGGATGCCACCACCGGCGTCGACGGACCAGCCCGCCCACACCGCGTCGAGCAGGATCCGCACGGGCTCGTGCTCACCGATCCGCTGCAAGGCCAGCGCGAGCCAGGCCATGTCGTCGTAGTAGTCCTTGGTCCACCTGCCGCGGTTGCGCAGCCGGATGGAGCGCACCAGCCGCGCGATCGTCACCTCCCGCTCCGGGTCGGGTGCGCGCAGTCGCGCGTCGGCGAGGCAGTCGAGCAGGTGCGCGTTCCACCAGTAGTGCCAGGGCCGGTGCAGGCGGTGCCGGGTGGTCGGCGGCCAGGCGGGCAGGCCGAGCGCGGTACCGGGCAGCCCCCACACGCGCGCGAGATGCCGGGCGCACACGGCGCTTTCGGCCTCGGCGGCGCACTCGCTCCACGGCATGTGCCCATCCTTGCGCCGTCCTCGACATACCGCAGCGCGTGTAGAACCATGAGCAAATGGCAACGGCGCATGTCACTTGTCCGCTCTGCGAGGCGACCTGCGGCCTGGAGGTGACCTTCGACGGCGCGGACGTGACCTCGGTGCGCGGCGACGCCGAGGACGTCTTCTCCCGCGGCTACATCTGCCCGAAGGGCGCCTCGCTGGGCGCCCTGCACAGTGACCCCGACCGGCTGCGGGCGCCGCTGGTGAAGCGGAACGGCTCGTTCACCGAGGTCTCGTGGGCGGAGGCGTTCGCCGAGATCGACGCGCGCCTTCCCGCGGTGGCGGCGGAGCACGGCCGCGACTCCGTGGCCGTCTACGTGGGCAACCCCGCGGCGCACAACCTCGCCGTCGCACTCTACGGCCGCGCGTTCTTCAAGGCGCTCGGCACCAAGAACTTCTACACGGCCGGCAGCGTCGATCAGCTGCCCAAGCACTACTCCTCCGGCTACCTCTTCGGCGGCGGCTTCACCATCCCCGTTCCCGACCTCGACCGCACCGGGCACCTGCTGATGCTCGGCGCGAACCCGTTGGTGTCCAACGGAAGCCTGATGACCGCAGCGGACGTGCGGGGCAGGTTGCGCGCCGTCCGGGAGCGCGGCGGCAAGGTCGTGGTGGTGGATCCACGCCGCACCCGCACGGCCGAGGCCGCCGACGAGCACCACGCGATCCGGCCCGGCACCGACGCGCTGCTGCTCTTCGCACTGGTCCACACCCTGTTCGCCGAGGACCTGGTGCGCCTCGGCAGGCTCACCGACCACGTCAACGGTGTCGCCGAGGTGCGCACCCTCGCCGAACCGTTCACCCCCGAGGCCGTGGCCCCGGTGACGGGCGTTGCGGCAGCCGAGATCCGCCGGATGGCGAGGGAACTGGCCGCCGCCGAACGCGCCGTGGTCTACGGCCGGATCGGCACCACGACGCAGACGTTCGGCACGCTTACCAGCTGGCTCGTGGACGTGCTGAACGTGCTGACCGGCAACCTCGACGCCGAGGGCGGTGCGATGTTCCCGTTCGCGGCGGCGGGCCAACGGAGCGGCAGCGGCGCGCGGCGCCCGTTCGCGGCGGGCCGCTGGCGGACTCGTGTGCGCGGGCTGCCCGAGGTGTTCGGCGAGGTCCCCGTCGCCGCGCTGGCCGAGGAGATCGAGACTCCGGGAGAGGGTCAGGTCCGCGCTCTCGTGACCATCGCGGGCAACCCGTGCCTGAGCACGCCCAACGCGGGCAGGCTCGCGAACGCGTTGCCACAGCTGGAGTTCATGCTCTCGCTCGACATCTATCTCAACGAGACCACGCGGCACGCCGACGTGATCCTGCCCGGGCCGACACCGCTGGAGCGGGCGCACTACGACATCGCGCTGTACCAGCTCGCCGTGCGCAACGTCGCCAACTGGACCCCCGCCGCACTGCCCTCACCCATGCCGCAGGAGTGGGAGACGTTGCTGCGCCTCACGGGAATCGTGACGGGTCAGGGCCCGGACGCCGACGTCGCCGCGCTCGACGCGTTCGTCGCCGCCGAGGTGGCCCGCCGCTGCGGGCTCGACGTCGCCGTCGCGGGCGAGCGCACGGGACCCGAGCGGATCATGGACCTGATGCTGCGCGCCGGCCCGTACGACCTGACCCTCGCCGATCTCGAAGCGGCGCCGCACGGTGTGGACCTCGGCCCGCTGCGACCCCGGATCCCGGAGGTGCTCAGCACGCCGAGCGGCCGGATCGAGCTGGCTCCGGAGGCGATCACGGCCGACGTGCCGAGGCTCGCCAAGGAGCTGGGGCGGTCGCCGAACGGGCGGCTCGTGCTCATCGGCAGGCGGCAGCTGCGCTCCAACAACTCCTGGATGCACAACCTCGAACCGTTGGTGCGCGGCAAGAACCTGTGCACCGTGCAGGTGCATCCCGACGACGCGGGCAGGCTCGGCCTTCACGACGGCGGCCAGGCGAAGGTCACCGCCCGCACGGGCACGATCGAGGTGGAGGTGGAGGTCACCGACGAGATCCGGCCGGGCGTGGTGAGCATCCCCCACGGCTGGGGTCACGACGTCGACGGCGTGCGCACCACAGTGGCGAAGGCGCACCCGGGCGCGAACTCCAACGTGCTCGCCGACGAGCTGTCGGTCGACGCGCTCTCGGGAACCGCCGTGCTGAACGGCATCCCGGTCGAGGTCGCGCCCGCCTAGCGAGGGGTCGACAGGAGCGGCTGCCGGGGTGACAATCCCGGGATGGACCGGCAGGCCCGGGTGGAGCTGAGCACGGCGGCGGTGCCCGCCGAGGAGGCGTTCGCCTACTGGCGGGAGCTGATCTGCGAGACGTTCGTCCAGCTCAACGCCGCTCCCGTCACCCAGGGTGCGTTCGCGGGGCGCATCGAGCACGTGCCGGTCGGCCGCCTGGAACTGTCCACTGTGGTCGCCGCGGGGCAGGTGGTGCGGCGCACGCGGAGCCTGATCGCCCGCAGTGGTGACGAGTACCTGCTGGCGAGCATTCAGCTGCAGGGTCGCGGGCTGGTCGAGCAGGACGAGCGGCGAGCCGAGCTGCGGGCGGGTGACATGGCGTTCTACGACAGCACGCGGCCCTACACACTGCACTTCGACGAGCGGTTCCGCCAGCTCGTCGTCCAGGTGCCCAAACGGGACCTCGCGGTGCGGGACACCCACAGGCTGACCGCCCGCACCCTCGGCCGGGGCGGGCCTGGACAGGTCGTCCCAGCGTTCTTCACCTCGCTGGCCGACGCGGCGAAGGCGAACCCGCACACCACGGCCCCGTTGCTGCCGCACGCGCTCGGCTTGCTGTCGGCGGCGGCCTCCTTCGCGGCGCGGGACGAACCGGCACCCGACCCGGTGCAGGCATTGGTGCGGGAACAGGCGTTGGCGTTCATCCGGCGAAACCTCGGTGATCCGGGGCTCGATGTCGACCTCGTCGCCGGGGCCTGCCGGGTCTCCCGGCGCACCCTGTACCGCGTCTTCACCCCTGACGGTGGCATCGCCACCCAGATCCGGCGCATCCGGCTCGACCGGGCCAGGGCGATGCTGCTCGAGCACCCGGACCGGCCGGTCGCGGCCATCGCCGCGCTGTGCGGGTACGACAGCGAGTCCGGCTTCCACCGCGCGTTCCGCGCCGAGTTCGGGATGACGCCCCGCGAGTGCCGGGACGGCACGCGCGGTCAGTGACAGCGGCACGCGCGGTCAGTCCGGCGGAAGCGCGAACGCCGCATGATGCCCTCCAACTGATCCCACTCGGTTCGAGGAGACGTCATGGAAAGCGTGGTGCGGGTCGCGGCGGTGCAGGCCGAGCCGGTGTGGCTGGACCTGGCCGGAAGCGTCGAGAAGGCGGTCGCGCTCATCGGTGAGGCCGCGAGGGGCGGAGCGAAGCTGGTGTCGTTCGGCGAGACGTTCGTCCCCGGCTACCCATGGTGGATCTGGCTCGACTCCCCCGCGGCGGGCATGGCGTTCGTGCCGAGGTACGCCGCCAACTCGATGACCCGCGACGGCGCCGAGATGCGGCGGATCCGCCAGGCCGCGGCGGAACACGGCGTGCACGTGGTGCTCGGCTTCAGCGAGCGGGCAGGCGGCAGCCTGTACATGGCGCAGGCGTTCATCGCGGACACCGGGGAGCTGATCTCGGTGCGCCGCAAGCTCAAGCCGACCCACGTCGAGCGCTCGGTATTCGGCGAGGGTGACGGCAGCGACCTGCAGGTGCACGACACCGCGCTCGGAAAGCTCGGCGGGCTGAACTGCTGGGAGCACTTCCAGCCGCTGACCAAGTACGCGATGTACAGCCTTGGCGAGGAGATCCACGTGGCGTCGTGGCCGAGTTTCTCGGTGTACCGCGGCGCGGCGACCGCGCTGGGGCCGGAGGTCAACACGGCGGCCAGCCTGACGTACGCGGTCGAGGGACAGGCGTTCGTCCTCGCGGCGTGTTCGGTGGTCGGCGAGGCGGCGCACGAGGTGTTCTGCGACACCGAGGCCAAGCGGCAGTTGCTGCGGCTCGGTGGTGGCTTCGCCCGGATCTTCGGCCCCGAGGGCACCCCGCTGGCCGAGCCGCTCGCGGAGACCGAGGAGGGCATCCTGTACGCCGACCTCGACCCCGCGCTGATCGCGATCGCGAAGTCCGCGGCGGACCCGGTGGGCCACTACTCCCGCCCGGACGTGTTCCGCCTGCTGGTCAACCGCAACCCCGCGCCGCGCACCGTGGAGGCTCCCTCGGACCCGGCGGTGACGGTCCTGCCTCACCCTGCCGAGGAACTGGCCGACCTCGGCGTGGACTGACCGGCCCAGCTCGGCGTCCACGTTCCCGGCCTGCGCCGCGCTGTGCCGAGGTGGGAGCGCGGGGTGCGGGTTGCCGGGACCTCGGCGCCGGTGTGGTTGTTCGCTTTTCCGTCCGGCATCCGCTTGGCTGACGGGCGTGGCGGGCGGATCACTGGGCAGGCGGTTCGGCTTCCTGTGGGCCGCCTACGCGGTGAGCACGTTCGGCACGAGGTTCGCCTTCGACGCGTTCCCGATGATCGCCGTGCTCGTGCTGGGCGCGGGGCCGTTGGAGGTGTCGCTGCTCGCGGCGGCGGGCCTTGCCGCCGGTGCGGTGTTCGCGGTGCCGCTCGGGCCGGTCGTGGAGTTCCGTCGCAAAAGGTCGGTGCTGGTGGTGACGGACCTGATCCGGTTCGCCGCGCTGTCGAGCGTCGCGGGAGCGTTCGCGTTCGGTGTGCTGACGTTCGCGCAGCTGATGGTGGTCTCGGTGGTGGTCGCCTCGGCCGACATCGCGTTCCGGGCGGCGAGCGGCGCCTACCTGAAGACCCTCCTGCCATCGGAGCACCTGCTCGTCGCGAACGGGCGGTTCGAGGCGACGACGTGGACGGCGACCGCGCTCGGCCCTCCGCTCGGTGGCGCCTCACTCGGGCTGTTCGGCCCGATCACCACCGTGGTCGTCGACGCGGTCACCTACCTGCTCTCCGCAGCGGGGATCAGTGCGATCGGCGGGCGGGAGCCTCGCCCCGGGCGCCCGGTGTCGCGGCCGGGCGCGGGCGAGGTTCTCGAGGGGTGGCGGCACATCTTTCGCCACCCCGTGCTTCGCCCGCTGTTCTGCAACACGGTGCTCTTCAACGGCCTGCTGCTGGCGACCTCACCGCTGCTGGCGGTGCTCATGCTGGGAGAGCTGGGTTTCCCGCCGTGGCAGTACGCCCTCGCGCTCGCGGGGCCCTGCCTCGGCGGGCTCGTCGGCTCGTGGCTGGCCCCGCCCCTGGTCGCGCGGTTCGGGCGGCGCCCCGTCCTACTCGCCGCGGGGACGCTTCGCGTGTGCTGGCCCATCGGCCTCGCCTTCGCAGGCCCAGGGCTCGGAGGACTCGTGCTCGTGCTGACGCTCCAGCTCGTGATGATCACGTGCATCGGCGTGTTCAACCCGGTGTTCGCCACCTTCCGGCTCGACCACACCCCGGCGGATCGCGTGGCCCGCACGCTGTCCGCTTGGACGATCACGAGCAACGCCACCGTCGCCGCGCTGACCGCGCTCTGGGGTCTGCTGGCCGCGGCGACGAGCGTCCGCGCCGCCATCGCGATCGCCGGCGCCCTACTGCTGGCGACGCCGCTGCTGCTGCCGCGGCGCGCTACCACGCCTTCGACAGATCGGCGTGCTGCCGTATCCACGCGTGCATGACGATCCCGGCGGCGACGCCCGCGTTGATCGAGCGCGTGGTGCCGAACTGCGCGATGGACACCACGAGGTCGGCGGCCTCCTGCGCCTCCGGCGAGAGGCCCGGTCCCTCCTGGCCGAACAGCAGCACGCACTCGCGCGGCAGCTCGGCCGTCTCGACGGGCCGCGCCCCTGGGGTGTTGTCCACGGCCACGATCGCGAGCCCGTGCTCGGCGGCGAACGCGGCCAGCTCGCCGACGCCCACGTGGTGGTGCAGGTGCTGGTAGCGGTCGGTCACCATCGCGCCACGCCGGTTCCACCGCCGCTTGCCCACGATGTGCACGGCGGCGGCCGCGAACGCGTTGGCGGTGCGCACGACCGTGCCGATGTTGTGGTCGTGCTGGAAGTTCTCGATCGCGACATGGAAGGGGAACCGACGGGCGTCGACGTCGGCCACGATCGCCTCGCGCCGCCAGTACCGGTAGGGGTCGACGACGTTGCGCCGGTCACCGTGTTCGAGCAGGTCCGGGTCGTAGCGATCGTCGTCGGGCCACGGACCCTGCCACGGGCCGACGCCGACCTCGTGCCTTCCGACCCACTCGGTCGGCCCGGTCTCCTCGATCACGCCTCCATTGTCGCCCGGCTCAGCCCAGCCTCACCGGACGCCCCGGCACGCCGCTCGGCTGTTGCTGGCGGTGCCGCCACAGCACGTACGCGCCGACGTAGGACCCGATCACTAGCAGGAGCGCGAGGATGCCGACCACCGGCAGGATCTCGCGCGGCACGAGGGTGTCGTAGATGTAGTGCTCGTTGAAGCCGCCGGGCAGCGGGCCCAGCCCGCGCTGCTCACGCAGGTAGTCCTCGGCCACGGTCAGCGGGCAGGGCAGCGGCAGGGCGTTGACGGCCACACCCCACAGCGCGAAGAAGATGTGCACGAAGATCGACTTCGGCCAGATCCACGCGAGAAAACCGCCGAGTCCGATATAAACCAACGCCAGGAAATGGACTGCTGTCGTGAGACCGGTCAGCAACCCCAGCATCGCCCCACCTACCCCGGTTACAACCCCCTGATCACTGACAACGGTACTCCCAAATACCTCATCCGTCGTCTTCGAAATGATCTGTCGGAAATCGCGAACGGCCCGTTACGAAGCCGAGACTTCGTAACGGGCCGCCGCTCACTCAGCGCGCCGGGTAAGTGGCCTGGACCTCCACCTCGATCAGCCATCCCGGTACCGCGAGCCCGGCCACCTCCGTCGTCGCGCGGGCGGGCCGCGCCGGGTTGACGACGTACGGCCGCACAGGCGGGGTGGTGCCGATCGGCATCGGGATCGGCTTGCCGGTGTCGAGGTCAGCGTTGGCGAAGAAGTGCCGGTACGCCCGGTTCCAGCCCGCGTAGTCGGCGTCGCTCGCCCCCGGGAGGCGTTTGAGGTAGCACTTCATGGTGATCACGTCCTGCGGCCTCGCCTGCATCGCCGTGAGGTTGTCGACGATGCGCTTGAGGGTGTTCCACGCCTGCGCCTCGGTGATCGTGACCCCGGCGGGCAGTGTGCCGCCGGGGAACAGCGAGAGGTCGACGTACCGCTCCGGCGATCCCGCCTGCGCCGAAGGGTTCGCTGCGGCGGGGCCGAGGCCGCTGCTGGTGTAGACCGCGACCGCGCTGCCGACGGCGACACCGTTCGCGATCGACGGGTTGTTGCCGCTGGGCATGTTGAAGCGGACCTCGGTGGGCCTCGGGCCCTTGCCGAGGCGACCGCCTGCCGATGCCGTGCCCGCGCCCAGGCCGAACGCGACCGCCGTGCCGCCCGCGATGGCGCCGAGTGCGCGCCGGGAGAACCTGCTCATGTGGCTACCCTTCCGCCATGACGCGCTGGTGGATGTTGGTGACGGCGTGGCGGGCGGAGTCGAACGCGCCCGCCTGCCACGCGATGAAGTAGCTCAGCCAGTCGCCCGCGAAGTAGACGTGCCCGGCCGGTTCGTTGAGCAGCGCGTACTGCCCGCTCGTGCGAGAGGGCCAGCCGACCCAGGCGCCCTCGAGGAACGGCGTCCGCTGCCACGCGACGGAGAACGCCGACGCGAGTTCCGAGCGGTACTTCTCGCCGTGGATCTTCACGCCCTGCGCGAGGGCTCGCTCCGTTCGCGCCGAGGGGGCCAGGGCGCCGTAGGTGTTCGCGCTGCCGCCCGTGTTGTAGTAGCCGACCACGACCCCGCGTTTGCCGTGGAAACCCGCCGACGGGTACCAGATGTGCTGGAGGTCCATGTCGGTCTCGGTGATGCCGCCGTAGATCCGCTCGTCCGTCTCCCACCAGCGGCGCCGGTACTCCAGGCCGATCTTGCCCGCCGACGTGACGGTGGGGAAGCGCAGCGCAGCGGTGACGGCCGGGTCGAGGTTGGTGGGGATCTTCGCCATCAGGTGCGGTGGCAGCGTCGCGACGCAGTAGTCCGCGGTGACGAGCACCTCCTTGCCGCGCCGGTCGGTGTAGGTCACCTCGACGCCACGATCGGTGTCGGTGACCCCGGTGACGCGGGCGCCGAGCCGCACCTTGTCCCTGCCGACGGCGTCGTGGAGCGCCCTCGGAATCGCGTCCATGCCGCCCACCGGCTGCAACATGGTCATGGCCTGGTCGTAGCCGAACTCGAACGAGAAATACCTGCCCACCTGGCTGGCCAGTACGGCCGAGAGCGAGGGTGGCGGGCCGAGCACCGTGCCGGCCTGGTCGGCCGCGCCCGGCTCGACCGAGTAGCCGCGCCTGCTCGTACCGGTGTAGGCGTACCCGGTGGCCTTGTTGCCGATGGCGCCGAAGCCGGAGAGGAACGTCAGCAGGGCGTCCTTGTCGGAGGCGGTAAGGCTCGCGTCGAGCGAACCCTGGTCCACGGCCTTGGCCAGCAGCTCGGAGACGTAGCCGTACATGTCGGCCTTGGCGGTGCGGTACTGCTGCGGCGCGACACCGCTCCGCTCGTTGTAGATGAGCGCGTTGGCGTTGGCGTTGAGGAACACCTCCAGCGGGACGCCCAGTTCGCGGCAGTAGTCGAGGGTGATGTGCGACTGGGGCAGTCGCGCCGGTCCCGCGTTGAGGTAGACGTCCGGGTCCCGGCCGAACCGGGCCGTCTGGGTGTGCCCGTCGAGATCGGTCTCCGTGGTCCCCGCCCTGACAGTCCAATTGCGACCGCCGACACGGTCCTTGGCTTCGAGGATCGTGCACCGGTACCCGGCCTTGCCGAGCTCGTACGCGGCGGTGAGACCGGCGACGCCCGCGCCGAGCACCACCACCTTCTTGCCGCGTTTGCGGTCGTCGAGATCGCCGGTTCGGGGCGGGCGGAAGTCGGGGACGGCGAGCGCCTGGGGCGAGGCCATCAGGCCGAGCGCCCGCATCGACTCGAACATCACTCCGGCCCCGCCCGCGACGCCGATGGATCTGAGCAGGGTTCGACGTGTCACGTTGGATGCCATTCAAGCTCCCTTCGCCACGTGGCGAAGCAGAGCTTGATCGACGTGGTCACTCAGACGAGTGACGGCGTGATGTCGTTCTCGTTAGCAGACCTGAGCAGCGACTTTCGCCGGGGTAACCGGCCGTTGATCAGGCGAGGCCGAGGTCGTCGAGATCGAGCAGGTACCGGTACGGCAGGCCCTCCTTCTCGATGGCCTCCTTGGCACCGGTGCCGCGATCGACCACTGTGGCCACCCCGACCACCGTGGCACCCGCCTCGCCAAGCGCCTCCACCGCCGTGAGCACGCTGCCCCCGGTCGTGGAGGTGTCCTCGACCGCGAGCACGCGCTGGCCGGCCACCTCCAAGCCCTCGATGCGCCGCTGCATGCCGTGTTCCTTGACGGCCTTGCGCACCACGAACGCGTCGAGCACCATCCCGTCGGCCGCGGCCGAGTGCAGCATCGCGGTGGCGACGGGGTCGGCTCCGAGGGTGAGCCCGCCGACGGCCACGTAGTCCCAGTCGGCCGTGAGCCTGCGCAGCAGGCGGCCGATGAGCGGAGCGGCGGCGTGGTGCAGGGTCGCCCGGCGCAGGTCGACGTAGTAGTCGGCCTCCTTGCCGGAGGAAAGCGTCACCTTGCCGCGCACCACGCACAGTTCGGCGACCAGCCTGGCCAGTTCGATCTTCGCCGCTTCGTCAGTCGAGGGGTTCGCCACGACCCGCAGTTTTACACACGGGCTCCGCTCAGGTCCGGTCGCGACCCGCGAACCGGCCGCCGAGCCTGCGCACGAGACCGCGCGGCAGCATGCGTCCCACGGTGGCGATGACCTTGTACTGCGGGCTCGGGATCGAGATCACCTTGCCCTTGCGCAGATCGGTCAGCGCGTCGGAGACCACTCGGTCGGCACTCAGCCAGAACGCCTTCGGCCCGGTCTTCTCCAGGCCGGCGCGGTCGTGGAACTCGGTCTCGGTGAACCCCGGGCACAGGGCCAGCACGCGTACCCCGGAGCCGTGCAGCGCCGAGGCGAGCCCGTCGGAGAACGACGTCACCCAGCTCTTGCTCGCGGTGTAGGTGGAGCCCCTGCCGGAGAAGAACCCGGCGACGCTGGAGACGTTGATCACGTCACCGGCGCCGCGCTCCAGCATCGCGGGCAGCGCGGCCCTCGTCAGCCGCAGCACGGCGGTGACGTTGACGTCGAGCTGGTGCTGCAGCTCGTCGGCCGAGGCTGTCCAGAACTCGCCGGCCAGGCCGAGCCCCGCGTTGTTCACGAGCAGGTCGACGGGCTGCTCGCGCAGGCGCTGCTCCACAGCCTCGCGGCCCTCGGCGGTGGCGAGGTCGGCCGGCAGGACGTCCGCGGTGATGCCGTACGCGGAGGCGAGCTCCTTCGCCCTGGCGCGCAGCTTCGGTTCGTTGCGGGCGACGAGCACGAGGTCGTAGCGTTCGGCGGCGAGCCTGCGGGCGAACGCGGCGCCGATACCGACCGTAGCGCCAGTGATCAAAGCGGTAGGCATGGGAACAACCTAGCGTCGCGAAGCGACTCCGTTCAGGTGGCGGCGGAAGCGGGGCCGGCCTTGACGCACCGCCCCGCTTGGGTCACGGAGAGCACAGGAAGTATCTTCGGAACGCCATTAGGGGTACACACTCACCCAGACGAGGATGAGCTCCAGATGGAGGACGGCGCCATCGACTACCTGTCGTTCGTCCGAGGCTTCCTCGCGGCGACCGACCCCGAGACATCCGACGGCGACGAACCGACCGTGCCGCCGGCGAACGGTCACGCCTTCGACCCCGATTCGTTCGCGGAGGGTTACGCCGTCGCGCGGACCCGCGAGTTCCCGGTGACCTACCGCGAACTGTCGGTGCGGGACGACGGCCGGTTCACCGGCACGCTCGACCTCGGCGAGGCGTCAGGCTTCCCCGCCGACGAGCGCCCGCACCTCTCGGGGACGCTCGACCTCTAGAAGCCCTGCTGACGCGCCCGCTCCTCGGTGGTCGTGGTGGGCTGGGCCGCGGAGGGCGGAGGTGCCGCCTGCTCCTGCTGCGCCTGGGCGAGGTCGTCATCGAAGGGGTCGACGATGTCGGCGATCTCGCCGAGATCGCGGAGCAGCCGCTCCAGACGGGACGGGCCGACGTTGGGGGCCACGCTCGCGAGCACCCACTCGTTCTCCAGCCACGCGACGCCGACGTCGCCGCCCAGCGCGTCGGCGGCGTCCACCAGCTCCTGCGTGATCATCGCGCGGGCGGTGTTCACCTCGTCGGCGAACGCGTAGCGCTGGCCCACCGGCCCGAGCAGCTCCGGCATCTCCGCGCGCTGGAACGGCACGCTCGCGAGCCACAGCTCCAGCAGCACCGGGTGGATCCGGTTGCAGCGCACGGCGACGATCACGGCGGGGATCAGGCTGTCGGCTTCGATGTCGAAGACGAACACCGGGCGCCTGCCGTCGGAGGTGAACGTGGAGCCCGCGACGACGTTGACCGCCGCCTCGGCCCCGAAGTACCCGATGGCGCCGCCCGCCCACTGCTGCGGGAGGCGTTCGTCCTCCTCGACGTACTGCCAGCCGCGCAGCTCGGCCCAGCGCGCGCGCTCGCGATTGCGCGAGCTCTCCCTGGCCTTGTCGGCGGTGAGCAGTGCGAGCCCGGCCACCGCGGCGACGGCCGCGATGACGAACCAGATCCACGCTGGAATACCCACGGCGACCAGGGTATCCCTCACGGCCCGCCGACCAAGATCAGCGGGCCGTGTCGCGGGTACCCGTTTGGTTACTGGACCGGTTGCCCGGCTCGGGTGACAACCAGGGAGCCGTTGCCGGAGTCCAGCTCCGGCACGTCGACGTTCACGGTGTCGCCGTCCCGGATGTCGCCGGCCAGCAGCTTGCGGGCCAGCTCGTCGCCGATCGCCGACTGCACGAGCCGCCGCAGCGGCCGGGCGCCGTAAATCGGGTCGTAGCCGTTGAGCGCCAGCCACTCGCGGGCCGCCGGCGACACCTCGAGCGTGAGCCTGCGCTGCGAGAGCCGCTGCGCCAGCCGCCCCACCTGGATGTCCACAATGGAGGCCAGCTGCTCGGTGTCGAGCGCGTGGAACACCACGATGTCGTCGAGCCGGTTCAGGAACTCCGGCTTGAAGTGCCGCTGCACCACCGAGAGCACGGCGTCGGTGCGCTGCCGCTCGTCCAGCGCGGCGGCGTCACTGGCGATCTCGTGCGAGCCGAGGTTCGACGTGAGCACCAGGATCGTGTTGCGGAAGTCGACCGTGCGGCCCTGGCCGTCGGTCAGCCTGCCGTCGTCGAGCACCTGCAGCAGCACGTCGAACACGTCGGGGTGGGCCTTCTCCACCTCGTCGAGCAGCACCACCGAGTACGGCCGCCTGCGCACCGACTCGGTGAGCTGGCCGCCCTGGTCGTAGCCCACATAGCCGGGCGGGGCGCCGACCAGCCGCGCGACGCTGTGCTTCTCGCTGTACTCGCTCATGTCGATGCGCAGCATCGCCCGCTCGTCGTCGAAGAGGAACTCGGCGAGCGCCTTCGCCAGCTCCGTCTTGCCGACCCCGGTGGGGCCGAGGAACAGGAACGAGCCCGTCGGCCGGTCGGGATCGGCGACGCCGGCCCTTGCCCTGCGCACCGCGTCGGAGACCACCTTCACGGCCTCCGACTGGCCGACGACGCGGCTGGTCAGCTCCTGCTCCATACGCAGCAGCTTGCCGGTCTCACCCTCGAGCAGGCGGCCCGCCGGGATTCCGGTCCACGCGCTCACCACGTCGGCCACGTCGTCGGCGCCGACCTCCTCCTTGAGCATCACGTCGGCCTTCGCCTCGGTGACCTCGGTGGCCTCGTCGAGCTCCTTCTCCAGCGCGGGGATGCGGCCGTAGCGCAGTTCGGCGGCGCGCCCGAGGTCGGCGTCGCGCTCGGCGCGGTCGGCCTCGCCACGCAACTGCTCCAGCTGCTCCTTGAGCTCGCGGACCTTCTCGATCGAGCCCTTCTCGTTCTGCCAGCGGGCGGTCAGCGCGGACAGCTCCTCGCGCTTCTCGGCCAGCTCGGCGCGCAGTGCGGTCAGGCGCTCGCGGGAGGCGGCGTCGTCCTCCTTCTCCAGCGCCATCTCCTCGATCTCCATGCGGCGCACGGCGCGCTCCACCTCGTCGATCTCGACGGGCCGGGAGTCGATCTCCATGCGCAGCCGCGACGCGGCCTCGTCGACGAGGTCGATGGCCTTGTCGGGCAGGAATCGCGCGGTGATGTAGCGGTCGGACAGCGTCGCGGCCGCAACCAGCGCCGCGTCGGTGATGCGCACACCGTGATGCACCTCGTAGCGCTCCTTGAGGCCACGCAGGATGCCGACGGCGTCCTCAACCGACGGCTCGCCGACGAGTACCTGCTGGAAGCGGCGCTCCAGCGCGGCGTCCTTCTCGATGTGCTTGCGGTACTCGTCGAGCGTGGTGGCGCCGACCATCCGCAGCTCGCCGCGCGCGAGCATCGGCTTGATCATGTTGCCCGCGTCCATGGCTCCACCTTCGCCGGTGCCGCCCGCGCCGACGATGGTGTGCAGCTCGTCGATGAACGTGACGACCTGGCCGTTGGACTCCTTGATCTCCTTGAGCACGGCCTTGAGCCGCTCCTCGAACTCGCCGCGGTACTTCGACCCGGCGACCATCGAGCCGAGGTCGAGCGACACGACGCGCTTGCCGCGCAACGACTCCGGCACGTCACCCGCGACGATGCGCTGGGCGAGGCCCTCGACGATGGCGGTCTTGCCGACGCCGGGCTCACCGATCAGCACCGGGTTGTTCTTGGTGCGGCGCGAGAGCACCTGCACAACGCGGCGGATCTCGGTGTCGCGGCCGATCACCGGGTCCAGTTCGCCCGCGCGCGCCGCGGCGGTGAGGTCGAGGCCGTACTTCTCGAGCGCCTGGTACGTGCCCTCTGGGTCCGGGTTGGTCACGCGGGCGGAGCCGCGGACCTTGGTGAACGCCTCGCGCAGCGCGTCCGGCGTCGCGCCGTGCCGCTTGAGCAGCCCGGCGACGGGACCTCCCTCGGCCGCGAGGCCGACGAGGACGTGCTCGGTGGAGACGTACTCGTCCCCGAGCTCGGTGGCGAGCTTCTGCGCGTGTGTCAGAGACTTGACGGCGTGGCCGTCGAACTGCGGCGTCGACACCGTCGCGCCGGTCGCGGACGGCAGGCCGGCGATGATCGGCTCCAGCTCCTTGTGCACCACGTCCGCGTCGGCCCCGACCGCGGTGAGCAGCGGCCCGGACAAGCCGTCACCCTGGGACAGCAGGGCACCGAGCAGGTGCGCGGGCGAGATCTCCGGGTTGCCCGCCATCGTGGCTGCCTGCGCCGCGGACGAGATCGCCTGCTGAGTCTTCGTGGTCGGGTTGAAAGAGTCCATCCCTCACCTCTGGTCGAAAGCTCCCTGGACCCAGCCTCTCGCAGAGGCCGTCGATATGCACAACGTCAGGAAAGTTGAGCGTGTTCCACTCAACCCATGGAATTTCGCAAAGTAACGACTACTGCGGACAGCTTGCGATCGCCCACCTGATGGGATGAACTACCGGACCATGTCAGTCATCACACCCGGGCCACTGGCCACGAGCTCACCGCCCGACATCGATGTCCTCGCCGCCGAGGGAGGCACCCTCGCCTCGATCGAGGAGTGGATCAACGACATATTCACGCCCATCTCGGATGGCCTGTCCAGTTTCGTGTTCGCCGAGCTCACGATCGGCAGCATCTCGTTCCCGTGGATCGTGGCCTGGCTCGTCCTGGCCGCCACGGTCTTCACGATCTACTTCGGCTTCGTGCAGTTCCGCAAGTTCAAGCTCGCGACAGAGATCGTCAGGGGCAAGTACACGCGGAAGGACGAGCCCGGCGAGATCAACCACTTCCAGGCGCTGAGCTCCGCCGTGTCGGGCACGGTCGGCCTCGGCAACATCGCCGGTGTCGGCGTGGCCGTCACCATCGGTGGCGCGGGCGCCACCTTCTGGATGATCCTCGCCGGACTGCTCGGCATGTGCACCAAGTTCGTCGAGTGCACGCTTGGTGTGAAGTACCGCGAGACGCACGAGGACGGCACCGTCTCCGGCGGCCCCATGCACTACCTGCGCAAGGGGCTGGCGGACCGGTTCCGTAACGGCTTCGGCAGGACGCTGGGCAAGGTGCTGGCCGTGCTCGCGGCGATCATGCTGCTGTTCTTCGCGCTGGCCGGCGGCAACATGTTCCAGGCGAACCAGACCTTCGCTCAGCTCCGCGACGTCACGGGCGGCGACGACGGCTTCCTCGGCAGTGACGGCGCCGCGTTCGTCTTCGGTGTCGTCCTCGCCGTGGTGGTCGGTGCGGTGATCATCGGTGGCATCAAGTCGATCGGCGCCGTGACCAGCCGCCTCGTCCCTTCCATGGCGATCATCTACATCGCCGCGTGCCTCATCGTGATCCTGGTGAACATCACCGACGTGCCGGGCGCGATCGGCGAGATCGTCACGGGTGCGTTCGCCCCGGAGAGCGTGGCCGGTGGAGCGATCGGCGCGCTGATCGTCGGCTTCCAGCGGGCCGCCTTCTCGAACGAGGCGGGTCTGGGCTCCGCGCCCATCGCGCACTCGGCGGTGAAGACGAAGAACCCCATCACCGAGGGATACGTCGCGCTGCTGGAGCCGTTCATCGACACGGTGATCGTCTGCACCATGACGGCGCTGACCATCGTGATCGCCAAGACTCAGTTCTGGGAGGACGCCAAGGCCACCGTGTTCGCGGGCGGGGAAACCCCGGACGGCGTCACCGTCACCTCGGAGTCGTTCGCGACGGTGCTGCCCTGGTTCCCCTACGTCCTGACCGTCGCCGTGGCACTCTTCGCCCTGTCGACGATGATCACCTGGGGCTACTACGGGCAGAAGGCCTGGACGTTCCTGTTCGGCAAGACCCAGGTCAGCGAGCGCGTCTACCAGGTGATCTTCTGCCTGTTCATCGTGGCGGGCTGCGTGCTGACGCTGGGCAGTGTGCTCAGCTTCGCCGACGCCGTGCTGTTCCTGCTCGCCCTGTTCAACATCATCGGCCTGTACCTGCTGGTGCCGGTGGTCAAGCGAGAGGTGAAGGACTTCACGGACAAGCTTCGCTCCGGCGAGGTGAAGAAGATCGAGAAGGTGCGCAGCTGATTCGCTGAGCACCACCGGCCGACGGCCCGCTACCCGGTCTCGTTCCGGGTGGCGGGCCGTTCCTGGTTCCGCGCTTGCGCGGAGACCATGGCGCGCAGGTCGTCGTTCACGGCCCGCAGCCTGTGGGCGAGGTCCTCGAGCTCCGACTCGTCCCACCCGGCGAGCGCGTTGCGGACGAAGTCGACATGCAGCCGCCGCCAGCGCTCCAGGTGGCGCTGTCCCTTCTCCGAGACCTTGACCAGCGTGACCCTGCCGTCCTCCGGCGATGGCCTGCGCTCGACGAGGTCGAACGACGCGAGCTGGCCGATCTGCCTGCTGACCACCGAGATGTCGACCATCCGGAGCTTCGCCAGCTCGGAGAGGCGCAGTTCGCCCTGCCGGTCGATCTCCGAGAGGAGCATGACGGCCGCTGGGTGCGGGCCGTCGCCGGTCTGCCAGAGCTGCATGACCCACGCCTGGTGCAACTGAGACGACGTGCGGATCTGCCGCATGAGATCGACGCAGACCTCGTCCGAGGGGTTCATGGGCCTCACCCGATCACAGTAAGTTACTTGCTCTATGCAAATTCTACTCGACCGGCAGCGACTCGAAACGGGATATCAGGTGAAATGGGGCACTAAGCGGACTGTAGTGCCACCCATCCGGAGCAACCGCAGGGGGACAACTCGCACAGTGACTACCGCCCAACTGCACGGGAACCTAATGTTGGGTGGTCGCATCCTCAGAAAGGTGGATTATTCATGGAGTCTCGGCACTGGACGTGGGTCACTGACCTGCTGGAGCAGCCGCAGCATCCACCATCACCCGTTCGTGAATAATCGCGACCACCTTTTTCATTACTGTGCGTATCAATCACCCCGCTCGACGCGGACCAACTGGGGCAGACGAATGACAGCCGACGCGATCAGTCCAATACCGCGGGTGGCACCGGCCAGAGTTCCGCCACCCGCGGTGACCGCCATGGTCGAACTGATCCGGGACACCTGGCGCCAGGCCGAGCCCTACACCCCCGAGATCTCGCAGTTCTTCTACGGCATGCTCTTCACGCTCGCCCCCGCGACGCGTGACTTCTTCCCGATCAACATGGAGGCGCAGCGCGGCAGGCTCGTGCGCGCGCTGGTGCACATCGTGCAGATGGTCGACCGCCCCGACGACCTCGCGCCGTTCCTGCGCCAGCTCGGCCGCGACCACCGCAAGTTCGGCGTCATCCCCACTCACTACGAGGCCGTGGGCACCGCGCTGCTCGCCTCGCTCAAGCGCCACCTCGGTGAGGCGTGGACGCCGCAGGTCGAGCGCGCGTGGGCGGAGGCCTACACGATCATCGCCCGGTCCATGCAGGACGCGGCGGCGGCCAGCGACCACCCGCCGTCCTGGATCGGCACGGTCGCGGAGCACCGCAGACTCAGCTGGGACCTCGCGCTGATCCGGGTCGAGCCCGAGCAGCACGTGCCGTACCAGGCCGGCCAGTACCTGAGCATCGAGGTGCCACAGCGGCCCCGGCTCTGGCGCTACCTCTCACCGGCCAACGCGCCGCGCCCCGACGGCTCGCTGGAGTTCCACGTCCGCGCGGTCGAGGGCGGATGGGTGTCCCGCGCGATCGTCAGCCACACGCAGAGCGGCGACACCTGGCGCATCGGGCCGCCGATGGGCAGACTCGGCGTCAACCGCGAGTCCGGCCGGGACGTGCTGATGATCGCGGGCGGCACCGGCCTCGCCCCGCTGCGAGCCGTGCTGGACGACCTCGCCCAGTGGGGCACCAACCCGAAGGTCACGGTGTTCTACGGCGGCGCCACCCACGAGGACCTCTACGACCTCGAACAGCTGCGGGCGATGGCGTCCACCAACCCGTGGCTGACCGTGTGCCCCGTGGTGGAGCGTGCGGAGGGCCTGCCCGGTTTCGAGCACGGCACCCTCGCCGACGCCGTGACCAGGCACGGGGCCTGGCCGAACCACGACGTGCTCGTGTCCGGCTCGCCCGCGATGATCAGGGCCACCGTGTCGCGGATGCTCGTCGCGGGCACGGCACTCGACCAGATCCGCTACGACCCGTTCACCATCGACTGATGGAGACGTCGATCCCGGTCGCCGACGGCACCGTCAAGGGCTACCTCGCCCTGCCGCAACGCGAGATCTCCGGGCCGCCGCCGTGGCCGGGTGTCGTCGTGGTGCACGACGCGCTGGGACTCGGCCGCGACACATGCCGCATCGCCGACCGCTTCGCCACCGCGGGCTTCGTCGCGCTCGCGCCCGACCTGTACTCGCGCGGCGGCCTCCGCTGCGTCAAGTCGGTGTTCTCAGCGCTCATGGCCGCCAAGGGGCAGGCGTTCGACGACCTCGACGCGGCCAGGCGCACGCTGGCCGGCCGCGAGGACTGCACGGGCGATGTCGGCATCGTCGGCTTCTGCATGGGCGGCGGCTTCGCGCTCGCCGCCGCGAGCAGCGGCTTCGGCGCCGCGGCGCCGTACTACGGCCAGCTGCCGAAGGACCTCTCGGTGCTCGACGGCGCGTGCCCGATCGTGGCGAGCTTCGGCAGGAAGGACCCGTCGCTCAGGGGCAAGGCGGCGGTGCTCGAGGCCGAGCTGACCGCACGCGACATCCCGCACGACGTCAAGGAGTACCCGGCCGCCGGGCACAGCTTCGCCAACCAGCTCCCGCTCGGCCCGCTCAACCTGCTCGCCAAGGTCACCGGCTTCGGCTACCACCACGAGTCGAGCGAGGACGCCTGGCGGCGCGTCCTGGCCTTCTTCGCCGAGCACCTGAGGCGACCGGTCACCGGCGGGCGTTGAGCCGGGCGGCCTGTCGCGTCAGGTAGTCGCGTTCGGCCAGGTTGGGCGCCTTCTGTGCCGCCTCGGCGTAGAGCCGTGCCGCCGTCACCGGATCGCCGTCGCGCTCGTGGAGGTACGCCGCCACCGCCGCATGCCGGGGCAGCGAGTCGTCCAGTTCCGCGAGCGCCGCCAGCCCCGCCCGCGGCCCGTCGGCCTCGCCGACGGCCACCGCCCGGTTGAGCCGGACGACCGGGCTGTCGGTGAGACGCACGAGCTCGTCGTACCACTCGACGATCTGCACCCAGTCGGTCTCCTCGGCGGTCTGCGCGTCCGCGTGGAGCGCAGCGATAGCGGCCTGCGCCTGGAACTCGCCCAGCCGGTCACGTGCCAGCGCCGCCTGCAGGATCTCGACGCCCTCGGCGATCAACTTCGTGTCCCACCGGCTTCGGTCCTGCTCGGCGAGCGGCACCAGGCTGCCGTCGGGCGCAGTACGGGTGCCGCGTCGGGCGTGGTGGAGCAGCATGAGGGCGAGCAGCCCCGCCACTTCGGGATGGTCGATCCCGGCAGCGAGCTGCCGGGTGAGCCGGATGGCCTCGGCGGCCAGGTCGACGTCGCCGGAGTAGCCCTCGTTGAAGACCAGGTAGAGGACGCGAAGCACGGTCGCGACATCGCCGGGCTGGTCGAACCGCACACCGTTGACGGTGCGCTTGGCCCGGCTGATGCGCTGCGCCATGGTCGCCTCGGGCACGAGGTACGCCTGGGCGATCTGGCGGGTGGTGAGCCCGCCGACGGCCCGCAGCGTCAACGCGACCGCGGACGACGGCGTCAGCGAAGGGTGGGCGCACAGGAAGTAGAGCTGGAGCGTGTCGTCCACCGAGCGCGCCGGCCCCGGAGCCGGTTCCTCGTCGACGAGGTCCTCGCGCCTGCGGCGGGCCGTGTCCGACCTGGTCGCGTCGAGGAACTTGCGCCAGGCCACGGTGACCAGCCAGCCCTTGGGGTCACGGGGATGGTCGGCAGGCCAGACTCGGAGCGCCTCCACCAACGCGTCCTGCACGGCGTCCTCGGCCGCCGCGAAGTCGGCTCCGCGGCGGACGAGGATCCCGAGCACATTCGGTGTGAGGCTCCTGAGCAGGGCCTCGTCCATCTCTGACGTCACTCCGTGACGGTCGGCGGCTCGGTCAGGAACGGGCGCAGCTCGAGCCACTCGTGGATCGGCTTGCCGCCCGCGCCGGGTGCGGCCGACAGCTCCCCGGCCAGCTCGACGGCGCGCTCGTAGCTGTCGACGTCGATCACCATCCAGCCTGCGATGAGGTCCTTGGTCTCGGCGAACGGGCCGTCGGTGACCGGCGGGCGCCCCTCGCCGTCGTACCGGACCCACGCCCCCTCGGGCGCGAGAGCCTGGCCATCCACGAACTCACCGGTCTCCTCGAGCCGGGCCGCGAAGTCGCTCATGTACTGCATGTGCGCCGAGATCTCCTCCGGCGTCCACTTGTCCATGGGCACGTCGTTGACGGCGGCCGGAGCGCCGCGGTAGTGCTTCAGCAGCAGGTACTTCGCCATGATGTCTCTCCTCGGTGCTGGTGACCCATTCTGGTCACGTTCACCCCGAGGACGGAGCCGTTTGCGGCTTCTCGACACGAACCCGCGAACTTTTTCGAACCAACCGCAGTGAAGGCCACCTTCACTGCAGATCGATGGGTGGGTGGCGAATGGGTGCGTGGGTCAGCCTCGGCGGCGGGGTTTCCACACCACCAGCGCGTTCTGCCTGCGAACCGGCACGAGGTCCTTGCGGTAGGAGGCGTGGACGGCGGCCGCCGCCTGCTCGGCGGCGGCGTAGGCGGCCGCCAGCTCCTCGGTCAGTTCCCGTACCCGGTGCTGCAACGCCTCGACCTGGTTCTCCAGCTCGATGATGCGCTTGATCCCGGCGAGGTTGACGCCCTCCTCCTGGGACAGCCGCTGCACCTCGCGCAGCAGCGCGATGTCCCGCATGGAGTAGCGCCTGCCACCGCCGGACGTCCGGCCGGGGCTCACGAGCCCCAACCGGTCGTACGAGCGCAACGTCTGCGCGTGCAGCCCGGACAGCTGCGCGGCGACCGAGATGACGAAGACCGGCGTGTCCTCGTCGGCGCCGTGCGGCAGCCCGCCCGGGAAACCGGAACCGAACATCATGCCCCCCTGTCTCGCAACAGCGCGGTGATCTCCGGTCGCGGATCGTGCTTCGCGACCGCCTCGGCGTAGGACTCCAGCGCGGCCTTGGCCTTGCCGTCGAGCTTGGCCGGGATCACGACCTGGAGGGTGACCAGCAGGTCGCCCTGGGTGCCGTCCCGCTTGGCGATGCCCTTGCCGCGCACCCGGAGCACCCGGCCGCTCGCGGTGCCCGAGGGCACCTTGACGGAGACCTTCGACTCCAGCGTGGGCACCGTGAGCGTGGTGCCGAGCACGAGCTCCGAGAACTCCACCGGCACCGTGATCGTCAGGTCGTTGCCCGAGCGGCCGAACACCGGGTGCGGGTTGACGTGCACGCGCACGTACAGGTCACCAGCGGCGGCGCCGCCCCGGCCGGGCTCTCCCTGGCCGGCGAGGCGGATCCGCTGGTTGTCGTCCACCCCGGCGGGGATCCGCACGGTCAGCGTCCTGGTCCTGGTGCTGATGCCCTCACCGACGCACTCCGGGCACGGGTCGTCGATGAGCGTGCCGCGGCCGCGACAGTCTCGGCACGGCTCCGAGAAGGCGAACGCGCCCTGGCTCCTGCTCACCAGACCCGAACCCGCACACGTCGGGCACGTCCTCGGCCTCGTGCCCGGCCGGGCACCGTTGCCGCCACACGTGCCGCACGTCGCGGGACTCGACAGCCGCAGCGGCAGGGTCGCGCCCTTGACCGCCTCGGCGAAGTCGATGCGGACATCGGTCTCCACGTCGGCGCCACGCTGGCCGCGCGCCGCCGTGGTGCCACCGCCGCCGCGGCGGCCGAACAGGTTGCCCAGCATGTCGCCGAGCCCCCCGAACCCGCCGCTGGCCGTGGACTGGCCGAAGAGGTCGTTGATGTCGAAGCCACCGGTGCCGGTGCCGCCTCCACCCGGGAAGCCGAAGCCGCCGGGGCCTCCGGAGCCGAACAGCCTCCTGGCCTCGTCGTACTCCTTACGCTTCGCCGTGTCGGACAGCACCCCGTAGGCCTCCGAGACCGCCTTGAACTTCGTCTCGGCCTCGGTGTTGCCGGGGTTGGCGTCGGGGTGGTTCTCCCTGGCCAGCTTCCGGTACGCCTTCTTGATTTCGTCCTGTGAGGCGTCGGAGGAGACGCCCAGCTCACGGTAGAAGTCCTTACCGATCCACTCCCGCGCGCTCATGCGGCGTCTCCTCCTTCCTCATGTTCGTGTTCAGCGTGCGTTCTCATCGACGTCGACGGGCAGCTCGCCGCCGACCGGCGGGTCGATCGGCTCCTCCGAAGGCGTGGCACCCGGCTCGTGGTCGGTGACACCCACGAGTGCCGCCCGTAGCACCCGGTCGGAGAACCGGTAGCCACGGCGCAGCACCATCGTCACGGTCGGCTCCGTCACGTCGGGCGAGGTGTCGTGCTGCACGGCCTCGTGCACGCTCGGGTCGAAGGGCTCGCCCTCCTTGCCGAACGACTCGAGCCCGGCCCGTTCCAGCGCGCCGACGAGCTTGTCGGCCACCGCCTTGAACGCACCCGTGAGGTCGCCGTGCTGCTCGGCCCGCTCCAGGTCGTCGAGCAGCGGCAGCAGGTCGTTGACGAGCGACGCCTTGCCGCTGGCGGCCACGACCTCGCGGTCGCGGTCCACCCGCCTGCGGTAGTTGGCGTACTCGGCCTGCACCCGCTGGAGGTCCGCCGTGCGCTCCTCGAGCTGCTTCTCGAGGTCCGACACGGGCGCGACGGCCTCGTCGACGGTCGCCTCGCCCGCAGCGGGGCCGGAGGCGCCCGGCTCGGCGGGCGCCTCCTGCGGCTGTTCGGTCACCGGCTGCCGCAGCTCGCCGGTCTCCGGGTCGATCTTCCGGCGATCCCGCACGACCACTGGCTCCTGGTACTCCTGTCGGTCGGATTCGTCGTAGCGTTCGGTCACTTCTTGTCGTCCTCATCGACGATCTCGGCGTCAACGACGTCGTCGGCCTTGGCCGACGAACCGGTGGAACCGGTGCCCGCGTCGCCTGCGCCCTCGGCGCCAGTGGCGCCCTGGGCCTGTGCGCCGGTGTTGGCGTACAGCGCGGTGGCCAGCTCCTGCGAGGCCGAGTTCAGCTTCTCGATCGACTCGCGGATCTTGGCCGTGTCGGTGCCCCTGAGCGACTCGTTGGCCTCGTCGATCGCGGTCTTCACCTTGCCCTTGAGCTCCTCGGGCAGCTTGTCGTCGTTGTCCTTGACGAACTTCTCGGTCTGGTAGACCAGCGTCTCCGCCTGGTTGCGGGTCTCGGCCTCCTCGCGGCGCTTCTTGTCCTCCTCGGCGTGCGCCTCGGCGTCCTTGACCATCCGGTCGATGTCCTCCTTCGGCAGCGCCGAGCCACCGGTGATGGTCATCGACTGCTCCTTGTTCGTGCCGAGGTCCTTCGCGGTCACGTGCACGATGCCGTTGGCGTCGATGTCGAACGTGACCTCGATCTGCGGCACGCCACGCGGAGCGGGCGGAAGGCCGGTCAGCTCGAACATGCCGAGCTTCTTGTTGTGCGCGGCGATCTCCCGCTCACCCTGGAACACCTGGATCTGCACCGAGGGCTGGTTGTCGTCCGCGGTGGAGAAGATCTCCGAGCGCTTGGTCGGGATCGTGGTGTTGCGCTCGATGAGCTTGGTGAACACGCCGCCCTTGGTCTCGATGCCGAGCGACAGCGGCGTGACGTCCAGCAGCAGGACGTCCTTGACCTCGCCACGGAGCACACCGGCCTGCAGGGCCGCGCCCACGGCGACGACCTCGTCCGGGTTCACGCCCTTGTTCGGCTCGCGGCCACCGGTCAGCTCCTTGACCAGGTCGGCGACGGCCGGCATCCGGGTCGAGCCGCCGACGAGCACCACGTGGTCGATCTGGCCGACCGAGATGCCCGCGTCGCGGATGACGTTGTTGAACGGCGCCTTGGTGCGGTCGAGCAGGTCGGAGGTGATCCGCTGGAACTCCGCGCGGGACAGAGTCTCGTCGAGGAACAGCGGGTTCTTGTCCGCGTCGACCGTGATGTAGGGCAGGTTGATGTTCGCGCTGCTGGAGCTGGAGAGCTCGATCTTGGCCTTCTCCGCGGCCTCCTTGATGCGCTGCATCGCCATGCGGTCCTTGGTCAGGTCGATGCCCTGCGAGGACTTGAACTTGTCGACCAGCCAGCTGACGATGCGCTCGTCCCAGTCGTCACCACCGAGGTGGTTGTCACCGCTGGTGGCGCGCACCTCGACGACGCCCTCGCCGATCTCGAGCAGCGAGACGTCGAACGTACCGCCACCGAGGTCGAAGACCAGGATGGTCTGCTCCTTCTCGCCCTTGTCGAGTCCGTAGGCCAGCGCGGCGGCGGTGGGCTCGTTGACGATGCGCAGCACGTTGAGGCCCGCGATCTGGCCCGCTTCCTTCGTGGCCTGCCGCTGGGCGTCCTCGAAGTAGGCGGGAACGGTGATCACCGCGTCGGTGATCTCCTCGCCGAGGTAGGACTCCGCGTCGCGCTTGAGCTTCATCAGCACGCGCGCGCTGATCTCCTGCGGCGTGTAGTTCTTGCCGTCGATCTCGGTCTTCCAGTCGGTGCCCATGTGCCGCTTCACGGACCTGATGGTCCGGTCGACGTTGGTCACGGCCTGGTTCTTCGCGGGCTGCCCGGTCAGCACCTCGCCGTTCTTGGCGAAGGCGACGACGGACGGGGTGGTCCGCGAACCCTCCGAGTTGGCGATGACCGTCGGCTCGCCGCCTTCCAGTACCGCGACGACCGAGTTGGTCGTGCCGAGGTCGATGCCGACCGCTCGCGCCATGGTGTTCCCTCCTGCGTACTTGCTTGGTGTGCCGGCCCTTGCCGGCGATGTCGCTTCTTCCACGTTGAGTGGGGTTCACTCAAGTTGTATCCGGAGCCCTTCGCGGCCGTCAACCAGGACTTGAGCCGGGCTCACTCAATCTTCCTGCCAGCACAACGACTGGCCTGCCGTTCTTGTTCCCGCGCGGGCTACGCGGCATGCACGGTGACGTCGCCGCTGTCGGTGTTCAGGTCGAGCACGGTCGACGCGTCCGGGTCCTGCGTCACGCCGATCTCGCGGTCGCCGGAGTCGGTGGTGCCGAGGACTCGGTACGAGCCGTCGGGCACGGTCACCTCCACGTCGCCGCTGTCGGCCGCGAGGCGCACGTCGCGCGGCTCGTCGAGGGTCACCCTGACGTCGCCGGAGTCGACGGACACGTCGACCGCGCCCCGCAGCCGCGTGCCGGTGAAGTCGCCGGAATCGGCCTCGACCTGGACATCGCTCACGCCGTCGAGGGTGAGATCGCCGGAGTCGACCGACCCGCTCACGGTCGTCCCCTCGGGCACGATCACCTCGTAGTCCACCGAGCACCACGAGCCGCAGCCGGACAACGTCAGCGTGCCGTCGCGCACCTCGTACGCCTCGTCCGGCTCGCCCCAGCGGTACCTGAACCGCTGCCGGACGGTCGTGGTCTCCGCACCCTCGTCGGCGCGGACGAGCACGTCGCCGGAGTCGCCCGCCAGCTCGACCCTGCTGATCCGCTGCTCCACGGTCGCCGTCGCCTCCGCCGTCGCCGGCCAGAACCAGCCGAGCCCGAACGCGATCCCCACCCCGATCAACGCCACACCGCCGATGGCCAGTCCAGCGCGCCCCATGCTGAGTCCTCCCGCCGCAACATCTCTGCGCAGGCAACGCTATGACCCGGCGGGGCGCCGGGGCATCCGGGTGAACCCCGGTTCCTCCCTGAGGCTGTCCCTACCCCCGGACGGGGCAGCGGATCACTAGCCTTCCGGGAAGAAGCCACATCGAAACCGACGAGCTGGAGGAGGACCAGAGCCCATGACCCGAGCTCAGAACCCCTACGAATCGCTGCCGCCCGTGCCGTCCTTCACGCTGCGCAGCAACGACGTCGCCGAGGGGGAGACGCTCGCGACGCCGCATCTGAGCGGCATCTTCGGCGCGGGCGGGGAGGACCGCTCGCCACACCTGGCGTGGGAGGGCTTCCCCGCCGAGACCAAGAGCTTCGCGGTGACCTGCTTCGACCCGGACGCCCCCACGGGCAGCGGCTTCTGGCACTGGGCGGTGTTCAACATCCCGGCGTCGGTCACCGAGCTGCCCTCCGGCGCGGGCGACGCGAGCGGCTCCGGCCTGCCCGAGGGCGCCAGGACGCTGGCGGGCGACGGCGGGGTGCGGCAGTTCCTCGGCGCCGCCCCGCCGCCGGGACACGGCCCGCACCGCTACATCTTCGCGGTGCACGCTCTCGACGTGGAGTCGCTCGACGTGGGCGAGGACGCGCGGCCGGCGTTCCTCGGCTTCAACATGTTCGGCCACACGCTGGCCAGGGCCACCCTCACGCCGGTCTACGAGAACAAGGGCTGAGACCTCCGGCGTAGACCGAGGTAGCCGAGGGCCCCGAGCCCGAGCAGTCCGGCGGCGGTGAGGCGCGTGACGGTCCATCCGGCCAGTCCGTAGGCCGCCGCGCCCACCGCCGACCCTCGGTGGTGCCGCGGATCCGGCGGATGCTGCTCGGCCCCGACCCGGCCGAGCTGACGAGCGCGCTCCGCACGGCCGTCGAGCGGCTCACCCTGCCCTGAGTCAGCGGGGCTTGAGCAGGTAGTCCACGACGGGCCGCAGCTCCTCTGCCGTCGGTGGCTCGTCGTCGATGAGGCCCTGGATGAGCAACCCGTCGATCCCCGCGAGGAACACGCGGAAGGCCACCTCGTCGTCGTGGCGCACCATGGACGTCAGCACATCGAGCCAGCGCCGCGCCGCGGGCCGCAGCTCGGGGCGGCGTGCCGCGAGCAGGTACAACTCGTACTCGGCCATCGTGCGCCCCCGCCTCGGCCCGAGCGCCTCGGCGAGCAGGTTCGCCACCTCCTCGGCGCCCCGGCTGCCGCGCGAGCGCGCGCGGTCGATCATCCAGTAGACCTCGGTGGCCATGTCCCTCGCGCAGTCGATGAGGGTGGCGATGAGCAGGTCGTCGAGCGTCGCGAAGTGGTAGGTGGTCGACGTCGTCGGCACGCCGGCCTCCTTCGCCACGGTGCGGTGGGTGACGCCGGCGACGCCGTCGCGCTCGATCACCCGCAGCGTGGCCTCGATGATCTCCGTGCGCCGTTTCTCGCCGCGTACCTTGCGGCCGTCGACCCGCTGCCTCAATGCGCCGTCCTGCCCACCTCGAGCAACACCACACCGCCGATCACGAGCAGCAGTCCGGCGACCATCGTCAGGTTCATGGTCTCTCCCAGGAACAGCGTGCCGATGATCGCCACCAGCGCGACCCCGACCGCGGACCAGATCGCGTACACGACGGCGACCGGCATCCCCGCCTTGAGCACCTGCGCCAGCAACGTGAACGAGAGCGCGTAGCCGATGACGACGAGGATCGTCGGGCCCAGTTTGGTGAAGCCGTGTGAGAACTTCAGCGAGATGGTGGCCGTCACCTCGGTGAGGATCGCACCGGCGAAAAGAAGATACGCGCCCATGCGCCGAGAGTATCGGAACGATAGTCCCAATAGTAGCGAGTTTTCCACCACATCAGTGGGACTTCGCGCTGCGACATCGATTACTGATCAGTAAGAAGGGTTAGGCTCCCGAAACCCACCGCGAAGTCCCGAACCGAAAGGCCCGATCATGGGTGCACTGCAGATCACGCTCGGTGTGATCGGCGTTGCCGTCAGTGTTGTCGCTTGGGGTGTGTTCGTCGCCGGCGTCCTGCGCCAGATACGGATCATCCGACTCGGGCAGCCGGACGCGACGCGCAACGGTCCGTTCGTGCCACGCCTGAACACCCTGATCAAGGAGTTCGCGGCGCACACGAGGATGAACAAGCTCCGCCACGTCGGGCCATGGCACTGGCTGGTGATGTGGGGCTTCCTCCTCGGCTCGCTCGCACTGTTCGAGGCTTATGGGGAGACCTTCAACCCGCACTTCGCGTGGCCCATCATCGGGCACTGGGAGCCGTGGCAGCTGCTGCTCGAACTGCTCGGCCTCGGCACCGTGGTCGGCGGCGTCGCGCTCGCGATCATCCGCCAGGCCAACCACCCGCGCAGGGCCGACCGGCAGTCCCGGTTCGCGGGCTCCAACTTCAAGCAGGCCTACTTCGTCGAGGCTGTGGTGATCATCGAGGGCATCGGCATCCTCGGGGTCAAGGCGTTCAAGATCGCCAGCGGGATCGAGGACCCGGCCCTGTGGTCGAGCTTCGTCACCCAGCCGCTAGCCGAGCTCCTGCCCACGAGCACGGCGGCCGTGTCGATCATGGCGCTGATCAAGCTGCTATCGGGTATGATCTGGCTCTACGTCGTGGGCACCACGCTGACGATGGGTGTCGCCTGGCACCGGTTCAGCGCGTTCTTCAACATCTACTTCAAGCGCGAGGACAACGGCGGCGTCGCGCTCGGCAAGCTCAAGCCGATGATGAGCGGCGGCAAGCCGATCGACCTCGAGGAGGCCGACCCCGACGAGGACACCTTCGGCGTCGGCAAGGTCGAGGACTTCAGCTGGAAGGGCTGGCTCGACTTCTCCACCTGCACCGAGTGCGGCCGATGCCAGTCGCAGTGCCCCGCGTGGAACACCGGCAAGCCGCTGTCGCCGAAGCTCGTGATCACGCAGCTGCGCGACCACGCCTACGCCAAGGCGCCGTACCTGCTCGCCGGCGGCAAGAAGGACATGGCGGGCGACGAGGTGGGCCTCACCGGCGACAACCCGTACGCGGGCATCGACGTGCTCGCGATCGCGGAGGCCGAGCGCCCGCTCATCGGAGACGACGGCGGCGTGATCGACCCCGAGGTGCTGTGGTCGTGCACCACCTGCGGCGCGTGCGTCGAGCAGTGCCCCGTGGACATCGAGCACGTCGACCACATCGTCGACATGCGCCGCTACCAGGTGATGATCGAGTCGAACTTCCCGACCGAGCTGAACACGATGTTCAAGAACCTGGAGAACAAGGGCAACCCGTGGGGCCAGAACGCCAAGGACCGCATGGCCTGGGCCGATGATCTGGACTTCGAGGTGCCGGTGTTCGACGGGGACTTCGGCGACACCGAGTACCTGTTCTGGGTCGGCTGCGCGGGTGCGTTCGAGGACCGCGCGAAGAAGACCACCCGCGCCGTCGCCGAGCTCCTGCACATCGCGGGCGTCAAGTACACGGTGCTCGGCCCCGAGGAGACCTGCACCGGTGACCCGGCGCGGCGCGCCGGCAACGAGTTCGTGTTCCAGATGCTCGCGCAGCAGAACGTCGAGGTCCTCAACTCGGTGTTCGAGGATGTCGAGCAGACCAAGCGCAAGATCGTCGTGACCTGTGCGCACTGCTTCAACACCCTCGCCAACGAGTACCCGGACCTCGGCGGCGACTACGAGGTCGTGCACCACACGCAGCTGCTCAACCGGCTCGTGCGGGAGAAGCGGCTCACCCCGGTGGCGCCGATCGCGGAGGACGTCACCTACCACGACCCGTGCTACCTGGGCAGGCACAACAAGGTGTACGAGGCTCCGCGTGAGCTGGTGGGCGCGTCCGGCGCGGCGCTGCGGGAGATGCCGAGGCACGGCGACCGGTCCATGTGCTGTGGCGCCGGTGGCGCCCGCATGTGGATGGAGGAGCGCATCGGCAAGCGGATCAACGTCGAGCGCGTGGACGAGGCGCTCGGCACCGCGCCCTCCAAGATCGCGACCGGCTGCCCGTTCTGCCGCGTGATGCTCACCGACGGCGTCACGTCGCGGCAGAACGACGGCAAGGCAAGCGAGAAGGTGGAGGTCGTCGACGTCGCCCAGCTGCTGCTCTCCGCGGTGAAGCGCGGCGAGCAGAAGGTGCCGGTGCCGGTCGGCGCCGCCACGAGCGGCGGGGAGGCCGAGGCCGACGGCCGCGCCGACGTGCCGACCGACGAGGCGCCGACGGGCACGGCGCAGGCCGAGGAGGACAAGTAACCGAATGAGTCGTCGCCGGAGGCGCCGCTAAGCAGCGTGGCGGTGGACATGCCGAGTAGCATGGTCCCTCCTCGCAGCCGACGTTGCCCGCGAGGTAAGCGAGATCTGCATGACTTCTGCAGGCAGGGCGGACAAGCGTAGGCATGGGCACCCCCGGCGACGACGAACCGGACGAGACCGACGAGACCGACGTCGGTCCCACCGGTGCGCGCTTTCCCTCGTCCCGGCAACGTGCCCGGTTCGGTGACGACGAGCCCGAGCCCGTCGAGGAGACGCCGAAGCGAAAGCGCAAGGGCCGGAAGTCGACGAGGGTCGGCTACACCGGCGGCCGGTTTCCCTCCGCTTCCCGGCTGGAGAAGCTGGCGAAGGAGGAAGCGGGGGCCGCAACGGAGCCGGAGCCCGAGCCCGAGCCTCCTGCCGCGCCGGATCCGCCACCCGAGCCCGAGCCTCGTTTCCGTCCCGCCGGGAAACCGCCGCCGCGCAGCGAGCGCGTGTTCGCCACCGCGAAGGACTCCGACGAGGACGGCGTCGACCCGATGGAGGAGCACCGGCTGCGGGTGCGGCCGTACGTGCTCACGCGGGGCCGCACGCACGCGCGTCAGGACCTCGCCGTCGAGACCCTCATCTCCACCATCCCGGACGCGCCGTGGGGCGCCCAACAGCTCAGCTCCGAGTACCAGGCGGTTCGCAGGCTGTGCATGGAGCCGCGGTCGGTGGCAGAGGTCGCCGCGCTGTTGTCCGTGCCGCTGGGCGTCGCCCGTGTGCTGCTGAGCGACCTGGCCGAGGCGGGGCTCGTCCACGTGCACAGCAGCACGGCGAACTACGGCGGACGGCCCGACTTCACGCTGATGCAGCGCGTGCTCGAAGGGCTGCACAACCTCTGAACCAGCGCCGACGCTTGCCTGAAGAAGTGAATCGGTGCTTCACTTCTTGCATGGTGTACCGGCGCACTCCCCGGATCCAGGCCCGCATGGACTCCCAGCGGGCCGCGATCCTCGACGCAGCCATCGAGCTGCTCGCCGAGCGCGGCTACGCCGGGTGCTCCATGTCTGCCGTCGCCGCGCAGGCTGGCGTCGCCACCGGCAGCGTCTACCGGCACTTCCCCGGCAAGGCCGAGCTGGTCGCCGAGCTGTTCCGGCTCGTGGTGACGCGTGAGGTACAGGCCGTCGAGCTGGCCGCGGAGCAGCCCGGCACTGCGCCGGAGCGTGTGGTCGCCGTGGTGGAGACCTTCGCGAGCAGGGCGCTCAAGGCCCCGCGGCTGGCCTACGCGCTGCTCGCCGAACCGGTCGACGCGCCGGTGGAGGAGCAGCGGCTGGTCTTCCGCCGTGCCTTCCGCGACGTCGTGGCACGCCGGGTCGCCGAGGGCGTCCGCACCGGCATCCTCCCGCCGCAGGACGCCGAGATCACCGCCGCCGCCATCATCGGTGCCGGTGCCGAGGTGCTGACCGGCCCGCTCACCTCCGACAGCACGGACGCCGTGTCCGAGCTGTGCACGTTCACCCTTCGCGCGCTAGGAGCGACAGATGCCACCCACCCATGAGGTAACCAACCAGGTGCCGCTGCTGGCGGGTCACGACCTCGCCGAGGACCCCACGCTGCTGGAGGGCCTTCGCCGCGAAGGGGCGGGCTGGGCCGAGGCCGAGTTGCACGAGCTCGGCGTGCTCGCCGGCACCGAGCGGGTGCAGGAGTGGGGCAGGCTCGTCAACGAGAACCCGCCGAAGCTGCGCACCCACGACCGCGTGGGCAACCGCATCGACGAGGTGGAGTTCCACCCGCACTGGCACGAGCTGATGGACGTCGCCGTCTCACACGGCTGCACGCGGCGCCGTGGCGGCAGGACCGGCCTGGCGCACACGTCGCGCGCGCGGCCAAGTTCTACGTCTGGAGCCAGATCGAAGCGGGCCACACGTGTCCGATCTCGATGACCTACTCGGCCGTGCCCGCGCTGCGGCACAACCCCGACCTGGCCACGGCGTACGAGCCGCTGCTCGCCGCGAACGTCTACGACTTCGGCCTGCGCGAGCCGAGCACCAAACGCGGCCTCATCGCGGGCATGTCGATGACCGAGAAGCAGGGTGGTTCCGATGTGCGGGCGAACACCACCACCGCACGGCCCACAGGGGACGGCGGCTACGTGCTCACCGGACACAAGTGGTTCACCTCCGCGCCGATGTCGGACCTGTTCCTCACGCTCGCGCAGGCGCCGGGCGGGCTGTCGTGCTTCCTGCTGCCGCGCGTGCTGCCCGACGGCACCCGCAACCGCATCCACCTGCAGCGGCTCAAGGACAAGCTCGGTAACCGGTCCAACGCCTCGGCCGAGATCGAGTACGACGAGGCGGTGGGCTGGCTCGTCGGCGAGGAGGGCCGGGGCGTCCGCACGATCATCGAGATGGTCAACAACACGCGGCTCGACTGCGTGATCGGCGGCGCGGCCGGCCTGCGCTACGGCGCCGTGCGGGCAGCACACCACGCGCGGCACCGGCACACGTTCGGCCAGGCGCTCGACCGGCAGCCGCTGATGACCAACGTGCTAGCCGACCTCGCCGTCGAGTCGGAGGCCGCGACGATGGCGGCCCTGCGGCTGGCCGGGGCGAGCGACCGCGCCGCCGCGGGCGACCGGCAGGAGGAGGCGCTGCGGCGGCTCGCCCTCGCGGTGACGAAGTACTGGGTGTGCAAGCGCGCGCCCGCGCACGCGGCCGAGGCGCTGGAGTGCCTCGGCGGCAACGGCTATGTCGAGGAGTCCGGCATGCCCCGGCTCTTCCGCGAGTCGCCGCTGTCCTCGATCTGGGAGGGCTCCGGCAACGGCGCCGCGCTCGACGCGTTGCGCGCGATGGGCAAGCAGCCCGACTCGGTGGAGGCGTTCTTCACGGAGGTCGAGCAAGCCGAGGGCGCCGATCCCCGGCTCGACGACGCGATCGGCCGGGTGCGCAAGGAGCTGGCCGACCTCACTGACGTCGAGTTCCGCGCGCGGCGCGTGGTGGAGTTGCTCGCGCTGGTGTTCCAGGGCTCGCTGCTCGTGCGCCACGGCGACAAGGCCGTCGCCGACGCGTTCTGCGCCTCCCGCCTCGGCGGCGACTGGGGCATCGCCTTCGGCACGCTGCCCGCCGGTGTCGACACCCACGCCATCAACTCGAGGGTGTGGCCGTGAGCGTGCGAGTGGAGCGTGACGGCACCGTCACCACCGTGGTGCTGAGCAGGCCGCAGGCGCGTAACGCCGTCGACGGCCCGACCGCGGCGGCGCTGGCCGAAGCGTTTCGCGAGTTCGACGCCGACGACAGCGCGCACGTGGCCGTGCTGTGGGGCGAGGGCGGCACGTTCTGCGCGGGAGCCGACCTCAAGGCGCTCGGCACGCCCGAGTCGAACCAGGTGACCGAGGACGGCGACGGCCCGATGGGCCCGACCAGGCTCCGCCTTGGCAAGCCCGTGATCGCGGCCGTCTCCGGCTACGCGGTGGCCGGCGGGCTGGAGCTCGCGCTGTGGTGCGACCTGCGGGTGGCCGAGGAGGACGCCGTGTTCGGGGTGTTCTGCCGGCGCTGGGGCGTGCCGCTGATCGACGGCGGCACCGTGCGGCTGCCGAGGCTGATCGGCACGAGCCGGGCGCTGGACCTGGTGCTCACCGGCCGCCCGGTGCCCGCGCGGGAGGCGCTGGCGATGGGCCTTGCAAACCGCGTCGTGCCCACCGGGCAGGCGCGTGCGGCCGCCGAGGAGCTCGCCGCCCAGCTCGCCGCGTTCCCGCAGGTCTGCCTGCGCGAGGACAGGCTGTCGCTGCTGGAACAGGACGGCCTCACCGAGGAGGAGGCCATGGCCGGCGAGCTGCGGCACGGCTTCGTGTCGCTCGGCGCAGGGGCGCTCGACGGGGCCCGCCGATTCGCCTCCGGCGCCGGACGACACGGAGCCTTCTAGTAGCCGAAGTTCTGCGTCCAGTACCAGCCGTCGGAGTTCACGCCGACGCCGATGGTGGTGATGTCGCAGTTCAG
Source organism: Prauserella endophytica (assembly GCF_005146945.1). Classification (GTDB taxonomy): domain Bacteria; phylum Actinomycetota; class Actinomycetes; order Mycobacteriales; family Pseudonocardiaceae; genus Prauserella_A; species Prauserella_A endophytica. The sequence continues at coordinate 174,541 of NZ_SWMS01000001.1, forward strand.
GATGTTGCGGCGGTGGCCGTCGGAGGACATCCACGCGTCCATGACGGCCTCCGGGCTGGAAAGGCCCATCGCGATGTTCTCCGCGGCGGGCCTCGGGTGGCCCTCGTCGCGGATCCGCTCGTCGAAGGTGGTGCCGTCTGGTGAGGTGTGCGAGAGGTACTCGCGCTCGGCCATGTCGTCACTGTGCCTCTGCGCGGCCCTGGCCAGCCTGCTGTCGACGGTGACGGCCGCGCAGCCCACGTCCGCGCGCTCGTCGTTGACCAGGTCGACCACCCTCGCAGTGGACGACGGAGAGTTGCCGCCGGAGGACGACTCGGTCCTGGGACTCTGGGAGGAGGATTCGGGGTCGCTGGTGGTCGGGGCGGGTCGGTTCGGCGGGGAGTGTGGGGAGCGCGGGGGATTCGACGACTCGCTGGCGGACGAGGAGTCCGGGGTGGGGGATCGCGTCGTCTGCCCGTTGGCGGGCGCGGGTTGTCGCGTTTCGGGGGAGGTGGTGGTGCTGGAGGGCTGCGTGGGCGCCGCCGAGGTCGACTCCGTGACCGGAGCCGACGAGGCCGGGTTGGGGCCGGAACGTCGGATGGAACCGTTGAGGGGATCGTCCGCGGATCTGCCGGGCAGAGCGACGGGGGATTCGCCGCCCGGCGGACGCAACCACAACAGGTGACCACCCGCCGCAACCGCGACACCCACGAGCACACTCACCATCACTAAAAGTGATCGAATGCGTGAACTCGGGGTAGGCACAAGAGCGGAAGCTACCACCAAAGCGTGAGTTATTGAACCGTTATCTGTGCCGCATTTGCGTTGTAACCTGGCGTGATTTTCTCAGCGACGGGTGTCGATTCGGTCGAAGTTCTTGTAGGCGCGGCTGGGCGTCGGCCCGCGTTGCCCCTGGTAACGCGACCCGGCCTCGGCGGAGCCGTAGGGGAACTCGGCGGCGCTGGTGAGCCGGAACAGGCACAGCTGGCCGATCTTCATGCCCGGCCAGAGCGTGATGGGGAGGTTCGCCACGTTCGACAGCTCGAGCGTGATGTGCCCGGTGAAGCCGGGGTCGATGAACCCGGCGGTGGAATGGGTGAGCAGCCCGAGACGGCCGAGCGACGACTTGCCCTCGAGCCTGCCCGCGAGGTCGTCCGGCAGGGTGAACAGCTCGAACGTGGAGCCGAGCACGAACTCGCCGGGGTGCAGCACGAACGGGTCCTCGCCGGCCTTCTCGACCAGCGAGGTCAGCTCGTCCTGCTGCAGCTGCGGGTCGATGTGGGTGTACTTCGTGTTGTCGAACACGCGGAAGAAGCGATCGAGCCGCACGTCGATGCTCGACGGCTGGAGCATCTTCGGTGTGAAGGGCTCCACCCCGAGCCGCCCGGAGTCGAGCTCTTTGCGGAGGTCGCGATCACTCAGTAGCACGCGCCCACCCTATCCGGGCTCAGGCCGCGGGCTGGCTCTCGGTGCGCATGTGCCGCGCGTAGGTGGTGTCGACGCGGAAGATCTTGCCGAGGCGCTCCGCGTACCGCCGCCTCCCTGCGTCGCCGATCAGCTCCTGCAGCACCGTGGCGCCGGGCACCCACTGGCGAACGGTCTCCGCGGCGAAGTTGGTCGCGGCCGCCGCCAGCACTAGGCCCTGTGCGATGGGGTCGTTCGGCAGCCCGAGGAAGTCGGCGTTGGACTTGCCGAGCACGAGTCGGCTGATCGAGGAATGGACGCGAACGGAGACATGGGAGAGCACCTTGCCGACGGCCCCGCGTCCGGCACCGACCTGGGCGTGCGAGGCCAGCAGCGCGGCGGCGAGGCGCTTCGAGTCGTCGTCGGGGATGAACTCGGTGGTCGCGAGCAGCCAGAGCAGGCGCCAGGCGTCCCCCTCGGTGGCGGGCAGGATCTCCTCGTCGACGCCCATGAGCCAGCCGACGTAGCGCCAGAGGTGGATGATGTCGGCGCGCTCGCGGTCGGTGTAGCGGACGCCGAGCAACTGCATGCCGAGCACGTAGACGAGCGAGAAGAGCAACAGCGTGCCGACGGTCTGTACCTGGTTGACGGGCCGGTCCCAGGCGGCGTAGTCCCAGTCGGGCCGGCGGTTCATGGCGGCGCGGACGTGGGCGTGGACGAGCCGGACGCGCAGGGCGGAGGCGTAGCCGTGTGCGCCGAGCCGTAGCGCGCCGGGCGTGGTGACGTCGATCCACCAGTTGGCGGTCTCGACGAGGCGCCTGCTCGCCGTTCGCTCGATGGCACCGGTGCCGACCAGCGCCTTCGTCGCTCTGGACGCGAGGTACCCGCCCATGAGCGACATGTCGCCGAGCGGGAAGAGGCCGAGGATGCCGGTGCGGGCGATGGCGCGAGCACCCCGTTCGATCCGTTCCTGGTCGGCCCAGTACGGCGTGGCCTCGACGTCCCGGAAGAAGTCGGTCAACGCCGGAGGCGGATCGTCGAGGCTGTCGATGCCGTTCAGCAACGCCCGCTCGAACAGTCGCCGCCCCTCACCGGCGGGCAACTCGTCGATCATGGCGACGACGGCGTCGGCGAGGGGATCCTCGGCCTGTGCATGCTCGCGCAACCGCCGCACCTGCCGCTCGGTGCCCCGCAGATCGCCCGGAGCGAACAACCTGGTGGCGAGCCGGAAACCCCCCTGCCGCAGCAACTCCGGATCCGGCAACCGCTCGTCCGCCATCGCACTCACCTACCCGCGCCGACTTCAGACAACAAGTGTTGTCACTTTGCGCCGAAGTAGTCAAGAAGGGGAAGGCGGTGGCGAGCGAGAGATCGGCACCGTGTATGCTTTCGGTGCTCTGCGGATGTAGTTCAATGGTAGAACATCAGCTTCCCAAGCTGAGAACGCGGGTTCGATTCCCGTCATCCGCTCCAAGTCGAAACCCCCAGGTCACACACCGTCTGATGTGGACCTGGGGGTTTTGCTTTCGGAGATCAACTCGTCGACTGGGCCATTAGCGAACCGGCACGACCGCGCCAGCCGCCCCATCGTCCGGGTCGTCATCGTCCTGTGAGTTGGCCGCGTCCGTGCCCTGCCGGTGCTTGTCCACCAGCTCCGACAACCGGTCGGCGATCCGCTCGTCGGCATCGCTCGTGGCCCGCTGGTAGATAAGCGCAGCCCGCAAGTCGTTGTGACCCATCCGCGCTTCGCGCGCCGCCGCCGGAAACCGCGCGGCCTCCCGCTGACGCTCCGGCCGGCGCACCCGCCGCACGCCACCAACCAGCGAGGCCCTTGGCACCAGCGCGTCATCTCGCAGGCCCCCTTCTCGCCCGGTGATCGTCTTACGCCGAGCCGCCCGCATCAAGGGCGCCTACGGCGTCGCTACGCGATGAGCTGCGCTCACCCTTGAACCGGCCGCCAGAGCGAAGGGGCCGGGGAGGAACGGGCGGGCCCAGCCTCAGACACCGAGCGCGGACCAATCGGTGGCTGCGATCGCTGCCTGTAGATCCCAGGTTGGCTCGCCTGGTGTCGCCGACCGGCCGTTTTCGTCCCGGGCGACGACAACAAGGCCGCGCTGCTCACCTCGGAGAACCTCAATCGTGATCTCGATGGTGGTGCCGTCTGCTCGTCTTCGGTGGGCGCGATATGAGTGAACTATCTGCCAGACATCTGCCTTGGTCACATCGGCCAGTAGTGCGGCGATCTTCTCGTAATCCTGAATGTGAAGCATGCACGTGAGCCTAGACTGCACGCGGGCCATTAGCGGGCCATTAAGGCCGGTCAACCACGGTCAACAGCGGCGCCCCGCGCACATACTCGCCCGCAGGTCAGGACCACTTTCCAGCATGATCACGCTGGTTCCAAGCTGCGAACGCGGGTTCGATTCCCGTCATCCGCTCTCGTAGCGAAGGCTTAGGTCAGATGTTGTCTACTTCGGACCTGGGCCATCGTCGTTTCGCGATCAACTCGGCTCGCGTGCCATTAACGTGCCATAGCGAACCGGCACGGGCGCATCAGCGGCGCCATCGGCCGGTCGTCATCGTTCTGCGAGTGGACGCCTCCTGACAATCGGCCGGCGATCCGCTAGTCGGTATCGCTCGTGACTCGCTGATAGATCAACGCCGCACGCATGTCGTCTCTGCCCATCAGCGCATCAGGTCCATGGTCGAAGACCCGGCCTTGGACGCTCAGATGTTCCCAGCGTGCGGAGGGCATGGAAGTGTGGCCCGGCGAAGCCCATATCCACTGCGACCTTGGTCCACTTGGACCGCTGGTTGAAGTGGGCCGACGCAACGCGGTGCCGTCCCGGGCCCGGTGAACAGCAGCGACATGGGTCAAGGGGCGGCGCGCAAGCCCGCCGCTACCTACCAGCGAAGCCCTGGAACCCACGCGCGACCGGAAAGGCGTCAGGCGTCGATGCTCTCGTCGAACGGCACCCAGATACCGCGGGGATCAAGCAGGAGTATGAGGTCGTCGAGTGCTTCCGTAATCGCAGTCAGCCGTGGCCGCGCCCGCTCGAGGTCCGATATGTAGGCCGCGATGTCCTGCTTCAGGGACTGAAACCAGCGGGCAAACTTGGGGTCGTCGAGCCGGTCGACAAATTTGACGTAGCTGATGCAGCCGGGATCATCGGCCGGACGATCCGGATCGACCATCAGCTCACCCAGGGCCCACTGCTCGCCCCCGAGCAACATGAACGTGAGGTCACCGTCCCTGCTGGAGATCGCGCGCTGCACGGCGGCGAGCCGACGCACCAGCTGACGGTTCCGTTCCTCGTTACCCATATCGAGCACCCGGACGTGGCGCGATGTGATGTGCACCCAGCACAGATACCTGCCGATGCGGTACAGCGTCTCATTGATCGCGTAGCCGAGATATCGCTGGCCACGTTGTTCGTCCTCGGAGCTGAACTCTTTGACCTGCTCAGGATCCATAACATTGCGCAGCCGACTCGCCAAGGAGGAGGCGGCGGCCAGTAGTGGCCCGCTGTACCGGTCAGTGTGGTCCCGGCGTTCCTGCCGCCGCTGTTCGAGCAGCCTGCGACGCTCAAACCGGGCACCCAACACCACCGTGACGAGGGCGCCGCTGACCGACGTGAGCGCAGCAATGACGGCGAGCGCATTCCCCATCCGGGCAAGCGTACTGCACGGATCTAGCATGGACGTGCTGATTCGCCGATCCGTCCGGCGTGACAGCACAGCGGGGCGAGCATCGGCTTTAACAGCGCCATTCGCCCGCCACGTGCAGAATCGGCGGAGTCTCACCACACCCATCACGCCGGTGCCCCGACGAATTGGCGTGTCGTGCCATTCGCCGCGCCACGAACGGTCTCAAGCGCGCAGATGCGGCGGGAAGTCAAGCAACAGGTACTCCCTCGCACGCTTGTTGGTCTCGGCCCCGCCCGCATGCACCGAATGCAAGATCCCGTTGTAGACCAGGTCCCATAGCTCGTGGTTCTGCTGCAAAGCAAAGGTCTTCACGCGCACGGACCCGCCTTGTTTATCGGTCATGTCGATGACGTGCGCGGCGCCGTCAACAAATACTTTCACCGTGGTCAACTCATATGTCTTGATGAAGATATCCTTGCCTATGCCGAGCCAATCGGCCCCGGCGGACATTCTTCCAGTTCGCCCGGTCAGCAGGAACACGAATGGCCACGGTAGCAATATCAACCAGATCCACCAGTACCCAACCCAGCCAAATCCACCCTCCCTGATCACACAAAAGACAACGCCGATCAGGGTCAAGGTAAGACCCGCCATCAAACGTCCCGTGCGGTCAGGGTAGAACCATTCGAGCATTCGACCCTCGCCAGGCGGCGGCTGCATTACCTTCGAGATTGCGGCTCCCTGGCGGCGACCAGGTTTGGCGCCTTCCGCATCCAATGGAGCACGAGGCGGGCGCGGCTCACCCGTCAGAAGGTCGGGTTTCGGGGGAAGGCTAGAGATATCCATACGAACGCCTAGAACAGGTCGCCAAAGAAGTCACCGACGGCCTTTCCCGCCTTGCCGATCATGTTGCCTGCGTCGGAGAGGCGATCTCCGGCCCAATCCACCGCGTCACCTGCCATGTCGGCGATATCGTCACCCCACTCTTCAATAACGAAGCCGACTCCCGCCGAGACCACTGCGCCACCTGCGACGGCCCAGCCTACTGGCCCTCCAGCGGCGGCGATCCCCGCGGTAGCCAACGAACCAGCAACGAAGCCACCAACACCGGAAGACACCGCGGTCGGCGCGTCCTTGCCACCTGCGATGTCGAGTCCGATCCCAAGACCGGTGATGACGCCGCCCACAATCGGAAGCTTACTTCCTACCTTTGTCGCTCCACGCAAAATATGATTCGCAATTGGTTTCTGCGCCTGTTTGAAGTCAAGGTTTGTGGTCAATATGGATTTGACATTGGAGGGAAGTCTGTCGACCATACGGGCCGTTCGCGTCGCCACCGCCTTGTTCAGCTCCGCCTGCTTGGCGAGCCGCCGCTCGATCTCCAGGGCATCGGCGCGCACCTGCGCGAACGGATTCGTCCGACCGCTCTTGGCGTAGGCCGCAGCCCGCTCGATCGCCGGGTCCATGGCCCTCGCCGCGGCTCGGAAGTTGCTCGTGCGCTGCGCGACCGCGCCCGCAAGTCCGGTCGAGATGTCCGCGATGTTGATCGGCGCCTTCTCCGCGTACCCCTTCGCGAACTTGACGAAGGTGTTCTGCGAATCGATGAAGCTCTGGCGCGCCGGGGTCGCGACGCGTTCCGCTTCGACGTACGCCTTGACCTGCTGCGCATGAGCGGACTGCGCTTGCGTCGCCTGGTCGTGGATCTGCTGCTGACGTGGCGTCGGTTCCTTGTCGGTGGGCAGGGGAGCCGGAGCGGCCGGTGCCGGCCCGGGCTCCTCAATGATGTGGCCGTTGACGGTCAGGCCGCCCGCGCGGGCGATCTCGAGTGCCTGAGACATCCGCGACTTCGCCGTGTCGACGTCGTCGGCGTGCGAGTTCAGCGCGGCAGTGGTGCCGTTGAGGTCACCGACCAGTCCATCGATCTGCTGACCGAACCGAGTCATCGTCGACCGGAAGCCGTCCGACGCAGGCCCAGTCCATGTCGACTCCGAGTCACCACGGGCTCCATAGACCTGCGAACCCGTTCCGTGCGCCTCACCGGCTCGGGTCGACAACCACTGCGCCACCGTGCGGATGCTCGCCGCATTCGACTTGATCTCGGTATCGCTCGGCATCGCTGTCCCCCCAGAGACTTTCTCAGCGTCCGCCGGCCTTCTCGACATCGGCGCGGCTGTCCTGCTCGGCCGTTTCGTACGCCTCACGGCCCGAGTCGACGGCATCACCGGCGGCACCGCATCCTTCGACCACACCGGCGAGCGAGGTCGACAAGGCACCCACGAGCCCGTTGACAACTCCGCTGATCTCACCCGCGTCGGGAGGTGGCGGCGGCGAAGCCGCTCCTTCTTCCAAGGAGTTGGCGCCGTTGCGAAGCTTCGAGGCGATGCCGTCCAGGCCTCCAGGGTCGGCTGCGTATCCGTTCACGACTGTCCCCCTGAAACGGGCGCCTCCTGCCGTTGTTCGTCGGGCAGCACCGCGTTCCACAGCACTTCGGTCGCCCCGCTGCCACTGACGATCTGTTCCAGGTATTCGCTGCGCACCGAGAGCCACGGCTGCCGCTCGCCGCATCCTTCGACGAGCGCTTCCACTGACGTGTACGCGAGAACGACCAGCCGCCCGTCCTCGAGGCGCCGGAGCTCGACGGTCGCTTCCGCATCCCCCTGTCGCACCCGTTCGGACGGGAGGTAGACCAGGTCCGTCTCCGTAGCGCCCTCGTCCAAACCGATCACCGGCGGAGTCGGGACATTCCGTGCTGTCGAGTCGTCGCCGGGCACGTCGTCTCCCCTCGTCGTGTCCCAGTTCAGAGATACACACCCTGTGACCAGGCAACCTGATGCCCATGGTCTTCGGCGGGGGGCTAACACGACGTGACGCAACGTGCCCGGGTCTTGACGAAAAGCGACCGAAGGGGCGACTGCGGTCAGCGGGCGCGATAAATCGACACGTGTTTCGTGCTCGTGGCGTCGAACGGTCGGCGGTCCCAGTCTCCGTGGCGGTGCCCGAGCCGGAGGCCCGCCAGCTGCGCCATCAGGTCGAGTTCCGCAGGCCACGCGTAGCGCAGCGCCGCCGGGCGCAGCTGGTTTCCCTGTTCGGTCACGGTCACGTGCTGCGAGTCGACGCGCTGGTGCACCGGGTCGTGCCGCGCGATCTCATAGCTCGCCGATTCCCCTGTCACCGCCAGTGGCCGGACGTGGCGATCGAACCGTCCAGGGTCTGGGACGAAGCACTCCAGCACGAACGAGCCGCCGGGCTGCAGCACCCGGGCCACAGCGCGGAAGCAATCGACCTGCCTGGCCTGCGTGAGCAAGGCGAAGAAGCTGTTGGCCACCACGTAGACCAGCCGGAACGACCCCTCCACGGGCACATCGGCCATGTCGCCGACGGTGACGTGGATGGCCTGGCCGCCCGGCTTGTCGCGCATCCGCGCCACCATCGCCTCGGAGGCATCGACGCCGGCCACCTCGACGCCACGCGCGGCGAGTGGCACCGCCACCCGGCCGGTGCCGATCCCCAGCTCCAACGCCCGCCCGTCCTGCGCGAGGCTCGCCAGCAGCTCGACCGCGGGCGCCACGTCGGAACCACCGAACCGATCGTCGTACACCGACGCCCACGCCTCGCCATAGGAAGCCGGATCCTCGAACCGGGGCACCGCTCAACCCCTCGGGCGCCAGCGGCCGAAGCCGCCCTCGGTGTTGATGACCTGACCCGTCACCCAACGGGCTTCGTCGGTCACCAACCAGCTGATCAGCCGCGCCGGGTCGTCCGGCTCGCCGTAACGGCCGAACGGGAACATCGGGGCCACCATGCGCCACATGTCCTCGGTCAGGTAACCCGTGTCGACCGGGCCGGGGTTGACCGTGTTGAGCCGGATTCCCTGATCCGCCAACTGATCGGCGAGCGTGACCGTGATGCCTTCGAGCGCGGCCTTCGCGGCCCCGTACGCGACCTCGCCCGGCAACGGGCCGAGGCTCTGCCCCGAGGTCAGGAAGATCGCAGCGCCGCCTTCGCGACCGTCGTGCTGGTTGGCGAAGGCCTGCGCGAGCAGGATGCAGGACCGGGCGTCGACGGCCCAGTGCCGGTCGAGCTCGACGGCGGACAGTTCGCCGAGCGGCCCGTCGGCACCGGTCAGCGCGTGATTGCACACCAGGATGTCCACGTGCCCGAACTCGGCGACGGCCGCGTCCACGATCCGTTGCGGTGACTCGGGTTCGGCGAGATCGGCGTGCCCGTGCGCGACCTTCGCGGCACTGCCGGTGAGGCACGAGCGCACGCCGTCCAGCACCGCGTCGAGATCGTCGGCGCCCCAGTCCTGCTCGCGATCGTGCGGCTGAAAGTGCTGCAGGAACACGCTCGCGCCGTAAACTGCCAGGCGGCGGGCGATCGCGTACCCGATGCCACCGCGCCTGCTCACCCCGGTCACCACCGCGACCCGGCCCTCCAGCGGACGGGGATCTCGTTCCAGTTCACTCATCGCCGCGATCATGACATGCGGCCGGCCGAATGGAGACCCGCTGAACGTGCACCCTGTCTGGGACTCGCTCGAGGTCGAGCTGAACCGGTTGCTCGACGAGAAGCCCTGCCCGCTGACCAGGTTTCCCGATACCCGCGTTGACGACCACCGGCTGCCGCCGTTCGGCGTTCAGCTCGCGCCTTGGGCGTTGAGCGTGGCCGAGGAGCTGCATGCCCGGTTCGGCGACGACGTCGAACTGACCGTTGGTGCGCTGTCCTTCCCACCGCGCGGCGCCCGGGTTCCGGTGCCGGTGCCCGATGCGCCGCTCGGGGATTCTGCCGAACTGACCGTTGAGCTGAACGGACCGCTGTCCATCAGGTCCGGCCACACGGGCAGGCACGGGCTGCGCCTCACCAACCACACCGACCAGAGTGTGACGGTCCGAACGGGCAGGCACCTGACGGCGGTGGTCGTTGATCCCGCAACCCATCACGTGGTCGGCGGGTTTGCCGGTGCGCACCGTGGACCGTACGTCCGCTTCAAGGTCCCCAGTGGGGCAACGCGGGTGATCCCGCTGCTCGTCGGCACGGCGAGCTTAGACCGGGCGCTCGGCTACGCCATCCCGCCGGGCGAGTGGGCCCTGCGCACCGTCGTCGCGCTGGACGACGGCCGCAGCCTGCTCACACCCGCCTTGCCGTTCACCGTCACCGAGTAGCTACGGCTCCACCCAGCCCAACCGGAGATGTCGAACATGAGTGACGCGGTCCCGTGCCCCAGATGCCACGGTCAGGGCGTTGTCCTTACGGCCAAGATCGTTCGAACGCAGGAACTGATCCGCATCTGCGACGAGTGCGACGCCGTGTGGCCGCCCGACGCTGACCTCGATGTCCGTCGTTTCGTCGATTTCGGCACCTACATGGAGCGCCAAGGATTTCCCGGACTCTGGGACGAGATCGTCGAGCTGTGACGCTACGGCTCCCGCCAGCCCGCCCTGGCGAGGATCTCGAAGATCACCGGGCGTTTGGCCTCGGCGTAGTAGTTGATGTCCCGCCATTCGCGCTGGGCCAGCTCGCGCTTGGTGGCCTCGTACAGTTCGCGGTCACCCGCGTCGGCGCGGAGCCGGTCACGGAAGGCCAGGTACCGGTGCACCTCGACGTGGTCGGGCGGGTAGCAGTGAAGGTTCACGGGCTCGTCGGGCTCGCCCGCGCGGAAGCAGCGGTGGCCTGGTTCCCGCACCCGCAGGTCGTAGCCCGCCGCTTCGAGAGCAGGCAGGTAGGCCGGTTCGTCGTCGGGATCGGCGATGCCCACCACGATGTCGATGATCGGTTTCGCCGCAAGCCCTGGCACGGACGTCGAGCCGATGTGCTCGATGAGCCTCGCCCGGTCGCCGAGGATCCTGCGCAGTTCCGCGGCGCGGGCCTCGTAGTGGGCAGGCCAGGCGGGGTCGTAGTCGGCGAGGGTGACCGTGGTCGGGCTGAGCCCGCGCACGAGCATGCCGGACAGCTTCTCGTCGTCGAGTTCTTCGGACATCGGTGTACCTCCAAGCAGGTTGAGATCATGTCCTGGCCGGTTTTCGGGCTCATCACAGTTCAGGGTGTAGCGCTGGTCCGCCGGCTGCTTTCGATTGCTTAGAACTGCGGCGACTCCTTCCAGGCGAACAACTCGGATGAATCGGCCCGGATCGCCAGTGCTTCTGGAAGCGGCAACGCGATCGCTCCGCTCGCGGATCGGCGCCGGCCGTCTCTCCTAACCTAGGTTCCTAGCATGCTAGCATCGCGACGTGAGCACCGATGAGGTCAAGCAGTTCAACGTGTACCTGCCGGTGGAGCTGATCAAGCGCGTCAAGCACCACGCAGTCGAATCGGAGCGATCGCTGAGCTCGATCGTGACTGAGGCACTGGCGACCTATCTGGACCAAGCAGACGGCTCACAACCCGGATCCAGCGAGAGGATGAAGAACTGACATGGTGAGCGAGGGCATTGAGGCTCTGTTCCTGGAGACGCACAACTGGGGCAAGGCGGCCCGGTTCTTCCAGGCATTGGGGTACGAGATCGAGTTCGAGACCGATCATCAGTCCGGCCAACTGCGCAGCAAGGTCGGGCCGCCGGTGTTCATCGCCGAGATTCCCGAGGACCGCACTCCGGGCATGCAACTAGTGCTGAGGATCGCCGACGCCGAAGCAGCCGAGCAGCAACTGAAGGACCTTGGCCTCGAAGGCCCGTTCGAGCCGACGCACTTCGGAACCATGATGACCACCCTGCGCGATCCCGACGGGCGCGTGTGGGGCCTCCAGGCGCCGCTAAGCGGCCACACATCGGAACAGGCCTGAGGGCGTGTCCGAGGAACCCGACTCCACCGCAGTGCGTACGGCGCTGTGGCGAGGGCTGCACACGCTGGTGGACGATCCACCGCACGTTCTCGACGACGCGATCGGGGTCGAGATCGCGGGGGTGGATGAAACGTGGCGGGCACGTCCAGACATGGACCCTGCACGGACGCGCGCCAACCGCGCTTCGATCGTCGCCCGAGCCAGGGCCGTCGAGGACACGGTGATCGCCTCTGGTGCGGGCCAGTACGTCATCCTTGGCGCCGGCCTCGACACCTTCGCTCAGCGACACAAGGGCCCTGTGCGTGTCTTCGAGATCGACGCGGCCGCGACCCAGGCATGGAAGAGGGCGCGGCTCGTGCAGCTCGGGCTTTTCGACTCGACGCGGCTGCACCTGGTGCCTGTCGATTTTGAAGCCGGTGAATCGTGGCTCGACAAAGCGGTCGAGGCCGGACTGGATCCCGCAGTGCCAACGGTTGTCTCGATGCTCGGTGTGACCATGTACCTCACACCGGAGGCGATCTCGACGACGCTACGCCAGCCTGCTTCGCTGGCAGCGGGTTCGATCATGGTGTTCAGCTACTCACGACCGATCGAGATGGCACCGCCCGAGGTCCGCCCCATCCTCGAAGGCGCCGCGAAGGGCGCCGCCGCCTCCGGGCATCCCTGGCTGAGCCTGTTGACACCTGACCAGGCCGCCGGTCTTGCCCGCCAGGCGGGGTTCGCCGAGGTCGAAGTCGTGACCTCGACCGCGCTGCACGAGCGCTACTTCGCCCACCGCCGCGATGGCCTCAGCCCGGTCGGAGGAGAAGACCTCGTGATCGCCACAGCCGGTGGGGATCACCTCAGTCCAGAGTAGAAGTCCAGATTTCCCGAGGATCTCGAACTGCCCATCCAGAAGACCTCGACTTGCCTGGCGCTACTTTTGCACGCCTCGAACCCGACCGAGCCGTCCTCACGTGCGGGGTCGTCGAGCCCGATCAGTGGTTCCGACGCTGCGGCTGCGAGGGAAGCCCACGCGACACCGTGACCCGCCGGTTGGCACACGAGCCGCTGGGCTGGCGTCCGACGATGTTGGTGGTGCTCGTGCGCCGCTACCGGTGCACCGGCTGTGGGCATGTGTTGCGGCAGGACACGGCCTTGGCGGCCGAGGCGACAAGTACGTCACCGTGATCATCGACCTGACCGGCATCCGCAACGGCTCCGGCCCCGCCCGGCTGCTCCACATGGTCGAAGGCCGCTCCAAGCACGCCTTCAAGACCTGGCTCGCCGAACGTCCCACCGCGTGGCGCGACACGGTCGAAGTCGTCGCGATGGACGGCTTCACCGGCTTCAGGACCGCCACCACCGAGCAGCTCCCCGACGCAGTCGCGGTCATGGACCCCTTCCACGTCGTCCGCCTGGCCGGCGACGCACTCGACCGCTGCCGACGGCAGGTCCAACTTGCCATCCACGGCCACCGCGGCCTAAACCGCCGCTACGGCCTCCACCTCGACCAGCTGGTCGTCGTAGCCCAGCGCCGCGACGCCCAGCAGAGTGCTCGGCGCGTCGTGCTCGCCGAAACGGTCACGCACCACCTCCCACGCCGCGACCAGGTCGGGCTGGCGCGCCGAAGCCACGTACACGGTGGTCTTGACGACGTCGCCGAGCTTCGCGCCGGCCTCCGCGAGCGCGATCTCGAGGTTGTCCATCACCTGGCGGGCCTGACCGGCGAAGTCACCGGGTGCGACGGTGTTGCCCTCGGCGTCAAGCGGGCACGCGCCCGCGGCGAAGATCAGGCGATCGGCCTTGAGGGACACCGCGGAGGCGTAGGCGTACTCGGCGACGGACGACAACCGGGCACTACGGATGAGTCGGACGGCAGCTGTCACGGTTGGAACGCTATCGGCGGCCGCAACCGAATTCGGGCCGCGCATCGTTGCCTGCGTCTTCCGGCATTTCTCATAATCGGGACATGGCGAGCGCGGCACTGATCGGCGCGACCCGGCTGCCGGACGGCGTCTGGGTCCGCGGGCGAGGCCTCGGCAAGGCCTGGCCCGGCGGCCCGCCGCCCGAGTTCGGCCTCTACCTCGGCGCCCATATCCTGCGCCGCCGCCACGGCGCCTCGCTGCCCTGGGAACACGAGTGGGTGCAGTGGGTGGACGGGTGGTTGCCCTCGGACTGGCGCGCTGCGGCCGCGAGCATCGTCTCCCTGCACGAGCGCGCCAAGGCGGGCGCCGCCGTAGAGGTCGCCTGCCACGGCGGCATCGGCCGCACCGGCACCGCCATCGCCTGCATGGCGACCCTCGGCGGGCTGACCCCGCGCGAGGCGTTCATGTGGACGCGCAAGCACTACCACCGCTGGGCCGTAGAGGCGCCATGGCAACGCGCTTGGATCGGCTGGTTCGCCCGCAACGCCGAACTCAGCCGCCGTCCAGGGCCTTCCGCAACCGGGCCGGGGCTTTGAGCCGCCAGGACTCCTCGATCAGCTCGGTCAGCTGACCGGCGTCGACGAGCTCGAGGTTCACCAGGATCGCCCCGTACCCGTCGTAGTGCGGGGTCGTGTAGAACGCCGGGTCGCCGGACTCCAGCAGGGCGGCCTTCTCGTCGAGCCCGCACATCAGCACCAATCCGCCCTCCGCCTCGGCGCGAAGGCGGGCGAAACCCTTGCCCGCGACCTTCAGCGAGGGCGTGCGGTACCACGTCGACTCCTCGACTTCCGGCAGTTTCATGGCGATGGCGACCACGTCTTCCCACGTCGGCATGCGCCGATTCTCCGCCGGTTCCCTCACCGGGTCTTGGTGAAATGGGAACTCGCCATCCGGCCGGACGGCCATCGGCCGAATGGCCGACGCGGCAGTAGATCAGCGGCCCTTCGACCGAGGTCAACGCAGGTCAGCGAGCCATAGCTTGAGATCATGACTTGGGCACAGCAAACGGCACTCGGATACGGGCTGCTCGGCTTTCTCGTGGTGTGGGGCACTCTGCTCGTTCCACAGGTGCTGACGCAGTACGCGCGCTTCGGCCGCGTGTTGCCCAAGCGCATCGCCGTGACGGCGGGGGTGACGCTCTACGCGTGCCTCGCCGTCGCGGTGGTGCTGCTCCCGCTGCCCGGCCCCGGCACCCCGCCGCTCGCGCAGACGGTGCAGCTCGTGCCCTTCCAATGGGTCACCGACATCGGCACGGAGCTGGCGAAACACCACGAGCCCGCCTCGGCCGCCCTGTTCACGCAGACCTTCCAGCAGCTGGCGATGAACGTGCTGCTGTTCGTGCCGCTCGGGATCTTCGCCAGGATGCTGTGGCGCCAGGGCGCCGCCCGCACGGTGCTGCTCGGTTTCGGCGCCTCGCTGCTGATCGAGTTCACGCAGGTGACGGCCAACTTCGGTACCGCGCCGCAGGTCTACCGGATCTTCGACGTCGACGACCTCATGAGCAACACGGCCGGCGCGCTGCTCGGCTGGATCGCCGCCGCGCTGTTCGTAGCGCTGCGCGGGCCGTCGCGCGCCGTCAGCTCTGCGGGCGCTGCCCCAGCCGAGCCTGCAACCGTGCCGGTGCGAGCGGGTCGACCTCACCGAGCCGAGCCAACCTCGCCTGCCTACGCTGCGCGTGCCGTCGCGCGGCCCGGCGGTCTTCGAGCGCGACAGTGAAGGCGGCGGCCGTGAGGAACAGCACCGCGAGGCCGATGACCCATGCCAGTTGCACGCCATCCCCCTTGATGCGTCGTGTGCGGCGGATCACACAGAGTACGCAATCAAGTGTGGTTCGCGCCACCCTCGCTGGTCAGCGGCGCGGCAGGACGCAGAACTCGTTGCCCTCGGGGTCGGCGAGCACCACCCACGGATGGCGTTCCTCGTCGGCCAGCACGGCGGCTCCGAGCCGGATGAGCCGCTCGACCTCGACGTACTGATCGCCCTCCGCGGGCGCCAGATCGAGGTGCAGCCGGTTCTTGCCCGCTTTTTCCTCGGGCACCGGCTGGAAGACCAACGGCGGGTCGCCGTCGAGCTCCACGTACTCCACACCGTCGGCGTCGCGCCAGCGGCGCGGCTCCGGATAGGCGAGCGCCTCGCGCCAGAAGGCGGCGAGGCGCTCCGCGTCGGCACAGTCAACAGCGATGGCGAGCACCCGCGCAGGCATGGCGACTGAGTACCACAGCGCCCAAGCGGTCACACTCCTTTTCATGCCGCAACGGCCGACGAGGGAGCAGCTCGCCGCGGCGCATGGCCGCACCATCGACGATGTCATCGCGCCGGGTCTGCGTGTGCTGTTCTGCGGGATCAACCCGGGCCTGTACTCGGGGGCGACCGGCTACCACTTCGCCAGGCCGGGCAACCGCTTCTGGCCCGCCCTGCATCGCAGCGGCTTCACGCCCCGCCTGCTCGCGCCGAGCGAGCAGGCCGAGCTGCTCGGATTTCGCCTCGGCATCACCAACCTCGTAGCGCGAACCACGGCGCGGGCCGACGAGCTCACCGCTGAGGAACTGCGCGCGGGTGGCATAGATCTCACCAGGAAGGTAGCCCGCTACCGCCCCGGCTGGCTCGCGGTCGTCGGAATCACCGCGTACCGGGCCGCGTTCGGCAGGCCCAAGGCCGTGGTCGGCCCACAGGAAGAGCAGGTCAGCGGCGTGCCGGTGTGGCTACTGCCCAACCCGAGCGGGCTCAACGCGCACTGGACGCCCGCCAAGCTCGCCGAGGAGTTCGCGCGACTGCGCGCCGCCGCGCGGTGACCCAGGGTCGCGTGCACCAGGCGGCACATAGGCGCAGCTCAGCCAAGTGAGAGCCCCCCGACTGGGGGAAACTCCGTCATGGATTAATTGAATGGTCGTCCAAAGCGTCACGAGGTTGTTATCAACGCGTCCCAGCACCGGAGGACACGGGGCGACCTCAAGGGGGGCCGTGTTCACGGCAAGCGAGCGCGTTCCAGAAGCGGGGCGCGTTGGAGACGGAGTACGAATGACGCACAGCATGGACAGGGGCAGGCCAGGCCCGGCGCTCGGCGCGGCGGGGACCCGCGCGCTGACCGTCGCGGCACTGGATCCGGTGCCGATCTTCCGCGAGGGGCTCAACGCGCTGATCAGTCGCACACCGGGTCTGCGCTGGGTCGGCTACGCCACCAACCACCACGCCTCGTTGCAGCTGTGCGAGCAGCTCCGCCCCAACATCGTGATCGTCGACTCGGGGTTCGACCCGCACTGCCACCTGATCCGGCTACTGAGCGACGGCGACCCGACGCTGGTCATCGTCGTGCTGGTGCGCGAGGCGCAGCGGACGGCCCAGTTCCTCTCCACAGCGGTCTCGGCCGGGGCGCACGGGGTGCTGCTGCGATCGGCCGAGCCGAGGCGGCTGGCCGAGGCGATCCGCAGGGCGCACGTCGACCGCCGCTACATCGACCCGTCACTGGCGGCGCTGACCGCGCGGCCCAAGCGGCAGCCGCCGACCACGAACGGGCAGGCCATGAGTGCGGCGCACCGGCCGCAGATGCCGCTGTCGCGCCGGGAGTACCAGGTGCTGCAGCTCGTGGCGGAAGGGCTGGAGAACTCCGCCATCGCGAAGGTCCTGTTCCTGTCGGTGGAGACCGTGCGCACTCACGTCAAGAGCATCCTGCGGAAGCTGTCGGCCAAGGACCGCACCCATGCCGTGACCACGGCTTTTCGCAGCGGAATCCTGATCGCCAAGGCCGACGACTCACTCGGCGCGTCCCGCGAGGTCCTCTCGCCACCCGTCCAGAACGGGCCTACCTAGTGCCCCCCGCCGGAAGGCACTAGGCGATCTCTTCGTCACAAATGGGCGAGCTGCCTTGCCGAGGGTTACTTGCAGGTAATATTCTTGATGTTACCGGCGAGTAGGGCAGTGATGTCCGATCGAGGAGTGCCCAGCCGGAAACCCGAACGACCCGTACGGAGCGACGACATGGGCCACTACAAGAGCAACGTCCGAGACCTGGAGTTCAACCTCTTCGAGGTGCTCGGCGTACAGGAACGCCTCGGTAAGGGCGTGCTGGCGGAGTCCGACGAGGAGACCGCCCGCGGCGTGCTGTCCGAGCTGAACAACCTCGCCGTCGGACCGCTCGCCGAGTCCTTCGCCGACGCCGACCGCAACCCGCCGGTCTACGACCCCAAGACCTTCTCCGCGACCCTGCCGGAGTCCTTCAAGAAGAGCTACCAGGCGCTGTGGGACGGCGAGTGGTGGCGCATCGGCCTCACCAACGACCTCGGCGGCTTCGGCCTGCCCCCGACGGTGCAGTGGGCGGCTTCCGAGCTGATCCTCGGCGCCAACCCGGCGCTGTTCATGTACATGGCCGGCCCGAACTTCGCCATGATCGTCGACAAGAACGGCACCGAGGAGCAGAAGCGCTGGGCGCGCATCATGATCGAGCGCGCGTGGGGCGCCACGATGGTGCTGACCGAGCCCGACGCGGGCTCCGACGTCGGCGCGGGCCGCACCAAGGCCGTTAAGCAGGAGGACGGCTCCTGGCACCTCGAGGGCGTCAAGCGCTTCATCACCTCCGCCGACCAGGACATGACCGAGAACATCATGCACCTGGTGCTCGCCCGCCCCGAGGGCCCCGGCATCGAGACCAAGCCGGGCACCAAGGGCCTCTCGCTGTTCCTCGTGCCGAAGTTCCACTTCGACTCCGAGACCGGCGAGCTGGGTGAGCGCAACGGCGCCTTCGTGACGAACGTCGAGCACAAGATGGGCCTCAAGGTCTCCACGACCTGCGAGCTGACCTTCGGCCAGCACGGCACGCCCGCCAAGGGCTGGCTGCTCGGCGAGGTGCACGACGGCATCGCGCAGATGTTCCAGGTCATCGAGTACGCCCGCATGATGGTGGGCACCAAGGCCATCGCGACGCTGTCCACCGGCTACCTCAACGCGCTCGAGTACGCCAAGGAGCGCGTGCAGGGCGCCGACCTGACGCAGATGCTCGACAAGACCGCTCCGCGCGTCACCATCACGCACCACCCCGACGTGCGCCGGTCGCTCATGCTGCAGAAGGCCTACGCCGAGGGCCTGCGGGCGGTGTACCTCTACACCGCGTCGTTCCAGGACCAGATCTGGACCGGCGAGGGCGATGAGGAGTCGCTGAACCTGGCCGAGCGCGTCAACGACCTGCTGCTGCCGATCGTCAAGGGCGTCGGCTCCGAGCGGGCGACCGAGCAGCTCGTGCAGTCGCTCCAGACGCTCGGTGGCTCCGGCTTCCTGCAGGACTACCCGATCGAGCAGTACATCCGCGACGCGAAGATCGACTCGCTGTACGAAGGCACCACGGCCATCCAGTCGATGGACTTCTTCTTCCGCAAGATCGTCCGCGACAAGGGCAAAGCCCTCACCTACATCGCGGGGGAGATCACGAAGTTCATCGAGTCGGAAGCGGGCAACGGCAGGCTCAAGAACGAGCGCGCGCTGCTCAAGCAGGCGCTGGACGACGTGCAGGGCATGCTGGGCTCGATGATCGGCTACCTGACGGCCTCGCAGGAGGACGTCCGCAACACCTACAAGGTGGGCCAGCACACCGTGCGGCTGCTGCTCTCGGCCGGTGATCTGCTCGTCGGCTGGCAGCTGCTCAAGCAGGCCGAGATCGCGCTGGCCAAGCTCGACGGCGGTGCGTCGGCCAAGGACACCGCGTTCTACCAGGGCAAGGTGGCGGTGGCGTCGTTCTTCGCCAAGAGCGTGCTGCCGGAGCTGACCGCTCGCCGCGCGGTGGTCGAGGCCGCCGACAACGACCTGATGGACGTCCCCGAAGCCGCGTTCTGACGGCAACGCTCCCCAAGGCCACCTTTGGTGCGTTCAACGCACCAAAGGTGGCCTTGGGTGCGTTTACGGGCGGTTACCAGGGGATCAGTTGGGTACTCCTGTGTGGTCATTCGTTGACACGGAACAGGAGTGGAGACCATGGCTGTCTCGGGAATCATCTCCGCGATACTGGTCGGCCTGCTACTCGGCGTGCTGGGCCGGCTGATCGCTCCCGGTAAGCAGGGCATCCCCATCTGGCTGACGATCCTCGTCGGCATCGCCGCGGCGTTCCTCGGTACCGCGATCGCGCGCGGGATCGGCTACGCCGACACCGATGGATGGGACTGGCTTGAGTTCATCACCCAGCTCGGCATCGCCGCGATCGGCGTCTCGCTGGTTGCCGGCCTGTACGGCAAGAACAGGAAACGCCTGCGTACCTAGCTAGAGTGGTCCATCGTGGAGACGCACGCGCTGGACCTCGCGGGCAAGGGACTCAGCCGGCTTCCCGACTCGGTCAGGGAACTCACCGGGCTCAGGGAGCTGAACGTCTACCGCAACCGCCTCACGACGGTTCCGGACTGGCTGTGGGACCTCCGCGAGCTGCGCGTGCTGATCCTCGCTGACAACGATCTGACCGACCTGTCCCCACGGATCAGCCGGTTGTCGCGGGTACACACACTCGACATCGGCCACAACGCCATCACGTCGTTGCCCGACGAGATCGGCGAGCTGCCGAACCTCACCGAGTACCTGTACCTCAGCGACAACCGGCTGGTCTCGCTTCCGGAGTCCCTGTTCAAGCTCCACAGGCTTCGCTACCTCGGCGCCACAGACAACGCGCTCACCGAGCTGCCCGAGGCCGTCAGCGGCCTGACCGCGCTGCGGGAGCTGCGCCTCTACCACAACCGGCTCGCCGCGCTGCCGGAGTCGATCGGCGAGCTCACCGCTCTGCGGGAGCTGCACCTGCGCGGCAACCGCATCAGCAGGCTGCCCGACACCATCGGCAAGCTCACCGACCTACGAACGCTCGACCTGCGCGACAACGGGCTGCGCGAGCTGCCCGAATCGCTGCTCGGCCTGCCCAAGCTCGCCAAACTCGACCTGCGCTGGAACCGGGACCTGCGGGAACCCGGCTGGCTGCCGGAGCTGGAGGCGAACGACTGCGTGGTGCTCCGCTAGCGGCGGTCCCGGTCGGGCGGTGGCAGGCAGATCACCACCGGCCTCGGGGCGTAACGGACCTCCGTTGTCTCGCGGCCGGCCTCCCGGTTGGTCGCGACGTCGTAGCGCACCCGCGTGTCCGACACCGTGAAGCCGAACTCGCCGTCCGAGGGCACGCAGCCCTCTCGCCGCTCGCGCAGCACCTCGGGCCGCTCGAAGTCGGTCCGATCAGCGGTGGAGCTCTCGACGCGGTACTGCCGGGTGCCCCAGATCTTCACGGTGACGCCCGATCCGCCCGCGGTCGCGGTGATGCCCACGGCCTTGCGCAGGTTGTTGGTGAACGCGAAGTCGACCCGGGAGCCGTCCGAGCGCAGGGTGATCGCGTCGCGCGCGAGCGGGTAGCGGTCGTCGAAGTGCTCGTGCGCGGTGTGCCCGGCGTCGGCGAGGCCCGCGAGGTAGACGGCGTTGTAGAGCGTGCTCGTGAACTGGGAGACACCGCCGCCGAGCACGTCGGCGCCCGTGCCGTCCTCGTTCGCGGGCGCGAGCACATAGCCCTTCGACGCCGTGAGGGCGCCCGTGTGCGCGTTGAGGCTGAACGTCTCGCCCGGGCGCACGAGTGTCCCGTGCACGGCCTCGACCATCGCCGCGACGTTGCGCGCGGCGGGCCCGGAGACGCCGCTGGTGCTGAACTCGCCGATGACCTCCTTGACGCCGAGCCCCCGCACCGCCTCGGTGGTCACCTCCGGTTCGCGCACGTCGTAGACCACGGGCAGGTCCCGTCCCTCGCGCTTGCCCGCGACGTCGAGGAACGGCGCGAAGGTGCGCTCCCAGTTGATCCGCGTGCCCTGTTCGGACGGCTCGATCTCCGGCGAGGTGCCCACGAAGCGCAGCTCGGCGTCCCGTGCCTCCCTCTCGGTGCCGGCGAGCTGGGGCCGCACCACCTCCTGCAGCGGCGCGCGGTCGAGGGTCATGCTCAGCCCACCGCCCTCGGCGGGGGTGAAGCGCAGGGCCGCGCTGACGTTCCTCGGTGTGAGCACGGCCGTCCTGCCCTCGCCGCGCAGCGTCACCGGGCCGGATACCAGCGGGCGCGTCCGCTCCAGCGCGGCCTGCACGCCGGCCATCGTCGCCCGCGGAGACGTGACCGCAACCGGCAGCTCAACGACGCGATCGTTGAGCCAGCCCTTCTTCACGATCGCCATGGCGCCGTCGACGTCCGCGAGCCGCTGGCCCGCCTGCGGCCGGACGACGAACGGGCGGACCCCGCCCTCGTCGTCGCCGCCGACGCGGTGGAAGCCGATGTCGCCCTCCACCACCGGATAGTCGATCCGCTTGTCGGCGAGTGCGTGCAGCGCCTCCCGTAGCGTCTGGTCGTCGGCCTTGCTGACCACGCCGACCTCGCGAGAGGTGAAGAACGACGCGATGCGCGTGAAGGGGTTCAGCGGCTGGCTGCCCGCCCGGTCGACGGTCGCCCGCCAGTCCAGGCTGAGCCCGGCGCTCTCCGGCTCCAGCGTGGTCTCCACGTCGCCGGCCCGCACCGTCAGCGGCTCGGTGAGGCGTGGTTCGAGCTCCCGCCGGAGCGTGTCCTCCGCGGCGGACGGCGTCAGCCCGCCGACGTCCACGCCGCTGACGGTGACCCCGCGAGGCACGTCGCCCGCGCTGAGGAAGAGGTCCGCCGCGTACAGCAGCACGAACACCACGGCGGCGCCCCCGACCAGCATGAAGGCCCTGCCGAGGCCGCGCCGGACCCGCTTGCCGGTGGTGGGTGGCGGCGGCCTGCGCGGCTCGTCGGGCTGGAGGAGCTCCTCGATGAGCTCGTCGTCGTTGCCCACCTGGGGGTACGCAGAGAAGGCCTGGGGTGCCGCCTTGGGCATGGGATCGGTGTCCCAGTCAGGCCAGAAGTGTTCCTCCCGCACTCGACCCCCTCCACCGACGTACGCCTACAAGTACAAGCCTGTACCGTGCTCCGCCCGCTCGCTGGCCATGGCGTGGATGTCGCGCTCCCGCATCACCAGGTACGCGTCACCCTGGATCTCCACCTCCAGCTGGTCCTCCTGGTTGAACAGCACCCGGTCGCCGACCTTCACATTCCGTACATTGTTCCCCACGCCGAGCACGTTTCCCCAGGAGAGACGGCGAGCGACCTGAGCCGTTGCCGGAATCACGATGCCGCTGCTGCTGCGGCGCTCGCCCTCGTCCACCGGGACCCGGACGAGCACCCGATCGTGCAACATCTGAATCTCGAGCTTGGCATCCGGCGCGACGGGGTTCCTGCTGTCTGACACGGAGCTAATGCTACGTCCGTCAGGTGGCCGGGTTTCCGGCCATCACCAGGCGCAGGCTGCGCTCTCCGTCCGGATCGATGCGGATCGGGACGCCCCAGTCCTGCCGGGTGACGCGGCACGCCGGGTGCTCCGCGTCGCTGTCGCAGCTGGCCGCCTGAGCGACGACCTGCAGCACGCCCTCACCGAAGCCCTCCGCGAGCTTGATGGTGCGGGTCAGCTCGGTGCCGCTGCCCTCGCCCTCGGCGAGCAGGCCCGGAGGCGAAGCGCTCACCTCCAGCCGCGTGGACGGGCCGAAGCGGTCGTCGAGCCGTTCGCCGGGCGGTGGCACGAACACCACGGAGAAGTCCAGCGCACCGGGCGCGAGAACCGTCGGGGGCCTGCGCACGGCGAGCGCCTCGCCGTCCACCTGGCCCGCCGCCGAGGCGTCGAGCGGCCGCAGCCGGTGCGCCGCGGTCTCGACCACGAGCACCCCGGCGTCGGTGACGACCAGCCCGGCCGGCTCGGCCAGGCCGCTCGCCAGCGTGCTGACCTCGCCGGAAGCGGGGTCGTAGCGGCGGATCGCGCCGTTGTAGGTGTCGGCGATCGCCACCGAGCCGTCGCCGAGCACGGCGAGACCGAGCGGGTGCTGCAGCAGTGCCTGCGCGGCCTTGCCGTCGCGGTGGCCGAACGAGAACAGATCGGTGCCGACGGCCGTGTAGACCGTGAAGTCGTCACCCGACGGCTCGATCCAGCGCAGCGCGGAGGTCTCGGCGTCGACGAACCACAGCCGGTCCCTGCCCACGGCGAGGCCGGAGGTCTGGGCGAGGAACGCCTCGGCGGCCTTGCCGTCGCGCAGGCCCTCGACCGTGGTGCCCGCGAAGCGGCTCACGGTGCCCGCGGCCGGATCGAACAGCCCCAGCGTGTGGTTGCCCGCCATGGCCACCACGACGCCGCCCGCGGCGTCCCACCAGCGCACATCCCACGGGCTGGTCAGGTCCACGTCCAGCGCGCGGCCGGAGTCCGAGCCGTCCCGCCACTGCGCGCCGGTGCCCGCCACCGTGATGACGCCGCCGGTGCGCAGGTCGACGCCGCGCAGGCGGTGGTTGGCGGTGTCGGCGACGACGAGGTGGTAGCCGACCTGCTCGGCCACCTCCCCGGGCAGCAGCGCCAGGCCGGACGGCTCCGCGAAGGAGGCGACGTCGAACGCGCCGTCGGCCGCGCCGCGCTCGCCGCTGCCGAAGCGGCGCACGAGCGTCTCGGCGTCGGAGGCGAACTCGGCGATCGAATGGTTGGCGGTGTCGGCGACCAGGACACGGCCCGCTGCGGTGACCACGGCCTTGCTCGGGAACCGCAGCTCGGTGCTCTCGACCTCGGCGGGCACGTACGGGCTACCGCCTCGGCGCAGCGTGCCCTTGGCCTCGTGGGAGGCGACGAGCTCGGTGACCACGCGGCGCAGCGCCTCGGCGTGACCCTCGCCCGCCGCGACGTGCACGACGTAACCCTCGGGGTCGACCACGACGAGCGTCGGCCACGCCTTCACGGCGTACTGCTGCCAGTTGGTCATGTCCGGGTCGTTCAGCACGGGGTGGTGCACGCCGTAGCGCTCGACGGCGGCCTCGATGGCGGCGGTCTCGCCCTCGTGCAGGAACTTCGGGGAGTGCACGCCGATGGTCACGAGCACGTCGGCGAACTCCTGCTCCAGCGGGCGGAGCTCGTCGAGGACGTGCAGGCAGTTGATGCAGCCGGAGGTCCAGAAGTCGAGCAGGACGATCCGGCCGCGCAGTTCGGCGAGCTTGATCTTCTTGCCACCCGTGTTCAGCCAGGTGTCACCGGCGAGCTCGGGTGCGCGCACGTTCTGGCGCAGCGTCGGGGCACTCACACCTCAAGTGAACGCGACACGCGTTGCCCAGCTTCCGTCCGGGGGGTGTGATCCACCCGAGCGGGGTATGTAATAAGAGGCCGTTTCAGATGGTCGTTCGCGCACCTCAGGTGCGATCTCGAGTGGGTCCGCCCGCCGGTTCGGTGAGCGTGACGGTTGGCGTGCGGGTACCGGTCTGCCAGACCTTCGGCGACGACGTGTCGGGGCTCTCGCCCCCGCAGCCGGCGACCATGGCCGCGAAGGCGACCGCGGTGACGCTCGAAACGGCGATCGAGGTGGCGATTCGCATGGATGCTGTCTTCCGCTGGGGACTGGGACGACACCCCCACATCGCCCCCGAACACGCCCGCGTTACGCGCCGCCCGCCCGCCCGCAGTGAAGGCCACCTTCACTGCGTGGAATCAAACGCAGCGGCGCGGAGCGCCTCCGGTTGGGTGGTGGTGGGAGACGGGCGGGCGCAGGCATGGTGGCCTTCACTGCGTTGAACGCAGGCATGGTGGCCTTCACTGCGGTTGGCGGACAGGTGCCGGGGGCTAGCTGCCGTTGCGGCGGAGTGTGCGCGTCATGCCTGCCGCCACCGTGGTGGCGAGCACCCAGCCCATCGCCGTGAACCCGGTGGAGACCCACTTGTCCTCGTCGGCCATGTACCAGCGGCCCTTGTTGCCGAAGTCGGCGATCGGCACCAGCAGGTCGGCGGTGTAGAGCACCGGGTTCCACTCCAGGCCCGAATCGTCGCGGTTCACCGTGCAGCGCTCGCCGATCACCTCGAACCGCTCGGTGTCGAGAGTGCACTCGTCGCTGCGCAGGCCGAACCACAGGCTGCCCGCCACGAGCAGCATGACCAGCCACGCGAGCGCGCGGACCGGGCGGTAGCCGTAGCCGACCATCGAACGCTGCAACCAGCTCCACAGCCGCACGCCCAGCCCGAGAAACCGGTAGCCACGAGCGAGCGACTCGTAGCGGTACTGCTGCTTCTTGAGCAGCACGGTGTCGGCGTGCTCCTCGTTGCCGCTCGTGCGCAACATCGTGGCGAGCTGGTCGTACGGGCCCGGCCGGTAGCCCGGCATGGCGTCGTGCAGCATCCGCAGCCGCGCCTTGACGGTGCCGTCGTCGCGCAGGTCGATCGGGGTATCGAGCGCGTCGTAGCGGAAGTCCTCCAGCTCGAGGCCGCCCGTGGCCCGCCACAGCGCAGGCGTGTCGGACAGCGTCCCGCAGTGGGCCCTGCGCAGCACCACCGTGCCGTCCGGCGGAACCTCGGGGGCGAGCACGAACTCGTCGGCCACGGTGTCACCCGCGTCGAGCGCGATCCCGTCCCTCGGCGTCGAGACCAGCTCGGAACCGGTGAAGTCGATCTGCCGCTTGACCACCGCGCCGTCCATCGTCACGCCGCCCCTGGCCCGGAACGGCCGGTCGCGGTTGGCCATCAGCAGCAGGCTCCTGGCGACCTGCACCGACCGCAGGTCCACCGCCCAGCTGCCGGCCTCGGTGACCTCAGGCTGGCCCACGTCGGTGCCCCGAAGGTCGATGCTCCCGCCGACGGTCATGCCCTGCAGCCGCAGCGTTCCGGCCACCGCGCAGTCGGTGAGCAGCAGGTTGCCGGACACGGTGCTGCGCCGGGCCGAGACCACGTCGCGCTCGGGGTGGAAGAACGTGGCCCCGGAGATCAGCACGTTGCCGCGCACGGTGACGTCGGCCAGGCGCAGCTGCCCCTCCGACCACATGCCCTTGCCGTCGATGTCGCCGTTGATCTCGCTGCCGTCGAGGTGCACGGCCCGGTCGTGGAACGGCGGCGTCTGCCCCCGCAGCACCTTGATCCGCGCGCCCGCGAGCCGCAGCGAACCGCCGAGGTGGGCGTTGACCATGCGGATGGTGCCGGTGACGTCGAGCTGGTCGCTGAGCTCGACGTTGCCCTCCACGTGCATCCGGTCGGCGATCAGGGACGGCCGGGGATCGACGTACCAGTCACCGGTCTTCCACGCGTCCACCACGATCTCGCCGGTCTGGTCGACCGCGAGCCGCCCGCCCCTGAACACGATGTCGCCCGCCACGTTCAGGCTCGGCATGAACAGCATCCCGTTGGCGGTGAACCGTCTGCGGGAGGCGCGGGGACCGTAGTTGTCCACCTCGCACAGCAGGCTGCCACCGATCTGCATGCCGTTGCCGTTGAGGGCGAAGCCCTCCGGGTTGTCGAGCGTGGCGCCCGAGAAGTTCACGTTGCCGCCCGCGCGCAGGCCGGGCACGCGCACCTCGCCGCTCGCCTCCAGCCGGTACGCGAGCAGCGCGCCGGTGATCACCAGCCGGTCGGCCTGCACGGCCTTGCCGCGCGGGTGGAAGATCCGCGTGCGCGTGAGCACCACGGAGCCCTCGATCACGGCGTCGGTGAGGTTGACGGCCGCGTCGGGCAGCCCGCGCTCCAGGTCGTCGGCGCGGCGCACCGTGGTCTCCGAGTCGTCCCGCCCCGAGTCGACCTCCACCAGGCAGCGGATCAGCCGGACGTCGTTGCGGCTGCGGAAGTTGCGGGCCTTGAGCCCCGGCAGCCAGCACCGCCGGAACACGAGCCCGAGCAGGTTGGCCTCCCGCACGTCGGGCGGCTGCTCGAACCGGCAGCGCTCGAACCGGAACAGGTACTGCAGGTCCGCCGCGCGCAGGTCGAGCTTGCCCGTGATGTAGGCGTCCTCGACCTGCACGATCGGCGCGTTGGTCGCCTGCTTGCGCCAGCGCAGCAGCCCGCCGCTGCCGGGCTCGATGAAGGGACGCAGCAGGTCGGCGGCGTTGACCTCGTAGCGGCGGTCCGGGCTCGGCGCGAAGGGGTCGAACGGGGGCCGCTCCGGCTCAGCCGTCTCGACCTGCCCGTCCTCGCTTTCGCCGGGTTCACGGCCTGCTCGGCGAAAACCCGGCATCGCGCGTCTCCTCTGTAGCTCGGCCGTGTGAAACCACATTCTGTATGTGGACGACCGCGCAGCGAGGTTGGTTCCCGGATCAGTCGATCACGTGCACGGGGTTCAGCACCCGGTGCAGGAACGTCTGCGTGCGCTCGTGCCGTGGTTCGCCGATCACCTGCGCGGGTGGACCCTCCTCCACGACCACGCCACCGTCCATGAACAGCACCTTGTCGGCGACCTCGCGGGCGAACTGCATCTCGTGGGTCACCACGAGCATCGTCATGCCCTCGTTCGCCAGCTGGCGCATGACGCCGAGGACGTCGCCGACCAGCTCGGGATCGAGCGCCGAGGTGGGCTCGTCGAACAACATCACGGCGGGCTGCATCGACAGCGCCCTCGCGATCGCGGCCCGCTGCTGCTGGCCGCCGGAGAGCTGCGACGGCATGGAGTTCGCCTTCTCCTCCAACCCCACCCTGCGCAGGTTCTCCCTCGCGATCGCCGTGGCCTCGGCCGGGTCGCGCTTGAGCACCTTCCGCTGGGCGATGGTGAGGTTGTCGAGCACGGAGAGATGGCCGAACAGGTTGAAGCTCTGGAAGACCATGCCGATCGTGCGGCGGGCCTTGTCGATGTCCACGTCAGGGTCGGTCATCTCGAAACCGTTGACGCGCACCGCGCCCGAGTTCGGCTCTTCCAGCAGGTTCACGCAGCGCAGCAGCGTCGACTTGCCGGAGCCCGACGGCCCGATGATGCACACGACCTCGCCGCGCCGGACGCTCATGTCGATGCCCTTGAGCACCTCGAGCTTGCCGAACGCCTTGTGGAGGCCGGAGACCTCGATGATCACGTCACTCATGCCGTCACCTTCAGTCCTTCGTCCACCTTGCGGCCCGTCCTGCGCTCCAGGTACCGCGACAGGTAGCCGAGCGGCACGGTGATGATCAGGTAGCAGAGGCCGGCGAGCAGGATCGGGGTCAGTGAGCCCGTCGCGTTCAGCCCCTCACGGCCGAACTTCGCCAGCTCGTACTCGTCACGCACCAGACCAAGCAGGTAGATCAGCGACGAGTCCTTGGTGAGCAGGATCAGCTCGTTGGTCAGGGGCGGCAGGATGATCCGGAACGCCTGCGGGATCACCACCGTCACTGTGGTCCGCGTCTGGGACATGCCGAGCGAGCGGGCCGCCTCGATCTGGCCCGGCGGCACGGCCTGGATGCCGGCCCGCAGGGTCTCCGCGATGTAGGCGGAGCCGACGAGGCCGAGCGCGATCGCCGCGGTCGAGTAGATGTCGAACCGGATGCCGAAGGCCAGCGGCACGCCGTAGCCCAGCGCGATGAACACGAGCAGTGCGGGGATGCCGCGGAAGAACTCGATGTAGATCGTCGCGAGCCAGCGGTACGGGCCGACCGACGAGAGCTTCATCAGCGCGAGGATGAGGCCGAGGCCGAGACCGAGGGCGAACCCGAGTGCCGTGTAGATGATCGTGTTGACGAGAGCGGTGGAGAGGATCTCCGGGAACTGCGTTGACGCCGCGTCCAGGTTGAAGAACGCGTCGCGGATCGTGCCCCAGTCGGCGAACACCGCCAGCAGCACGATCGCGAGGATGAGGACGCCGTACTGCCCGCCGCGGAAAGCCCGCGCACGCTGGCGCCGAGACATCGCCATGAAAAGAACTCCTCGAGAAGTGGCTCGTGAGTGGGGGACCCCGCCATTCACGAGCCGAGGTCAGCGGGTTACTGGCTGTCCGGCTTCCGGCCGAACCACTTCTCGTAGATCTCGTCGTAGGTGCCGTCCTGCTTCGCGGCGGCGATCACCTCGTTGATCTTCGACCGAAGCGCGTTGTTGCCGGTGCGCACGGCGATGCCGTACTCCTCGCCGGTCTCGAACTCGGCCGTCACCTCGGTGTCGGGGTTGTTCTTGACGAAGTCGTAAAGCACGGAGTTGTCGTTGATGCCCGCGTCGATCTGCCCGGTCTTGACGGCCGTCTGCAGGAGAGCGAGGTCCTCGAACTGGCGGACCGTGTAGCCGTGCTTGGCCCTGTTCTCCTCGGCGTAGTCCTCGCCGGTGGTGCCGAGCTGCACGCCGAGCACCTTGCCGCGCAGCTTGCCGAGCCCGTCGATGCCGGAGCCCTTCTTGACGAGCAGCGCCTGGTTGGCGTCGAAGTATCCGTCGGAGAAGTCCATCACCTTGTCGCGCGTCTCGGTGATGGTGATCGCGGCGGCGGCGAGGTCGCACTGGCCGGTGTCGAAGGAGGCTCCGGACTCGATGCCCTCGAACGAGGTGTCGAAGATCTCCTGCTGCACCCCGAGGTCCTTGGCGACGAGGTCGACGAGCTCGACGTCGAAGCCGACGGTCTTGCCGTCCTGGGTGAACTGGAACGGCGGGTAGGGCAGGTGCGTGCACGTGGTGAGCTTGCCCTCGTTGATGAGCGAGACCTCACCGCCGGCCTGCGAGTCCTCGCCAGGGTTCACCTCTTCGGCGCACGCGGCCGCGGTCGCGGCCAGGGCGAGGGCCGGAAGGAGAATCAGCGCTCTGGTGTGCAGTCGACGCGCCACGATGTTCACTCCTAGTAGTTCATACTGGTTGAGTGCACGCATCCTGCCACCCTCCGGGGCTAGTGCACAGCACCAGGGACGTTACGGAGGCGTTGCGACGCGCTGAGACCCATCCGCAGTGAAGGCCACCTTCACTGCGTTGATCAGGCACAGCGGCGCGCAGCGGCTCCGTTCGGATGGTGGGGGGAGACGGGTGGGCGCAGGCATGGTGGCCTTCACTGCAGGTTGCCGAACGCCACTCGACCGGGTGATGGGGCAAACGTGACGCACGTCTTGTCGACGTGCGCCCGAGCCGGGTTACCTTGCCAGACGTGCCCGCACCACGTGTCTCACTACCTGCGGCGGACCTCGCCAGGACGGTCGTCTTCGCCGCCTTCATCGCCGTGCTCGGGATCTTCCCCGGCATCTACCTCGGCGGCTCCGGCGTGCCGATCGTCATCCAGAACGCGGGGCCGCTGCTGGCCGGGGCGATCCTCGGCGCACGCAGGGGCACGGCGTCGGTCGTGCTGCTGCTGGCTCTGGTGGCCATCGGCCTGCCCTTGCTGTCCGGTGGTCGCGGCGGTCTCGCGCCGTTCGTCGGACCGAGCGGCGGGTTCCTGTTCGGCTGGATCGCCTCCGCGCTGGTCACCGGCCTGATCGTGCAGCGAGCGGAGCGGCCGGGCCTGCCGGTGCTGCTGATGGCGACCACGGCGGGTCTCGCGGTCGACTACGCCATCGGCATCCCGTTCCTCGGCGCCTACACGGGCGACCTCGGCGCCGCCGCCGTGCAGTCCCTCGTGTTCCTGCCGGGTGACGCGGGCAAGGTGGTGGCCGCGGCGGTGATCGCGGCCGTGGTCCACCGCGCGCTGCCCGGCACCCTGGCCCGCCCGGCGGTGCACGGCGAGTGACCCATTCGCCCCCGATCCTCGGCGGGGCAGAACTGCCCGCCGACCTGCTCGCCCCGGTGCACGGGGCGGCCGCGGCGCTGGCCGCGCGGGGGATCGGCGAGGGCGCGCGCGTCGCCGTGGACTCCGTGGAACCGCTGCCGTGGCTGCTCGGCGCCGACCTGCTGGGCGCGGCCACGCTCGTGCTCGAACCGTCGTGGACACCGGCCGAGCGGGCGGCGGTGCTGGCGGACGCCGCGCCGCACGCGGTGGTGAAGGGCGCCCCGGAGCCCGCTTCAGCGCTCGTAGAGCCACGCGGGGACGACCGCACGGCGTTCTACCTGGCCACCACGTCGGGCAGCTCCGGGACGCCTAAGGTGCTGAGCCGGACGCGCGTCTCGTGGCTGAGGAGCTTCGCCGCGCTCGGGCCCGCGCCGGGGCCGGTGCTGATCGGCGGGCCGCTGAGCTCGTCGCTGTTTCTCTTCGGGGCGCTGCACGCGCTGTGGTCGGGCGCGGAGCTGCGCGTGCGGCCCCGGTTCGAGCCGAGGGAGGCGGCGGCCGCGGCTACCGTGCACGTGGTGCCCGCACAGCTCTCCACACTGCTGACCGAACGGCGTCCCTCCGCGCTGCGGACGGTCGTGTGCGGCGGCGCGCACGTGGACGACGGTCTGCGCGAGCGCTTCGCGCGGCTGCTGCCGCAGGCCGAGCTGGTGGAGTACTACGGCTCCGCCGAGCACTCGCTGATCGCCCTGCGGCACGCCGACAGCCTGCGGCCGGTGCCGGGGGTGGAGCTGGACGTGCGCGACAGCGTGCTGTGGGTGCGCTCCCCGCTGGCTTTCTCCGGCTACCTGCGCGACGGCGCGCTCGAGCCCGCGCCGGAGTGGTCGAGCGTCGGCGACCGCGTGGAGCTGAGCGTGGCGGGTGTGCTGAGCGTGCACGGGCGGGGTTCGGCGACCGTGTCCAGCGGGGGCAGGCTCGTCGCCGCCGAGGAGGTGGAGGCCGTGCTGCGTGCGGTGCCGGGTGTGGCCGACGTGCTGGTGACGGGCACGCCGCACTCCAGGCTCGGCGAGCTGGTGACCGCGATCGTGGAGTCGGACGATCCGCCGTCGCTGCGTCGGCTGCGGACCGCGGCACGCGAAGGGCTCGCGTCCGGCAAGCGGCCCCGGGTGTGGCTGACCACCAAGGCACTACCGCGCACGGCCTCGGGCAAACCGGCCAGGGCGCGGGCCGCCGCGCAGCTGCGCGACGGCACCCTGCTCGCGGAGCCGTTGCGATGAGTGACGAGCGGACCCCCGTGGTCGTCGCCGCCCGGCGGAGCCCGATCGGCAACGCGGGCGGCGCGCTGCGCGGGCACCCGGTCGACCGGCTCGCGGCACCCGTTCTGCGCGCCGTGCTCGCCGACGCGGCCGTGAGCACCGTGGACGACGTGCTGCTCGGCAACGTGTTCGGCCCCGGCGGCAACCCGGCCCGCGTCGCCGCGCTGCGCGCGGGGCTGGGCGCCGAGGTGCCCGGCGTGACCGTCGACCGGCAGTGCGCGAGCGGGCTCGCCGCGATCACGCTGGCCGCCTCGCTGATCCGCGCCGGCGAGGGCGAGGCGTACCTAGCGGGCGGTGTCGAGAGCGCCTCGACCGCGCCGTATCGCGCGTGGCGCACCGAGCCGCCGACCTGGTACACGCGGGCGCCGTTCGCTCCGGCCGAGCTGGGCGACCCGGATATGGGACCCGCCGCCGACCGCGTCGCCGCCGAAGCCGGGATCTCCCGCGCCCGGCAGGACGCGTTCGCCGTCCGCAGCCACGACCGCGCCGTCGCGGCGCAGCGAGCAGGCCGCTTCGCCGCCGAGGTGGTTCCCATCGGCGGGGTGGAGCGGGACGAGCGGCCGAGGGCTGGATTCACCGTCGAGCGGCTCGCCCGCTTCCGGCCCGCCTTCACGCCGGGCGGCACGGCGACCGCGGCGAACTCGTGCGGCGTCAACGACGGCGCCGCCGCGGTGCTGGTGGTGAGCGAGCGGTTCCGGCGTGAGCGCGGCCTGCCGGGGTTGCGGCTCGTGGCGTCGGCGACCTCTGCCGTGGACCCCAACCTGCTCGGACTCGGGGCCGTCCCCGCGATGAAGTCGGTGCTCGACCGCGCGCCGGACGCCGTGGAGTTCAACGAGGCCTTCGCCGGGCAGACGCTCGCGTGCCTCGACGCGGCGGGGATCGACGAGGAGACCGTGAGCCCCGACGGCGGCGCGATCGCGCTCGGGCATCCTTGGGGAGCGTCGGGCGCGGTGCTGGTGGTGCGGCTGTTCCACCGGCTGCTGGGCACCGGCGGCTCGGGGCTTTCCGCGCTGTCGGCCGGCGGCGGTGTGGGCGTGGCGGCGATGTGGGAGGCCGTGTCGTGATCGAGTTCTCCCGCGTGGGGCACCGCTTCGGCGACCGCGTCGTGCTGTCCGACGTGGAACTCACGCTGCCGGAGCGGCGGGTCGCGTTCGTCGGCGCCAACGGCTCCGGCAAGTCCACGCTCGCCCGCATGATCAACGGCCTGGTGCTGCCGGACGACGGCAAGGTGCTGGTGGACGGCCTCGACCCGGCGAAGGACGGGCGCAAGGTCCGCAAGCACGTCGGGTTCGTCTTCACCAACCCCGACAGCCAGATCGTGATGCCCACCGCGGGCGAGGACGTGGCGTTCTCCCTTCGCGGCAGCGGACTGTCCAAGGCGGAGCGCGCCCGGAGGGCGGCCGAGGTGCTCGCCGAGTACGGCCTCGACGGCTACGCGGAGCACCCCGCCCACCAGCTCTCCGGCGGGCAGAAACAGCTGCTGGCGCTGTGCGCGATGCTGGTGCTCGACCCGGCGGTGCTCGTGTGCGACGAGCCGACGACGCTGCTCGATCTGCGCAACAAGCGCCGGTTCGCCGAGCTGCTCGGCACGCTGCGGCAGCAGGTGGTGCTCGTCACCCACGACCTCGACCTGCTGGACGGCTTCGACCGGGTGGTGGTGCTCGACGGCGGGCGCGTGGTCGCCGACGACGAGCCGGAACCCGCGCTGCGGTACTACCGGAAGCTCGCCGAATGATCTCCGCGCACGAACCCGGCACGAGCGTGGTGCACCGCGCGCCGGTGGGGGCCAAGCTGCTGGCGTTGTTCGCGCTCGCCGCGGCGGTGTTCGTGCTTGGCTCACCGCTGTGGCTGGGCGTGCTGTGCGGCGTGGTGCTGCTCGGCTACGCGCTCGCGAGGATCCCGGCGAGACGCTGGCTGCGGACGGCGCGGGCGCTGCTGATTCTCGCGGTGTTCGTGTTCGCGTTGCAGTGGTGGCTGCTGGGCGCGCAGGCCGCGCTGGTGGTGTGCCTGCGGCTGGTGACGGCTCTGGCGGCGGCGAACCTGGTCACGCTCACGACGCCGGTGGACGACGTGGTGTCGGCGGTCGAGCGCTGGGCGCGGCCGCTGCGGCGGTTCGGGGTGCGGCCGGAGTCGGTGGGCCTGCTCGTGGGGCTGACGATGCAGGCGGTGGCGACGTTGTCCGGCATCGCGCGCGAGGTGCGGGAGGCCGCGAAGGCTCGCGGCGCCGAGCGCTCGGTCACCGCCTTCGCCGTGCCCTTTCTCGTGCGTACCCTCCGCCACGCCGACGAGCTCGGCGAAGCCCTCGCCGCCCGCGGCGCCGGGGACCGCTGACCGGGGTCAGCCCTTCGCGTGGGCGTCGAGGATGTGGGCGACCGCCTCGGTGACGCGCTGGGCGTGGTCGAGGTGGAGCCACTCGTCGGGCACGTGGGCGTTCGAGTCGGGGCCCAGCGCGCCGGTGACCAGGAACTGCGCCTCGGGGTACTTCTCGCCGAGCAGGCCCATGAACGGGATCGACCCGCCGAGGCCGACGCTGCGCCAGGGGTTGCCGAACACACCGTCGCTGACCAGCTCCAGCGCGCCCGCGAGCCACGGGGCAAGCTCGGGCGCGTTCCAGCCGTCGGCGTGCTCGATGCCGGTCAGCTCCACGGTCGCGCCGTACGGGACGTCGGTGGTGAGCGCCTTCTCGATGGCGTTCAGCGCGGCCGAGGAGTCGGCGGTGGGCGGGAGCCGGAAGCTCAGCGCGAGCGTGGTGTGGTCGCGAAGGACGTTGCCGGCCTCGTCGGGCTGGGGGAAGCCCGAGGCGCCGATCACGGACAGGGTGGGCCGCCAGCTGTTGTTGAGCAGCAGCTCCAGCTCGTCGTCGGACACCGGCCGCGTGGAGCCGTGCAGGGGGAACGCCGTGCGCGTCGCACCGGGGGCGACTTCCGCCGTGGCGCGGGCCTCCTCGACGCGGTTGGCCGGGATCTCGACGTTGCACTCCGCCAGTAGGATCTCGCCGCTCGCCGCGTCCTCGATTCGGGCGAGCAGCTGCCGCAGCACCCGGAAGGAGCTGGGCACCACACCACTCGCGAGGCCGGAGTGCTGCGCGGAGTCGAGCACCCGTGCGGTCACCCGCACCTGCGCGAGGCCGCGCAGGCTCGTGGTGAGCCAGAGCCGCTCGTAGTCGTTGCCGCCGGAGTCGAGGCACACGACGAACGACACGCGGCCGAGCCGCTCGGCGAGGTGGTCAAGGTAGGCGGGCAGGTCGGGGCTGCCGGACTCCTCACCGGTCTCCAGCAGCACGACGGCGCGCGCGTGCTCACCACCGGCGGCGTGCACGGCCTCCAGCGCGACCGTCGCCGCGTAACCGGCGTAGCCGTCGTCGGCGGAGCCGCGCCCGTAGAGCTTGCCGTCCTCGATCACCGGCTTCCACGGGCCGAGCCCGTCAGCCCAGCCGCCCACCGGCGGCTGCTTGTCGAGGTGACCGTAGAGCAGCACCGTGCCCCGGTCCTCCGCCCCGGGGGTGGCAGGCACGTCGAGCAGCAGCACGGGGCTGCGGCCTTCGAGGCGCACGACGTCGATCGTGGCCCCCGGCAGCTCGCGCGCGGACAGCCACTCGCGGACGTGGTCGACGGCCGCGTCGAGCTGTCCCGTCCGTGCCCAGTCCCGGTCGAAAACGGGAGAAAGCGCGGGGATCTCGACCAAACCGGAGAGGCTCGGCAGTACGTCATTCGCCCACAGCTCACGGACTGTGTCACTTACGGCTCGCTGTTCCACGGATTCATCCTGCCAAACGGCTGAAGGTCACAGTTCGGATCGGGGCTTGTGTGAGCGCTCGGTATGCGAATAACGTCCATATTCGTCGTGATCCACATCACATTCGAGGACGAAGGAGTGGATCCGTTGCCCCCGCCGATGCTCTCCGTCAACAACCTCGAAGTCGTCTACGACGACGTGGTCCTCGTGCTCAGGGGACTCAGCCTCGAGGTGCCCGCGGGCGCCGTCGTCGCGCTCCTCGGCGCCAACGGCGCGGGCAAGACAACCCTCCTGCGCGCCATCACCGGATTGCTCGTGCCCCACCGCGGCAAGATCACCAAGGGGACGGTCCAGCTGGAGGACACCGACATCACCGCCGCCGACCCCGCCGAGATCGTGCGCAGGGGCATCGCGCAGGTGATGGAGGGCAGGCGCGTCTTCGCCGAGATCACGGTGGAGGAGAACCTGCGGGCAGGCGCCTACACGCGACGCTCCCGCACCGAGATCCGCGAGTCCTACGCCCGCGTGCTCGACCTGTTCCCCGTGCTCGCCCAGCGACGGAAGTCGATCGCGGGCTACCTCTCCGGCGGCGAGCAGCAGATGCTCGCCATCGGCAGGGCGCTCATGGCCTCGCCCCGGCTGCTGCTGCTCGACGAGCCCTCGCTCGGGCTCG
This sequence comes from Prauserella endophytica, assembly GCF_005146945.1. Classification (GTDB taxonomy): domain Bacteria; phylum Actinomycetota; class Actinomycetes; order Mycobacteriales; family Pseudonocardiaceae; genus Prauserella_A; species Prauserella_A endophytica. The sequence goes on from NZ_SWMS01000001.1 coordinate 211,371, forward strand.
CGCCCAGGCTGGTGGAGCAGGTGCGCGACATCGTGGTGCAGATCAACGAACAGGGCACGAGCGTGCTGCTCGTGGAGCAGAACGCCGTGATGGCGCTGTCGATCGCGGACTACGGCTATGTGCTGGAGACCGGCAAGGTCGTCAAGGACGGCCCCTCCGCCGAACTGCTCGCCGACTCCGACATCCGTGAGTTCTACCTCGGGACCAGCGCCGGACAACGGCGCTCCTTCGCCGACGTCAAGAGCTACCGGAGGAAGAAGCGATGGAGCGCGTGAGCGAGCCGCTGCTGGAGTTCACGGACGTGACACTGCGTTTCGGCGGCGTCACCGCGCTCGACGACGTGTCGTTCGACGTCGAGCCGGGGGAGCTGTTCGCGATCATCGGCCCCAACGGCGCGGGCAAGACGTCGATCTTCAACTGCCTCAACGGCGTCTACCGTCCGCAGCGGGGCACGATCACGCTCGACGGCACGTCGCTGCTCGGCCGTCCGCCCGCCGCCATCGCGGGCCTCGGCGTGGCGCGCACGTTCCAGAACCTCGGCCTGTTCGCCCATCTCACGCTCATCGAGAACCTCATGCTCGGCAGGCACCACCTCATGCACACGGGCTTCTTCTCCGGCATGTTCTGGTGGGGCAGAGCCAAGCGCGAGGAGATCACCCACCGGGCCGCGGTCGAGGAGATCGTCGAACTACTGGAGCTGGAGCCCTACCGCAGGATGCCCGCGGGCATGCTGCCCTACGGCGTCGCGAAACGGGCAGAGCTCGGCAGGGCGCTCGCGATGGAGCCGAGACTGCTGCTGCTCGACGAGCCCGTGGCCGGCATGAACCTGGAGGAGACCGAGGACACCGCGCGCTACCTGCTGGAGGTCCGTCGCGAGCTGGGGCTGGCGATGATCCTCGTCGAGCACGACATGAGCCTGGTGATGGACCTCGCCGACCGGGTGCTGGCGCTGGACTTCGGCGTCGCGATCGCCACCGGCAAGCCGAGCGAGGTGCAGGACGACCCGCAGGTGATCGAGGCGTACCTCGGAGGTGCGGCATGACGTCCGGCACCGTCGCCGGCGCGGAGGCCGCCCTCGCGGCCACGGGCGATGCCCGCCCGACCCTGCCCGGCAGGCTGCTCGCCAACGCCAGGCAGCGCGGGAAAGCGGTGGCACTGCGCGAGAAGCACCGGGGCTACTGGCGCGAGTGGACGTGGGCCGAGTACGCCCACCGCGTCGCTTGCGTCGCCGCCGGGTTGCGTGAGCTGGGCGTGGAGCCGGGCACGCGCGTGGCCGTGCACGCCGAGAACCGGCCGGAGTGGGTGATCGCCGACCTGGCCGTGCAGGGCCTCGGCGCCCAGTGCGTCGGCGTCTACCCGACCTCGCCGGAGAGCGAGGTGGAGTACCTGCTCGGGCACTGCCGCGCCCGCGTGCTCATCGCCGAGGACGAGGAGCAGCTCGACAAGGCGCTAGCGGTGCGCGACCGGCTGCCCGAGCTGCGCCACATCGTGGTGATCGACCCGCGCGGAATCCGGCAGGAGGGGCTGCTCACGTTCGCGGAGCTGGAGAAACGCGGCGCCGCGAGCGGCGATCCGCTCGCGGCGTTCACGGACTCCGTGGCCGCGCTCGACCCCGGTAAGCCCGCGATCATCGTCTACACCTCCGGCACCACGGGGCCGCCGAAGGGCGCGCTGCTCTCCCACCTCAACCTCGTCGCCTCGGCGAGCACGTTCGTCGACGCGCTCGGCGGCTCGGCGTCCGACGAGGTGCTCAGCTACCTCCCGCTGTGCCACATCGCCGAGCGGCTCACGTCGGTGATCGACTCGGTGTGGGCCGGCTCGGTGGTGAACTTCGGCGAGGGCGGCGCGTCGTTCGCCCACGATCTGCGCGACATCCAGCCCACCGTGTTCCTCGGCGTGCCCCGTGTGTGGGAGAAGATGCTGGCCGGCGTCGAGCTGCGCATGGCGGACGCGTCCCGGCTCAAACGCGCCCTCTACCGCCTGTGCCTGCGGCAGGGCAGGCGCATCGCGCCTCGCCGCATGCGCGGGGCCACGACGGTCGGCGACCGGATCGTGCTCGCGCTGTGCGAGCTGCTCGTCTTCCGTGCACTGCGGGAGAAACTCGGGCTGGTGCGCGTGCGCGTGGCGCTGAGCGGCGCCGCGCCGATCGCCCCGCAGGTGCTGGAGTACCTGTGGGCCATCGGCGTCGCCGTGCGCGAGGGCTACGGGCAGACCGAGAACACCGCCATCTGCACGCTCACGCCGCCCGGCGACGTCCGGCTCGGCTCGGTCGGCACCGCGCTGCCCGGCGTGGAGCTGCGGATCGCCGACGACGGCGAGATCCTCACGCGATCGGCGGGCGTGTTCCTCGGCTACCTCGACAACCCGGCGGCCACCGCCGCGACGATCGACGAGGACGGCTGGCTGCACACCGGCGATGTCGGCGAGCTCGACGAGAACGGCTTCCTGCGCATCACCGACCGCAAGAAGGACATCATCATCACGGCGGGCGGCAAGAACGTCTCTCCCTCGGAGATCGAGAACCTGCTGAAGGTCTCGCCGTACATCCGCGAGGCCGTGGTGGTCGGTGACCGCCGCAAGCACCTCACGGCACTCATCGGCATCGAGCTCGACACGGTGGGCGACTGGGCCCGGCGCCGCGACCTCGCCTACACGACCTACGCCGACCTCTCCGCGAAACCGGAGGTGCACGCGCTCGTCGAGGGTGTGGTCGCCGAGACCAACCGGCGGCTCGCCAGCGTGGAGCAGGTCAAGCGGTTCACGCTCATCGGCAGGGAACTCGACCACGAGGGCGGCGAGCTGACGGCGACCCAGAAGGTCAAGCGCAGGGCCATCGAGCAGCGCTTCGCGGCGGAGATCGAGGCGATGTACCAGTGACGGCTTTCCTGCAGAACTGCTTCGCCGGCCTCGCGCTCGGCTCCACGTACGCGTTGGTGGCGCTGGGTTTCGTGGTGATCTTCAAGTCCACCGGGGTGATCAACTTCGCGCAGGGCGGGCTGCTCGCGCTCGGTGCGTACCTCGGCTACACGTTCTCCAACAACCTCGCGGTCGCGTTCGGCGTCGCGGTGCTGCTGTGCTGCGCGTCGGCGGCGCTCGTCGGGGCGACGTTCGAGCGGATCGTGCTGCGCCGCATGGTGGGGCAACCCCCGTTCGCGGTCATCATGATCACCATCGGCCTGCTGTTCATCCTCGAACCGATGATCACCGCGATCTGGGGCTTCGACCAGAAGCAGGTCACCAACCCGTGGAACATCCGCACGGTCGAGGCGGGCGGGCTCGTGTTCGGCGTACGCGACCTGTGGACCATCGGACTCACCGCCGCCGTCGTCGCCGCGTTCTTCGCGTTCTTCCGGTACTCGTCGCTCGGCCTCGCCATGCGCGTCACCGCGTTCGACCCCGAGGCCGCGCTCGCGCAGGGCATCAGCGCACGCCGCGTGTACGCGACGTCGTGGGCCATCGCGGCGGCACTCGCCGCACTCGCCGGGATCCTCATGGCAGCGGGGCCGGGCGGGCTGACGCCGTCGATCGGGTTCATCGCGCTCGCCGCGTTCCCGGCGATGATCCTCGGCGGCATGGACTCGCCGGCGGGCGCGGTGCTCGGCGGGCTCGTCATCGGGCTCGCCGAGGCGCTCACGCGCGGCTACCAGGACGAGCTGTTCTCGTGGGCGGGCTCCAACGTGTCGGTGATCGTGCCGTACCTGCTGATGATCGTGATCCTCCTGATCCGTCCCTACGGGCTGCTCGGCACCAAGGAAGTGAGGCGGGTCTGATGGGCGCGCACCGCAACGTGACCCGGGGCTACGCCGACGAGCTGCGGCTCTTCGGCACTCCGCTCGCGCGCACCGGCCTCGCCGCGCTGGTCGTGGTGTTCCTCGTGCTGCCGACGGTGTTGCAGGACGACTTCTGGCTGTCGGTGCTCATCTACGTCGGCATCACCGCGATCGGCGCGATCGGCCTCAATCTCCTGACCGGCTACTGTGGACAGATCTCGCTCGGGCACGCGTTCTTCATCGGCGCCGGTGCGTACGTCGCGGCGCGGGTGGGTGGCGAGATCGGACTCCCGCTGCCGTTGTGGCTGCTGGCCGCCGCCGCGATCGGCGCCGCGCTCGGCGGGCTGATCGGTCCGTTCACACTGCGGCTGCGCGGGCACTACCTCGCGATCGTCACCCTCGGCCTGGTGTTCATCGGCGAGCACCTGTGGCGCAACCTCACCGACCTCACCGGCGGCAACTCCGGCACACCGGTGACGGCGGGGGCGTCGATCGACCCGGTCGACTTCGCCGCGCTGAACCTGTTCGGCGAGAGCTACTCCCGCAACCAGGGCTGGTTCTGGCTCGTGTGGGGGCTCGTCGCGCTGGTGGCCCTGCTCGCGAAGAACCTCGTGCGCACCAGGCCGGGCCGGGCGCTGCAAGCGGTGCGCGACCGCGACCAGGCGGCCGAGGTGATCGGTGTGCGCGCGGGCCGGTACAAGATCGGCGCGTTCATGCTCTCCAGCGCGATCGCGGCGATGGCGGGTGCGCTCTTCGGCTCGTACCAGCAGTTCGTGAGTCCCGACGAGTGGAACCTGCTGCTGTCCATCCAGTACATCGCGATCGTCATCGTCGGCGGGCTCGGCACGATCTTCGGCGCCGTGCTCGGAGCGATCTTCGTGGGCGCGCTACCCGCGCTCATCGATCGCTACAGCGAGGCCATCCCCGGCGTTCAGGCCAGCGTCGGCGGTGAGGGCTTCATCAGTGTGTTCGCGCTCAACCAGGCCCTGTTCGGGCTGCTGATCGTGCTGTTCCTGGTGTTCGAGCCACGGGGGCTGGCCGGCATCTGGCTACGGATCAAGGCCTATTTCAAGGCCTGGCCCTTCTCCTACTGAGGCAAGGAGGCTCGTCATGTACGCGAAGCGGTGGAGATCCTGGCGATACGGGGTGGCGCTGGCTGGCACAGCGCTGCTGGTGGCCGCGTGCGGCGGTGCCGGTGACGAGGGCGATACCGGCGGCGGGCAGGCTGGCGAGCCCGCCAGCGGAGCCGGTTTCGACGGCACGACGATCAAGCTCGGCGTGCTGAGCCCGCTCTCCGGTCCCATCGCGGTGATCGGCCAGCCGTTGACCGAGGGCAACAAGGTGTGGTTCGACGCGCTCAACGCCAAGGGCGGCGTCGCGGGCAAGTACAAGGTGGAGCTGGTCCAGGAGGACACGCAGTACAAGCCCGACGTCACCGTGCAGCAGTACAACAAGGTGAAGAGCGACGTCGTCGCGTTCACCCAGGTACTCGGCACGGCGCCGACGCTCGCGGTGCTGCCGCTGCTCGACTCTGACAACATGCTCGCCGCACCGGCGTCGCTCGACGCGTTCTGGGTGCGGGAACAACACCTGCTGCCGGTGGGGGCGCCGTACCAGATCCAGGCGATCAACTCGCTGCAGCACTACCTCACGGAGGGCGGCGGCAACCGGCAGTCGCGGATCTGCACGATGGTGCAGGACGACGTCTACGGCGAGGCGGGCCAGGAGGGTGTCGACTTCGCGGCGGAGCGGCTCGGCTTCACGGTGGCCAACACCCAGAAGTTCAAGGTGGGCACCGAGAACTACGCGGGGCAGATCGGTGCGCTGGCCGCGGCCCGCTGCGAGATGGTGTTCCTGACGGCGACGCCGACCGACGCGGGCAAGATCTGGGGCACGGCGGCGCAGGCGCGGTTCGGGCCGAAGTGGTACGCGCAGTCGCCGAGTTTCGTGGGCGCGCTGGCGAAGTCGGCCGTGGCGCCGTACCTGCGGCAGTACGTGACGATCGCCGCCGAGGGCACGGAATGGGGCGACACCTCGGTGCCCGGCATGCGGCAGATGATCGACGACGTCGAGCGGTACGCGCCGCAGCAGCAGCCGGACTACTACTTCGCGTTCGGCTACAACCAGGCGCGCGCGATGACGGCGGTGCTGGAGAAGGCCGTGGAGAACGGTGACCTCTCGCGTGACGGCATCATGAAGGCCAGCGAGCAGATCGGCACGGTGTCCTTCGACGGGCTCACGGGCGACTACACCTACGGCACCGCGGCGAAGCGCAACCCGCCTCGCTCGACGACGCTGTTCTCGGTGGACCCGAGCAAGCCCTTCGGCCTGGCCACGCTGAAGTACAACTTCACCTCCGACGCGGCCAAGCAGTTCGAGTTCCAAAAAGCCAACCCCTAGCCCACTAGCCCACCTGCCCCCAAGGCCACCTTTGTTGCGTTCAACGCACCAAAGGTGGCCTTGGGGGGCAGTTCGCTCACGCGGTGAGGGCTCCGTTGATGCCGGCTTCGATCGTGTCGGCCAGCAGGGTCAGCTCGGCTTCGGTGATCGTGAGCGGTGGGGAGACCACCAGCGTGTTGCCGCACAGCACACGCACGATCGCCCCGCGCTCACGGATCGCCTTCTGCGTGCGCGTGATCAGGCCCCTGTCGCCCGCGAGGACAGCGGCGTCGATCTCCACGGCGCCGATCAGCCCGGTGCCGCCGCGCACCTCGGCCACCGCCGGGTGGTCCGCCAGCCGGAGCAACGCGTCGTGCAGCGGTTTCTCCAGCTCCCGCGAGCGCGCCAGCAGGTTCTCCCGCTCCAGGATGTCCAGGTTCGCCAGTGCCGCCGCGGCCACGCTCGGGTGCCCCGAGTACGTCGGCCCGTGCATGAACGCGGCGCCCGGCGCCTCCCAGAAGACGTCCGACACCCTTGCCGAGACGGCGACCCCGCCCAGCGGCAGGTACCCGCTCGTGACGCCCTTGGCGAAGGTGATCATGTCCGGCCGCAGGCCCCAGCGCTCGACCCCGAACCAGCCGCCGAGCCTGCCGAAGCCGCCGATCACCGAGTCGGCGATGAACAGCACGTCGTGCTCTGCGCAGATCTTCGCCACCGCCTCCAGGTAGCCGGGTTCCGGCGGCCGAGCCCCACCCGCGCCGATCACGGGCTCCGCGAAGAAGGCGGCCACCTTCTCCGGGCCGATGCGCTCGATCGCCGCCCGCAGCTCCTCGGCGTCGTCGTAGGCGACGCGTGTGGCCTCGGCGACGAGCGGGCCGAAGCCGTCGCGGTTGCCCTCGATGCCCGCGATGCTGGTGCCGAGGCCGTTCGTGCCGTGGTAGGACTGCCGCCTGCTGATCAGGTGGGTCCGCTCGGGCTCACCCCGGCGCGCCCAGTACAGCCGCGCGAGCTTGGCCGCGGTGTCGATGGACTCGCCGCCGCCCGTGGTCAGGAAGATCTTCGCCTCGTCCATGGGCGCGAGGCCGGACAGCCGCCGCGCGAGCTCCTCTGCGGGCTCGTTGGAGTAGTCGTTGAACGTGAAGTAGTTGTCGAGCCGTCGCATCTGCGCGGCGACGGCGTCGACGATCTCCGTGCGCCCGTGCCCCACGTTGCAGTACCAGAGCCCCGCGGTGCCGTCGAGGTATCGCTTGCCGTCGCGGTCGTAGAGCCACACGCCCTCGGCGCGGTCCACGACGAACTTGTCGTCCTTGACCTCCGCCATGTTGGCGAAGGGGTGCCACAGCCGCGACTGCGCCGATCCGGTTGCCATCCCTCTCCTTTCGTTCAGGCCGTCGCGTGCGCGTGCAGGATGCGCGCCACGGCCTCGGTCACCCGCTCGGTCTGCTCGAGGTGCAGCCACTCGTCGGGCACGTGCGCGTTGTTCCCGGGGCCTCGCGGCCCGGTGACGACGAACTGCGCGTCGGGGTAGGCCCGCCCGAACAGGCCGAGGAACGGGATGGTGCCACCGAGCCCGAGCGCCCGCCAGGGCTTGCCGAAGACGTCGGCGCTCACTTCGTCCAATGTGGACTCCAGCCACGGCGCCCTCGGCGTGGCGTTCCAGCCATCGGCGGCCTCGGCCCTCGCCAGCTCCACCTGCGCGCCGAATGGTACGTCCGTGGTGAGCGCCTTCTCGATGGCCTGCAGCGCCGACCCGGCGTCGACGGTGGGCGGCAGGCGGAAGCTCAGCTTGAGGCTCGTGTACGGCCTCAGCACGTTGCCCGCGTCGAGGATCGGCGGGAGCCCGTCGGCCCCGGTGATCGAGAGCGTGGTGCGCCAGGTGTTGTTGAGCACCAGCTCGACGGGGTCGTCGGTGACGTAGCGGACCCCGTCGGCGAGCGGCAGCTGCGGCGCGAGGAACCCCTCCTCGGCGGCGACCCTGATCTCGGCGAGCCGGTCGGCGGGCACCGCCACCTCGAGTTCGGGCAACTTCATCCGGCCCGTGCGCGGGTCCTCGATGCGGTCGAGCAGCTCCCGCAGCACGCGGAAGCTGCTGGGCACGAGCCCGCTGCCGTGCCCGGAGTGCACCCCTGAGGTGAGGACGCGGACGGTGAGGTCGAGGAAAGCGATACCGCGCAGCGACGTGGCGAGCCAGAGCCGCTCGTAGTCGGCGCCCGAGGTGTCGAGACACACCACGAGGCCGACGCGACCGAGCCGCCCGGCGAGGTGTTCGAGGTAGGCGGCGAGGTCGGGGCTGCCCGACTCTTCGCCGGTCTCCAGCAGAACCACCGTGCGCGCGTGCCTGCCGCCCGCCGCGTGCAGCGCCTCCAGCGCCGTGGCCGCCGCGTACCCGGCGTAGCCGTCGTCGCCCGCGCCGCGGCCGTAGAGCTTCTCGTCCTTCACCACGGGCGTCCACGGCCCGAGTCCAGGCGACCACGTTCCCGCCGCGGGCTGCTTGTCGAGGTGGCCGTAGACGACCACGGTCTCCGGGTTGGTGGCCGCGCGCGCCGGAACGTCGAGCAGGAGCACCGGGGTACGCCCCGGTAGCTCCACGACCTCGGCCTTCGCTCCGGCGATGGGCCGCTCGGCGAGGTAGGCCCGCAGATGTTCGACGGCGGCGTGGAGATGGCCGGTTCTCGGCCAGTCGGCGTCGAAGGCCGGGGAGAGCGCCGGGATGGCGACGAACTCGGAGAGGCCGGCCAGTGCCTCTCGCGCCCACAGGTTCCTTACCGTCTCCCGCACCAGTCGCTCGTCCATGCCCCTGATCGTGGCACGAAAGCTTTGTGGCACACGTCACAGTGGGTGTACCGGCTGGTATTGCCACGCCACCGGCGAACGGCCGGGTCTCCGGCGAAGGGCTGGTTAACGCCCGTTCGCACCACCGAATTTCGGCGGGCACATGGTCGGTCTTCCAAGCGTTTCCGCAGCTCAACAGCAGATTCGGGGCAACGAAACGGACTCGGGGCCTCTCCAGAACCGGCCGGTTCGTGCCAGGATGACGACGTGAACCGTCACCGCCGACGGATACCTGAGCGCTCGGACCCGAGACGCGAACGGTGGCCGCCGGTGCGCCGTAGCGACCGCCACAAGCGGCTGCGCGGCACGATCCCAAGGAGATAGCGCATGCCGTCCCCCGAACAGTGGACGCGCCCGGAGCCTGGCGCCGGACCGGCCGCGACAGCGGCGGAACCGACCCCAGAACAGGTGATTGCGGGTTTGCGAGCAACTACAGAAGGCGGTGCTGAGCTCACTCAGCTCCTGACTCCCGAAGGTGAGCGCGTCTCGTCGGCGATGTTCGACCCCTATGTCGCCGACATCGACGCCGAGGCACTGCGCGGGCTCTACCGCGACATGGTGCTGGTCCGCCGCGCCGACCGGGAAGCGAACGCGATGCAGCGCCAGGGCCAGCTGGGCATCTGGGTTCCGCTGCTCGGGCAGGAAGCCGCACAGGTCGGCTCCGGCCGCGCGCTCAAGCCGCGCGACATGGCGTTCCCCAGCTACCGCGAGCACGGCGTCGCCTACACGCGCGGCGTCGACTTCCGCGAGCTGCTGGGCATCTTCCGGTGCACTGACCACGGCGGCTGGGACTTCCAGCAGCACCGCTTCCATCCGTACACGATCGTCATCGGCAACCAGGTCCTCAACGCCGCCGGCTACGCGATGGGCCAGAAGTTCGACGGCAAGGTGGGCGGAGCCGACGCGGACGAGACCGCCGAGGCCACCATCTGCTACTTCGGCGACGGAGCCACCAGCCAGGGCGACGTGCACGAGGGCTTCGTGTGGGCCGCGGTCTACGACGCGCCGCTCGTGTTCTTCTGCCAGAACAACCAGTGGGCCATCTCCGAGCCGACGGAGCGCCAGTCGCGACTGCCGCTCTACCAGCGCGCGCGGGGCTACGGCTTCCCCGGCATCCGCGTCGACGGCAACGACGTGCTCGGCTGCCTCGCCGTCACCCGCTGGGCGCTCGAGGAGTGCAGGCACGGCAACGGTCCGGTGCTGATCGAGGCGTTCACCTACCGCATGGACGCCCACACCACCACCGACGACCCCACGCGCTACCGGCTCTCCGACGAGCTCGAGGTGTGGAAGCACAAGGACCCCATCGAGCGGGTCCGCGTGCACCTGGCGCGCACGGGCAGCGCCGACCAGGAGTTCTTCGACGAGGTACAGGCCGAGGCCGACCGGTTCGCCGCCGAGCTGCGCGACTACTGCTTCAACATGCCGGAACCGCCGCCGGAGCGGGTCTTCGCCAACGTGTACGCGGAGCCCTCGCCGGTGCTTGAGGCCCAGCGCGAGGAGTACCTCTCCTACCTCGCGGGCTTCGGGGCGGGTGAGCACTGATGGCGGCTCCCGTGAAATCCACAGTAGACACTCCGACGTCGAGCGTGCAGAACCTCACGATCGGAAAGGCGCTCAACCTCGGCCTGCGCAGGGCGATGGAGGCCGACGACAAGGTCATCGTCATGGGCGAGGACGTCGGCAAGCTCGGCGGCGTCTTCCGCATCACCGATGGCCTGCAGAAGGACTTCGGCGAACACCGGGTGCTGGACACGCCGCTCGCCGAGTCCGGGATCATCGGCACCGCGGTCGGCCTCGCGGTGCGCGGCTACCGGCCGGTGTGCGAGATCCAGTTCGAGGGGTTCATCTTCCCCGGCTTCGACCAGATCTCCAGCCAGGTCGCGAAGCTGCACTACCGCACACAGGGCAAGGTCAAGGTCCCCATCGTCATCCGGGTGCCGTTCGGCGGCGGGATCGGCGCTGTCGAGCACCACTCCGAGTCGCCGGAGTCGTTGTTCAGCCACATCGCGGGGCTGAAGGTCGTCTCGTGCTCGAACCCGGTGGACGCGTACTGGATGATCCAGCAGGCCATCTCCGCCGACGACCCCGTGCTGTTCTTCGAGCCGAAGCGGCTCTACCACTCGGGTGCGCTCAAGGCGCCGGTCGAGACCGCCGCCACGCCCGACCCGCTGTTCGCCTCACGGGTGCTGCGCCGCGGTGACGCGGCCACCCTGGTGGCCTACGGGCCTTCGGTGAAGGTGTGCCTCGACGCCGCGACCGCGGCCGAGGAGGAGGGCCGGTCGCTGGAGGTCATCGACCTGCGCACGCTCTCGCCCCTCGACCTCGAGCCGGTGTTCGAGTCGGTGCGCCGCACCGGACGGCTCATCACGGTGAGCGAGGCATCAGCCGAGTCGTCGCTGACCTCGGAGATCGCCGCCCGCGTCCAGCAGGAGTGCTTCTACTCGCTGGAGGCGCCGGTGCTGCGCGTGACCGGGTTCGACACGCCGTACCCGCCGTCGAAGCTGGAGGAGCATTTCCTCCCGGACCTCGACCGGGTGCTGCACGCCGTCGACCGCGCGCTGGACTGGTGAGGGGGAGGGTATGCCCGAGTACAAGCAGTTCCCCCTTGCCGACACCGCGGAAGGGCTGACGGAGGCGGAGATCCTCGGCTGGCGCGTGAAGCCCGGCGACGAGGTGCAGGTCAACCAGATCGTCGTGGAGATCGAGACGGCGAAGGCCGCTGTCGAGCTGCCGATCCCGTGGGCCGGTGTGGTCACCGAGCTGCTCGTGGAGCCGGGGCAGACGGTGGAGGTCGGCACGCCGATTCTCACGGTCGACGTCGACCCGCACGGCGCCGAGGCGCCCGCCGCGGCCGCCAACGGGTCCGCGCCCGCACCGCGGCAGGCCGCCGAGGAGGAGATGAAGCCCCTCGTCGGCTACGGCTCGAAGAACGTGGTCGCCAAGCGCCGCCCGCGCAAGGCAGCCGCGTCCGAGCCCACGGCGGTCGAGCCGGCACCGGTCGAGGCCCCACCGGTGGAAGCCGTGAACGGAGCCGCGGCACCGCCTCGCGGCGGGTACGTCCCCCTCGCGAAGCCGCCCGTGCGCAAGCTCGCCAAGGAACTGGGCGTCGACCTGCGCGAGCTCGTCGGCTCTGCCGAGGGCGGCGTGATCACGCGCGAGGACGTGCGGCGGGCGGCGGAGCCCTCGGCACCGGAGCCGGTGCCGACCGGGGACCGGGAGCGGAGGGTGCCCATCAAGGGCGTCCGCAAGGCCACCGCGCAGGCGATGGTCGCGAGCGCGTTCACGGCCCCGCATGTCACGGAGTTCCTCACCGTCGACGTCACGCCGATGATGGAGCTGCGGGAGAAGCTCAAGACGAGCCCGGCGTTCGCGGGCGTCAAGCTCACGCCGCTCGCGTTCGCCGCCAAGGCCGTGTGCCTCGCCGCGCGCAGGACACCGGACGTCAACGCGGTGTGGGACGGCGAAGCTGGCGAGATCGTCTACAAGGACTACGTGCACCTCGGGATCGCCGCGGCCACCCCGCGCGGGCTCGTGGTGCCGAAGATCCGGGACGCCGACGCGATGTCGCTGGTGGAGCTGGCCAGGGCACTCGACGAGCTGACCGCCACGGCAAGGGACGGCAAGACGCCGCCGGAGGCGATGGTGAACGGCACGTTCACGATCACCAACGTGGGCGTGTTCGGCGTCGACACCGGCACGCCGATCATCAACCCCGGCGAGTCGGCCATCCTGGCGGTCGGCGCCATCCGCGACATGCCGTGGGTGGTGGACGGCGAGCTGGCCGTGCGCAAGGTGATGCAGCTGTCGCTGAGCTTCGACCACCGGGTGATCGACGGTCAGCAGGGCTCGCAGTTCCTCGCCGACGTCGGCGCGCTGCTCGCCGATCCGGCCGTGGCGATCACCTACTAGGCCCCGATGCCGCGGCCCGCCTACGGGTGGGCCGCGGCGTCCGGGTGCCGCCTGCGTACGTGCGCCTCGGGTAGATCCGTGTCGACAAGTTCCACCTCGCGGGCGTTGAGCCAGGGACGCAGCCTCTCTGTGGGCCCCGCGGGCAGCCCCAGCTCACACGCCTCGAAGCGGGTGTCGATGAGCCACAGGTACGACGGCGCCCAGTGCAGGTCCCGCAGCTCGACGGAGCAGCGCTCGAAGCCGCAGCCTTCGACCACCACCTGCCCCATGCTGGTCTGGTTCAACCCGAAGGTGCCGCCGAAGTCCTCGAATTCGTAGTCCAGCGAGAGGTCCAGCCGGGAGTCGGCGAACTCGCACCGGTCGAACCGCAACGTCCCCGCCTTGACCAGCGCTCCCGAGAAGTCCAGCTGCTGCTGGTCGAACCTGGTGCGGTAGAAGTCGATGCACTGCCCGTGCAACTCCATGCGCCAGAAGTCGATGACCTTGCCGCCGAACTCCACGCCGACGAACTCCGCTCGCGCTTTCCCGAAGTAGGCGGAGCGAAAACTCGTCCGTTCCGAGGAGAACGTGGTGCCGTGACAGCTCAGCAGCCCGTTGAAGGTCGTCTTCTCGAACGACGTGAGCGCGCCGGTGAAGCTCGCCCGGTCGAACGTCACGTCGCCGCTGAACGTGAGGCCGCTGAAGTCCGCGTCGACGAAGGTGACGCCCGTGAAGTCGAGGGCGACGCCGCCCCACCGCGCCAGCCGGTCGCGGATCACGCGCAGCACGGTGTCGCGGACCTCCCGTTCGGACTCGGCGTTCTCGTCCTCCGCCAGCCGCAGGTAGCCGCACAGGACGTCGACGCACACCTGTCGCTGGTCGGTCCAGTCGTCGGCGAGGCCGGCCATTGCGTAGATGCCCGCGATGCGAACGGCGGCGTTCTCGTGGGCGAGTTGTTCGGCTGCGGAGCCGAAGCGTTCGTTGAAGGCCTGCGTCTGCTCGCGGTCGCCCCGCTCGACCTCCAGGTCGTGCTGGGCCTCCGCCACCCGCTGCTTGCGCAGGTTGAGAGCGAGCAGCACCACCCCGCCGAAGCCGGCGACCACCGCGAGCGCGATCTTGAGCAGCTCCAGGGTCTGCGCGACCCCGAACTCGCTCGCGGCGGGGAACCGGGGCCAGCCGAGCAGCCACAGCAGCCCGGCCGCGGTGCCGCTCGCCACGAGCACGGCCACGAGGAGCCAGCCGAGCACCGACGCCGCGATGCCCGAAGGCACGAGCTTCGAGAGCCGTTCGAGCACGCGTGCCAGGGCGAACAGCACCGCCCAGGGCCGAGACCACCGGCCGCGCTTCGCGCCGACCCTGATGATCATCAGCGCCGCCACGATCAGCGCGCCGACCACCACGAAGCGCAGCACGTCCCAGGTGAAGATCCCGCTCACGAGGGGTGACGTTATCCATTCAGCGCGCAGCGCGGGAGCAAAAGGGCCGACTCACGCGTTGTCCGGGTATGGCCGTCGTGTTCTTGCTGTACCTGGTCGCCGAGGTGGCCGCCGTGTGGGCGGTCGCTTCGCTGATCGGGTTCCTGCCCACGCTCGGTGTGCTGCTGGCCGGGGCCTTCCTCGGCTCGTGGCTCGCCCGCCGCGAGGGGGGCAAGGCAGCACGCGCGTTCATGGCCACCGCGCGGTCGGGGCGGTCCCCGCACGCCGAGGTCACCAACGGCATGCTCGTGGGCCTCGGCGGGCTGCTGATCCTGATCCCGGGCTTCGTGAGCGACGTCTTCGGCCTGCTGTTGCTGCTGCCGCCGACGCGTGCGGTGGTGCGCAAGGCGTGGGTGCGCCGCATCGAGAAGCGCGCTCCGCTCGGCTACCCGGCGCAGGGCCGGGTGATCGTGGTCGACAGCGAGGTCGTCGGCGACAACAAGGGCGACCAGGACCCGCCGCCGCGCATGATCATCGACTCGCAGTGACCTACGCGCCCTTGGGTATGTCGAAGTAGCTGCTGAACCGCACCGCCGGCGCGTACTCGCCCTTCACCTTGACCTTGCCGGTCACGAACATCGTGGCCACGGCGGCGTTGCCCGTCGCCATCCTGATGAAATCCTCCACGGCCACCGTGATCGTCGTGTCCGCGGTCCGGGCGCAGTCGGCGCTCGAAACGCACCGGCCGTCCTCGATCACCGTCTGGAACCGGTCGAAATCCTCGGAGCCGTCCGGAAAGCGCCAGCCGACCACGATGCTCAGGTGCTGAGCCTTCTGCGGCAGGAAATGATCGGACATTCGCCTGAAGATCTCGTCGAGAAAAACCGCGCGCAATTCCGGGTGCTGCGCGATTCCTTTGATCTGTTCTTTCGAGGCCCGGCCGACGATTCCGGCGAGCACCTCCGTGGACAACGACGTGAGCGACACCCCCGCGCCCGCCGTGTCCAACATGTGGAGGGTTTCGAGCAGCTGAACGAACTGCTCGGTGCTCAGCGCCCGCACGTCGATGCTGCGAGCGAAGTCGTCCAGGACGCTTTCCGAGGACACGGCGTAAGGTTACTCAGCGGTAGATAAGGCGGCAAACCGAGCGGAACCTCCCTGCCGGGTAGCGTTTCCGGGAGGACAGGAGGTTCTGGTGACCGAGGACGTAAGACGCTCGCCCGAACGGGCTAAACGGCTACCCCGAGCGGTGCGGGAGAAGCAGATTCTCGACGCCGCGGTGGCGGTGTTCTCGCGTCACGGCTATCACTCCGCGTCAATGGACGAGATCTCCGACGTCGCGGGCGTGTCCAAGCCGATGATCTACAGCTATCTCGGCGCCAAGGAGGACCTGTTCATCCACTGCATCCGCCGCGAGGCGGGCAGGCTGCTGCAGGCCGTGCAGACCGGCATCAAACCGGACGTCCCGCCGGACATGCAGCTGTGGCACGGGCTGCGCTCGTTCTACGGGTTCGTCGCCGAGTACCGCGAGTCATGGACGGTGCTGCACCGGCAGGCACTGACCGTGGGCGGCCCGTTCGCGGGTGAGGTCGACGCGCTGCGCAGCAAGGCGATCGAGCTGGTGTCCGGGCTCGTCGTTTCCGCTGGCGCCCGCAAGGGGCTCGCCGAGCAGGCCGAGTTCTCCGGCGAGGGGCTCGCCGCCGCGCTCGTCGGCGCCGCCGAGTCGCTCGCCGACTGGTGGCTCGACCACTCCGACGTCTCCGACGGGGTGCTCGCGTCGTGGCTGATGAACCTGATCTGGCTCGGCTTCAACGACCTGGTCGAGGGCGAGGTCTGGCGGCCTACCGAGTCGTGATCGTGCCCTCGAGATGGGGCTTTGGCTTGCGCGCGTTCCACAACTCCAGGGCCCACCCCTCATCGGTCCGCCAGGTCGTGAACGCGACCTTCGCGGGCAGCAGCACGGGCAGCTTGAACCGCACGTCGACGGTGTAGGCGCCGGGCAGCCTGCCCTCGAACGCGGCGAGGCTGCGGGCCTTGGTCCACATGCCGTGCGCGATCGCCGACGGGAAGCCGAACAGCTTCGCCGTGAGCCGATACAGGTGGATCGGGTTGCGATCGCCCGACACCTCGGCGTAGCGGCGCCCGATATCGGACGGCACGTGCCAGATCGCGTCCGCCGACGGCGCCGCGAGCTGCTCCTTCCTGCCGCCCGAACCGGACCCGCCGCCCCGCCGCAGGTACGTGCTCACGTCGGTCCACACCGTCTCGCCGCCCGCGATCGCCTCGCTGACGACGTCGAACTGCCTGCCCTTCTCGTGCGGGCGCAGGTGCTCCGCCCGCACCCGCAGCGTCAGTTCCTCGCCGATGCGCACCGGGCGGTGCTGGGTGATGCGGTTGGCCACATGCACCATGCCCAGCAGCGGGAACGGGAACTCCTGCTCCGACATCAGCGCCACCTGCAACGGGAAAGCGAGGATGTGCGGATAGGTGGCCGGCAGCTCGTCGGTGAGCCGGAAGCCGCACACCTGGTTGTACGCGGCGACGTGCGCCGGGTCGGCGACCACGCCCGCGCGCACGTACTCGATCTCCGGCAGGGTCTCGCCACCCGCCTTGCGCAGGCCGCCGACCACCGCCTTCGGGTACAGCTTCGACAGGCTCGGCGCCTCGGTGAGCTCCTTGACCGTCATGTCACGCCCCCAGGAACGCCTGGCCGCACACGCGCACGACGTTGCCGTTGACCGCCGAGGAGCCGGGGTTGGCGTACCAGGCGATGGTTTCGGCGACGTCCACGGGAAGGCCGCCCTGGGCGAGGCTCGACAGCCGCCGCCCGACCTCGCGGATCACCACCGGAACCGCCGCGGTCATCTGCGTCTCGATGAAACCGGGGGCGACGGCGTTGATCGTGCCGCCGTACTCGGCGAGCCTCGGCGTGCCGTCGTGGACCATCCCGATCACCCCCGCCTTGCTGGTGGCGTAGTTGGTCTGGCCGAGGTTGCCCGCGATGCCCGCGATCGAGGAGACGCCGATGATGCGGCCGTTCTCCTTGAGTACCTTCTCGGCGAGCAGCGTGTCGTTGACGGCGAGCTGGGCCACGAGGTTGACGTTCAGCACGGCGTCCCACGCGCTGTCGCTGAGGTTGCCGAGCGTCTTGTCCCTGGTGATGCCCGCGTTGTGGACGACGACGTCGACGCCGCCGTGGCGCTGGGTGAGGTACTCGGCGAGCTTGGCGGGCGCGTCGACGGCGGTGATGTCGAGTTGCAGCGCCGAGCCGCCGATCCTGTTGGCGACGGAGGAGAGGTCGCCGCCCTGCGCGGGGATGTCGAGCGCCACCACGTGCGCGCCGTCGCGCGCGAGCACCTCGGCGATCGCGGCGCCGATGCCCCGCGAGGCGCCCGTCACCAGCGCGACCTTGCCGGCAAGGGGCTCCTCCCAGCTCTCCGGCGCCCGCGCCGTGGTGACGCCGCCCGTGCCGATCCGGATCACCTGGCCGTCGACGAACGCCGACTTCGCGGAGAGCAGGAACCGCAGAGTCGACTCGGTCGCGTCCTCGGCTCCCTCGCCGACGTAGACGAGCTGCGCCGTGGCACCGCGCTTGAGCTCCTTGCCGACGGAGCGGGTGAACCCTTCGAGCGCGCGCTGCGCGATGTGCTCGCGGCCCTGCGCCTGCTCGGGCGGGGTGCCGAGCACCACGACGCGCCCGTTGGCGGCGATGCGGCGGATCACCGGGTGGAAGAAGCGGTGCAGCTCGCGCAGCGCTGCGGGCTCGGTGATGCCCGTGGCGTCGAAGACCAGCGCGCCGTAGCGCACGTCGTCGGCCGCGGCGGTGTGGACGTCCAGCCCGATCGCGCCGAGCTGGGTGGTGAGTACCTTCTCGAGCCTGCCACCGGGCGCGCTGCCGAGAAGTGCGGGACCATCGAGAGCGGGCTGTCCCGGCCGGTAGCGACGCAGGGTCGGTGGGTTCGGCAGGCCGAGCCTCGGCACCACGAACTTCCCGACCGGTGTCCTGGTGAACCGCTGATACCTGTCAGCCATCGGATTGCCTCCCGTGCCGATTGTGCACCGCCAGCCTAACCTACTCGCGAGTAGGTTACACTCGCCAGTGGGTGCGTGAACGCTGACCAGGAGGAGCCATGACCTCAGCGCAGAAGCCGGAGAAGGCACGCAGGACGAGCACCGGCAGCAGGCGAAGCAAGGCACAGACAGTGCGCAAGGTCGCGATCATCGGAGCCAACCGGATTCCGTTCGCCCGCTCCAACGGTCCCTACGCGAACGCGTCGAACCAGGACATGCTCACCGCGGCCATCGACGGGCTGGTCAGCCGCTTCTCCCTGCAGGACGAGCGGCTCGGCGAGGTCGCGGCCGGCGCGGTGCTCAAGCACTCGCGCGACTTCAACCTCGCCAGGGAGTGCGTGCTCGGCAGCAGGCTCTCGCCCGCCACGCCGGCCTCCGACGTGCAGATGGCCTGCGGCACGGGCCTGCAGGCGATCGTCAACGTCGCCAACAAGATCGCGCTGGGGCAGCTCGACTCGGCCATCGCGGGCGGCGTCGACACCACGAGCGACGCCCCGCTCGCCGTCAACGACAGCCTCCGCAGGCTGCTGGTGCGGCTCAACGCGGCCAGGTCGCTCGGCGACCGCCTCAAGCTCCTCGCCAAGATCCGGCCGGGCCACATCGTGCCGGAGATCCCGCGCAACGCGGAACCGCGCACGGGCCTGTCGATGGGCGAGCACGCGTCCCTCACCGCCAACACGTGGGAGGTCACGCGCGAGGAGCAGGACGAGCTCGCGGCGACCAGCCACCAACAGCTCGCCGCAGCCTACGAACGCGGGTTCTTCGACGACCTCGTCACGCCGTACCTCGGCCTCACCCGCGACCAGAACCTGCGCCCCGACTCGACCCCGGAGAAACTCGCCAAGCTCAAGCCCGTCTACGGCGGGCCGGAAGGCACGATGACGGCGGGCAACTCGACGCCGCTCACCGACGGCGCCTCGACGGTGCTGCTCGCGACCGAGGAGTGGGCCAAGGAGCACAACCTGCCGGTGCAGGCGTACCTGACCTTCTCGCAGACGGCGGCAGTCGACTACGTCCACGGCGAGGAGGGCCTGCTCATGGCGCCCGCGTACGCCGTGCCCCGGCTGCTCGACCGCGCCGGGCTCACGCTCGGCGACTTCGACTTCTACGAGATCCACGAGGCGTTCGCCTCGCAGGTACTCGCCACGCTCAAGGCTTGGGAGGACCCGACGTTCGCCAAGGAACGACTCGGCCGCGACGAGCCGCTCGGCTCCATCGACCGCGACAAGCTCAACGTCAACGGTTCCTCGCTCGCCGCGGGACACCCGTTCGCTGCGACCGGGGGCCGGATCGTCGGCACGCTCGCGAAACTGTTGCAGGAGAAGGGATCCGGCCGGGGCCTCATCTCGATCTGCGCGGCGGGGGGCCAGGGGATCACGGCGATTCTGGAAAGGTAGTTCGCGCACGGCGGAATCGCACGACTTTTGTCGGGGGGCGCTCCTAGTCTGGCGTGATGTCCGACACCGACAAGGGAGTCGCGGTCAGGGCACGCGGCCTCGTCAAGCACTACGGCACCACCCGGGCACTCGACGGCGTGGACCTGGAGATCCCCACCGGGCAGGTACTCGGCCTCCTCGGGCCGAACGGCGCGGGCAAGACGACCACGGTCCGCATCCTCACCACCCTGCTGCTGCCCGACTCGGGTGAGGCCGAGGTGGCCGGGCATGACGTGCTGACCGACCCCGACGGCGTGCGGCGCTCGATCGGGCTCTCCGGCCAGTACGCGGCGGTGGACGAGAACCTCACCGGCTTCGAGAACCTCTACCTGGTCGCCCGGCTCTACGGGCAGCGCAAACCGCAGGCGCGCAAGCGCTCGCGCGAGCTGCTCGCCCGATTCCGCCTCGACGAGGCCGCCGACCGGCCCGCGAAGGGCTACTCGGGCGGCATGCGGCGCAGGCTCGACCTCGCGGGCGCGCTCGTGGCCGAGCCGAGCGTCGTGGTGCTCGACGAGCCCACCACCGGGCTCGACCCGCGCGGCCGGATCGAGATGTGGGAGGTCATCGAACAGCTCGTCGCCACCGGCGCCACCGTGCTGCTCACCACGCAGTACCTGGAGGAGGCCGACCGGCTGGCCGACTCCGTGGTGGTGATCGACCGGGGCAAAGTCATCGCCAGGGGCACCCCCGACGAGCTCAAGAACCAGATCGGCGGCGAACGGCTCGAACTCGTCGTGGCCGCCGCCGAGGAGGTGCCGCTCGCCGTGCGCGTACTCGCCGAGGTCGGCAGCGGTGAGCCCGCGGCCGACGAACGCTCGCGCCGCGTCGAGGTCCTGGTGGACACCGGCACCAAGGCCTTGGTCGAGGCGCTGCGCAGGCTCGACGCGCTGGACGTGGTGGTGCAGGACGCGGCGCTGCACCGGCCGACGCTCGACGACGTGTTCCTCTCGCTCACCGGGCACGGCACGACCGAGGAGGTGCCGTCGTGACCGCTCTGGCCAAGGTGTTCTCCGACAGCGGCGTCATCACCTGGCGCAACGTGATGAACGTGCGGCGCAACCCCGAGTGGCTGCTCGGGGCCACGGTGTTCCCGATCATGTTCGTGCTGATGTTCGCCTACGTCTTCGGCGGCGCCATCGGCGGTCCCGGCGGCGACAGCGTGGAGTACCGCGAGTTCCTGATCGCGGGCATCTTCGCGCAGACCGTGGCGTTCAACTCCTCCTACACCGTCATCGGCTTCGCCAACGACCTGCAGAAGGGCATCATCGACCGGTTCCGCTCGCTGCCGATGTCGCGCTTCGCGGTGATCCTCGGGCGGACCACCGCCGACCAGGTGCTGAGCGTCGTCGTGCTGGTGGTGATGTCGACGTGCGGCCTGCTGATCGGCTGGCGGATCCGCGGCAGCGCCTTGGACGCCGTGCTCGGTTACCTGATGATCCTGCTGTTCGCGTTCGCGTTGTCGTGGGTCGGCGCCTACATCGGGCTCATCACGCCGAGCGTCGAGGTCGCCAACAGCGCGGGCCTTATCTGGATGTTCCCACTGACGTTCGTCTCCTCGGCCTTCGTGCCGCAGGAGAGCCTGCCCGGTGTGCTGGGCACGATCGCCGACTGGAACCCGTTCACGGCGGCCGTCAACGCCACACGCGACCTCTTCGGCAACGCGAGCCCGGCCGGGTGGCCACTGCCGTCGGGCTGGCCCGCCGAGAACGCGGCGCTCTACGCGATCCTCAGCTCGGTGGCGATCATCGCGATCTTCGCTCCGCTGGCCACCGCGCGGTACCGCAGGGTGGCCAGCAAATAGGTCCGCGGGCGGGCGCAGGAGGGTTCCGCCACGTCAGCCATCCCGAAACTCGCGCTGGGCGCGGTCAGCGGGAGAGCGCGGACTCGACGGCCTTGGTGGCCTTGCCGGTCGCCTTGTCGACGGCCTTCGTGGCCCTGCCGGTCGCCTTGCCCGTCCTGCGCTGCACGGTGCTCGCCGTGTCCTGCACCTGATCCACGGCCTCGTGCGCGGCCTTCTTCGCGCGCCACGCCACGGACGGCTTGCCCTCGGTGTCGGCCGCGGCGAGCAGGAGTCCGCCCGCGAGACCCGCGTTCTTGAGGAACTCGACCAGCTGCGCCTGCCGCTGCTCGGAGTCCTTCTCCTCCCAGAACGGGTGGCCGGCGACGGTCGTGGGCACGAGGCTGCCGAGCAGCATCAGTGCTGACACCCTGGGCATCCGGCCCAGCGCGAGCAGCGTCCCACCGACGATCTTCACCGCGGCATCGATCTTCACCAGGCTCACCGGATCGGTCGGCACCTGGTCGGGCAACGAGTCGGCCTGCGGCGCGACGGTCTTGTCGACCAGCGGCTTGGCTGCCTGCGCGTGGCCCTCGGCGTCCCGCAGAGCGTTGATGCCGCCGGAGATGAAGATGGAGGCGAGGAGCGGGCGCGCCACTCGACGGAGAATCATCGCGACCTTCCTTGACGAGGAGAAGCAGTGCGCCAGGAAACTACCCACTACTCGCCGTCTTCACCCATCTACGGATTTCTAGCGTCCACGCTAGAAAGGGCTAGCGAAGCGGATACGACTTCGGGAGCTTGAACCCGCGCTCCTCCGCCACCTCGCGCAGCCGGTCCGGGTAGTCGGTGATGATCCCGTCCACCCCGTCGTCGATCAGCTTGTGCATGGTTGCCTTGTCGTTGATCGTCCACGGGATCACCTTCAGCCCGGCGCGGTGCGCCTCGTCGACCAGCGCCTTCGTCGTGAAGGGGACGTAGTCGGGGTCGGTCACCGAGCCGCCCTGCGGGTTGCCGTGCACCGGGGACAGCGCGCTCGCGCCGAACGACTTCACCGCGCGCACCGGGCTCCCGCCGAAGTCGTCGATGTCGAGCCCGCCGAGCCACGGCGACTCCCCCGGCTGGCCGACCTGCAGGAACTCCGGCTGGGTCAGCGCGACCACCGGCAGCCACGGCGCCCGCTCCCGCACCAGCATGAGCGCGCCCCAGTCGAAGCTCTGGATCGAGACGTTGCGGGCGAAGCCCGAGCGGAGCACCTCCCGCACCACGCGGTCGACGAACTGCTCGCGCGGAGCGGTCTCGTGCGGCGCCGCGGCCTCGACCTTGGTCTCGATGTTGAACTCGACGTGCCACGCGCGGTGCTTGCGCACGAGCGCGAACAGCTCGGCCAGCGTCGGCATCTTCGCGCCGGGGGAGAGCTCCTGGTCGGCGTGGTTCGGCTGCCGCTGTGAGCCGCAGTCGAGCGTGCGGACCTGGGCGAACGTGAGGTCCTTGATGTACTTGCCCGCGTACGGGTACTGGGGGTCGCCCGGTGTCACCGGCGCGGTGTCGGCGCACTTCGCCGGATTGATCCTGCGGTCGTGGGTGATCACCTCGCGGCCGTCGCGGGTGATCTGGATGTCGAGCTCCAGCGTGGTGACGCCGAGCGTCAGCGCCTTGGAGAACGCGGCCAGCGTGCCCTCCACGGTGAGCCCCAACCCACCGCGGTGGGCCTGGATGTCGAAGGTCTTGTGCTTCGGCTTGGCGGTGGCGACGCCGGTGAAGGCGACTATCGCCACCAGCCCGGTCGCGAGCACCGCGAGTGTCCGTTTCGTCATGGTCACGTGGCGACGCTCGCACGCGTGGGTGACAGGCAGGCGAACCGGAGCTGTCCGCGCGGGACACGCCGATAACCGTTTCTCGCGCAATATCGGTCTCGCGCTAGAGAACCCAATAGTGTCGTAGCGATGGACCCCGTGCGGAATCCGTTCGCCCCGGGCGCAGGGCAGCGCCCACCGGAGCTCGCAGGCCGGGAGCGCGAGCTCCAGGCGTTCGAAGTGGTGCTGGAGCGAGTCGCGCGTGGCAGGCCGGAGCGCAGCCTGATGCTGACGGGACTGCGCGGCGTGGGCAAGACCGTGCTGCTGGGCGAGCTGCGCTCGATGGCGATCCGGCGTGGCTGGGGCGCGGGCAAGGTCGAGGCGCGCCCCGACGCCGAACTGCGCAGGCCGCTTTCGGCCGCGTTGCACAGAGCGATCCGTGACCTCGCCGTGCGGCACCGGGCACCCGAACGGGTGGACGAGGTGCTGGCCGTGCTCAAGGCGTTCGCGCTCAAGGCCAACAAGCCGGACGCGAAGCTGCGCGATCGCTGGCAGCCGGGCATCGACGTGCCCCCGGCGCAGGGCAGAGCCGACTCCGGCGACATCGAGATCGACCTCGTGGAGCTGTTCACCGACGTCGCCGAGCTGGCCACCGATGTCGGCACCGGGGTCGCGCTGCTGATCGACGAGATCCAGGACCTGGTGCCGCAGGACGTCTCGGCGCTGTGCGCGGCGTGCCACGAGCTGTCGCAGTCCGGCGCCCCGCTGGTGGTGGTGGGTGCGGGCCTGCCGCACGTGCCCGCCGTGCTCTCGGCATCGAAGTCGTACTCGGAGCGGCTCTTCCGCTACACGCGCATCGACCGGTTGAGCAGGGGAGACGCCGACCGGGCCGTGCTCGCACCCGTCGAGCGGGAGGAGGCGGAGATCGCCCCCAAGGCGCTCGACGAACTGTTCACGGCCTCTGGCGGCTACCCGTACTTCGTGCAGGCGTACGGCAAGGCCGCGTGGGACGCCGCGCCGTCGAACCCGATCACCGAGGAGGACGTGCGGGTCGCTGCGCCCGAGGCCGAGGCCGAACTGGCGGTGGGCTTCTTCGGCTCACGCGTCGAGCGGGCGACACCTGCCGAGCGGGAGTACCTGCGCGCGATGGCCGAGCTGACCCAGGGCCGGGACGAGAGCGCGGGGACGTCGGACGTGGCCGTCTTCCTCGGCCGCAAGCCGTCGTCGCTCTCGCCGGCGAGGGACAGCCTGATGAAGAAGGGGCTCGTCTACTCCGCGGAGCGCGGGCACATCGCCTTCACGGTGCCGCACTTCGGCCAGTACCTACTCAGCCGCGTCGACGATTGAGCCTTCTACAGCTTTCTAGCTCCGCGACTATAGAAAGGTAGACAAGGCTAGCGGTCAATCCTGATCGGAGAATGACCTCCGTCACCTACGATCTTTCGGCGAGTAAGCCATCTCACCGGATGATCGCTGGCGACTTTGTGAAAAAAGGTACATAATGGGATGCGTACCGGCCAACCGACGAGACCCCTAAGGGGATGCCGCAAAACCGATGAACAACATCGCCGCCCGCCTTCGTGCCCGCCGTGCCGAGAACCGGACCCGCCGAGCGATCAACCGCGCGATCGACAACGCCGCGACCGCGACCATGCGCCAGGAGCTCATCGCCATCGCGCAGACACGCCCCCGCTACGAGCGCTCACCGCGCGTGTGACCTGAATTACAATCAACCCAGGGTGTAACGCCGGCGAAGGCGCTGTCGATACCCCCCATGACCCCGTGATGCTGGCGGACCCCCGACCTGGCAGCATCACGGGGTTTCCATTTTTCCGGCCTCTTTTTTTGCCGTTATTATTGACATAGTCAACGAAGTTGTTGAGGTGGTCAATGAATACCGACCCGGAGCGGATCGCCGGTGTCCGCGCCTTCAACCGGCTCTACACGCGGGTGATCGGGGTCCTCGACGAGGGGCTCGTCGGGTCGGACTTCTCGCTCAGCGAGGCCCGCGTGCTCTACGAGCTCGCCCAGCAGGACGTCCACGACGTGCCGGAGCTGCGCAAGCGCCTCGATCTCGACGCGGGCTACGCCAGCAGGCTACTCGCGAAACTCGAGGGCAAGGGGCTGCTCGTGCGCGAGCGCTCCGAGAGCGACGCCCGCAGGCAGACCGTCGGCCTCACCCAACTGGGCCGCAAGACCCAGGCCACCCTGGAGCAGAACACCGACACCCAGATCGGGGAGCTGCTCGGCAGGCTCACCGAGGCCGACCAGCGCCGCCTGCTCGCCGCGATGGGCACCATCACGAGGCTGCTCGGCGAGCATCGCGCCGATCCCACACTGGTGCTACGGCCGCCGAGGGCCGGCGACTACGGCTGGGTGGTGCAGCGGCACGGCGAGCTCTACGCCCAGGAGTACGGTTTCACCGCCGGCTTCGAGGGGCTCGTTGCCGGGATCGTCGCGGAGTACGTCGGGGCCGAGGGCACCGCACGGCAGGCCGGCTGGATCGCCGAACTGGACGGCGAGCCGGTCGGATCGGTCTTCTGCGTCGAAGGCAGTGACGCGGACACGGCCAAGCTGCGCCTGCTGCTGGTGGAGCCGAGCGCGCGGGGGCACGGAGTCGGCAAGCGGCTGGTCGCCGAGTGCGTCGAGTTCGCCCGCCGCTCCGGCTACCGCTCGATGGAGCTGTGGACACAGAGCAACCTCACCGCGGCACGCGCGATCTACCGGCAAGCGGGCTTCGAACTGGAAAGCGCCGAGGAGCACCGAAGCTGGGGGCAGGACCTCGTCTCCGAGGTCTGGCGCACGAGGCTAGGGCGGGCCTGATGGCTCTTTCCGTCGCGAGCAGCGGGAAGGGAACCAGCAGGCGCGTCCGCCCTACCGGCCCAGCGTGTAGAACTCCGGGTTCGGCTTCAGCGCGGTGAGGTGGGCCAGCCGGTTCGACATCGCGAACAGCGCGGTGATCGAGCCGACGTCCCAGATCTCGTCGTCGGTCAGCCCGGCCTCACGCGCCGCCGCGAGGTGCCGCTCCCCGAACTTCGCCGAGTCGTGCGCCAGCGCGAGGGCGAGGTCGACGATCGCCCGGCCGCGTTCGTCGAGCTCCACCTGCCACGGGTTGCTGGACACGCGGTCGGCCAGCTCCGGGTCCTTCGAACGGATCCGCAGGATGGCGCCGTGGGCCACCACGCAGTACGTGCAGTGGTTGGCGCCCGACGTCGCCACCACCACGAGCTCCCGTTCCGCCTTGCTCAGTCCTTCGGCGCGGTTCATCAGCGCGTCGTGGTAGTCGAGGAACGCCCGCAGCTCGTCAGGCCTGCGCGCGAGCGCGCGGAAGATGTTCGGCACGAAGCCCGACTTCTCGGCGATCGCGCCGATGCGCTCGCGCAGGTCCTCCGGCAGCTCCTCCGGTTCGACGACGCCGAACCTGCTCACCTGCTCGCTCATGGATGTCACGCTAGCCGTGTCGATTTCCGTTGTCCTCGTTCGTCTGCCGGGTGACCGTCGACAAGCATCGAGATTGAGGAGGCACCATGCCCCGTTACGTCGGATTCATCCGCAATGCCGAGGACTCGCACGCCGGACTGAGCCCTGACGAGGCGCAGCGCACGCTCGAGGCGTACCTCGCCTGGAGCGACGACCTCGAGAAGGAGGGCAGGCTCGTCATCAGCAGCGGGCTGTCCCACAGCCAGAGCCGTGTCGTACGGGTCACCGACGGAGTGCTCGCGTCGGCCGACGGCCCGCACACCGAGGCGACCGAGGTCGTCGGCGGCTTCATCGTGATCGAGGCGGACGACCTCGACCAGGCGGAGAAGCTGTTCGGCACCCACCCGCACCTGCGGTTCGGGCCGATCGAGGTGCGCAAGCTCGGCGAGAACGGCTGCGAGGCCTGAGCATGGGCGGGCCGGCCGGCGTGGTGGAGCATCTGTTCCGGCACAGCGCCGGACAGATCGTCGCCACGCTGGCCCGCACGCTCGGGCCCGCGAGGCTCGACCTCGCCGAGGAGGCTGTGGCCGACGCGATCGAGCAGGCATTGCGTACGTGGCCCCACGACGGCGTGCCGAGGAACCCGCGCGGCTGGCTGTTCCGGGCGGCTCGCAACCGGGCCCTCGACGTGCTTCGCCGCGAGCAGACCTTGCGGGCGAAGCTGCCGCTGCTCGCCGCGCTCGACCCGGAGACCGAGCGGAGCGGCGACGCCGAGCTGGCGATGATCCTGCTGTGCTGCCATCCGGATCTGCCGCAGACCTCGCAGGTGGCGCTCACGCTCAAGACCGTCGGCGGGCTCGGGGTGAACGAGATCGCCTCGGCGCTGCTGACCAAACCGGCGACCGTCGCGCAGCGGCTCGCAAGGGCGAAGCGGTGGCTGCGCGGCGCGGGACCGCTCGAACTCCCGCCGCCCGAGGAGCTGCCCGGGCGCGTCGACAGCGTGCTCTCCGTGCTGTACCTGCTGTTCACCGAGGGGTACGACGCGACGAGCGGCGACGAGGCCGTGCGCGGTGAGCTCTGCGGCGAGGCGATCCGGCTCGGCAGGCTGCTGCTCGCCGACCCGCGCACCGACCTGCCGGACGCGCGGGCGCTCGTCGGCCTGTTGCTGTTGCAGGCGAGCAGACTGCCCGCGCGCGTGGACGACGCCGGAGACGTGCTGCTGCTCGCGGAACAGGACCGCTCGAAGTGGGATCACGCGATGATCGCCGAGGGCACCCGGACCTTCGGCGCCGCCTGCACGGGCACGGAACTCACGGCCTACCACGTGGAGGCCGCGATCGCGCTGTGTCACGTCGCGGGCGACACCGACTGGCCGAGGATCCTGAGCCTCTACGAGCGGCTCGTGGAACTGCGCCCCTCGCCGGTCGTCCGGCTCAACCGGGCCATCGCGCTGGCGATGGTGCGCGGACCGAGGGCCGGGATCACGGAGCTGGAACGCCTCCAACAAGATCCCCGCCTCGCCGGGTACCGGCTGCTGCCCGCCGCGCTGGGCGAGTTGTGGTTCCGGGCGGGGGAGCCCGGCAGGGCCGCCGCGTGCTACCGCGCGGCACTGGCGCTGCCGGGCTCCGAACCACAGCGCAGACTGCTGCGCCGCCGGCTCGCCGACTGCGTTCCCTCCGGTCAGTGAGTCGCGGCGATCGGGCGCAGGTCCTTGTCGTGCTCGTCGACGTGGTAGTCGGCGTCCACCGTGGTGTCGGTGCCGTTGAAAACCCTCAGCCGCCGCGCGATCACCGTCACCACCACGGCCACGAGCAGGTTGGCGACCAGCGCCACGATGCCGACGTAGATCTGCACCGTCGAGCCCGCGAACGGCTGCCAGCCGAAGATGTTCAGCTTGTCCAGCGCGAGGGCCGACCCACCGAAATGCGCCTTGCCCGTTGCGGGGTTCGGGATGTTGTAGAGCAGGATCAGGCCCCAGCCGAGTCCGGCGATCCAGCCCGCGACGAGGCCCCACCGGTGCAGCCAGCGCGTGTAGAGCGCGATCGCCACAGAGGGCAGGGTCTGCAGGATGATCACCCCGCCGATCAGCTGCAGGTCGATGGAGAACTGCGGGTCGATGAACACGATGCACGCCACCGCGCCGAACTTCACCACCAGCGACGCGAGCTTGGCCTGCCTGGCCTCCTCGGCGTGGGTGGCGTCGCGCTTGAGGAACTCCTTGTAGATGTTGCGCGTCCACAGGTTCGCCGCCGCGATCGACATGATCGCCGCGGGCACCAGCGCGCCGATCCCGATCGCGGCGAAGGCGATGCCGGCGAACCACGCGGGGAACTGGTCGTCGAAAAGCTTCGGCACGATGGTGTTCGTGTCCGGGTTGCCGGTCGCCTGGTTGGTGATCGCCTCGGTGCCGGCCGCGATGGCGGCGAAACCGAGCAGGGCCAGCATGCCGAGCAGCAGCGAGTAGGCCGGCAGCGCGGACATGTTGCGCTTGAGCACGTCGCGGCCGCGCGAGGCGAGCACGCCCGTCACCGAGTGCGGGTAGAGGAACAGCGCGAGTGCGGAGCCCAGCGCCAGCGTCGCGTACTGCAGTTGGTTGTCGGAGTTCAGCAGCAGGCCGTCGGTCGCCGACTCCGTCGCGGCGAACTTCTCCTCGGCGGAGCTGAAGATCGTGTCCCAGCCGCCCAGCTTGATCGGCAGGTAGATCACGGCCACGAGGATGACGACGTAGATCAGCAGGTCCTTGACGAACGCGATGAGGGCGGGCGCCCGCAGACCCGACTGGTAGGTGTAGACGGCGAGGATGAGGAAGGCGATCAGCAGCGGTAGGTGGCCGAGGAAGCCACCCGCGTTGAACCCCATCGTCCGCAGCACCGCCTCGAGCCCCACGAGCTGTAGCGCGATGTAGGGCATGGTCGCCACGATGCCGGTGATCGCGATCAAGGTCGCCAGCAGCGGCGAGCCGTAGCGGCCGCGTACGAAGTCGGCGGGTGTGACGTACCCGCGGGCTCTCGACACCGACCACAGGCGCAGCAGCGGGAGGAACACCAGCGGGTAGGCGAGGACCGTGTACGGCAGCGCGAAGAAACCCATCGCCCCGGCCCCGAAGAGCAGCGCGGGCACGGCGACGAACGTGTACGCGGTGTAGAGGTCACCGCCGATCAGGAACCACGTGATCCACGACCCGAACTTGCGGCCGCCGAGTCCCCATTCGTCCAGGTGGTCCAGCGTCGAACCGGCCCGCCACCGCGACGCCAGGAAACCGAGGACGGTGACCAGCAGGAACAACGCGCTGAAGACGACCAGCTCCGGCCACTGCAGGTCGTTCATCGCGCGTTCCCCCCGTCGAGGTCGTCGACGTCGGCGGGCTCGCTTGGTGGCGCGGTTGCC
The DNA here is from genome assembly GCF_005146945.1 of Prauserella endophytica. Lineage (GTDB taxonomy): Bacteria > Actinomycetota > Actinomycetes > Mycobacteriales > Pseudonocardiaceae > Prauserella_A > Prauserella_A endophytica. The sequence goes on from NZ_SWMS01000001.1 coordinate 241,545, forward strand.
GGCTTGTTCCTCGTCCCGAGGTACACGAGCGTGGTGCAGGCGACCCCGATGGCGATGCCGACGAACTGGAACCAGTAGAAAAAGGGCATTCCGAACAAGGCGGGGTCCTCCCGGTTGTACAGGGGAGTCAGGAGGATCCAGAACGGAATGATCAACAGGAGGTTCCACGGACTGAACCGCAGACCGGAGCCCCTGTTCCCGGTTTGTGCTGCCACAGGAATTCACCAGCTCTCGTGATGACTTGTGGATAACCCACGGGTAATGCGGCGTTGACCTTAAGTCGTTCGTGTCGCCCCTCGGTAGGGTCTTCACCGATGTCGAGACATGGGCGAGTGCTTTCCGCGGCCGTGCTGGTGGCCGCCGTGACGCTGTCGGCGTGCGCCAGCGAGGTGGCGGGCACGCCCAGACCCGCTGAGCCGGCGGAAGCGGCACCGCCACAGGCGACCGTCACCACCGCCCCGCGGCCTTCGGAGCAGGCGCCCGAGCCGGCGGGCATCGGCGAGTGCGTGGCGGGAAACGACCCCGCCCCAGTGGACTGCGCGCAGCCGCACACGGTCGAGATCACCAAGGCGGGCACGTTCGGCAGCGGCATGCCGGGGGAGTCGCCCGACAAGGAGACGGTGTTCGCCGAGGTGTTCCCTGAGTGCAGGCAGGCGGCGGCCGAATACCTCGGCAGCGACTCCTACGACGCGACGACGCTCGGCGCGTGGCTGCTGTGGGCGGGCAAGGAGGACTGGAAGGCGGGCGACCGCTGGTACCGCTGCGGGGTCGCGCAGCTCGACGGGGAAGGTCAGGCGCGGTCTCGCACCGGCTCCGTTCGCGGCATCCTCGCGGATGAGCGCGGGCACGAGTTCCAGAGCTGCTCGTCGGTGCGGCCGTCGCAGGAGCTGCCGCAGCAGGTGCCCTGCGACGGGCCGCACACCGGCGAGGCGATCGGCACGGTCCGCATGGGCGGCTCCAGCGACGCCTTTCCCAGCGACGAGCAGTTCAACGCCGCGGCGGCGCCCGCGTGCCGGCAGGCGCTGCGCGAGTACCTCGGCACCACGCGCGACGACGTCGCCGCCTCGTGGCGGTGGCCGGATCAGGTGAACTGGCGGAATGGCTTCACCAACGTCACGTGCTACGCCGAGACCCAGGATCCGGTGACCAGACCACTTCGCGGCATCGGTTCGGCGCCTCTGCCCCGGTAGAACACAAAGGACCAACGAACGATCGGTTGCCCGTCGCGCGCGGCCAAGATCTAATGTCGGCCGGTACACGACAGCTGAGGGGCAATCCGATATGAGAACACTTCGCCTCGCCGTGGCCGTTCCCGCGCTCGCAGCCTCGTTGCTGGCCGGGACGACGCCTGCGGCCGGTGCACAGGACGACGTGGTCGAGATCCCGGCGCGCTACACCGAGCAGCGGCTCGACTGGCACGTCTGCGCACCCGACGAGCTGTCGTCGCCCCCACCGGAGGGCGCGAAGGACATCGAGTGCGCCACGTTCCTCGCGCCGCGCGACTGGGACAACCCGGCGGAGGGCACCGACATCACGGTGGCGGTCAGCAGGCTGAGGGCGACCGACGGCCCGGCGACGGCCAGCGTCCTGACCAACCCGGGAGGCCCCGGCGCGCCGGGCCGGACGTTCCCCGCGCGGCTGCGAGATCAGGACCGGCTGCGCGCCCACCAGGAGATCATCGGCCTCGACCCGCGCGGCACGGGCAAGAGCACGAACATCACGTGCGGCGGCGCGATCGGCACGGGCAGCGCGCTCGACCCGAGGGACCGCAGCAGGGAGAACCTCGACCTGATCCTCGACGGCACGCGGTACGCCGCGGAGTCGTGCCAGGTGAAGTCGGGCGAGCTGGGCCCGCTGATCAACACGTACCAGACCATCCACGACATCGACCTGCTGCGCACGCTGCTCGGCCGCGACAAGATCAACTGGGTCGGCTACTCGGCGGGGACCTGGCTGGGGGCGCACTACGCGCAGCGGTTCCCCGAGCACACCGGCCGCTTCGTGCTCGACTCGGCGACGGAGTTCACCACCACGTGGCAGGAGTCGTTCGACTGGCAGCCGCTGGGCTTCGAGCGCCGCTGGCGCGAGGACTTCCTGCCGTGGATGGCGAAGTACGACTCGCTTTATCACTTCGGCACCACCGGCGAGGCCGTGCGCCAGACCTACGAGGAGGTGCGGGCCGCGCTCGCCGAGCAGCCGGTGGACTTCGAGGGCCAGCCGCTCGGGCCGAACGAGCTGGACTCGGCGATCGCCTCGCAGCTCTACGACAAGGCGTCCTTCCCCGATCTGGCCGACTACCTGGTGAGCGTGCGGACGCTCGCCGGGGACGGGGCCACCGACGCCGAGCAGGCGGCGGCGCTCGAGAAGGTCGCGGCGTACGTGCCCGACGCCGAGGTGATCGGCCCGCAGCCGCTGATCGTGCCCGGCGAGTACGCCGACGCCTACGACGCCAGCTTCTGGACCATCCCCTGCAACGAGGGCAGGTGGTACGGCAACCGGCACAGCGTGGTGCGGCAGTCGGAGGAGCTCGGGCAGGAGTACCCGCTGCTCGGCTGGGGCTGGCTCGTGCAGCCGTGCATCTTCTGGGAGAACCGGCCGATGAAGCTGCCGGAACTCGACGGTGAGGGCGTGCCGCCGGTGCTCATCGTGCAGTCGGAGCACGACCCGGCGACGCCGATCGAGGGCGCAAGGCGGGCGCACGAGGCGTTCGAGGGCTCGCGGATGCTGACGATCACCGACGAGGGCGATCACGGCATCTACGCGGGCGGCAACGCCTGCGCGGACGACGTGGTCGAGGACTACCTCGTGGACGGTGTCGTGCCAGAGGACAGGTCGTGTCCCGGCATGCCCCTTCCAGTGCCGCCGGGCGCCTGACGCACCCGGTCCCGCTTCGTCGAGGGGGTGTCCTCGTCCTCGAGGGCACCCCCGAAGACTGTGATGAGCGTGGCGCCGAGAGCGACGACCATCATGGCCAGGCCTGCGGAGAACATGCTGACCTCCTCGCTCGCTCGAAATGTGATCCCGGTCACTCTCTAGGACGTCTGGACTGCCCTTCTCGTTTCGTGGGCGCGCGTTGCACTTCGGTCTCGGGCCGGGGGCATCCACAGCCTGTGCACAGAGTTGTCCACAGGCTGTGTGCAAATCAGCGAGCGGTATTAGTATCGGAGCCGTGGTTCGAGTGCCGTTGACCGAAGCAGAGCGGGCCCGCGGCGAGCGGCTGGGGGCCGCGCTGCGTGAGGCAAGGGGCGTCCGGAGCATGGTCGAGGTCGCCGCACAGGCCGGGATCTCCGTCGAGACGCTGCGCAAGATCGAGACCGGGCGCATCCCCACGCCCGCGTTCTTCACGGTCGTCGCCGTGGCCGACGCCGTGAAGCTCTCGCTGGACGCGCTGCGAGGCATCGTGGAGGACGGCGAGACCGGCACCCTGCCACGAGTCTCCTGACCTCACGGAGCACGGTCCGACATCGCCGGATCTCCCCGGTTCCGTTGACGCGGTGATCGGGCTACGTTACCGGGCATGTCTCACGAGGTCGGGCACGAAGACGTTAAGGACGTACCGGTCGGCTGGCGAGCCAGGCTCCGGCAGGTGGGCCCTGGCGTCATGGCCGCCGCGACGGGGGTTGGCGCCGGTGACCTGGTCGCCACCATGGTCGCGGGTTCGCGCTACGGCTACACCCTGCTCTGGGCGGTCATCGTCGGCGCGATCTTCAAGATCGCCCTGGCCGAGGCGGTCGGCCGCTGGCACCTCACGTCGGGGCGGACGATGCTCTCCGGCTGGCGCACGCTCGGCAAGTGGGTGCTCGTCTACTTCGGCGCGTACGCGATCGTGTGGGGCTTCGTCTACGGCGCCACGGCGATGTCCGCCTCCGGCCTGCCGCTCAACGCCCTCTTCCCCGGCGTCCCGCTGCGCGTGTGGGCGATCGTCTGTGGACTACTCGGGCTCGCACTGGTCTGGTTCGGCCGTTACGCGGTGATCGAGAAGATCATGACGGTCTTCGTCGGGATCATGTTCGTCACCGTCGTGGGCACCGCGATCCTGGTGACGCCCAACCTGCTCGACGCGGTGGAGGGTTTCGTCCCGCGCCTGCCGAGCGGCTCGTTCGTCTACGCCCTCGGCCTGATCGGCGGCGTCGGCGGCACGATCACGATGGCCGCCTACGGCTACTGGACCATGGCGAAGGGCTGGCGCTCGTCGAAGTGGCTCCCGATGATGCGGCTCGACAACACGGTCGGCTACGTCACCACGGCCATCTTCGTCGTCGCGATGCTCATCGTCGGCGCGGAGCTGCTGATGGGCACCGACGTCGTCTCGGGCGACGAGGGCCTGCTCATGCTCGGCGACGTGCTGGCCCAGGACTACGGCCAGTGGGCGAGGATCCCGTTCCTGATCGGCTTCTTCGCGGTGTCGTTCACGTCGCTCATCGGCGTGTGGAACGGCGTGAGCCTGCTCTTCGCCGACTGGTGGCGCACCTGGCGGCTGCCGCGCGACACCGTCGAGACCGTGGAGGACTACGACCGCAAGGCAGGCCAGCGCAGCCCCGCGTTCCGCACCTACGTGCTGTGGCTGACGTTCCCGCCGATGCTGCTGCTCTTCCTCGACCGGCCGTTCCAGCTGACCGTGGCCTACGGCGCGCTGGGCGCGCTGTTCATGCCGTTCCTCGCGGGCACGCTACTGGTGCTGCTCAACTCCAGCCGGGTGCCGCGCGAGGGCCGTTCGCGCTGGCTGTCCAACGCCCTGCTGGTCATCTGCCTCGCGCTGTTCGCCTACCTCGCCGTCGACGAGCTCATCGGCCTCTTCCAGGACGATTAGGACTCACCTGGCACTCACCGCAGGACGCACCACGCGATGAGCGCCCCCGTCACCAGCACGGTGACCAGGCCGAGCGGGGCGGCGGCGAGCACCCACACCCCCACGGCGCCGAGGTCGGGCCCGCGCACCACCTGAGCGACGAGGCGGACGGGGGCCTGACCGAACGGTGTGTCCGTGATCCCGGGCGCGTCGTAGTCGACGGGTGGCCGGGTGGCCGTGCGCAGCACCGCCGCCGCGGCGAGCGGGATCGCGAGCCACGCGGCGCCCGCGAGCGGCGAGCCGAGCAGCAGTGTCCCGGCGAGCACCACGAGTCCCCACGCCAGCGCGAGCACAGCGAACACCACGGCGTGCCAGGCGCGCAGCGCCACGTCCGAGGCGTCGAGCCACCGGCGCAGGCCGGGTGAGCGCCACAGCTGCCCGATCCCTCCGCCGAACGGCAGCAGCGCGGCGAACGCACCGATCCCGACGAGCAGGGCGTCGGGCAGACCCGGCAACGCGACGTGGGCGAGCGCGACGACGACGCCGAGCAGCAGCGCGGGCACCGCGAACCGCAGGCGCCCCAGCACGCCGACGAGAGCGAGCGCCACGAGCGAGCGCACCGGCCTTCCCGGCACCGGACCGGCGGAGGGCAACATCATGGTCGGGTCGAGGAAGGTCACCGACACCAGCCGCACCACGCGCGCGGCCCAGCCGTCGACGAGCCGCTGCCGTCCCGCCGAGACCGCGACCGGCAGCCGCAGCGGCGGCCCGACTCCCGCGGCTAGCGGCAGCACCACAAGGCTCCCGACGCCGAGCAGTCCGATCCCGGTCCACCACGTCCACGATGGAACCCCGGCCGCCGCCGCCAGCAACGCGCCGACGTAACCGAGCACGAGCAGCCGTGCCGACCAGACCGTCCACACGCGACCGCTGACGAGCCGCACCCGGTCGTGGCCGGTGAAGTCGAGCCAGGTGAGTACGGCGGGCTCGGCCCACAGGAACGAGCGGCCGAGCAGCGACCCGAGCCCGAGCGCGACGAGCGCGGCGAACAGACCCAGCAGCGCCGGGGCGGGCACCGCCGATCCGGCGAAGAGCACCGCGCGCCACCAGTCGAGCTGGAAGAACGTCGTCACCAGCCAGCCGAGCGCGAACAGCGCGACGAACGTCGGGGTGTCACCGCTGAAAACCCCGCCGAGCCGGGCCCGGCCGGGCACCCTGACCCGCGTGGCCGTCGCCGTCACACCAGGTCCACGACGTGGTCGGCCGAGGACAGCAGCGGCGGGTGGTGCGTCGCGAGCACCACGGCTGCGCCCGAGGACACCGCCCGGGCCACCAGCGTGGTGAGCCACTCCTTGCCGTCGGCGTCGAGCGCCCGCTCGGGCCCGTCGAGCAGCAGCACCTCGAACGGGCGTGCGGTGGCGCCGAGCAGCAGGAGCCTGCGCCGCTGACCGGCCGAGAACCGGCCCGCGGTCACGGTGGCGCGCTCCTCGAGCCCGGCGTCGGCCAGCAGCTCGTCGTGGTCCAGCTCCACGCCGAACGACCCCGCCACAAGGTCGAGGTGCTGCACGGGCGTCAGCTCGGCGAAGAAGTCCGAGTCGTCGAGCAGCGCCGAGACGCGGCGGCGGAAGCCGCGGTCCCGCTCGTCCGGTGCCCCACCGAGGACCGTGACCGCGCCCTCGGTGGGCTCCTGCATGCCGTAGAAGCACCGCAGCAGTGTCGACTTGCCGCTGCCGTTCGGCCCGACCAGCGCGAGGCACTCGCCGGGCCGGACTTCGCAGTCGAGTCCCCGGAAGAGCCAGTGCTCCCCGGCCAGCACGCCGAGATGCTCGCCGGTGATCAACGCAGCAGCGGGATCACGGGCGCCAGCGCGTCGAGGTGGGCCTCCATCACGGTGACGTAGCTGATGCCGTAGGCCTTGCGCTGGGCCAGCAGCTGCTCGGCGATCTCCTCGGCCGTGCCCACCAGCACGATCGGCAGCGCGGCCAGCTCCTCGACGGTGCGGTCGGGCGCGTAGGCGCGGATCGCGTCGAGCGTGGCCGAACGGTCGTCGGTCACCTCCGCGTGCTGGATGAGCAGGTTGAGCTCCAGGTCGGCGAAACGCTCCCCGGCTTCCTTGCGCACGAACTCGACCCGCTCGGCCAGCTCCTCCGGGCCCGCGACCGTGGCCGACGTGCCGTCGCGGTCGAAGCCGATACCGGTGAAGCCGACGATGTCGGCCTCGCGCGCCGCCATGCGGAGCATGCGGTCGCGGTGGCCGCCGAGCAGCAGCGGCGGGTGGGGCTCCTGCGCGGGGCGGGGCTGCCCGTCGGCGAAGAGCCGCCGCAACTCGGCGAGGGTGTGTTCGAGGTGGTCGAGCCGTTCACGCGGGCCGGGGAAGGGCAGGCCGGCGGCGTCGAACTCGGCCTTGACGTAACCGGTGCCGAGGCCCAGCTCCAGCCTGCCCTCGACGAGCTGGTCGGTGCCGGCTGCGTCGCGCGCGAGCAGGACCGGGTTGTAGAAGCTGGTGTTGAGCACGAACGGGCACAGCCGCACGCGTTCGGTCGCCTCGGCGGCCGACACGATCGCCGGGAACGGCGCCGGCATGCCGAGGTGATCGGCGACGCCGATGACGTCGTAGCCGAGGTCCTCCGCCTTGCGGCACTTGTCCACCCAGTCGGACCGGCTACCCGAAACCATCATGTTCACGCCGAAGCGGAACGCTCGCTCTGTAGTAGAGGCCACACCCCGACGTTACCGAAAAAGCCCCCAAGGCCACCTTTGTTGCGTTGAACGCACCGAAGGTGGCCTTGGGGGACGGTTGGGCTTGCTCAGCCCAGGCGCTGCTTGAGGGCTTCCAGCTCGTCGCGGAGGCTGGAGGGGACGCGGTCACCGATCTTGGCGAACCACTCCTCGATCAGCGGGATCTCCTCGCGCCACTCGGCGGCGTCGACGTCGAGAGCGGCCTGGATGTCGGCGAGCGGCTCCTTGAGCCCCTCGGTGTCGAGGTCCTCGGCGCTCGGCACGTAGCCGACCGGGGTCTCGTTGGCCGAGGCCTTGCCCTCGATCCGCTCGACGATCCACTTCAGCACACGCGAGTTCTCGCCGAAGCCCGGCCACAGGAACCGCTTGTCGTCGCCGCGGCGGAACCAGTTGACGTAGAAGATCCTCGGCAGTTTGACGCCGTCGGCGCCCTTGCCGATCTCCAGCCAGTGCTGGAAGTAGTCACCGGCGTGGTAGCCGAGGAACGGCAGCATCGCCATCGGGTCGCGGCGCACCTCGCCGACCGTGCCCGCCGCGGCGGCCGTCTTCTCCGACGACATCGTGGCGCCCATGAACACGCCGTGCTGCCAGTCGCGGGCCTCGGTCACGAGCGGAACCGTGGTCTTGCGGCGGCCACCGAACAGGATCGCCGAGATCGGCACGCCCTTCGGGTCGTCCCACTCCGGCGCCAGCGTCGGCACCTGGGCGATCGGGGTGCAGAAGCGCGAGTTCGGGTGCGCGGCCGGCACGTCGGACTCGGGCGTCCAGTCGTTGCCCTTCCAGTCGGTCAGGTGCGCTGGCGCCTCCTCGGTCATGCCCTCCCACCAGACGTCGCCGTCGTCGGTGAGCGCGACGTTGGTGAAGACCGTGTTGCCCTTTTCGATGGTCTTCATCGCCACCGGATTGGTCTTCTCGCCGGTGCCGGGCGCGACACCGAAGAGGCCGAACTCCGGGTTGATCGCGTACAGGCGGCCGTCCTCGCCGAACCGCATCCACGCGATGTCGTCACCGATGGTCTCGGCGCGCCAGCCGGGGATGGTCGGCTGCAGCATCGCGAGGTTGGTCTTGCCGCAGGCGCTGGGGAACGCGGCCGCGATGTAGTAGGCCTTGTTCTCGGGGGAGATGAGCTTGAGGATCAGCATGTGCTCGGCGAGCCAGCCCTCGTCGCGGGCCATCACCGAGGCGATGCGCAGCGAGTAGCACTTCTTGCCGAGCAGCGAGTTGCCGCCGTAGCCGGAGCCGTAGCTCCAGATGGTGCGGCTCTCCGGGAAGTGGCTGATGTACTTGGTGTCGTTGCACGGCCAGGCGACGTCCTTCTCGCCGGGCTCGAGCGGCTTGCCGACGGAGTGCAGCGCGGGCACGAACTCGCGCTCGGTGCCGTCGTCGGTGACGAACTTCTCGAGCGCCTTGGTGCCCATCCGGGTCATCACGCGCATGGAGGCGACGACGTAGGCGAAGTCGGTGATCTCGATGCCGAGCTTGGGGTTGTCGTCGCCGAGCGGTCCCATGCAGAAGGGGATGACGTACATCGTGCGACCACGCATGCAGCCCCGGTAGAGCTCGGTCATGGTGGCCTTCATCTCGTCCGGGTGCATCCAGTTGTTGGTCGGCCCGGCGTCCTGCTCCTTCTCGGAGCAGATGAAGGTGCGCTCCTCGACGCGTGCGACGTCGCTGGGGTCGGAGGCGGCCCAGTAGGAGTTCGGCCTCGCCTTCAGTGGCACGAACGTGCCTGCATCCACGAGCTCCGCATTGATGCGTTCGGCTTCCTCGTCGGAGCCGTCCACCCACACCACTCGGTCGGGGGTGGTCAGCTCCGCAACCTCCCGCACCCAGGACAGCACGCCACTGTGTGTCGTTGGCGCCTTGTCCAGCCCGGGGATGGCTACTGCAGTCATCTCATCTCCTGTCTTCGACGACAAGAGCCCACACCGAACTGCGTCGTCCGTATGCGGGCTCCGAGCTCGTCCGACCGAATTGCTTTCGCGCACCGTCAAGCGGTGTGCTGGTTTTGGGGATTCCCTGAGACTAGCGGTCAAACCCAAGAGGAACCGAGGGCTGACCTGTCGGTTCTCTCACAAGAACGATCAGGGAATCGATTCAGTTCTCGCTGAATCGCGCCAGGAGGAAAGACTTTCCTGTCCACGAAACGAAGGCCCGGTACGGCGTCCGTACCGGGCCTTCGAGATATGTCTTTTTCGACCGTTTTGGATCTTGACGAAGTTTTAACGCCGACGCGGTCTGGTTCTGGCTAGTTCTGGCTGATCCACTGGCCGGTGGCCGAGTCGATCTTGGCGACGCCCTCGACGGTGTCGGTGCCGCCGCCCCACAGGCTGTCACTGCCGCCCGCGGCGCCCGCCGTGCCGCCGGCCTCGGTCCACTCACCGTCGCCGGTGTGCTCCAGCACGGTGGACTCCCCGTCCGGCCCGATCACCACCGCGACGTCGGCCTGTCCGTCGCCGTCCACGTCGGTGAAGGCGATGGTGTTGCCGCTGCCGTCCTCGACCACGGCCGTGTCGTTGACGCCGTCCTCGTTGGTGTCCACGGTCGCAGGCCCGACCTCGACGTCACCCTCCGGCATGTCGGCCGTGATGGTGCCACCCGCGCCGGTCTGCGTGTCGGTCGAGTCGCCCCCGTGGCCACCCGGGTCGATCGACACCCACTCACCGCTGGCCTGGTCGTACTCCGCGTGGGCGACGACCTCGCCCTGCGCGTCGAGCGCGATGTACTCGTCGGCCTCGCCGTCACCGTCGTTGTCCACGAACGCCTGACCGCTGCCGTCGGCGTGCTCGATGACCGCGGTGTCCTCGACGCCGTCCTCGTTGATGTCGAAGTTGACGTCGGCGGAGTAGTCCTCACCTTCGACGGTGATGGTCATCTCGTCCGAGGTGCCGGTGGTGTCGGTGGCATCGGACCCACCACTCTCGTCGACCCACACTGGGAACTCCCCCTCCGGTCAGGGCTGCTTGCTGCTGATGTGGTTAGGACTCACGTTATTCCCGTTCGGTTCCCCACACCAGGCTCTCAACTCTCTCGTGGCCGGTCCCGCAGCGCCCTGATCCTGCTGAGGAAGCCGTCGGCGCGCTCCTGCGCGTCGGCCATCTCCTTGATCCGCTTGGTGACAGCCGAGAGCTTCTTCGCGCGCTCCTGCGCGTCCATCTTGATGGTCTTGTCGACCTCTTTCAGCTCCGTCTCGATCGCCTCGATGCGCCTGCTCAGCGCGTCGTCGAGGGCCAGGGCGAGCTGCTGCTCGGCCTCGATCAGCTGCTCGGCGACGAGCTGGTCGAGCATGGAGCGGGCGTCGGCGATCGACTCGACGAGCCACTGCTTGGTGTGCTGCTTGTCGGCAGCGTGCCTGCGCGTGCGCGCCATCCACCAGCCAGCGCCGAGCCCGATCACGATGGTCGCGGGCAACACCACGGGATTGAACAGCGCGAACCCGGCGAGCGGTGCCGCCGCGAGCTTGGCGGCGCCCGCGCCACCGGAGACGCCCATGAACACGAGCAGCTTGTCCTCGGCCGTCGGCGGGCGCCTTTCCGGAGGCCTCAGCACCACGGGCGGCCCGCCCGCACGCGCGAACTGGGCGCGGATGATGTCGAGCTCCTCGGCGGAGAACAGCTCGGCGAGCGCGACGTCGGTGACGTGGTTGAGCCGCTGCGCGAGCTGAGCCGACACGCGCTGCGAGATCGTCTGCAACGCCACGTCCACCTGCTGCGGCAGCTTGCCGAGCTGCTCGCGGTCGGCCGCGTCGATCTGCTGGCGGAAGTACGACTGGGCGTCGCGCATCTGCCTGCTCGCCTCGTGCCCGAGCTCGACGCGGGTGCGCTGCACCTCGCCGCGCAGCTTCAGCTGCCAGCCCCTGGTGGAGGAGCGGCGCTCGACGGTGAGCTGGTCGCGCCGGGCCCGCAGCTGCTCGGCCTCGGACTCCCCGGCCGACAGCGCCCGCTTCTCGGCGCCCAGCTTGGCCTTCTGCTCGGCGAGCGCGCTGGAGAGCGCCCGCAGCGTGTTGGCCTCGCCGAGCATCGCCGAGCGCCCGACGAGCAGCTCCTGCAGCGCGCCCTGCAGCTCGGCGACACCGGACTTCTCGCGGAGCATCGCCGCTGCCTGCTCGTTGGGGGCCTTGCCCGCCATCTCGAACATGCGCGCCGACACGGCGTGGAACGGCGAGTCCGCGAACCGGGGCGCGTGCTCGGCGAGCAGTTCCTGGTCGGCGGCCAGCACCTCCCGCCAGCCGCGGAACTGGTCGATCTTGGAGAGCGCGAAGACGACCGTCTCGACCCGGTCGGCCATGTTGCGCAGGAACTGCAGCTCGGTGGACGTGAACGGAGCCGACGCGTCGACGACGAACAGCAGCGCCGTCGCGCTCGCCGCCGCCTCCATCGCCAGCTCGCCGTGCATCGCGTCGAGCCCGCCGACGCCGGGGGTGTCGACCACCGACACCCGCTCCAGCAGCGGGACCGGCCCCGACACCTCGACGTAGCGGGGCGGCAGCTGACCCTCGGGCAGCTCGTGCGCCACGGACACCCAGCGCGGCAGCTCCTCCAGCGGAAAGCCCACGGGTGCGAGCTGCCCCGGGTAGCACGCCTGCGCGAGCCACTCGTCGGAGTACTCGAACGCGAGGTACGTGGACGTGGCGACATCGGCGTCGACGGGGGACAGGCCTGGCGTGGCGAGCAGCGCGTTGACCAGCGAGCTCTTGCCGCGGTTGGTCTCGCCGACCACCACCACCGACGGCTTCTTCGACCGCGCCTTGCGCTGCTCCTCCACCCACTTCGCGGCCTGCGGGTCCGCCTCGCGCAGCAGGGTCAGCAGTTGCTCACGGGCCTGCTTGACCTGTGCGGGCAGGGTCGGCTTACCGAGGGAAGGGGCAGTCACGGGGTTGATTCAACCAGCGGCGCGAAGTGCCACGTCAGGGGGCGGTGGCCGGGCCTATCGTCTGGTGTAGACCGTGACGATCGGCGCACGCAGCAGGCGATCATGGTCGAGGAAGCCGACGACCTCGGTCTCGGCGACGGTGCCCTCCAGGCCGGCGTCCTCGGTCGGCACCGCGCCGCCCGCCTCGTGCAACGTCGGATCGAACCGCTGTCCGTCGGGGCGGAGGGCGTGCACGCCGATCCCGGCGAGCCCCTGCTCGATGCGCTCCACGACGCCGCCGCTGCGGGCCCGGTCCATCGCGTAGAGGCACAGCTGGATCAGTGCCTGGCGATCGGCGAGAGCCTGCTCGTGGTCGATCGGGGAGACGGCTACTCCTACGGGTTCCACGTCGGGTTTCGACGCATTACCCGCCGGTACGGTTCCCGCTGTGTGCTCGCGCGCCGCCGGGATCTGGCCGGTCGACTCCTCGGCGTCCGTCTTGTCCTTGCGGAACCACGCGTTCATCGCGCCCCTCCAGAAGGCTCCCGCAGCTGCTGCCAGATGAGGAAGTACGCCCGGTGCACCACGTGGGCGACGCGGCTCTGCGCGGGCGTGGCGCCGAAGGAGGCGAACGAGCGCCACCAGCCCGCCCGCTCCAGCGCGTACGTCGCCAGGTCGGCGCGCGGGGTGTCCGAGGGCTTGCCGAGCTGTGCGGGCAGCTCGGCGTTGCTGCCGACGCGCAGCACCTCCTCGCTGAGGTCCTCCGGCATGTCCACCGCGCCGGACGCGACGAGCGTGAGTGCCTCCAGCAGGCGCAACTGGTGGGCCTCCGGTTTGGCGAGCAGCACCTCGATGGCGTCGTGCACGCGCTGGCGTTCGGCCGGGTCGCCGGAGGCGTGGGCCAGCGCGGTCACCGACGCCAGCGCCGCGGCGGCCTTGATGCCGTCCGCCCGCGCGGCGAACACCGTGCCCAGCCTCGCCCGCACGGCGGCCAGGCCCGAGGCGTCGAGCAGCCTGCGCCGCAGCCCACCTGCCGTGATCTCCGGCTCGGCCCGCACGGCGTCGATCCCGTGCCGGATGCCGAAAAGGTCGAGCTTCTCCAGCAGCCGCACCCGCACGCCCGCAGGCACGTCGCACTCCCAGCTCGTGAACATGTCGGCCGAGATCAGCATCATCTCGAGGATGTCGTCGTCGAGCGCGGCGAGTTTGCGCAGCGCGTCGGCATCGGCCGAGGTGAACTGGCCCGACTCGGCCGACTCCGCGATCAGCCCGATCACCGGCAGCACGTCGGCCACCCTGGGCTTGAGTGTCGCCGCCTGCTTCTCGGCCAGCAGAGAGGCGGCTTTCCACACGTCTCCGCCGGAGCCGTCGACCGACTCCGGCGTGATCGTGTCGGCCTTGTTCAGCACCGCGATCGCGTTGACAGGCCCCGCCTCCCGGCTCGCCGTGGCCGCGGTGAACGCCGCGAGCGCCTGCTGGTCGTCGGCCCTGATGCCCTGCGTGACGACGTAGAGCACGGCCTCGGCCCCGGCGACCGCGTTGCGAGAGGTCTCGTCCAGCTCGTCCGAGCCCGGCTCCTCGTCTGTGCCGTCCTCCTCGCTCGCCCTGGCCGCACCCAGCAGCTGCTCGGTCCGCGACACGGACGCCGCGTCGAGCGAGCCGAGGCCGGGCGTGTCGATCACGGTCATACCCTGCAGCACCGCGTTGGTCAGGTACGCCTCGATGTGGGAGACGTCGTCGATGTCCACGCCCAGCTCGGCCGGAATCATCCCGTCCGGCGCGAACGGCAGCACCTGCTTGCGGCCGTCGGTGAACACCACCTCGATGCGGTCGACGGTGCCGTACTGGAAACGGGTCACCAGGCGCGTGCACTCGCCGACGTCGGTTGGCGCGACCCGGCGCCCGATCAGGGCGTTGACCAGTGTCGACTTGCCGGACTTGATGCGGCCGGCCACCGCGACCTGCAGCGGGGCACCGAGCCTGCGCAGCACCTCGGAGAAGCCGGCGGCCGTGCGCGGCGAGACCTGCGGCTGCAGCCGGCGGCACAGGTTGGCCACCGAGGTCGAGAGCGGGCCCGCGAGCCGTCCGCCCTGCTCCGTCGGTGCCGTCACGGGCGCCCCCTCTCGTCGGGCAGATCCTTCCATCGCGTCATCCTCCGCTCGCAGTCACGGTGCTACCGCAGGAGGACGCGAGCGGGGCCGTCAGCACCATACTGTGGATCCGTGCGGCGGCTGAGTCTGTGGATGCGGGCACACCCGATGGTCGGCGACAGCCTCATCGCGGTGCACCTGCTCCTCATCGATATCGCGATCTTCGTCGTCACGCAGTTCGAGCCGGAGGGCGCTTCGCAGCCCTGGTACATCACCATCCCGGTCGACATCGTGATGGTCTCCCCGCTCGTCCTGCGCAGGCGGTACCCGCTCGCGACGGCGTACGCGATCCTCGTGCTCGGGTCCGTGCACAGCGCGCTGGAGCTGGGTCTCGCCAGCGGGCTCGCGAGCGGCGTCGCGGTCTACAGCGTCGTGGTCTACGTCGGCCGCCGTCAGGGCGCGCTGTACCTCGCGCTCATGCTTGTGGTCACCGTCGTTCAGCTCTACGTGCAGCACTTCGACGACTGGCTGGTCAACATCATCGTCGCCGTGCTGGTGCTGGCGCTGTGCTGGTTGCTCGGCGAGTTCGTCGGCGCCCGGCGCGCATACCAGGCCGAGGTGGAGGCACGGCTGCACCTGCTGGAGACCGAGCGCGGCCAGGCCGCGCGGATCGCGGTCGCCGAGGAGCGCGGACGCATCGCGCGAGAGCTCCACGACGTGGTGGCCCACGCCGTCAGCGTGATCGTGGTGCACGCCGACGGCGCCTCCTACGCGCTGCGTGCCGACCCCGACCTGGCTGAACGCGCGATCCGCACGATCTCCGACACCGGCAGGGGCGCGCTCACGGAACTGAGGCGGTTGCTCGACGTGCTGCGCGGGGAGGACGACGACGAGCCGAGGGTGCCGCAGCCCACCACCGCCGACCTCGCCGACCTCGCCGACCGGATGCGCACGGCGGGCCTCACCATCCGGCTGGAGCTGGACGAGCTGGGCGAGCTACCCGCCGGTGTGTCGCTCGGGGTGTACCGCATCGTGCAGGAGTCGCTGACCAACGCGCTCAAGCACGCGGGCCAGGGCGCGAAGGCGACGGTGCGAGTGCGCCGCAACCCCGACGTGGTGACCGTGGACGTGACCGACGACGGCGCCGGGAAGGCGAGGCAGCTGGTGCCGAACGGGCAGGCCGCACCCCCCGCCGGGGGCAACGGGCTGATCGGCATGCGCGAGCGCGCACACGTGTACGGCGGCACGCTGCACGCGGGCCCGAGTCCCGGCGGCGGGTGGCGCGTCAGCGCCCGGCTGCCCGTTAGGTTGGACTCGTGATCCGGGTACTGGTGGTGGACGACCAGGAGCTCATGCGCGTCGGCTTCCGCATGGTGCTCGGCGCGCAGGACGACATCGAGGTGGCCGGCGAGGCGGGCAACGGTGCCGAGGCGGTGCGGCTCGCGGGTGAGCTGCGCCCCGACGTCGTGCTCATGGACGTGCGGATGCCCGTGCTCGACGGCGTTGAGGCGACGCGCCGCATCGTCACCGAGGGCACCTCCAAGGTTCTGGTGATGACCACGTTCGACCTCGACGAGTACGTGTACTCGGCGTTGCAGAGCGGCGCGAGCGGGTTCCTGCTCAAGGACACACCGCCCGACCACCTGGTCTCCGCGCTGCGCTCGGTCGCGGTGGGCGACGCGGTGGTCTCGCCCGCGGTCACGAGGCGGCTGCTCGACCGCTTCCTCGGCTCTGGCCGGGTGCCGCCGCGCGACGCCTCGGTGCTCGACGTGCTGACCGAGCGCGAGCGCGAGGTGCTCACGCTGATCGCGAAGGGACTGTCGAACACCGAGATCGCCTCGACACTCTTCCTGTCCGAGGCGACGGTGAAGACCCACGTGGGCCGGATTCTCGCCAAGCTCGACCTGCGTGACCGCGTGCAGGCCGTGGTGCTCGCCTACGAGACCGGCCTCGCCCGGCCCGGCGCAGGCTAGCGGTACCGCGCCGGATCGGCCTGCTCCGGGTCGAGGCCCGGCTTGACCACGTCGGCCATCCAGCGCCCGAAATCGGGCCTGCTGCCGTCGACGTCGGTGACGCCGTAGGCGCGCATGAGGGTCCACGACGCGAGCGTCTGCCCGGCGAAGCGCTGCACCTTCGGGTCCGTGGCCAGCGCGACCACCCCGCGCGCGAGATAGGCCGGGGTCTCCGAGACCGCGAAGTGCGGATCGCTCGCGATCGCGTCCCGCCAGTTGTCCTCGGTGACACCGAAGTGGTCGAGCATCGCCTCCGAGCGCAGGAAACCCGGCGTCACCGTGAGCCCCGTGCAGCCGTGCCCGGCCAGCTCGGCGCCGAGCGCCCTGCCGATCGCGCGCACGCCCGACTTCACGAGGTAGTACGGCACCCCCGCGCCCACGTACTCGTCGCTGTCGCCGTCGGTGACCTCGATCGCGAGGCCGCCTCCGGTACGCACCAGCAGCGGCAGCAGCCGATGCAGCGCGATCAGGTGTGTCTCCAGCCCGTTGCGCACCATCGTGAGCGCCTTGTCCAGATCGGACTCCCAGTACGCCGTGCCGAACTCGGCGTAGGGATCGCCGCCCCAGACGTCGTCCACGAGCACGTCGAGCCTTCCGTCCACTTCGGAGTAGAGGCGCTCGACGAGCGCGTCGACATCGGCCACGACGCCGAAGTCGCAGCGCACCGGGATGCCCCGGCCACCCGCGGCGTCGACCAGTTCGGCCGTCTCCTCGATGGTCTCCGTCCTGCCCATCGCGGACTTCCGCTCGCGGGTCGTTCGTCCGGTGACGAACACCGTGGCGCCCACGCGCCCGAGTTCCACCGCGATCGCCCGCCCGCACCCGCGCGTGGCCCCCGTGACCATCGCGACCTTGCCGTGCAGCGGCGTGTTCATGCGTACCAGCTCCCCACTATGGATTCGAGGTCTGCGCGCAGCCTCTGGGTCAGGTCCCCGCGCGGGCGGATCGACCAGTCGATCGCCGCGCCGTTGACCGTGGCCAGCAACGTGCGCGCGGCGAGGCCCGGCTCCGGCCCCCGCCAGCCGGTGTCCATCGCACGGAGGACCAGGCCGCGCAGTTCGGCCTCCATCGCCGCGTAGTGCTCGCCGAGCAGCGCGCGCAGCTCCTCGTCGGCGAGGTCGGCCGCGAGCTGGCCGAGGCTGTTGGCCGCCGTGGCGGCGTCGTCGAGTCCCGCGTAGACGGTCACGAGCGCGTCGAGCAGCGCCTCCCTCGGCCCCGGCGCGGCCGCGGCGGCGTCACGCATCCGGGTGACGACCTCGACCCTTCCCACCTTGCTCAGCGCCCTGAGCAGGCCCTTCTTGGAGCCGAAACGCTGCGCCACGCTGCCGACGGCGACCCCGGCCTCCCTGGCCACCTGGGCCAGCGTGAATCCGGGCCCGACCTTGCTGATCACCGCGCCGGTCGCCGAAAGCAGCCGTTCGTCGCTGATGCTCCTCGGTCGCGCCACGCCAGTTATTGAACCACAGTTCATTAACCCTCGCCAGGTAGATCAGGGACAAGTCAGGGTCATCACGGATCGGCAAGGGGCGCCTCGGTCGGCCAAGCTACGACCACAGGCGAATCGGAGTTCGGTCTCGAGGATGACGCGCGAGGGCGTCTCCATCGGAAACGATGGGGTCAACGTCGGCAGACCGGCAACGGGGAAACGCCACGCAAGCCACGAACACGAAGCACGCGTCATTGCGGCGCATCGGCCGCACCAGGAGGACATGATGATCGAGGCACAGGGCCTCACCAAGCGGTACGGCAAGACACTCGCGGTCGACGACCTCTCGTTCAGCGTCACGCCCGGCAAGGTCACCGGCTTCCTCGGCCCCAACGGCGCGGGCAAGTCGACCACGATGCGCATGATCCTCGGGCTCGACAACCCGACCGCGGGGCAGGTGCGCATCGGCGGCAAGCGCTACCACGAGCTGCACCATCCACTCCGGACCGTCGGCGCGCTGCTCGACGCCAAGTGGGTGCACCCCAACCGCTCGGCCAGGGCACACCTCGCGTGGATGGCGAAGTCCAACAAGATCTCGCCGCGTCGTGTCGACGAGGTACTGGAGACCGTGGGCCTGAGCGCCGTCGCCAACAAGCGTGCCGGCGGCTTCTCGCTCGGCATGTCGCAGCGGCTCGGCATCGCCGCCGCACTGCTGGGCGACCCGGAGGTGCTGCTCTTCGACGAGCCGGTGAACGGTCTCGACCCCGAGGGAATCCTCTGGATCCGCAAGTTCATGCACCGGCTCGCCGAGGAGGGCCGCACGGTCTTCGTGTCGAGCCACCTGCTCTCCGAGATGGCGCTCACCGCGAGCGAGCTGGTGGTGATCGGCAAGGGCAAACTGATCTCGCAGAGCAGCACCGACGACTTCGTCGCCCGCGCCAGCGAGAACAGCGTCAAGGTGCGCAGCCCGCAACTCGACGTCCTGCGCGACGCGCTCACCCGCGCGAGCGCAACGGTCGCCGCCGCAGACGACGGCGTGGTGGTGTCCGGTTTGGACATCGCGAAGATCGGCGAGATCGCCATGGACAACGGCGTCGTGCTCCACGAGCTGAGCCCGCAGCGCGGCTCGCTCGAGCAGGCGTTCATGCAGATCACCGGCGACTCCGTCGAATACCACGCCGACCTCGAGGCCGAAGCGCGGCAGGCGCTGGCCCCCACAGCCAACTGACGAGCCACCACCGAAACCGAGGAAACCTACGATGACTCTGCTCGCAGTCGAACGCATCAAGCTGCTGTCCACGCGGTCGCCGTGGTGGTGCGCGCTCGTCGCCCTCGTGGTGACCGCCGGCTTCACCGCGCTCGTCGTCGGCAACGCCGACGAGCAGTTCCCGGCCACCGTCGCCACCACCCAGTTCGGATACAGCTTCGGACTCGCCGTGATCATGGTGCTGGCCGCGCTCGCCGTCACCACGGAGTACCGCTTCGGAACCATCCGCACCACGTTCCAGGCCATCCCGCACCGCGGCTCGGCGCTGCTCGCCAAGACCACGGTCATCGCCGCGCTGGCGCTCGTGATCGGCGAGATCACCGCGTTCGTGTGCTGGGGCCTCTCGATGCTGCTCCAGCCCAACGCCGACCTGGCCCTCAACAGCACCGCCGACTGGATCAACGTCGCGGGAGTCGGCGTGGTCTACGCGATCTCCGCCGTGATCGCCGCGGCCGTGGGCATCCTCGTGCGGCACAGCGCGGGCGCCATCTCGCTGCTGATGATCTACAGCCTCGCCGTGGAGAGCCTCGTCCAGCTCATTCCGAGCATCGGTGACGACATCTACGAATGGCTTCCGTTCAACGTCGCCAACAAGTTCCTCATGGGCGACGGCGGCTCCAACTCGGGCAGGGCGGCCGACGCGGGCATGCCCCTCTCGACGAGTCCGCTGAGCCCGGGCTGGGCCCTGGCCTACTTCGCAGGCTTCGCCGCGGTGCTGCTGGCCATCGCGATCACCACCGCGAAGAAGCGCGACGCCTGAGCACACGACCACCACAGGGAAGATCCGGACTCTGCCGCAATTCGGGGGCGGCGGGATCGGATAGGGGAGAGAAGAAGAGGCTCGGACCGCAATTCGGGGGCGGTCCGAGCCTCTTTCTCGTGTGCAGCTGATTAAAAGCCGGTTAACTGTCTGTGAGGACGCCCACTGGCCACGCGAAAAGGCATCGGCGCAGGGGATATTGGGTAACACCCGTCAGGACTTCCACGGAGGTGACCCTTGACGGTGACAGAGATTCCCCGCCTCGAGCCGATGCCCGAGCTGGAATGGGCTCGCGCCATCGAACTGCCCCGCGACGCCGGTTCCGCGACGACCCCGGCCGAACTGCGCACCGCCTGGATACACCGGGCCCCCGAGGACCAGGTGCTGGCTCTCTACCGCGCCGCCTGCACCCCCGGGGAACCGGTGCCGTCCCCGTGGTGGCTGCGTGCCGTCGCGGCGGGGACCCTCGGCCACCGGGAGGACGGCTTCCGCATCGAGGACCGCGTCCACAAGCTGCTCGGCAGACGCCCCGGCTGGGAGTACGTGCCGTGGGCCGCCGACGGCGAGTCGGGCTACTGGGAGTTCATGCCGTCGGAGGGCGGTCGCGCCGGCCACCGCATCCCGACCACGATCCTCCCCACCGAACGCCACCCCGGCTGGATCGACGTGCTGCCCGCCCACAGCCTCACCACGCCGGAACCGATCGCGGTCGCCGGCCTCGCCGGGCTGCGCGCGCGGCTGGGGGAGTTCGAAGCGGTGCGCTGAGCCGCGGCTATCGTGCCTGCTCGTGGATAGCGAGCAGGAGCCGAGGATGCGTAGCGTCGTCAGCTACGTCAAACGCGGCGGGCGCATGACGGCCGGGCAGCAGCGCGCGTGGGAGACCAGGTGGCCCGAGCTGGGCCGCACGGTCTCCGAGCTGCCGCCGGGTCCGATCGACTTCGCCGCGTGGTTCGGCAGGCCCGCCCCCGTGATCCTCGAGATCGGCTCGGGCATGGGGGAGACCACCTCGCAGCTCGCGGCGGCATCGCCCGAGGTGAACTACGTCGCCGTGGAGGTCTACGAGGCCGGGCTCGGGCAGCTCATGCTGCGCGCCGAGCGCCTGGGCGTGGTGAACCTGCGCCTGCTGCACGGCGACGCGGTGCCGCTGCTGACCGAGCACGTCGCGAAGGAGTCACTCGCGGGCGTGCGCATCTTCTTCCCGGACCCGTGGCCGAAGAAGCGCCACCACAAGCGGCGGCTGGTGCAGCCGGACTTCGTCGCGCTGGTGGCGTCGCGGCTCGCGTCGGGCGGCACGCTGCACCTGGCCACCGACTGGGAGAACTACGCCGAGCAGATGCTCGAGGTGTGCGGCGGCGAGCCGACGCTGCGCAACCGGTTCGACGGCTGGGCGCCGAGGCCGGAGTGGCGGCCGGTGACGAAGTTCGAGCAGCGCGCCGAGGAGGAGGGGCGCGTGAGCAGGGACCTCATCTTCGAGAAGCTGCCGTGACCGACGATTCGGTGCGCACGGCGTACCTGGTCAAACGGCTGGAGCAGGCCGTGCGCGGGCACCTGGAGTCGGTGCTGCGGCCGCACGGGCTCACCACGGCCCAGTACACCGCGCTCACCACGCTGCGGACCCAGCCGGGGCAGTCGTCGGCGCAGCTGGCCCGGCGCTCGTTCGTCAGCGCGCAGACCATGCAGGAGCTGGTGACGAGCCTGCAACGCCGGGGGCTGGTCGAGAAGGCGCCCGCGCCCCGCAACCGTCGGGTCCTGCACATCAGCCTGACCGCTCGCGGTGAGGCGGCACTGCGCGAGCTGGACGACGAGGTGGACGCCCTCGAACGCGAGATGCTCGCCGACCTCGACGCCGAGCAGACCGCCGCCTTCCGCGAGGCCCTCCGCGCCTGCTCCCGCCGCCTCACCCATCCGGGGACGCGGTGACTGCCCCCAAGGCCACCTTTGTTGCGTTGAGCGCACCGAAGGTGGCCTTGGGGGACGTTTGGTCACCTCACTCGTCGGCGAGGGGTTCCGCGCGGACCCGGTTGAGGGCCGGGCGGCAGACCGACGCGGCCAGCACCGCCACTCCGGCTCCCAGTACCACCGGCGCCGCGATCCACGGGGTCAGCACCACCGAGGACTCCTCCTCGACGAGGCTGTAGAGCCCGATCGCCACCAGCACCCCGACCACGCCGGCTCCGATCGTGGCGACCAGCGCGGGCATCGCCGCCTCCGTGCGCAACGCCCTCGCCAGCACCCGCACCGGCGTGCCGGCCGCGATGAGCGCCCCGAACGTGCGGCGCCGGTCCATCACCGAGCCCGCCGTCGCGATCGCCGCGCTGCAGCCGCTCAGCACCGCGGCGGCGACCAGCCCGATCACGGTGACCCTGCGCAGGTCCGACAGCTGCGTCTGCTGGTCCCAGATGCGCATCTCCCTGCTCTCGATCTGCGCTCCGCCGGCTGCCGCGGCCAGCGCCGTGCGCACGACCTCGCGGTTCGCCTGCGTCGTCGGCACAGCCACCGTCACCTCGGACGGGGACACCCCCTCTGGCAGCACGGCCGGGTCGATGATCGCCGTGCTGTACATGTCCTCGCCGGTCACCTCGAACGGCCGCACCGGCGTGTCCGCCGGGAGGGGCACCCCCTGCGTGCCCCACTCCGCGCTCACCGTGACGCCGTTCAGTTCCATCGGGTACTCGCTGTAGACCCCCGGCGTGCCCGCGCACGCGCCCGCCATGTCGAGCCGCAGCAGCCCCTCCGCGCGCTCACAGTCGAGCACCAGCGCCTGCTGTCCCGAGTTCTCGCCCTTGGCCAGCACCACCTCGCCGACGCCGATGGCCCGCTCCCGCTGGCCGTAGCGCTCCAGCGTCGCGTTGGTCTCCGCCACGATCCGCTCGGCGCGCGCCGCGTCGGTCGGCACGTACAGGACGGAGTCCCGGAACGGGGAGCTCGACCCGGCCATGGACTCGAACGACGGCATGAGCGTCAGCGCCATCGAACCCGTGAACACGGCGAGCACGACACCGGCCGACGCGCGGTAGGCGCCCTTCGGATCGTCCCGCAGGCGCCGCCCGGCCAGCAGCACCGAGGGCCTGCGCCAGATCCGCCCGAAGATGCCGCCGATCGCCGACGTCACCCACGGGCCGACGAGCGCGGCCGAGGCGACGATGAGGGCAAGGCCGAGCAGGACGAGCATCATGCCCATCTCGTCCTCGGCGGTCGAGACGACGACGGCGAAGAACAGTCCCGCGAGCGGCAGCGACAGCAGGCGCCACCAGTGCAGCGGCTTCCGCTCGTGGGAGCCGGTCGCGCCCAGCGGCGTCCACATCACCCTGCGCAGGCCCAGCACCGCGGCGAGCAGCACCAGGGCAGGCATCAGCAGGACGACCGGGATGGCGACGCCCAGCGGCAGCTGGAAGTCCGACGCCTGCCAGGTTCCGCCGTCCCAGGGCACGAACGTCGCGAGCTTGTGCAGCAGCGGGCTGGCCGCCGCGCCGAGGAGCGCGCCGCCGACGGCCGCGATGGCCGTCTCCGCGGAGACCATCGAGATCACCTGCCGCGGGGTGGCGCCGGCCAGCCGCAGCGCGGCGAGCCTGCGTTCCCTGCGGGCCGCGATGAGCCGCGCCGACGACGCTACCAGCACCAGGCTCGGCACGATCAGCACGACCACACCGACCCCGGCGAGCAGCTGCAGCAGCGGATCCTGTTCCGCGCCGCCCAGCGCGAACCCGTTCTGCTGGAACGCCGTCACGGGCATGTCGTCGGCGTCGTGCCCGACGAGCGCGACCAACTGGCCGGGGAACTTCAGCGCGTCCTCGCCGAGCGTGCCCACGACGTCGCCGCCGAAGCGCTCGCCGAGCTGCGAGCCCGGCATGCCGTCGGCGAGCCTCGCCAGCTCGGGCGAGAGCAGCACCTCTCCCGGCGCTGGCAGCTTCCCGACGCCCGGCGGCAGGGCGATGGAACCCGGGTCGGTCAGCGGCGCGACGTCGACCCGCGTGATCTTGTCGCCGCCTGTGTAGTCCTCGCTGGACGCCAGCGAGAGCGTGGCAGGGCCGTCCTCCCCCGAACCGTAGGACGGCTCCTGCCACGTGGACCGCTCGCCGCGTGCCTCGGTGGCGAACGGGAGACTGACGAGGAGGAGCACCAGCCCGGTCGCCACCGCGACACCGAGCCCGGTGAGGATCGCCGACGTCCGCGTGCGCCGGTCGCCGCGCAGGACCCGCAGCGCGAGCCGGAAGCTGTTCACGACCCCGTCACCCCGGTGGCGATACGGCCGTCGCGGATGGTCACCATGCGGGGCACCGACTCGGCGAGGTCGCGGTCATGAGTCACGATCACCACGGCGGCTCCGTTCTCGGCTGCCGCGCCGAGCAGGGCGTTCATCGTGTCGCGGCCCGTGCGCGTGTCGAGCGCGCCGGTCGGCTCGTCGGCGAAGATCACGCTCGGCTGGTGTGCCAGCGCCCGCGCGATCGCCACGCGCTGCGCCTCGCCACCGGACAGCTCACCCGGCCTGCGCGCCCCCTTGCCGGCGAGGCCGAGCCGGTCGAGCCACTGCCGGGCGTCCGCGAGGGCCTGGCCGCGGCTCACGCCGCCGAGCAGCAGCGGCAGCGCGGCGTTCTCCTCGGCGGAGAGCTCGGCGACGAGCATGCCGGACTGGAAGACGAAGCCGAACTCGGTGCGCCGCAGCTCGCTGCGCTTGGCCTTGCCGAGGTGGTCGATGCGCGTGCCGGCGAGCAGCACCTCACCGGAGTCGGCCGGCAGGATGCCCGCGAGCACGTGCAGCAGCGACGTCTTGCCGGAACCCGAGGGGCCCACGATCGCGACGGCCTCACCCGGTTGGATGTCGATGTCCACCCCGGCCAGCGCGTGCTGCGCGCCGTAGCGCTTCACGAGCCCGCGGCCGGAGAGCGCGGGACGGGTGGAGGTCGCGAGTGGACCCGGCGACTGTGTGGTCTGTGTTGGCATGCACAGCAGCGTCGCGCGAACCGCACACTCACCACTTCGGACAGACGGCCAGGACCGGACCAGCCGGCCTCGGCCGATCGGCCGAGGGGACACCGGCCTGACGGCCAAGGTGCGAGCGCAGCCGGATCAATTACCTTCGCATCGTGTCCGTACCACCTTTCCGGCGTAAGGTCGCCGATCTGCTGCAGTGGCTGGGCCTGCCGGGGGTGGTGCTCTTCGCCGCGCTCCTCTGCGATCTGGTGATCGTCGCGGACGCGAGCCTCGACGGCTTCGGTCCCCGCGGCGTCGACCTGCTGCTCCTGCCCGGCATCCTGAGCCTGTCGGCATGCGCGTTGTGGGGCCGCAGCCAGCCGGTGGTGGCGGCATGGGTCGGCGCGGCCGCGCTCGTCGGGAGCACGGTCCTCATCCGGCTCACCGGCACCCTGCCCTACACCGCGCTGCTGCCCAACATCTCCTTCGCCGAGACCGTCGCCGGGCTCGAGCTGGTGTTCTTCTGCGTCCGCGCGGCGAAGGCGGGCATCGCGTTCGCCACGACGTCGGCGATGGTGGTGGCCTGCCTGCTGGCGACGGCCGGCCGTGACTCGATCAGCTCGCGCTCCGAGCTCGTGCAGGCGCTCGTGAGCGGTTTCGTGCTGCTCACGGCCACCGTCGTGGTGGCCGTCCAGCTGCGCAAGCCGGCCGCGCAGCGGGTCCGCAGCGAGCTGATGACCCTGCTGCGCAGGCAGTGGCCGCTGGTCGGGGTGCTGGCCGCAGCGGTGTTCATGGACATCTTCATCTCGGCGTCGACCGGCGTGTTCGCGCTGGTGGTGCTGGCGACGAACGCGGGCGCCGTGGTGGCGACCGTGCAGGCCATCAAGCAGCCGGTGCGGTCGGCGCTGTGGCTGGCGGGCGTGATGTTCGTGTGCGCGCTGGGGCTGGCGTCGATGGGCGAGCGCATCGCCTACGTCAGCTTCGGCGGGTTCCCGCTCACGCAGGTGCTCGCCGGGATGATCGTGGTGGTCTTCCTGGTGCGCACCGCCGTGCCGCGCCAGGCCACGTGGTCGATCGGCCTGCTCTCGCTCGTGGTGGCCTGTGGCGCCGTCGCCAACACCATCGACCGCGACCAGGACTCCCTGCGCGCCCTCTTCGTCTCCGCGCTGCTGCTGCTCGGCATCTCCGTGGCGACCGGCCTCTACTTCCGCGCTCGCGACTCCGAGCGCACGCAGGCGGTGGAGACCGCGGTCAACGAGGCGCAGACCGCCGAGCGGATGGCGCTGGCGCGCGAGCTGCACGACGTGGTCGCCCACCACGTCACTGGCATCGTCGTGCAGGCGCAGGCGGCGAAGATGCTCGGCGAGAAGGACCCGCGCGTCGTGGTGGACGCGCTCGGGCAGATCGAGCACGCGGGCACCGAGGCGCTGGTGGCGATGCGCAGGCTCGTGCGCAGCATGCGCGGTGACGCGCCCTCCGGCAGCAGCGAGTTCAGCGAGCAGGCCACCACAGACCTGGGCGCCGACCTGCGGAAGCTCGTCGAGGCGGGCAACCACGGCGTGCCGACGGAGATCGAGCTGGACCTGCCTGCCGACCTGCCGCAGGAGGTGGCCCGCTCGGCGCTGCGCATCGTGCAGGAGTCGCTGACCAACGTCGGCAAGCACGCCTCCGACGCCACGCTCGCGACCGTGGCCGTCCGGGCGTCCGGGGAGGAGCTGCACGTGCGGGTGAGCGACAACGGGACGAAGGGGGCGGCGGTGCTGCCGGGTGGGGGCTACGGTTTGATCGGCATGCGCGAGCGGGTCGACCTGTTGCACGGGCGGCTCGCGGCGGGTCCCGGCCCCGATGGCGGCTGGCTGGTCGAGGTGTGGTTGCCACTGGACGGAGACGAGACGCAGTGATCCGGGTTCTGATCGCCGACGACCAGGACATGGTGCGGATCGGCTTCCGCATGATCCTCGACGCGCAGGACGACATCGAGGTGGTGGCCGATGTCGCCGACGGCATCGAGGCCGTGCGCAAGGCACGGGAGCTCCGGCCCGACGTGTGCCTGCTGGACATCCGCATGCCCGGCATGGACGGCCTGCAGGTGACCAAGCAGCTCGCGGGCCCTGACGTCGCCGACCCGCTCAAGGTCGTGGTGGTGACGACGTTCGACCTGGACGAGTACGTGCACACGGCGCTGCAGGGCGGGGCATCCGGCTTCCTGCTCAAGGACGCGGGGCCCGCGCTGCTGATCGAGGCCATCCGCGCGGCGGCCAGGGGCGACGCGCTGGTGTCACCGCAGATCACGGTGCGCCTGCTCAAGCACTTCGGCGACCAGCAGCAGGCCAGGCGTCCGGTCGAGCAGCCGTCGGAGCCGTTGACAGCGCGCGAGCTGGACGTCGTCAAGGCAACGGCCCGTGGGCTCACCAACACCGAGATCGGCACCGAGCTGTACCTGTCGCTCTCGACCGTGAAGACCCATCTGGCTTCGGTGCAGAGCAAGATCGGCGCCCGCAACCGCGTGGAGATCGCGGCATGGGCGTGGCGCAACGGTGTCGTGGACGACGCCTAGGCTTAGGCCTTGTTCGCGAGGTCGCGCAGATCCTTGCGCAGGTTGCGGCGCACGATGGGAGCCATCAGCCACCCGGCGAGGCCGTAGAACCCGCTCGCGTCCCCACGCACCCTGATGCTGGCGAGTGTGCCGCTCGGATGCTCCTCGAAGCGGTAGGTCACGCGCATGGGGAACGGCCCGGCGACCGACGACATGTCGAGCAGCTCCGGCGGCGCATGCGTGAGCACCCTGAGCACGTAGTCGATGCGCCTGCCGAGGAAGTGCGCGGTGCGGCGGACCTCCGAGCCGACGCCGAACCCGCCGCCGGGCGCCTCCTCGGTCAGCTCCGCTCTGGTGATGCCCTGTGTCCACTGCGCGTCGTTGCGCCAGTCCATCGCGTACGCGGCCACACGCTCGCGGGGCAGTTCGATCACCCTGTCGGCTTTCACGTCCATGTGTGCCTCCTCTGCCCTCGCCGGTGAAGTCGCGGAGGCGGGCCCCGGCGCGACACTAGAATCGCGCCCATGTCCCGCCGTCTGCGTGCGCCCGTGGTCCTGCCTGCCGATCCGACCTGTTCCGTCATCCGCGACGGCGTGGTGGACATCGACGACGCGGGCCGGGTCGCCTACTGCGGACCTGCGGTCTCGGCGCCGGGCCGGGCCGATGCGGCCGAGGTGACCGACCTGCCGGGCATCCTGCTGCCCGGGCTGGTGAACACCCACGCGCACAGCCCCATGGTGCTCCTTCGCGGCATGGGCGGTGACCTGCCGCTGCTGCGCTGGCTGCGCGAGGTGATCTGGCCCGCCGAGGCGAGGCTGCGTCCCTCCGACGTCCACGCCGGGATGCTGCTCGGCTCGGTGGAGATGCTGCGCAGGGGCGTCACCACCAGCGCCGAGATGTACTTCCACGCCGAGCAGCTCGCCGACGCGGTGCTCACCACGGGCGCGCGCGTGGTGCTCGGCGGCCCCATCATCGACCTGCCCGGCCTCGACTGGCGGACCATGATCACGGCGACGGAACGCTGGATCGACGCCGACGGGCTGCGGTTCGGTCGCGGCGAGCGGGTCGAGCTGTCCTACGCGGCGCACTCGGCGTACATGCTGCCGCCCGAGGCGCTGCGGGAGGTCGCCAAGTCGGCGGCGGCGCGCGGCGCGCTCGTGCAGATCCACGTGGCCGAGGCCGCGGACGAGGACGAGCGGCAGCGCGCCGAGTTCGGCTCGGTGCCACGCCTGCTCGACCAGGTTGGCCTGCTCGACGGCAGGCTCATCGCCGCGCACGCGGTGCATCTGTCCGATGAGGACATCGCGTTGCTCGCCGCGCGTGGGGCGGGGGTCGCGCACTGTCCCGGGTCCAACGCCAAGCTCGCGTCGGGCATCGCGCGACTGGCCGACCTGCGGGCGGCCTCGGTGCCGGTCGGGCTCGGCACCGACGGCCCCGCCAGCAACGACGACCTCGACCTCTGGGAGGAGGTCCAGCTCTCGGCGATGCTCGCGCGGCTGTCCACTCGGGACTCGACCGTGGTGACCGCGGCGGACGCCCTGCTGCTGGCCACGCGCGGCGGGGCGGACGCGCTCGGCCGTGACGACATCGGCGCCCTGGAGCCGGGGCGGTGGGCCGACGTCGTGCACGTCGACCTCGACGACCCCGCGTTCGCGGCCGGTCTCGACGTGCCCGACGACCAGCTGCTGGCGAACCTCGTGTGGGCCGCGGGATCTCGGCGCGTGCGCGATGTGTGGGTGGCGGGCGAGCAGGTGGTCGCCGAGGGCGAGGCGCTGCGCGCCGACCGCGCCGAGGCGCAGGCGAACGTGGCCAAAGCCGCCGCCCACCTCCGAGGCTGAATGTTCCCCCAAGGCCACCTTTGTTGCGCTCAACGCAACAAAGGTGGCCTTGGGGGGCGCTACGAAAGTACGGGTCAGATGCCGCAGCTGGGGGCTGACCAGAACTGACCGGAGCGGTGGGCGACGTGGACGTGGTCGTCGTGGCCCTCGTAGCCTGGCCCGAGGATCTCGGCGAACCCGTGGTGCCGGGCCTGCCGCGCCAGCGCGCAGAAGCCCTGCGATCCGGCGCCGAGGTCCACGGCATCGCCGTAGAGGTGACGGCTCGCCGGAGCGCCGCCGACCGCGTTGTTGCAGGCGACGCTGCGGAACCCGCCGTTCACGACGATCGGCCGGTCGCCCATCGCGTGCCGCATGGCCTGCAGCTTCCACATCGACACCAGCGCGTTGGCCTTGGCCTGCGAGGCGGAGACGTTGCCACCCGACCAATCGGAGTTGCAGTTGTTCAGCTCGCCGTAGGAGAAGTTGACGGGCGTGCAGTCGTCGTCCTGCAGCTCGTAGAGCTTGGCGTAGGTCTGCGCTCCCGCGATTCCGTCCGCGCCGAGCCCGTACGCCTGCTGGAACCGGGTCACGGCGGCCTTCGTGCCGGGACCGAACTGACCGTCGATGGCGAGCACCCCGCCCTCGCCGGGGTAGCCGGCCACACGGATCTGCAGCTGCCGGACGTCCTCACCGGACGCTCCCTCGCTGAGCGTGCGGTTCCAGGTGTAGCAGCCGTCAGCGGCGGCGACGTCCGCCGAGGCCGGTGTCGTGAACGACAGCGCGGCGCTGGCCAGCAGGGCCAGCAACACCGCGACGAAACGGGTTTTCATGGTGGGGGCCTCCTCCGGGGATCACACCGGGCGCCCGAAAGCGTGGCAATGTCGCTTTCGGACTGTCAATGGATCACCGGATAAAGGCATGGTTTGGTGGAGACCAACCGGCCGGACGGACTACACCAAACGAACCTTGACGCCTCACCGGGGACGCGGGCGGACCGTGATCTCGGTGAGGTGCGCGTCGGGGCTCGCCAGCACCGCCGAGCGCACCGCGGCGGCGACGGACTCCGGACGCAGGTACTTCTCCGGCAGGTAGTCGCCGCCCTCGCCCGCGACCACGGCCTGCTGCATCTCGGTGTCGGTACGGCCGGGGAAGACCGACGTCACGCGCAGCGCGGTCTCCTCGGCACGCAGCACGTCCGCGAAGGCGCGCAGGCCGAACTTGCTCGCCGCGTAGGCGCCCCAGCCCTCGCGCGCGGCGAGGCCCTGACCGGAGTTGATCAGCACGACGTGGCCGTGGGCCGCACGCAGCGCGGGCAGCAGGAGCCTGGTCAGCTCGGCCACGGCCACCACGTTGACCTCGAAGTTGTGCCGCCACACCTGCGCCGGCGACTGCTCGACCGTGCCGAGCTTCGCGACCCCGGCCGAGTGCACGAGCACGTCGAGCGAGGAGATCTCTGCCGCTGCCGTCGCCACGGCGGACGCGTCGGTGAGGTCCACGGGCCACGGGCTCGTCTCCGGCAGCTCACCGGCAAGCTCGGCGAGCGCGAGCTCGTCGCGCCCGCCGAGCAGGAGCCGGTGGGTCGGGGCGAGTGCCCGTGCCACGGCGGCACCGATTCCCCTTGACGCGCCGGTGACGAGTGCGAGCGGTCGGTCAGCCATGCCCTGCACCGTAAAGGGCATGGCCGAACCGCTGCCGCCTACCGGACGCCGATCTTGCCCGCGCCCCGGCGGCCCTTCTTCCACACCGCGACGACCGAGGGACGCGGGTTGGCCGAGCCGCCGTCGGGCCAGTGCGACTCGGGGTTGGCCGCTCCGGCGCCCTCACCGGGGTGCTGCACGGCGACCAGCACGAGGTCCTCGGTCACCACGGGACCGCAGGTCTCCGCACCGATCGGCACCGTGAGGAACTGCTTGACCTGGCCCCGGTTCGGGCCGTCGACGGGCACGGAGAACAGGCCGTCGTTGGAACCGAGCGCGTTGCCGTCGGTGGAGACCCACAGGTTGCCGTACGGGTCGAACGCCACGTTGTCCGGGCAGGAGATCGGGCTGACCTGGTCCTTCGGGAAGCCACCGAAGTAGGTGTCCGCCGTGGCGGGGTCACCGCAGACCAGCAGCAGCCGCCACGAGAACTTCGTCGACGCCGCGTCGCCGCGGTCCTCCTCCCACTCCAGCACGTGCCCGTTGCGGTTGCCGTTGCGCGGGTTGGCCTCGTCGGCTGCGGCCTTGCCCGCGGCGCCACGGTCGCTGTTGTTGGTCAGCGCGGCGTACACGCGGCCGTTGACGGGGTTGGCCTCGATGTCCTCCGGCCGGTCCATCTTCGTGGCCCCCACCTTGTCGGCGGCGAGGCGCGTGAAGATGTAGACCTCCTCGGCGGTGAAGCCATCCACAAAGGACTTGTCGCCGCTGGCCAGCGGGATCCACTCGCCGTAGCCGTCGAACTCGCCGTCGGAGGGCAGCTTGCCGGTGCCGTCGATCTCGCTCGCCGGGCTGTTGCCGGTGAACTTGGCGACGTAGAGCGTGCCGTCGTCGAGCAGGGCCGAGTTGTGCCTGCGAGCGTGGGCGCTGGTGCCCTTCTTGTACTTGCCCTTGGAGACGAACTTGTAGATGTAGTCGAAGCGCTCGTCGTCACCGGAGTACACGGCGACGCGGTTGTCCTTCGTGATCTTGATGTTCGCGGCCTCGTGCTTGAACCGGCCGAGCGCGGTGTGCTTGATCGGCTTGCTGTTCGGGTCGTGCGGGTCGATCTCGACGACCCAGCCGAAGCGGTGCACCTCGTTGGGCTCCTGCGCGACGTCCCACCGCTTGTCGAAGCGCTCCCACTTGCGCGTGCTCGCGGCGCCGCTGAGGCCGTAGCGCCTGAGCCGCGCGGCCGCGACCGGGTCGGTGACCGTGCCCGCGTTGGCGAAGTACTGGTTGAAGTTCTCCTCGCCGGAGAGCACGGTGCCCCACGGCGTGACGCCGCCCGCGCAGTTGTTCTGCGTGCCGAAGACCTTCCGGCCCGTCGGGTCGGCCGAGGTCTTGAGGTAATCCGAACCGGCGGCGGGACCACGGACCTCGAACTCGGTGTCCATCGTGATGCGGCGGCTGTACCTGCTGGGCACGACCTTGAGGCCACCGCGCGGGTCACGCACGGCCTGCACGACCGAGAGCCCGTGCGCGGCCCAGGCGATCTTCACCTGCTCCTCGGTGGGGTTGTTCGGGTCGTACGTCCCGGCCGGGAACATGTCGGTCTCGGTGGTGTACTCGTGGTTGACCACGAGCAGGTTGCGCCAGCCACTGCCGTCCTGCGGGATGAGGCCGACGAAGTCGCAGTTGTAGCCGAACTGCTTGGCCTGGCCCGCGGCGGTCTGCTTGTTGAAGTCGAAGCGGGGAGCGCCGGGCAGCACCGGGTCGCCCCAGCGGATGACGACCTCCTGCTCGTAGCCGTCCGGAATGATGACGGCGTCGGCGCTGTTGGGCGCCACCGGGTCGAAGTCGGTGCCCGGCACAGGGCGGCCCGGCTTGCCGGGCTGGCCGCGGCCCGCGAGCGCGGGCGGCACGGTGGGTGTGGCGGCGGCGGTGCCGGAAAGCGCGGCGAAGCCCGCTGCGGCGGCGGTCATCACGGCGCCCGCGCGCAGCGCGCCACGGCGCGACAAGACGTTTCTCACCACGTCGCCGAAGTACTCGTTGTCGGATTCATTGGGCGCCGGGTGCGCGCACGCGTTGCCGCATCGGTACTCACAGGTCACCGGCGACCGGCCGGAACGGTGAGAGGTCAGCAGGGGAAGAAGACGCCCGGGCTCGACGGACACACGGCCTCCAGTTCACTCAGTCAGGGGAACGCGTGTGACGTTAAGTGCCGAAAGCAAGCCGAGACGGTCGTGGAGGTGAACGCCGGGCGAACGGCTTGATCGTTACGACTCTTCATCCACCGGCGCCGCCTCGATCGACAGCAGGCCACCCGCGAGCGTAACAGCACAGCCGCGACGAGGAACGGAGACTGCGGGTGACCAGTCCGTCGCGTTCGAGGCGGGCGACGACGTCGGTCACGGACGGCAGGCGGACGCCTGCCAGCTCCGCGAGCGCGCTCATACGGCACGGCCCGCCCTGATGAGCTCGGCGAGCACCGATCCCTGCACTTGGGCAGGCTGACAAATTACTTAGCTACGCGAAGCAATTTGGCACACACGTAGGCTGCGGGGCATGGACGCCGTGGTTTTCGATCTCGACGGAGTTCTGGTGGACTCCGAGCAGCTGTGGGATGAGGTACGCCGCTCGGTGGTCGCCGAGCACGGCGGCACCTGGAAGGAAGAGGCGACCAGGGCGCTGCAGGGGATGAGCACGCCGGAATGGGCGCGCTACCTGGTGGACGAGCTGGGCATCCGGCTGTCGGCGGAGCAGGCCGCGGAGACCGTGATCGGTGAGATGGCCAAACGCTACGAGGGCGGACCGCCCGTGCTGCCGGGCGCCGAGGACACGGTGCGTGCCGTTGCCGACCGGTACCCGGTGGCGATCGCCAGCTCCTCGCCGCCGTCGCTGATCGAGGCGTTCCTCACCGCGGCCGACCTCGTCGGCGTGGTCCGCGTGGCCGTGTCGAGCGAGCAGGTGGCGAAGGGCAAACCGGAGCCGGACGTCTACCTTGAGGCCGCGTCACGGCTCGGGGTCAAGCCGGCGGCGTGCGCGGCGGTGGAGGACTCGACCAACGGCCTGCGTGCCGCGCTGGCCGCCGAGATGACCGTGATCGGGATGCCGAACCCGCACTTCCCCCCGGACCCGGAGGTCCTGGCGAAGGCCGCCGCGGTGCTCACCGACGTGACCGAGCTCCCGGAAGCGCTCCGCCGACTGCAGTGAAGGCCACCTTCACTGCGTTGAACGCAGGCATGGTGGCCTTCACTGCATCCAGGGGAACGGGTCAGCGCTCCACTTCGCCTGCGATGAACTTCTCCACCGAGTCGCGGGCGGTGGAGTCGTCGTACTGCACCGGCGGCGACTTCATGAAGTAGGACGACGCCGAGAGCAGCGGGCCGCCGATGCCGCGGTCCTTGGCGATCTTCGCCGCGCGCACCGCGTCGATGATGATGCCCGCCGAGTTCGGGGAGTCCCACACCTCGAGCTTGTACTCCATGTTCAGCGGCACGTCGCCGAACGCGCGCCCCTCGAGCCTGACGTAGGCCCACTTGCGGTCGTCCAGCCACTGCACGTAGTCCGAGGGGCCCACGTGGACGTTGGCCTTGCCGAGGTCGCGGTCGATCTGCGAGGTGACGGCCTGCGTCTTCGAGATCTTCTTGGACTCGAGCCGCTCCAGCTCCTTCATGTTCTTGAAGTCCATGTTGCCGCCCACGTTGAGCTGCATGGTGCGGTCGAGCTGGACGCCGCGGTCCTCGAACAGCTTCGCCAGCACGCGGTGTGTGATGGTGGCGCCGACCTGCGACTTGATGTCGTCACCGACGATCGGCACACCGGCCTGCTCGAACTTGGCGGCCCACTCGGGGTCGGAGGCGATGAACACCGGGATGGCGTTGACGAACGCGACACCGGCCTCGAGCGCGGCGGTCGCGTAGAACCGGGCGGCCTCGGTTGAGCCCACCGGCAGGTAAGCGACCAGCACGTCGGCCTGCGACTCGCGCAGCGCGGCGACCACGTCGACCGGCGCGTCGTCGGACTCCTTGATGGTCTCCTGGTAGAAGCGGCCGAGTCCGTCCAGGGTTTGCCCACGCAGCACCGGGACGTTGAGCGGCGGGACGTCGCAGATCTTGATCGTGTTGTTCTCGCTCGCCAGGATCGCCTCGGACAGGTCCTGCCCGACCTTCTTGGCGTCGACGTCGAACGCGGCGACGAACTCGACATCCCGGACGTGATAGTCGCCGAACTGCACGTGCATCAGGCCAGGCACGCGCGAGCCCGGGTCGGCGTCGCGGTAGTAGTGAACACCCTGGACCAGCGATGCCGCACAGTTGCCGACGCCAACGATGGCCACCTTCACGCGGCGGTTCTCGCCCATGCCGGTATCTCCCTTAACTCGTGTTCGGTGTGTAGGTCTCGCCGAGCCGCGGCCTAGTTCTCCGTCTTGTTCTGCTCGGCTTGTTCGTGCGCGATCAGCTCGTTGAGCCAGCGCACTTCCCGTTCGCTCGCCTCCAGCCCCAGCTGATGGAGCTCTCGGGTGTAGCGATCGATCTTCTCCTCGGCCCTGGCCAACGCTGCCCGAAGACCTTCGCGGCGCTCCTCCACGCGGCGACGACGACCCTCCAGAATCCGCATCCTGACGTCGGCGGGTGTCCTCGAGAAGAACGTCAGGTGGACACCGAAGCCCTCGTCGTCCCACGTCTGCGGTCCGGCGTCGGCAAGCAGCTCGGCGAACCGCTCCTTGCCCTCCGCGGTGAGCTTGTACACACGTTTCGCCCGTCGGTTCCACCCGGTGCCCGGGTCGACGGCCTCCTCGACGATCCATCCGGCCCGCAGCAGCCGACGCAGCGTCGGGTAGAGCGAGCCGTACGAGAACGCCCTGAACATGCCGAGGGTCTCGTGCAACCGTTTGCGCAGCACGTAGCCGTGCATGGGTGCCTCGTGCAACAGCCCGAGAATCGCGAACTCAAGCACGGCGCACCCCCTCCGGGAACGAAACGACGCCATCCGGCGTTGCCGCTGGGGTACCCCGGATGACCTTGGTCAACCTACCGGCCCATTATATCGAGCCGATACATCTGAGTGGCGCAGCTAACCGCCGGATCACCCGAAACCTGCCCAAACTTCACCCGAGCGTTATCTTTTCCCCGGCGTGTCGTGCCAGCCGTGATCACCACTGGGCAGAACGGCTCATGGCCAACCCGCGCGGAACACGTACTCTGTTGAGGTGCGAAACCAGCGGCAGGTCGTCGACTACGCGCTACAGCGCCGTGCGCTGCTGGCCGAGGTCTACTCCGGCCGGGTCAGCACCATGGACGTCTGCGACGCCACTCCTTACCTGCTCAGGGCTGCCAAGTTCCATGGTCAGCCCAGCAAGTCCTCGTGCCCGGTGTGCCGCAAGGAGGCGCTCACGCTGGTCTCGTGGGTGTACGGCGACGAGCTCAAGCACGTCGCGGGTTCTGCCCGCGCACCTGAGGAACTCGAGCGGATGGCCAACCTTTTCGGCGAGTTCACCGTCTATGTTGTGGAAGTTTGCCGGTCGTGCGGCTGGAACCACCTGGTGCAGTCGTACGTCCTCGGTACTGGAACAACGCACCCACGCTCACGGAGGACCGCAGGTCAGTGACGGCAGACACGGGATCGATGGAAACAGAATCCCGCCGCGCACAGAGGGTCGGTCCGCAGAACGGCGTACCCCGACGCGCCGATCTGGGAGGGTCTTGAGTGAACGACCAGGGAAATCATCGCTGGCCGGGGGAGGAACCCGGCCGCGGTAGACACGGCAGGCACTCGTCCGGCGGCGACGGTAGCCCGCAGTGGCCCACCGGCGACGAGCCGGCGAGGCCCCCTCGGCAACCGAGGCAGCGCCCCCCGCAGCAGCCTCAGCGGCCGCAGCCGCAGTGGCCGGCCGGGGACGAGCAGGGCCAGGCGCCGCGCTGGCCCGGTGAGCCCGGTCGGCAGCCGCCCCGCCCGCAGGGCGGCAGGCCAGGTCCGGCGCAGCCCCCGCCCCCGCCCGGCCGCAGGCAGCCTGGCCCTCCCCCGCCCGGCGCACGCCCTCCCGGCGGTCCGCAGCAGGCAGGCAACCGGCAGCAGCCGCCGCGCCAGCCGCAACGTCCTCCACGACGGCCCCAGCCGGAGCAGCCGACCGGCATGGTCGCGCCCGTCGGCGTGCCCCACGAGGAGCAGCGCGAACCAGAGCTGATCACACACCGCGCGCACAACGGCACGGGCCGCGACGACCACGGCTACGACGATGACGGCTACGACTCCCGCGGCTGGTCCGATGAGGACGAAGCCCGCTTCCGGGAGGCCGGATTCGACGACGACGGCGAGGACGACGTCGACGCGAAGGGCAAGAAGGTACTGACGCCCGCCGAGCGCAAGAAGCGGCGATGGCGACGCATCCGCAGGTCCCTCTACGCCTTCGTCGGCATCTTCTTCGTCCTGCCCGCGATCGCGTTCGCCATCACGTATCTGCTGGTCGACGTGCCCTCTCCCGAGGAGGTCGCCGCGGATCAGGGCAAGGTCGTGACCTTCTTCTACGCCGACGGCAAGGAGATGGGCCGCGACATCCCCGCCGACGGCGGCAACCGCATCCACCTCAAGCCGCACCAGATCACGCCGACCGTCCGGCACGCCGTGTACGCGGCCGAGGACGCGACGTTCGAGACCAACTCGGGCTTCGACATCACCGGTATCGCGAGGGCGGCGTGGAACCAGCTCACCGGCGGCGTCGGCGGTGGGTCGACCATCAGTCAGCAGTACATCAAGATGGCGACCCAGAACGACGAATACTCCTACACGCGCAAATGGACCGAGCTCGTCAAGGCGTTCAAGATGAACAACGAGCAGTCCAAGGACCAGATCATCACGTCCTACCTGAACACCATCTACTTCGGACGTGGTGCGTACGGGATCGAGACCGCGGCGCAGGCCTTCTTCGGCAAGCACGCCGAGGAGCTCAACGCCTCCGAGTCGGCGCTGCTCGCCGGCCTGATCCAGCAGCCGGGGCGCTCCGAGAACCTGGAGGTCGCCCAGCAGCGTTGGAGCTACGTGATGGACCAGATGGTCGCCAACAAGTGGATCACGCAGGCCGAGCGGGACTCGGCGAAGTTCCCGACCCCGATCCCGCTCGAGCAGTCCAAGCCCGACGCGATCACCGGCCCGGACGCCTACATCGAGCAGCGGATCAAGGCCGAGCTCGAGGCCAAGGGCTACCCGGAGGAGAAGGTCCAGGCCGGGGGCTACAAGGTCTACACCACGATCGACAAGCGGGCGCAGGAAGTCGCCAAGCAGACCGTGAACGAGGTGATGGAGGGCCAGCCGGAGGAGCTGCGGCAGGCGCTCGTGGCCGTCGACCCCAAGACCGGCGGGGTGCTCGCGTACTACGGCGGGCCGAACGAACCGGGCGTCGACGAGATGGACTGGGCCAACCAGCAGCGCAACCCAGGGTCTTCGTTCAAGCCGTTCGACCTGGTGGCGCTGTTGCAGAGCGGCAAGGGCCTCGGCGAGGTCTACGACGGCAGCTCGCCGAGGACGTTCGGCAACAGCGTCATCCGCAACTCTGAGAACGTGCAATGTCCGCAATGTACGGTCGCCGAGGCGATGGAGCGCTCGATCAACACGGTGTTCTACGACATCGTGCTGAACGAGGTGGGCGTGCAGGCGGTCGTCGACGCCGCGCTCGCGGCGGGCATCCCCGAGGACGACGGCGGCAACCGGCCGACGATGGCCAACGCGGACGGCAACATCGCCATCGGCGGTGGTAGCACCGTGGTGACCCCCACCGACATGGCGGGCGCCTACGCCACGTTCGCGGCCAACGGCATCCAGCGCGACACCCACTTCGTCTCCAAGCTCACGACCGCGGACGGCGAGGTGCTCTTCGACGAGACCACGCCGGAGGCAACCCAGGGCGAGCCCGCGTTCTCCTCGGACCCCGAGGAGAGCAAGCAGATCGCGGGCAACGTGACGGAGTCGCTGGAGCCGGTGCTCTCCTACTCCGACCTGACCTGCGCGGGCGGCCGCGACTGCGCGGGCAAGACCGGTACCCACCAGTACGTGGACCCGGAGGGCAACAAGTCGGTCAATGAGAACGCCGAGGCGTGGATGGTCGGCTACACGCCGCAGATCTCCGCCTCGGTGTGGGTCGGCACGGGCTACAACAAGCCGATCCGCGATGCCGACGGCAGCCTCATCTACGGTTCGGGGCTTCCCGGCGAGCTGTGGAAGCAGTTCATGGACACCTACCTCGAGGGCATGCCGGAGGAAGAGTTCGAGGAGGTAGAGCCGATCGGCAAGGTCCCTACCGCGCCGGA
The DNA here is from genome assembly GCF_005146945.1 of Prauserella endophytica. GTDB lineage: Bacteria > Actinomycetota > Actinomycetes > Mycobacteriales > Pseudonocardiaceae > Prauserella_A > Prauserella_A endophytica. The sequence goes on from NZ_SWMS01000001.1 coordinate 280,662, forward strand.
GCCGGACGATTCGACGCCGACTCCGGAGTACACCCCGACCCCGACGCCGACGCCCACCCCCACGCCGACCCCGACTCCCACCCCCACGCCGACTCCGACCGAGGAGACAACTCCAACGGACGACACGGAGACGGAGACGGACGACCCGGGACCGGGCCTCCCGACGTGGCCGAACCCAGGGGACGACGACGGTCGGAATCCGAATAGCGGCTGACCGAAGGCGGCGGGCACCACGAGTGCCCGCCGCCTTCGTCATGCGCGGCACGTAACATGCGGCCCGTGCCCAGCGATAGTCAGGATTCGCCGTCGACACCGACGCCAGACTCGATGTCGCTGGACGCCGGGCAGCGCGTGTACCCGAGCCGGACCGAGCCGTTGGTCGCCACGGCCACCCGTCCGCTTGGCGGCCCGCTGGGCGAGCACGCCGCCGTGGGAAGGCACTGGTTCTGGTCGCCGCTGAGGGTCTGCCTGCTCCTCGCGGTGCTGGCGCTCACGCTGGGCTGGTTCGGCAAGGCCGCGTGCATCCAGCAGTTCGTCAACGACCAGGGCCAGGCCGAGCTCGACTGGCGATCGGGCAGGCCCTACGTCGCGATGTGCTACTCCGACGTCGTGCCGCTCTACACCGCGGAACGGCTGGACCGGGACGACACGTTCCCCTACGCCACGAGCTGGGTCGAGAACGAGGGCACTGACCGCGAGCAGGTGCGGTACATGGAGTACCCCGTGCTCACGGGGCTGTTCCAGTGGGTCAACGCAAAGCTCGCGCACGCCTGGGACGACGTCGCCGCGGCGGGCTGGCTGCCGGGGGCGCTCCCGGTGGCCGTGTACTTCAACATCACCGCGCTGTTCCTGGCGGCCGCCTGGCTGATCACCGTGTGGGCGGTGTCCCGAACGGCGCGCCGACGACCGTGGGACGCCGCGCTCGTCGCGGTGTCCCCACTCGTGATCGTCCACGCGTTCACCAACTTTGACACGATCGCGGCCGCGTTCGCCGCGACCGGTCTGCTCGCCTGGTCGAGACGAAAACCCGCGCTGGCCGGGCTGCTGCTCGGGATCGGCGCCGCGGCGAAGATGTACCCGCTGCTGTTGCTCGGCCCGTTGCTCGTGCTGTGCCTGCGCGCGGGCAAGCTGCGCGAGTGGACCACCACCGCGCTCGTCACGGCGGGCACGTGGCTGGTGGTGAACCTGCCGTTCATGCTGTTCCTGCGGCAGGGCTGGGAGGAGTTCTTCCGGCTCAACACCGAGCGCGGCATGGACCCGGACTCGATCTACAACGTCGTCTCCCACTTCACCGGCTGGGTGGGCTTCGACGGCCAGCTGGCCCACGGCCAGACACCGTCGTGGCTCAACACGGTGAGCGGTGCGCTGTTCCTGATCTGCTGCGCGGGGGTCGCGTACCTCGCGCTCACGGCACCGGTGCGGCCGCGGCTGGCCCAGCTGTGTTTCCTGGTGGTGGCGGCTTTCCTGCTCACCAACAAGGTGTGGAGCCCGCAGTACTCGCTGTGGCTCGTGCCGCTGGCCGTGCTGGCGATCCCGCGCTGGCGGCTGCTGCTCGGCTGGATGCTGATCGACGCGCTCGTGTGGGTGCCGAGGATGTTCTACTACCTGGGCACCGACAACAAGGGCCTGCCGGAGGACTGGTTCCTCGGCACGGTGGTGGTGCGCGACCTGGCGGTGATCCTGCTGGCCGTGCTGGTGATCAGGGAGATCTACCGGCCGTCGGAGGACCTCGTGCGCGCGGGCGGCGACGACCCGATGGGTGGCGTGCTCGACAGGGCACCCGACGTCGTGGTGGTGAGGAAGCCGGTGCGGTCCCGGTAGGGCACCGCCTCGGCGGCCGAGAACGCCACAAAGAGCCCGGCGAGCAGCGCGGCCCTTCCCCACACGCCGATCATCACGGCCTGCGCGGCGAACCCGTCGTAGATCGCGCCGCCGCCGTCGCCGAGGGCGCCGTACCAGCGGAAGATGCCGATACCCATGGCGAGGTCGGCCAGCAGGTAGGCGAACACCCAGCCCCACCGCACGCGCACGAGCGCGAACATCGGCAGCAGCCACAGCGTGTACTGCGGCGAGTGGACCTTGTGCAGCAGCAGGAAACCGCAGAGCGCCGCCGCGCACACGGGCAGCAACGGGTAGGCGCCCTCGGCGACCCAGCGCCGCCAGCCGAGCAGGCAGGCGAGCGCGAGCGACGCGAGCACGAGCAGTGGCGATGCGATGTCGGCGAAGGACTGGAACGCCTCGTCGTCGGCGAACAGCGGCCGCACGCCCCAGAACCACACCGAGTTCGTGGTCGCGTCGACGGCGCGCTGCCCCTGGAACTCGAACGACGCCCACCAGCCGTCGAATCCGGCTATCGCGAACGGGAGGTTGGCGGCGATCGCCGTGCCCGCCGAGATCGCGGCGACGCGCACCGCGCCCCGCACGTCCCGCCCGCGCTCGGTGAACACATAAAGCGCGAGCGGCACCACGAACAGCGCCGGGTACACCTTCACCGCGAACCCTGCTCCGAGCAGCACGGCGGCCCAGCCCGCGCGCCGCTCCAGCGTCCCGCGCCCCTGGTACAGCACGAAGAACGCGGCGACCGAGCACGCCACCGCCAGCAGATCCCAGTTGTGGAACGCGTACAGCACCAGCGGTGGGCCGACCGCCCACACCAGCGCCCGCCAGCCGGCGAGCCTGCCCAGGAGCCACGCCGTCACCAGCCCGAACGGCGCGAGCAGCAGCGCGGAGTACAGCAGGAACTCGGCGTCGTTGTCCGCGAACGCCGCGCCCGCCCACACGACCAGTCCCGTCAGCACCGGGTACTCCAGCGCGCCGCCGACGAGCGTGCCGTCCTGGAGGTCGCCGTGCACATAGGGGAACGTGTGCTGGTCGACGTCCCGGCCGATCCAGAGGAACTGGATGTCGGAGTAGCAGACGTCGAAGTAGTTGCGCTCCGAGTAGTTGGGCGTGCTACGCCCTGAGTCGTCGAACTCCGGCCCGGTGCAGCGGTACTTGTTGACCAGTCCCAGAGCCAGCGTGGCGCCGCACAGCAGCAGGATCACCACCAGCTGCGCGCGGCGCTCGGAGCGGGCGGCGCTAGGCAAGCCCGTGCAGGAACTCGATGTCGGCGGCCTGGCCTTCGGCGGGCGTCTCCACGATCACCGGGGTGCCTGCCGACTTGGCGACCTCGGCGAGCAGCGCGGGGTCGATCGTGCCGTCGCCGCCGACCACGTTGGCGTGCCGGTCGCGCTGGGAGCCGAACTCGTCGCGCGAGTTGTTGAGGTGCACCAGGTCGATGCGCCCGGTGATCGCCAGCACCCGCTCGACGGCGGTCTCCAGGTCCCAGCCCGCCGCGTAGGCATGGCACGTGTCGAGGCAGAAGCCTGCGCCGAACTCGCCGACCGCGTCCCACAGCCTTGCCAGCATGTCGAGGTCGCGAGCCATGGCGTTCTCGCCGCCCGCGGTGTTCTCGATCAGCAGCGGCACACCGAAGCCGCCCTGCTCGGCCTGCCGCTCGAAGAGCTTGCGCCAGTTGGCGATGCCCTCCTCGGGGTCCTCACCCCTGCGCACGTGCCCGCCGTGCACGACGAGCCCCTTCGCGCCGACCTCGGCGGCGCCGTCCGCATGCTGGGCCACCGTCTTGCGCGACGGGATCCGGATGCGGTTGTTCAGGGACGCCACGTTGAGCACGTACGGCGAGTGGATGTAGACGGTGACGCCGGCCGGGGCGAAGTCGTCTGCCTGCGGATGCCGCTGCGGCTTCTTCCAGCCCTGCGGATCCGAGAGGAAGAACTGCACGGCGTCCGCGTTCCGCTCGCGGGCCGCGGATAAAGGGTCGTCGTCACGGACGTGGGCGCCGATGAGCATTTCTCGAGGGTAACGATTCGCGGCGGCCTCCATCGAGTACCGTGATCGTGTCCTACGCATTTGACTGGGGTCACACACAGAGCGTGAAGGCGAGGAACTCATGGGGTCTGGGTTTCAGCGGCGCGTCGTCCGGCTCGGCGCGGTCGGTGTCACGCTGACCACAACCGCGCTGCTGCTCCTGCCCGGCACGGCTCTGGCCGAGGGCGAGGAGGGCTCAGTGGTGGTCGGGGAATGCGACGCCACGCTCAAGGGCGAGGACGGCCGGCCGCTCACGGTCGACCTCGGCGCCGCCGTGAACCAGCCGGGCCTGCTCGACATCGGCCTCGGCTCCGAGTCCGGCGCACTGCTCTCGCTGCCCGTGAAGGAAGCGCTCGACGGCCTCGGCCTGAGCGGCGCGGACGTGGTGGTGAACCCGCTCGGGCAGGTCTGCGACACCACGCAGACCACCGTGAACGCCCTGAGCGCACCCGTGCGGGAAGTCGTGCCGAACCCCGCTCCCGAGCAACCAGAGGAGCCCTCGCCGGAGGACCCGGAGGATCCGGAACAGCCCGGCCCTGGCGAGCCGGATCCCGGTGAGCCCGCGCCAGGCGACCCCGGGCAGCCCGCGCCGGGCGGCGGCGACGGCGGCGAGAACGGCCCCGGCGGCGCCACCGGCTCGGACGGCGGCAGCGGCACGTTCACGCCGTCCCCTGGCTACACCGTGCCGATCAACGCCTTCGCCCCGCTCGGCCCCATCGAGGTGCCCCCGGTGCCGTCGATCCCACCGCTCGCGCCGCCACTGGCCCCCGGCGCCCAGCCGGACGGCGGCAACGTGCCCGAGGTGAACACCACCAGGGACTCCGGCACCGCCCACGCGCTGCCCGCACCCGACTCGCCCGAGCGGCTCCCTCTGCTGCTCGCCGTGGTCGCCCTCGTGCTCGTGATCGCGGGACTCGCCCGCTCCTGGCTGCGCCGCAAGGCCGTCTGAGCCGCGTCACGTCCGCCCGACTGGTTCGTTGCTTATTAGAGCGAACCGGGAGGCAGGCATGCGTAGGAGCACCGGCAGGGTCGCCGCTATGGGGACCGCCGCTTTCGTGCTGGCAGGCACTGCGGCGCTGGCCGCGCCCGGAGTGGCGACGGCGGAGACCAAGACGGTGCCGTGCGGCAGCACGGTCACGGCGGCACCCGGCGACCACATCCGGGGCGTCACGCTGCTCGGGCTCACGCTCGACCTCGGAATCGTCACCGAGGGCATCAGCTCCCTGCTCAACGGCGTCTGCCGGGTCACCGTGAACGTCGTCGACACCGCGGTCGCCCCCGTGCCCGGCGTCGGCCAGCCCGCCGCGAGCGCCGTGAACGGGGCCGTCGAGGGCGTGACGGGCACCGCGAACGACGCGGTCGGCACGGTCACCGGAGCGCTGTCCAGCGCCGGCGGCACCGACCCGGCTCCGCAACACCCGCCGCATCAGCCGGCGCCGCAGCAGCCCGGCACCCGGCCCGCGCCCGCGGGCAGCCCCGGCGCCGCACCCGAGCGACAGGGCGGTATCCCCGCGCCCAACAGCCCCGTCCTGGGCGGTTCGGCACTGCCGGGCGCGGCCTGGCTCGGCTACAGCACCGCGTGGGCGCCCATGCGCGACTACACAGGGCTGCCGATGGCGACGCCCGGGCTGTTCTCGATGTCACCCGGCGTCCGCTACGGAGGGCAGATCCCTGGTTACTCGCCGCAGTTCGGCATCCTCGGCGAGGACAGCGGCAACGCCGCGGGCGGCGACGACGGCGTCCGCAACGCGGGCCAGGCAGACGCACTGCCTGTGGGTTCCGGAGGTATCGCCGACGCTCCCGCGCTGCCGATGCTGCTCGCCGTGCTGACGCTCTCGGGGGTCACCGCGGCGCTCGTGCGAACCTGGGTGCTGAGAAGGGCAACCACGTAGCGCGTTCTCGCGTATCTTCTCCGGTGACCTCTCGTTACCTATTTGACACGGTGCCAACTTCGGAGGGACAGCTCCTGTGCGGACCATGCCGACCGCTCTGTCACGGATGACTCGGAAGGTGCTCACCACCGCTGCCATCGCCGCCGCGATCACCGGTGGTTCGGTGCTGACCGCGGGCACCGCCTCGGCGGCCATCCCGTCGGCGGAATCGTGCACCGCCGCGGTGACCGGCCCGATCGGCGAAGTGGTGACCGTCAACGGGGCCGCGGTGAAGGACCTGGTCAAGCGCGGCGCGCAAGAGGCCAAGTCGATCATCGTCGTGCACGACCTCACGATCTGGCCCGATCACCTCGCCCGTGAGATCGCCAAGGAGACGCTCACCGTCGGCTCCGTGCCCGACGCGCAGGGCGGCAACGTCAGCGGCGCGGTGATCGGCACGGCCGTCCGCAACGCGTTGAAGGACGAGGCGGGCCTGGGGGCGCTGAACTCGACGAAGCAGAAGACCCTCGACACGATCGCCAACAAGGTCGCCGGAAACTGCGGGCTCTCGGTCTTCGCCTCCAACTACGTCGCCCCGACCACGAACCCGCCCGCCTCCCAGCCGGGCGCGGCACCCACGACCGCACCAGGCACGCCCGCAGGCAGCCCGGCGGCGGCCCCCGGCGTGCCGATGGGCAGCGGTGGTGCCGCCGTGCCGCCTCGCGACTACAGCGGCCTGCCGGTCGCGAGCGCGCCGAACGCGCCGAGCGCGGGCATCGCCGTGCCGCCCGGCCTGCGCTACCCGCCGTCGAGCGGGGTGCCCGGCTCGGCCGAGTTCGGCATCCTCGGCGCCGACACCGGCAACGGCGCCGACACCGGACAGGCCGACGTGCGCAACGCGGGCAACGCCGACGCGCTCGCCGCCCCCGCCTCCGCGAGCCAGGTGCAGCTGCCGATGCTGCTCGCGGTGGTCGCGCTGGCCGGCGTCACAGCCGCGCTGGTCAGGACCTGGGTGCTGCGCAGGGCCACCTGACCACCCCGTAGACTGACCGACTGGCAACCCTCCTGTCACGGATCGTCCGTGACCGCGAAGCCCATAGGAGGTGAGTGGTTGTGTCACGCCATTACGAGGTAATGGTCATCCTCGATCCCTCGCTCGACGAGCGTACGGTCGCGCCCACGCTGGACAACTTCCTCAACGTGATCCGCAACTCCGGCGGCAGCGTGGAGAAGGTCGACGTGTGGGGCCGCCGCAGGCTCTCCTACGAGATCAAGAAGCACGCCGAGGGCATCTACGCGATCCTCGACCTGCGTTCCGAGCCGGACGCGGTCAAGGAGCTGGACCGTCAGCTGTCGCTGCAGGAGACCGTGCTGCGCACCAAGGTCGTGCGTCGCGAACTGCCGCGGGGCACGAAGGCCGCCCAGAAGATCGCCGCGAAGGCCTGATGCGCTGATGGCCGGAGACACCGTCATCACAGTGGTCGGCAACCTCACCGCCGACCCGGAGCTCCGCTTCACGCCGTCCGGTGCGGCCGTCGCGAACTTCACGGTCGCGTCCACGCCGCGCACCTTCGACCGCCAGACCGGCGAGTGGAAGGACGGCGAGGCCCTGTTCCTGCGCTGCAACATCTGGCGGCAGGCGGCCGAGAACGTCGCCGAAACGCTGACCAGGGGCGCCAGGGTGATCGTCCAGGGCAGGCTCAAGCAGCGTTCGTTCGAGACCAAAGAGGGCGAGAAGCGGACCGTCGTCGAGCTCGAGGTCGACGAGATCGGCCCCTCGCTGCGCTACGCGACCGCCAAGGTCAACAAGGTCAGCCGCGGCAGTGGCGGCGGCGGTGGCGGCTTCGGCGGTGGCGGCTCGGGCGCACCCGCCGACGACCCGTGGGGTTCCGCGCCACCGGCAGGTGGCGGCGGCTTCTCCGACGAACCGCCCTTCTAGACATAACCACGAGAACAGTTCCCCAGGAGTAGACAGTGGCGAAGCCACCCGTTCGTAAGCCGAAGAAGAAGGTCTGCGTGTTCTGCAAGGCCGAGAAGCAGGGCCACCCGGAGCACATCGACTACAAGGACACCAACCTGCTGCGGAAGTACATCTCCGACCGCGGCAAGATCCGGGCCCGCCGGGTCACCGGCAACTGCAGCCAGCACCAGCGTGACATCGCCATCGCGGTCAAGAACTCCCGCGAGATGGCGCTGCTGCCCTACACGTCCACCGCTCGCTGAGAAGGGAGTCAGACATGGCGAAGATCATCCTGACGACCGACGTGGCGAACCTGGGCGGCCCCGGCGACATCGTCGAGGTCAAGGACGGCTACGCGCGCAACTACCTGCTGCCCCGCGGGTACGCCATCACGGCGACCAAGGGCGCGGAGAAGAACGTCCAGACCATCCGCAGGGCGCAGGAGAGCCGTCGCATCCGCGACCTCGACCACGCCAAGGAGGTCAAGGCGACACTGGAGGGCCTCGGCGCGGTCCAGCTCTCCGCCAAGGCCGCCGAGGGCTCGAAGAAGCTCTTCGGCTCGGTCACCACGGCCGACATCGTCGGTGCGATCAAGGCGGCGGGCGGCCCGCTGCTCGACAAGCGCACCATCGAGCTCGGCGAGCACATCAAGACTCTCGGCAAGCACTCGGTCAGCGCCCGGCTCCACCCGGACGTGACCGCCGACGTGCGCATCGAGGTCACGGCCAAGTAGCACGCCTGCTTCACTGATGGCGGGATCCCTTCTGGGGGTCCCGCCATCGGCGTTTCCGGGGGAACTCGTTCGCACTCGCGCACGTCTGAGTGAGCGGACGGGCGGGGTGCGCTTGACGAGCACTCGGCGCCCTGAGGAAACTTAATCTTCACTGAGGGTGAAGGGGGATCGGCGGGCGATGCTGGACGCGGTTGGTGGGGTCGGTCGCGCCGTGGGAGGCGCTGCCAGCAAGGTCGTGACCATGGCCGCTCCGAAGGTGGCGGGCGCTCCGGCGCCTGCGGCCGGAGGCGGCTACAAGTTCAAGGCGGACGAGCTCGAGAGCGTCATCCAGCGCTGGGAGGACCTGCGCGACGCGCTGAAGACCGACGAGCGTGACGCCGAGCGCATGGCCCACGTGCAGGGCCCCGGCCGCGAGTTCGCGAGCGGTGACTTCGCCAACCTCGCCAACCCCTCCGGCAGGGCGTTCCTCGAGGCCAACCAGCGCATGCAGAAGTACGTCACGCAGTACATCGATGCGCTGCGCAAGGCCAAGGAGAGCATCAGCACGCAGGAGGAGCAGGCGCAGTCCGATGTGGCCAGAGCGGGTGAGCAGTCCGCATGAGCATGCGTCAGCGAGCGGGTCTGGCACTCGCCGTGCTCGCGGCGGCCACCACGCTCGGTGCGTGCGGCGGAGGTGAGGAACCGGAGCAGAGTCCCACTCCGTCGCCGTCGGCTCCCTCCAGTCCGGCTCAGGCGGCGCCTCCGGTCAGCGAGCCGCTCGACGCCACGTCGCTGGTGTCGGACCCGTGTGCGGCGCTCTCGCCCGCGGACCTGTCCGAACTCGGATTCGCCGAGGGCCGTCAGGAAGCAGCCGCCGGTGCCGAGAACGCCACGGCGTGTGTGTGGGAGTACGCGGCGGAGAGCGGCAACCGCGTCGATCTGTCCGTGGTGACCGAGAACGAGAACGGCCTCTCCGCGATCTACGAGCAGCGCTCCCGCAACGACTACTTCGAGGAAACCGAGATCGCCGGTTACCCGGCCGTCCACACCGCGACGATCGACAACCGCACCGACGGCGGTTGCGGGCTCTGGGTCGGCGTCGACGAGAAGACCACGCTCTTCGTGCTCACCAACTTCGACTACGGGCCCGAGGTCAGCGACCCGTGCCCGGTCGCCGATCGAGTGGCGGAAGCCACCATCGCCACACTGAGGGGTTGATCCGACATGGTGCTCTTCCTTGTTCCGATAGTCGCGGGCGCCGCGACGTATGGCGCCGCGACGCAGAACGAAGCCGGCAGCTACTCGGGCGGCGACGGCAGCCGCACGATCGACGCGTACCAGATCTGGGAGCAGGTCACGACCGGCCCCGGCGCGGGCTCGATCAACGAGGGTCAGATCTCGGCCAACACACTGCAGCGCGTCTACCAGGACCGGGTCACGCAGATCGACGAGCTGAACCGGGTCATGGACCAGGCGTGGCAGGGCGAGGGCGCCGACGCGGCACGCTCCGGTGCGCATCCGCTCAAGGAGTGGATGCAGGACTCTGGCGACAAGCTCCAGGAGAGCGACCGGGCGCTCGGTGAGCAGAGCGCCGCGTTCGAGACCGTGTACTCGCGGGTGCAGCCGATCCCCAAAGAACCACCGGAAAGCGGCTTCCTCAACGACATCACGCCGTGGGAGACCGACACCGACCGCGCGATCAACGACTACAACACCAAGGCGCAGGCCAACGTCGACGCGTTCAACGAGTACTTCAAGGCCAGCTCCGCCAACGGCGAGAGGCTGCCGACGTACTCGGCGCTCGACGGTGAGGTCGGCGACGTCAACGTAGACGAGAACGGTGGCGGCGACGACGAGAGGAAGCCGGGAGACGGAACGGACAAGCCGGGTGGCTCCGGGGACGGCGACGGCACCGGTGGCGGTGGCAGCGGCGGAGGCGGCGACTACTCCGGCGGCGGCATCCCGGGCGGCATCGGCGGTCCCGGTGGTGGCGGTTCCTACGGGGGCGGCGGCAGCGGTGGCGGCGGTAGCTACGGCTCCGGTGGCGGCGGCACCGGCATTCCCGGCATAGGTGGCCCCGGCGGCTACGGTTCGGGTTCGGGTGGTCCCGGCTCGGGCTCGGGTGGCTACGGCTCCGGCGGCTACAACGTCCCGGAGTGGGACGACACCACCAGCTCCTCGGGATACTCCTCGCCGAAGGTGCCCTCCGCGGACTTCTCCACCAGCGGCTACACGCCGAGCGGCTTCGGCCCCGGCGGTGGCGGCGGTTCGGGTTCCGGCTCGTACAGCGGCGGCGGTGTCGGCGGGATCGGCGGTTTCGGCCCCGGCGCTGCGGCGGGTGGCGCCGGCGCGCCCGGTTCCGGCTCGACGACGGGCTCGGCGCCCGGTGCGGGCTCCGGCGCGGGCCGCATGGGCGGCGCGGCGATGGGTGCCGCGGCGGCAGCGGGCGCGGCGGGCCGTGGAGGCATGGGCGGCATGCCGATGGGCGCGATGGGCGGCGCGGGCCGCGGCGGCCAGGGCTCCGACGACGAGGAGCACCAGTCGAAGTTCCTCGTCGAGGAGGACGGCAACTCGCTGTTCGGCACCGACGAGCTCACCGCACCGCCGGTGATCGGCGAATAGGCCGCTGGGGTTGAACAAGAGAAGAGGGACACGACGGTGCTGGACCAGCAGGTGACCTTGACGACGGGCACGCTGCTCAACCTCATCCGCCGACGGGGGGCCGAGCCGCACACGGTGCTCGCAAGCACGCCGGTGTGGGAGGACGAAGGCGCTCGGCGGGCGGCCGACGAGCGGGCGAACCTGGAGTTGCAGGGGTACGGGCTGTACGGGCGGGGTGGTCTGCACAGCGGGCTGCAGGCCACCATCGAGGCGGTCGCTCGGCCGTCGCTCGAGTACTACGGCTGGATCAACGGCGGCCATGACGGCCAGCCGCTGAACTACACCCTGCTCGCCGGGTCCGCGGGTGGGGAGGCGTTCGTGCTCGCCCGCAACACCGACCACGAGGGCGTTGTGCTGGCCTCCATCCGGCCCGAGGAACTGCTGGACAATTTCGTCGCGCAGATCCCCCGGCTGGCGCCTGGTCGCGGCCAGGCGCTGCGCGTGCCCAAGAGCCAGGTGACCGGGGGCAGGCGCCGTTCGGACTCCTACGGGGACGGTTTCTCCGTCATGCAGAGCGCGGCGCCGAGCCCCGCGGGTGCCGAGGCCGACGAGTTGCGCCGGGTGCTGGGCCTGCCGAGGCTCGGCGGGGGCAGCCTGTACGTCGCGGCGCGGAGCCGCAGCGGACGGCGCGAGCGCGTCGAGCGGCCGCTGAACTACATCGACACGAGCGAGGGCCGCTGGCTGACCGAGGAGGTGCCCGGTTCCGGCGAGCCGTTGATCGCGTTCACGCCGGGCAGCCCGCAGGCCATCGTGGAGCGGCTCCGTCACCTCGGCGGCAGGCTGCCGGTCGGCTGAGTGACCCCCACGTGCCCACCCGTTCAGCCGAACGGGTGGGCACGTCGCGCTGCGTAGCTCCATCCACAGGGCTTGTGCGGACCTGGTGACAAGCACCATGTGCGACACGCCGAGTGAGGAGTTCGACGCGACACGCCGTCCCGGGCAAAACTTGTTTCTCCACACCTTGCACACAGGGATTGACCAGGGGTTTTCATGAAGTACCCACCGTTCATCCCCAGGTTGTACACAGGCTTTCGCGCGCTTGTGGCTCGTTGGGCGGCTCCGTCAACAGGTTGTCCACAGGAGCGTCCCCAGGCCGGATTGCACTCGTCCTTCCGAGCGATCTAGCGTTCTCCGGCGACCACGGGAACGCGCTGCGCGATGAACCCGCGAACCGGTCGCCGGATCCGATACACTCGAACAGATGTTCGAGTCCGACTCACACCGAGGAGGTGCCTGCACCGGTGGCGATCACCGACGACCGCAGCCCCGCTTTCGCCTCGTCCGGAAATGGCGGCGGGTTCGATCGTCAGCCGCCACAGGACGTCGCGGCGGAGCAGTCGGTACTCGGCGGCATGTTGCTGTCGAAGGACGCGATCGCCGATGTCGTCGAGGTGCTGCGCCCCGGTGACTTCTACCGGCCCGCGCACCAGGCCGTGTACGACTGCGTCCTCGACCTCTACGGCCGGGGCGAGCCCGCCGACCCGATCACGGTGTCGGCGGAGCTGGAGCGGCGCGGCGAGCTGAGCCGCGTCGGCGGCGCCCCGTACCTGCACACGCTGATCGCGACGGTGCCCACCGCGGCCAACGCCGGGTACTACGCGCAGATCGTGGCCGAGAAGGCGATCCTGCGTCGCCTGGTCGAGGCGGGCACACGGATCGTGCAGTACGGCTACGGCGCGGACGGCACCGACGGTGGCGACGTCAACGAGGTGGTCGACCGCGCGCAGGCCGCGATCTACGAGGTCACCGAGCGGCGGACCAGCGAGGACTACATCGCGCTGGAGGAGCTGCTCCAGCCGACCATGGACGAGATCGACGCGATCGCGTCCCGCGGCGGCACCGCGCAGGGCATCCCCACCGGATTCGCCGACTTCGACGAGGTGACCAACGGTCTGCACCCCGGCCAGATGATCATCGTGGCCGCGCGGCCCGGTGTCGGTAAGTCGACATTGGGCCTGGACTTCGCGCGGTCGTGCTCCATCCGGCACGGCATGACCAGCGTGATCTTCTCGCTGGAGATGAGCCGCACCGAGATCGTGATGCGCATGCTCTCCGCCGAGGCGCGGATCCGGCTCGCCGACATGCGTGGTGGCCGCATGTCCGACGACGACTGGACCCGGCTCGCCAGGCGGATGAGCGAGATCAGCGAGGCGCCGCTCTTCGTCGACGACTCGCCGAACCTGACGATGATGGAGATCCGCGCGAAGGCCAGGCGGCTCAAGCAGCGCAACGACCTCAAGCTGATCGTCGTCGACTACCTCCAGCTGATGACCTCGGGCAAGCGCGTCGAGTCCCGGCAGCAGGAGGTGTCGGAGTTCTCCCGTGCGCTCAAGCTGCTGGCCAAGGAGCTCGAGGTACCGGTGATCGCGATCAGCCAGCTGAACCGTGGCCCGGAGCAGCGAACCGACAAGCGCCCGATGCTCGCCGACCTGCGTGAGTCCGGCTCGCTGGAGCAGGACGCCGACATGGTGGTGCTCATCCACCGTCCGGACGCGTGGGAGCGCGACGACCCGAGGGCGGGCGAGGCCGACCTGATCCTTGCCAAGCACCGTGCCGGTCCGACCAGCACGATCAGCGTCGCCCACCAGCTGCACTACAGCCGCTTCGCCGACCTGGCGCAGGAGTAGCCCTCACGGGATCGCGAGGCCGGCGCCGCGCAGCGCCTCCTCCACCCGCAGCCGTTCCACGTCCCGCTCGATGCCCTCGGGCACCGCGTCCAGGCGCTGTGGCACGTCGACCGCACGGCACGCCTGCACCAGCAGCGCGTCGTAGGCCTGGTACGTCGCGCGTCTGCGCAGCATGGGTGCGTCGGGAGCCAGCCCCACGAGTGCGCGGTGCACGCGGCGCAGGTCGGCGGCCAGTCGCTCGACGGGCACGGCACTGGTCGCAGGCGGGCGCCTGCGGTTCCACTTCTCGATGAGCCGGGGGATGCGCAGCACCGCCCAGAACGTCGCGGACGGAAACAGCACGACGCCGAGATAGATCAGGATGTTCCCGACCATGTCTCATGGTAGGCACCGGCCCGGATCGGGAAGCGCACCTTTTCAGTCGGCTGTCCGCCCGTGCCTGCACCTGCTCGCGAGCGGCGACTGGACGAGACCCCTTCGCATCCGGCGGGAGTAGCGTAGACTGATAGTTGAACATTCAACGTTGGAGTTCGCGATGCCAGTTCACACCGACCGGATGCCGGTGCTCTACCTCAGCCACGGCGCACCCCCGCTCGCCGACGACGCGACGTGGACCAGGCAGCTCGCCGACTGGTCGGCAGACCTGCCGAAGCCCACGTCGATCCTCATCGTCTCCGCGCACTGGGAAGAGGCACCGCTCACGATCGGCGCCACCACCACCGTGCCGCTCGTCTACGACTTCTGGGGCTTCCCCGAGCACTACTACCGCGTCCAGTACCGGGCACCAGGCGCACCCGAGCTGGCAACGCGAGTGCGCAAGCTCCTGCACAGCACCGAAACGCCCGTGCATCACGCGCCGGACCGCGGCCTCGACCACGGCGCCTACGTGCCGCTCGTGGAGATGTTCCCCGGCGCCGACGTGCCCGTGCTCCAGGTGTCGATGCCCTCGCTCGACCCGGTCCAGCTCTACGACCTCGGCCGCAAGCTGGCTCCGCTGCGCGACGAGGGCGTGCTGATCATCGGCAGCGGGTTCTTCACCCACAACCTCCGGGCCATGCAGACGGTCGACGGGGTCAACGGGGCGCCACCGGCGTGGTCTGCCGAGTTCGACCACTGGGGCGCGCAGACGCTGGCCTCCGGCGACGTCGACGCCGTGCTCGACTTCCAGCACAAGGCACCGGCCGCGCAGCTCGCCCACCCCCGCACCGAGCACTTCGCACCGCTGTTCGTCTCGCTCGGGGCAGGCGAGGAGGGGAGCGCGGCGCGCACCGTGATCGACGGCTACTGGTACGGGCTCGCCAAGCGGTCCGTCCAACTCGGCTGAGGCAACGACAAAAGGCCGGGCCAGGGAGACCTCGTCGTCTCCCTGGCCCGGCCTGGTTTCAGCTAACCGCTCGTCAGCGGAGCGCGGCGCCGTCCAGCACGCCCGAGATGGTGCCCTGGACGGAGTCCAGCGACGCCAGGTCGGCCTGCGGGGTCAGCGAGCCCGCGTCCAGCGAGGGCAGGGCGGGCAGACCGGGCAGACCGGCCAGCTCGTTGACCTCCGGCAGCGCGGGCGCGCCCGGCAGCGCGGTCACGTCGGGCATGCCCTGGACCTCCGGCAGCAGACCGATGTCGGCACGCTCAGCGCGCGACAGCGGCGTCTCCATCGGCAGCTGGTTCAGCTGCGGCAGGTCGGTCGGCAGATCCGTCGGGAGGTCCGTCGGCAGCTCCGAGACGCTGGGCAGCGACCTCGGCAGCGTCGGCAGCCCCGTGGCGGGCAGCTCGTCGCCGGTGATCGGCAGGTTGATCTGCGGCTCCTCACCGGCCACCGAGATGTCCGTGGCGTTCTCGGTCGTCGACGTGGCCACCGCGACCAGCGCCAGCGGGATGTCGTAGACCTGCGCGAGCACGCCGATCGGCAGCTGGCCGTCGAAGCCCGAGAGCGCGTCCATCGTGCCTGCCGTCGTGGTCTCGCCACCCACCGTGCCGGTGGTGTCGTTGTCGGCGACGGCGTGCGCCACGCCACCGACCGAGCCCGCCACGCCGAACACCTGCGCGACCGCGGCCACCGGGACGTCGAAGATGTCGCCCGACAGCGCGCCACCGACACCGGAGGTCTCGATGTCGCCGCCCGAGGTCACCTCGGTCGTGTTCGCACCCTCGCCGGTCGCGACGGCGGTCAGGCTCGCGGCGGAGCCGAAGACCTGCGCGATCGGCAGCGCCTGAGCGCTCACCACGTCACCGGCGATGGAGCCACCGTCGCCGTTGGTGGTGGTGTCGCCACCGGCCTCCGACACGACGTCGTTGGTCGACTCGCCCGAGGCCACGCCGACCCAGCTCGCACCGAGGCCGAACACGGTCGCCGCGGCGCCGGCCGGAACCTGCACCACGTTGCCCGCGATGGAGCCGCCCTCACCCGTGGTGGTGGCGTCGCCGCCCGCCTTCGAGTCGAGGAGGTTGTCGCTCTCGCCACCGGCGTTGCCGATCCAGCTGCCGCCGATGCCGTGCACCTGGACGGGCAGCGACACCGGGACGAAGCCGATGTTGCCCGCGCCGGTGCCCTTCTTGCCGTTGGCCTTCACGTTGCCGCCGGCCTCGGAGATCGTGTCCGCCGAAGCCTCGCCGAAGCCGTTGCCGATCCAGGTGCCGCCGATGCCGAACACCTGCGCCGGGAGCGACACCGGGGTGGAGATGAGGTTCGCCGCGGCGAATCCGTAGTCGTCCTCCGTGTTGCCGCCGCCACCGGCCTTGACGACCTTGGTCTCCTCGGCGGTGCCGACGCCCTGGCCGATCCAGCTGCCGCCGACGCCGAAGACCTCGGCGGGCACGGCGAGCGGGACCTGAACGATGTTGCCGGAGCCGGCCGAGTCGTTGCCGCGGGTGCCGTTGTAGCCACCGGCGTCGACCGTCTTGTCCTCGGTCGCGTGGCCCGAGGCGTTGCCGATCCAGCTGCCGCCGATGCCGAAGGCCTCGACGGTGGAGGCGATCTGGCCAGCGGCGGTGTTGCCCGAGAGGAACGAGCCGTCACCGTTGGTCAGGTTCTCGTCACCGGCGAAGGCGCTCGTGGTGTTCTCGTGGCCCTTGGCGTGCGCGTTGCCGATCCAGGTGCCGCCGATGCCGAAGGCCTCGACGGGAAGCGCCACCGGCAGGTCGGCGATGTTGCCGGAACCGGCGGCGTTGCGGCCGCTCGTGTACGACGGCCCACCGGCCTGCATCTCCGCCTCGGAGCTGGTGTCCTCGGTGGTGGAGTTGCCGATCCATGCGGCTGCGGTGCCGGTGACCGACGCGAGCAGCGCGCCCTGCGGCTGCACGATGTTGCCGGCGAGGAACGAGTCGTCCCCGTCGGTGGAGATGTAGGCGGGCTTGCCGCCGCGGTCGCCGGGGATGTCACCCGCGGTGGCCTCGACCTCGGAGGAACCGGTGGCGTCGGCGTCGCCGCCCCACGACACGGCGTCGTTGGCGACGCGGACGGGCAGCGCGATCGGCGCGCCGACCACGTTGCCGGTGCCCGCGCCCTTGGCGCCGTGGGTCTCGATGTAGCCACCCGACTCGGCTTCGCTCTCGGCGTCGAAGTCGCTCTCGGCGTGCGCGAGGAACCAGCCGAGCGCGTTGCCCGACAGCTGCACCGGGGTCGCGAACTGCGGCGCGACGACGTTGCCGGCGAGACCGCCGTTGGTGCCGTCGGTCTCGATGTCGCCGGTGGTCTCCGCGCTCTGCGACGCGCTGCCCGACGTCTTGCCGCTGCCACCGAGGCCACCGGCATTACCGGAGATCTGGACCGGCAGGGCCCAGTCGAGGTTCACGACGTTGCCGGCGAGGCCGCCGCCCGCGCCGTTCGTGCTCACGTCGGTGTTGTGGGCGTAGGACTGCTCGGCGTCGGAGTGGACCTCCGCGTTGCCGAGGACGCCGACCGCGTTGCCGGTGATCTGGATCGGCAGGGCCAGGTTTCCGACGATCTTGTTGCCCATGAAGGGGTCGTCGGTCTGCTCGACGGCAGGGAGGGCGCGCTCCTCGGCACGCTGCGGAGCCATCGGAGCCTTCGCGGCGGCCTTGCCGAGCGTCGAGCCGGCCTCGGACACCTTGCTCACGGCCTTGTTCACCGGAGCGGTGGCGGGCGCGGCGACCTTCGCGGCGGGAGCCGCGGCCTTGCTGACGGGAGCAGCTGCCTTGTTCACCACGTCGGTGACCGGCTTGGTGCTGACCTCACCCTCGTGGCCCGGCAGGTTGACCTGCCCGAGCGGCGTGCCGACGGCGTTGTCCTTGATCTGATACGGAACGCTGAGGGTCAGGTCGAGCGGCCCTGCGGGGGCGTCGGGGTCGACCCTCTCGTTGGCAGAAGCGATGCCGGTGCCCAGCATCAGCAAACCACCGGTGACCAGCGCGGTCTGGATTCCGCGCTTCGCCCAGGTCTGCATAGTGAGGTGTTCTCCTTTTCCTTGGTTCCCTTACGGGGCTTGTGCTGCGCTCCGTCGTGGCGCGATTCGGATGGACCGACGGATGCGGGTACGCGGAAGAGACCGCGTGCCGCGGTGGAAAAGCGGGGAACACGAAGCTGACGCGCGAGCGGGCGCGGGAAACGGCCGCGGAGGGTGGCGTCAGCTACCCCGCGGCGAGAATCAGTCTGGCGTCACACCGGGCTGCGAGCCCGGCTGCGTCGGCAGGTGCACGACGCCGGCCCGGACGGAACCGGGCACGTTGTGGTCGAACGCGGCCACGCCGCCGGCGGGAATGCCGAGCAGCGGACCGTCGAAGTGAAGAGCGTGGGTGTGGCCCACGGGCGCAGGCGCCGCCGGGCTCACGGGAAGGGGCAGCGGTGCGGCCGGAGCGCGCTCGCGGTCCTGCTCGCCGGTGTCCGCAGGGTCGTCCGCGGGCGCCGAGCGGACGGGCGCCTTGCTCTCAGTGCGGTCCTTGCCCGCGACGTGCTCGTCGCCTTCGGCGATCGCGTCGCCCTCGACGTGCGTGGAGGGGCCTTCGACTGCGCGGCCGGGCTCGGCGGAGGAGCCGGTTTCGCCGTGCCCGTCGAGGCCCGGCAGCTCGGTGAGTCCAGGCAGCTCGACGAGCTCGCCGTCGCGGGGCTGGAGCGCGTTCCACACGTTCCTGCCGAGGTCCTGCCGCTCCTCTGGAACGGTGAGCATGCGGCCGACGCCCTCGAGCGTCTCGCCGACCGGCTCGGCGACGGCGCGCTGCCAGAGGTGCCGCACGGAGTGCTTGACCTCGGCGGCGATCCGGCCGTCGCCGAGCCTGGCCGGCTGCGGCGTGTCGTCCTGCGGCTCGGCGGCGGGCTTTGGCCCGGCGAGCGCGGCGCCGACGCCCTTGGCCGCACCGGCGACAGCGGGAGCATCGAGCTGGGGAACGTCCTCGGCGGCAGAAGCCGACGCGGTGGAGACGGCCCACGCGGCCGCGACGCCTCCCGCGACGAGCAGGGCACGCGACAGCCACCTGCGGACGCGACCCTCGCGTCCCGTGGTGGCGGCTGCCGTCGTGGCCACAGCTCTCCTGTCGGAAGGTGTTCTGAAGTGGGTGACACAGCGTGCTCGACCGAGCACTTGTTGGCTGCGTGCCATCGACATTGGCAAATGCCGGGGGCCGGATGCACGTCCAACACGACTTGATGGCCCAATCGTGTGAAGAACACTGTGTGTGTCCACACCTCACCACCGGTGATCAAGGCTGACCAACGTCGTTAACTCTCCGTTCGCGGCAAATGAGCCTCCAGTGTGGACAGTTGGCGGCCCGGATGCACCGATCACCGAACATCGGCGGCCGGGACCGATACGGTGGCCTGGTGAATGAGAAAACACCGAAGATTCCGGTGATTTCGGAAGATCCGGACGTCACCGGGTCGGTGCCGAAGGGCCTCCGGGTGTGCGCGGCACTCGCCTGGCGCTTCCTGGTCGTCATAGCCGCGCTGTACGTCGTCGTGGAGATCGTCGGCTACCTGTCGGTGGTCGTGATCCCGGTGTCGATCGCGCTGTTGCTCGCCGCGCTCCTCGCGCCCGCCGTGCGCAGGCTGGTGGCCGTGCGGGTGCCGCGCAGTCTCGCCACGGCACTCGTGCTCGTCGGCGGGCTCGGGCTCGTCGGCGGCCTGCTGACGTTCGTGATCATCCAGTTCACCGACGGTCTGCCCGCGCTGCAGCGACAGCTCACCGAGAGCCTGAACCAGATCGAGGACTGGCTCATCAACGGGCCGCTGCACCTGCGCGAGACGCAGATCGAGGACGCGATCAACAGCGCCATCGGCATGATCCAGGAGAACCAGGCCGCGCTGACGTCCAGTGCTCTCACGACGGCCAGCACGGTCGGCGAGTTCCTCACCGGCTTCCTGCTCACGCTCTTCGTGCTGATCTTCTTCCTGGTCGGTGGCGACCAGATCTGGGGCTTCCTCATGCGCGGCGTGCCCGCACACGTGCGCGACCGGGCCGACACCGCCGGGCGACGCGGCTTCGCCTCGCTCGTGAGCTATGTGCGTGCGACGGCCGCCGTCGCCGTGGTGGACGCGGTTGGTATCGGCATCGGGTTGTGGATCGTCGGCGTTCCGCTGGTGATCCCGCTGTCGACGCTGGTGTTCCTCGGCGCGTTCATCCCGATCATCGGCGCCGTCGTGACCGGCGCGGTCGCCGTGCTGGTGGCGCTCGTGACCAACGGCTTCGTCACAGCACTCGTGGTGCTGGCCATCGTGATCGGCGTGATGCAGCTGGAGAGCCACGTCCTGCAGCCACTGCTGCTCGGTCGCGCCGTGAAGCTGCACCCGCTCGCCGTGATCCTGGCGATCACCGTCGGCCTCGTCGCCGCGGGGATCCCGGGTGCGCTGTTGTCGGTGCCGCTGCTGGCCGTGCTCAACTCCGGCATCAAGTCGCTGCTGCACGAAAGCTCGCCCGATCCGGAGAGCGTGGACGTGCTCGCCGACAAGGAGGCGAAGGTCAACGCCGACGACGAGACCGAGGCCGAGGTAGCGGAACGGGAGCAGGAAAAGCAGTGAGCACGTCGCCCGCGCTGCGCGACCCCGCCACGCCACTGTGGTGGGGGACGATCGTGCTGCGCTGGGTGACGCTCGCCTTCGCCCTCGGCGCGCTGCTCGTCCACCACTCCGGCTACGACCGGCCCGGTCTCGCGTGGGCGGGGTTCGGGGTGATGGCGGCGTGGTCGCTGGTGACCACGCTGACCTTCGCGCGCGAGTCGCTGCGGCTGCGCTCGCTCGTGGTCGCCGACGTCGTGGTGACGTGCGGGGTGATGCTGACCTCGCAGCTGGTGCTCTCCGACCAGCAGTTCGCCGAGACGGCTCCCCTCGTCACCACGGTGTGGGCATCCGTGGCGCCGCTGACGGCGGGCGCCCGGTTCGGCGCCGTCGGCGGGGTGCTCGCCGGCCTCGTCATGGCCGTGTGCACCGGGCTCGCGCGGCTGGAGGTCGACCTCGACGTCGCCCGCGACGGGGTGCTGCTGACGGCGAGCGGCCTGTTGATCGGCATCACCGCCACCACGGCACGCCGCTCACAGGCCACGCTCGCGCAGGCCATGCGCACCGAGGCGGCGACGGCCGAACGGGAACGGCTCGCGCGCTCCATTCACGACAGCGTGCTGCAGGTGCTCGCGAGGGTGCGACGCAGAGGAGCCGAGCTCGGCGGCGAGGCGGCCGAGCTGGCGAGGCTCGCCGGGGAGCAGGAGATCGCGTTGCGCGCGCTGGTCACCACGGAACCGTCCGGGCCGGCGGACGGCGACGCCGATCTGCGCGCCGCACTTCAGCTGCTGGCCACGCCGAGGGTGCAGGTGTCCGGGCCCGCGGGCGAGGTGCGCCTGCCCGCCACGATCGTCACCGAGCTCGTGGCCGTTACCAAGGAGGCATTGTCCAATGTGGAACGGCACGCGGGACCGTCGGCGAAGGCATGGGTGCTGTTGGAGGACCTCGGCGAGGACATCGTGCTGACGATCAGGGACGACGGCCCCGGCATCCCGCCGGGCAGGCTCGAGCAGGCCGAGGCCGAGGGGCACCTCGGTGTCGCGACATCCATCAGAGGCAGAGTGAACGACCTGGGAGGCACGAGCACGCTGGAGACCGCGCCAGGGGCTGGAACCGAATGGGAGATTCGCCTGCCACGGCCGAGACAGCGGAGAAGGGGGAGCCGATGACGGTCTCGGTGATGATCGTCGACGACCATCCGATCTGGCGGGACGGCGTGGCCCGCGATCTGGCAGAGCACGGTTTCGACGTGCGGGCCACCGCCGCGGACGCCGACGCGGCGGTGCGGATCGCCCGAACGGTGCGGCCCGACGTGGTCCTCATGGACCTGAACCTCGGTGACACGTCCGGCGTGGTCGCCACGCGCTCGATCACGGGAGACCTGCCACAGACGCGGGTGCTCGTGCTCTCGGCGAGCGGTGAGCACAGTGACGTGCTGGAAGCGGTGAAGGCGGGTGCGTCGGGCTATCTGGTGAAGTCGGCCTCGGTGAGGGAGCTCGTGGAGGCCGTGCACCGCACCGCGGACGGCGACCCGGTGTTCACGGCCGGGCTCGCGGGCATGGTGCTGGGCGAGTACCGGCGCATGGCCGACGCGCCCGCGGCCGGTGAGCCGCCGCCCCGGCTCACCGAGCGGGAGACCGACGTGCTGCGCCTCGTGGCCAAGGGGCTCACCGCGAAACAGATCGCCGACCGGCTCGTGATCTCCCACCGGACCGTGGAGAACCACGTGCAGTCGACGCTGCGCAAGCTCCAGCTGCACAACCGCGTCGAGCTCGCACGCTACGCGATCGAGCACGGTCTGGACCGCGAGGAGGATTAGCGCGTCAGGGTTCGCTCCGGGGTTTTCCCCGATCCGCCGGGCGGTCCGGGGCCATAGCATCGAAGGCGTGGCTGAGGGCGAGAACATCCAGACGGAACAGGCGCCGGTCCTCGACGAGCAGGCGCGCCAGCGCAATCTGAGGGTCTCGGACGCGGAGCGCGAGCACGTCGTCGAGTTGCTTCAGCGCGCGATCGGGCGCGGCATGCTCGACCTCGACGAGTTCACCGAACGCACCGACATCGCGCTCGCCGCCCGGACCCGCGGCGAGCTGAACGCGGTGCTCATCGACCTGCCGGGGCTCGTGCACCGCGACGCGGTGGCGCCACCGACGGCCTCGATGGCGGCTCCCGCGTTCGTCCCCGCGGCGGACGGCGAGCGTCTGGAGCTGAAGGCACACGGCTCGTCGCTCGTGCGGCGCGGTCGCTGGCGGGTGCCGACCGAGGTCCTCGTGCGCAACAAGTACGGCGAGACGAAGCTCGACTTCAGCGAGGCCGACATCGCGGGCCCCGTGGTGCACCTGGAGCTGGACACCAAGTGGAGCTCGGTGACGGTGATCATCCCCGAGCAGGGCGCGGTGGACCTCAACGGCATCAGCGAGGTGAAGTGGTCGTCGATCGACGACAAGACCAACTCCACCGGCAAGGCCGGTGTGCCGAGGTTCGTGCTCACCGGCCGCGTCCACGGCGGCTCACTCACCACCCGCTACCCTCGCCGCGGCCTCTTCGGCTGACCCTTTCGCGGCGCACCTGGCTGCCCCGAGGAGCGCTGTCAGGCGTCCCTGGCGGCGGCGCGGGCGGCCTGAGCAGTGGGTGCGGCGACGGCGGCCTGGGCGGCACGCTCGCAGTCGGCCAGGGTCACCGCCGCGAGACTCGCGCCGACGGCCCGCACCGAACCCGTGTTCATCGAAAGGCTCGTGACACCCAGCCCAGCGAGCACCCTCGCCAGCAACGGATCGGCAGCGGCCTCACCGCACACGCCCGCCGGCCTGCCCGTGGCCTTCGCGGCCTCGCCGACGAGCGCCATGAGCCGCAGCAGACCTGGTTGCCACGGGTCGTTGAGCTTCGCCACGGCGCCGAGCTGACGGTCGGCGGCGAACGTGTACTGGGCGAGATCGTTGGTGCCCAGCGACACGAAGTCCACCGCGTCGAGCACCTCCCTGGCCGTGAGCGCCGCCGCAGGCACCTCGATCATCACGCCCGCCCTCGCGATACCCGCCGCACGGACGCGCTCGGCGAACCACGCGGCCTCCTCGGCCGTGGCCACCATCGGCGCCATCACGGAGACCTCGGCGCCGGAGTCGGCCGCCGCGCCCGCGATGGCCTCCAACTGCCGGTCGAGCACCCCGGTGCGGTCGAACGCGACACGTACACCCCGCACGCCGAGTGCCGGGTTGGGCTCCACCTCCGGGTCGAGGAAGGCCAGCGGCTTGTCGGCTCCCGCGTCGAGGGTGCGCACGATCACCGGCTTGCCCCGGAACGGCTCCAGCACGGCGGTGTAGGCGACGCGCTGCTGCTCCACCGAGGGCTCGTCGTCGGCGTCGAGGTAGCTGAACTCCGTGCGGAAGAGGCCGACTCCCTCGGCGCCGGCCTCGGCGGCGGCTCGCGCGTCAACGGGGCCGCCGACGTTGGCCAGCACCTTCACGCGATGCCCGTCGCTGGTCTCACCGACTCCGTTCCACTCGGCCGCTCCGGCCGCCGTGGCGGCCATGACGGGTGCGCTCGGGTCGACGGCCTCGATCGTGCCGGTGTCGCCGTCGACCGAGATCGCCTCGGCGTCGAACGCGAGCACGCCGCGCACGGCGACGACGGCTGGGATGCCGAGCGAGCGCGCGAGGATCGCGGTGTGGCTGGTGGGTCCGCCCTCCTCCGTCACCAGTGCGAGCACCTTGGCCGGGTCGAGGCCGGCGGTGTCGGCTGGCGCGAGGTCGCGCGCGACGAGCACGCTCGGCGTCGCCGGCTCGGGCACTCCGGGCGGGGCGATGCCGAGGATCTCCGCGATGATCCGGTCGCGCACGTCCTGGATGTCCCGTACCCGCTCGGCCATGCGGCCACCCGCGCTGGCGAGCGCCTGGGCGAAGTTGTTCGCGGCCTCGTAGACGGCCCGTGCGGCGGGGATGCGCTGGGCGGTGACGAGCTGCTCGGCCTGGCTCAGCAGGGCGGGGTCGGACGCCATCGCGGCGGTGGTGAGCAGGATCGCGGCCGCGTCACCGGTCGCCGTCTCCGCCATGGCCTCGAGCCTGGCCGTGACGGCCTGTGCCGCCGGCGCGACGAGGGCGGCCTCGGCGTACGGGTCGTCGGGGCCGGGGCTGCTGGCCGGCTCCTCGATCGACTCCGTGATCTTGACGACGGGGCCGCTCGCGCGGCCGGGGCTCACGCCCACCCCGGAGAGCTGTGCGTCAGACATGGTCTAGACCATAGCGGTACATGTTCCTCCAATGGACCGGTGCGAGGGTCACTGTAGTTCGCTCGCCCTTGGATACGAGGGCTGCGCACCGCGACGCGTGACCGACACCGCCGCGACCCGCACGGCGCGGCGCGCGGCGTCGGCGACGGAGGCTCCCTCGGCGAGCGCGGTGGCGAGCGCGCCAGCGAAGGCGTCTCCGGCGCCGGTGGTGTCCACGACGTCGACCTTCGGCGAGGCGACCTCGATGAGCCCGTCCGAGGTCACCACCACGGCGCCACGGGCGCCCATGGTGACCACGGCGGAGCGCGGGCCGAGTTCGAGCAGCCGGGGGAGCTCGGCCGACGCCGCACCCAGCAGCCACGCGGCCTCGTGCTCGTTGACCACCAGCACATCCAGCGCGGCGAGGGCGCGGTCGGCGACCTTCGCCACGGGCGAGAGGTTGAGCACCGTCAGCACCCCCTTGGCGGAGCCGGTGGCGATGGCGTGCTCGACGGTCGGCAGCGGGGTCTCCAGCGACGCCACCATCACGCGGACGCCGTCGAGCGCACCGTCGACGTCGGCGGGCTCCAGTGCGTGGTTGGCGCCGGGGGAGACGAGGATCGAGTTCTCGCCGTCGGGGGTCACGGTGATGTAGGCGACGCCGGTCGGCCGGTCGACGATGCGCACGAGCTCGGTCCGCACGCCCGCCCCACGCAGCGAGTCCAGCAGCAGCCTGCCGTTGCCGTCATCGCCGATCGCGCCGAGCAGTGCGACGTCGGCGCCGAGCCGGGCCGCGGCGACCGCCGTGTTGGCACCCTTGCCGCCGGGCAGCGTCTCGGTGTCGCCGCCGAGCACGGTCTCCCCGGCTCCCGGCCTGCGCTCTGTGGCGACGACGAGGTCGGCGTTGGCCGACCCGACGACGAGCACCTGTGCTTCCACGCCGCCAAGCCTGCCATGAGATCGCGCTCATCGACCTGTGACCTCGGCGCTTGAACAGACGTGAATTCCTTTGTAACTTTCGTGGCTGCTGATGCGACAATCAGGCGAGTGTTCGCACCGAGCTTCACCCGTTCAGGTGAGTTCGGGGCCGAGGCGTCATCGTCGGAGCCGCGTGAACTCTCCACAGACACCACCGCGTCCGCGCGGGGTGTTGTCCGACCCCGGTCCCCGGACCCAGTCGGGCATCGGGTCGCCGGCACCGGTCACGTAGCCCCCCGAGTGATCGGTGCCGGCGGCGCCCTGATCGGCAGGCCCGCACGGCCACCCGCCGCGATCGCGCGCGGCGGCCGAGAGCACGTGCCGGTCCGGCTGCGCTCGCCGTCGGCCACGAAGCCGCCGAGGACCTTCGGGTGGCGTTTCGTCGGCGATCACGAGGTCTCATCCCCGCGTAGCCCCTAAACTGCGCAGAGTCCGGACCACAAGGACAAAAGCCAGCTCAGCGGGGTGTGTCATGAACAGGCCGGTACGCCGGGGCCGCGAACGCGCGGCAACCGACCGGGAGATCCGGGAGACGGCGAGGGCACTGCTCGTCGAGCGCGGCCCCGAGGCCGTCACCCTGCGGGCCATCGCCAGGGAGCTCGGCATCACCGCCCCCGCGCTGTACCGCTACTACGGCTCCCGCGACGACCTCATCGAGCACCTGCGCATGGACGTGATCTCCGATCTCGGTGACGAGCTGGCCTCCGAGATCGCCGACCTGCGCGACGGCGGCACCCAGCAGCTGTTCGCGATCTGCAAGGGCTTCCGGCGCTGGGCGCTCACCCACACCAAGGAGTTCACGCTGGTCTTCGCGTCACCGACCGGCGACGTCGGCTCCGCGCCCAGCAGCGTCGCCACGCTGAAGCAGGTGACCGAGCCGTTCGGGCGGGTGTTCCTGCTCGCGGCCGGGGAGGTGCTGGCCGAGGCCGACGTCGCACTGCCTGCCGACGAAGTGGTGCCGGCCGAACTGCGCGAGGACCTCGCCGCCTACCGGGACTCCCTGCTCGCCGTGATGGCCGGCTCCGGCGTGAGCGTGCCGTCCGAACGGCTCACGCTCGGCACCACATACCTCATGATGCAGTTCTGGGCCCGGCTCTACGGGCACGTCACGCTCGAGGTGTTCGGCAACTACCCGATCCCGGTGTCCAAGCCGGACGCGCTCTTCGACGCGCTGCTCGCGGACCTCGCCCGCGAGATCGGCCTGGACACCGGGCCCGTCACAGAACGACGTTGACGAGCCTGCCCGGCACCACGATCACCTTGCGCGGCTCACCACCGGCAAGCAGCGCGACGATCTTCTCGTCGGCGAGTGCCGCGGCCTGGACGTCGTCCTTGCCAGCGTCGGCGGCGACCGTCACGCGGGAACGGACCTTGCCGTTCACCTGGATCGGATACTCCACCGTGTCTTCCACCAGGTACTTCTCGTCGGCCTGGGGGAACGGCCCGTAAACCAGCGTGTCCGGGTGGCCGAGGCGGTGCCACAGCTCCTCGGCGATGTGCGGGCACAGCGGCGCCAGCATCAGCACCAGCGGCTCGGCCAGCGCGCGCGGCGTGGCCTGCGTGGCCCCGTAGACCTTGGTGACGTAGTTGTTGAGCTCGATGAGCTTCGCGCCTGCGGTGTTGAACCGCAGCTCGGCGTAGTCCTCGCGGACCCCTGCGATGGTCTTGTGCAGGCGCCGGAGGTCGTCGTCGGTGAGCTCGGCGTCGCTGACGCGGAGCGCGCCGGTCTCCTCGTCCACCACCAGCCGCCACAGCCGCTGCAGGAAGCGCTGCGCGCCCACGACGTCCTTTGTCGCCCACGGCCGCGAGATCTCCAGCGGGCCCATCGACATCTCGTAGAACCGGAACGTGTCGGCGCCGTAGTTCTCGGCCATCGCGTCCGGCGTGACGATGTTCTTGAGGCTCTTGCCCATCTTGCCGTATTCCTGGCGGACCTCTTCGCCGTTGTAGAAGAACCTGCCGTCCGTCTCCTCGACCTCGTCGGCAGGCACGTAGAAGCCGCGGGAGTCCACGTAGGCGTAGGCCTGGATGTAGCCCTGGTTGAACAGCTTGCGGTACGGCTCCTTCGACGACACGTGGCCGAGGTCGAACAGCACCTTGTGCCAGAAACGCGCGTACAGCAGATGCAGCACGGCGTGCTCGACGCCGCCGACGTACAGGTCCAGCCCGCCGGGGTCGTTGACGCCGTGCTCGGCTGGCCTCGGCCCCATCCAGTACTTCTCGTTCTCGGGGTCGACGAACCGCTCGGTGTTGGTCGGGTCGATGTAGCGCAGCTGGTACCAGCACGAACCGGCCCACTGCGGCATGACGTTGGTGTCGCGGCGGTACTTCTTCGGCCCGTCGCCCAGGTCCAGCGTCACCTCGACCCAGTCGGTGGCCTTGGCCAGCGGGGGCTGCGGCTCGGAGTCGGCGTCCTCGGGGTCGAACGTCTTGGGCGAGTAGTCCTCGACATCGGGCAGCTCAAGGGGCAGCTGGTCCTCGGGCAGCGCGATCGGCAGGCCGTCCTCGTCGTAGACGATCGGGAACGGCTCGCCCCAGTAGCGCTGCCGGGCGAACAGCCAGTCGCGCAGCTTGTACTGCACGGTGCCCTCGCCGTGGCCGTGCTCCTCCAGCCACGCGATGATCGCCTTCTTGGCGTCCTCGACGCCCATCCCGTTCAGGCTCAGGTCCTCGTTGGTGGAGTTGATCGCGGGGCCCTCGCCCGTGAACGCCTCGCCGTCGAAGCCCTCACTCGGCTGCACCGTGCGGATGATCCCGAGCCCGAACTTCGTCGCGAAGTCCCAGTCGCGCTGGTCCTGGCCGGGCACGGCCATGATCGCGCCGGTGCCGTAGCCCATCAGCACGTAGTCGGCGATGAACACCGGGATCCGCTCGCCGTTGACCGGGTTGACCGCGAAGGAGCCGGTGAAGACGCCCGTCTTCTCCTTGTTCTCCTGCCGGTCCAGCTCGGACTTGCGAGACGCCTCGCGCCGGTAGTCGGCCACGGCCTCCCCTGGCGTCGCGGCGCCACCGGTCCAGCGCTCGTCGGTGCCCTCCGGCCACTCGTTCGCCGTCAGCCGCTCGACCAGCGGGTGCTCGGGAGCCAGCACCATGTACGTGGCGCCGAACAGCGTGTCCGGCCGGGTCGTGAAGACCTCGATGTGCGCGTCACCCGCGGCGAAGCGCACGTTCGCGCCGCGCGAACGGCCGATCCAGTTGCGCTGCATCGTCTTGATCTGCTCGGGCCAGTCGAGCAGCTCCAGGTCGTCGACCAGCCGGTCGGCGTAGGAGGTGATCCGCATCATCCACTGGCGCAGGTTCTTGCGGAACACCGGGAAGTTCCCGCGCTCGCTGCGACCGTCCGGCGTGACCTCCTCGTTGGCCACCACGGTGCCGAGGCCGGGAGCCCAGTTCACCGGAGCGTCTGAGATGTAGACCAGGCGGTGGGAATCGATGACCTCGCGCCGCTCGACCCGGCTCAGCTCGCTCCACGGGCGGCCGTCCGGCGTCGCGCGCGTGCCGTCCTCGTACTCCTTCTCCAGGTCGGCGATCGGGCGCGCCCTGTCCTGCTTCTCGTCGTAGTACGAGTTGAAGATCTGCAGGAAGATCCACTGCGTCCAGCGGTAGTACTCGACGTCGGTGGTGGCGATGGATCGCCGCTCGTCGTGGCCGAGGCCCAGCGCACGCAGCTGGCGGCGCATGTTCGCGATGTTGGCCTCGGTGGTGGTGCGCGGATGGGTGCCCGTCTGCACCGCGTACTGCTCGGCGGGCAGCCCGAAGGCGTCGTAGCCCAGCGTGTGCAGCACGTTGCGGCCGATCATGCGGTTGAACCTGGCGAACGTGTCCACGCCGATGTAGCCCAGCGGGTGCCCGACGTGCAGGCCACCACCGGAGGGGTACGGGAACATGTCCTGCACGAACAACTTGTCCGAGGGCAGCTGCTTGTCCTGCTCGGCGAGCGGACCGACCGGGTTGGGCGCGTGGTACGTCCCGTGGTCGGCCCAGTAGTCCTGCCAGCGCCGCTCGATCTGCCCGGCCAGCGCCGCGGTGTAGCGGTGGGCCGGAGTCGTCTCGGTGCCGTCTGTCATCGCCGAACCTTCCCGTGCTTTGTTACCTGCTCCAGAAACAACGCGACCCCTCAGCCACCAGGGCGTGAGGGGTTCGCCGCACCGGCCGGAGCCTCCGGTCAGTGCGGCCGGCTAAGGAGCAGGCTGGCCGAATGCACGGCTTTATGGTAGCTACCCCCGCCAGCGCGTTTTCCGAAGGCCCTACCTCATGGCGAGTGCGATGACCTGCGTCACCTGGCCGGCGGAGAAGTTGTCGTCGCTCACGAGCAGCAGGCTGCGCTCCCCGGTGGCGAGCCTCGGGCCCCAGGTCATGCCCTCGACGTTGTCGACGTGCTCCAGCGGCAGGTCCGCCAGGTCGGCCACCAGCCGCTTGCGCACGGGCTTGACCTTCTTCGCCTCGGCGAGCGAGTCCACGCTCAGCACGTTCGTGGCCCCGCTGGTGTCGATCTCGAAGATCCGGACGCGGTTGCCGGCCCCGCTCACGTAGGCACGCTCCAGCACGAGGAACCGAGTGGGGTCCGCCTGATCGGACGCGAGGATCGAGACGACGCCGTTGTTGGCCGAGCCGCCGGCGGCGGGCGGCGCGAAGATCGGCTCCTGCTCGTAGGCGTACTGCGCGAGCACCGGACCTCGCCTGCCCTGGACGGTGATCCGCGAGAGGGCGCCGTGCTCGGGGGTCGCCTCGGGCCCGTCCTGCAGCAGGGGGCCCTCGAGCGCGGTGACCACGAGCGAACCGAGGCCCGCGAACGTCATGCCCTCCAGCACCTGGTTCCGCCGCGGCCCGGCCGTCTCGGTCATGCGCTCGTTGTCCGGGATCGGCAGGTCGCGCACGTACGCGCCGGTGCGCGTGGCCTCGCGCACGGAGGGGTCGGACAGGACCGTCGCGCTGCGCTCGCCCTCCTGGCTCCAGTAGTAGCCGCCACGCCACGGGTCGACGCGCAGCTCCTCAGGATCGACCGAATCCGCCGGGTACGGCGTGCCGTCCCGTCCGGTGAACGGGTGCGTGCCGGTGAAGGTCACCTCGCCGAGTCCGTCGGCGCTCACGTCAATGTCGGCCGTGTAGAAGCGGGCGGGCTGCAGCTGCGAGCGGTCGTCGCTGACGAGGACGTACCCGCCGGTGCGCGGGTCGCGGTCGATGCCGGAGAGCCCACCGACGGTCGTGCCCTCGAACGGCATCGCGTTCGGCACGGTGGTGACGCCCAGCAGGCGGACGTCGGGGGTGTGCGCCGAGGCGCCGGGAACGGTGACGAGCGTGAGCGACAGCGCGCCGAGCAGGCCGGTCGCGAGGAAGGCGCGGGACATGGCCTTCAGCACACCGCATCAGGGTGTCGACAAGGTGACCTGGAATGGAACGTATTCTCGGGTCTGTGTTCGTGGTCGCGTTGATTCCCGTGGTGCTCGGCGTTCTGGTCGGCTGGGGTGGTTTCCTCGGCCTGCGGGAGAAATTGCCCCGCGACCGCGGCGCCGGAGTGCGCACAGCGGCCACGCTGCGCAGCGACGAGGCCTTCCGCGTCGCCAACAAGGTCGCGGGCCTGCCGACCATCGCCGCCGGCGCGGTGGGCGTGCTCTCCGGCGCGGCCGGGCTGGTGATGCCCAACGCGGTCGGCGTGATCATCGCGGCGGTGGTGGGCCTGATCGGCATGTTCGTGCTCGTGGCAGGTGGCGGCGTCCTCGGTCACCGGGCGGCCGCCGCGGTCCCCGCGCCGCAGGAGGCCCCCGCGGGCTGTGCGGGCTGCGCGTGCGGTGCCGGTGGCTGCTCCGCGCTGAGCGGCGCCGGACCCGACCCGGCCACCTCGGCCTCCTAGGGGCCGGGAAGACTTCAGTTCCGTTGCAGATCCCCAGGATGGGTAGCCAGTAGCGCGGTCGGCAGGCCCTGTCTGCGCAGCACCTGACCCCACAGGTCCCGTTTCGGCGTCGCGAGCACGTCGCCGGGCAGGGCGGGCACGATCAGCCAGTCGCCCCGGTCTATCTCGCCGGCCAGCTGCCCCGAGTCCCAGCCCGCGTAGCCGGCGAACACCCGTAGCCCACGCACTTTCGGCACGAGCGCGTCGGGGTCGGCGTCGAGGTCGACGAGCGCGACGGGCCCCCGCACCGCGATCACCCCGGGCACGCTCGCCGCGCTCTCGCCCGTGCGCAGAGCTGCGAGGCACAGCGCCGTCTTCTTCTCGACCGGCCCGCCGACGAAGACCGCCTGCGGTTCGACCACGTGCTCACCCCAGCTCGGCAGCACCTCGTCGACGGGGACATCGCTGGGCCGGTTGAGCACGACCCCGAGGGTGCCCTCGTCGCGGTGGTCGATCACGAAGACCACGGTCCGGCGAAAGTTGGGGTCGAACATCGTGGGGGCAGCGACCAGGAGTGTGCCTGGCTCAACCTCGGCGTCCGCTCGCACCCGTCCATGATCCCACCCGCACCGAGGGCCGGAGTCACGGTGCTCGATCAACTCACGACCTCACGCCGACGCCATGGAACGGGCCTAAGCTGAGAACTTGTGACAGCGGGAGCGCAGACCAGGGCAACGCTTGCCGTGCCCCGTGCGCTGCTGGCCATCCCCGAGTTCCGGAAGCTGCTCTACCTGCGGTTCTCCATGCACTGGGGCGACGGAGCCTTCCAGGCCGGCCTCGCCGGGGCGGTGCTGTTCAACCCCGAGCGCGCCGCCGACGCGGCCACCATCGCGGGCGGTTTCGCCGCGCTGCTGCTGCCGTACTCGGTGGTCGGCCCGTTCGCGGGCGCACTGCTCGACCGCTGGGACCGGCGGCGCGTGCTCGTCGTGGCCAACCTCCTGCGCGGGTTCGCCGTCGTCGCCGCTGCCGCGGCCGTCGGCGCCGGGGTTGACGGCCTGCCCCTGTTCTCGCTGGCACTGCTCGTGATGGGCGTCTCGCGCTTCGCGGGTGCCGGGCTGTCGGCGTCGCTGCCGCACGTGGTGCCCGCCGAACGGATCGTCACCGCCAACGCCTTCTCGGCCACCGTGGGCGCCGCCATCGCCGTGCTCGGCGGCGCGTGCGCGATCGGCCTTCGGTCGATCTTCGGGGCAGGCGACACCGGCTCGGCGTGGACCACGTCGTTCGCGGTGCTCGGTTCCGCGCTGGGCGCGGTGCTCGCGACGCGGTTCGCCAGGGGCAGCCTCGGCCCGGACAGCGTGGACGAGCCGGCGAACGCGTTCGCCGCCGTCGCCGCGGGCCTCGCCTCGGGAGTGAAGGCGGCCGCGCGCACGCCGAGCGTGCGAGCCGGGCTCATCGCACTGCTGGCCCACCGCGCGGCGTTCGGCATCTCGCTGCTGCTCACCGTGCTGCTGATGCGCTACTCCTTCACCGACGTCGGCCCGCTCAAGGCGGGGTTGCCGGGGCTCGGCCAGGTCGCGCTGATGGGCGGCGCGGGGATCCTGCTCGCCGGGCTGCTCACCCCGAAGCTCGTGACGCGGTTCGGCAGGCGCAGAGCGGTGGTGTGCGGGCTCGGGGTGGCCGCGGCGGCACAGGCGGTGCTCGGGCTGCCGCTCGTGCTGCCCACGGTGCTGCTGGCCGCGTTCGTGATCACGGCAGGCGGTCAGGTCATCAAGCTGTGCGTGGACGCCGCCGTGCAGCGCGACGTCGGCGACGAGGCACGCGGCCGGGTCTTCGCCCTCTACGACACCCTGTTCAACACCATGCAGGTGGCCGCCGTGTCGTTCGCGGCCGCGTTCGCGCCGCTCGACGGGTACTCACCGGGCCTGCTCGTGGTCGCGATCGTGCTCTACCTCGTCGGTATCGCCGGATATCTCGTCGCCACCCGTTAGGGTGAGCCTGTGACCATGGCTGGTAACACAGCGTCGGCGACCGTCACATCGCGAGACGGGCTCGTCCGCGCCACCGTCGACTCCACCGGAACACTGACCGGGCTCGAGTTCGCGCCCACCGCGTTCGACGGCAACGATCCGGCTTCACTCGCCAGGACCGTGCTCGACGTTGTCCGCCAAGGCGCTGCGCGGGCACAGCAGCACGAACCCCCGGCGGCCACTCCGCCGCCCGTGCCACCGAGGCCGACACCCAGGCGCAATCGGCACGCCCGCCAGGTTTAATTAAGGTGAGGTGACCGAGGGGGGAACGTCGTGCGCTACCGAGTCGAGGTGGCCGACCGGCCAGACGCGCTGTACGCGTTGTGGAACGGCCAGATTTTCCGAGCACAGCGATCGACGGCGGACGAGAGCGTCCTGCTGATCGCCCGGCCGGGCGAAGCGCCCGAGGGCTTCGACACCGAGTGGAACGGCTCGCCGGCGAAGGTCGTGCCCGCGGCCGAGGCCAACGCGACGTTCGGCATCCACACCTACTGCATGTACGACGACGAGCCCTACCGCGTCGAGCCGCGGTCGGGCGACGGTGAGCTGACACTGCGCTGGGCCGGCCGGGACGAGCGGGTCGCCGCCGAACTGGGGCTCACCGACTTCACCACCACGACCGACGACCCGGAGAGCCTGACCGTCCTCTGGCAGGAGCGGCACGACTTCACCGAGGACGGCGCACCGCGCAGCGAGCCGGGCAGCGGCGACACGCAGGCGCTGCTGCGCGCGATCGGCCGCACGATCCTGGGCTTCCTGCCGTCCGGCTGGCAGCGGGTCGGCGCACGGTTCCGCCAGGTCGGCGACTACTCCGAGCTGGAGGTGCGGGCCGTCGCCGGCGACGTCGCGGTGTCGCTGTCGGCGCCGCCCGAGCTGGGCCAGCTGTTCGCGCAGCTGCGCTCCGCGATGTACGCGCCCGACACGGGCACCTGGTTCCAGGGCACGTTCACACTCGACTCCGGATCGAACTTCGACTTCGACTACGACGCCGAAGCCGAACCCGAGTGGCGGCTCGCGCCGGAGGGGCGCACCACGGCCCGCAGCTACGAGGCCGAGCTGGGCTACTACCCACGCAAGCACGTGCCGGCGTGGCTCGCCGCGAAGGCCGGACTGCCGCTCGACGTGAGCTTCCGGCTCGCGAGGGTGGTCGACAGCCACGCCGAGGGCGAGAAGCCCGTGGTCAACCGTCCGCCCGTGCCGCAGGACGAGGTGCCGCGCATCCTCGGCTATCTCTACCGGGCACCGGTCGCGACGGGACGGCCCGGCGCCCTTCCCGACATCTTCGTCCCGGGCGGGGCGCCGAACGTGCCGGACGCGTTCCACACCGACGGCGTGTGGATCTGGCCCGCCGCCGTGCCGCACTACCTGCGGAAATACGGCGTCCCACCCGAAGGCGAGCTGCTCGACCACATCCGCGCGCAGGACTACCGCACGCCCTACGTGCCCCAGCGCGTGCGGGCCACGGCGGAGGCCGAGGTCACCGGGCGGCCCCACCCGCCGCAGACCACCGAGGACCTCGCCGAGGCAGACGCCGTCACGAAGGTGGAGCGCGGGGCCGAGCCGAGGCCGGGGCTGCGCGCCTCCGAGGTGCTGCGCGTGCTGCGCACCCGGCTCGCCGAGTACGGCGTCGCCGAGAGCGCGTACCGGATCGGCGAGACCGCCGAGGGCGCGTGGTGCCTGCACCGCACGCCGCACGGCTGGGAGGTCGCCCCGTACGCCGACGGCGAGCCCGTCGAGCCGAGGTACTTCCCGCGCGTGCAGGCGGCGGCCGAGGCATTGCTCGGCGCGGTGCTGCTGCTGCCCGGCCGGGCCAGGCAGGGCGTGCCGGACGACGCCGAGGCGCACGAGCCGCCCGCGCACGCGACCGACTGGCCGATCCTGCCGCTGCGCGGGGAGCCGCCGCTGAACTACTACCGGAACAAGCGCCTGGTCACGCTGCCCGTCGGCACCATGGTGCGACGCTACGGCAACGAGGGCGGCAACCTCGTGCACCCGCAGGGCACCCCGTTCCCGACGACGTCGCTGGCGTTCGAGCGGGAGTACGACGTGCACGGCTACGAGGTGCGCAGGCCGATCCGCGTGCTCACCGGCGTGACCCGGCCGTGGGGTCCGCTGCCCGGCGGAGCCATCGCCTACCTGCTGCCCCGTGCGATCGGGCACCACGTCGAAACGGGCGCCCTCGAACGACGGACGTAACGCACCCCAAGGCCACCTTTGGTGCGCTCAACGCAACAAAGGTGGCCTTGGGGGCACGTCAGCGGGGGACCCAGAGGGTGACTCGCGTGCCTTTGCCGGGGGACGACTCGATCTTGGCGGTACCGCCGACCTCGGCCAGTCGGGCCACGATCGACTCGCTGATGCCGAACCCGGGTGGGCGGGACTCGGGACTGAACCCTGTGCCGTGGTCGCGGATGATCGTCGCGATGCCGCCGTCGCGCTGCTCGACGCGCACCAGCGCCGTGTCGGCGCCCGAGTGCTTGAGTGCGTTGCGCAGCGCCTCCCGCACGGCGTCGCGGACGGCGATCTGACGTACCTCAGAGAGCGTTTCGCCGTCTGGCTCCGCCGCCACGAGCTGTGCTCGCAGGCCGTCGCGTGCCATGTCCGCCGCGAGCGCGGCCAGCTTCTCGGCGAGCCTGCCGCCCTCGCCGCCGCTCTCCGACTCCAGGTGTCTGCGCAGCTCGATCGCCTCCGCGCGAGCCATCCGGCGCAGGTCCTCGGCGTCGCCATCGCCCGGTAGCGCCATGGCCTCCAGCGCCTGCAACACCGTGTCGTGCAGGCGCCGCTGCTGTGCCGCCCGCTCTGCGAGCCTGCCGGTGCGGATGCCGTAGGCGAGCGCGAGCCGCGTGCCGAGGCCCAGTAGCACGAGCGCGCCCGTCGCCGTCAGCAGCACGCCGAGGGTGGTGCCGAACTGCGAGAGGCCGGCGTCGAGGTCGAAGCCGTCACCCGCGAGCCACGACATCGCCGCCCGCAGCGGGATGCCGAGTACCGCGAGCGCGGCGCCGAAGCCGACCCCGAGGGCGAGGGTCAGCAGCGCGACGGCACCGAGGAGGTGCTTGCCGGGCACCTCGGCCGCGCTCTCCAGCGCCTCCGGAGGCACGGTCGCACCGACCACGAGGTTCGCCGCCAGCGCGAACCCGACGTCGACCGCGAGCAGCAACCCCGCGGGACGCTCTCGGAAGGGAGCCCCACGCAGCAGCCAGTAGGCACCGAAGAGGTTGAGCGCCACCGAGCACGCCGCCACCACCGCCACGGGCGCGAGGCCCGCACTGCCGTGGCCGACGAACGCCACCAAGGCACCCGGCACCGCGAGCAGCCGGTACGCGAGCGGTACCAGCGCGACGTAGCGGGCCGCGCGTAGGAGCAGCCCGTCGCGGTATCCGGTGTCGACCGGTCCGGCCAGTTGCCGAAGGCGGCGCGTGCCGCGCACCGGGGCGGGGTCGGCGAGCTCGTCGGAGAGCCCGGTGGTGGAGCTGGCCAGCACGGGCGCGCCCCCACGCAGCAGCGCCCCGAGGAAGCTGGTGCGCCGTCTCGCGGGCTCTCCCGCCGTCATCCCGCCGGCTCGATCCCCTGCTCGGCGGCCCATCGGCGCAGCTCGGCGACCGCCTCGTCGTGGTCGAGCGGGCCCCGGTCGAGCCGCAGCTCCTTGAGGTGCCGCCACGCCCTGCCGACGAGCGGACCCGGCGGGATCCCGAGCAGCTTCATGATCTCGTTGCCGTCGAGGTCCGGCCGCACCGCCTTGAGGTCCTCCTCTTCGGCGATGCGCGCGATCCGCGCCTCCAGCTCGTCGTACGACCGCTGCAGCGCGGCGGCCTTCCGACGGTTGCGGGTGGTGCAGTCGGCCCGCACGAGCTTGTGCAACCTGGGCAGCAGCTCACCGGCGTCGGTGACGTAGCGGCGCACGGCCGAGTCGGTCCACTCGCCCTTGCCGTAGCCGTGGAACCGCAGGTGGAGGTACACGAGCTGGGAGACGTCGTTGACGATCTCCTTGGAGTAGCGCAGCGCTCGCAAGCGTTTGCGGGCCAGCTTCGCGCCGACGACCTCGTGGTGGTGGAAGCTCACGCCCCCGCCCGGCTCGAAGCGACGTGTGTCCGGCTTGCCGATGTCGTGCAGCAGCGCGGCGAGCCGGAGCACCAGGTCGGGTCCCGATGTCGGCTCGTGCCGCGTCTCGAGGTCCACGGCCTGCTCCAGCACGGTCAGCGAATGCTCGTAGACGTCCTTGTGCTGGTGGTGCTCGTCGATCGCGAGCCGCATGCCGGGCACCTCGGGCAGCACGTGGTCGGCCAGCCCCGTGTCGACCATCAGCTCGATGCCCCGCCTCGGCGCGGCGCCCGTGAGCAGCTTCGACAGCTCCGCCTGCACGCGCTCGGCCGTGATCCTGGCGATCTCACCGGACATCTCGGTCATCGCCGTGACGACCCTCGGCGAGGGCTCGAACCCGAGCTGCGCCACGAACCGGGCGGCCCGCAGCATCCGAAGCGGGTCGTCGGCGAAGGACTCCTCCGGCGTCGCGGGGGTGTCGAGCCTCTTGCGGGCCAGCGCCTCGAGGCCGTCGTGCGGGTCGATGAACGTCTTTGTCGACAACTCGATCGCCATCGCGTTGACCGTGAAGTCACGGCGCACGAGGTCGCCCTCGATGGTGTCACCGAAGGAGACCTCCGGCTTGCGCCCGACCCGGTCGTACACGTCCGCCCTGAACGTGGTGATCTCCAGCGTCGAACCCCTGCGCGAGGCGCCGACCGTGCCGAACTCGATGCCCGTGTCCCACACTGCGTCGGCCCAGCCGGAGAGGATCGCCTGTATCCGGTCGGGGCGGGCGTCGGTGGTGAAGTCGAGATCGGGGGACAGCCTGCCGAGCAGCGCGTCACGCACGCTGCCGCCGACGAGATAGAGGCGGTGCCCCGCCTTGTCGAAGCGGGCGGCGAGCTCCTCGGCGACCGGGGAGATGCGCATCAGCTCGGTCACCGCATCCCGCTTCGCGGTGGTGTGGTTCACGCCGATCCCACCCCCGACACGGTTCCCTTACAACACAAGCGGATCAACACGGACACGAGAAGCCAGCGTACCGGCGGCACCATTTGCTCTAGCATCGCAGCATGCCTGGATCGGCCGGTCGCTCCGGTGGCGCAAAACCGGGACGACGGTCCCGGCGTCGTCGTGGTAGGCGGCTGACCACCGTGAACGAGACCTCGGCCGGGGGGCTGGTCGTCGATCCCGAACGGGAGCACGCCGTGCTCATCGGCAGGCTCGACCGGCAGGGCAGGCTGCTGTGGTCGCTGCCGAAAGGGCACATCGAGGACGGCGAGACCACCGAGGAGACCGCCGTGCGCGAGGTGAAGGAGGAGACCGGCATCACCGCGCACGTGCTGCGGCCCCTCGGCACGATCGACTACTGGTTCGTGGCCGAGCGCAGGCGGGTCCACAAGACCGTGCATCATTTCCTCCTCGAAGCCGGCGGTGGCGAGCTGTCCGACGAGGACGTGGAGGT
The DNA here is from genome assembly GCF_005146945.1 of Prauserella endophytica. Lineage (GTDB taxonomy): Bacteria > Actinomycetota > Actinomycetes > Mycobacteriales > Pseudonocardiaceae > Prauserella_A > Prauserella_A endophytica. Next base: position 319,818 of record NZ_SWMS01000001.1, read on the forward strand.
CACCGAGGTGGCGTGGGTCCCGCTGCCCGAGCTGGAGAGCAGGCTCGCCTACGCCGACGAGCGCAAACTCGTGCGCAAGGCACGCGAGATGTTCCAGCAAGCACCGGAGTGAGTAGGGCGTGAGCAAGCAGTGAACAAGCTCAGCGCGTTCGCGCTGGCACTGGCGTTGTGCATCGCGCAGGGCCTGCTCGGCGTGACGGGCTCGGCCGCGCAGCCGCTCGACACGCCCAACCGGCTCCGGCTCGACCTCGAGCAGCTGTCCCCGCGCATCGTCACCCCGCAGGAAGACACGCTCGTCGTGACGGGCAACGTCACCAACGTCGGCGACCGCCCGATCACCGAGATCGTCGCCCGCCTCCAGCTCGGCGCCCCGCAGACCAGCGACGACGAGCTGGAGCAGACGCTCACGGAGGCCCCGCCGACCGACTCCGGCGCCTCCGAATGGGAGAGCGTCGCCGACACGCTGCAGCCCGGGGACACCGCCCGCGTCACCCTGACCGTGCCGATCGACCAGCTGCCGCTGTCGGCGCCCGGCGTATACCCGCTGCTGGTGAACGTCAACGGCACCCCTGCTTACGGCGGCGCCGCGCGCCTCGCCTCGGTGAGCACGCTGCTGCCCGTGATCGACCCGCCGAGCGAGGCCGCTCCCGCGTCGGTGTCGATGCTGTGGCCGATCACCTCCAGCAAGCCGCAGGTGGTCTCGTCGCCGCACGGCGGTCCGCTGGTGCTGGCCGACGACATCCTCGCGGCCGAGCTCAAGCCAGGCGGCAGGCTCGACGCACTCGTGGCGGCCGCCGCGTCGCAGCGCGACAACCCCGCCGTTTTCGGTTCCCTCTGCTTCGCGATCGACCCCGAGCTGCTCGACACGGTCGAGCTGATGTCGAGGGGTTACCAGGTACGCACGCCGTCCGGAGAGCTGCCGGGCTCGGGCAGGGAAGCCGCCGCCGAGTGGCTGGAGAAGCTGCGTGACCTCGTCGCCGCGCATTGCGTCATCCAGCTGCCCTACGCCGACGCCGACCTCACCGCCGTCTCCAGGGTCAACACGGCCACCGACCTGGTCGGCACCGCACTGAACGGCACGTCGATCCTGCAGAAGCTCGGTGTGCAGCCCAAGCCCGGCCTGGTGTGGCCGGGCAGTGCGCTCGACGAGCCCGCGCTGCGCCGGGTCGCCGACGCGGGCGTGACGACGCTGATCACCGACCCGCTCCAGCAGGCCAGCCGACACCCTGGCGTGCGCTCGCTGCCCTACGACTCGCTCACCTCGGTCGCCCTCGGCGGGGCCCGCAGCACGGCAACGAGCGCGCAGACGCCGGCCGACCAGCCGAACATCGCGACGCAGAACGGCATCGCGGCGCTCGCCTTCCACGCGGGCCTCGGCGAGGAGCCGGAGGGACCCGTGCTGGTGGCGCCGCCCCGGCGCTGGGACGCGCCCGTCGGCGAGCTCGCCGCCTTCCTCGACTCCTTCGCGGGACTGCAGGCGGCGGGGATGGTCGAGCCGACCTCGCTCGACGAGGTGCTCGCGGGTCCGCCCGAGGACGGTGCGGCCGCGGACGGCGACACGGGCACTCTCGACAGTGCGTTCTCCGTGCCAGGCGACGTGATCGCAGAGCTGTCCGAGCTCGAGAGCGTCGCCGCCGACCTGCAGGGCGCGATGTCGGTGGACCCGACGCGGCAGGTGCAACCCGCCGCGATCATCCAGCCGTTGCACAACGCCGTGCTCAGGGCCACGTCCACGGCCTGGCAGAGCAGTTCGAGCCTGGGCAAGGCCGCGGCGAGGGCGGCGACCGCGCAGCTCACCACGCTGCGCAGGCAGGTCACGGTGACCACGCTGTCGCAGTCGGTGTCTCTCGCATCCGGGTCCAGCCCCCTGCCGGTGACGCTCAGCAACTCGCTGCCGGTCGCAATCACCGTGCGGATCCGGCTGGAGAACAACGCGGGCCTGCGCCCCGCTCACATGCCGGACTCGCTGCTCTCGGCCAACAGCAAGATCCCGCAGTACATCCCGGCCGAGGCGCTGCGCTCGGGCCGCTTCAACCTGGACGTCTCGCTCACCACTCCAGGCGGCACGGAGCTGGGGACACCCGCGCGGCTCGACTTCTCCTCCAGCGAGCTCGGCGTGGTCACGGTCGTGCTCACGGCCACAGCTGCCGGAGCACTCGTGCTGCTCTCCGGCAGGCGCATCTACCGTCGGTTGAAGGCGAGGAAGGGCACCTAGAGCCGATAGGACCTGAGATTAGTCCCGGCTCCGGATTACCCTGAATCGACCAAGCTTGACCGCCGACGGATTGGGACGTGTTGGACAGAGAGCCGGGCCTGCCGCCTGAGCACGCCGGGAGGCCTCCACGTCCCGATGCGCCGCCGCCGCGAGCGGGGCGCAGGCCGCCTCCTGCCGACCCTCAGCGTCAGCGGCAGCCACCGCCTGATCGGCGCAGGCAGCCCCCGCCGGACCCACGCGAGAACGGCCGGGCGCCGCGGCACCCCGGTCAGGGCCAGCAGCAGGGGAGGCTGCCGGCCCAGCCGCCGCCACCTCCAACCCCTCCAACACCTCCGCCGAGGACGCGGCAGGTCCGCCAGCCGCCGCCTCCGCAACCCCCGCCGCCGCAGGGGCCGCCGCGCAGGGGCCGCCCGGCCGAACAGCAGCGCCGTCAGCCGGTGCGGCCGTGGCGCCAGGAGGCCGACCGGACCCGGCGCGTCGCCCCGCCGCCGCAGCAGGGCGAGTCGACGATGTACATCCCGCGCGAGCGCGGGATGCCTCCCGGGGTGCGCTGGCCCGCGGCCGACCCGGACGTGCTGAGGCCGTACGACGAGCTCGCGACGCGGATGATGCCGCGAATCGTCGACGGTCTCCGGCACACGGAGATCGGCGAGCGGCTGCCCGCCGTCCAGCTGGAGCGGCCGAAGGAGGAGGAGCAGGCCAAGGCTCCGTCGCTGGCGAGGGCCAGCGGCCGGATGGCCATCGCCACGCTCACCAGCCGCATCACCGGCTTCGCGTGGAAGGTCATGCTCGCGTGGGTCGCCACGCTCGGCGTGCTCTACGACTCCTTCACCGTCGCCAACACGCTGCCGTTGATCATCAACGAGCTGCTGCTCGGCGGCGTGCTGACCAGCGTCGTCGTGCCGCTGCTCGTGCGCTCACAGGACGACAAGGACGGCGGCGAGGCCTACACCCAGCGGCTGCTGACGATGGCGGTGACGATCCTCGGCATCGGCACCGTGGTCTCCGTCGCGCTCGCCCCGTGGCTGACGTCGCTGCTCATGGACGACACCGGCGACGCGAATCCGCAGCTCGCGACGTGGTTCGCCTACCTGCTGCTGCCGGGCCTGCTCTTCTACGGGCTCTTCGCGGTGCTCTCGGCGGTCCTCAACGCCAAGCAGATCTTCGGCCCCGCCCAATGGGCCCCGGTGATCAACAACCTGGTCATCTTCGCCACGATCGCCGCGTTCGCGCTGGTACCGGGCGACCCGACGATCATCCCGACCCAGATGAGCGACCCGAAGGTGCTCGTCCTCGGCGTCGGCGTGCTGACCGCGATGGTGGCGCAGGCGCTGTTCCTGCTGCCGGCGCTGCGCCGCTCGGGCTTCCGCTTCAGGTGGCGCTGGGGCATCGACGAGCGGCTCAAGGAGTTCGGCGGGCTCGCGCTGTGGATCCTCGGCTACGTCGCGGTGAGCCAGATCGGCATGGTCGTCAACACGCGGGTGCTGACGGCCGGCGCCGCCGGTGGTGCCTCGATCTACTCCAACGCGTGGCTGCTGTTCCAGCTGCCCTACGGCGTGATCGGCGTCTCGCTGCTCACGGCGTTGATGCCGAAGATGAGCCGGGCCGCGGCCGACAACGACTTCCGCAGGTTGATCGGCGACCTCTCCTACGGCTCGCGGCTCACCACGCTGATGCTGCTGCCGGTGTCGGCCGTGATGGCCGTGGCAGGCACCTCGATCGGTGTCGCGCTGTTCGCGCTGGGCAAGGGCTCGGTGGAGGACGCCGAGCGCCTCGGCCAGGCGCTGGCCGTCTCGGCGTTCGGGCTGCTGCCGTACGCGCTGGTGATGCTGCAGATGCGCGTGTTCTACGCGATGAAGGACTCGCGCACGCCCACGTTGATCATGGTCGTGATGACCGCGGTGAAGATCCCGCTGCTGTACCTGGCCTCGGCGGTGCTGCACCCGGTCAACGTCGTGCTCGGCGTGATGATGGTGAACTCGCTCGTGTTCGTCGTCGGCGCCGTGCTCGGCCAGGTGTGGCTGTGGGTCAAGCTCGGCAACCTGCGCAGCAAGCGCGTGCTCGGCGTCATCCTCTTCACGGTGGTGGCGAGCGGGCTCGGCGCGCTCGCCGCGGTGGTCGTCGGCTGGCTCGTGCCGGATGCGCTCGGCCCCGTGCTCGGCGCCTGGGTGAAGCTGATCCTGCAGGGCGTGGTCGGCATCGGTGTCTCGTTCGGGGTGCTGATCGCACTCAAGGTTGACGAGCTCACCCCGGTGACCCGCAGAATCACCCGAATGGTCCGGCGCGCGTAAACTGCCTCTCGCTGCGTGTGTTCACGTACCCTCGTGAGAAACGTGTCGTCGAGGAAGGCAGGGGGTCCGGCCCGGTGGGCACGAGTACGCGGGGTGGATCGCTGGCGCCCGGCGGCGTCGTCGGCGATGGCCGCTACCGGCTGCTCGCTCAGTTCGGAATCGACGAACGCGCGGGCGCTCACCTGTGGCGGGCCAGGGACGGCCAGCTGCGCCGGGACGTCGCCCTCACCATGCTCGTTGGCGACCCCGCCGACGCGGAGGCCGCGCGGCTGGGCAGGCGCACGCTCGAGCGGGCGGCCCACGCGGCCAAGTTCAACCACCCCGGCGTGGCCAGGGTGCTCGACGTGCTCAGCCTCGGCAACGGCATCTCCTCCAGCGAGGGCCTGCTCGGCATCGTCGTGGCCGAGTGGACCAAGGGCACCGACCTCATCGACCTCGTCGCGGAGCGGCCCGTCGAACCGGGCACCGCGGCCCGCATGGTGCAGGCACTCGCCGAGTCGGTCGAACTGGCCCACCAGTCCGGTCTCGTGCTCGGCCTCGACCATCCGCAGCGGCTCCGGTTGACCCCCGACGGCAGGCTGCGGCTCGCGTTCCCCGGCCCGCTGCCGGACGCGACGCTGCGCGACGACGTGAAGGCGCTCGGCGCCGTGTTGTACCTGCTGCTCACCGGCCGCTGGGCGCTGCCGGGCGGCCCGCCCGCCGTGCCGGCGGCGCCGCGCTCGCCGACGGGCCGGGTCGTGCCGGCCCGCTCGCTGGAGCCGAGGGTGCCCCAGGAGCTGTCGGCCCTCGCCGTGCGCACGATCGAGGACGGCGGTCACGGCGGCATCCGCACCAGCGCGGCCATCCTGCGCGTGCTCGACGAGGCCGCGGAGGCAGCCGAACGCACCCAGTACATCGCCAAGGACCCGAACGTCGATCCCGACGGCGGCGTCTGGACCACCAAGAAGCCGGTCAAGGACGCGGCCAGGCGGCGCAAGCTCGCACTCGGCGTGACGGTGCTCGTGGTCGCCGCGGTCGGCATCCTGGCCTGGCTGGGCATGATGGCGATCAGCTTCTTCCAGGACGACCCCGAGTCGAGCGGGCCGCCGGTCAACCTCGCCGATCCGACGCCCACCCAGCAGCAGAACCCACCGAACCAGCAACCGCAGAACCCGCCCGCTCCGCAGCCGGGTGCGAACGGCGAGCCCGTCGCGCCCAACGAGGTCACGGTCTACAACCCGGAGGGCGAGGGCGACAGCGTCGAGGACGCCGGGCTGGCGATCGACGGCGACCCGGCCACGGTCTGGCGCACGGACGAGTACCGCCAGCAGTTCCCGACGTTCAAAGCCGGCGTCGGTCTCGTCGCCACGTTCGACTCGCCGTTGCAGCTGGCGAAGGTGAAGGTCACCGCAGACAGCCCCGGAACCGACGTCGAGATCAGGATCGCCGACGACGCGGACCCCGCGCTGGACGACACCAGGGTGGTCGGCTCGGGCACGCTCGAGGGCACCGATACCGAGATCCAGTTGCAGGAGCCGACTTCCGCCCGGTACGTGATCGTCTGGATCACCTCGCTCTCCGGCGAGGCGCCGCGGTTCGCCTCGGAACTGGGCGAACTGACGTTCCTGCCTGCCGGGTGACTGATCCACCCGCCTTAGTAGTCTCTTCCGAGTGACCGCAGCAGCGCCCACTGATGCCGATCTCATCGCGGCACACGCAGCAGGAGACCCGCACGCGTTCAACGAGATAGTGCGGCGGCACCGGGATCGTATGTGGGCGGTCGCACTGCGCACGGTCCGTGATCCCGAGGAGGCCGCGGACGCCCTTCAGGAGGCATTCATCTCGGCGTTCCGCGCGGCGGCGAACTTCCGCGCCGAGTCGCAGGTGACCACCTGGCTGCACCGGATCGTCGTCAACGCGTGCCTCGACCGGGTGCGCAGACGTCAGGCGAGGCCCACGGTCCCGCTGCCGGAGCAGGGACACAACGAGCCCGCGGTGCCGCGCGACTCGATGGCCGACCGCGAGACCCGACTCGTGATCAAGGAGGCGCTCGACCAGCTCCCCGAAGAGCAGCGGGTACCGATCGTGCTGGTCGACGTGGAGGGCTACTCGGTGGCCGAGACCGCGAAGATGCTGGGTATCGCGGAGGGAACGGTCAAGAGCAGATGTGCGCGGGGGCGCGGCAAACTGGCGAAACTTCTCGGTCATCTGCGGAACCCCGAGCCGGAGGGTGACGTCCCAACTCACGAAAGCAAACACGGGGAGGGACGATGACAGACGAAACTAGGGGGTTGGGTGGGGCCGTCGGCCCCCCGTGGTCTGTCGACGTGCTCGCCGATCTGCATGCCGGCGTGCTTAGCGAAAGCGAAGCCGCCGAGCTGTGGCCGAGGGTGAACGCCGACCCCGAGGCGCGCACGATCATCGAGGCGCTCGACGCGACCAGCGCCGACCTCGCCGATCTCAGCGCAGCGCCGGTGCCGCCCATGCCCGCCGAGGTCGCCGCCAGAATCGACGCCGCCCTCGCGCAGGAACAGCAAGCCCGCGGTGGCTCGAACGTCGTCAGCATCGACGCGGCCCGCAAGCGCCGGAACCGCCGCGCCGGCTGGGGCGCCGGGTTCCTCGCCGCGGCGGCCGCCGTCGTCGCCGCGGTCGTGATCGTCGCCCCTGACGCGTCGCGGGAGGAGACCCCAGGAGTCGCCGCGCCCACGCCGGGCGTCGCGGTCGACAGCGGCCAGATCAACGCCGCCATCGGCAAGGTCGAGGGCGTCCGCGACTTCGGCCCGCTGGAGAACGAGCAGCGGCTCGACGCCTGCCTCGAGGCGAACGGAATCGACCCGGTCAAGCAGCCGGTCGGGATCACCCCGGGGACCATCGACGGCCGGGACGCCGTGTTCGTGCTCTACACCACGGGCGAGCTCGCCCAGTTCCGCCTCGTGGCGCTCGCGCCCGACTGCGGTCCGGCCAACCCGGGCCTGCTGAAGGACGAGATCATCGGCCGGTAGTACCCAGGACCTGCCAGAACGGGCCGCCCATTCCACGTGCCGGGAGGGGCGGCCCGTTTGGCAGCGGCCCACGTCACGTCGGGAACACCCGCACCTACGATCGTGTTGAGCCTGGTACGCAGGTTGTCGTCGAAGCGGAGGTCACGGGTGGCTGGAGAGGACGTTCGGAACCTGATCATCGTGGGGTCGGGTCCCGCTGGGTACACCGCTGCCGTCTACGCGGCACGCGCTCAGCTGGAGCCCCTGGTGTTCGAGGGTTCCCAGTTCGGCGGTGCGCTCATGACCACGACGGAGGTCGAGAACTACCCGGGGTTCCGGTCGGGTATCCAGGGCCCCGAGCTCATGGAGGAGATGCGCGAGCAGGCGAAGGTCTTCGGCGCTGATCTGCGGTCCGAGGACGTCGAGGAGCTGGAGCTCACCGGCGACGTGAAGTACGTGACCGCGAACGGCAAGCGGTACGCGGCTCGCGCCGTGATTCTCGCGATGGGCGCCGCGGCGCGGTATCTGGGGGTTCCCGGCGAGCAGGAGCTGCTCGGCCGCGGCGTGTCGTCGTGCGCGACGTGTGACGGCTTCTTCTTCCGCGAGCACGACATCGCGGTGGTCGGCGGCGGCGACTCGGCCATGGAGGAGGCGACCTTCCTCACCAAGTTCGCGCGCAGCGTCACCATCGTCCACCGGCGCGAGGAGTTCCGCGCCTCCAAGATCATGCTCGAGCGCGCCAAGGCGAACGAGAAGATCCGCTGGAAGCTGAACTCGCAGGTCACCGAGGTCGTCGGAGACGGGAAGGTGGCCGGGCTCAAGCTCAAGGACACCGTCACCGGCGAGGAGTCCGAGCTCGACGTGACCGGGTTCTTCGTCGCGATCGGGCACGACCCGCGCAGTGAGCTCGTGCGGGGGCAGGTCGACCTCGACGACGAGGGCTACGTGCTCACCAAGGGCCGCAGCTCCTACACCAACATCGACGGCGTGTTCGCCGCGGGCGACCTGGTGGACCACACCTACCGCCAGGCGATCACCGCGGCAGGCAGTGGCTGCACCGCCGCCATCGACGCAGAGCGCTGGCTGGCCGAGCACTCCGGGGTCAGCGAGGCTCACGAGGCAGCCGAACTCGTGGGTGGCGGCTACGCGACCCGGGCCAACTGACGTCAACCGAAAAGGACAGGGAGAGAACATGACCGACACCGTCAAGGTGACCGACGCCAGCTTCGCCGACGACGTGCTCACCAGCGACAAGCCCGTGCTCGTCGACTTCTGGGCGACCTGGTGCGGGCCGTGCAAGATGGTCGCGCCCGTGCTCGAGGAGATCGCCACCGAGCACAAGGACAAGCTCAGCATCGCCAAGCTCGACATCGACGAGAACCCGAACACGGCTCGGGACTACCAGGTCATGTCCATCCCGACGCTGATCCTCTTCCAGGGCGGCAAGCCGGTGAAGCAGATCGTCGGGGCCAAGCCGAAGGCAGCGCTGCTGTCCGACCTGGCCGACGTGCTCTGACACTTCTCGTCGCGACTCGCGGGACCCGGGCGGCGCGTCAGTTCGCGCACCCGGGTTCCCGTGTGTCCTGGATGCGCCACGCCGGAACGCACTCACCGGCCCTACGCGCTCACTGAGAGTTCACAAGGCACAATAGAGGCCCAGGGCCGCCGGGCCCTGATTCACATCGCACAGCATCGAGCGCACTTGGTGCCCAAGGAAGAGCGAGGAGTGCATGCGGGTACTCCGCCGCGGCGACACCGGACCGGAGGTCGCCGAGATCAGGTCCATGCTCAGCAGCCTGGACCTGCTCCCTCCCGGTGACGGGTCGCCCACCCATGCGGCCTTCGACACCGTCGTCGAGCAGGCCGTGCGCGCTTTCCAACAGCGCAGGGGCCTGATCACCGACGGCATCGTCGGTCCGGCGACGTACCGGGCGCTGCGGGGTTCGAGCTATCACCTCGGCAGCAGGCCGCTCGCCTACCTCGTCTCGTCGCCGGTGCACGGGGACGATGTCTTCGCGCTGCAGGAGCGGCTCACCGAGCTCGGCTACGACGCGGGCCGCCCCGACGGCGGCTTCGGCCCGCAGACCGAACGGGCGCTGCGGAACTTCCAGCGCGACTACGGGCTCACCGTGGACGGCATCTGCGGTCCGGCGACCGTGCGGGCGTTGCGGCAGCTGTCGCCGCGCGCGCGTGGTGGCCGGCCGGTGTTCCTGCGCGAACAGGAGCAGGTGCGCAGGGCGGGCCCGAGGCTGCGCGGCAAACGGATCGTCATCGATCCCGGCCACGGTGGGGCCGACCACGGCGTCGTCGTCGACGACATCCGCGAGTCCGACATCGCCTGGGATCTGGCTCGGCGGCTCGAAGGCCGCATGAAGGCCACCGGCATGGAGGCGCTGATCTCCCGTGGCCCCGCGCACAGCCCGTCCGAGCTGGAGCGCGCGCAGTTCGCCAACGACGCGGGCGCCGACCTCTTTCTCTCCCTGCACTGTGACGGCAACCGTTCCCCGTACGCGCAGGGTGTCGCGAGCTTCCATTTCGGAACCGGCAACGGCACCACGTCCACGGTGGGCGAGCTGCTGGCCGGCTACATCCAGCGCGAGCTGGCCGCGCGCACGGGCCTGCGCGACTGCCGCACGCACCCCAAGACGTGGGACATCTTCACCCGCACCCGCTGCCCCGCGGTCCGAGTCGAGATCGGCTACCTGACCAACCACGACGACCGGCGCAGGCTCTCCGATCCCGCGTTCCGCGACGTGGTGGCCGAGGGGATCCTGATCGCGGTGAAGCGGCTCTACCTGCTCGGTGAGAACGACCAGCCGACCGGCACGTTCACCTTCGCCGACGTCCTCGCCCACGAACTGGCGAAGGCGGAGTAACCCTTGCCATCGATGCAGTGAAGGCCACCTTCACTGCGTGGAACAGGCACAGCGGCGCACAGCGTCTCCGTTTGGGTGGTAGGGGAGCCGGGCGGGCGCAGGCATGGTGGCCTTCACTGCATTCAGGAGTCCACGGCGGCACCGCGCATGTGCACAAGTCCCCCTGGGTGTGGATAAGTGGCCTAGTTGTGCACAGAACTGTGGACAACTAGGCGCGTGTGGTGCTCGGCGTGGCCGTGGTGACGGTGACCTGACCGAGCAGCTTCTCCAGCGCGGCCTCGACGTCTTCCTTCCACGAGATCGCCGAGCGCAGCTCGAGACGCAGCCTCGGCCACCGCGGGTGGGGACGCACGGTCTTGAAGCCGACGCTCTGCAGGAACGCGGCAGGCACCACGCACGCGTGCTCCTCGGTGCCCGCTTCGGGGTCGGCGTCACCGAACGCCTCAATCGCCCGCACACCGCGTCGCGTGAGGTCCTTGGCCACCGACTGCACGAGGACCCGTCCGAGGCCGCCACCGCGGAACTCAGGGGCGACGTGGAAGGCCGTGAGCAGCACGGCGTCCGGGCTCGCCGGGGAGGTAGGGAACGCGTTGGCCCTCGGCACGGCGCTCGGCGGCGCGTAGAGCACGAAGCCGACGGGGAGGTCGCCGCTGTGGATGATCCGGCCGCAGGAACCCCATTCGAGCAGCACGCCCGACACCCAGGCTTCCTTCTCGACCTCGGTCTCCCCGAACTCTTCGGCCTGCTCCTTGAGGTGCGGGGCCAGCTCCCAGTAGACGCACCGGCGGCAGTGCAAAGGCAACTGCTCCAGGTTGTCCAGCGTGACGCCCACGACACGTCGCGACACCAAACCTCCCCGGGATGTGCGTCTGTCGAAAGCAGTGCAAAGCATATGCCGATGTGACACAGGGCAGAAACCCGGGAGGGCCCGAACCCCGTGACGTTACACTCGTTGAGATCTACCTGCAGGTAGATCGCCCCAACTGCCGAGCGCTCTTCGAAGCAGACGGAAGTATGCCATGACTGCCTCCCAGCCACCGGAGCACAGACCGGGGTCCGAGCCGGGCCGCCACAACCTCGATCCGCACCTCGACCGTTACGCCGCGCGCACCGCGGGCATGACGGCGTCGGAGATCCGAGCGTTGTTCGCGGTGGCCAGCAGGCCCGAGGTCGTGTCGCTGGCCGGCGGGATGCCGAACCTCGCCGCGCTGCCGCTGGAGTCGCTGTCCGGGCAGATGGCCGAGCTCATCACCGAGGAGGGCCTGGTCGCCCTGCAGTACGGCTCCGCGCACGGCGTGCCCACGCTGCGGGAGCAGATCTGCGAGGTCATGGCCATGGAGGGCATCACCGGCCACCCCGACGACATCGTCGTCACGGTGGGCTCGCAGATGGGCCTGGACATGGTGACCCGCCTCTTCTGCGACCCCGGCGACGTCGTGCTCGCCGAGGGGCCTTCCTACGTCGGCGCGCTCGGGTCGTTCGCGGCCTACCAGGCGCAGGTCGTGCACGTCGAGATGGACGACAACGGCCTGGTGCCGGACACGTTGCGCGCCGCGTTGGCCACCGCCAAGCGGGAGGGCAAGCGCGTCAAGTTCCTCTACACGATCCCCAACTTCCACAACCCCGCCGGCGTGACGCTGGCCGTCGAGCGCAGGGCGGAGATCCTGGAGATCTGCGCCGAGCACGACGTGCTCGTGGTTGAGGACAACCCGTACGGGCTGCTCGCCTTCGACGGGCAGACCTACCCGGCGCTGCGGTCGATGGATCCCGACAACGTCGTGTACCTGGGCTCGTTCTCGAAGACGTTCGCCTCCGGCCTGCGCGTCGGCTGGGTGCTCGCGCCGCATGCGGTCCGCGAGAAGCTCGTGCTGGCCGCTGAGTCGGCGACCCTGTGCCCGCCGACGTTGAACCAGCTGGTGGTGTCGCGCTACCTCGCGACCCACGACTGGAAGGGCCAGATCAAGACCTTCCGCGAGAACTACCGGGAGCGCCGTGACGCGATGCTGTCGGCGTTGGAGCAGCACATGCCTCCCGGATGCACGTGGACGCAGCCGGACGGCGGCTTCTACGTGTGGGTGACGGTGCCCGAGGGCGTCGACACCAAGGCGATGTTGCCGCGCGCGGTCACGGCGCGCGTCGCGTACGCGTCGGGCACTGGTTTCTACGCCGACGGCTTCGGCAGCAGGCAGATGCGCCTGTCGTACTGCTACCCCACGCCAGAGCGGATCCGCGAGGGCGTGCGCAGGCTCGCCGGTGTGCTCGAGTCCGAAATGGAGCTGGCCCGCACGTTCGGTAGCGTCACCACGCGCGCCGTGTCGGGGCCGCAGTTCCCCGGGCCGGACACGGTCTGAGCACCAGTTTTTCACCTGATCAGTTGAGGAGTTCCTGGGTGGCCGAGCCTACTGTCGCCGTGCTCGCGGGCGGTCTTTCACACGAGCGGGACGTCTCGTTGCGCTCCGGTCGCCGCCTGTCGGTCGCTCTGCGTGAGCAAGGTCTGTCGGTCGACGAGTGGGACACCGACGCCAGTCTCGTGGCTCGGCTCCGGGACGAGCGGCCCGACGCCGCGGTCGTGGCACTGCACGGGGGAGAGGGCGAGAACGGCTCCATCCAGACCGTGCTGGAGATGCTGGGCGTGCCGTTCGTCGGCACCAGTTCGTGGGCGTGCCGTCGCGCGTTCGACAAGCCGATCGCGAAGGCGCTCGTCGCCCAGTCCGACTTCACCACGCCCGAGTGGGTCGTGCTGCCGCACAGCACCTTCCGCGAACTCGGCGCGCAGGCGGTGCTGGACGCCATGGTGGAGCGGCTCGGGTTGCCGCTGATCCTCAAGCCGGACCAGGGCGGCTCGGCGCTCGGCACGCAGGTCGTGCGCGACGCGGCGGAGCTGCCCGCCGCCATGGTCGGCTGCTTCGCCTATGGCGACACGGTGCTCGCGGAGCGGTTCATCAACGGCGTCGAAGTGGCGGTCACCGTCGTCGAACGCGACGGCGGCCCACAGGCGCTGCCTGCCGTCGAGATCGTTCCGGAGAGCGGCGTGTACGACTACACAGCCCGCTACACCGCCGGGCTCACCGACTTCTTCTCGCCTGCGCGGCTGACCCCGGAGACCGAGAAGGCGGTCGGCGAGCTGGCGGTGGGTGCGCACCGGTTGCTCGGGTTGCGGGACATCTCCCGGACCGACGCCGTGGTGGCCGCCGACGGCACCGTCCACTTCCTCGAGGTGAACCTGTCACCGGGGCTGACCGAGACCTCCACCGTTCCGATGGCGATGGAGGCGGCCGGCACGTCCCTCGGGGCGGTTTTCGCCGATCTCGTGTCCCGCGCCGTTCAGCGCGGGAGCTGACGAGAAATCATCACCGTGACGAAATGACCCGGTGTCACGGGTTGCCGGTTTCACGTGTCTGATTTGACCGGTTTGGGTCCATGAGGGCAACGATCCGCTCGAGATCGTCCACCGACCCGAACTCGACGACGATGCGTCCCTTTCGCCGCCCGAGGTCGACCTTCACGCGGGTATCGAACGTGTCGGACAAGCGCTCGGCCAGATCCTGCAAACCAGGAGCCTGCATCGGCTTGCGTGCGGGCGCCTTCTCCTTCTTCTTGGCCGCACCCTTGGAGAGGGTCACCGCCTCCTCGGTGGCCCGGACCGACAGGCCCTCAGCGACGATGCGTGCCGCCAGCTCCTCCTGACCGTCGGGGTCCTCCAGCGACAGCAGCGCGCGGGCGTGGCCCGCCGACAGCACCCCGGCCGCCACGCGACGCTGGACGGGGAGGGGGAGCCGCAGCAGCCGGATCGTGTTGGTGATGACGGGCCGGCTGCGGCCGATGCGCGACGCGAGCTCCTCGTGCGTCACCTCGAACTCGTCGAGCAGCTGCTGGTATGCCGCCGCCTCTTCGAGCGGGTTGAGCTGGACGCGGTGGATGTTCTCCAGCAGCGCGTCGCGCAGCATCGCCTCGTCGGCGGTCTGCCGCACGATCGCCGGGATGACCTCCAGCCCTGCCTGCTGGGACGCGCGCAGGCGGCGCTCGCCCATGACGAGCTCGTACTCGTCACCGGGCAGTTGGCGCACGACGATCGGCTGCATGAGGCCGAACTCGCGGATCGAGTGCTCCAGCTCCGCGAGCGCCTCCTCGTCGAAGACCTGACGAGGCTGCTTCGGGTTGGCCTTGATCGCCTCGACAGGCACCTCACGGTAAACCGCGCCGGCGACCTCGCCGCCGACCGGCTTGACCGAGCCGTTCGCCGCGAACCAGCCCTTGTCGCCGTCAGCGGCAACCGGCTCGGCCGGCATCTCGGCGGTGGCCGCTCCTTCCGAGCTGACCGGCCCGGTCGGAATCAGGGCCGCCAGGCCACGGCCGAGCCCACCCCTGCGCTCGCTCATCTCTGCTCCCTCACTCCACGCTCGGCGACTTCCCGTGCAGCGTCCAGATAGCTCATCGCGCCCCGAGAGCCGGGGTCGTAAGCCAGCACCGTCTGCCCGTACCCGGGGGCCTCGGAGACCTTCACGCTGCGCGGGATGATCGTCTTGAGTACGACGTCACCGAAGTGATTCCGGACCTCCTGGGTCACCTGGTCCGCGAGCTTGGTGCGGCCGTCGTACATCGTCAGCAGAATGGTCGACACCTTGAGCGCTGGATTGAGGTGCTGCTGGACGAGCTCGATGTTGCTGAGGAGCTGGCCGAGCCCCTCCAGTGCGTAGTACTCGCACTGGATCGGGATCAGCACCTCGTGCGCCGCGCTCAGTGCGTTCACCGTGAGGAGCCCGAGCGAGGGCGGGCAGTCGATGAAGACGTAGTCGATGCCGAGCTCGTCGAGCGCTTCGCTCGTGAGGGCTTCCTTGAGGCGAGACTCCCTCGACGCCATCGACACGAGTTCGATCTCGGCACCGGCCAGGTCGATGGTCGCGGGCACGCAGAAGAGGTTGGGGGACTGCTGGCTGACCTGTGTCGCGTCGGCCAGGGAAACCTCGCCGATGAGCATCTCGTACACGGACGGCGTGCCGGACCGGTGGTCAACGTCGAGCGCCGTGCTCGCGTTCCCCTGCGGGTCCAGATCGATGACGAGCGTCTTCACGCCGTGCAGCGCGAGCCCGGCGGCGAGGTTCACCGTACTGGTGGTCTTGCCGACGCCGCCCTTCTGGTTGGCGACGGTGAGTACACGGCGCCGCGTGGGCCGGGGCATGAAGTTCGCGTCCGGATGCAGCACCTTGGCGGCACGCTCGGCCTCCTCGGCGATGGGTGTCCAGCCGCCGGTACTCGTCTCGCGAGGCGGGTTCACCGGGCGCCACCCCTTCCGAGGTTCATGTGCTCGCCGGTGCACCGTTTCACGTGGAACATTCGCCGCTCCGTACTGATCGTCATTCGCTCGGCCAATCCTTTCATCTCGACCGCGCTCCGGAGCGCCGCCGCGATCGTTCCGGCTTTCGCTGCTCCACGCGTTCGATCACCACCACCGTGCTCGGCGTCTCCAGCACGCCGGCACCACACTCCGCCAGCCTCGGCTCCCCGCCGCCCGCCTTGCGAACCGCCGCGCGATCGCGCTCGATCTCGTCCGCCGCACTCGCACCTTTGAGAGCAACGAGCGTGCCCGACGAACGCACCAGGGGGAGACACCACGACGCGAGGCGAGCCAAGGGCGCCACCGCGCGTGCGGTCACCACATCAGCAAGACCCAGCTGCTGCCGAATCGCCTTCTCCTCCGCGCGCCCGCGCACGATGGTGATAGGGAGCCCCAGCGTCTCCACCACCTCCGACAGCCACTCGACGCGGCGTGCCATCGGCTCCAGCAAGACGATATCGAGATCCGGTCGCGCGACCGCGAGCGGTACACCCGGGAGCCCGGCACCCGAACCGACATCGACGACGCGGACACCGCGAGGGATGTGCTCGCCGATCACCGCGGAGTTCAGGACGTGTCGTTCCCAAAGCCGATCGATCTCGCGTGGGCCGATCAGGCCGCGCTCGACGCCGTGCTCCGCGAGGAGCTCCACGAAGTGCTCCGCCTGCTCGACCTGATCGCCGAACACGGCAGCAGCCGCTGCCGGGGTGGTGGTGGACTCGAACCCGCCCAGACCCACAGACTCACTCCTCATCGGGGGATCGCCGTTTCACGTGAAACCGGCCGCTACCGATTGTCCCTGATGCGCTTCTGGATTCGACGCGACAGTCCGAAGTTGTGCAGAACTCCACCGACCGACTCCCGGTTTCACGTGAAACGCGAGCACAAAAAAGCGGCCCGCCGGTTGTCCGACGGGCCGCTTCGCTCAGTGCGTGACTATGCGGGGAGTACGACCACGCGCCGCTTCGGCTCCTCACCCTCACTCTCGCTCGTGACACCCTCGACGGCAGCGACCGCGTCGTGGACGACCTTGCGCTCGAACGGGCTCATCGGCTGCAGCCGCACCTTCTCCCCGGACTGCGCGACGGACTCGGCCGTCGACCGACCGAGCTCGCGCAGTTCCTCCCGCCGGCCCGCCCGCCAGCCGGCGATGTCGAGCATGAGCCTGCTGCGGGTACCGGTCTCCTGCTGCACCGCGAGGCGCGTCAGCTCCTGCAGTGCTTCCAGCACGTTGCCCCTCGGACCGACGAGCTTGTCCAGGTCCTCGCCACCATCGATGCTGACGATCGCGCGCCCGGCTTCCACATCCAAGTCGATGTCGCCGTCGTAGTCGAGGATGTCGAGCAGGCGCTCCAGGTAGTCACCCGCGATGTCGCCCTCCTGGACCAGCAGGTCGTCGTCGCTACCCGCGTCCGTCTCCTCGGCCTCGCCCTCGACCGTCGCCGGCACTGCCTCGTCCTGTTCGGTGCCGATCACCTCGGCTGTCTCCGACATGTCTTTTCTCCTCTCCCGTCCCTGAGGCGTCAGCGCCGCTTACGGCCTTGGGCCTTCTTGCCCTGGGTGGCGGACCGCTGTTGGTTCCCGCCGTTCTTCGCCCAGGCGCCGCCCTTGACGTTGCTGGGGTTGCCGCTCTTCGGGGACTTGCCGTTCTTGGGGGTGCCGTTCTTGGCGGCGCCGGCGCTCTTCGCGGAGCCGGTGCCGCCCTCGCTCTCCGAGTCGGCGGCCTTCTTCTGCTGCTGGGCAGGCTTCGGCTTCTGGCCGACCTGGGGCTTCTGGCCCGGCTTCGGGCCGAGGTTGCTGCGCTTCTCCTTGGCCTCGACCTTCTTCGCCTCTTCTTCCTTGTCGATCTTCGTGTAGACGAGGCGCTGCTGCATGAGGGTCCAGCAGTTGTTGGCGAGCCAGTAGATGAGCAGACCGATCGGGAAGAAGGCACCGAAGATGAGCACACCGGCCGGGAAGATCCACAGCGTCAGGCGGTTCATCATCGCGGTCTGCGCGGTCGCCGAGGCCGGGTTCTGGCGGGCCACGGAGTGGCGGGCCGTGAAGTGGGTCGCGACGCTCGCGACGATCATCAGCGGGATCGCCACGGGGGCCACGTGCCAGTGCCAGCCGGGCTCCGCCGCGGCCGCGCCGCCCCCGAGGGCGCTGACGTGGTTGATGGCGTCACCGAGGTTGACCCCGAAGAGCTTCGCGTCGACGTAGGAGCGCACGCCCTCGGCGTCGAAGAAGTAGTTGCTCTCCTTGCCCGGGGCGAACATGCGGAGCACATGGTTCAGACCGATGAAGACCGGGATCTGGAGCAGCATCGGCAGACAGCTGCCGAGCGGGTTGACGCCGTGCTCGCGCTGGAGCTTCTGCATCTCCATCGCTTGCCGCTGGCGGTCGTTCGCGTACTTCTTCTGGATCTTCTTGATCTCCGGCGCGAAGTCCTGCATCTTCTTCATCGACCGGACCTGTTTCACGAACGGCTTGAACATGATGCCGCGGACCGTGAACGTCAGGAACACGATGCCGAGGACCCAGGCAATCGCGTTGTCGTCGCCGAAGACGAAGCCGAACACCTTGTGCCAGCACCACAAGATGAACGACACAGGGTAGTAGATAAAGTCGAGCACTGAGCTACTCCTCGGTAGACATACCAGGGCTTTGGTGCCTGAAGCTGAACTTCTCCGGCACGGGGTCTCGTCCCGGCGGGGTCCACGGACCGCATCGCAACAGCCGGCGGACCGCGAGGTAGGAGCCGCGAGCGGCTCCGTGCCGGGTCAGCGCCTCGGCCGCGTACGTGCTGCAGCTCGGGTAGAACCGGCACATCGGGGGAAGGAACGGGGAGATGGCCTTGCGGTAGAACCTGATCGGCAGCAGCAGCACCCAGGCCACCGGCGTCGGACGCGCCCGCCTGGTGGGCTGCTGGGTCTCGGCCGTCTCAGTGCCGGCCACTTGCTCTGTACTCACACCGCTGGTCCATTGTCGTGGCGGGCGGAAGGCGACAGGCTCAACCGTCGCAGCGCCGCGTCGAGATCCGAGCCGAGCTCCGCACTGGTCGCGGTGGCAGCGGCAGGTAATGCCCGAACAACCAACGCACTACCGGCCGGCAAGGTTCCAAGCCGGTCGGCCAGCAGGTGCCTCAGGCGCCTGCTCACTCGGTGGCGCACAACCGAGTTGCCCACCGCCTTGCTCACGACCAAGCCCGCCTTGCTCTGCCCGCCGCTTCCGGCGAGCGCGTGCAGCACAAGGCGGCGGCGCCCGGCTCGGGCGCCGCCGCGCATGACCGCACGGAATTCCTCACTCCGCCGCAGGCGAGCGTTGACCGGAAGCACGCCGCGCCTCGCAGGCAGACGGGATCAGGCGGAAAGTTGCTGACGGCCCTTGCGCCGGCGGGCGGCCAGAATGGCGCGGCCTGCGCGGGTACGCATCCGCAGCCGGAACCCGTGGGTCCGAGCGCGTCGGCGGTTGTTCGGCTGGAAGGTGCGCTTGCCCTTGCTCACGGCTCAGTTCTCCTGGTCTCAACGTCTACTCGTATTGTCTGACAGCCGACGGAACGTGGGCAGGCAGAATAAGGCCCGCTGTCAGCGGCAGACCTTACGAGGGTACGCACCCTGTCCGGTGACACTGGAACCGGCCCCTTGAGTAACGCTGTGTCGCTGCCGACAGTATCGATCATCGCCACGCTCCAGCACCGAATGGCAACACGCCGTACACCATGAAATCCTTGCCCGGAACGACGTCTTGTGGCAATCACCGGGTCTTGTTAGCGTGCCCCTTCTCAGTGTCAACGAGGGGCGCACTCACGCCGCCGAAAGGTGGGAGACTTCGGCAGGCGTACCTTGATCCCGCGGGAGGGAGTGCCCGCGGGCCGCCGTACATTGATGCACAGTTGTGGACAACTTTGTGGATACCTGCTGCGCGGGTGGCCACATCGACCTGCTATGTGGGGCCAAGGTCGAGGGGAGGGGAGCGGAGCAGGGTGTCTGAGCACCAGCTGAACCTGGCTGTCGTCTGGGAGCAGGTCGTCAGGGAGCTCTCCGACGGCACGCTGTCCCCCCAGCAACGTGCGTGGATGCGGGTGACCCGGCCCATCGGCCTCCTCGACGGCACCGCGCTGCTCGCCGCGCCGAGTGACTTCGCGAAGGAAGCCATCGAGCGCGCGCTGCGCGAACCGATCACCACGGCGCTCTCCCGCAGGCTCGGCCGCGAGGTCTCCCTCGCCGTCAAGGTCGACACCACAGACAGCGCTCCCGCCCCGGCCACACCCCCTCGGTACGCGAACTCACCCGGCAGGGTGGAAACCGGCAACGGGATCCGCTCCGACGGTCCACCGCTGCCACCGCCAGAGGACACGATCACCGTGCCCGCCGCCGTGCGCCACACCCGCGCCGACGGCGGCGAGCGGCCGGTGGGCCAGCGGCCGCCGATGCCCTCGATGCCAGTCGCGAAGAACGTGCCGGACCAGGTCGACGACGGCGAGGAAGAGGTGGACGAGGAAGGCGAGGCGCTCGCCGCCGTCCACGAGATCTGGCCCACCTTCTCGGGGCAGCCGATCGCGGGCCAGCCCTACACGGCGCCCGCCCAGCCGCAGACCTCCAAGACCCGGCTGAACGAGAAGTACACCTTCGACACGTTCGTCATCGGTGCGTCCAACCGCTTCGCGCACGCCGCCGCTGTCGCGGTCGCCGAGGCGCCGTCGCGCGCGTACAACCCGCTCTTCATCTGGGGAGAGTCGGGGCTGGGCAAGACCCACCTGCTGCACGCCGTCGGCCACTACGCCCAGCGGCTCTTCCCCGGCATGCGCGTGCGGTACGTGTCCACCGAGGAGTTCACCAACGACTTCATCAACTCGCTGCGCGACGACCGCAAGGTCGCGTTCCAGCGGCGTTACCGCGACATCGACATCCTGCTCGTCGACGACATCCAGTTCCTGGAAGGCAAGGAAGGGACCCAGGAGGAGTTCTTCCACACCTTCAACACACTGCACAACGCGAACAAGCAGATCGTCGTGTCCTCCGACCGTCCGCCGAAGCGGCTGGAGACACTGGAGGACCGCCTGCGCACGCGGTTCGAGTGGGGACTGATCACCGACATCCAGCCGCCCGAGCTGGAGACCCGTATCGCGATCCTCCGCAAGAAGGCGGCACAGGACCGGCTCGCCGTGCCCGGTGACGTGCTCGAGTTCATCGCGGCGCGCATCGAGGCCAACATCCGCGAGCTCGAGGGCGCGCTCATTCGCGTCACCGCGTTCGCCTCGCTGAACCAGCAGCCGGTGGACGTCGGCCTCGCCGAGATCGTGCTGCGCGACCTGATCCCGGACTCACAGGCGCCCGAGATCAGCGCGCCGACGATCATGGGGGTCACGGCGGAGTTCTTCGACGTCACGCTCGACGACCTGTGCGGGCCCGGCAAGACCAAGGCGCTGGCGACCGCGAGGCAGATCGCGATGTACCTGTGCCGCGAGCTCACCGACATGTCGCTGCCGCGCATCGGGCAGACCTTCGGTGGTCGAGACCACACCACGGTGATGCACGCCGACAAGAAGATCCGCAAGGAGATGGCGGAACGGCGCCGGATCTACGACCAGGTGCAGGAGCTGACCTCGCGCATCAAGCAGCGAGCACGTCAGTAGCCACCTCGCGCAGCACCGCCAGCCCGGCGGCGATCGCGGGCGAGGTCTCGCTACCCTTGCGCACACACGTGCTGAACCGGCGCGCCGGCCTCGGTTCGCCGTGGAGAGGGATCCGCACCACTCCGTGCGCCTCCGGGATGGGAACGAGTCTCGGCAGCAGGCACACGCCCGCACCCTCGGCGACGAGTGCCGAGACCGCGAACCACTCCTTGACGTGGTGGGAAATCCGGGGCGTGAAGCCGGCGGTCGCGCAGGCGGTGACGAGCAAGGGGTAGGTGTCGTTGTTGTACGGCTTCACGATCCACGCCTCGCCCGCCGCGTTGGCGAGTGACACACTGTCCACTTCGGTCAGCGGGTGCCCTGCGGGCACGAGCAGGTCCTGAACGTCGTCGAGCAGCGGCTCCCGTTCGAAGCGCGGGTCTCCCTCCGGCGGCGAGTCGGAGGTCGGCAGCACCACGGCGATGTCGGCCTGCTCGGCGACGACCAGTTCGTAGCAGTCGCCGCTCTCCTCCTCCCTGATGTGCACGTCGAGCTTCGGAAACGCCTGGCGCAGCCGGGAAAGCGCGGGCGTGGCGAGCGCGGCGATCGCCGAGGACACCGCGCACAGCCGTAGCTCGCCCATCGGCTCGCCGCCGCGCGCGGCCAGGTCGGCCCGCGCGCGTTCCCAGTGCGCGTACAGCTCTTCGGTGTACCGCAGCAGGATCTGCGCCTCCGGCGTGAGCCGCACGCGCCTGCCCTCGCGGCGAAGCAGCTCCACCCCGAGGTCTCGACTGAGGTGCCGCAGCTGTTGCGACACCGCCGACG
This sequence comes from Prauserella endophytica, assembly GCF_005146945.1. Lineage (GTDB taxonomy): Bacteria > Actinomycetota > Actinomycetes > Mycobacteriales > Pseudonocardiaceae > Prauserella_A > Prauserella_A endophytica. The sequence continues at coordinate 341,916 of NZ_SWMS01000001.1, forward strand.
GCGTGAGGTACAGCGCCGCGGCCGTCGCGGTGATCGTTCCCTCGTCCGCGAGCACCCGCAGCACGCGCAGCCGCCGCAGGTCAATCATGTAGTCGAGGCTAAACGAATTCGCACACGAAGATGAGATGGACGCCGTTGTCAGCGCGGCCGGACACTCGCCACATGGTCGGCAGAGGAGCACTGCTCGTACTGGGCAGTGTGGTGAGCGTTCAGGTCGGGCAGGCGATCGGCAAACACCTCTTCGCCGACGCCGGAGCGCTCGGCACCGTGGCGCTGCGACTCGGCATCGCGGCAATCGTGTTGCTCGGGTGGCACCGGCCCGCGCTTCCGAGCACCCGCAAGGAGTTCGCCCTCGTGGCCGCCTTCGGCGCCGCGATCGCCGGCATGAACCTCATCTATCCCGCGCTCACGACGCTGCCGCTCGGGGTGGCGACGACACTGCAGCTGCTCGGCCCGATCCTGTTGGCACTCCTCACTTCTCGCGGTCTCGCCGAAGTGGGTGCCGCCGGGTTCGCGGGGTTCGGCGTCTGGCTCTTCCACGGCCCAGGTGGTGGAGCTCCGTTCGCAGGCATCGCGTTCGCGCTCGCGAGCGGGGCGTCGATGGCCGCCTATCTGTTGTTGAGCCGCACGGCGGGCAGGCGCAGTGAGACGGCGTTGACGCTCTCGCTCGCCGTCGCGTTCGCCGCGATTCTGTGGCTCCCGGCGGGAATCGCGCAGAGCGGCGCCGCGTTGCTGGCCCCCGAGGTACTGCTCGTCGGAGCGCTCGTGGCGGTGTTGTCAGCGGTCGTTCCCTATTCACTGGACCTCGCGGCGCTGCGCCGGATCCCGCCACGAACGGTGGGAGTTCTGGAAAGTCTGGAGCCCGCGGTGGGCGCGATCGCCGGTCTCGTGGTGCTGTCAGAGGTGCTTTCCGCGCCCCAGTGGGTAGCCATCACATGTGTCTGCACGGCCGGAGTTGTCGCGGTGACGGGCTCGCGCGAGGCCCGAAGTCGTTCTGCCGCCTAGGTTTTGTCACTCACTAAGGCGATCCAGGTCACGTTTCGGGGGTGCATCGGCGGTGCATGGGCTGGGCACAGGTCGACCCACAGCTGGGGACAAAACTGTGGAAACCTGGGGACAGCTGTGGAGCAACTGAGGACGGCGAAAGTTCTCCACGGCGGCCCCCGACTTCTCCACCGAGCTGCCACCACGGCTGTCCACACGGCCGCGCGTGCTCGGACCTGCGCGGACGACGCCTGTCCACACAACCCACAGCCCTTACTACTACGACTGAACAAAGATCTCTTCGAAGAAGAACAAAACAAAAACAAGCGAGCTGTGAACCTGGGGATACCCGCTCGGCCGCTCGACTGGGCCGGGATGACGGCGGTGCCGCTCACGCTCTAACGTGGAAACCCACACCCCGGTCCGCTCGGTGCCGGTGTCGTCGATGTGCGACGCACCGCGTCCGGGCGAACCCACACAGCCACGCCCCCTCGACCGCCCCTGCCCATTGGGGGCGTCTGTAGGGGTGATTTGTCGTCTTTCGAGCCGCCCGGGCTCGGCTGTCGAAAGGATGGGCGCCATGAAAATCCGCGTCGAGCGTGATGGGCTCGCTGACGCCGTCGCCTGGGTGGCTCGAAGCCTTCCCTCCAGGCCGCCGGTTCCCGTGCTGGGCGGTGTGCTGCTCGACGCAGGAGCCGACGGGGGTTCCGACGCGCTGACCGTGTCCGGCTTCGACTACGAGGTCTCAGCGACCGTCGGCGTACCAGCCACGATCGCGGACGGCGGGCGCACGCTAGTCTCGGGCAGGCTCCTGGCGGACATCACCAAGGCGCTGCCCGCCCAGCCGGTGGAGATCGCCGTCGACGGCGCTCGCGCGTCCATCACCTGCGGAAACGCGCGCTTCAGTCTGCCGACCATGCCGGTGGAGGACTATCCACAGTTGCCGGCGCAGCCAGATCTCGCAGGCGAGGTGACGGGCGAGGCGTTCGCCCAGGCCGTGGCCCAGGTCGCGGTGGCCGCCGGTAAGGACGACACGCTGCCGATGCTCACCGGTATGCGGCTGGAGATCTCGGGCACCACCCTCACGCTCGTCGCCACCGACCGCTTCCGGCTCGCGATGCGCGAGTTCAGCTGGTCGCCCGCCGAGGGGCTCGCCGACGCGGCGGTCCTCGTGCCTGCCCGCACGCTCGCCGACGCGGCGAAGTCGCTCGGCGCGAGCGGCGCGACCGTGCAGGTCGGCCTCGCGAGCGGCGACGGCCTGCTCGGCCTCGCCGGTTCCGGTCGCTACACCACGACCCGCCTGCTCGACGCGGAGTTCCCGCCGTACCGGCAGCTGCTCCCGTCGCAGCACACATCGCGCGCGGTCCTCCAGGTGTCGGCGCTGGCCGAGGCGATCAAGCGCGTGTCGCTGGTCGCCGAGCGGGGTACCCAGGTGCGGCTCGAGTTCAGCGAGGGGACCCTCAGGCTCTCGGCAGGTGGCGACGACGAGGGCAGCGCCGAGGAAGAGCTGCCGGTCGACTACGAGGGCGAGCCGGTGACCATCGCCTTCAACCCGGGTTACCTCGTCGACGGGCTCGGCGCGTTGCACGCCGACCGGGCGGAGCTGACGTTCACCACGCCCAACAGGCCCGCGCTGATCAAGCCGGCCGACGAGAACGGCGACGTCGTTCCCGGTTACCTCTACCTGCTGATGCCGGTGCGGCTTCCCGGCTGAGTACGAAACACACAAGGGGACAACTGATGGTTCAGCTCGGACTTGTCGGCCTGGGCAAGATGGGCTTCAACATGCGCGAGCGCCTGCGTGCCGCCGGGCACGAGGTGGTCGGCTACGACCGCAACGCCGAGGTGACCGACACCGGGTCGCTCGCGGAGCTGGTGTCGGCACTGGCCGCGCCTCGCATGGTCTGGGTCATGGTGCCCGCCGGCGAGGCGACCAGGCAGACCGTCGCCGAGCTCGGCGACCTGCTCAGCGAGGGCGACCTGCTGATCGACGGCGGCAACTCGCGGTTCAGCGACGACAAGAAGAACGCCGAGCTGCTCGCGGGCAAGGGCATCGGCTACCTCGACGTCGGCGTGTCCGGTGGAGTGTGGGGCAAGGAGAACGGCTACGGCCTGATGGTCGGCGGCGACAAGGCCCACGTCGAGCAGGCGATGCCGATCTTCGATGCGCTGCGTCCGGACGGTCCGCGCGAGGAGGGCTTCGCGCACGCGGGCTCCGTCGGCGCCGGTCACTACGCGAAAATGGTGCACAACGGCATCGAGTACGGCCTGATGCAGGCCTACGCCGAGGGCTTCGAGCTGCTCGAGGCGGCGAAGGTCGTCGAGGACGTGCCCGCCGTGATCAAGGCGTGGCAGCGGGGCACGGTCGTGCGCTCGTGGCTGCTCGAGCTGCTGGTCAGGGCACTGGACGAAGACCCGGAGCTCGACGACCTCGAGGGTTACGTGGAGGACTCCGGCGAGGGCAGGTGGACGCTGGAGGAGGCGATCAACAACGCCGTGCCCGCACCCGTGATCTCCGCCGCGCTGTTCGCCCGGTTCTCCTCCAGGCAGAAGGATTCCTCGGCCATGCGCGCGGTGGCCGCGCTGCGCAACCAGTTCGGCGGCCACTCGGTCAAGAAGGTCGGCGAGTAGGGCACGGCGCGGCGTGTACCTCCGTCACCTCCAGGTGACCGACTTCCGCTCGTGGGAGCACGTCGACCTGCCGCTGGAGCCGGGTCCGACCGTACTGGTCGGGCCGAACGGCCGCGGGAAGACGAACCTCATCGAGGCGATCGGTTACGTCGCCACGCTCGGCTCGCACCGGGTCGCGACCGACGCACCCCTGATCAGGCATGGGTGCGAGCGCGCGCTGGTGCGCGTCGCCGTGGTGAACGAGGGCCGCGAGCTGACCGTCGAGCTGGAGATCGCCCCTGGCCGGGCCAACCGCGCACGCGTCAACCGGGGCGCGGTCGGCAGGCCCCGCGACGTGCTGGGGATCCTGCGCACGGTGCTGTTCTCTCCCGAGGACCTCGCGCTCGTGCGCGGCGACCCCGGCGAGCGCAGGCGGTTCCTCGACGAGCTGCTCGTGCTGCGCGCCCCGCGCTACGCGGGTGTGCGCAGTGAGTACGACAAGGTGCTGAAGCAGCGCAATGCCCTGCTCAAGTCGGCGGGCAAGCGCCGGGGCGACGACCCGTACGCGCTGTCGACGCTGGAGGTGTGGGACAACCACCTGGCCACGGCGGGCGCCCAGCTGCTGGCGGCGCGGCTGAACCTGGTGGCCGACCTCGCGCCGCACACGGCCGCGGCCTACGCCGGGGTCGCACCTGACTCGCGGCCTGCCAAGATCGCCTACCGGTCGGGGCTCGGCGGCGCGTTGCCGACGGGCTACGGCGTTCCGGGTGGTGAGCGGGCTGACGAGGAAAAGCTCGCCGGCATCCTCCTGGAGGCGCTCGGCGAGTCGCGCGCGGCGGAGCTGGAACGTGGGGTAAGTCTGGTCGGACCCCATCGGGACGAGCTGGAGCTCGTGCTCGGCGAAGCTCCGGCCAAGGGGTACGCCAGCCACGGCGAGTCGTGGTCGTTCGCACTGGCGTTGCGGCTCGGGTCCTACGAGCTGTTACGAGCCGAGGCGGGGGGTGAGCCCGTTTTGTTGCTTGATGACGTGTTCGCGGAGTTGGACCGGAGACGTCGCGCCCGGCTGGCGGAGGTCGCGGCGAGCGCGGAGCAGGTGCTCGTGACCGCGGCTGTGGATGAAGACGTGCCCGAGGAGCTCGCGGGGACGCGGTTCGCGGTTTCGGAGGGTGAGGTACGACGTGCCTGATCAGAGCCACAATAGACCGGGCCGGCGACCCGGAGTGACCGGGGCCACACAAGTTACCCACCGATCTGGGGATAAGTCTGTGGATAGTGTGGATAACACAGCGAACCTGTTATCGCCGCGCGTGACTGAAGGCCCAAATGAGGTGGTCAATACCCCTCGGGTGGGCGGTTCTGCCGGTGAGTCCCCCAAACGAGACACTGAGCGTAACAGCGCTGCTGGGCCGAACGAGACGGGGTCCGCCGACAGTCCACAGGGCAGGGACCTCGCCCACGCCGCGCTCCAGGCGGCCAGGGAGCGGGCCGCCGCCCGGGGGCACGAGCCGGGCGTGCGCAGGCCGGGCGGCAAGCCGGCGCTCGGCCGGGCACAGAACCCCAGGCGCAGGCGCTGGTCCGGTCCCGGCGTCGACGAACGCGACCCGCAGCCGCTCGGCAGGCTCGCCTCGCGCATGGCGACGCAGCTCGGGTGGAGCGACCAGCTCGCCAACGGCCAGGTATTCGGGCAATGGACGCGGCTCGTCGGCGAGGAGGTCGCCGAGCACGCCCAGCCGGTCGCGCTCAAGGAGGGGGAGCTGACCGTGCGCGCCAGCTCAACCGCCTGGGCGACCCAGCTGCGGTTGCTGCAGCGCCAGCTGCTGGCGAAGATTGCGGCGGGGGTGGGGCACGGTGTCGTCAAGCGCATGCGGATCCAGGGCCCGACGGCGCCGAGCTGGCGCAAGGGCCCGAGGCACGTCTCGGGCCGGGGTCCGCGCGACACCTACGGGTAGCCGTTCGAAAGACGCGGCCCGAACGCGCGAATCCGGCGCGAGGTCTCCGTTGGTCACGGCGGGACCCGGTTGACGTCGAGATCGTCGCTCTGTGACGAAATCAGGGGTGTCCTTGATGCATGTGAGCGGGGCTGGCCAAGTAAACTTGTAAGGGCAAGCCGGATTGATGCCGGACGAGTATCGAGCGGCGTGCCCGACCGACAGGCACACACCCGTGCGCGCGTTGGGTGAGACGAGGAGAAATCAGGCCGGTGGCAGCGAACCAGAGTGAATACAGCGCGTCCTCCATCACGGTTCTCGAGGGTCTCGAAGCCGTTCGTAAACGCCCCGGCATGTACATCGGGTCGACCGGCGAGCGTGGTTTGCACCACCTGATCCAGGAGGTCGTCGACAACTCCGTCGATGAGGCGATGGCGGGCTACGCCACCCGGGTCGATGTCACGCTGCTCGCCGACGGCGGCGTCCGCGTGGTCGACGACGGCCGTGGCATCCCGGTCGACATGCACCCCAAGGAGCAGCGGCCGACCGTCGAGGTCGTGCTCACCGTGCTGCACGCGGGCGGCAAGTTCGACAACGAGTCCTACGCCGTCTCCGGCGGTCTGCACGGTGTGGGTGTCTCCGTGGTCAACGCGCTCTCCACGGCGCTCGAGGTCGAGATCCACATCGACGGCCGGATCTGGGCGCAGCGCTACGAACGCTCCGAGCCCGGTGAGCTGCGCGACCTCGGCCCCACCGACCGCACCGGTACCAGCGTCACGTTCTGGGCCGACCCCGACATCTTCGAAACCACGCACTACAGCGCCGAGACCGTCGCGCGCCGGCTCCAGGAGATGGCGTTCCTCAACAAGGGCCTCACCATCGTGCTGCGCGACGAGCGGGTCGCCGAGGAGAACGGTGAGGACGCCACGGGTGAGCGCGCTCAGATCAAGGAGCGCACCTACCACTACCCGGGTGGCCTCGAGGACTTCGTCAAGTACATCAACGGCAGCAAGGACCCGATCCACCCCTCGGTGATCTCGTTCGAGGCCAAGGGCGACGGCCTCGAGGTCGAAGTCGCGATGCAGTGGAACAACGGCTTCACGCCGTCGGTGTACACCTTCGCCAACACGATCAACACGCACGAGGGCGGCACCCACGAGGAGGGCTTCCGCGCGGCGCTGACCCGCGTGGTCAACAGCTACGCGCGTGACAAGAAGCTGCTCAAGGAGAAGGACGCCAACCTCACCGGCGACGACGTGCGCGAGGGGCTCGCCGGGATCGTCTCGATCAAGCTCTCCGAGCCCCAGTTCGAGGGCCAGACCAAGACCAAGCTGGGCAACAGCGAGGCGAAGTCGTTCGTGCAGAGCACCTGCAACGAGTGGCTGGCCGACTGGTTCGAGCGCAACCCCGCCGAAGCCAAGATCATCATCAACAAGGCGGTGTCGAGCGCGCAGGCACGGCTGGCCGCCCGCAAGGCCCGTGACCTCGTCCGGCGCAAGGGCGCCATGGACATCGGCGGCCTGCCAGGCAAGCTCAAGGACTGCCGCTCGACCAACCCCGAGGAGTGCGAGCTCTACATCGTCGAGGGTGACTCCGCGGGCGGCTCCGCCAAGGAGGGGCGCGACTCGAAGTTCCAGGCGATCCTGCCGATCCGGGGCAAGATCATCAACGTGGAGAAGGCACGCATCGACCGCGTGCTGAAGAACAACGAGGTCCAGTCGCTGATCACCGCGCTCGGCACCGGCATCCACGACGACTTCGACATCTCCAAGCTGCGCTACCACAAGATCGTGCTGATGGCCGACGCCGATGTGGACGGTCAGCACATCCGCACGCTGCTGCTGACGCTGCTGTTCCGCTTCATGCGGCCGCTCGTGGAGCAGGGCTACGTCTACCTGGCCCAGCCACCGCTCTACAAGATCAAGTGGCCGCGTTCGGAGCCGGAGTACGCGTACTCGGACAAGGAGCGCGACGGGCTGCTGGAGGCCGGCGCCGCGGCCGGCAGGCGCCTGCCGAAGGACGACGCGATCCAGCGGTACAAGGGTCTCGGCGAGATGAATGCCGAGGAGCTGTGGGAGACCACAATGGACCCGGCCAACCGCGTGCTGCTGCAGGTGACGCTCGACGACGCGGCCACCGCCGACGAGCTGTTCTCCGTGCTGATGGGCGAGGACGTCGAGGCCCGGCGTTCGTTCATCACCCGTAACGCCAAGGACGTTCGCTTCCTGGACGTGTAACGCCCCGAAACCCCGTCCACGCCAGGACTGTCCAACCGAGAAGGACCTATGACGGAAACCTTGCCTCCGGATCACGACCGCATCGAACCGGTCGACATCCAGCAGGAGATGCAGCGCTCCTACATCGACTACGCGATGAGCGTCATCGTGTCGCGGGCGCTGCCCGACGTGCGCGACGGGCTCAAGCCCGTGCATCGCCGCGTCCTGTACTCGATGTACGACTCCGGCTTCCGCCCCGACCGCGGGTACAACAAGTGCTCCCGTGTCGTCGGTGACGTGATGGGTAACTACCACCCGCACGGCGATTCGGCGATCTACGACGCGCTCGTGCGGCTCGCGCAGCCGTGGTCGATGCGGTACCCGCTCATCGACGGCCAGGGCAACTTCGGTTCGCCGGGCAACGACCCCGCCGCGGCCATGCGGTACACGGAGTCGCGCCTCGACCCGCTGGCCATGGAGATGCTGCGGGACATCGAAGAGGAGACCGTCGACTTCTCCGACAACTACGACGGCCGCACCCAGGAGCCGGACGTCCTGCCCAGCCGTATCCCGAACCTGCTGGTCAACGGTGGTTCGGGCATCGCGGTGGGCATGGCGACCAACATCCCGCCGCACAACCTGCGCGAGGTATCCGAGGGCGTCATCTGGGCGCTGGAGAACCCGGACGCCGACGACGACGAGCTCCTCGCCGCGCTGATGCAGCGCATCAAGGGCCCCGACTTCCCGACCAAGGGCCTCATCCTGGGCACCTCGGGCATCGCCGACGCCTACCGCACCGGCCGAGGCTCGGTGCGCATGCGTGCGGTGGTGGAGGTCGAGGAGGACGCCAAGGGCCGCACGATCCTGGTCGTCACCGAGCTGCCCTACCAGGTCAACCCCGACAACCTGGTGGAGAACATCGCCGCGCTCGTGCGCGACGGAAAGCTCACGGGCATCGCGGACATCGCCGACGAGTCCAACAGCCGCAGCGGCATGCGGATCGTGGTCACGCTCAAGCGCGACGCGGTCGCCAAGGTGGTGCTGAACAACCTTTACAAGCACACCCAGCTGCAGTACAACTTCGGCGTCAACATGCTGGCGCTGGTCGACGGCGTGCCGCGCACGCTGCGGCTCGACCAGATGATCCGCCACTACGTGAAGCACCAGATCGAGGTCATCGTCCGGCGCACCCGGTTCCGGCTGCGCAAGGCCGAGGAGCGGGCCCACATCCTGCGCGGTCTGGTCAAGGCGCTCGACCAGCTCGACGCTGTGATCGCGTTGATCCGCCGGTCACCGACCGTCGACGAGGCCCGCACCGGCCTGATCGAGCTGCTCGACATCGACGAGATCCAGGCCACCGCGATCCTCGACATGCAGCTGCGCAGGCTCGCGGCCCTGGAACGACAGAAGATCGTCGACGAGCTGGCGAAGATCGAGCTGGAGATCGCGGACCTGCAGGACATCCTCGACAAGCCGGAGCGGCAGCGCACCATCGTCCGCGACGAGCTCACCGAGATCGTCGACAAGTACGGCGACGACCGGCGCACCCAGATCATCCCCTTCGACGGCGAGGTCTCGGTCGAGGATCTGATCGCGGTCGAGGACGTGGTGGTGACCATCACCCGCACCGGGTACGCCAAGCGGACCAAGACCGACCTTTACCGCTCGCAGAAGCGCGGCGGCAAGGGCGTGCAGGGCGCGACACTCAAGCAGGACGACATCGTCCAGCACTTCTTCGTGTGCTCGACGCACGACTGGATCCTGTTCTTCACGAACAAGGGCCGGGTCTACCGGGCGAAGGCGTACGACCTGCCCGAGGCCAACCGCAACGCGCGCGGACAGCACGTGGCGAATCTGCTGGCGTTCCAGCCGGACGAGCAGATCGCGAGCGTCATCGAGATCCCGAACTACGAGGTCGCGCCGTATCTTGTGCTCGCGACCAAGAACGGCCTGGTCAAGAAGTCCAAGCTCAGCGACTTCGACTCACCGCGCGCGGGTGGCCTGATCGGCATCAACCTGCGCGAGGGTGACGAGCTGGTCGGCGCCGTGCTGGCCTCCGCGGAGGACGACCTGCTGCTGGTGTCCTCCGACGGCCAGTCGATCCGGTTCCACGCCACCGACGAGGCGCTTCGTCCGATGGGCCGGGCGACCTCAGGTGTGCTGGGCATGCGGTTCAACGAGGGCGACGAGCTGCTCGGCATCAGCGTGGTCAGGGAGGACACGTTCCTGCTGGTCGCCACTGATGGCGGCTATGCGAAGCGGACCCCCATCGAGGACTATCCGGTGCAGGGCCGCGGCGGCAAGGGCGTGCTCACCATTCAGCATGACCGGAAACGTGGCAGGCTGGTGGGGGCAATCATCGTCGACGCGGACGACGAGCTGTACGCGATCACCTCGAGTGGCGGGGTCATCCGGACCCCAGCCGGGCAGGTGCGCAAGGCCGGACGGCAGACGAAGGGGGTGCGTTTGATCAACCTCGACGAGGGCAACACCCTGCTCGCCGTGGCACGCAACGCGGACAAGCCGTCGGACGTCCCCAACGGAGAGAACGGCGAACCGGCTCCCACCGGCGACGAAGCCGGCAACCCCGAGCCGAACGAGACGACGCAAGAGCAGTAGCAGGCGCGGAATCTGACAAGGGACTGACCGTTTGTGACACCACCTGACAACACCGAGCGGCGAGGCGGCGGCACGACCGACACGGGCGCCGGCGACGTCGCCCCGCCGTGGCAGCGCGTGGCCAAGGAAACCGGCAGCGGTTCGGCCGGTCAGGAGGGTGAGGGCGGCTTCGGCGAGCGCTGGTCGGCGGGCCAGTTGCCCGCTGAGGACGCCTCGTCGGCCCAGACCCAGTACCTGTCGAACGGCAACGCCGACACCCAGGTGGTCACCGGCAGCGCCGCCAACCGGCTGTTCGGTCAGCCGCAGCAGAGCGACACCCAGCGCACACAGCCGGTGAGCGGGCCGTCGCAGCCGCCTGCTGGCGGCAAGGGCGGCGGCCGGTCGACACCGGTCAGCGCGCTGCGCAGGCCCGGAAGGGGCCCGCGCAGGGCGAGCCTGCAGATCAAACGGTTCGACCCGTGGTCGGTGCTCAAGCTCTCCCTGGTGCTCGGCGTCGCGATGTTCTTCGTCTGGCTCGTGGCCGTCGGTGTGCTCTACACGGTGCTCGACGGCATGGGCGTGTGGGACAAGATCAACGGCACGTACACCTCGCTGGTGCAGGGCGACAGCGCCGAAAGCGCGGGCGACCCGCTGATCAGCGCGGGCCGCGTGTTCGGCGTCGCGGCCATCGTCGGCGCGATCAACATCGTGCTGATCTCGGCCCTGACCACCGTGAGCGCGTTCATCTACAACGTGTCGGCGGACCTGGCGGGCGGCCTGGAGGTGACCCTTTCGGAACGGGAGTGACCCCGTGCGAGGGGCCTCCGCCGAGGTCCTGTAAGCTTTTCTCCGTTCCCAGGGCCCATAGCTCAGGCGGTTAGAGCGCTTCGCTGATAACGAAGAGGTCGGAGGTTCAAGTCCTCCTGGGCCCACAGAACACACGAAGGCCGGTTCCCAAGCGCGGGACCGGCCTTCGTGCTATTCGATGGTGATACGCCATGGTCGTGGCTCCGTTCAGCGGTTGGATCCTTCGCCGGAGCCGCGTGCCGGGAGCCAGACCTGGCGGGTCCTCGGGCTGGCAGCCGCCGTGGTGGTGTCCGCCGCCGTGTTCGCGATCCAAGCGGTCTGACTTGCGGGAACGTGACAACGCAGCCCGCTGTGGCAGTCTGGCGATCATGTCCTTCACTGACGAGGAGATCGCCTACCTGCGGGCGCATCCGATGGGACACCTGGCCACCGTTGGCGCCGATGGTCAGCCGGACGTCGTCCCGGTGGCTGTGGAGTTCGATGGGACCGATTTCTGGGTCGGGGGCGGGAGCACGGTGACGCGTACCCGCAAGTTCCGCAACGTCGCGGCAGGGCGTGACAAGGTCTCTCTGGTGTTCGACGACCTGCCGTCCTTCGAGCCGTTCGTCGCCAGGAGCGTCCGCGTCTACGGGGTCGCCGAGCAGCCGATCGAGCGCATCGGAATGGCCGGACCAGGCATCTACCTGCGAATCACGCCGACCATTTCCTGGAGCTGGAATCTCGCGGGCGAGCCCGTCGGCGAGGACTGGTACGAGCCACGGCGCACCGTGCACGCGCCAGGGCGCTGACGGGAACATGGGCGCCCTCGACTGGGACCACAACGCCTTCTACCAGCGGGTCCTGCTTGGCAAGCTGCCGCGGCGGTGCCGTCGCGTGCTGGACGTGGGCTGCGGCGCGGGAGCGTTCGCCGCGCGGCTGGCCGCGCGAGTGGAGCACGTCGACGCGATGGACATCTCGCCGGTGATGATCGAGCGCGCCGAGGAGCGCACCCCGGACAATGTCGCGTGCATCCTCGGCGACGTGATGCGGTATCCGCTACCGGAGGCCCACTACGACGCGATCGTTTCGGTCACCGCGCTGCACCACCTGCCCCTGCACGACGCGCTGCAGCGGCTGTCCCGTGCACTGCGGCCAGGCGGAGTGCTCGCCGCCGTGGCGCTGCCTCGTCCGGACCTGCCGCGCGAGCTGCCCGCCGAGCTGCTCGGGGCCACCGGTCATCGCCTGCTCGGCGTCGGCTTCGGCGCGCTCAGGGCGGCCAGCCGGGGTGAATGGTTCCGGCACGAGCCCACGCATGACGTGATGCCGGTGAACCTCGACCCGCCGCTGACCACCCGGCAGGTCCGGCGGATCGCCGTGGCCACGCTGCCTGGTAGCCACGTGCGGCGGCTGGTGTTCTGGCGCTACCTCCTGCACTGGCAACGGCCGGAAAGCGCATAGATCAAGGGCTGTTCCACGTGGAACAGCCCTTGACAGCCAAGTCGTTTCTACTGGTGGCCGCGCTCGCGGGCCTCGGCCGCGGCGGCGTCGCGCTCCGCCTGCTTGGCCCTCTCCTCGTGCTCGGCGATGTCCTGCTGAGCGCGTGCCTTGTCCTGCTGGGCGCCACCCTCACGCTGCATCTGGTCGTTGCCGAAGAGCGCGCCGGCGCTCTCCTTCACGCGCCCCTTGATGTCCTCGACGGCGCCCTTGAGGCCTTCCTGCTGTTCGTCACGGTTGCCCATGGTGGTCCCTCCTTGTCGCCGTACGTGGCGTCACCGACCGCCTACCCGTGAGTCCGACCGCATAAACCCGGCCCCGGCCGGGTGCAGTAGCATCGCAGGCGCAGGGTCAGCAGGTTGTCGTCGAGGAGGGCCATCACCGTGAAGAAGCTGTTGGCACTCGCGGTTGTCGCGGGCGGCGTGTTTTTCGTGATCAAGCGCAACAAGGACGCCAAGGCAGAGGCGGACCTGTGGCGCGAAGCGACTGCGCCGACCGAGCGTCCGCTGAACGGAGTGTCGCCCAACGGCAGCGCCCCGGCCAAGGCGGGCTCGGACTCCGCGAGCAAGAACTGACTTGTCCCGTGGACCTCACCGGTCCACGGTCAGGGGCTGTAGCTCAATTGGTAGAGCGCCGCTTTTGCAAGGCGGAGGTCAGGGGTTCGATTCCCCTCAGCTCCACATAGTTTGAACAGGCGTTTCAGTGATAATCCCGCCCGATTCTTCGGTGTGATGCGACCCCGGAGGGCGATTTGGACGAGGCAGTGACGCGCGGGCGGCGCCCCCTGAACGGCAACCCGCTCGCGCTCCTCTCTTCGGACCTCGGATCGGTGCTCGCCCAGCACTCCGAAGGGGAGCCAGAGGCTGCCGCCTACCTGGTGTGGCTGCGCACCATCCGGTGAGCTCTATCACTCGACATCGAGGCGCATCGAGACGTACGCCTCGAACCCCGCCCGCGCGGCGTGCTTCTGTGGGCGCCTGCGGTACTCGGTGAACCCGAGTTTCCGGTAGAGGCCGAGCGCAGGCGTGTTGTTGTCCTTGATCTCCTCCAGCACGAAGGCGCGGAAGCCCGGCACCGCGATGAGATGTCGCAGGAGGACGGTCGCCACCCCGCGTCCCTGGTATTCGGGAGCGGTGGCGACGAAGCCGATCTCCGCCACATCGTCGGTCACGCCCTCGGACACGCCCATGAACTGGTTCCGCACCACGAAGTAGCAGACGGTTCCGCGCAGCAGCCCGAGGTGCCTGCGAAACGGTGCCCACTTGGGTGCGAAGCACTGCTCCGTTCCGGAGGTGAGGGTCGCGACCGCCGCGGGGTTGCCGTCGACGCACGCGACGTGGAACCGGTCGAGCAGCAGCATGTGGGCGAACGCGTCGGCGAGCGGGCCGGGATCCTTGGAGAAGAAGGAGAAGTCCTCGGCGAACCCGTGGACGAGTACCTCCGTTATCCGCCGCCGCATCGGCTCCCCGAGCTCGTCACCCCGGCTCACCGTGATCACCGCGGTCCTCCGTTCAGCAGGTGCAGCACCGTCGCCGGATCCGGCACGGCGGCGGCGCCGATCGCCATGCGCATCGTCACGGCGCCGGACAGCAAAGAGAGCAGCACCACGGCGACAGCCTTGGCGTCTCCTGTCGTGCAGTGCCCGTCCTGTTGCGCCCGCGAGATCGCGGCCTCCAGCGACCGCCGGAAGGCGAGATGGCTGGCGAGCAGCCGCTCGCGTGCGCCTGCCGGTTCGTCGCTGAGGAAAGCCTGGTTGACGACCGTCGAGAACTCGGCCGCGCCGCCGTCGGCAGCGATCTCGCCGAGGTAGCGCTCCACGAACCGGCCAAGGGACGCATGACCGTCAGCCGTGGCGAGCTCGCCCGCAACCTCGTCCAGACCCGCTGCAGCGCGGTCGAGCACGTCGGCGAACAACTCGTCCTTCGTGGCGTAGTGCCGGTAGATGAGTCCGACGCTGATTCCTGCCTCACGGGCGATGTCACGCATGCTCGCGGCGGCGTAACCGCGGCGGGCGAACACCCGCACCGCGTGGGTGAGCACGGCCTCCCGGCTCGCGCTGCGCAGCGCCTCGTTCTGCTGGTCCGACCTCGGCACAGAGCCTCTCCCTTTTGAATGAACCTATGTTCACTCTACACGAGACGGTCCTGTACGCTGACGCGCAGGCCGTGGGAGGAGGCTCCTTCCGCGAGGCGAAGGGTGATCCGGGCGGCACGGCCGTGCACTGGAACTTGCCGGGCGGTGCCACTGGCCTGCGGTTCCCTGGTCGGATGCGGCCTCGCTCGGCACCGCCGCCGGTCCAACCTTCGTGGTCTCGACTGACCCGCTCGTGCTGCGGTTCGGGTCGGTCAGGCGGCGAAGCCCAACACCAGCGAACCGATCACCGGTGCCACGTAGACCAGCGGGAACGGGATGTGCGAGAACCAGCGCGCCCTGGCTACCGTGATCACCGCGCCGGTGAAGTACAGCACCAGGCCGATGCCTGCGGCGACGCCGATCGCGGGCACGAACAGCCCGATCACCAGACCGAGCGCGCCCGCGGCCTTGGCTGTGCCGAGCCACGGCCACCACGAGCGCGGGACCCGGTACTCGGTCAGCGGCTCCACCACCCACTTGGCGTGGAAGAAGACGGAACCGGCCGAGAAGGCCGCCAGTGCTGCTGCGACGACGGTGACGACGATGTGTGCGGTGAACATCCGGACTCTCCCAACGGGTCGTGGTGCCTTGTCACCGTCTCGACCCGCCGGAGTTCTCGGATGTGACCGGTCAGGGGTTTTGCCGCAGGGCGCCCGAGAGTTCGGCGGGCACCGGGCCGCGTTGAGCCAGGTCAGGCCCGTTCGACCCGGTCCCGCTGGTAGCCGGCGTGGGTGCCTCGCGGACACGTCGCGAACTTGTTTCACCCTGCGAGCCGAGCGAACGGGTGACCGCGCTGGCGACCTGCCGGTTTCGGGCCTAGCGTCGCGGCCATCGACGGCAGGAGGGGCGCCATGGCCACGACGGACACGTACCGGGCGTTCGGGATCACCTTCGCGGGCGAGCTGGCTGAGGAGGTCCGCCGGATCTCGAGGCGGTGGTGGCTGATCGCTTTGCTGGGCCTCGCCACCGTGGTGCTGGCGATCCTGCTGCTCGCCAACCTCGCCACGGCCGTCGGCGTGCTGACCGTGCTGGTGGCGATCGCACTGCTCGTCGAGGGCGTCGACGACCTCGTGATGGCGGGCAGGCACCGCGTGCGTTGGCCCTCCTACGTGATCGGTGCACTGTGGATCATCGTCGGCATCGTCGCGCTCGTGTGGCCCGGCATATCGCTGCTGGCGCTCGCCGTCGTGGTCGGCGTCGGCTTCGTGGTGGCGGGCGTCGGGCAGATCGGCGCGGCACTCACGTGGCGGCGCGGGCTGCCGATGTGGGGGCTGTGGCTCACGCTCGGCATCCTCACGCTCCTCATCGGCGTGATCGCGCTCGTCTGGCCGGGCCTGACGATCCTCACGCTCGCGATCTGGCTCGGCATCGGCCTGCTGCTGCGTGGCCTCGGCACTCTGTGGTTCAGCCTGCAGCTGCGCAAGGCGGCCGTTTCACGCTGAGCGCTCGGCACCGATCCTCGGGAACGGGTGGATCGAGAACAGCACCTCCACCGGCACCTCGAAGTACTCCGCCATGCGCAGCGCGAGGTACAGGCTCGGGCTGTACTCGCCGCGCTCGAGGTAGCCCACCGTCTGGTAGTGCACCCCGAGCGCCTCGGCGAGCTGCCGCCTGCTGACCCCGCGTTCCGCGCGGAGCACCGCGATGCGGTTGTAGATGGTCTCGCTCATCACGCGATCCTCTGCAATGCCTTCTCCCTGCGTGCCGCCACGCTCGAACCGGACTCCCTGCGTGCCATCCGGCGCAACACCATGGGTGCCACAACCAATCCGATCACAGCCCACACCCCGAGCACACCGGCGGTCTCCCAGTGCCGCCACGACTCGCTGATCTCCACGGCCTGCATGCCGTCCGGCAGTAGCGCGGAGCGCATGCCGAGGCCGAGCCAGTAGATGGGGAACACCTGCGCGATCCACTGCAGCCACTCGGGGAACCCGGTGATGGGGTAGAAGATCCCCGAAATCGCCACCAGGCCCATGATGGGCAACATCACCGCGCCGAGGTTGCGGGCATTGGGGAACAGCGAGCCGACGATCGCGCCGAGCGGCATGGTCGCGACGAGCCCGAGCACCAGCACCCACAGCAGGGTCAGCCATGCGCCGACGTCGCCGAGGTCGAGGCCGGCGAACAGGAAAACGCCGGGGACGAGCACGATGGCGACGTTGATGAGCGCCGTTCCCGAGATCATCACGATCTTGCCGACGAGATAGCCGAGCATGCCGCCGGGCACGGCTTTCGCCCGCAGGAGCGTCCCGTCCTCGCGTTCGATGGTGAGGATCTGGGCGAGGTTGACCAGGCTGCTGAACGCGACGCTGACGCCGAGCACGCTCGGCAGCGTCATCGTGCCGCGCGAGAACTCCGTGCCGGGAATCGTCGAGCCGCGCATCAGCGTCATGACGACGAGCAGCGCGACCGCGGGGAACAGGTATCCCCACAGGTCCTGGAAGTTGGTGAACGTCTGGCGCAGTTCGATCCGCCCGCGCCTGATCCCCGCCCTGATCGCGGCCGCTGTCGGGTTCATCGGTTCCTCTTCTCGAAAGACCGGGCGGCGGCCTCCTGGTCGCCTGCTTCGAAGTCCCGCACGAGTGCCAGGTAGGTGTCCTCGAGCGACGCCCTGCGCACCTCGAGGTCGGCGATCTCCTGGCCGTACTGGGCGAAAAGCTGTCGGACGAAGCCGGTCGCGTCGCTCGTGGAGTGCACGAACAGGTCGCCGTCGCGGCTCCACCGCACCTCGGCCTCGGTGGCCATCCGCCGGGAGAGCGCGTCGGCCGAGCCGTCGGCGATGATCGTTCCGCCCGCGAGCACGAGGATGCGGTCGGCGAGCTTCTCCGCCTCGTCCAGGTCGTGTGTGGTCAGCAGGATCGTGGTGTCGTCCAAATCGGACAGCCGGTGGACAAGGTCGTGGAACTCCCTGCGGGCGTGGGGATCGAAGCCGGCCGTCGGCTCGTCGAGGAAAAGCAGCTCCGGCCTGCCCACGATGCCGATCGCGACGTCGAGCCTGCGGCGCTGCCCGCCGGAGAGCTGGCTCGCCTTCTTGTGCGCATGCTCGGTGAGACCCACCGCGGCGACGAGCTGGTCGACGTTCCAAGGCTTGCCGTATGGCTCGTAGTAGGTGCCGAGGTGCTGCAGGAGTTCCCGCACGCGCCACTTGCTGTGGTCGCGCCACGACTGCAGCACCACGCCGATCCGTGCGCGCCAGGCCTCGTCGCCTGCCGCCGGGTCGGTGCCGAGGACGCTGACCTCACCGGCCGAACGCATGCGGAAGCCTTCGAGTATCTCGATGGTCGTGGTCTTGCCCGCGCCGTTGGGCCCGAGCAGCGCGAGCACCTCGCCCCGGTTGGCGTGGAAGGTGACCCCGCGCAGCACGTCCACCGTGCCGTAGCGCATGCGCAGGTCACGGACGTCGAGCGCGCGTTCGGCTCCGGGTTCGGTGTGCGGTGTGCGGTGTGCGGTGTGGGCACACTCAGCTCGCCCACGGACATATTGGTACCCCCAATGATCCAAGTCTTCTGTTGTTCGATAGCAGACATACTACATATGAACGCACTCCTGTGGCAGGGGATTCACGTGCGGTCTGGTCTGGTTCACTGTCCGACCTATGCGAAGACTGCTTTTGCTCGGCGCCGTGGCCGCGGCTCTGACCGGCTGCTCCGGCACGGGTTCCGGCGACGGGGGACAGTCGTCGGAGCCGGTGCCGTCCCCGGCGCCCACCTCGGCTCAGTTGCCCCCGGAGCCCGAGCCGGTGGCCGACGGGCCATGCCCGTACCTGGACACCGACGAGGTCGCGCAGACCAACGGGCAGCAGGTGGACCAGGTTCGCGTCTCGGCGGAGCAGCCGCACCCCTCGTGCTTCTTCTACCGCCCGGACGGCGAGATCCAACTCACGGTCCGTGTCTATTCCGGTGACCCGAAAATGGCGGTCGGTCTGGTCGACAAGGCCGCTCCGGTCGACACCTCGAACCCGGCTTCGCAGCCACCTGGCTGGGAGGGCGGGTACGAGGCGGCTGAGGAAGGCGCCGTCTACGCGGTGGCGAAGGGTGGCGATGCCGTCATCGTGACGACGAACCAGCAACAGAGCGTGAAAGCTCGGGAGATCGCCACGCAGGCGATTTCCGGACTCGGGTTCTGAGAGTGATCGTCGGATACCACTGCGTGCAGGCGAAGTTGATCTTGTACTAGTCTTGCGCGCACGCGCAGGCACCCAGGGACCGGCGCCTCTTCCGGTGTACCCCCGAAAGGACCATCGGAGGGTGCGGACGGCCCCCTGCGAAACTCCAAAATCGTTGATCTCGAAGTGACGAAGGATAGGAATCCGTGGCTAGCACTCTCAAGGAAGCCCTGCTCGACTCCAGCCGTCGGCCGACCGTCGTGACCGAACTGCAGACCCTGATCGACGAGGAGGTGTCGGAGAAGGGCGGTGTTTCCGGCGCTGTCGTGAAGACCGGCTACGCGGCCGTCAAGAAGATCAAGCCGGGCATCATCGGCTCCGCCGTGGACAGCCTGCTCGACGACTTCGTCGTGGCCCTCGAGCCGTTCTATGCCGACTTCCAGTCCAAGGGTGGCGGCGACTTCGGCGCCTACCTGCCGACGCGGTCGAGCGAGGCCGCCGACGCGCTGCTGTCGGTCACCGACGCGCGTGCCGAGAAGAGCAGCCGCGACAGCATCAAGAAGGTCTACGGCAAGCTCCGCCCCAAGGGCAAGGAGAACGTCGAGGAGGCCCTGCCGCGCCTCGGCCAGCTGATCAACAAGCACGCTTCCTGACGCGAGCGCGTACGAACGAGGCCCCCTCCGCGCGGAGGGGGCCTCGTCGTGTTCGTACCCAGTTGGTCAGGACTTCTTCTGCTGCTGCGCGCTGGACGACGCCTGGCCGTTGCGCTGCGCGGCGGTCTTGGCGCCGGAGGGCGACTCCGACTTCGCGGCCGACGGCTTGGCCGGGCCGGGCTTCTCCTCCGTCGCGTTGGCGGACGGGGCCGGCTTCGGCGCGTCGGTGCTGCGCGGCGGCGCGGGCGCGACCGGCGGCTCCGGCTTCGAGCGCAGCGCGTAGGCCACGGCCGCCCCCACCGCGGCGAAGCCGATCAGCCACGGCAGCTTCCTGCGCTTCTTCTTCTCGCCGCTGGCGGCGACCTTCGCCTCCGCCATGGCTGCCTTGAAGTCCTTCTTCGCGTTCTTGAAGTCCTTCTTGGCCTTCCGCTTGGACTGGCCTGCCGACTTCGCGGCCTGGATCGCGGCCTTCTTGGCCTTGCGACCCGGCGCGCGCAGCTCCTCGCGGCGCTCGGCCGCGATCTTGCGAGCCTGCTTGGCGCTCTTCGCCACGTCCTTGCGGGTCCGCTTGGCCTGGGCGGCCAGCTTCTTGCGGGTGCGGCGAGAGGTCTTCGCGAACTCCTTGCGCGCTGCCTCGGTGCCCTCGGTCAGCCTGTGCTCGGCCACCTGTGCGGCGTGCGCCGCCGCCTCTGCGCTGACCTTGCCCACGTCGAGAGCCCGTTTTCTCAGGTTGCGCGAGCCGTTCTTGACGGACTCACCCGCCGTTTCCGCGGTTCGAGCCATCGCCTTCACCTCGTCAATCGTTGGTTTTCCGGTGTTGCGCTTGTTACCCATCCTGCCCCTTTCCGGCCGATCTCGCCGCAGATGGCACGATGAATCGCGTGACTGCGAGCAACCAAGCCCCGGCGGGAGCCAACATGAAGGCCACTCTGCACACGAACCGAGGCGACATCGTGATCAGCCTCTTCCCTGATCACGCGCCCAAGACCGTCGCCAACTTCGTCGGCCTCGCGGACGGCACCAAGGAGTACACGCAGCCCAACGCCAAGGGCGAGAAGTCGGGCCCGTTCTACGACGGCGC
Source organism: Prauserella endophytica (assembly GCF_005146945.1). GTDB lineage: Bacteria > Actinomycetota > Actinomycetes > Mycobacteriales > Pseudonocardiaceae > Prauserella_A > Prauserella_A endophytica. Next base: position 362,507 of record NZ_SWMS01000001.1, read on the forward strand.
GATCTTCCACCGCGTGATCGACGGCTTCATGATCCAGGGTGGTGACCCCACGGGCACCGGTCGTGGCGGCCCCGGCTACAAGTTCGGCGACGAGTTCCACCCGGAGCTGCAGTTCAGCAAGCCGTACCTGCTGGCCATGGCCAACGCGGGACCGGGAACCAACGGCTCCCAGTTCTTCATCACGGTCGCGCCGACACCGCACCTGAACTTCAAGCACACGATCTTCGGTGAGGTCGCCGACCAGCCCTCGCGCGACGTCGTGGACACGATCGCGCGCACCGCGACGGGCCCGGCCGACAAGCCGCTGGAGGACGTCGTCATCGAGCGTGTCTCCGTCGAGCAGGGCTGACGGCCGCACGCTGACGGGGTGGGAAAACGGGTAGGTTGGACAGCACTGTGAGCCAACCTCCGTACCCGCCCCAGTACGGGCAGCCGTCCCAGCAGGAGGCGCTGCCCGGATGCTGGTGGCATCCCAACCGGCAGACCGGTCTGCGCTGTGTCAGGTGCAACCGGCCTGCCTGCCCGGACTGCCTGCGTGAGGCGTCCGTCGGCTACCAGTGCGTCGACTGTGTGCAGGCAGGGCAGCAGCAACAGCGCGCCAAGGCCACGCAGTACCGCAGGGCAGGCTACGGCGCCCGCACCGTCGCGGGCGCCCGCGTGTCCCAGCGGGCCGTGGTGACGCCGCTGCTCATCGCGATCAACGTGCTCGTCTACGTGGTCACGGTGGTGCAGGCCGGCGGCGACCCGATGAACAACAACGACGCGCCGCTGTTCGCCGACGGGGTGCTGTGGCCCATCGGCATCGTCGCGGGAGACGAGTGGTGGCGCCTGCTCACCAGTGGGTTCCTGCACTACGGGCTGCTCCACATCGCGATGAACATGCTCGCGCTGTGGGTGCTCGGCCGGGACCTGGAGGTCCTGCTCGGCAAGGTGCGTTTCCTCGCCGTGTACTTCGTGTCGATGCTCGGCGGCGCTGCGGCGGTGTTCGCCTTCGGCGAGACCAACACGGGCACGGCGGGCGCCTCGGGCGCCATCTACGGGCTGATGGGCGCGATCCTGATCGCCGTGCTGCGGCTCCGGCTCAATCCCACGTCGGCCATCGGCATCATCGTGCTGAACATCGTGCTGAGCGTGTCGATCCCCGGGATCTCGCTGCTCGGCCATGTCGGCGGGCTCGTGGTCGGCGCGCTGGCGATGATCGCGATGGTCTACGCGCCGGAGAAGCAGCGCACGGCCTACCAGGTCGGCACGATCGTGGTGCTCACGGCTGCGCTGATCGGTCTGCTGGTGTACCGCGACTCACAGCTCTCCTCGGAGCTGTGCGCGCTGTACCGCGTCTGCTAGGTCAAGCGGGCCGGAGGGCCAGCAGCTCGTCGTGCACGTCGCGCGGGTCGGCGCCCAGCTCCAGCCAGCCGAGCACCACCAGTTCATCGCTCTCCAGCTCCAGCACCGCCACGTCGCGCCCCAGCCTGCGGGTGGTGGCGAGCCGAAGCTCCACCTCGTTCCAGTCGAGCCGCCTCGTGCCGCCGAGGGTGCGCACGCGAAGGCCCCACGCGTCGGCGGCGAGCCGGGGGCGCACGAACGTTCCGTGTGCCGCGCCGACGGCCAGTGCGGCCGTGCCGACGCCGAGCAGCACGGCGCCCGGCCGGTCGCCGGTGAGCGCGAAAACGGCGGTGGCCCCGCCCGCGAGGACGGCCAGCAGCCAGCCGACCGCTACCAGACCCGTGCTCGGCGCCCATCTAGGGGTGGAGTTATCCACAGGGGTTATCCACACTGGGGATTAGTCACACTGTTGTAATTCGCTGTCAAGCGGCCGTTCGGCTGAGCCGTACCGGCCGTCAGCGCCAGCGCATCGTCATCAGCAGACCGCTGATCATGAGCGCGAAGCCGATGGCGAAGTTCCAGTTGCCCAGCTCGAGCATGAACGACAGCTTGTCGCCCGCGAGGTAGTTGACCACGAGCCAGGCGAGACCGAGGAGCATCAAGCCGAACATCACGATCTTGTAGATCAGCGGCGAAGGACCGGCTGCGCGCACCTTCACCGGCGTGCGGCGATCGGCAGGCGGGGTATACGCCGTCTTCTTGCGGACCTTGGACTTGGGCATGGGAGTCCTCGCGTGGCTGTCGGGCAAATCCGCGGCAGAACGCAACTGCCGCCACCTGAACACGTTAACGTAATCGAGCAGGCGCTAGAACCGGGGAGCGAGCGCCGGACCAGCAGATCGCGATGAGGAGCTCGCTTGTCGAGGTACGAGGAGCCGGAGACGCGGGAGATCCCGATCCCGGACTTCAGCCGCCGCCCCGCCGGTCCACCGAGGCGGCCGCGACAGCAACAACCGCCCCAGCGCCCGCCGCGGCGCCCGGACTCGAACCACCGCCAGCCACCGCCCACACGGCCGCCAGCGCCGCCCGCGAAGTCGGAGGGCGGCGGCTCGGCAGGCCGCACCATCGTGCGCACGTTCGGCGAGGTCCTGATCACGCTCGGCGTGGTGGTGCTGCTGTTCGTCGTCTACGAGCTGTACGTGACCAACTGGATGTCCGGCAAGCTCCAGGACCAGGCCAGCGCCGATCTCGACGCCGAGTGGGCGAACGAGCGGGAGCTGCACGCCGAGCCGCTCGACGGCAAGGCGTTCGCCCGCATCTACATCCCGTCGTTCGGAGCCGACTGGAACTTCACCGTCCAGCAGGGCGTGGACTCCGAGACGCTGGAGATCGGGCCAGGGCACTACAAGACCACGGCGATGCCGGGCGAGCCGGGCAACATGGGCGTCGCCGGGCACCGGGTGGGCAAGGGCGCCCCCTTCAACGACCTCGACCTGCTGAACTCGTGCGACGCGATCGTGATCGAGACGGCCGACAGCTTCTACGTCTACCGCGTGCTGCCGATGGCCGACGAGGCCGCGGGCTGGGCCGAGGGCAAGGGCCGTGACCCGAAGTGCGCGAACGTCGCCCCGTTGCGCGACCGGGACGGCGCCTACGCCGAGACGGTGGGCCGCGTGATCGTCACTCCTGGCCGAGGCGATGCCGTGGCGCCCGTGCCGTACCAGCCCGCCGACGTGCTGCCCAAGGCGTCGCAGGCGGCCCTGCTCACGCTCACCACGTGTCATCCGCGGTTCTCCGACCGGGAGCGCATGATCATCCACTCGGTGCTGACCAACCAGCTCAAGAAGCAGCCAGGGGCGGGCTACGACGATCTGCTCGCCGAGATCGGGGAGGCCTGATGTACGGCTGGATCTGGCGACACCTGCCCGGCCCGCTGGCCGTGCGCGTCCTGACCGCCGCCGTGCTCGTGCTCGGCGTCGTGGCGCTGCTGATGTTCGTGGTGTTCCCGTGGGCCGAGCCGATGCTGCCGTTCAACGACGTCGCCGTGGAACCCGAATGACCCGTGACCGATACGCTGGCCGTATGCGCGTACTGGTCGTCGACAACTACGACAGCTTCGTCTACAACCTGGTGCAGTACCTGGCGCAGCTCGGCGCCGACTGCACGGTGTGGCGTAACGACGTCGTCGACCTCGACGCGATCGGCGACTTCGACGCCGTGCTGGTCTCGCCGGGGCCCGGCACGCCGGAACGGGCGGGACAGAGCATCGACGTGGTGCGGCGCTGCGCCGACGAGCGCGTGCCGATGCTCGGGGTGTGCCTCGGTCACCAGGCCATCGGCGTCGCGTGGGGCGCGACCGTCGACAGGGCCCACGAGCTGCTGCACGGCAAGACCAGCCAGGTGGAGCATTCCGGCACGGGCGTCCTCGCCGGACTGCCGAGCCCGTTCACGGCCACCCGTTACCACTCGCTCACCGTGCTGCCCGAGACGATCCCCGACTCCTTCGAGGTCACCGGCCGCACGGCGTCCGGCGTGGTCATGGGCATGCGACACCGCGAGCTTCCCATCGAGGGCGTGCAGTTCCACCCCGAGTCGGTGCTCACCGAGGGCGGGCACCGAATGCTCGCCAACTGGCTGGCCTCCGCGGGCCACCCGGCGCCGGACCACGTGGTCGACCAGCTCGAACGGGCCACCCGCGCCCTGCAGAAGGCCGCCGTCGCCTGACACCGCCGGCGCCGACGACCCAGCGCAGCGGCTCGCGCCGGTGCTGCTGGTGACCCCGCTCATGACAACGGCGGTCACACTCGTGCTGAGTGCGACCGCCGTGTCGGTCAGGGTCCGCTTGGCCTAGGGAAAGCCGGGGATCCCGGGTTCGGTCTCGGTCTCCGAGGTCTCCGTCGAGCCCTCGTCGTCCTCACCGATGATCAGCGTGATGGGCTGGCTCTTCGTGATCGTCGAGCCCGCGGACGGGTTGGTGTTGACCACCTTCCCCACGTCGCTGTTGTCGTCGACCGGCTCGGTCTGCGTGGAGATGTCGCCGCTCCAGCCTGCCCGCTGCAGCTCGCGGATGGCCTGGTCCTCGGTCATGCCGGACAGGTCGGGCATCTGGATCTGCTGTCCCGAGCCGTTGGAGACGTCCAGCGTGATCGTGGTGCCGGGGGCGAACTCGCCACCGTTGGGCGTCTGGTTGACCACGATGCCGGCCTCCGAGGAGGAGTCGACGTCGTTGCGGACCACCTGGAAGCCCGCGTCCTCGAGCCCGGCCTTCGCCTTGTCGAACGGCTCACCGGTGTAGTTGGGCACAGCGATGGTCTCGGGGGCCTTGCCGATCGAGATGCGGACCGAGGAGCCCTTCTCGACCTGGTCGCCCGGGCCGGGGGTCTGGTCCACCACCTTGCCGATCATCGACTCGTCGTCGACCTCGATCTCCACCACGTTCTGGTCGAGCGTCAGCCCGACCCGCTGCAGCTCGGCCTCGGCGCCGCTGCGGTCCCGGCCCGACAGGTCGGGCACCTCCACCTGCTCCGGCGCGACGCCGACGCTCAGCACGATCTGGGTGGTGGGCGCGATGCGCTCGCTGGCGGCCGGGTTGGTGCTGATCACCTTGCCGATGTCGTCGGGCCCGCAGTTCGGCTCCTGGCCGGAGCCGTCGCGGCAGACGACGTTCTCCTGGCGGAAGTTGCTGAAGCCCTCGTCGCGCAACTGAGCCGTCGCCCGGTCGTAGGTCTGCCCCACGACGTTGGGCACGGCGCGCAGCTCGGGGTCGCTCTTGAAGGCGCCCATGATCCACGCGATGAACAGGGCCGCCGCGGCGAGCAGCACCACCAGTCCCGCGATGAGCCACCGCTTCTTGCGCTTGCGGCGGGCCTCCTCCTCGGCGTCGTAGGCGTCGGGGTCGTAGTCGTCGTAGGCGTCCGGCTGCTGGCGGGTCGCGTTGAGCACCTGGGTGCGCTCGTCGTCGGACATCACCATCGGCGCCGACGGACGCTGGCCGGACAGCGTCCGGACCAGGTCGGAGCGCATCTCGGCGGCGGACTGGTACCGGTTGGCTGCACCCTTCGACAGCGCCTTGAGCACCACGGCGTCCAGCTCGGGCGACACCGCCGGGTTGACCGCGGACGGCGGCTTCGGGTCCTCCCTGACGTGCTGGTAGGCCACCGCGACCGGGGAGTCACCCGTGAACGGCGGCTCGCCCGTGACCAGCTCGTAGAGCACGCAGCCCGCCGCGTAGACGTCACTGCGCGCGTCCACCTGCTCGCCACGCGCCTGTTCGGGGGAGAGGTACTGGGCGGTTCCGATCACGGCCGCGGTCTGGGTCATGGCGGCCTGGCCGTCGTGCACGGCGCGGGCGATACCGAAGTCCATCACCTTGACGGCGCCGTTGCGGGTGATCATCACGTTCGCCGGCTTGACGTCGCGGTGGATGATGCCGTGCCGGTGAGAGAAGTCCAGCGCGGCGCAGACGTCTGCCATGACCTCCATGGCCCGCTTCTGCGACATCGGACCCTCGGTCTTGACGATGTCGCGAAGCGTCCTGCCCTCGACGTACTCCATCACGATGTAGGGCAACGGGCCGTACTCGGTGTCGGCCTCGCCCGTGTCGTAGACGGCGACGATCGCGGGATGGTTCAGAGCGGCCGCGTTCTGCGCCTCGCGCCGGAACCGTTCCTGGAACTGGGGATCACGCGCCAGATCGGCACGCAGGATCTTCACGGCCACCTCGCGGCCGAGCCGCACGTCGTGGCCGTGATGGACCTCGGACATGCCACCGTAGCCGAGCGTGTCGCCCAGCTCATAGCGGTTCGAGAGCAGTCGGGGTGCGCTCATTGCTCGGTGCCGTTCCATTCCGTCAGTGCCTTCTCCAACGCGCGAATGCGATCACGCCTAGCTGCCATCGCCGCATCACCCGCGGTCATCCATCAGCAGCCTGCCCATCATTCGTTCCAAGCCGTCCTCTTCCGGTGAACGCTCACCGGCACCGGACCAGTTGTCCCGTATGCCCGGCGAATCGCTCTGCAGCCGGCCGGGGGTGGCCGGATCGCCGTCCTGCCGGAGCAGCACCGTCAGTAACACCGTCACCACGGCGACGAGCAGTACGAGCGCCAGCGAGAGCAGTATCCACAACCCGGCGGGCCTCCGCCGCTGTTGTGGCATGGCGTGGGGGACCGGTGCGCCGCCGGTCGGAGGGGCCACCGGCTGCATCGAGGGATGCGAACCGGGCCCGACGGGCGTGACGGGGTTCACCGGCCCCATCGGGGCCGGCTGGTATCCCGCTCCGACAAGGCCCGACGGCGTCGGCAGCGGCTGACCTGCGCGTACGGCGGCGACCGCGGCCGCGAACTCGCCGCCCGTGGCGTAGCGCTGGCGTGGGTCCTTGACGAGTGTCGCCTCGATCACAGCACGGGCGCCCGGCGGCACGTCCGGCGGCAGCGGCGGCGGCAGGTCCCTGATGTGCATCATGGCGACCGTCACGGCGTTCTCGGAGAGAAACGGCCTTCGGCCCGCGAGGCACTCGTAGCCGCACACGGCGAGCGAGTACACGTCGCTGCCCGGCTCCGCGTCGTGTCCGAGCGCCTGCTCCGGGGCGATGTAGTGCGCGGTGCCCATCACCATGCCGGAGCGGGTCACTGGCGCGGCGTGCGCCGCCTTCGCGATGCCGAAGTCGGTGAGCTTCACCGTGCCCGACGGCGTGACCAGGATGTTGCCCGGCTTGACGTCGCGGTGCACGAGCCCGCGCTCGTGCGCGGCCTGCAGCGCGTTGCCGGCCTGCTCCAGGATGTCGAGCGTGCGCTCGGCGGAGATGCGGCCCTCGCGGGCGAGGATGCCCGCCAGCGGCTCTCCCTCGACCATCTCCATGACCAGGAACGCGATGGAGTGCTCACCCGCGAGCGTCTCGCCGTAGTCGTGCACGCCCGCGATGTTCTGGTGGTTCAGCGAGGCGGTGGTCCTGGCCTCGGTGCGAAACCGGTGCAGGAACTCGGCGTCGCCCGAGAGTTCGGCCTTGAGGATCTTCACCGCGACGGTGCGGTCGAGCCGGGTGTCGCTGGCCTCCCAGACCTCGCCCATTCCTCCGACGGCGATGCGGCTGGCGAGGCGGTATCGCTCCGCGATGAGTTGCCCCGACGACAGCATCGGCTACCCACCCCCGAGGGCGGCGGCGATGGTGGACCTCGCGATCTCGGCGGCCACGGTGCCACCGGTGGCGGCGAGCCCTCGGTTACCGCCGGACTCGACGATCACGGCGACGGCGATCTGCGGGTCGTCGTGCGGCGCGAACGCGGTGTACCAGGCGTGCGGCGGCGTCGCCTTCGGGTCGGTGCCGTGCTCGGCGGTCCCCGTCTTCGAAGCGATCTTCAGCGACTCGTCCTTGCCGCCGCCGCTGGTGTTCGCCTCCGACTGGATCATCATGTCGGTCAGCGCCTGGGCGTTCTCCGCCGACATGGCGGGCTCGCCGGTGAGCTCCTCGGGGCCGAACTCCTCGATCGTCGACAGGTCGGGGGCGAGCAGCGCCTTGATGAGCTGCGGCTTCATGGCCACGCCGTCGTTGGCGACCGTCGCCGCCAGCAGCGCGTCCTGCAGCGGGGTCAGCCGGACGTCTCGCTGGCCGATGCCGCTCTGGTACAGCGCGGCCTCGCTCTCGAGGTCGCCGAGGCCGGACGGCACCACGCCCATCGGGATCGCCAGGTCGTCCATGCCGATGCCGAAGTTCGCGGCGGTGGCCTCGAGCTTCTCCTTGCCCAGCTGACCGGCGATCTCGGCGAACGCGGTGTTGCACGAATACTTCAGCGCGTCGGCCAGCGTGCTGCCGGGGCAGGTGGCGCCGCCGTAGTTCTCCAGCGTGGTGCTGGTGCCGGGCAGGGTGGTCTCGGCCGCGCTGGTGACGCCGCTGTCGGCGGTCATGCCGTTCTCCAGCGCCGCGGCGGTCGTGACGATCTTGAACGTGGAGCCGGGCGGGTACGTCTCGCGGATCGCCCTGTTCAGCATCGGGTTGGCCGGGTCCTCGGTGAACGCCGTCCACGCCTCCTGCTGCTCCTCGGCGTCGTGCGAGGCGAGCTTGCCGGGGTCGTAGGACGGCGTGGAGACCATGGCGAGGATGTCGCCGGTCTTCGGGTCCAGCGCCACGACCGAGCCCGTGTAGCCGTTCTGGACCATCGCGTTGTAGGCGGCCTCCTGCACCGAGGGCCGCACGGTGAGCCGCACGTTGCCGCCGCGCGGGTCGCGGCCGGTGATCATGTCGGAGAGCCTGCGCACGAACAGCCGCGGATCGGAGCCGTTGAGGAACTCGTCCTCGGAGCGCTCGAGGCCGCCTGCGCCGTACAGCACCGAGTAGTAGCCGGTGACCGGCGCGTACATCGGGCCGTTGAGGTACGTGCGCAGGAACTTCAGCTGGTCGTCGGTCGGCGTGACGCCGGCCAGCACCTGGCCGGCCTCCTCGGAGACGATCTTGCCGCGTTCGCGCGAGTACTCGTCGAGCAGCACCCGCGAGTTGCGGCTGTCGGTGCGGTAGTCGTCGGCCTGCACCACCTGGATGTAGGTGGCGTTGGCGAGCAGCAGCGTCACCATGACCAGCATGGCGACGCCGACCTTGCGCAGCGGTGTGTTCACGGCGTGCTCCCCCCATCGACGCCCGGCTGCGGCTGCCCCGCCGGGGGCCGCTGCACCATCACCGTGTGTGCCTCGGCCAGCGGCGCCTGCGGCTGCGGCTGCCTCGGCTTCGCGGGCTGCTGCGGGCGGCGTGCCGTGTCGCTGATCCGCAGCAGCAGCGCGACGAGGATGTAGTTCGCCAGCAGCGACGAACCACCGGCGGACAGCCACGGCGTCGTGACACCGGTCATCGGGATCAGCTTGGTGACCCCGCCGATGATCACGAAGATCTGCATGATGATCGCGAACGAGAGGCCGCCGCCGAGCAGCTTGCCGAACGTGTCCCGCACGGCCAGCGCACTGCGCATGCCGCGCATGGCGAGGATCAGGTACACCATCAGGATCGCGGCGAGCCCGACGAAGCCGAGCTCCTCGCCGAGCGCCGCGCTGATGAAGTCGGTGTTCGCCTCGGGGACGGTCTCCGGCCTGCCAGCGCCGAGGCCGGTGCCGAACACGCCGCCGGTGCCGAGCCCGAACAGGCCCTGCGCGATCTGGTAGCCACCGCCGGGTTCGTCGTACGTCGAGAGCGGGTCGATCCAGTTGGCGACGCGCTGCTGCACGTGGGTGAACAGCTGGTAGGCGATGAGCGCGCCGACGAAGAACATCGAGAGGCCGACGACCACCCAGATGATCCGCTCGGTGGCGACGTAGAGCATCACCAGCACGATGCCGAAGAACAGCAGCGCGGTGCCGAGATCGCGCTGGAAGACGAGGATGCCGAGGCAGACGACGGCGGCGATGATGATCGGTCCGAGGTCCCTTGCCCTCGGCAGCTCGATGCCCATCACCCGCTTACCCGCGGTCATGAAGAGGTCCCGCTTCGCGACGAGGAACGACGCGAAGAAGATCATCAGCAGGATCTTGGCGAACTCACCGGGCTGGATCGAGAAGCCGGGCAGCTTCAGCCACACCTTCGCGCCGTTGACCTCGGACAGCGAGCTGGGCAGCAGCGCGGGCAGCGCGAGTGCCACGATGCCGATGAGGCCGAACGTGTACGCGTAGCGCGTGAGCGTGCGGTGGTCCTTCACGACCACGAGCACGCCGAGGAAGAGGGCCAGCGCGAAGACCGTGAAAAGCACCTGCCTCGGCGCGCTGCCGGATGTCACCTCGCCGATGGCGATCGCTTCCTGCGCGTTGGCGAGGTCGATCCGGTAGATCATCACCAGGCCGAGCCCGTTGAGCAGCGCGACGCACGGCAGGATCAGCGGATCTGCGTAGGGCGCCCAGCGGCGCACCGCAAGGTGGGCGACGGCGAAGATCGCCAGGTAGGCGAGCCCGTACCAGACGATGGACCAGGACAGCTCCTGCTCCTGGTTCGCCTGTACCAGCACGAACGCCGACGTCACGATGAACGCGGCGAACGCCAGCAGCATCAGCTCCGTGCCCCGCCGCCTCGGCAGTTCGCGCGGCGGGTTCGTCGTGTACTGCTGGCCGACCGCGCCGGGGTTGCCTGCGGGTTGAGCCATCAGTTACCGCCTGGGCTGGGCGCCGGGCGGCAGTCCACCCCCGGCTCCTGCCGACCCTGTTCCGGCGTCGTCGTCTCGGTCGGCTGGTTCTCGCCACTCGGTTGGCTACCGCCCTCGGGCCGGTTCTCGCCCGTTGGCTCCGGCGCCGCGTTGCCCTGGCCGATGCCGCCGATCACGCCGCCGCCCTGGGGCTGCTCCTCGTCGCAGATCTCCAGCATGTTGTTGCGACGGAGCGTGTCGATGTAGTCCCGCGACTCGGCGAGGCCGTCGCGCTTGACGGAGTTGCGCACGGCGACGCGCGCGTCCTGCTGCAGGTCCTGCAGGCGCAGCGGCTCGCACAGCGTGGCCTCGGGAGGGCAGGAGCCCTCCGCCTCGCGGTGCAGGTCGAAGCCGAGCACGCTGCCGGGAACGCCCTGGAAGATCACGACTTCCTCGTTCGAGCCCACGCCAACGTAGTACTGCCGCATGACGAAGTAGCGGGTGGCGATCGCGGCGGCCGCGAGCAGGATCAGCGCCAGGCCGAGTGCCACGAGGAGTCTGATCCGCTTACGGCGCTTCGCTTTTGGGTTTGGTGGCGGCTCCGTCGGCTCGAGCCGCTGTGGCTGGGTGGGGGGCGGCGCGGTGAGCGCCCTGGCGCGGGCCGCGGGAGAGTCGCCCTGGTGGCCCTCGTCGCTGCCGTCGCCGGCGGCACCACCCACGATGGGAGCGTCCTCGCCGAAGTCGATGTCCACGACGTCCGCGACGATCACCGTCACGTTGTCGGTGCCGCCGCCCTTGAGGGCGAGCTCGATCATCCGGTCCGCGCACTCCTGCGGGTCCGGGATCTGCATGGCCTCCGACAGCGTCTCGTTGCTGACCATGCCCGACAGGCCGTCGGAGCACAGCAGGTAGCGGTCCCCAGCCCGTGCCTCGCGGACCGTGAAGCTCGGCTCCACCTCGTGCCCGGTGAGGGCCTTGAGCAGCAGGGACCGCTGCGGGTGGGTCGCGGCCTCGTCCTCGGTGATCCGGCCCTGCTCGAGCAGCTCGTTGACGAAGCTGTCGTCGCGGGTGATCTGCGAGAACTGACCGTTCCGCAGCAGGTAGGCACGCGAGTCGCCGACGTGCACGAGCCCGAGCCGGGAGCCGGAGAACAGCACGGCGGTGAGCGTGGTGCCCATGCCGTCGAGGTCTGGGTCGTTCGCGACGAGCTCCGAGATCGCCTGGTTGCCGTGGGTCACCGCTTCGCGGAGCTGGGTCACCAGGTCGTCGCCGGGCTCGTCGTCGTCGAGCGGGGCCAACGAGGCGATGACGACCTTGCTGGCCACCTCGCCGGCGGCGTGGCCGCCCATTCCGTCGGCCAGGGCGAGCAGGCGCGGGCCGGCGTAAACCGAGTCCTGGTTGCTCGAACGAACCAGGCCACGGTCACTGCGGGCCGCGTAGCGTAGGACGAGAGTCATGGGCGAAGCTCGATCACCGTCTTGCCTATCCGGATGGGGACGCCGAGCGGGACTCGGAGGGGTGCAGTGACCTTAGCCCGGTCGAGATAGGTGCCGTTCGTCGAGCCCAGATCTTCCACATACCACTCGTCACCGCGCAGTGAGATGCGAGCGTGCCGCGTGGAGGCGTAGTCGTCGTCCAGCACCAGTGTCGAGTCGTCAGCCCTGCCGATGAGGATCGGTTTGCCGTCCAACGCGATGCGGGTGCCCGAGAGCGCGCCGTGCGTCACGACCAGTTGCCGCGGCAGCTTCCCCCCGCGCGGCTTCTTCGGCTCTCTGCTGCTCTTGCCGCGCCGCAGGCTCGGCAGGTTGACGCGCAGCCCGGACGCCGCGTAGAGGTCCGAGCGCACCACGCGTAGCGCGGCGAACACGAACAGCCAGAGCAAGAGGAGAAAACCTGCTCTGGTGAGTTGAACGACCAGCTCTGGCACCTGTTGTGTCAGCTCCCGCCTTTTCACGCCCACCCCGTGACGAGTGCGCCACGGGTCCCCCGCATGGCCGCCATTATGCGGGACCCGCGCTCGCGGGCCATGCGGGATGGCCGAAAAGCCCGAACTAGCCCTGCGTCCGGAACACCAGGGACGAGTGGCCGACCCTGATGACGTCACCGTCGGCGAGCTGCCAGGTCTGCACGGGGGTGCCGTTCACCGTGGTGCCGTTGGTGGAACCGATGTCGGCGAGCGTGGCGCTCTGGCCGTCCCAGGTGATCTCCAGGTGCCGGCGCGAGACGCCGGTGTCCGGGAGCCGGAAGTCGGCGTCCTGGCCGCGGCCGACCACGTTGCCGCCCTGCTTGAGGGAGTACGTCCGGTTGGAACCGTCGTCGAGCTGGAGGCTCGCGGCGAGCTGGCGGTTGCCGCCGGGCATCCCGGGCTGGCCGTAGCCCTGCTGCGCGTAAGGGTCGGGCGGCGGGGCCTGCGCGGGGTAGCCACCGGGCGGGCTCGGCGGAGCCGCGTAGCCCTGGTCGTACCCGCCGGGCTGGCCGTAGCCCTGGTCGTAGCCGGGCGCCGGGGGCTGCTGGCCGTAGCCCTGGTCGTACCCACCGGGCTGCCCATAGCCCTGGTCGTAGCCGCCGGGCTGGCCGTAGCCCTGGTCGTAGCCGGGCGCCGGGGGCTGCTGGCCGTAGCCCTGGTCGTACCCACCGGGCTGCCCATAGCCCTGGTCGTAGCCGCCAGGCTGACCGTAACCCTGGTCATAGCCTCCCGGCTGCCCGTAGCCCTGGTCGTAACCGCCGGGCTGCTGGCCGTAGCCCTGGTCGTAGCCGCCAGGCTGTCCCTGTCCGTAGCCGTACTGGCCCTGCTGGCCGTACGGGTCACCCTGGTCGTATTGGCCGTAGCCGCCGGGCTGGCTCATTGGTCGGTCTCCTGCGTCGCTGGTTCGTGCTGGCCGTGCTTGACCCCCGGCGCCAGGTGCTTTGACGTCGGGATCGACGGTCGAGCGGGTCTTGAACTGTCCAGTATGCAGCGCCTCGTTGCGCTCTAGCGAAACTACGACGTCACCATAGGTGTCCCAGCCGTGCTCGGCGAGGTGCTGTGCGACAGCGTCCGCGAGCAGCCGGGTGACCCGTTGCTCGTCGCCTGCCATCCGGTCGTGATCAGCGGCACCCAAGGAAACGATGTAGTGATTCGGAGCGAGCTTGCGCCCACCCGCGAGCTCACGGACGTTTTCCTCACTCTCACGCTCCAGATCCTGCGCCACTTCCTGCGTGACGACGTTGCCACCGAACATCCGCGCGAAGGTGTTGCCCACGAGGCTCTCGAGGCGCCGATCGAAGCGCTGTACGCGGCCCACCGGGACAACCCCCCTTCCACGTGTACCTCCGGATAGATCGTATCTGGGTTTGGAGCGTTAAACACCGGGGCCGGTGAAACCCGCTCGGACGGCCTGATACGCTGTGCGGGCTGTCGCAGTTGCTCGGGCGAGTGGCGGAATGGCAGACGCGCACGGTTCAGGTCCGTGTGTCCGAAAGGACGTGAGGGTTCAACTCCCTCCTCGCCCACCGACCTCGGCCGACGTGTGCTCGCGGATGACGCTCGCCACGTCGGCCGGTTTCGTATCCGGGGCCGAGCCCCAGGCCCCCCACGGTGCGAGCTCCTCCTGACCCGGCGTGGTTTCGTTGGGTGGAGACCAGCGTGTGTCGGGAGTGTGGTTGTCGTGGGTTCTGATTGGTCTGTTCGGACTTTGGCGATCGTGGCCGGGCGGCCCGAGGGGGTTGGGCAGCCTGCCAATGTGCCCATCGTGCCCGCCTCCGCGCTCGGTCTTGGGTATTCGCGGGAGGACGGCACTCCTACTTGGGTGGCCCTCGAGGAGGCCGTCGGGCGGTTGGAGGGGGGCCACGCCACCGCGTTCGCCTCGGGCATCGCGACCGTCTCCGCGGTCCTCGATCTCCTACCGGCCGGTGCCGAGGTGGCCGTGCCGAGTGACAGCTACGTCGGCACGCGCGCGATGTTCGACCACGCCGAGCGGATGGGCAGGCTCCGTTGCCGCCGGGTCACGCCTGCCGACACCGGTGCCTGGGTAGCCGCCGCCGGCGAGGCCGACCTGCTCTGGCTGGAGTCGCCGACCAACCCGAGCCTCGAACTGATCGACATCCCGGCGATCACGGCCGCGGCGGCGGGGCGGGCGAAGGTCGTGGTGGACAACACGTTCGCGACACCGCTCGGTCAGCAACCGCTCTCGCTCGGGGCCGACATCGTCGTGCACAGCGCCACGAAACTGATCGGCGGGCACTCCGATCTCCTGCTCGGGCTGACGGTGGCGGCCGAAGAAGAGCTCGCCGCCCAGCTGCGCGACGCACGGACGCGCGGGGGCGCGACGCCCGGTGCGCTCGAGGCGTGGCTCGCGCTGCGCGGCTTGCGCACGCTCGGGGTCCGCTATGCCGAGGCGTCGCGGTCCGCCGCGCTGCTCGCCGAGCGGCTCGGCAAGCACGCCGCCGTCACGCGCGTCCGCTACCCCGGTTCCGGCGCGATGATCTCCTTCGAGCTCGCTGGTCCAGACCTCGCCGACCGGTTGTGCGAACACCTGCGGCTGATCCGCCACGCGACGAGCCTCGGCGGCGTCGAGTCGTCTCTGGAGCGCAGGGCCGCGAGGCCCGGTGACGCACACGTGCCCTCGGGTGCGCTGCGATTCAGCGTCGGCCTCGAGGACCCCGAGGACCTGTGGCTGGATTTGGCTCAGGCACTGGATTCTCTTGGTTGAAATTGGAACAGACCACGATAGTGTGGGCTGGTTCACGCCAATTTCATACTCTGTGTAAGCTCCGCCCTCACTGGGAAGTGTGATCTTCACTCGTACTGGGGAAGCTCCCTCATTTTGCTGTGGGGTTAGGAGACTCATGCACAAGAGATCTGCCTTCACTCGGGCAGGCGCGGCCCTTGCCGGCGCCTCCGCCGCGGTGATGCTGAGCGCGCCGCCCGCGGCGGCCGACGACGTGACCGCTTGGCTCCACGAGCCGGCGCACACGAGCGGATACGCGGTCAACATCGGTGGCGGCACCGTCGGCACCACGCTGTTCGGCCTGAAGGTCGACGACGGCAGCCTCCTCAAGGTCTACTGCGTCGAGATCGACGTGAAGATCGACCCGAGCCGGTCGCTGTCGGAGAAGCCGTGGGACGAGTTCCCCAACGGCGAGTCGCCGTTCCACGAGAACCGCGACAAGCTCAACTGGGTGCTGCAGAACAGCTACCCCGCACTGCCGACAGGGGACATCGAGAATGCGCTCGCCGAGCGCGGCGTCGAGTTCGACAACGGCCTGAGCAAGCGCGAGGCGATCACCGCGACGCAGGCCGCCGTCTGGCACTACAGCGACGGCAAGGACCTCGACCTCGAGAACCCGCTGAAGTCGGACGACGAGGGTGCCGAGCACGACGTGGCCGCCCTCTACGAGTACCTGACCGGTGAGGCGAACGTGGGCATCGGCGACCAGCCGACGCCGACGCTCGACATCACGCCGGACGTGTCGACGGGTTCGGCGGGCGAGCGGCTCGGCCCGTTCACCGTCTCCACCACCGGTGAGATCACCGAGGTGAACAGCGAGCTACCCGAGGGCGTCACGCTGACCGACGCCGAGGGCAACGAACTCGCCGCCGGCGCCATCGCCGATGGCACCGAGTTCTACGTCGACGTTCCCGCCGACGCCCCCGAAGGCGCCGCGAACATCGAGCTGAAGGGCACCGCCCAGGTGGCCACCGGCCGGCTCTTCGTCGCCAAGAACTACGACAAGAAGGCCGCGCAGTCGCTGATCGTCGCGCAGGCCGACAAGTCGACGCTCACGACCGGTGCGAGCGCCAACTGGATCGCCGGCACGCCGGAGACCAGCACCACGACGCCGCCGGCCGAGACCACCACCGAGGCTCCGCCGACCAGCTCCGAGGTTGCCGCCCCGCCGACCACCGAGGCACCCGTCTCGCCGCAGGCCGACTCGGGTGACCTCGCCGAGACCGGTGTCTCGATCACGACCCCGATCATCATCGGAGCCGTGCTGATCGGCGCCGGCGTCGGCGCGCTGCTGCTCCAGCACCGCCGCAAGAACGCGTAGTTCCACCTTTCCCCAAGGCCACCTTTGTTGCGCCCACCCGTCTCCCGCCACCACCCGAACGGAGACGATGACGCGCCACTGCGTTGGTTTCAACGCACCAAAGGTGGCCTTGGGTGCTTTTAGGGGGCCTATGCTGGGCCGGATGAGAGCGCGTTGGCTGGCGGTGGCGGTCGCGGGGGCGCTCGTGCTCTCCGGGTGCTCAGCAGGCTCCACCGCCACCGTCGGTGGTGACGACACGCTGGCCGTCGGCTTCACGGCCGAGCCGAAGAACTTCGACTTCACCACCACCGACGGCGCCGCCATCCCGCAGGCCCTGCTCTACAACGTCTACGAGGGCCTCGTGAAGCTCGACGCGAACGCGGAGATCGCGCCGCTGCTCGCCGAGTCGTGGACCATCAGCCCCGATCGCACCGTCTACGACTTCCACCTGCGCTCCGGGGTCACCTTCAGCAACGGGGCGCCGTTCACCGCCGACGACGTGAAGTTCTCCATCGACCGCGTCCGTACCGAGTGGACGATCTCTCTCAAGTCCACAATGGACGTCGTCGACCACGTCGAGGTGGTGAGCCCCACGCACGCGCGCGTGGTGCTGAAGGAGCCGAGCAACTCCTGGCTGTTCGCCATGACGACGCGGCTCGGCGCGATGTTCGACCCGAGCGGTGTCGGCGATCTCGCGAACCGGCCCGTCGGCACCGGGCCGTACGAGGTCACCGACCGGCGGCGCGGCGATTCTGTGGTGCTCTCGGCCAACCCTGACTACTGGGGCCGCCAACCCGCCTACCCCACCGTGGTGCTCAAGTACTACAGCGACGCCACCGCGCTCAACAACGCACTGCTGAGCAACGGCATCGACGTGATCTCCGGCGTCACCGCACCGGACTCGGTGCCGCAGTTCGAGGCCGACACCCGCTTCAACGTCCTGCAGGGCACCACCAACGGCGAGGTGGTGCTCGCCTTCAACAACCGGCGTGCGCCGCTCGACGACGTGCGCGTGCGCCGCGCGCTGACTCTCGCCATCGACCGCGAGGCACTGCTCGCCGCGGCCTGGGGCGGGCGGGGCACGCTCATCGGCAGCATGGTGCCGCCCACCGATCCCTGGTACGAGGACCTCTCGCACTCCTATCCCCACGACCCCGAGCGGGCGAGGCGGCTGCTGTCCGAGGCGGGACAACAGGATCTGCACCTGCGGCTGCGAATCGCGAACCTGCCGTACGCGATGTCGGCGGCGCAGGTGGTGGCCTCGGACCTCGGGCGGATCGGTGTGGACGTGACCATCGAGCCGCTCGACTTCCCCGCCGTCTGGTTGCAGCAGGTGTTCACCGACCACGACTACGACCTCTCGATCGTCCAGCACGTCGAACCCCGCGACATCACGACGTTCGGGGACCCCGGCTACTACTGGGGTTACGACAGTCCCCGGGTCAGGGAACTGCTGAGGCGAGCCGACACCGGCTCGCCCCGACAGCAGGTGGCGGACATGCGCGAGGTGGCGCGAACGCTCAGCGAGGACGCCGCCGCCGACTGGCTGTTCCTGTTCCCGAACATCGTGGTGGCGAAGAAGGAGGTCACCGGCCTGGTGCGCAACCAGGTCAGCGAGTCCTTCGACCTGACAGGGCTGGGGCGGGGATGAACAGCGGCGCGGAGCGCCTCCCCGGGGGGCGATGGCTGGGAGACGGGTGGGCGCCGGCGATCCTGCGCAGAATCGTCATCCTGCTGGTGAGTGTGTTCGTGGCCTCGATCGTCGTGTTCGCGTTCATGGCCGTGCTGCCGGGTGACCCCGCGCAGGTGGCGCTCGGGGTCAACGCGACGCCGGAGCTCGTGGAGCGGACGCGCGCGGAGTTCGGGCTCGACCGGCCGCTCATCACGCAGTACCTGGACTGGATGGGCGGCGTACTGACCGGCGACTTCGGCACCTCCTACGTGACGAGGGAGGCGATCGGGCCACAGCTCGTCGACCGGCTCGGCGTGACGTTGTGGCTCGTGGGCGCCGGCATGCTCGTCGCGCTCCTGATCGCGATGCCGCTGGGCACTATCGCCGCCGTGCGGCACCGCAGGCCGAGCGGCACGGCCGTGTCGGCACTGTCTCAGGTGGGCGTGGCGATCCCGGCGTTCCTGGCGGGCATCATCCTGGTGCAGATCTTCGCCGTGCGGCTCGGCTGGCTGCCCTCGGGCGGGTGGACGCCGCCGGTGCGGGATCCCGTGGAATGGCTGCGGGGGCTCATTCTCCCCGCCCTGTCGCTCGGGCTGGTCCAGGGCGCCGTGCTCACCCGCTACGTGCGCACGGCGGTACTCGACGTGCAGCGCGAGGACTACCTGCGCACCGCCCGCTCGAAGGGCCTGCGGCCGTACCCGGCGTTGGTACGGCACGGCCTGCGCAACGCCGCCGTGCCCGTGCTGACAGTGCTGGGCCTGCAGCTGGCGACGCTGCTGGTCGGCGCCGTCGTGATCGAGCGCGTGTTCGTGCTGCCCGGGCTCGGCAGCATGCTGCTCGACGCCGTCGCGGCGCGTGATCTGCTGACCGTGCAGGGCATCGTGCTCGTGCTCGTGGTCGCCGTGCTGTTCGTCAACTTCTGCGTCGACGTGCTCTACACGATGCTCGATCCCCGGCTGCGGAGGTCCTAGGTGACGCGGAACCTCAGCCTCCTCGCCGGCGTGGTGCTCGTCGGGCTCGTCGTGGGCACGGCGCTCGTCTCGTTCGTCTGGACGCCGCACGACCCGCTGCTCGTGGACGCAAGCGTGCGCCTGCTGGGCCCCACCGGCGACTTCGTGTTCGGCACGGACAAGCTCGGCCGTGACGTCGCGAGCCAGCTGATGGTCGGCGCGCGCACCACGCTCTACGTCGGCGTGGTGGCCGTCGGCATCGCCGCGCTCGTAGGGACCCCGCTCGGGATCCTCGCCGGGATGGGCGCTCGGTGGCTCGGCGAGCTCATCATGAGGGTCAACGACCTCGTGCTCGCGTTCCCCGCGCTGCTGCTCGCGATCATGCTCGGCGCCGTGTACGGGGCGAGCACGCTCACCGCGATGATCGCGATCGGCGTCGCCACCGTGCCGTCCTTCGCGCGCATCGCCCGCGCGGGCACGCTGCAGGTGATGAGCACGGAGTACGTGCTCGCCGCGCGGGCGGGTGGTCGCTCGCGGTGGTGGATCGCGCTGCGCCACGTGCTGCCGAACATCTCCGGGCTCGTGCTGGTGCAGTCGTCGGTGTCGTTCGCGATCGCGGTGCTGGCCGAGGCGGCGCTGTCGTTTCTCGGCTTCGGCACGGCGCCGCCGACGCCGTCGTGGGGCCGGATGCTGCAGGAGTCGCAGGAACTGCTGGCCGTGGATCCCAGGCTCGCGCTGGTCCCCGGCGCCGCGATCGCGCTCGCCGTGCTCGGCTTCAACCTGCTCGGCGACGGCCTGCGCGACCGTTTCGACCCGCGACTGGAGGTGCGCCGATGACCCTGCTTTCCGTGGAAGGGCTCGGCATCGCGGCGGGCGTGCTGCCGCTCGTCGAGGACGTTTCGTTCACCATCTCGCCCGGTGAGCGGGTGGGACTGATCGGTGCCTCCGGCTCCGGGAAGTCGCTCACCGCGTCGGCCGTCATGGGCCTGCTGCCGGAGGGACTCACGTCGGTGGGCTCGGTGCGCTTCGCCGATCGGGAGCTGCTCGGCGCGAGCGAACGCGAACTTTCCCGCCTGCGCGGCAAGGACATCGCGATGGTGTTCCAGGAGCCGATGAGCGCGCTCAACCCGTCGATGCGCGTGGGCAGGCAGGTGGCCGAGGCCATGCTGCTGCACGGCACGCGCGATCGCCGCGGTGCCAATGCCGCCGCCGTCGAGCTGCTGGAGCGCGTGCGCCTGCCCGAGCCGGAGCGGATCGCGCGGGCCTACCCACACCAGCTCTCCGGCGGGCAGCGGCAACGGGTGGTGCTCGCCATCGCGCTGGCCAACGATCCCGCGCTGCTCATCTGCGACGAGCCCACCACGGCACTCGACGTCACCGTGCAGGCGCGGGTGCTGGAGCTGATCAACGAGGGCGTGCGGGACCATGGCAGTGCGCTGCTGTTCATCACCCACGACCTCGCCGTCGTCGCCACGGTGTGCGAGCGGGTACTGGTGATGAACGAGGGGCGGATCGTGGAGTCCGGCTCCACTCGCGACGTGCTCAGCGCTCCGAAGCACGAGTACACCGCACGACTGCTGGAGGCATCGGCGTGATCTCCGTGACCGATCTGGAGCGCACCTACCGGCGGCCCCGTACGTCGCTGACCGGGCCACGGCCCGAGGTGCACGCGCTGCGCGGGGTGTCGTTCGACATCGAAAAGGGGCAGCGCTTCGGCATCGTCGGCGAGTCCGGATCCGGGAAGTCCACTCTGGTCAGACTCCTCGCGGCGCTGGACCGGCCGACGTCCGGCTCGATCTCCTTACAGGGCAGGAGGATCGACAACCTGCCGGAGCGCCGTCTGGGTTTCCTGCGTTCGCAGGTGCAGATCGTGTTCCAGGACCCCATGGGCTCGCTCGACCCGAGGATGCGCGTGCGCGACATCATCAGCGAGCCGCTGGGCAGGCAGCCGGGGCGGCGCGAGCGCGTGCGCGAACTGCTCGACGCCGTCGGCCTTCCCGCCGACTCCGGCGAGCGGTACCCGCACCAGTTCTCCGGCGGACAGCGGCAGCGGATCTCCCTGGCCCGCGCACTCGCGCCGAGGCCGAGCATCCTGCTCGCCGACGAGGCCGTGAGCGCGCTGGACGTGCTGGTGCGCAAGCAGATCCTCGACCTCATCGCCGAACTGGTGGAACGCTACGAGCTGACGCTCGTCTTCGTCTCCCATGACCTCGGCGTGGTGCGGCGCGTGTGCGACACCGTGGCCGTGATGCGCGCTGGCGAGATCGTGGAGCTCGGCGCCGTCGACGAGGTCTACGACGACCCGCGGCACCCCTACACCCGTGAGCTCATCGCGGCCGCGCCGAACCTAGCGGCCGCGCTCGCCGGACTCGAGGAGGAGTGAATGGACTACGCGAAACTGTTCCGGTTGGACGGTCGCGACGCGGTCGTCCTCGGTGGGGGAAGCGGCATCGGCAGGGAGGCGGCGCGGGCGCTCGCCGCGCAGGGCGCGAGCGTCACCTGCGCCGACCGTGACCTCGACGCGGCGAAGGAGACCGCCGGGCTGGCCGGTGACTCCGCGAGGGCGTACGAGCTCGACCTGCTCGACACGGCCGCTGTCGAACGTGCGGCGGCGGAGCTGGGTGAGCCCGACGTCGTCGTGCTCACCGCGGCCACCAACGTGCGCAAGCGGCTGCTCGACTACAGCCGCGAGGAGTTCGACCGCGTTCTCTCGCTCAACCTCGGCGCGACGTTCGACGTGTTGCGGGCGTTCGGCGCCGGGATGGTCGAGCGCGGGCGGGGCAGCATCGTCGTGTTCTCCTCGATCCGCAGCATCACCGTCGAACCGGGGCAGAGCGCCTACGCGGCGACCAAGGCCGGGATCGTGCAGCTCATCCGTACCGCGGCGGCGGAGTACGGGCCTTCGGGCGTGCGCGTGAACGCGGTGGCTCCCGGGGTGGTCGAGACCCCGCTGACCGAGCCGATCAAGGCCGACCCCGACTGGTACCGGGCGTACGCGGAGAAGAGCGCGCTCGGCCGCTGGGCCGACGCGGGAGAGCTGGCCGGCGCCGTGGTGTACCTGGCCTCCGACGCGGCGAGCTTCGTCACCGGCTCGGTGCTGCTCGTCGACGGCGGCTGGACGGCGGTGGACGGACGGTATGTGCCGCCGGGGGCGTAGGAAGGTGTCATGGCAGAGCTGACGTCGCTCGCCGCGACCGAGCTGGTGGCCGAGTACCGAGCGGGGACGCTGTCACCGGTCGAGGTCACCGAGGCGGTCCTGGCGAGGATCGACGCGCAGGAGGACACCCTGCGCGCGCTCTACGCCTACGATCCGGACGCCGCGCGCGCCTCGGCTCGCGCGGCCGAGCGGCGCTGGCACGCCGGTGAGCCGCTGGGCGCGATCGATGGCGTTCCGTTGACGCTCAAGGAGAACATCGCCACGCGCGGCACGCCGGTACCGCTGGGCACCGCGGCGACGGAGCTGACGCCCGCCCCCGAAGACGCTCCCGCCGCCGCGCGCGTACGCGAGTGCGGCGGCGTGCTGCTGGCGAAGACGACCATGCCCGACTACGGGATGCTCACCTCAGGGCTCTCCAGTTTCCACCCGGCCACGCGCAACCCGTGGGACCACGCGCGCACGCCGGGCGGCTCCAGCGCGGGTGCCGCCGCCGCGGCCGCGGCTGGGTACGGACCACTGCACGTCGGCACCGACATCGGCGGGTCGATCCGGCTGCCCGCGGCATGGTGTGGGCTGGCCGGGTTCAAGCCGAGCTTCGGCCGCGTGCCCGTGTTCCCGCCGTATCTCGGGCGCGTGGCGGGCCCCATGACCCGCACGGTCGCCGACGCGGCGCTGTTCATGGAGGTCCTCTCGCGTCCGGACTCGCGTGATCACCTGTGCCTGCCGCCGGAGGAGATCCCGTGGCACGAGCTCGCGCTGGACCCGGCCGGGCTGCGCATCGGGGTGCAGCTCGACGCCGGGGTGGGCCTCGCCGTCGAGCCGGACGTGCGCGCCGCCGTGGAGGAGGCCGCGCGGCTGTTCGAGGCGGCCGGTGCGCACGTCGAGCCGGTGGAACCGTTCCTCACCAGGCAGATGCTCGACGGGCTCGACCGGTTCTGGCGCACCCGGTTCGTCGTGGACGCCGAGGAGCTGCCCGCCCCGCGACGGGAACGGATCCTGCCCTACATCGCGGAGTGGGTGGCCGGTGGCGAAGGGCTTTCCGGCGCGGACGTCTACCGCGGGTTCGCGCAGATGGAGGCCATCACCGTGGCCGCCCTGCGGGCGAGCGAGCCCTTCGACGTGGTGCTGTCGCCGACGTGCCCGGTGTCGGCGCCGCCGTTCGATTGGGCCTCGCCGACCAACGACCCGGCGCGGCCGTTCGAGCACATCGGATTCACCGTGCCGTACAACATGTCCGGCCAGCCCGCGGTGTCGGTCAACTGCGGGTACACGCGGGAGGACCAGCCGATCGGCCTGCAGCTCTCCGGGCGCCGCTTCGACGACCTCGGCGTGCTGCGCGCGGCCGCCGCCTTCGAACGGCTACGCCCCGCGCAACGCGCCTGGCCCGACTAGTTCGGCCAGGCGGGCGTAGGAGTCGAGCATCTCGGCGCGGTCGAAGGTGCTCAGGGTGATCAGCAGCTCGTCGGCGCCTGTCCGCTCGACGAGGTCGGCCAGCTCGGCTCCCACCTGCCCGGCCGTGCCGTGGATCTGCCCGCGCAGCGACTGCTCCAGCAGCTTCGCCTCGCGCGCGGTGGGCGTGGGCAGCTCGGCGGCCGACCGCAGCGGCGGGAACACCCCGCGCGTGCGGGCGTGGACCATCGACCACGCCTCGGGCAGCAGCAACCGCCTGGCCTGCTCGGTGGTGTCGGCGACCGCGACGGCACTCGACACGACCACGTACGGGCATGGCCACAGTTCGGACGGGCGGAACCGCTCGCGGTAGGCGGCGATCCGCTTGGCGACGGCGTCCATGCCCGCGACGGGTGCGATCACGAGCGCGAGCCCGAGGTCGGCGGCGAGGTCGGCACCGGCGCCGGTGGCGAGCACGAACGCGGGCACCCGGAGCCCCTCCGCGGGGTAGGCGTGCACGCCGGGGTGTTCCTGCTGGTCGCCGGTGAAGTAGCCGAGCAGCTCCCGCACCTGCTCGCCGAAGCGGTCCGCGTCGTCCTTGCCGTGGCCGAGCGCGCCGCGCACGCCGCCCGTGAAGCCGACCGAGCGCCCGAGGCCCATGTCGATCCGGCCGGGGTGGAGCGCTTCGAGGGTGCCGAACTGCTCGGCGACCACGATCGGCTGGTGGTTGGGCAGCATCACCCCGCCCGTACCGACCCTGATGCGCGAGGTGGCCGCCGCGATCGCGGAGGCGAGCACGGTGGGCGCGGACCCGGCGACGCCGGGCACGCTGTGGTGCTCGGACACCCAGAACCGGTGGTAGCCCAGTTCCTCGGCCTGTTGCGCGAAGCGGACCGTTTCGCGCACGGCCGCCGAGGTGTCCTGGCCCGTGCGCGTGCTGGAACGGTCGAGGACGGACAGCGGAACCGGCAACGTCTGCACACGAGGTGCAACGCCGTGCCCAGCGCCCCGAATTCCGCGAGTCCCCCGCTCCGGTGCGCGAGTTCCCCGCTCCGGTCCACGATTTCTGCATTCGTGGTGTTCGGAAAGGGGAACTCGCGGGCAGGAAGGGGGGACTCGCGGGCAGGAAAGGGGAACTCGCGGGCAGGAAAGGGGAACTCGCAGGCAGGAAGGGGGGACTCGCGGGCAGGAAAGGGGAACTCGCGGGCCGGAAGGGGGGACCCGCGACGAGGGCCGGGTCGTCGGTCAGCGACGCGACCAGCAGCGGGCCCGCGGCGAGCGCGATGCCGTCGGCGATGTTCGTGAAGGCGTTGGCCGTCCACAGTTTCGCGAAGTCCGCCCCCAGCGGCGTCCGTTGTCCGCTCCGCACCCACTCACGACAGCGCAAGCGCCCACGCGGGGCAACGGATTTTCAGCCGAGCGCCCCGATCGCCTCCGCAAGACCCAGCACGCGCTTGGCGTTGTCGACGTGCAGGTTCTCGATCATCCGCCCGTCGACGGTCACCACTCCGCGACCGGCCTTCCTGGCTTCCTCGAACGCGTCGATGATCTTGCGTGCCTGCGCGATCTCTTCCTCGGAGGGCGCGAAAACCCGGTTGCAGGGCTCGATCTGGCCGGGGTGGATGAGGGTCTTGCCGTCGAAGCCGAACCGCCTGCCCTGCAGGCACTCCACCTCGAAGCCCTCGAGGTCCTTCACGTCGTTGTAGACGCCGTCGAGGATCACCTTGCCCGTCGCACGAGCCGCCAGCAGGCACAGCGAGAGCCCGCCGAGCAGCGGTGCGCGGCCCGGGACGAACTCGGCGTGCAGCTCCTTGGCGAGGTCGTTGGTGCCCATGACGAGCACGGTGAGCCGCTCGCTGGCCGAGGCGATGTCCTCGGCGTGCAGCATCGCGGTCGGGGTCTCGACCATCGCCCAGATCTTCGTGTCGTCAGGCGCCCCGCCGAGCTCCAGCGCGCGCTCGATGTTGTGCACGTCGCGAGCGGAGTTCACCTTCGGCACCACCACGGCCGCGGGACCGGCCTGCGCCGCCGCTCGCAGGTCCGCGTCGTGCCATTCGGTCTCCAGCCCGTTGACGCGGATGGTCACCTCGCGCGAGCCGTACTCGCCGGAGGCCGCCGCCGCGCACACGCGCTCGCGCGCGGCCTCCTTGGCGTCGGGGGCGACGGCGTCCTCCAGGTCGAGGATGAGCGCGTCGGCCGGCAGCGTCTTCGCCTTCTCCAGCGCCCGTTCGTTCGCGCCGGGCATGTAGAGAACGGAACGGCGCGGTTTCACGCGAGTGCCTCCTTCGTAGCCGCGTCGTAGGCCTCGGCCAGCTCGGGGTCGCTCGCCGCCAGCGCGTCCGCCAGCTCGGCGACCACCCTGCACTGCTTCACCGACGCGTCGTCCTGCATCTTCCCGTCGATCATCACCGCACCGGTGCCGTCGCCCATCGCGGCGATCACCTTGCGGGCCCACGCAACGTCCTCGGGCGCGGGGGAGAACACCTTCTTGGCGATGTCGATCTGCACCGGGTGCAGGCTCCACGCGCCGACGCAGCCGAGCAGGAACGCGTTGCGGAACTGGTCCTCGCAGGCCACGACGTCGCGGATGTCGCCGAACGGCCCGTAGTACGGCAGGATCCCGTGCATGACGCACGCGTCGACCATGCGCGCCACGGTGTAGTGCCACAGGTCCTGCTGGTAGGTGGTGCGGCCCTCGGTGAGGTCGTCGCCGACGGGGTCGGTGCGCACGAGGTAGCCGGGGTGCCCACCGCCGACGCGGGTGGTCTTCATGCGCCTGCTGGCGGCGAGGTCGGCGGGACCCAGTGAGATGCCCTGCATACGCGGGCTCGCGCCGGCGATCTCCTCCACGTTGGCGACGCCGCTCGCGGTCTCCAGGATGGCGTGCACCAGCAGCGGTTTCTCGAGCCCGGCCCTTGCCTCCAGCTGCGCGAGCAGGCGGTCGACGTAGTGGATGTCCTGGGCGCCCTCCACCTTCGGCACCATGATGACGTCGAGCTTGTCGCCGATCTCGGTGACGAGCGTGATCAGGTCGTCGAGCACCCACGGTGAGTCGAGACTGTTGACGCGCGTCCAGAGCTGGGTGGAGCCGAAGTCGTTCTCCTTGGCGACCCGCACGAGCCCCTCGCGGGCGGCCTCCTTGCGATCGGCCTTCACGGCGTCCTCGAGGTTGCCGAGCAGCACGTCGACCTTCTTGGCGATGTCCGGCGCCTTGGCGGCCATCTTCTCGTTGCTCGGATCGAAGAAATGAATCATCCTCGACGGCAGGGCCGGGATCTGCCTGACCGGCTCCGGCGCACCCACGGCGAGCGGGGCGAAGAAGTCCTTCGGCGAGCGCATCGGGTCCTCCAGCACTGGCGGTCAATACCCGGCGACCCTATCCCGGCTGCCCGGCCCAGGGCTGCGGTACACGTCACCGCTCCACTCTGAGAAGCACCGCTCGGCCGCACGTCACCCATCCGGCGGCACTGCCGGACCGAAGTCCGATTACCGTCCACCGACCGATCACCGACCGTTCGGCGCCGCCGATCGCAGCTACTCGTCCTACCGGCAGACTGCGGCCCGTTTCCGCTGGTACTTAAGTTGGGGTGCTTCCCGCCAGGACGCACCGAGCACGCGTGAGTCGCAGAAACAGCAGAGGGAGGCGGACTTCGTGGCGGTAACACCTGGGCACACCGCGGTGACGAGCGGTTCGAACGGAACCAGGTCGGCTCCGAGCCGCATCGTCGCACCCATCGAGCTGCCTGCCTCCAGTGACGAGCTGGCCGCCGAGGCGGCGGCGCAGTTGGGCTGGGACGGCGTGCTGCTTCCCCGGCTGACGATGTTCGGCCGCAGGGTGTACGTGGTGGCCAGGCTCCGGCCGGAGGCGCATGCCGAGCGGATCGCGCTGGGCATCGGCCCGGTCACCGACAGGGCGAGCGTGTCGACGTGGACGTGGCCGGAGCTGGCCGCGAGCGCGCCGCCGCCCGCCGCGGAGATCGTCGGTGTGCTCGCCGTCGCCAGGCACTGGCGCACCGGCCTCGCCGCTACCGTTCCGTTCGCGCGCTACGGCGACGCGGCGATGGTGCTGCCGCACTCGGCGACGCTGAGCCACGACTACGTCGACAACTGCCTGCCGCGCGCCCGCGCCTACGGCCTCGCCGTGGTCACCGCCGACGAGAACGCGGCCGTCGGGCTCGACCTCTCCGGCCGCGGCGAGCGCATCACCCTCGGCGAGGACGCCGTGTCCCGCTGGGTCAACGAGGTCGTCTACGAGCAGCTGCTCGCGCTGGAGACCCCTGCCGACACGCACTGATCTCATTAGGCTCGGTGCCATGCGAGTCGTTATCGCCGGTGGACACGGACAGATCGCGCTGCGGCTGGAGAAGCTGCTCGCCGCGAACGGCGACACCGCCGTGGGCATCATCCGTAACGTCGACCACACCGCCGACCTACGGGACGTGAGCGCCGAACCCGCGGTGCTCGACCTCGAGACCGCCACGATCGAAGAGGTCGCCGCGGTGCTGGAAGGTGCCGACGCCGCGGTGTTCGCGGCCGGCGCCGGGCCGGGCAGCGGCACCGCGCGCAAGGAGACCGTCGACCGCGGCGCCGCCGTGCTGTTCGCCGACGCCGCCGAGCGCGCTGGCGTGAGACGGCTCGTGCAGGTCAGTTCCATGGGCGCCGCGGGGCCCATCGACGAGGCCGCCGTGGGCGAGGTGTTCGCTGCCTACCTGCGCGCGAAGGCCGCCGCCGAGGAGGACCTGCGCAAGCGAGAACTGGACTGGACGATCCTGCGGCCGGGCAGGCTCACCGACGATCCCGGTACGGGCCTCGTCCATCTCGCCGAGTCCGTGCCCAGGGCCGACGTGACGCGCGACGACGTCGCCGCGGTGATCGTCGAGCTGCTCACCGAGGACGGCACGTCGGCCTCCAACCGCCGGGTCCTGGAACTCACCGGTGGCAACACGCCGATCGAGGAAGCGGTCAGCCGGGTCTGACGCCGGTTTCGGTCGGACCCTCCCGGTAGGTTCTGCCTCCGTGGAATCGAGCACACCCGGGATCGACCGCGCCCGCACCCAGACCGGTGCGCTCCTGCGCCGGATCAACGCCGCGCGCGCCGAGCTGGCGACCGAGCGGTTCACCTACACCAGCCCCGACGGCCTGGTCCGCGCGACGGTCGACGGCAACGGAGCCCTGATGGGCATCACCCTCGCGGACGGCGCTTTGCGCACGGCCGGGCTCGGCTCCCAGCTCGTCACGGCGGTGAACACCGCCCGCAGGGCCGCGACGCTGGACAGCCGCGACCGCCTCGCCTCCGTGATCGGTGGCAAGCGGGCCGACGCGCTGATCGGCTCGTCGGAGTACGACAGCGGCCTCGACGGGGTGAGTAGTGAGGGCAGCGATGACTGAGCTGGACGAGGCCCGAAACCGAATGGCGCAGGCCGGAAAGCGCCGCGCCGAGGCCGACGCGAAGATCATCGGTGAGAAGATCGAGCACCGGCTGGGCGTCGTGCAGGTCGACATCTGCGGTTCCCTGCGAGCGATCGAGCTCGACCACCGGCTCCTGCCCGAACTGGCCGAGGAGCGCGTGGCGGAGCTGGTCACGGCCGCCGTCCATCGCGCGGAGCGCAAGGCCGGTGAGCTGCGGGAGATCGTGCTCGGTGCCGACCCGATGCGGGAGGAGGACGAGTGCTGAGTGCCGCGCGGGGTGTCCACACGGGAGTGTCGAGGGACGAGGCGGAGCGGGCCATCCTCGACATCGCTGCCAAAGTCGGGCTCGAGGGGCCCGTATCCGAAGTGTTCGGAGAACTGCGCACACTGTCCACACCAGACACAGCCGATGCCGCGCGGCGACTGGTGTGCGACGTCGCCGCGAGGCTCATCGAGGCGGTCGGAAAACTTGACCGGGCCGACTTCCTCTTCGCCGAGGTGGGCGCCGCGACGCGGATTCTCGCCGACTTCGCCGCGCAGGCCGCTCAGCTGAGCGGGCCGAGCACGCGGTCGAGGTAGGCGTTGCTGAACAGGCCGAACGGGTCCACTTCCCTGCGCACGGCCTGGAAATCGTCGAACCGCGGGTACCGCTCGCGCAGTGCGGCGGCGTCGAGGTCGTGCAGCTTGCCCCAGTGCGGACGGCCGCCCACCGCGCTCGCGATCTCTCCGAACGCCGCGAAGTACTCGCGGTAGGGCATGCCGACGTACTGGTGGATGGCGATGTAGGCGGAGTCGCGGCCGTAGGCGGTGGAGAGCCAGACGTCGTCGGCCGCCGCGACGCGCACCTCCACTGGCAACGCCACGGGATCCGCCAGCGTCGGCACCAGCGCGCGCAGCTCGCCGAGCACGTCGTGCACCGATTCCCTCGGCACGGCGAACTCCGACTCCACGAACCGCACCGAACGCTGGGTGACGAACACGCGGTGCGAGGCGTCGCTGTACTCCCGCCCGGACAGCGCCGCCGAGGAGAGCCGGCCCAGCGACGGCATGAGCCGGGGAACAGCTCGGCCCACGCGGCACAGCGTGCCGAGCGCCGCGTTCTCCATGATCGTGTAGTCGACGAACCGGCGAAGGTTCGAAAGCGGCTCGGGTCGAGCGCCCCGTTCGAGCCGGTTGTTGCGCTTGACCAGAGCGTTGCGGCCGTAGGGGAACCAGTAGAACTCGAAGTGGTCGTTGCTCTTGGCGAACTCGTGGAACCCGTCGAGAACCTGCTCCAGGGGCTCGGGACCCTCCTGCGCGCTCAGCACGAACGCCGGTTCACAGCGCAGGGTCACGGTGCTGAGCACGCCCAGCGCGCCGAGGCCGACCCTCGCGGCGGCGAAGAGGTTCGGCCTGCGTTCCGGCGAGCACGACACCACCGTGCCGTCGGCCAGCACGAGCTCCAGCGCCGCGACCTGTGTCGCGAGCCCGCCGAAGCGGGCCCCGGTGCCGTGGGTGCCGGTGGCGATCGCGCCCGCGATGGTCTGCGCGTCGATGTCACCCAGGTTGGTCATCGCGAGGCCGCGCGCGGCCAGCTCCGCGTTGAGTGTCCGCAGGGTGGTGCCCGAGCGCACGGTGACCAGGCCGGTCTCGGGGTCGGCCGAGACGATGCCCGTCCAGGCGCCGAGGTCGATCGCGTCGGAGTCGGTCGCGGCGATGTCGGTGAAGGAGTGGCCACTGCCGAGTGCGCGCACCTGCCGCCTTTCGACGGCGGCGTCGGTGACCACCTCCGCGAGCTCGGCGGTGCTCCGCGGCCGATGGACGCGGCGCGGATGCGCCACGGCCGTGCCCGCCCAGTTCGTCCACGTTGACAACGGCTGCCTCCACGATGGTCTGGGTTTGGCCACGATAAGTGAATACGATTCGCGTTACAAGGTTTCCTGGCGTAACGTACGCGCCGTGACCACGGGAAACGGCGCGCCGTACGACCTCGCTACGAAGGATCTCGACCCGCCGCTGGCAATCGTCGACCTCGAGGCGTTCGACGCCAACGCGGCCGACCTGGTGCGCCGCGCCTCGGGCCTCCCGGTGCGCGTGGCGAGCAAGTCCATCCGCTGCCGGTACCTCCTGGAGCGGGCGCTCGCACTGCCGGGCTTCGCAGGCGTGCTCAGCTACTCGCTGGCCGAGGCGCTCTGGCTCTTCCGCCAGGGCAGCAGCACCGACCTCGTGGTGGCCTACCCGACCGCCGACCACGGCGCGCTGCGGGAACTGGCCGAGGACGACGCCGCCCGAGCCGCGATCACGATCATGGTCGACGCCGACGAGCACCTCGACCTCGTCGAGGCGGCGCTCGGCAGGCACCACCCCGACATCAGGGTGGCCCTCGAGCTCGACGTGTCGTGGCGACCGCTGCCAGGCGTGCACATCGGCACGCGCCGCTCGCCGGTTTTCACCGCGCGACAGGCGGGTGAGCTCGCCCGCAGGATCGTGGACCGGCCGGGCTTCTCCCTCGTCGGGATGATGGCCTACGAGGGACAGATCGCCGGCGTTCCCGACGGAGCGCCCGGTCTGCGTGGCGGGCTGGTCCGCTGGATGCAGCGCCGCTCCGCCGCCGAGCTCGCCGGGCGCCGCGCGAAGGCGGTCGAGGCCGTGCGGGAGGTGGCGGACCTCGAGTTCGTCAACGGCGGCGGTACCGGCAGCCTCGAGACGACGAGCGCCGAGCGGTCGGTCACCGAGGTCACGGCGGGCTCCGGCCTGCTGGGGCCGGCGCTGTTCTCCGAGTACACGCGGTTCACGCCCCGGCCCGCCGCCCTGTTCGCGCTGCCCGTCGTGCGCAAACCTGCCCGCCGCATCGCGACCGTGTTCGCCGGGGGCTACGTCGCGTCGGGGCAGGCGGGCGTTTCGCGGTTGCCCTCGCCGTACCTGCCCGCCGGGTTGCGGCTGCTCGGCGTCGAGGGCGCGGGTGAGGTGCAGACGCCGGTCGCCGGTGCCGCCGCGGGTGACCTGCGCCTCGGTGACCGGGTGTGGTTCCGGCACGCGAAGTCGGGCGAGCTGGCGGAACATTTCACCCAGTACCACCTCGTGCGGGGTGACCGTGTCGAGCGCGCGACGCCGACGTACCGGGGGGAGGGTCGCGCCTTCGGCTGAGTTGTCCACAGCGTGTGGAAGCCTGTGGACAACTCGGTTCGTCATTCGCCGAACCGGCTCGCCAGATAGCCCTTGATCAGCGCTTTCGTCTCGGCGAGCACCTCGGGATCGCCCTGGGGATCGCTGCGGAAGGCGAAGTTCAGCAGTCCGTCGGCCGCCTCCACCGCGATCGAGATCGGGAGCGTCAGCTGCTCCGGATCCAGATCGACGTGCTTGCTGACGAGCGCCGCGAGCGAGTCGGTGATCACGCGGTTGTTGGTGCGCTGCTCGTCGAGCAGGCGCACGTCCACGACGTCGCCGAAATGCACCCTGGAGAAGCCCGGCACCTCGCGGTGCATCTGCAGGTAGATGTCGAGCAGCGAGTCGACGACGTCCCACCAGTGCTCGTGCTCGCCACCGCCCAGCCGCTCGCTGACCGCGGCGACGAACCGGTCGAGGTTGCGCTGGGTCAGCGCCTGCACGACCGCGCGTTTGTCGGGGAAGAACTGGTACAGCGAGCCCACGGCGACCCCGGCTCGCTTTGCGATGAGGGTGGTGGTGAGCGCCTCGTACCCGACCTCCTGGAGCAGCTCGGCGCTGGCGTCCAACATGCGTTCGACGCGTTTGGCGCTGCGCTGCTGGACGGGTTGCCGACGCAGGGGCGTCGTCTCGTTCGGCGTCACGGCCTGGTTCTCGGACACGTCGTGCTCCTCGCTGTGCAGGCCAGCGACTTTATCGTGCTGGTGACCTGCTTCACGGTCGAGTGAACACTACGCATCGGCTGAAGCCGGTGACATGGGAACCGCGGGCCGGTGCCGGTCGGGGGAGGGGGAGTGCAACGGCACCGGCCCGCGGAGTATCGGGGCCGCACTGTGGGCGGGGTTTCACAGCATGCGATGTGTAGTTGTGCGGCGATCACTTGGCGCTCAACCTAACCGGCGGATTACCACTTTCGCCAGAGGCTGACGCGCATTATTTGGATTAATCGCCGACCGGTTGCGACCGGCGACCGACTCATCTCGCTCGGGGGTACGGACGAGCCGGTCGCCGACCTTGGCGAGAACATCTCGCCGCCTGTGTCCGTTACCGGGCGGGGCTCCCGGTGACGGCGTGCCGGCCAGCCGGCACGGGGACCAGGGCGTGCTTGCCCTTCTGTTGCGGGACCGGCTGTGGTTCAGCCGGCGTGGGGACCGCGTGAGACTGTTGCGCGGCGGCCGGGGCCGCCCGGCGGCGTCCCCTCCGTCGCGTGTCCTGCTGGGGCGCCAGCCCGCCGGCGACCAGGTGCTCGTGAGCCACCTGCCAGACCGTGCAGGGGGCC
The DNA here is from genome assembly GCF_005146945.1 of Prauserella endophytica. Lineage (GTDB taxonomy): Bacteria > Actinomycetota > Actinomycetes > Mycobacteriales > Pseudonocardiaceae > Prauserella_A > Prauserella_A endophytica. The sequence continues at coordinate 395,928 of NZ_SWMS01000001.1, forward strand.
TTGCACTTGTGCCACCGCGTCGAGCACGTGGGGCAGTCGCCCCGCTCGTCCGGCTCGTGCGAGCGCAACATGGCGCGCCAGCCCTCGGTCAGCCGGGGCAGTTCGGACCGCGCCACGGAGACCAGCGAGGGAGCGTCTGCGCGGCTCGCCAGATCGGAGAGCATGTCGAGGCGTTCCCACACCGCGTTGCGGAGCACCTGTCCGAGGATCTGATCCACCTGGAACTCACCGTCACCTTTCCGCCAGCTTGGCGGCTTCGTTGAGCGCGGCCCGCAGCTGGCCGAGCTGGCCTGCCGTGAGCCGCGCCGTCTCGCCGGGAGGCCCGACGAGCACCACTTCGTCGTCGTCTACGAACACCGTCAGGCAACGCTCACGACTGATCAGGTCGCCGCACTGCACACGCCAAACGAGCTGCCCGCCCTCGTACCTGCGGACAGCGGCGGCGCGGGGGTCTGCCGTCGACGCTGACGACAGCGGCTGGCGCGCCTTCTCGCCGACCGGAGACCGGTGCACGGGCGTCGTGCCGGTCGCAGCACGTCCTGCTGTGATCGAGTGCACGAACTCCACGTTCCTCTCCGCTCTCCCGGCGACAGGCGCGAGCCTGTTCCTCGCTGTGGTAGCTCTCCGTGACTGCGCTGGGTGTTCACCCGGCCACAGAGATCTGCGAACTACATTGCGACGAAAAGAACGCCGAAAGAAGGCTTGGTGGGCGTCATAGCGGCGACCGGCCCGAGTTCCACGTTAAGCGGTCGGGGGACTTCGGCCGGGCCGATCAGGGCGCACAAACAGCGTTTCGCAGGGTTCAATAGGGGTGCTTACGCTGCTTACCGACGCCCGACAGGACTGTGGAGGGCCGCACGTGGACACAGGTGACGCCAAGCAGGGCCGGATCAACCCGAAGCTCTGGGAAGCCCCGGAGATGAGGGATGCCCTCGCGAGCAGAAACATCAGCGAGGTCTACCGCCAGCTGCGCAAACACGGTGTCTCGCAGCGTCAGATCGCCGCCATGACCGGCCAGTCGCAGTCCGAGGTCTCGGAGATCCTCAAGGGACGACAGGTCATGGCCTACGACGTCCTCTCCCGGATCTCCGCAGGCCTGGGCATCCCACGTGGATACATGGGCCTCGCCTACGACGAGGCCACGGAGATTCAGGTCGTCGGCGCGGCCGACGAGCAGCAGGCTGAGGAGGACGAGTCCGTGAAACGGCGGAAGTTCCTCGCGCACGCCGCACAGGTGACGATGGGGGCCGCGGTCTTCGGGCCCGCATCCGACGCCTGGGCGGCGAGTCCCGCAAGGACACCCGCACCTGGGCGGATCGGCATGACCGACGTCCGGCAGGTGGAAGCGGCAACCAGGGCGCTCCGCGCGCTCGACTACCAGTACGGCGGCGGCTTCTGCCGGGACGCCGTCGTCGCCCAGCTGTCCTGGGGACAGCAGATGCTCCAGGCCAGCGGTACCGAACTGGTCAAGTCCCGGCTCTACGTCGCGCTCGCCGACCTGCACAGCCTCGCGGGTTGGACCTCGTTCGACATCGGACTCATCGACTCCGCGCGCGGGCACTTCGCCAACGCGCTGGACCTGGCGAAACAGGGCGAGAACCACCCGCTGGTCGCCAACATCCTGTACCGAATGGGCCGCGTCTACCTGCACCAGGAGGCGCCGAACGACGCGCTCAAGCTGTTCCAGCTGGGGCAGATCGCCGCGCAGGAGTCCGGTTCGGAACTCGCGGTGGCCGTGCTCTGTGCCAACGAGGCGTGGGCCTACGCGATGATGGGCAACGCCGAGCAGGCCATCAAGCTGCTGGGCCGGACGCGGGACGAGTTCGCGCGCGCCGACCTCGCCAACGCCGAGTCGTGGGTGCGGTTCTTCAACGAGACCGATGTCTACGCGATGGTCGGCACCGTCCACACGGCACTCGCGCAGCAGGCGGACACGGCGCACACGAAGTACGCGATCCCCGCCCTGACCAGGGCCATCGGCGACTACGGCGACGACATGGCGCGCAGCCGGACGTTCAACCTGAGCATGCTGGCCACCAACCACATGATCGACGGCGACATCGACCACGGCGCGAAGGTCGGAGGCAAGGCGCTCGACGCGGCCGAGGGCCTCAAGTCGGCCAGGATCGAGCAGCGCATGCGCCCACTGAAGGAGGAAGCGGCGCGGCGCAGCAACAACTCCGACGCTCGCGAACTCGTGGAGCGGATGACCACGTTCTTCGCGTAGACCGGCGCCGAGGATCCTTGAACGGGCGGTTCACCAGGGAGAAGCTGGACCAGGTCCTGCGGCAGACGTGTGCCCGCCTCGGTCTGGACCATCGCGGCGCGACGTTGCTGCGGTTCACCAACAACGCGGTGTACTCCCTGGTGAACGACCCCGTCGTGGTGCGCATCGTCGGATCACGGGCGCTCCGGCACCGGGCCGGCAAGGTGGTGGCCGTCGCCGAGCACTTCGCGCGGCACGAGGTGCCCGCCATCCGGCTCGTCGCAGGTGTTGAGCAGCCGCTGCACATCGACGAGCACGTGGTGACGGTCTGGCAGAAGGTCCCCGGCACCGGGACGCGGGCCACGTCCGCCCAGCTCGCCGTGCTCCTGCGCCAGGTGCACGAGTTGCCGCCGCCGGACGGCGTCGGGCCCTGGCAACCGCTCGCCGACGTGCGTGCGCGGGTGTCCGATGCCGAGGAGCTCGCTCCCGGTGACCGGCGGTTCCTGCTCGAGCGCTGCCGCGAGGTGGAGGCCGAGCTGGCCGAGCTCAAGTTCGTGCTGCCCACGGCGCTCGTGCACGGCGACGCCCATCCGGGCAACGTCATCGTGGGCGACGACGGCCCCGTTCTGTGCGACTTCGACTCCGCGTGCGCGGGCCCGCCCGAATGGGATCTGGTCCCGTTGGCTGTGGGCAGGCAGCGCTTCGGGGACCCCTCGGCCTGGTACCGGGCGCTGGCGCTGACGTACGGCTTCGACGTCACGTCCTGGGAGGGCTTCGGCGTGCTGCGGGCGGCCAGGGAGCTCAAGCTGACCACCAGCGTGCTGCCGATCATGCGCAGCCATCCGGCCGTGCGGCGGGAGCTACGTCGCAGGCTGGAGGACCTCAGGGCGGGCCGACAGCACACCCGGTGGGTGCGGTACCGCTGAACGGGGACGGTTTTTGCTTTCGTTCAACGACAAGATCTGACCGCTCGTCGTTTGCGATTTTCCAGGTTGCGCAGGGTGACAATTTCACCCCGACTGATCACTTCGAACGGTTGACGAGACGCCAACTGGTGCAATTTGCAGCCACACAGCGTCACTAGCTGGGGTTTTCCACCTGCCGTAGCCGCTCCCGCACCTCGCTCGCCTCGGGCCTGCCGAGTTCGGTGTAGATCGGCAGCACCGCCTCGTAGCGCTGCCTGGCCTCGTCCGCACGGCCCGCCGACTCGGCCACCTCCGCGAGCACCTGCATGGCCCTGGCCTCCTCGAACGCCGACCCGCGTTGCCGCATCACCTCGCGCGCCTCGGTGACGTGCTCGGTCGCCTCGGCCGTCCGGCCGTCCAGCGCCAGCGCGCGGGCGAGGTCGATCCCGGCCCTGGCCACGTTGTAGCCGTCGCCCTGCTCGGCCAGCAGTGCCTTGGCCTGTTCGAGCTGTTCGATCGCCTCGCCGGTCCGGCCCAGCCTCGTCAGCGTCACGCCGAGGTTGACCTGTGCGAGCGCGACATCGTGTGGCCGCTTCAGCTCTCGGGAGCGGCGCAGGTCGTCGGTGAACTCGCGGTGCGCGTCCTCGAGCCTGCCCTGCGCCAGCGCGACCAGGCCGAGCCCTTCGACCGACCTGATCCCGGGTACCTGGTCGCCGTCCGGTCGCAGCCTTCGCAGCGCGGCGCTGTAGTGCTCGACGGCCTCGTCGAACCGGCCGGCGCCCCGGCACGCGGCGCCGCACCGGTTGAGCATGATCACCTCGGCGTCCGCGTTGCCCCACTGCTGAGCGCACCGCACGCCGAGCTGGCTCACGGTCAGGAAGTCGCGGTAGTGCTTGCGGAGCAGGAACAGCGGCCACATGGCGTCGCCGAGGTGCCAGGCCAGCTCAGGGTGGTCGAGCTGGGCAGCCGCCTGCATCGCGGCGAAGACGTTGGTGCGCTCGCGCTCCAGCCAGTCGAGTGCCTCGTCCTCGGCGGGCAGCGACGCGGCGTCGGGCCGCCTGCTCGCGTACTCGTAGGGCAGCGGCTCCTGGTCGGGGGTCACGAGATGAGCGGTCGAGCGCGCTGCGCGCAGGTACCACTCGAGGATCCGCAGCTGGGCGTCCCTTCGCTCGTCGCCGCTCTCGTGCTCCTCGGCCTTCTCGACGGCGTGCAGCCGGTACAGGTCGTGGAAGGCGTAGCGGCCGTCCTCCGGCTCGGTGACCATGTTGACCTCGACGAGCTCGTCGAGCAGCCGCCGCGTCGCCGCGACGGAGCCGTTCACGGCGGCTGCGGCCACGCCCTCACTGAACTCGGCGCCCGGGTGCAGCCCCAGCAAGCGGTAGGCCCTCGCGGCCTCCGCCGGCAGCGCCTGGTAGGCGAGATCGAACGACGCCTGCACGGAGTCTCCCTCTTTGCCCGCCGAGAGCACCGAGAGCCGTCGCCGGCCCACGCTCAGCTCGGAGGCAGTCCGTGCCAGCGTCGCCTTCGGCTTGGCCACCAGCCGCCCAGCCACCGAACACAGCGCGATCGGCAGGCCCGCGGTGAGACGGACGATCGTCGTGGCATGTGCACGTTCAGTATCCACGCGATCGACGCCGAGTGTGTCCCGCAAAAGGGTCATGGAATGCTCGGCGCTCAGGGGATCCAGCGCGAGCAGCTCCGCGCCCTCGTCCACGGCGAGACCGCCGAGCGGCCGCCTGCTGGTGACCACGACGAGACTGCCGGGCGCGGCCGGGATCAGCGGCCGCACCTGCGCCTCTGAACCCGCGTTGTCGAGCAGCACCAGCATCGGGACCGACGCGGTGAGCGTGCGGTACAGCCCGCCCTGCTCCTCGACGTCGACGGGTACGCGGCTGCCCGGCACGCCGAGCGCACGCAGGAACTGGCCGAGCACCTCGCCGACGGCGACGGGACCGGTGGGGTCGAACGCGCCGAGGCTCGCCTGCAGCGCGCCGCCGGGGAACTGGTTCTCGATCTCGGTGAGCCAGTGCAGCGCGAGGGCCGTCTTGCCGATCCCGCCGGGGCCGCTGATCACCTGGACCACGGTGTGGCCGCCCGCCGAGGCTAGCGCGTCCTGCAGGCGCTGGAGCTCCTCGGCGCGGTTGGTGAACCGCGCCGGTGGCCGCTTGAGCTGGCGCGGCACGATCGAATCGGTGCCTCTCGGGGCGGTCGCTTCAGAGCTTCCTCGCTGCCGTGGCAAGGACCGGTCGATCGTCACGCGTACTCCTCCGAAGGCACACTTCGCCGTGCGCGATCATCGCCCAGAGTGCGGGTGTGGATACGCGAAAGAGAGCAAATTGGGCTGAACGGCGCAGCAGGTGAGACCGCCCGGCCTAGGCGACCGGCGCGCGGGTCAGCACCACCGCGAAGCCGAAGGCGAGCCCCATCACGATCAGCTCGAGCGTCGCCCACGTCGCGAGCGCCGTGCGCTGGTGCCGCATGATCTTCGGCAGCAGCCGGAAGCGCAGGTACGCGCCGAAGCAGCCGATGGCTGCCGTGCACGCGAGCTTGAGCAGCACGAGCTGGCCGTACGGCGTGGTGAACAGCGCGGTCCAGAGGTCCATCGTCGGGTTGAGGTTGAGCTCGACCAGGCCGTTGAACAGCCCGGTCGCCGCCGAGATCGCCAGGCACAGCGTCGCGAGCTTGGAGAACCGGGGCAGGGCGTACGCGAGCAGCGTGCGGTTGCCGACGAGCAGCGTCGCCATCGCGCCGAGCCCGCCCGTCCAGGCGACGGCGCTCATGACGTGCAGCTCCATCGAGATCATCGTGTAGTCGTGGAACGACCAGTTCGAGGCGTGCCCGGTGACCGGAAGGGGCAGCAGCGCGAACAAGCCGAGCCCCACGCGGACCTCGGCGGGCACCTTCTCGCCGTGGCGAACGGCCAGCACGTTCAGCGCCATGAGCCCCAGTGCGAGCACGGCGACGATCAGCAGCGCCTTGCCGGCCCCGACCGCGCCGACGTATTCGGCGATGTCACCGAAGCCGACCGTGCCGGCCGCGGGCCGGTACTCGGCGGTCTGCAGCACGAGGGTGACGAGCGCGGTGACCGCCCACGCCAGGGACGCCGCGACCGCGGCCGGGCGGGCGCGGCGGAGCACCGGTTCGGTGAGCTTGGGCCGGTCGTAGCCCACGAGCACCGACAGCAGGGCCAGTCCGATGGCGGTGACCGCCGAGATGTCGAGCAGCACCCGCACGATCGGGATGCCGACCGAGACCACCTCGCTGACCTCGGTGATGCCGCTGACCGGCGAGGTCGCCGTGAGCGCGATGCCGATGAGCACACCGGCGAGCGCCGAGGCGAGCACGCCGAGCAGGACGCCGGCCGTGGCGGGCGAGGTGGTCTCGGCCCTGGTCATGACTACTTCTTCTCCGGTGCGCGGCCCATGCGCAGCGCGACCGTCACCCCGGCAACGAGGAGCGCCGCGGCGAGCACGATCCACACCCACACCGGCACCCCGGACGACGAGTCGGCGGCCTCGCTCTGGTTCGCCTGCGTCTGCGGCGTGTCCGGTGCCGCGGCCACCGAGGACGGAGGCTGCGGGCCGCCCGTGCCCTGACCCGCCTGCGTGAGGGTGAACCGGATCTCCTCGGAGACCGGGTGCCCGTCTGCGGACAGGATGCGGTAGCCGATCACGTACTCACCGGCGGGGCCGAGCGGGCGCACCGGTGCGGTCACGACGTTGCGCTCGACCCGCACCGTGCCCTCGGCGTACTGACCGCCGTCCGGCCCGGTGACCGCGACCTCGTTGACGTCGCCCTCCTGCACGGCCTGGTCGAAGGTCAGCGTGATCGTGCTCGGCGCGCTCTCGACCTGCGCGCCCTCGGCCGGGTCGGACGAGATGAGCGTGTTGTGCGCGGCCGCGGCCCCGGCGCCGCCGAACAGCGCCAGCACCGCGATGCCCGCGACGACCAGTGCCCGCCTCATGACCGGCCCTGCTTCCGCGCTCGCAGGGTCGCGCCCACGCCGAAGCCGACGCCGAGAGCGCCGACGGCGAGGCCGGCGCCGCCGAGCCAGCGCGCCGTGGTGTCGGTGCTCGCCGCCGCCTGGGTGTCCTCGGCGGCCTCGGACTCGGTACTGGCGTGCTCTGCGCTGCCGCCGTGCCCGTGCCCGTCACCGGAGGGTTCGGCCAGCTCGACCGTGGGCGCGGGGTGCTCGGGCTCCTCGTCGCCCTTGGCCTCCTGGTTCCAGTTGGCGACGCTGCCGTCGGAGTAGGTCTGCGCCGCGGGCAGCACGAGCGTGTCCACGTCCTCGGGCAGCGGACCCGCCGTGAAGGCGAACTCCTGGTAGGACGTGGTGCCCGCCGGGATCTCGTTGCCCGGCTGCGCGGTCCACGTGATCTTGCTGACCACGTCGTTCTTGGTGACCTCCGCATTCCAGCCCGGTACGGGTTTGGTGCGGGCGGAGCTGATCGCGTACTCGGCGGGGATGGTCACCTCGAGCTTGACCGTGCCCGCCTGCGCCTCTTCGTTGGGCACGCGCAGCACGATCGCGCCGTAGCCGCCCTTCTCCGGCTGGCTGCCGTAGACGTCGGCGGTGACGTGCGCCGAGGCGATCCCGGCCGTCGCGAGCCCGGTCGCGCCGAGAGTGGCCGAGGCCACGAGCGCACGCCGAAAGAATCGATGTGTCGACATATAGGGGTTCTCTCCTGAACGAATTCGGATCCTGGGAAAGGCGAAGCAGGTGTTCAGGAGAGAGCCGGAGGGCCGCGCCTGCCGTGGACACGGCGCAGCAGCACGTCGACTAACTGCGTGCCACCAGCGGGCCGGACGGTGGCGCGAGCCACTGTGGCGGAAGGCACCGGTGCCGGCGACCACACCCTCGGCAGCAGCAGGCGCAGCGTGGCGACGGCCACGAGCAGCATCGACTCGGCGTGGGCCAGCAGCAGCGCCGTGCCAACGGTCGCGAGCGCATGGGTCAGCGTCATGCCCGCGCCACTGGCCGCGTGGCCGGAGAGCTCGGTGAGCACCAGGTGCATCACCAGCTGGGCGCTGCCGAGCACGAACAGGATGCCGGGCAGGCCACGGGTGCGGTCGGCCGCCGCTGTGGACACCCAGCCGATCAGCACGCTCAGCAACACCGTTGTGGCGGGGTGCGGCAGGTCACCATCGGCGAGACCGTGCGCACTCGTGGTGAGCGCGGCCGACGAGATCGCGAGCAGGACGCCGCGCGCGAACCGTAACGCGCTGCGAGAATGCCTGGATCTGCTCACTCGCCTAGGGTATTGGAGGGCGGAACGGGGCCCACGCCACTACCCGCCGCTCTATTCCGATTGTCGAAACTTCGCAACATTCCGCGCGTCCTCAGTTGCTGATTTCCGCTGGATAGGCAACGGTATGTCCACATCGGCGGCCGGGGTTCTGCCCCATACGTGATTGTGGAACGCCCCCAGGGGCCTAGGGTGTTAACCCGAACGGGTTAACGGCTATGAAAGGAGGCCGCGCCTCCTCGAGGCGCGTGCATATGTCTGAACAGTCTGAAGAAGACAGGTTGGCGGCACGGACGGTGGTGGACGACGGCGACCGGGCCAACGCACCGGAGGAGACCGGCGTCGCCGCCGGGCCCGGCCCAGACGAGCACGTGCCTCCAGTCGTCGCGGCGGACCGACCCGCCGAGACCGACCGCACGGTGTTCGGCATCGCCGCGGTGCTCGCCCTCGCGATCGTCGGCTGGGGCATCGCCTCGCCGAGCAGTCTCGCCTCGGTGACCGACACCCTGCTCAACAAAGCCGTGATCCCCTACGGCGGCTGGGCCTTCGTGCTCACCGCGTCCGGGTTCGTCGTCTTCGCCGTGTGTCTGGCCATAAGCCGTTACGGCCGGATCAAGCTCGGCCAGGACAAGGAGAAGCCCGAGTTCCGCACGGCGTCGTGGATCGCCATGATGTTCAGCGCCGGTATGGGCATCGGGCTGATGTTCTTCGGCGTGTACGAGCCGGTCTCGCACCTGGCCAGCCCGCCCCCGGGCAGCGCGGTGCCGAACTCCGACGAGGCCGTGCACACCGCGATGGCCACGACGCTGTTCCACTGGACCGTCCACCCGTGGGCGATCTACGCCGTCGTGGGTCTCGCGATCGCCTACAGCACGTTCCGCCGCGGCCGCAGCCAGCTGATCAGCGCCGTGTTCGAGCCGCTGATCGGCAAGCGGCGCAGCGAGGGTCCGCTCGGCAAGGCCATCGACGTGATGGCGATCTTCGCCACCCTGTTCGGCTCCGCCGCGTCGCTCGGCCTCGGCGCACTGCAGGTGGGCGGTGGCATGGCCGCCGTCGACTGGATCGACAACCCCGGCACGGGCCTGCTCGTCGGCATCATCGCCGTGCTCACCGTGGCGTTCATCGCCTCCGCTGTCTCCGGTGTCGCCAAGGGCATCCAGTGGCTGTCCAACATCAACATGGTGCTGGCTGCCGTGCTCGCCCTGTTCGTGCTGGTGGTCGGCCCGACGGTGCTGATCCTCAACCTCGTGCCGAACGCGATCGGCGACTACTTCCGCGAACTCGCCGAGATGTCCGGCCGCTCCGGCGTCACCGGCGGCGAGGAGATGCAGACCTGGCTCGGCGGCTGGACCGTCTTCTACTGGGCCTGGTGGATCTCCTGGACGCCCTTCGTCGGCATGTTCATCGCCCGCATCTCGCGTGGCCGCACCATCAGGCAGTTCATCATCGGTGTCATCGCGGTGCCGAGCGTCGTCAGCCTGATCTGGTTCGCGATCTTCGGTGGGGCCGCGATCGACCAGCAGCGCAACGGCGTCGACATCGCGGGCGCAGGCGGTGAGGAGGCCGCGACGTTCGAACTGCTGCAGCACCTGCCGTGGTTCGTGCCGATCGCCGTGGTCGTGATGCTCCTCGTGTCGATCTTCTTCGTGTCCGGGGCCGATGCAGCGTCGGTGGTCATGGGCACGCTGTCGCAGAAGGGCACCGTGGAGCCGAAGAAGAACGTGGTGATCTTCTGGGGTGTGCTCACCGGTGCGGTGGCCGCCGTGATGCTCCTCGTCGGCGGGGACAGCGCGCTCACGGGTCTGCAATACCTGACGATCCTCGTCGCCGTTCCGTTCGTGATCGTGATGCTGGGTCTGTGTATCTCGGTGTATCGGGACCTCCGGCACGACCCGCTGATGATCAAGGAGGACGAGATGATGCGTTCGCTCGAGGCCATCCACGCCGAGCGGACGGATGAGGAGAAGCGGAAGCGCCGTCCGTTCCGGAGCCGCAGGCCGTGAATCTCCTCGACTACGTAGCCGACCGGTGGGATCGGCTGTCCCTGCAAGCGTGGCTGCACGTCAGCGAAGTCGTGCAGTCCACGCTCATCGCCGCGGTCATCGGCGTGCTGATCGGCGTCGCGGTGTACCGCAGCCCGATCGGCTCTGCCGTGGCCACAGCACTGGCCAGCACGATCCTCACCATCCCGTCGTTCGCGCTGCTCGGCCTGCTCATCCCCGTCTTCGGGCTGGGTGCGCTGCCGACCGTGATCGCGCTCGTGCTGTACGCGCTGCTGCCGATCACCCGCAACACGATCGTCGGCCTCGCCGGCGTGGACCCGGCCGTTACCGATGCCGCCAAGGGCATCGGGATGAGCCGGACCGCCGTGCTGACGAGGGTCGAGCTGCGACTCGCCTGGCCGGCGATCCTTGCCGGGATGCGCGTGTCCACTCAGATGCTGATGGGCATCGCGGTGATCGCCGCATACGCCAAGGGTCCCGGCCTGGGCAGCGAGGTCTTCTCCGGCCTGACGCGGGCCGGCAGCGCCAACGCGACCAACCAGGCGCTCGCGGGCACGCTCGGTGTCGTCATCCTCGCCCTGCTGCTCGAGGGCGTCTATTTCCTCATCGCTCGCTTCACCATCTCGAGGGGTATCCGTGGCTGAGAACGTCAGTGGCGTCGAGATCCAGCTGGAGAACGTCACCAAGCGCTACCCGGGCACCCGGGAGCCCGCGGTGAAGGACTTCACCATGACGATCCCGGCCGGCAAGATCGTGATCCTCGTTGGCCCCTCGGGCTGCGGCAAGACCACGACCATGCGAATGATCAACCGCCTGATCGAGCCCAGCTCGGGCCGGATCACCATCGGCGGGGAGGACGCGCTCAAGCTCAACGGCGACGCCCTGCGCCGCAAGGTGGGCTACGCGATCCAGCAGGCGGGGCTGTTCCCGCACTTCACCGTGGCGCAGAACATCGCGGTGGTGCCGGGCCTGCTCGACTGGGACAAGAAGCAGATCTCCGAACGGGTCGACGAGATGATGGACCTCGTCGGACTCGACCCCGCCGTGTACCGCGACCGGTACCCGCGCCAGCTCTCCGGTGGGCAGCAGCAGCGCGTCGGTGTGGCGAGGGCGCTCGCGGCCGACCCGCCGGTGCTGCTGATGGACGAGCCGTTCGGCGCGGTCGACCCCATCACGCGCGGCAACCTGCAGGACGAGTTGCTGCGCCTGCAGCTGGAGCTGCGCAAGACGATCGTGTTCGTCACCCACGACTTCGACGAGGCCGTGAAGCTCGGCGACAAGATCGCCGTCCTCGGTGACCAGTCGACGATCCAGCAGTACGACACCCCCGAGGCGATCCTCGCCAACCCGGCCAACGACATGGTGGCCGGTTTCGTAGGGGCAGGCGCCTCGCTCAAGCAGCTCACGCTGCTGCGCGTGCGTGACGTCGACTACCACGACGACGCGCTCACGGTCGTCGCGCCGGACAGCTCGCCGTCGGACCTGCGCAGGCAGATGACCGAGAAGGGCAAGACCTACGCGCTGGTGCTCGACGCGCGGAAACGCCCGCAGCGCTGGGTGCACGTTCGCGACCTGTCGACGGCGAGCACGCTGGCGAGCGTCGGCAGGCCGGTCGGCGACATGGTGAGCACCCAGTCCACGTTGCAGGACGCGCTCGAGGCGATCCTGTCCGAGGGCGGCAACGCGGTGGTCACGGGCTCGCGCGGTGAATACGTCGGCACCATCGACATCACGACGGTGACCGACACCATCCAGCAGCTGCGCGAGGAGCACGACGCCGGGAGCGCGGCCTCGTGAGCAGTACCACCGAGATCCAGGGCTTCTCCACCGAGTCCGGCTCGCGCCGGGCCGATCGGGTGCGGCTGTTCGCGCAGCCCGTAGCGGTCGTGGTGATCGTCGGCCTCGTGCTGGTGTGGGCGTTCACGCGCTCCAACGACAGCATCGAGGCCGAGTCGATCCAGGCGGGCGTGCTGCTCGACAAGACGTGGGAGCACGTGCTGATCACGCTCGTCGTCGCCGCGATCGTCGTCGGCATCGGCGTGCCGCTCGGCATGGTGCTCACGCGGTCGTGGGCCAGGCCCGTCGCGCCGCTCTTCATCGCCATCGCCAACATCGGGCAGGCCGCGCCCGCGCTCGGTGTGCTGGTGCTGTTCTTCCTGTGGACGGAGTGGGACGGCCTTTGGGCCGCCGCGCTGCCGATCGCCTTCTACTCGCTGCTTCCGGTGCTGCGCAACACCATCGTCGGCATCCAGTCGGTGGACCCCGCGCTCGTCGACGCCGGCAAGGGCATCGGCATGTCGTCCTCCGGGGTGCTGTTCCGCATCGAGGTGCCGCTGGCGGTCCCGCTGATCCTCGCCGGTCTGCGGACGTCGCTGGTGCTCGCCGTCGGCACGGCCACACTGGCGTTCTTCGTCAACGGCGGCGGGCTCGGCGAGCTCGTCGACACCGGCTACAAGCTCAACCGGGTCTCGGTGCTCGTCGTCGGCGCGGTGCTCGCGGTCGGCCTTGCGCTGCTGGTCGACTGGGTCGGCGCCCTGTTGGAGGAGTACCTGGGACCGAAGGGACTGACATGAGGCGCAAGCTGCGCGCGGTCCTCGGTGCCGCGCTGCTGATGGCCACCACCTCGGCGTGCGGGCTCACCGTCAACGCCGCGCTGCCGTTCGACGTGCAGCCGGGCTCCATCCGGCCGGTGCCGGAGCTGGAGGGCGTCGACGTCACAGTGGGGTCCAAGGACTTCACCGAGCAGATCATCCTCGGCTACATCGCCGAGCTCGCGCTGGAGGCGGCAGGGGCCAACGCCATCGACCTGACGAACATCAACGGCTCCAACAGCTCCCGGTACGCCCTCATCGACGGGCAGATCGACCTGCAGTGGGAGTACACGGGCACGGGCTGGCTCTCCTACCTCGGCTACGACAAGCCGTTGCCGGAGGAGGACGCGCAGTACGAGGCGGTGCGCAAGGCCGACCTGGAGCAGAACGGCATCGTGTGGCTGCCGTACTCGGAGGTCAACAACACCTACGCCTTCGCGACCACCGAGGCCTTCGCGCAGAAGCACAACCTGAAGACCACGACGGACATGACGAACTTCCTGAAGGAGAACCCGCAGGAGGGCGTCTTCTGCGTGGAGACGGAGTTCGCGAGCAGGCCCGACGGCATGCCCGGCGTGCAGAAGACGTACGGCTTCGACGTCACGACCACGAAGACGTTCGGCACCGGGGCGATCTACAGCGCCATCGCGGGCGGCACGTGCAAGTTCGGTGAGGTCTTCACCACCGACGGCCGGATCGCGGGGCTGAACCTGCGGGTGCTGCAGGACGACAAGAAGTTCTTCCCGCAGTACAACGCGTCCGTCACGTTGCGCAAGGAGTTCCTCGACCAGTACCCGCAGATCGCGGACGTGATGGCGCCGGTCACCGAGGCGCTGAACAACGACGAGATCATCGAGCTCAACAAGCGGGTCGACGTGGACGGGGAGGACCCGGCGAAGGTCGCCCGCGACTGGATGATCGAGAAGGGCTTCATCAACTGAGCGATCTCTGGAATCATGGCGACATGCCTGCTGTCTGGGAGCACTCCGGAATCTGTGCCCTGCTGCTGCGGCGCGGCCGCCTCGGCTCGCCGCCGTGCTGAGGCCATTCCGGATCCCATTTGTTTTTGACAGTAAGGAATAAATTCGCATGACTCTGGAATTGTCTGATCGCTCTGCCCTGCGCGAAGCACGAGTGCCCGCCGGCGGGATTCTCGAAGGCCCTCGGGTGCTGAACCGGCTGCCCGAGGGCGTCGAGCCCAGGCCATACGAGCTGTTCGGGGTGCGTCCGCTCGGGCGCGTCATCGGCGCCGAGATCGATGGTGTGGACCTCGGTGAGCCGCTGACGCCCGAACTGCGGGAGGAGCTCAACCGCGCGCTGCTGGAGTGGAAGGTGCTGTTCTTCCGCGACCAGGACATCACGCCCGCGCAGCAGCGCGCGTTCGCCCGCAACTGGGGCCCGCTGGAGACCAACCCGTTCATCCCGGCGGGCGACACCGACGAGGTCACGCGGTTCGAGCGCAGCGCCTCGATGCCGGGCTTCGAGAACATCTGGCACACCGACGTCACGTTCCGGCCCAACCCGGCGCTGGGCTCGGTGCTCCGGCTCGTGACCGTGCCGCCGGTTGGCGGTGACACGATGTGGGCCGACATGGCGGCGGCGTACGACAACCTGCCCGAGGACGTGAAGGCCCGCATCGACGGCCTCAAGGCGGTGCACGACTACCTGCCCGGCTTCGACCGGTTCTCCGACCCAGAGGTGCTCGCGCGCTGGCAGGAGCAGTTCCCGCCGGTCGAGCACCCGGTTGTGCGCAGGCACCCGGAGACGGGCAGGCGCACGCTGTTCGTCAATCAGTCCTTCACCACCCACATCGTGGGGATGGACCGGGACGAGAGCGACCGCCTGCTGCACTACCTCTTCACGCAGGCGCACGTGCCGGAGTACCAGGTGCGGTTCCGCTGGACCGAGAACGCGGTGGCCTTCTGGGACAACCGCGCCACCCAGCACTACGCGGTGAACGACTACGCGCCGCACCCACGCGTCGCCGAGCGGGTCGCCATCGCGGGCGACCGCCCCTTCTAGCCCACTTGCCGACTGCAGTGAAGGCCACCATCACTGCGTGGAATTGACGCAGTGGCGCGCAGCGTCTCCTCTTGGGCGGTGGGGGGAGACGGGTGGGCGCAGTGAAGGTGGCCTTCACTGCATGTTGGGCTAGATGCCGAGGCGGTGGAGGAGCTGGGACTCGATGTGTTCCAGCTCCGCGGCGACGGCCCGGTGGGCGGCCTTGCGGCGTGCGGCGGGCATCCGCTCGGCGGCCCGCACCGACGCGGCGAGCTGTTCGAGGGTCGACTGGCCGCGCTCGGCGAAGGTCAGGTCGTCGTCGGTGACCTTGGGGGAGCGGCGCAGCTCGGTGAGCCCGTCTGCGGCGCCCGCGATGCGGGCGAGCAGCGCGCCACCCCGGCCGGTGTACTCGCTGAGCTGCTCGACGCTGATTCCCATGCGACGCGCCTGGTAGCGGTCGTAGGCGTCTCTCGCGGCACCGGCCGCCCGGACGGCGAGCGGGGCCACCACCGGCACCGCGGCGGGGATGATCACCTTGGCCACGCGCACGGCGTTCTTGGCCTTCTTCGGCGTCAGTGCGGACTCGTGCTCGACGTTTCCGGCGGGCTCGGCGGCCTTGTCTCGGGAGTGTCGGTGCCCTCTCATACAGTGAGCGTATGGCAAACGAGGTGCTGCTGGACGCGGGAGTGGTGACCCGCTGCCGTCGGCGCGTGCACCTCGACAATGATCCGAGCTTGCGCGACGTCCCGCTCGCCCCGCCGGATCCGGCCGCTGAGCAGCGGATCGCCGACGCGAGGGCTCACCGCGCCGAGATCGCGGAGCGGTTGCGCGCGGCCACCGGCGCGCCGTGGACGGTGGTTCCGCCCGACCTGCCGCCATCCGATCGGGTGGGCCTGACGATGACGGCGCTGGAGGAGCGCGTCCCGTTCGTCTGGGGTGGGCTGCTGCCGGTCGACACCGAGGGCGGCAGGCGCGGCGGTGTCGAGCTGCTCGTGCGCACGGCCGGGGGTTACGTGCCGGTCCTGGTGGTGCGGCACCGCATCACCGACCCCGGCGAGGGCGCGCGCACGGCGCCGATGACCGACCTCGACCCGGACAACGCGCGCACCGACCCGGAGCGCAAGCTCCGTTCGCACCCACGTGACCAGCTCCGCCTCGCCCACCTCCGGCGCCTGCTGGAGGCCGCGGGCCACGCCGAGGGCGGCAGGGCGCTCGGCGGGGTCATCGGGCTCGACGCCGACGTGGTGGTGTGGCACGACCTCGGCGCACCGACGTGGCCGGGCGGCCGCAGCACACTGGAGGAGTACGACGATCGCTTCGCCGACCGGCTCGCCGTCGCCCGCGCCGCCGCCGAGCGCCGGGAAGCCCTCGCCGAGCCGTCGCGGGTCCTGGAGTGCCGCCGCTGTCCGTGGTGGCCGGTGTGCGAGGCGGATCTCACGCGGATCAGGGACGTGAGCCTCGTGGTGCGCGGCGAGGACGCGGTGGAGCTGCGCAAGGCAGGCGTCGGCACGGTCGACAAGCTCGCCGCCCTGGACGTGGCCGACGAGTCGCCGATCCAGTGGACGGGCACCACGTTCGTCGACGCGGTCGCGCTCGCGCGGGCCTGGCTGGCCGACCTGACAGTGGTGCGCCGCGTCGCCGACGTCACCGTGCCACGCGCCGACGTCGAGGTGGACATCGACATGGAGAGCTTCGGCGACTCCGGCGCGTACCTGTGGGGTTGCCTGCTCAGCGGCGCCGACATCGGCGTGGAACCGGGCTACCGCGCCTTCGCGACGTGGGAGCCACTGCCCACTGTGGACGAGGCGCGCTCGTTCGCGGAGTTCTGGACGTGGCTGTCCGACGTGCGTGCGCGAACGGCTGCCGCGGGGCTGAGCTTCCGCGCCTACTGCTACAACGCGCTCGCCGAGAACCGCTGGCTGTTCGCGTCGGTCGAGCGTTTCGCGGGCATGGCAGGCGTTCCGTCGAAGGACGAGCTGCGGTCCTTCGTGGACTCCGAGGAGTGGGTGGACCTCTTCCGCAGCGTCTCCGACCAGTTCCTGTGCTCACACGGCAAGGGACTCAAGGTCGTCGCACCCGTCGCCGGCTTCCGGTGGCGGGACCCGGAAGCCGGCGGCGAGGCGTCGATGCGCTGGTACCGCGACGCGGTGGGCATGGACGGCGGGGTTCCCGATCCCGCCCAGCGTGAACGGCTGCTGCGCTACAACGAGGACGACGTGCTGGCCACCCACACCCTCCGCGAGTGGATGACCGGCCCGGCCATGCGGGACGTCCCCTTCATGGGAGACCTGTAGGCCGTCTAGCGCGGCGCCATCCGCAGCGAACCGTCCAGCCGGATCACCTCACCGTTCAGGTAGTCGTGCTGGACGATGTAGAGCGCCAGCTGCGCGTACTCGTCGGGACGGCCGAGCCGCTTCGGGAACGGCACGCCCGCGGCGAGACCCGCGCGGAACTCGTCGCTCACCGTCGCCAGCATCGGGGTGTCGATGATGCCGGGTGCGATCGTCATCACGCGGATGCCGTGCGAGGCGAGGTCGCGCGCGGCGGGCAGGGTCATGCCGACGACGCCGCCCTTGGAGGCCGAGTAGGCGATCTGGCCGATCTGCCCGTCGTAGGCGGCGACCGACGCCGTGTTGATGATGACGCCGCGCTGGTCGTCGGCCAGCTGCTCGGTCTTGGCCATCGCTTCGGCGGCGACGGTGACGACGTTGAACGTGCCGATGAGATTGACCTCGACGACCTTGCGGAACAGGTTGAGGTCGTGCGGGCCCTTCTTCGACAGGATGCGCGCGGAGGGGCCGATGCCGGCGCAGTTCACGACGGTGCGCAGCGGAACGCCTGAGCCCGCCGCCTGTTCTACCGCGGCGCGCACCTGCTCGGGGTCGGTCACGTCGGCCTCGACGTACGTGACGCCGTCGACCTGCTCGGCCTTCTCGATCGCGGCGGCGAGGTCGAGCGCGAAGACGCGCGCGCCCTGCTCTGCGAGTGCCCGTGCCGTGGCGCCGCCGAGGCCGGAGGCGCCACCCGTGACGATGGCCGCGGTGTCGGTGATCTGCATGGTCTTCCTTTCTCACCCTGCTGAATCCGGCACCAGGTTAACGCTCGTTCGCGTGATGGGTCCCGAGGCCATTCGTTGACGAATGGCCGCCTGCTGGTTCCCCCCGTGTTCGCTCGCAGGTCAACTGCGGGTGTGACCGTCGGTATATGAGCGCAGCTCGAATCGTGGTGGTGGGCACCGGCTACGTCGGACTCACCACCGGTGCGTGCCTTGCCAGTCTGGGTCACCTGGTGACCTGCGCCGATGTGGACGAATCGAAGGTCGCCAGGCTCGCCGCGGGCAGGGTCGACATCATGGAGCCGGGCCTGGCCGAGCTGGTCGCCCGCGGTCTCACCAGCGGCAACCTGTCCTTCGTCGTCGGCGCCAGAGAGGCCGTGCGCGACGCCGACGGGGTCTTCCTGTGCGTGCCGACGCCGATGGGCGCGGGCGGCGCGGCGGACCTGCGGGCGGTGGAGCAGGTGGTGGCCGAGATCGCCGACGTGCTGCCCAGCGGGTGCGCACTGATCACCAAGTCGACCGTGCCCGTCGGCACCGCCCGCCGGATCCAGGAGCTGACCGGCAGGCCGGACCTGCCGGTGGTCTCCAACCCGGAGTTCCTCCGCGAGGGCACCGCGGTGTCCGACTTCCTCGGCCCCGACCGGATCGTCGTGGGCTCCGACACACCTGGCGCCGCCGACTGGGTCGCCGATCTCTACGCCGACCTCGGCGCGCCCGCTGTGGTCACCGATGCCGCCAGCGCCGAGCTGGTGAAGTACGCAGCCAACTGCTTCCTCGCGATGAAGCTCTCCTACGTCAACGCCATCGCCGAGCTGTGCGAGCGGCTCGGCGCCGACATCGAGCCGGTGACGCTCGGGATGGGCTACGACCGGCGCATCGGGCGGTCGTTCCTGCGGCCGGGGCCCGGCTGGGGCGGCTCGTGCCTGCCGAAGGACACCAGCGCGCTGCTCAGGATCGCCGAGTCGGTGCGGTTCGACTTCGAGCTGCTCGACGCGGCGGTGGAGGAGAACATCGCCCAGCGCGACCGCGTGATCGCCAAGATCGCGGGCGCGGTCGGTGGCAGGCTCTCGGGCGCCCGCATCGGTCTGCTGGGGCTGGCGTTCAAGGCCGGGACCAACGACCTGCGTGACTCGCCCGCGCTGTCCATCGCGTCGGTGCTGTGCGCGCACGGCGCCGAGGTGACGGCGTACGACCCCGCGGTGAAGGGCGAGCTGCCCGGCATGCTCGTGGTGGACAACGCCTACCAGGTGGCGAAGGGTGCCGACGTTGTGGTCGTGCTCACCGAATGGCCAGAGTTCACCCGGCTCGACTGGGCGTACGTGGCGGAGTTGATGCACGGTGACGCCGTTGTGGACACCCGTAACCTGCTGGAACCCCGCACGGTGCTCGACGCCGGGCTGAGCTGGCAGGGCGTCGGGCGACCGCGAGCCGGGGCACGCGTCACTTCCGTTAGTTGAGCGAACGAAGCGTCCGCCCGTAGGGTTCAGGACGTGTTCACCACCAGACCTGAGCTCGCCGGTACGCGGGGCATGGTCGCCTCGACCCACTGGCTCGCCTCCGCCGCAGGCATGGCCGTCCTCGAGGACGGCGGTAACGCCTTCGACGCGGCCGTGGCGGCAGGCTTCGTGTTGCAGGTTGCCGAGCCGCACCTCAACGGACCGGGTGGGCAGGTGCCCGCGATCTTCGTGACCGCGAGCGACCGCACGCCCAAGGTGTTGTGCGGACAGGGCGTCTCGCCCGCCGCGGCGACCCCACGGCACTTCGCCGACCTGGGCCTCGACCTCATCCCCGGCAGTGGGCTGCTCGCGGCGACCGTGCCCGGCGCGTGGGACGCGTGGCTGCTCATGCTGCGCGACCACGGCACCAAGAGCCTGCGCGAGGTGCTGGGCCACGCGATCTCGTACGCCTGGGACGGCGTGCCGGTGGTCGGCCGCATCACCGAGACCATCGACACCGTCGCCGAGCTCTTCGCACACCACTGGACCACCTCGGCGCAGCTGTGGCTGCCCGGCGGTGAGGCGCCCGCCCCCGGCTCGCTGCACCGCAACCCGACGCTGGCGCGCACCTGGCAGCGGCTGCTCGCCGAGGCCGAGGCCGTGTCCGGCCGCGAGGCCCAGATCGACGCCGCGCGCCGCGCGTGGTCACACGGCTTCGTCGCCGAGGCGGTGGACTCCTTCAGCCGCACCGCTTTCCGCGACGACTCCGGCCGCGATCACCCAGGCCTGCTCACGGCCGACGACCTCGCGGGCTGGGAGGCTTCTTACGAGGACGCGCTGGTCACCGACTTCGGCGAGTGGAGCCTCGTGAAGTGCGGCGGCTGGACGCAGGGCCCCGTGCTCGCGCAACAACTGCGCATCCTGGAGGGGCTCCGCGACGAACTGTCTTATGTGGACGGTGTGCCGACCGCGCGGACCATCCACCTAGCCGCGGAGGCGGCGAAGCTCGCGTTCGCCGACCGGGAGGCCTATTACGGCGATACGGGCGACGTGCCGCTGGAGTGGCTGCTCTCCCGCGAGTACGCCGAGCAGCGCAGGGCGCTCATCGGCGACGAGGCGAGCGGCGAGCTGCGCCCCGGCGGCGCCGACCCGAGGCTGCCGAAGATCATCGCCGAGACGTGTGGCGTGCCGGCGGGCGGCGGCGCGATCGGAGAGCCGACCGTGGGCCCGCAGGGGCAGGTGCGCGGCGACACCGTGCACATCGACGTGGTGGACGCCGACGGGAACATGGTGTCCGCGACGCCGTCGGGCGGCTGGCTCCAGTCGTCGCCGACCATCCCGGAGCTCGGCTTCTGTCTCGACTCGCGGGCACAGATGTTCTGGCTCGAGGAGGGCCTGCCCAACTCGCTGGCCCCCGGCAAGCGGCCCAGGATCACGCTGTCGCCCTCGATGGCGCTGCGCGACGGCGAGCCGGTGATCGCGTTCGGCACGCCCGGCGGCGACCAGCAGGATCAGTGGCAGCTGTGTTTCTGGCTCGCCCACACCCTCGGTGGACTGAACCTGCAGGAGTCGATCGACTCGCCCGCGTGGCACACCACGGCGTTCCCCAGCTCCTTCTACCCGAGGGCGTGGACACCGAAGGAGCTCGTGGCGGAGTCGCGCGTCGGCGAGGTCGCGCTGCGGGCGCTGCGCGAGCGCGGGCACGACGTGGTGGACGCGGGGCCGTGGGCGCTCGGCCGTCTCTCCGCGGTGTCCCGCGACCGCGCCACCGGCATCCTGCGCGCCGCCGCCAACGCGAGGGGCATGCAGGGCTACGCCGTCGGCCGCTGACAAACGCTCCCCAAGGCCACCTTTGTTGCGTTCAACGCAACAAAGGTGGCCTTGGGGAGCGCCACCCCGAAGGGCTAGGGCTGCCAGAGCCAGAACTCGACGTTCTGGTTGTCGACGCAGTCGGCGGTGCGGCCGTAGGGCTCCTGCTTGACCTCGCGCACCTCGCCGCCGACCGTGCGCACCCGCTCCACGGCCGCGTCGAGATCGTCGACGGCGTACATCATCTTCCAGCCCGCGTACGGCTGCCCGCCCCACAGCCCCGAGTCGGGCAGGCCGCTGCCCTCGACGCGCCACGCCCTGGCCACGGAGCCCTCGCCGAACTGCCAGCCCAGCACCGTGCCGTAGAACGTCTTCGCCAGTTCGTCGTCGGGAATGGTGAACGTGAAGTACGCGGCGTGGCCGTGCGCGGGCCGCGGTGCGCCCGCCGACGATCGCCTCGGCGCCTGCGCGAGCAGCCAGCGCTGCCCGAACGGGTCGCGGATCCGGCCGTTCAGACCGTGCCCGCGGTCCTCCACCTCGCCGAGCCGCTCGGCGCCCAGCTCCACCGCGCGCTCTACGGCGGCGGCGACGTCTTGGACCTCGACCCGGATCGACGCCCCGCCCGACGTGGCGACGGTGTGGCCGATCTCGGGGAACTCCTCGGCGAGCATCAGCACCGAGTCGCCGATCGCGACCTCGGCGTGGCCGACCTTGCCGTCCGGCATCACGATCGGCTCCGCGCGGCGGCTCGCGCCGAACACCTCGACGTAGAAGTCCAGCGCCGCGCGCGCATCGGTCACGGCGAGATAGGGGGTCAGCGCGTGCGTCTCGGCCCGCGCGGGTGCCTCTGCGGTGGTCATGTCGTCGTCCCTTCCTTCCTGCAGTACCGCGGCCCGCAGCGCCTCGCGCAGCTCGGCGGCGAAGCCGGGGTCCGGTTCGATGGGCTGGTGCGGGCGGAAGAGGGCATCGAACGCGTCAGTCATCGCTACCCTCCTTCCCCTCGTAGTGGCGTCGGAACGCGGTCCGGGCCCTCACCAGTAGTGCCTCCGTGGCGTGCACCGTGCGCGCCAGGTGCTCGGCGACCTCGGGAACGCTGAGCCCGTCGAGGTAGCGCAGAGTCAGCGCGGCCCGGTGCTGCGGTCGCAGCCGCGCGAGCACCTGCCGGGCCCGCAGCGCGTCGAGCTCGGCTTCCCACGGATCGACGCGCTCGTCCCCGGCGTCGTGGACGAGCCGGAGCTTGCGGTCCTCCCGCTCCTGCGCGCGCCAGTGATCGGCGAGCTTGTGCCGGGCGATGCCGATGAGCCATCCCTTGCTCACCGGCGGTGCGCCCGGCCTGCGGCACGCGCTCACCGCGCCGAGGAACGTCTCCGACGTCAGCTCCTCGGCGAGCGTCCGGTTCCCGCAACGGGACAACAGGTAGCCGTACACCTCCGGCAGCACGTCCTCGTACATGCTGAGCAGCGCGAACGCCGGATCGGGCCGTATCCGTGGTTCCGTCACACCCCTATCGTCGTTCGGCGGGCCACCACTCCGACGCCTTCCCGCCGACTTTTTCGTCCCGAGCGGAGGCGCACCGCGCCGCTAGTCTCGATCGCATGGCCACGACCCATCGCCACAGCTGCACGCTCTGTGAGGCCACCTGCGGTATCACGGTGACGGTCGAGCGCGACCGGGTCACCGACATCAGAGGTGACGAGGCCGATCCGCTGTCCAGGGGCTACATCTGCCCCAAGGCCACCGCGCTCGCCGACGTCCACCACGACCCGGACCGGCTGCGCACCCCGCTCGTGCGGTTCGGGGACGAGTGGGTGGAGACGAGCTGGCCCGCCGCGTTCGAGCTGGTCGCCGCGGGGCTGCGCGAGGTCCGCGAGCGGCACGGCAAGGACGCGCTCGCCGTCTACCAGGGCAATCCCAGTGCCCACAACTTCGGCCTGCTCACCTACGGCCTGCCGTTCTTCCGCGCGCTCGGCACCCGCAACCTGTACTCGGCGACCTCGGTGGACCAGCTGCCGCACATGCTCGCCGCGCTGGAGATGTTCGGTCACCAGCTGCTGATGCCGGTGCCGGACATCGACCGCACGGACCTGTTCGTGTGCCTCGGCGGCAACCCGGCGGTGTCCAACGGCAGCATCATGACCGCGCCGAACGTGCGCGCGCGGCTCAAGGCCGTCCGCAGGGTCGTGGTGATCGACCCGCGTCGCACCGAGACAGCGGGTCTCGCCGACGAGCACCTGTTCATCCGGCCCGGCACCGATGCGCTGCTGTTGCTCTCGCTCATCGAGGTGCTGTTCGCCGAGAACCTGGTGTGCACGGGCAGGCTCACGCCGCACCTGGTCGGCGTCGACATCCTGCGAGAGGTCGCCCGCGGGTTCCCAGCCGAGCGCACCGAGCCGGTCACGGGCGTGCCTGCCGAGCGGGTGCGGGCGCTGGCACGTGAGCTGGCCGAGACACCGAGGGCCGTCCTGTACGGCCGGGTCGGCGTGTGCACACAGGAGTTCGGCGGGCTCGCCGCGTGGCTCGTGGTGGTGGTCAACGCGCTCACCGGGCACCTCGACGAGCCGGGCGGCGCCATGTTCACCACGCCGGCGGTGGACGTTCTGCCGCTCGCGGCGCTCACCGGTCACCGGGGGAGCTTCGGCACCTACCGCAGCCGCGTGCGCGGGCTGCCGGAGTTCGGCGGAGAGCTGCCGGTCGCCGCGCTCGCCGAGGAGATCGAGACGCCGGGAGAAGGACGGATCCGGGGGCTCATCACCTCGGCGGGCAACCCCGTGCTGTCCACTCCGAACGGTGCGCGGCTGGAGCGGGCGCTCGACGGCCTCGACTTCATGGTCTCGATCGACCCCTACCTCAACGAGACCACCCGCCACGCGGACGTGATCCTGCCGCCCACCGTCCACTTGGAACGTTCGCACTACGAGCTGGCGCTGGCGAACTACTCGGTGCGCAACGTCGCGAAGTACTCGCCGCCGGTGTTCCGGCGAGGGCCCGACCAGCGGCACGACTGGGAGATCGTGCTGGAGCTGGCCACCCGCGTGCTCGGCGGCGGCGCGCCCGCACGGCTGCTCGGCGGACTCGGCCCGGAGGCCGTGCTCGAGGCCGGTCTGCTCGCGGGCCCGCACGGCCTGCGCAAGCTCCACAAGGGACTGTCGTTGTGGAAGCTCAAACGTGAGCCGCACGGTGTCGACCTCGGTCCGCTGGAACGCAGGCTGCCCGGCAGGCTCGCCACACGCGGCCGGAAGGTCCACCTGGCCCCGAAGTCCTACCTGGACGACGTGCCCCGCCTGCGCGGCCTGCTTGAGCGCGAGCGCACCGGGCTGGTGCTGATCGGCAGGAGGCAGTTGCGCAGCAACAACTCGTGGATGCACAACAGCGAACGGCTGGTGAAGGGCAAACCCCGCTGTACCCTGCTCGTTCACCCAGACGACGCGCGCGAGCGCGGACTCGACGACGGTGACCGGGCGCTGCTCTCGTCGGCGAGCGGGACCATCGCGGTGCCGGTGGAGGTCACCGACGCGATCATGCCGGGCGTGGTGAGCCTGCCCCACGGCTGGGGACATCACCGCGACGGCGTGCGCCTCGGCGTGGCCGCCGCGCACGCCGGGGTCAGCGCGAACGACGTCACCGACGAACGTTTGGTAGACGCGCTGACGGGCACCGCCGCCCTCTCCGGGGTCCCCGTGGAGCTCACTCCTGAGAGGGAGCTCAGCAAGTCCTGAGCGGGAACCGCCGGACCGCGCGGGCGACGACGCTGATGGCATGACCAAGGCACGGCTCATCCTCTGTTACGTCGCGATCGCGGGCGTCCTCCCTTACCTCCTGCTCAAGATCGTCTGGGTCGCCGGGGGCACGCTCGGCGCCACCGACCCCACGTTCCTGAAGGAGCCGGTGGTGATCGCCGGCAATGCCTTCACCGCGTTCATGGACCTCGTCGCGGTCCTCGTGGTGCTCGCGTTCACCTACGACTGGGGCCAGCGCCTGCCCGCCTGGCTCGTGCTGTTCCCGATCTGGGTCGGCACCGGATTGCTCGCCCCCATCGCGTTGTCGAGCCCCGTGATCGGCCTGGACCTGGCGATGGACCCCGGCGACGGGGCCGAGTTGGCGACCTGGGTGACGCCCATGGTCTACGGCAGCTTCGCCTGGCAGGGCTTCACGTTGCTCGCCGCGTTCGTGCTGTACGCGCGGACCCGCTGGCCGCACGTGTTCACCGGCGCCGTCCCGCACGGACCAGTCGGAATCGTGGCCGGTGCGGGAGCGGTGCTCGCCATCGGCACCGGACTGGCCCGTCTGTGGTGGGCGTTCGTGCCCGAGGACGGTGCCCAGCTCGCCACTCGGTTCGTCGACGGCGTACGTGGTGTGCTCGCCATCGCGGCCGCCGTCGCGGTGCTCACGCTGGCGGGTAGGCGGCTGCGTGGTCGCCTCGTGCTGGCCTGGACCGGTTCGGCCACTATGTTCGCGGGAGGGTTCTGGGCGGTGGTCACGGCGGTCGCCATGGCCGGGGACACGGACTCAGCGCATCTGGTGCTGGCGGGCGTCCAGGCGCTCGGCGGCGTCCTGCTCGCCCTCGGCCTCCTGGCTACCGCACGGGGCGTAGCGCCGGAACGCGCTTTCCAGCCGACGCGCGAAGCCGCCGCTCAGGGGTAGCTTCAACGCGTGTTCCCGCCCAGGAAGCTCCTCACCGACGTGATCGGCCCGCTGGCCCTCACCGCCTTCGTCCTGGGCATCACCACCATCGCCGCCACGCAGCAGCCGCATGCCCAGCACCTCGACGTGCTGGGCTACGGCCTGTTGTGCGGTGCGGCGCTGCCGCTGCTGGCGCGCAAGCGGTTCCCGGTCTCCGTGTTCGCCGTGTCGATCGCGTGCGCGCTCGCGTACTACTGGAGTGGCTATCCCGGGGGGCCCGCGATCCTGCTGCCCGCGCTGGCGCTCTACACGGTCGCGCTGGTGCGCGGTCCCCTCGTCGCGAGCATCGCCGGTGCCGTGCTGGTCGTGGCAGGGTACGTGTTCTTCGTGGCCGCCGGGCTCGGCTGGCTGCCCGACGCGAGGGCCGCGGGCCTCGTCGCGGGCGTCGCGGCCGTGATCGGCATCGGCACCGCCGTGCGCAACCGTGGTACAGCGCTCGCCGCGGCCAGAGAGCAGGAGACCGAGCGCCGCGAACGGCTCGCCGAGCAGGAGCGGCTGCGCATCGCCCGCGAGGTGCACGACGTGGTCGCCCACAGCCTCGCCATGATCAACGTGCAGGCCGGGGTCGCCGCACACGTCGCCGACCGCAAACCGGAGCAGGCCAAGGAGGCCCTGCGCAACATCAAGGAGGCCAGCGCGTCGGCGCTCACCGACCTGCGGGCCACACTGGCCGTGCTGCGCACCGGCGAGAACCGGGCGCCCGCGCCGAGCCTGCGGCAACTCGACGAGCTGCTCGACCACGCCAGGACCGCGGGGCTCGTGGTACGGCTGCGCGGCCACGCCGGGGAGCTGCCCGCGCCCGTCGACGCCGCGGCGTACCGGATCCTCCAGGAGTCGCTCACCAACGTCGTGCGCCACGCCAACCAGGCCAGGCTCGTGGAGGTGCGGCTGTCGCGGGCGAACGGCAGTCTGCGGCTGAGCGTGCGGGACGACGGCTCGGGCGCGGCCAGCCCGAAGGTCGGGAACGGGCTGCGCGGCATGCGGGAACGGGCCGAGGCGCTGGGCGGCACCGCCGACGCGGGCCCGGTCGACGGCGGGTTCGAGGTCAGGGCCGTGATACCGATCGAGGAGCGGACATGACGATCAGGGTGGTGCTCGCCGACGACCAGGTGCTCGTGCGCGCCGGTTTCCGCGTGCTGCTGGACACCGAGGACGGGTTCGAGGTGTGCGGCGAGGCCTCCGACGGCGAGGAGGCCGTCGCCCTCGCGCGCGAGCACAAGCCCGACGTCGTGGTGATGGACGTGCGGATGCCCGGCGTCGACGGGCTGGAGGCGACCAGGCGGATCGCGGAGGATCCCGAGCTCGCCGACGTGAAGGTGCTGGTGCTGACCACGTTCGACGTGGACTCGTACGTCTACGACGCCCTGCGGGGCGGGGCGAGCGGGTTCCTGCTGAAGGACACCGACCCCGTGGAGTTGCTGCGGGCGCTGCGCGTGGTGGCCGCGGGGGAGGCCCTGCTGGCGCCCACCGTCACGCGCAGGCTCATCTCCGAGTTCGTCGGCAGGCCGGAGAACCGCAGGATCGACCCCGCCGCCATCCAGCAGATCACCGACCGCGAGCGCGAGGTGCTTGCGCTCGTCGCGGGCGGGCTGACCAACGACGAGATCGCGGGCGAGCTGTTCATCTCCACGGCCACCGCGCGCACACACGTCAGCCGCATCATGACCAAGCTCGCCGCGAGGGACCGCGCGCAGCTGGTCGTGCTCGCGTACGAGTCGGGCCTGGTCAAGCCCGGCGCCGCTAGCTGACCGCAGTGAAGGCCACCATGCCTGCGTTCAACGCAGTGAAGGCCACCTTGCCTGCGTTCAACGCAGTGAAGGCCACCTTGCCTGCGCCCGCCCGTCTCCCCCCACCACCCAAACGGAGGCGCTCCGCGTCGCTGTGTTCGATCAACGCAGTGAAGGTGGCCTTCACTGCGGCGGGCGGCAGGCCAGGGGGCGTCGGTCGGGGGTCAGTCAGCCGAGCGGCGGGATCGCATGACCTCGCGCGTCACCCTGACCAGGAAAACCGCGGCGATCACGGCGACGAGGGATATCTGCAGCCACATCACGCCTCCTCTCTCCGGGGCCCGATGCTCCGCTCAGAGGGCGCGTGACCGTGGGATGAGGTTGGCCGTGTTGGCCAACCTCACCCGTTCGGCGGTATGAGAGTCAGTCGCCGGTGGTGCTGGGCGGCGCGTGGTTGATCTGCTCGTCGAGCAGGTCGGTGAACACCGGCTCGAGCTGGTCGCGGTTCGGACCGGTCACGTCGATGATCACCACGCGCTTGTAGAGCACGTACACCGCGCGGTAGACGCTGTCGGAGCTGGCGTTGCCCGCCCCGAACACCGGAACACCCTGCATCGACAGCTCCCGGACCTCCGGGATGCCGCCTTCCTGCTGGATGACGCCGTACTCCTCCGCGGCCGCGGCCGCGGCGTCCTCGTTGGACACCTCGATCGCGTAGATGCCGATCGTGGCGTCGCCGTCGCGCGTGGTCTTGAGCAGGCCGTCGGTCATCCCGGCGTCGTCGAGCGCCTGGACCATCGACTCCGGCAGCATCTGGTTGGTCCTCAGCTGCTCCAGGTTGAACGCCCCACCGCCGTTGCGCTCCTGGCCGGGCGGGTCTATGATCGCCGACTCGTTGTCGGCGGGCACGGCCTTCGGAGCGGGCGGCTCCGGCAGCGCCGAGCTGGTTGGCTGCGGCGGGGCCTGCGACTGCGAGTTGGCGGGTGGGTTCTGCGCCTGGGGGTTGTCGTTGCCGCCGTTGATGAACAGCGCCCACACGGCGAAGCCGATACCCGCGAGCAGCACCACACCGAGCACGGAGAACAGCACCTTGCGGCCCGCGCCCGACTTCGACTCGGACTCGAAGGACTCGGGGCCCTGGCTCACGCCCCACTCGGAGCTGCCCTGCGGCGCGATCGGCGGGAAGTCACCGCCACCCCACGGCGGCGTGGCGTCCTCCTGCGCGGCGTTCCACGGCTGCTGCTGGTACTGCTGCTGAGGACCGGCGAACCCGGCGGGAGGGGAGGCGGGCTGCTGGTACTGCTGCTGCGGCTGGGGGAAGCCCGCCGGCGGCGAGGCCTGCGGCGGCCGGGGCTGCTGCGACTGCCAGTTGGGCACGACCTGCGTGCGCTCGCCACCGGCGGCCGAGGGCGGTACGGCCTGCGTGGCTTCCGGCTGCTGCGCTTGCTGGGGCTGTACCGGCTGAGCGGGCTGCTGGGGGGTGCCCTGCGGAGGTGACAGCGGCTCGATGATCTGCGTCGAGTCGGCGTTGCCGCCCTGGTCGCCCTGCGGCTGCTGCTCCGTCGAGGTCACCGCCGACGACAGGATCTGGTCCCGGCGGGTTCTGTACTCGTCCGCGGACAGGCTGCCGGACGCGAGACTCTCGTCCAGCTTGCGTAGCTCTTCCTGCCAGGTCACCCCCGGCCCCCCTTCGGGACAGTTCTGTGCATGCTCGCGTCAGCTCCAGCGAACATCGACGACGAAAAACCGAGGACATTGTGCACCTCGTGTCGGGGGCGCACGGTGGCGACCACCCAGACGTAACCTACTGTGCCGTCGGGTCCGGCACCGCCCGCGACCGCACCCCGATCATGGCTGTCACCTGGTTGTTACCTGGGATTGGCCGCGAGCGCGGCGCCGAGCCGGTGGATCGCGTCGTCGTGCAGCAGCGCGCTCGCGCCGCCGGTGACGATCCGTTCCACGAACTCGACCACCACCACGTCGCGATCGGCGAGCAGCTCGGCGATCTGGTCGACCGAGGCCTCCGCGACGGTCTCGGCGTGCACGACGGAGAGGTCGCGAACGGCGGCCGTGAGGAACGGCGTGGCGAACTGGGTGTAGGAGTCGGCGATCACGCCGACCTTGTCCTCGATCGTGCCTTCCACCGCGTCGCCTCGCTGTTCGACCTCGAGCATGGTGCGGAAGTCGCTCGCGAGGTAGCGCGTCCGGTCCTCGCCGCCGTCGGGCGCGAGCGTGTAGCGGGTGAGCTGACGTTGCTCCTGCCTGCCGAGCATCCGGGGCAGGTCGGCAGGCCACTCCTGCGTGCCGTCCGGCCCCACCTGCCACGTCGCGGTGCTGCCCGGCGCGATCCGCTCGGCCAGCGCGTAGGTCATGGTCAGCCCGCCCGCGAAGTTCCAGTGGCTGTCGATCGCGTCGTACAGCGGTTCCCCGGTCTGCCGCTCGGTGTCGCGCAAGGCGGGGCGCAGGTCGATGGCCCCGGCCTCGGCGGGCACCCGGCGCCAGAACTCGGCCGCCCGCTGCTGCGCGCACTCCTTTCCGAGGTAGCTCTCCGGCAGGTGCTGCGGCATGACCGTCGTCTTGTCGGGCGCGATCACCAGCTCGAACTCCCGACCCGACGCCTCGACGGCCTCGCGAAGCTTGTTCAGCTGCGTCACGACGCCGTTCACGTCGCGCGCCGGATAGCACCTGGCCTTCACGTCCTCGCCGAGGTAGAGCCAGTTGTCGGTGCCCGAGATCACGTCGGGGAACAGGTCGGGCGGCGTCTCCTGCCGCTCGCTGCCCGGCGAGACGCCCACCGTGTCGCGTGCTCCGCCGCCCATGTCGGGTGGGTCGCGGAACACCCCGGTGCTGATGCCGCTCGCCGCGTCGATACCGGCCTCGCGCAACGGCAGGTGGTCGGTGGCCCACGCGGAGAGGCCGGTGAAGAAACCCCAGCCGTCGGTGATGCTCGGGAACTCGGCCAGCGCCCTGTTCTCGAACGCCTGCGGCCGCACGCCGAGCACGAACGCGAGCGCCGGGGCGAGGAAGAACACGACCGCGCAGGTCAGGGCGGTGCGCTGACGTGGGCTGTGCCGTGGCCGGTAGAGGCTGTGCTCGTTGGGGAGCCACGATTCCGGCGTGGGTGGAAGGCCCCCGCCCACGGGCGGGTGCGATCGGGGGCCTGCGGACACGCGCCGTATCGTATCGCCGGGCCGGGTGAACTGGGGGCCGGTTCGGGTCGATCAGCGGAGGGACGCGTGATGCACGGCGTCGACTACGAGCGGCGGCTGGCCGCGGAGCGGGAGACGTTCGCGCAGCAGGTCGATCTGCACGGGAGCCTGCCGGAGTCCGCGCACCGCTGGTCGGCGAGGCACATGCTGCCCAAGCTGAACGCGCTCGGCGTGTCCGGCATCGACCACCTGATCACCGGCGAGATCGCGAGCAGGGCCGCCGGACTGGACCGGGACGCCGTGGTGCTCTCGCTCGGCAGCGGCAACGGGGACCAGGAGCTCGGCTGGTTGCGGACGCTCGCCGACGAGGGCGTGCACAACGTGCGCGTGCGCCTGCTGGAGATCAACACCGACATGCAGGAGCGCGCCGCGAAGGCCGCCGACTCGCTCGGGCTCGCCGACCGGGTGGAGCCCGTGGTCGCCGACTTCAACTCGTGGGTCGCCGACGCCCAGCACGACGTAGTGGTGGGCTACCAGGTGCTGCACCACGTGCTGGACCTCGAACACCTCTACGGTCAGATCCGCGACAGCCTCACGCGCGACGGCGTGCTCGTGGTGCACGACATGATCGGCCGCAACGGGCACCGGCGCTGGCCCGAAGCCCTTGAGGTCGTCGAGCGGATCTGGGCGACGCTGCCTGCCGAGCTGCGCCGCAACGCCATCACCGGCGCCGTCGACGAGGTCTACGCCGACGTCGACTGCGCGGTCGACGGCTTCGAGGGCATCCGAGCGCAGGACGTGCTGCCGGTGCTCCTGCACTACCTGCACCCGGGCTTCTTCCTCGCGCTCGGCAACGTGATCGACCCGTTCATCGACCGGATCTACGGGCACAACTTCGACATGGCCGACCCCGCGCACCGCGCTCGCATCGACCAGCTCGGCACGCTCGACGACACCCTGATCGACCTCGGGATCGTCACCCCGACCCGGCTCACGGCCCTGTTCCACCCCACGCCGCAGCCGCTGCGCGTGCATGGCGAGCGCACCCCGTCGCGGTCGATCCGCAACACCGAGGTGCTCGACCCTGCGGGCCGCGTCTCGTTCGACCCGAGGGGCAGCGACCCCGGCGGCCTCGTCCGCGGAGCCGGTGTGGCGGCGGGCCGGATGAACGGCGTCTTCCACGACGCGTGGGCGGGCCGGACCGTGCGCTTTCCCGTGCTGACCACGGCCGATGTCGCGAGCATCGAGCTGCGCACGTACGTGCCGGAGTGGATGCCGTACACCGGGCAGGTCACCGTGAGCCTGGACGGAACGCCGGTGGGCTCGATCGAGGTCGGGCCCGAACTGACCGAGCGGAGCCTCCCCGTCCGAGTGCCCGCCCACCGCACCGCCGAGCTGGCGCTGAGCGCCGACTGGGCGGTCAACCCGAGCGACTCCGGGCTCGGCGACGACCGGCGCAATCTGGCCTATGTGCTGGTCGGAATCACATTGCGGGAAATCTGAACCTGCCACCGGGGACAGTGTGTGAACCGCTAATCTCCCCGCATGGGTACGGGACCTCGGGGTGAGCGGCTCATCGACTGGACCGGGGAGCGGTGCGTGCCATGGGCCGACGACCTCCAGGTCATCTACGAGCACTACCACCGGTACGCCTTCGCGTTGCGGTTCACCGAGGGCAAGCGCGTGCTCGACCTCGCCAGCGGTGAGGGCTTCGGCAGCGCGCTGATGGCCGCCAAGGCCACGCAGGTCGTGGGCATCGACATCGACGAGACCACCGTCGAGCACGCCCGACAGCGCTACCCGCTCGGCAACGTCCGGTTCGAGGTCGGCTCGATCACCGACCCCGGCGCGTGCGAGGGCGAGGAGCCCTTCGACGTCATCACGTGCTTCGAGGCCGTCGAGCACGTGCTGGACCAGGACCGGCTGATGGAGCTGGTCGCCAACCGGCTCGCGCCCGGCGGCATCTTCCTGTGCAGCACACCCGACATCGACGTCTACACCCATGACCACGGCAACGAGAACCCGTACCACGTCCACGAGCTGCACGAGGGCGCGTTCCGGGAGCTGCTCGGCGGGCGGTTCGAGCACGTGCTGCTGCTGAAGCAGAACGTCGCCGTCGGTTCGCTGATCCACGACGGCGAGTCCGGCGGCGACAGCGAGACCTACACGCTGAGCAGGCGTTCCGCCGACGACTGGTCGGTGGACCGCGGCGCCCCGCACACCTACTTCGTCGGCATCGCGTCGAACCGGCCGTTCGAGGTGCCGCACACGTCCGTGCTGGTCGACCCGAAGCTGACCCTGGTGCGCGAGGCGCGGGCAGGCGAGATCGCGGGGCTCGCCGACTCGGTGAGCACGTTGGAGGCCCGGCTGCGTGAGCGCACCGCGGCCGTCGAGGACGCCGAGGCCAGGGCGCGGACGCTCGAAGGGGAGCGGGACGAGGCGCTGGCCCAGCTGCGCCGCGTCAACGAGTGCTACCGCAAGGCTGTCGAGGAGGGCGACCAGCTGCGCCGCAGGGCCACCCGCGACGCGGCGAGGCTGAGCTGGCTGTCGGACAACCTCGGCACCCTGCGCCAGACCGTCAACCACCTCGCGGGGGAGAACGCCAGGCTCTCCGCCGAGCACTCGGAGCTCGCCCAGAAGCTGCTCGGCCGTTACCGCTCCGCCGTCGAGAAGCTCGCCCCTCGCGGCACCCGCCGCCGCGACGCCTACGAGACCGCGCTCGGCAGGCAGCCGGGTCCGGTCGTCCCCGCCGAGGACGTGCCGGGGCCGGTCGCCGTCACCACCAGCGACGAGCCGATCGTCTCGGTGGTGATCCCGATCTACGGCAACTGGGCCTACACGCGCCGGTGCCTCGAGTCGATCGAGGTGCACCTGCCGATCACGCCGTTCGAGGTCATCGTCGTCGACGACGCCTCGCCCGACGACACGGCCGACCGCGTCGCCGGGTGTGCGGGGGTGCGGCTCGTGCGGGCGCAGCGCAACCTCGGCTTCATCGGCGCCTGCAACCTCGGCGCCGAGCACGCGCGCGGCGAGCTGGTCATGTTCCTCAACAACGACACCGAGGTGCGGCCCGGCTGGCTGGACAAGCTGGTGCAGGTCTTCGACAACGACGCCTCGGTCGGCCTCGCCGGGTCGAAGCTCGTCTACCCGGACGGCACGCTGCAGGAGTCCGGCGGCATCGTCTGGCGCGACGGCAACGGCTGGAACTACGGCAGGGGCGCCAACCCGGACGAGCCGCGCTTCCGCACGATGCGCGACGTCGACTACTGCTCGGGTGCCGCGCTGCTCGTGCGCCGTGACCTCTTCGAGCGCGTCGGCGGTTTCGACACCCGCTACTCGCCCGCGTACTACGAGGACACCGATCTCGCCTTCGCCGTGCGTGCGGCCGGCTACCGCACCGTCGTGCAGCCGGAGTCGGTGGTCGTGCACCACGAGGGCGTGTCCAACGGCACCGACACCGGCTCCGGCGTCAAGCGGCATCAGGAGCTCAACCGCGCCGTGTTCGCCGAGAAGTGGGCGAGCGCGCTGGCCGGCCACCTGCCTCAGGCGAGCCCCGGCAACCTGTGGCTCGCCCGCGCCCGCGGCGCGCACGGCCACCGTGGCGGGCTCGTCCTCGTCGCCGACCACCAGGTGCCGCGCACCAGAGAGGACTCCGGCTCGGTCCGCATGGCCCGGCTGCTCGACCTGCTCGTCGACCTCGGCGAGCGCGTGGTGTTCTTCCCCATGAACGGCGCGATCCCCGAGGAGTACACGGCGCCGCTGCACCGCAAGGGCATCACCGTGATCGCCGACCAGGGTCAGCAGGAGGAGTTCGTGCGCGACGCGGGCAGCGCGCTGCGGCTCGCCGTGCTGTCCCGGCCGCAGGTGGCGTGGCGGTTGCTGGAGCCGCTGCGCCAGCACGCGCCCGGCTGCGTCGTCGCCTACGACACCGTCGACCTGCACTTCCTGCGCCTGCAGCGGCAGGCCGACCTCGCGGCCCAGCTCGGTGACAACGCGGAGCGCGACACGCTGAGCAGGCGGGCCGAGGCGCTGAGGGAGATGGAGCTCGGCCTCGCGCGCGCGTGCGACGTGACACTCGTGGTCTCGGAGGTCGAGCAGCGGCTCCTCGCCGAGCTGGTGCCCGCCGCGAAGGTCGAGGTGCTGTCCAACGTGCACGAGGCCGATGTCGCGAGGACCGCCGTCGAGGGTCGCTCGGGCGTCCTGTTCGTCGGCAGCTTCGACCACATCCCCAACCGCGACGCCGCCCGCTGGCTCGCCGAGGAGATCATGCCGCTCGTGCGGCGGCGCCACCCCGACGCGGTGGCGCACATCGTCGGCAGCAACCCGCCGCCGGAGATCGGCGAGCTCGCGCGCGACGGCGTCGTCGTGCACGGCTGGGTCGAGGACCTGGTCGCACAGTACGAACAGGCCCGCGTTGTGGTGGCGCCGCTGCGCTTCGGTGCCGGGGTCAAGGGCAAGGTCGGCGAGGCGCTCGCGCGCGGCGTGCCCGTGGCCGCGACGGCGCTCGCGGCCGAGGGCATGCACCTGGTCGACGGCGAGGAGGTGCTGCTCGGCGAGACCGCGGCGCAGCTGGCCGAGCGCATCGGCACGCTGCTCGCCGACGACGCGTTGTGGCTGCGGATCTCGGAGGCAGGCAAGGAGGCCGTGAACCGGCGGTTCGGGCCAGGCGTGGCCCGCGAGACGCTCGCCGGACTACTGCGGGAGCGCGCGGACTGACGACGGCATCGGGGGGACGAGTGGCCGGCACGGGCAAGCGGCGAAAGCTGAAGGAGTACGCCGACCCGAACATCGGGTTCGCGTGGCTGCGGCTGTTCGGCGCCATCACGGTCGTGATCGACCACAGCTCGCCGCTCGTGCACCCCGAACGGCTGACGGTCTTCCCCGCGAGCTGGCAAGCCTCCCCCGGTTACGTGGCGCTCATGGGTTTCTTCGCCATGAGCGGCTGGCAGATCAGCGACAGCTGGGAACGCGACCCGTCGTGGTGGCGGTTCAGCGGACGGCGCCTGCTGCGCATCCTGCCGCCGCTGCTCGCGGTCGTGTTCGTCACGACGCTCGTGATCGGCCCGCTGTTCACCAGCCTCTCCGTGGGCGAGTACTTCTCCGACCAGCAGACCTGGCGTTACCTCGTGGGCACGTCGCTGCTGTTCCTCCTGCAGCACCTGCTGCCCGGCGTGTTCGACGACAACCCGTATCCGTGGTCGGTCAACGGTTCGCTGTGGACACTGCCGATGGAGATGGTGGGCTACGTCCTCGTGCTCGTGGTCGGCCTGCTGGTCGCGTTCGGCGTGACGCGCTACGTGGTGCTGCCGGTGCTGGCCGGGCTGATGGTGCTGGACGGGATGTTCCAGGCGACGTTCGGCTTCCAGGGCAACGCGGGCTCGCTCATCGAGGTGCCGATCGGCTCGATGGTGTCCTTCATGGTGCCCTTCGCCATCGGCATGGTGATGCACACGTTCCGCGACCGGATCCCACTCAAAGGGCCAGCGGCGATCGTGCTGTTCGCGGGCTGGATCGCGGCGCACTGGACCCCGCTCGACCGGTATCTGCTGGCGATCTCGGCGAGCTACGGCGCGATCGTGATCGCCCACCACTGGCCGACGTGGTTCCGAGCCGACGGCAGGCTCGTCTTCGGCAGCTACGGGCTCTACATCTGGGCGTTCCCGGTACAGCAGATGATCATCGCGGCGGGGGTGCGCGACCAGTGGGTGCTGATGGCGCTCGCGGTGCCCGCCGCCTACCTGTGCGGCGTGGCCTCGTGGTGCCTCGTGGAGGCGCCGACCCAGCGCGGGCTGCGCAAATACCTGGTCAAGCCCAAGCCGCCCGAGAGGCCACAGCAACCGAGGCCACCCACGCCCCGGCCCCGGCCGCGTCCGCCGAGCTTCGCCGAGGCGGACACCGTCCGGTTCAGCCCAGTGGCAAGGCCGCACGCAGGTCGGCGACCGCCTTCGATGCGAGTTCGCTGAGCCGCTCGGCGGAGGTGTCCGCGGTGGGTTGTGAGACCCACAGGTTCACCGCCGTGTCGCCCGAGGCGTACCAGGTGCCGTTGAGCGTGCGTTCGCCGAGCTCGCCGGACATGGTGTCCTGCGCGGTCTCGTCGGAGAAGCCCGCGCCGAGCATCAGCTCTCGCATGTCGTTGACCACGGTGTTCGCGGCGGCAGCGTTCTCCAGCGGGATCACGAGCATGAAGTACGCCGTGTCGCCGTCGGTGGACGCGCGGTAGACGATCTCCTTCGCGCCGGCGTCGGTGAAGATCTTGCCGGAGGACTCGGGGTAGAGGCCCAGCTCCACCCCCTTCGCGATCGACATCGTCGAGTTGTCGGTGTTCTGCTCGCCGGGCAGCACGGGCAGACGGTCCTCCAGCGCGACCTCGGCGGGCGGCGCGGGGCTCGACGACGGCGCGGTGTCGCCCTGCGCGGAGCCGCCCGGCCCGCCGATGCCGCCGAGCCACCACGCACCGCCGATCACGGCGGCGAGCGCGAGGAAGACCCCGAGCGAGATGTACAGCCACGTGCGCCTGCGACCCCGGTTCTCCGGGGGCGGGGGTGACGCGATCAGCGGCTGGGCCTGCAACCTGCTCATCGGCATGGTCAGCTCGGTGTCGGCCGGGCTGGGCGCCGTGGTGGGCCGCCCGTTCGACAGCAGCGACGCTGGCGTGACGCGGGGTGGCTGTTGCGGCGCGGGCGGCTGCGGAGGCGGCTGCGTGGCCTGGTGTGCGTCGGCGGCCGGGTTGGCGGCCTGCCACTGCGGGGCGCCGCCACCGACCTCGGCGCGTGGCGAGGCGAACGGCGACACCACCGGGTTGCCCGAGACCTCCGCGAGGATGTCCTCCCGGCGCCGCCGATGCAGATCATGGGAGATCGTTCCGGCGGCGAGCTCGGCGTCGAGGCGACGCAACTCTTCCTGCCAAGTCATCCAGGACCCCCTGACCAACACGAGCGAGCGCATGCACAGTATTGCGTCACCCCTTTGAAGGACATTCTCTCGCCTAGGATTGACTCATGTCGTGGTTCGGTCGAGACAAGATGAGGCTCGTGTCCGCCGAGGAAGCCCTTCCCGGTCGCGCCGAGCCGCTGCGGACGCCTGACCTGCACGCCGTGTTCCCCGATCGCCGGATCAAGCCCCCGTTCCCGGAGGGCCTGCGGACGGCGGTGTTCGGGCTCGGCTGCTTCTGGGGCGCGGAACGCCTGTTCTGGCAGACGCCGGGCGTCTTCTCGACGGCTGTCGGCTACGCGGGCGGGCACACGCCCAACCCCACGTACGAGGAGGTCTGCTCGGGCCTGACCGGGCACACCGAGGCGGTGCTCGTGGTCTACGACCCCGCGCAGGTGTCCTACCAGCAGCTGCTCAAGGTGTTCTGGGAGGGCCATGACCCGACCCAGGGCATGCGTCAGGGCAACGACCTCGGCACCCAGTACCGCTCGGCGGTCTACTACGCCGACGACACCCAGCGCCAGGAGGCCGAGGCGTCGCGCGAGGCGTTCCAGTCGGCCCTGCGTGCGGCGGGCCATGGGGAGATCACGACAGAGTTGGGCCCGCTCGGTGAGTTCTACTACGCCGAGGACTACCACCAGCAGTACCTGCACAAGGTGCCGAACGGCTACTGCGGCCTCGGCGGCACGGGCGTCTCCTGCCCGGTGGGGCTGGGCGTCGGCGAGTAGCGGGGCTGCGGTGACCGGCGGCTGGGGCGATTGCGGGCTGGTCGGCGTGTCGGATCCGAGCGGTTTGGCGGGCGACCGTGGTCCGGTCGCGCTCCACAGGGTGCGGGACGAGCCGGATCGGCAGACCGCGCGGCGGTGCGGTCGGTGGTCACCTGGCGTCGCGTACCGAGCTCGACCAGGATCTGATCGAGGAGGATGTGAACGGCTTCCTCACCGAGGCGGGCATCGGCTCGTTGACGGGTCTCCGGCGCCCGCCAGGATGCCGTCGAGTAGGTACGTGGTGCGGCGGTCGTAGTCGTCCCGCCGCGGGCGCGTTCCATGCTTGAGGGCGAGTGCGTTGTCGTGGAGCAGTGCCTGCAGGTCGTCGGCCGTCAGCTCGGGCCGCAGTGCGCCGGAGGCCCGGCCTGCCGCGATGAGTTCCTCGTTCATCTCGGTGCCGACCCGGCAGATCTCCATGAGGCTCGGCGAGTCGGGGTAGGTCTGCAGCATGGTGTCGACGACGGCGGGCTGGCGGTACTGCAGGTCGCGGATTGCGGTGACGTAGTACGCCAGCCGTTGCCCGGCGTCGGCGATGGACCGGGTGCGGTCGATGATGGCGTGCAGCTCGGCTGCGACGACCTCTTCGATGACGGCTTCGATGAGGCCGATCCGGCCGCCGAAGCGGTTGAAGATCGTGCCCTTGCTCACCCCGGCCACCTCGGCGACCTCTTCCAGTGGCACCGAGAGACCACGGCCCTGGAAGGCGCCGATCGCCGCACGGCGGATCTGCTCGGCGTTGCGCTTGGCGTCGGCGCGCAGCCGAGGCTCGGAAGGTGCCGCATCCGCCATCGTCTGCACCACTCCCGCCTCGCCACCGTAATTTGACTTCGTGAGTCAGTTTACCTACCGTGGCCAGGGAGCGCTAAATTGACCTGCCAAGTCAATTTATGGGGAACGCCGTTTGCCAGGTCGGATGCGGGTACGCAGGGAAAGGCCGCAAGCATGATCGTTGTCACCGGGGCCACCGGGGGTTTGGGCGGGGCCACCGTCGAGCACCTCCTCAAGCGCATGCCCGCCGACCGGATCGGCGTCAGCGTCCGTGATGTCTCCAAGGCGCAGCACCTCGCCGACCGCGGTGTCCGCGTGCGGCAAGGTTCGTATGAGGACCCGGCCGCATTGCGAAAGTCGTTCGCCGGTGCCGAGCAGGTGCTTCTGGTGTCCGGCAACGATCCGTCGGCCGATCTGGTCAGCCTGCATCGCAACGCCATCGAGGCGGCCGTCGCGGCCGGTGTCCGCCGGATCCTCTACACGAGTCAGCAGGGCGCTGTTCCCGGCAACCCGTACCCGCCGTCAGCCCTTCACGTCGCCACCGAGGCGATCCTCGCCGAGTCACCCGTCGCCTGGACGGCGCTCCGCAACGGCGCCTACGGCCCGCTCGACCAGGTGCTCGGCCCGTGGCAGGAGACCGGAGAGATCGCCCAGCCTGCGGACGGTCCCGTCCCGTATACCGACCGGGACGACATCGCGGAGGCCACGGCGGTCATCCTCACAGGTGACCGAACCTTGGACGGCCCCGTCGACCTCACCGCGCCGACCGCCGTCACCTTCGCCGATGTCGCCGGGATCGCCTCTGCTCTCACCGGCCGCCCGATCACGCGCGTCGTGCCCGGCGACGAACAGTGGGTCGCCGACCGGATCGCACGCGGTGCCCCGGAGCAGCTGGCCCGACTCCTGCTCAGCTTTTATCGGGCCAGCCGAGCCAACTACTTCGCGGAGGCCAGTCCGCTGCTGGCCGAACTCCTCGGCCGCGAACCCGCCAGCGTCGCCAACCGGCTCGCAGCCGACATCACCGCCTGAAGCGCTTCGCCGAACAGCGGTTGGGGTTGGGGCTCGGGCTCAGCTGAAGGTCACGTCCGAGCACGCGTAGAAGGCGTTCGCCGTGTCGGCGACGTCCCAGACCGCCAGCACCATGTGGTGGCCCGACTTGCCCGCCGGCAGCCGGCCCGTGTGGTTGACCGTGGTCGGCGGGCGCTGGCCGCCGAAGTCGACCGTCAGGAACGGCTCCGGTTCGAGCTGGGCGCGCGTGAGCGGCTGACCCGGATCCCAGCCGTTCTTGGTCACGAAGTAGCGGAACGACGACGTGGCGTGCGGGACCTTGAGCGTCCACTCGAACTCGAAGTTCTGTCCGCTCGGCATCGGCGTTCGCGGCCACGGTTTCGCCTGATCGTCGAGCTGGGCGAACTGGTCGTTGCCGCCGGCGCAGATCATGCCGTCGGCGGGACCCGCCGAGGGGAAGCCCTTCGGGCCCTCCACGCTCTGCGGCTCCCACTGGATCGGACCACAGTCGCTCACCGCGCCCTGCTGGCAGTGCAGTGAGCGACTCGGCGGGTTCTGCGTGTAACCGTGACCAGACGCGCTGGGCGCCAGAGCGACGGAGGCGCCGAGCGGAATCAGGCTCAGTGCGGCGATCGCCGCCGCGCGGCGGGTGCGGGTGCCGGACATCGTCCTCTCCTCTCACCGGAAGCGATGTGGGCGATTTTCCCTCAGGTCGCAGATTGGTGTAGACCACTAACCGGAGCAAAGGGGAGACGCGAGGCTTCGGCAGATTGGTCCATACCAAGTGCGAATGGAGCAGTCCATTGGCCGGGCCGGGGCAACAAAAAAGCTCCCCCGCGCGGGGGAGCTTTGAAAGAGTGAGAGCGGACGACGGGACTCGAACCCGCGACCCTCACCTTGGCAAGGTGATGCGCTACCAACTGCGCTACGTCCGCCTGCACCGCTTTCCGGTGGTGCCCGCACAGTCTATACCGACCCCGATCCGGGGTTGCGAGGCACCCGCCCATGCCTGAATGTGGGCATTTGGTCACGTCCGTAGTACAAGGGGTGACGGCGCTGCCGTGGCTCCGTATGGTGTTCAACGTTCAACCGAAAGGGCTACGGCCCAGAGGGGGTGCCTGGCTGGATGGACCGTGCGGTTTCCGGATCCGATGAGCCGGCACTGCTCGCCCGACTGCGTTTCGGCGAGGATGCCGCGTTCGGCGAGCTGTTCGAGCTCCATGCGGCCGCCGTGCGCAGGCTCGCCCGTGGTCTGGCCTCCGACGCGTCGGAAGCCGAGGACATCACCGCCGAGACCTTCTTCCGGGTGCTGCAGGCCGTGCGCAGGGGCAACGGCCCCCGCGACAACGTCCGCGCGTACCTGCTGACCGTCGCGCGCCGCGTGTCGTGGGAGTGGCACGGGGCCCGCCGCGACGTCCCGGTGACCGACGACGAGCTGACCAGCCGGGCCGGCGCAGGCGCCGATTCCCAGAACCGCACCGCCGAGGCGACGCTCATCACGCGCGCGTTCTCCACCC
Organism: Prauserella endophytica; assembly: GCF_005146945.1. GTDB lineage: Bacteria > Actinomycetota > Actinomycetes > Mycobacteriales > Pseudonocardiaceae > Prauserella_A > Prauserella_A endophytica. The sequence continues at coordinate 437,726 of NZ_SWMS01000001.1, forward strand.
TCCCGGAACGCTGGAAAACCGTGCTGTGGCAGACCGAGGTCGAGGGCGTTCAGCCCGCCAACGCCGCCGCGCACTTCGGCCTGAGCCCCAACGCCACCGCCGCGCTCGCGCGCAGGGCCCGGCTCGGCCTGCGCGCCGCGTACCTGCAGGCCCACCTCGCGGTCAACCGGAGCTCCGACGGCTGCCGCACGGTGATGGAGAAGCTCGGCGGCTACACCGCGGGCAGCGTCACCGGTTCCGAGGCCCGCAAGATCAAGACTCATCTCGGCACCTGCTCGTCGTGCCGGTCGACCCACGACGAGCTCATGGAGGTGTGCTCGTCGCTGCGGGCGCACGCCGGCGTCATCGTGCTGCTGGTGCCCGGCGTCGGCCTCGCCGTCAGCGCCGGGTCGGGCGCGGGCACGGTCGGCGGGGTGAGCGCCGTCAGCGGCGCGGCGGGCACCATCGCGAGCGGGGCCGGTGGCGGCATCGGCGGCTCCGCGCTCGCCGCGGTCGGCGCCAACGTCAAGCTCGGGATCGCGCTCGCCTCGACGGCCGCGATCGGCGCGGTCGGGGTCGCGGCGGGCCCGGTCGACGACGGGATGCAGGACCCGATCGGGTTGCCGAGCGACGGCAACGCCGTCGAGCTGCAGATCGCGGAGTCCACTTCGGATCCCCTTTCGCCGCTGCCGTCGACCGAGCCGGGCAGCCGGTCCTCCGACCCCGGCGCTCATCAGCAGGGCAGGCCGGAAGCCGGGCCCGTCCTCCGGGAGGTGGAGCCGGTCGGTCACCAGGGCGTCACGGAGTACTCGTTGCCTCCCGGCGCGGAGATCGCGAGCGAGGCCAGCCAAGGTCGGTCGCGGGGCAAGAGCACGGAGCTGCCCGGCACCCACGTTCCGCCGGGGCAGGCGAAGGACAAGCCTCGCAGCGACCTGCCCGGACAGCCCCGGTCCACCACCGGCACGCCGCTGTCCACCACCGAGACGTCCGGTCCTGGCTCGTCGAAGCCGGAGAAGCCCGCCAAGCCGGAGAAACCCTCGAAGACCGAGCCGCCTTCGAAGACCGAGCCGCCTTCGAGGTCGTCGGGACACTCGACGTCGCCCGGGCTCACCACGTCGCCGCCTGAGTCGACCACGACACCATCCGGGACCATGCCGTCCTGCCCGAGCGGACCGCCGGCCTGGGCGCCCGCCAACGGTCACCACCACTGGGCGTGTGAACGACAGCAGCCGGAAGCGGGCTTCCCGCGCGGCTGAAGATCACGGTAACGTCTCAGAGGAACGTGCTCGGGCGGGCTTGCGGAGGAAGCGATGAACCGGCTGGTCCGGGGTTCTGACGGCCGGGAATGGATCATTCGCGGCCAGATGGAGTGGCGGCGCCCCGCCACGGCCGACGACTTCGAACACGACGTCGCCGCGAGCTACGCGCCCGGCGTCGTCATGGCGGCGGTGGCCGTCGCGCTCGCCGTCGTGCTCGTGGTGTGGATGCCCGACGACGTCCGGGTGCCCTCCTGGGTGCCGCTGGCCGTCGTGCTGGTCGCCCTGTTCTTCCCCCTGCGCTGGGTGCTGCGCAGGCCGTGGACGGTCGTCGCCGAAACCGAGGGCGACGTCACCGGCGAGCGGCCCTCCGAGCGCTGGGTCGGCACCATCCGGGGGATCTTCACCGTGCGCGGCGAGATCAACCGGGTCGCCAAGTCCATCGCCCGGCACGACCTGCCGGATTTCGAGGGGCCGCTGCACCCCGTCGAGTAGCGTGGAGTGAGCCATGCCCGAGTTACCGGAAGTCGAAGCGCTCGCGTACCACCTGCGGGAGCACGCCGTCGGCCGCACCGTGACGAGGGTGGACGTCGCCTCGCTCAGCGTGCTCAAGACCGTCACCCCGCCGTGGACCGAGCTCCACGGCCGGGAGATGACCGGCGCGGGCAGGCACGGCAAGCACCTCGACCTCGCCTGCGGCGACCTGCATCTGATCGTGCACCTCGCGCGGGCGGGCTGGCTGCGCTGGTCCGACTCGCTCTCGCCGGCCCCGCCCAGGCCCGGCGGCAAGAGCCCACTCGCGCTGCGGGTGCATTTGACAAGCACTGCGGCGGGAAGCGCCTCGGTGGCGGGTGGTGGTGGGCGACGGGAGGGCGGCCCCGGCTTCGACCTGACCGAGGCGGGCACCAAGAAGGGTCTCGCGGTGTGGATCGTGCGGGACCCCAAGGAGGTCGACAGCATCGCGCGGCTCGGCCCCGATGCGCTCGACCTCGACCGAGACGGACTGGCGAAGCTGCTGAAGGGCCAGACGGCGCGACTCAAGACGGTGCTCACCGACCAGCGCGTGCTCGCCGGCATCGGCAACGCCTACTCCGACGAGATCCTGCACACCGCGCGCCTCTCGCCCTACGCGACGCCCGCGAAGCTCACCGGCGAGGCGATCGACCGGCTCGCCGAGGCCGTCCGCGAGGTGCTCACCGGCGCCGTCGAGCGCTCGGTGGGCCAGGACGCCGCCCGGCTGAAGGGCGAGAAGCGCTCGGGGCTGCGCGTGCACGCACGTACGGGACTGCCGTGCCCGGTGTGCGGAGACACGGTCCGCGAGGTGTCCTTCGCCGACAAGGCGTTCCAGTACTGCCCGACGTGCCAGACCGGCGGCAAGCCCCTCGCCGACCGGCGCATGTCCCGGCTGCTCAAGTGAGTGGCAACGGTGTGTGACAACCCGCAGTCGCGAATTACGCACAGAAAGTGTACGGCTAACCCTTGCACGGGGGCCGTGGAGCGCAGAGCATTGACGCCGTGTCCGGGCTGCTGACCACTCAAGTCATCCCATGGGGTGTCGCCGTGGTCGCGGTCGTCGTACTGGCTGTCGTTCTCATCAAGAACCGCAAACCGAGCGGCGCCATCGACGACGCCGTCCTCGAAGCCGTGTACCTGATGTCCAAGGCCCCGCTGGAGCTCCGCGAGGGCCTCGACCAGGCGGTCGCCGACAAGGTCACCACCCGCCTGCTCCAGCTGCTCAAGTGCATCGCGGTGGGCATCACCGACGGCGAGGGCACGCTGCTCTCCTGGGACGGCGAGGCCAACGACCACTACGTCGACCTCGTCGACACCATCGGCACGGCGATCCGCAAGCACCGCCGCGAGGTCGTCTCGCACGACAAGATGCCCTGCAACCACCGCGGTACGTGCCGCATGCGCACCGCGGTGATCGTGCCCCTGATCGTCGAGGGCAAGACCGACGCCGTGCTGATCGTCGTGGGCCGTACGCGCGGCAAGCGCATCGTGCACATGGCCGACGCCGTCGCCCGGTTCGTCGGCACCCAGCTCGAGGCGGCCAGGCTCGAGGAGACCAAGCACCAGCTGCACCAGGCCGAGATCAAGGCGCTGCGCGCGCAGATCTCCCCGCACTTCGTCTACAACGCACTGAACACGATCTCCTCGCTCATCCGGACCGACCCGGAGGAGGCGAGGGAGCTGCTGCAGGACTTCGCCGACTTCACGCGCTACTGCTTTCGCACCGAGGGCACGTTCACGACGCTGTCCGACGAGCTGCGCAACATCGACCGCTACCTGACGATCGAGAGCGCCCGCTACGGCGGCAGGCTCAACGTGCGGCTCAAGATCGCGCCCGAGGTGCAGTCGGTGGTCGTGCCGTTCCTGCTCATCCAGCCGCTCGTCGAGAACGCCGTCAAGCACGGCATCGCCAACAAGCCCGGCGGCGGCACTGTCACGGTCACCGCGCAGGACTACGGCACCGAGGCCGAGATCAGCGTCGAGGACGACGGCGTCGGCATGGATCCCGAGCTGCTCGACGGCATGCGCGACTCCCGCAGCAGCGCCCACATCGGCCTGACCGGCATCAACCGCCGCATGAGCCAGGTGTTCGGCAACAAGTACTCGCTGATGGTCGAGACCGCTCCCGGCGCGGGCATGAAGGTGACCATGCGTGTGCCCAAGTTCGTCAGGGGCGTGCGGCCGGACATGCTCAAGTTCGCCGCCGACGTCCCGGCCCAGCCGGCGAGGCGCAACGGGTCCACCGCCCGGTCCGCGTTGCCGACCAGCACCCCCAAAGCTGGCTAGTGTGGGGGCATGGGTACGACGACACAGCGGCTGACCTCCCGCCTGCCGATGATCGGTGACAAGACCGACCGCAAGGACGTGGTCGCCGTCGTGAAGCTACACGGCGTGATCAACCCACAGCCGACGCCGCTGGCGAGAGGAGTGATCAACCTCGCCGCGGTGGAGACCGCGCTGACCAGGGCCTTCGATCATGATCGGCTCAAAGCGGTCGCCCTGCAGATCAACTCTCCCGGCGGCGCGCCGACGCAGTCGGGGCTGATCGCGGAGCGCATCCGGCAACTGGCCGACAAGAAGAACGTGCCGGTGCTCGCGTTCGCCGAGGACCTCGCCGCCTCCGGCGGGTACTGGCTGGCGTGCGCCGCCGACGAGATCTTCGCCCACCGGACCTCGCTGGTCGGCTCGATCGGCGTGATCAGCGGCGGCTTCGGGTTCACCGGCCTGCTCGACCGGTTCGGCGTCGAGCGCAGGTTGTACACGGCGGGCAAGAACAAGTCGAGGCTCGACCCGTTCAGCCCGGAGAAGCCCGAGGATGTCGAATGGCTCGGCAAGCTCCACAACCAGCTGCACGAGATGTTCGTCGACTGGGTCCGCGAGCGCAGGGGCGACCGGCTGACCAGCGAGGAGGATCTGTTCACCGGTGACGTGTGGCTCGGGGCGAAGGCGCAGCGGCTCGGCCTCGTCGACGGGATCGGCAGCCTGCGCGACGTGCTCGGTGAGCGCTACCCGGACGCCGAGATCGTGTTCGCCGAGCCGAAGAAGCCGCTGCTCGCGCGGCTGGGCATCGGAGCGCCCGCCGCGGCGCTGCTCGACGCCGTGGAAAGCAGGGTCGCGTGGTCACGATTCGGCCTGTAGGCGGCGGTTTCCCCCGCTCGCGGTGTAGACATTGGACGCTCGCTTAGGCAGGATGCTTGTCACTGTGAGTACTCACGACGACACCCGCAAGCTCCTCGTCCTCGCGGTGGACGACGAGCTGCACGGGCTTGACCAGCTGCGGCACTGTCTTGAGTCGAACGCGCACGTCGGCCGCGTGATCCCCGCAGTTGACGCCTCCGAGGCCCTGCGCCTGCTCGGCTCCGAGGACGACGAGATCCGGGTGCGCAAGGAACGGGGCATGCCCCCGGTCGACGCCGTGTTCGCCGACATCAACATGCCCGGCCTGTCGGGAATGGAGATGTCGCGGGTCTTCGCGTCGCTCAACCCCGCGCCGATACTGGTGTTCGTCACCGGCCACGCCACCGAGGCCGTGGACGCGTTCGACCTCGGCGCCGTCGACTACGTGCTCAAGCCCGCCCGCCAGGAACGGATCGACAAGGCCGTCACCAGGGTCGTGGAGAAGCTGCAGAGCGCACCGGCGCGCGGCGAAGCCGGGCCCACGGGCGAGACCGTGAAGACCGACGACGAGGTGATCCCGGTCGAGCTCGCGGGCACGACCAAGCTGATCCCGCGCTCGTCGGTGCGCTGGGTCGAGGCGCAGGGCGACTACGCCAGGCTGTTCACCAACGAGGGCAGCCACCTCGTGCGCATCCCGCTGGCCCAGCTGGAGGAGCGCTGGGAGAAGGCGGGCTTCGTGCGCATCCACCGGTCGTTCCTGGTGGCGCTACCGCTGATCACCGAGCTGCGCATGGGCCAGGGCGGCTACCAGGTCGTGATCGGCAACGAGGAGAAGGTCCTTCCGGTCAGCAGGCGGCACACCCGTGAGCTCAAGGACAGGCTGGTCGGCTCGTCCCGCGCCGGATAGCCGACATGACCGACGACTTCTACCGCAGTGTCGGAGGCATCCGCGAGCCGGATCCGACGCTCGGAAAGAGCGTCCAGCCAGAGCCCGCGCCCGAACCGGTGCTGCCCGAGCCCGAGCCGCCGCCGAGGGTCAGACGGCAGCGCGTCGTGCTCGCCGAACCCAGCCGCAGCGCGGGCTCGCTGCGCGCCCGGGTCGAGCTCGAGCAGCAGACCAGCTGGGGTGAGCTGCTGATCAAGGACCTGATCAAGGTCCAGCTCCGGTCGGGTGTCGCACTCGCGCTGCTCGTGGTGGTGGTGCTCGGCGCCCTGCCCGCGGCGTTCTTCGTCTGGCCCGCGTTCACCGACCTGCGCTTCGTCGGCATCCCGCTGCCCTGGCTGCTGCTCGGCGTGGCGCCCTTCCCGCTCCTGTTCGGGGTCGGCCTGTGGTACAACCGGCTGGCCGAGCGGCACGAACGCGACTTCGTCGACATGATCGAGAACTGAGCCGGCGGCGCGGTACCGGACTTTTGCGAGGATCTGCCCGTGCAGGTGAACCCGTGGGCGCTGACCAGCGTCGGGCTGGTCATGGTGGTGACCTACTACCTCGGTCGCCGCACGTCCCGGTTCGCCCGCAGCACCCACGACTTCCTCGTCGCCCGCCGCACCGTGCGGTCGCGGCGCAACGCCGCCGCCATCTCCGGCGAGTACATCTCCGCCGCCTCCTTCCTCGGCGTCGCCGGACTGGTGCTCAAGGAGGGCGCCGACGCGCTGTGGTTCCCCATCGGCTTCACCGCGGGGTACCTCGCGCTCATGCTGTTCGTCGCCGCGCCGCTGCGCCGCTCGGGCGCCTACACCCTGCCCGACTTCATGGAGGCGAGGCTCGGGTCCGCGTCGCTGCGCACGCTCTCCACCTGGTTCGTCGTGTTCATCGGCATCCTCTACATGCTGCCGCAGCTCCAGGGCGCCGGGCTCGCACTGATGGCGATCATGCCCGCGCCCGCCTGGTTGGGTTCCGTGCTGGTGACCGTGGTGGTCGCGATCAACGTCATGGGCGGCGGGATGCGGGCGATCACGCTCGTGCAGGCGTTCCAGTACTGGCTGAAGCTCTTCGCCATCGCGATGCCGACGTTCGTGCTGTGCGTGGTGTTCTTCGGCAGCGGCGGCTCCGGCTCGGCCGGCTCGCTGGGCCAGCAGCCCCCACCCCGGTTCACCGACGACACCACGGTCTCCATCGAGACGGACGTGGTACTGCACGTCGACCAGCCGACGCTCGTGCGCGTCGACGACCAGGAGACGGTGTGGCTGCCTGGCACCGACTACCCCGTCGGCACCGGCACCGAACTGTTCTTCGCCGAGGACGCCAGGGTGCCGGTGGTCACCGACGGCGCGCTCACGAACGAGAGCTGGCTGCGGCCGACCGAGGACGCGACCGACCTGCTCTCCACGTACTCGCTGATGTTCGCCCTCTTCCTCGGCACGATGGGCCTGCCGCACGTGCTCGTGCGCTTCTACACCAACCCCGACGGCAAGGCGGCGCGGCGCACGACCGTGCAGGTGCTGCTGCTGCTCGGCCTGTTCTACCTGTTCCCGGTGATGATCGGTGCCCTGTCGCGCATGTACGTGCCCGAGCTGCTCGTCACCGGCAACACCGACGCCGCAGTGCTCAAGGTGCCGTCGGCGATGGTGCCGGGGGTGTTGGGCCAGATCCTCGTGGCGATCACGGCCGCGGGCGCGTTCGCGGCGTTCCTGGCGACCGCGTCCGGCCTGCTCGTGAGCGTGTCCGGAGTCATCGCGACGGACCTGCTCGCAGGCAAGGTCAGGGACTTCAGGGTGGCGACGATCGTCGTGGCCGCCGTGCCGGCCGGGCTGGCCGTGCTGCTGCCGATCGACGACCTCTCGCTCACCGTCGGCATGTCGTTCGCGCTCGCCGCGTCCACCTTCTGCCCGTTGCTGGTGCTCGGCATCTGGTGGCGGAAGCTGACCTGGCTCGGCGCGATGGCCGGCATGTGCGTGGGCGGCGGGCTAGTGCTCACCGCGGTGGTGCTCGGCGCCATCAGCGAGCGAACCGGCGGCTGGGCGCCGTGGTTCATCCATCAGCCTGCCCTGTTCACCGTGCCCGCGGCGTTCCTCTTCACGATCGTCGTGAGCCTCGGCACCGCGAGGCGTGTGCCCGACGACGTCAACGCGGTGATGCTCCGCCTGCACGCCCCCGACCCGCTCGGCTTCATGCGCGACCGCGCCGTCGCACGCTTCGGCAGGGCCGAGGAACGCGTGCGCACCGGCAGGGGACGCCACCGGAAATGAGGGTCTTCACCTGAGGGCAACGGCCTCACATGCGACGATGGGAGCGTGGTGAACCCCGGCGAAGTACCGACGGCTTCCGTGTCCGACCTGCCGTCGCAGGACCTCGTGCTGCTCGACGTTCGCGAGCCCGACGAGTGGGCCGCGGGGCACGCCCCTGAGGCGATACACATCCCGCTTGGCGACCTGCCTGCCAGGGCCGGTGAACTGGCCGAGCTCCCCGACGACAAGCCGCTCTACGTCGTGTGCCGCAGCGGAGGCCGCTCGGCGAGGGCGGCCATGTGGCTCAACGCCGCGGGCATCGCCGACGCGATCAACGTCGCGGGCGGCATGAAGTCGTGGCACACCGAGGGCCGCCCGCTGGTCGGCGACCGTGAGGGTGTGCCGCCCGAGGTGCTCTGAACCATGCAGCACTGGCAGCCGCGGGGCCGGATGCGCGTGCGGTGGGTCGCGAGCGTGCCCGCCGGCGCAGCCCCGCGCCGCCGTGCGCGGGCACCGGAGCCCTACACCGGGCCGCCGTTCTACCCGACACCCCCGCGCTGGGGCTTCCCGAATCTCGCGTGGCGCAGGCCCACGGCCGTGCCGGGCACGGCGTCGGGGGCCCCCGTGCCGTTGCAGCGGCTGCGCATGATCGCCCGCAACGCGGTGACGCTGCTGTGGACGCTCGCCGGGCTGGCCGTCGTCGCGGGCGGCGCCGAGATCTGGCGGTACGTGCTGCTGGTGCAGAGCCGCGACTCCGCGCTGAGCCCCGGCGTGGTCGGCGCGTCCGACGCGCTCGTGCTGTCGTTCTCGCTGCTGACCTTCGTGATGGCCCTGTTCGCCATCGCGGCCACCGTGTGGTGGCTGTTCGTGGCCCGCTCCGCCGCCGCCGACGAGGTGGGAGAGGAGCCGCCGCGCCCGGCCTGGCAGGTGCTGCTTGGCACGCTCGTGCCGGGTCCCAATCTCGTGCTCGCCGGTCCGATCCTCGCCGAGCTGGAGCACGCGACCCTTCGCCGCTCGCGCGAGCGGCGGCCCCGGCCGTCGCGGCTGGTGCTCGCCTGGTGGGGGACGTGGCTGCTCAACGCCGTGCTGCTGGTGCTGACCGTGGTCTGGCGGATGCGGGACGGTGTGCAGGCCGATGCCGATGGTGTGTTGCTCTCGGCGCTCACGGACCTCTCCGCGGCCGGGCTCGCGGTGCTGACGGCCCTCGTGGTGAACCGGTTCACGCGCCTGCTGGCGCCCATCGAGGGCCGGATCCTCCGCCCGCTGCGCGTGGTGAAGGTCAGCGGCGCGCCCGACCTGCCGCGCCGCACCCGCCCGGCCACAGCGAGCCGCTGACCCGCGAGTCCCCCGCTCCGGCCCGCGAGTCCCCCGCTCTGACCCGCGAGTTGCCCGCTCCGGCCCGCGAGTCCCCCGCTCCGGCCCGCGAGTTGTGCGTTCCCGAGGTCAGCCCGTGGTCACCGGAAGCGTGCGCAGGCCCCGGATGACGAACTCGGGCCGCCGCTCCGGCTGCCGGGCGAGGCGCAGCCCCGGCAGCTGCTCCCGCAGCGCCGCGAGCGCGGCCGCGATCTCGATCCGCGCGAGTGGCGCACCGAGGCAGTAGTGGATGCCCGCGCCGAAGCCGAGGTGCGGGTTGGGTGAGCGGCCGATGTCGAACGTGTCGGGCTCCGTGAACACCCCGGGATCCCGCGCGGCGGCGCCCAGCAGCGCCGCGATCTTCTGGCCCTTCGCCACCCGCTGCCCCGCGATCTCCACGTCGGCGGTGGCCGTGCGCTCGAAGAGCTGCAGCGGCGAGTCGAACCGGATCAGCTCCTCGGTGGCCGGCTCGACCAGCTCGGGGTCGGCTACCAGCCGCTCCCACTGCTCTCGGTGGGTCAGCAGCGCGGTGGTGCCGTTGCCGATCACGTTCACGGTCGCCTCGTGACCCGCCATGAGCAGCAGCACGCCCGTGGCCACCACCTCGTCGCCGGTCAGGTCGGCCGCGACCAGGTGGCTGAGCAGGTCGTCGCCGGGCCGCTCGGAGCGCTCGGCCGCGAGTCCCCTCAGGTACCCGGCGAACGACTCCGCGGCCTCCTCCGCCTCCCGGCGCCGCTGCTCCGGCAGGCCGTACTCGTACATCTTCACGATCTGGTTGCTCCAGCCCACCAGTTGCGGGCCCATGTCCTCGGGCACGCCCAGCAGCTCGGCGATCACGGCGACCGGCAGTGGCTGGGCGACGTGGTAGAGCAGGTCGGCCTCGCCGTTCGCGGTGAGCTCGTCGGCCAGCGTGCCCACCAGGCGTGCGGCGAGCGCCTCGACCGTGGGGCGCAGGCGCTGGACGTGACCGCGCGCGAACGCCGACGACACGCGCTTGCGCAGCCGGGTGTGCGCGGGTGGCTCGTTCTCCAGCAGCGAGTTCCGGTGCAGCAGGTTGAACGACGCGAACTGCTCCACCGGCGTCGCGTCGGTCCAGATCCGGCCGAGCGAGCGGTGCCGCAGCACCGCGCCCGCCGCGGCGTGGGAGACGGCGATGAACTGACCTAGTCCCTCGTGCCAGTGCACCTCACCCTTCTTGCGCAGCTCGGCGAAGACCGGGTAGGGATCGGCGAGAAAACCGGGGTCGCGAGGATCGAACACCCGCCGACCTTAGCGCCGGACGGAGTCGAGTAGCGTTTTCGCGAGACGTGACGCGGGAGGCGAGAACGTGGGCAAGGGTGCGCGGAAGAAGGGCCCCAAGAAGGACCGCAGGCCCAAGGTCAGGGACGTGTTCGTCGCGCGGCCGTTCGAGGGGCTCGCGGCGGAACCCGAGCTGATCGCGATGCGTGAGTTCGTGCCGTCGGCCACGGCGACGCTCCAGCTGGCGGGCGAGCCCGAGCGGAAGGTCACGCTCGGCACGGTCCTGCCGATGGCCGCAGCGGCGTTCGTGCGCTCCGACGGCGAGGTGTTCATCGGGATGCAGGTGCAGACCCGGTCCTCCGACATCAGCCGTGACCTCGGCCGTTCGCTGCGCTGGGCGCTCGATGCCAAGCCGGGCGACGTCCTCTCGGTGCCCGACACCACGAGCGAGCCCGCCGAGGGCGAGCGGCTGCAGGACCTCCTGGTCGCCGACGCCGAGCTCGAGGTGACCCTGCACAAGGACTTCTCGTGGTGGCTGCCCGAGGACAGCGACGCCACCGGCGACGTGGCGATGTCGCTGGAGCGGGCCAACGCCGCGATCATGCCGACCGAGCGGCTCAGCACGGGCGCCTACTGGGTGCTCGCCGGCGAGAAGGCGCACCTGCGCTGGGTGTGGCCCGCCGACGAGAACCGCCTGTTGCAAGCGCTTGCGCGGCTGTCTGCGGCGGGTGAGCTGTCGCTCGGCGAGGAGTCCCGCTACGCCGGTTCGTTCCGTGCCCACGGCCTGCTCGTGCCGGTGTGGGACCTCGATCCCGAGGCGCACGCGCGCGAGTGGATCGAGCCGGCGAAGGAACTCGGCACGCGCCTGCAGCGGGCGCTGGAGTCGCTGGACGACGAGCCGCTCAACGCCGCCGAGCGGCGGTCCCGTGACGGCCTGATCGGACGCCAGCTCACGCTTCGCTGATGATCCTCCACATCTGCCCCGAGGCCGAATGGGCGGTCGTGCCGGACGGCGGGGCGTACCACGCGGCGTCGCTCGACGACGTCGGGTTCGTGCACTGCTCCGATCCGGGCACCGTGCACTTCCCGGCGACGGCCCTCTACCGCGGCCGTACCGACCTGCTGTTGCTGCGCATCGACCCGGAGCGCCTCGACGTGCCGCTGCGCTGGGAGCCCGCCGTGCCGCCCTCGCCGGGTGCGCCCTGGTTCCCGCACGTCTACGGGCCGATCCGGAAGGACGCCGTGGTCTCCGTGCACCGTTTCCCGCCGGAGCAGGATGGTTCCTTCCGGCTGCCCGCCGAGCTGGCCGTGATCAACGCCTGAGCCTGCCGGGGCAACCTCGCGGGCCCCTGCGACGTGGACACGTCAGCCAGCTACGGGCGGCGCGGAGGGAGACGTTACGGTGACCGCAGTCTTGCCTGCCATCCTGAGGGGGGATGGCTGGGCGGCCACCGCGCGCCAGGAGAGGGGATCGGCCGTGCCGGGCGACCTCACGGACTTCGCTGAGTTCGTCGAGGCCAACCTGCCCGGGTTGCTCCGCTACGGCCACGCGCTGGCGGGCAACCCACACGACGCGGCCGACCTCGTGCAGACGGTGCTGGAGAAGATCGGCTCCCGCTGGTCGCACGTCCTGCACAAGACCGGAGACCCGCTCGCGTACGTGCGCCGATCGATGGCCAACGCGCACATCAGCCGGTGGCGGCGGCTGCGCAGGGAGAACCTCGTCGCGGACATCCCCGAGCCCAGCGCCTTCACGCCGGCCGACCCGTTCGAACACGAGCCGCTGTGGCAGGCGCTGCGGGACCTACCGCCGAGGCAACGCGCGGTCATCGTGCTGCGTTACTACGAAGGATTGTCCGAAGCCGAGATCGCCGCGTCCCTGGGCGTCAGCCCCGGCACGGTGAAGAGCCAGGCCAGCAAGGCCATCGCCTCGCTGCGCGGCAAGCTGCGCGGTGACGAGGAGACCGAAGGGAGGGAAGCGGTGTGAGCGACCGGAGTCCCGACGACGACGCAGTCGGCGCCGAGTTGCGCAGGCTGTTCGACGACGACCGGCTCGACGTGCGGCCTGTCGCGGGCGCGGGCGACGCGATCGTGGCCGGAGCGCGGAGGCGGCGCCGGCGCCGCGCGGCCGTGGCGTCCGGTGGCGGCACGCTGGCCGTGCTGGTGCTCGTCGGCGGCGGGCTCGCGCTGACCACCCTCCGCGGCGGCGACGACCAGCCGCAGCCGCCCGTCGCGGCCATGCCGCAGACCACCACCACGACCTCGGCTCTTGGCTCGCCCTCGGCGAGCTCAGCGTCCCCGGAAAGGTCCGAGCCGACGCTGGGTGAGTCACAGGCGCCGCCGAGTCCAGAGCAGCAGTCTCCGCAGTCCCCGCCGACGCGCTCGTCCACGAGCGCGGCGTCCACGAGCGCGAGCGTGTACATCGACCGCCCGATGCTGCGCCCGGACGGCTACCGCCAGCTCACACTGGGCATGAGCTATCAGGAAGCCGCCGCGACCGGGCTGCTCGGACCGGCGGAGAGCACCACCCCGCCCGCGGAGAACGCGTGCGCGACCTATGCGGTAACCGACGGCACCAATGCGATCGACGACGTCACGATCTCGCGTGCCAACGGAATCGTGCGCTTCCGTGCCGCCGACGCGGCCACACCCCAGGGAATAGGCGCCGGATCGTCACTCGATCAGTTGCGGTCCGCTTATTCGGATCTCGCTGTAGAGTCAAACGGCTACTCAGCGTCGGCGAGCGCCGGTGCGCGTTATTCGTTCGTGGTAGCCACCGAGACGGTCACCGAGCTGCAATTGGTCGCTCGCGACAGCGACTGCTGATTCGGTGACGCACGAGAAACCCGGGCTGCTCCACAGGGGGAGAGCCCGGGTTCTCCGTGTCCGCGCGCGTGGGTGGGTCAGAGCTTGCCGCCGGCCACCGGGGGCATGCCGGAGTCGTCGCCGTCTCCGGTGCCCTCGCGGTCCAGGAACTTCTCGACCTCGAACAGGTCACCCTTGGCCCGGTCGTAGATGTTGAGGAGCGTCGTCATCTTGGAGATCTCCTCGACCTGCTCCTTGAGGAACCACTGGATGAACTGCTCGCTCGTGTAGTCGTCCTCGTCGCGAGCGGCCTTGGCCAGCGCCTTGATGTCGGCGGCGACCTCCTTCTCCTGCTCCAGCGCGAGCTCGATGAGCTCGCGGGCGTCGGCGAAGTCGTTGCGGACGTCGCCCGTGCCGGGGATGTCCACGTGGTGGTCGGTGTCCATCATGTACTGGACGAGCGCCATGGCGTGGTTGCGCTCCTCGATGGCCTGAGCATAGAAGTACTTGGCCAGCTGGGGGAGGTCGTCGTTGTCGAACCACACGGCGAGCGCGACGTACTGCTGGGACGCGTTGAACTCGTTGCGAACCTGCTGCTGCAGCAATTCGTAGAACTTCGAGCGCGGATGCTTCTTGATGGTGGGCATGTATTCAGAATAGGTGATGCCCCGCCTATTTTTCCAGCCGGGGCTGGTGATCTGGACCCTATTTCTCTACAATTCATTAGCGAAGGTTTCACTTATTTCGATTAGCCTCACCTAAGAAATTCCCCATTCCTTAGGTGAGGCTTGCTTCGCTTATTGTCGATCGTGCATTGGTTGATTTGCCGGAATCGTGCTTCTCGCGATCGGGCAGGACATGCACCTCGGCCCGCCCCGACCGGAGCCCAGCTCCGAGCTGGCCAGCCGCAGCACCTCGATGCCCGCGTCCTCCAGCCGCGCGTTGGTCTCGACGTTGCGTTCGTAACCCACCACCACGCCCGGCGCGAGCGCCAGCGTGTTGTTCCCGTCGTCCCACTGCTCGCGCTCGGCGGTGACCGGGTCGAGGCCGGTGTCGATCACGTGCAGCCGGTCGATGTCCATGGCCCGCGCCGCGGCGGTGAGGAACGGCTCGGGTCCGTCGACGCGCAAGACGCCGTTGTCGCCGGGCCGCAGGGTGTAGGCGAGCAGCGAGTCCCTCGCGAGCGGGTACATCACCACGGCGTCAGGGCCGATCATCGTGCACACGGTGTCGAGGTGCATCGTGGCGCGCGTCTGCGCGATGGGCACGGCGAGCACGGTGTGCGCGATGCCGTCGGCGAACGCGGAGCGCGCCAGCGACTCGGCGCCCGCCGCGGTGGTGCGCTCACCGACTCCCACGGCCAGCACCCCAGGCGACAGCAGCAGCACGTCGCCGCCCTCGACGGGCGCCGAGTGGGCGCCGTACGCGCGCACGGTGCCGTGGAAGCGCGGGTGGTAGGCGTAGATGATGTCGAGCAGGGCCGTCTCCCTGCGCCGCGCGGGCATCGCCAGTGAGGAGACCGCGACGCGATCGGCGATCCACACCGACGAGTCCCTGGTGAACAGGAGGTTCGGCAGGGGGTCCACCGCGAAGTCGTGTGGATGGTTCATCTTCCGCACGAGCGAGGCGCCCTCCGAGGCCGGCAGCTCCTCGAACGTCATGCCCGACATGAGCACCTCGGCCATCGTGGCCGCCCCGACGCCCGAGAGGTGCGAGCGCAGCGAGTCGGCCAGGTCGGTGCCCAGCCGCCGGTCGTCAACGGCCGCGTGCAGCCCGGCGGCGTAGGCCCTCGGATCCGCCAGCGCCTCCCGGAGCAGGTCGGAGAGGAGCAGCACTTCGACGCCGCGTTCCTTCAGCACGCTCGCGAACGCGTCGTGTTCCTGCTGCGCGCGGTCCACCCAGGGGATCGAGTCGAAGAGGAGCTGGTCGTTGTTTCGCGGGGTGAGCCTTTTGAGCTCGTTGCCGGGGCGATGCAGCAGCACGGAGCGCAGCGGCCCGACCTCGCTGTCCACGCCCGGGTTGATGGTGTCTTCCACGGACGTGAGCGTAATGACTCGGCCAGGCCGCTACCCCTCACGCGCGAGGGATCAGCGCCGTGCCGCGCCTGGCGCCGCCGGCTTCGGAACGTGCGGCCACGCCGGAGCCGAAGTGGCGGGCACCGTGGCGAACTCCCAGTTCTCGACCCCTCCGCCCATGATCTCCGCGTACCGCTCGGCGGCGTCGCGGTTGGCGAACCGGATCTGCTGGTCGTTGAGCCGGTGAGTGATCTTGCAAGCCATGTGCCCCTCCTGGCCTCGTCCTGCGTCGTCGGGCCCGGCTCCTCCGCATCCCCTGCGAACCAGGCCCTCTCATTAGAACATGTGTTCGAACACTCCCGCAACCATCACGGGAGCCACGAGACATGATCACGCAGGAACGCGTATCCGACGAACGCAAACACGTCCAAGAGGGTGTGAGCTACGACCAATGGCCACAGCCGGTTGGTCCGCTGCCAGATCCGGCCGAAGACGAGGCCCATGACGAGGTTGCCGACGAAGCCGCCGATGCCCTGGTAGAGGTGGTACGAACCGCGCAGCACGGCAGCCACGAGCAGCCCGGAGTTCTCCCGGAGGCCGAGTTGGCGCAGCCGGGTGAGCAGGTAGCCGACGACGAGGACCTCCTCGGCGAAGGCGTTGCCGAACGCCGCGAGGGTGAGCGTGATCGGCCGCCACCACGACTCGCCGAGCGTCGAGGGCTGCACCGCGAGGTTGAGCCCGAGCTGCCACAGGGCGAAGTACAGGGCCAGCCCGGGGATGCCGATCAGCGCGGTCAGGCCGACGGCCCACTTGGCGTCCCTGCCCTTGCGCCTGCCGTCCAGCCCGATCTCGGCGAGCTTGATACCGCCCCGCCACAGCAGGTACAGCCCGAGCGCGCCCCAGCCGACGAGCTGTACGACGCTGAGCAGCTGTTTGAGCAGGTCGAGCACGCCGATCGCCGCCTGCGAGACGTTGATGGCCACCTGCTGCTCGTTGAGTGGCTCGGGTCGCAGCAGGGAGTCCAGCAGCGACAGCAGGCTGCGCGCGCCGGAGAGGCCCAGCGTGATGGAGAAGACGAGCACCAGCTCGAGTACGAGCGCGCGCCGCTCCGCGGGTTCGGCGACCACGGCGGGCCTCGCGGGCGCGGCCGGGTTCAGCCAGTCACGGCCTATCGACACCGGGGCACGCTACCCCAGCCGGTGAGAAGCGCTGGTCAAGCCTGAGGCAGGAAAGGGCAGCCCACGAGCCTGCGCAGTTCCATCGCGAGCTGCGGTTGGCTGTGGATCGCCTTGGAGAACGCGAGCCGGACGTCGTGGTCGCCGTAGCAGGACTCCACGCGCAGCCGCAGGCCGTAACGGTCGAGCCCGAGCGGGCGGATGCGGCCGTCGCGCAGCTCCTCGGGCAGATGCCTCGCGAGTTGCCCGACGACGTCGGCGTGCGCGGTCTCAAGGTGCCGCAGCCACTGCTCCTCGTACTGGCAGAACGGGTCGGCCTTGGCGGAGCTGAAGCTCGGCGCGCTCAGCGAGTGGGTGCCCTCGGAGTCGGCGAGCACGATGGAGGCCGGGTTGAGCCGGAGGACGGCGACGCCGTGGCCGACGTCGAGCAGACGCGGGTCCGGGCGCGTGCTGGCGATGGAGACCGCGCGGGCCCTCGCGGCGCGCTCGTCGAGCGGTCGCAGCCAGCCGGTGATCCAGAGCAGGCCCCTGATCGGCTCGCGCAGGTCGACCGGTGCCTGGTCGGCGAGCTCGATCATCATCGCGAGTTCGCCACTGTCGGCCGCGCGGGCCGAGGTGACGATCGGGTGGTCGTCGGGCAGCAGGATGCTCACGCTTCCGCTGGCGTGCACGTGCTGCAGGACGGGGACCACGCGCTCGTCGTCGCCGGCCCTGCGGTCGAGGGCGGGCATGAGGATCGCCGGCCCGTTGCGCAGCGCGATGGTCTTGGCTCGCTCGGCAGGCTGCGGGGTCTGCGGCCGGCGGGACTGTGTCTCGGTCACCACTCACCTCCAACTTAGGTGAGGCTAACCTGTTTTCCTGGTCGGGGGAAGCCGTTCTTCCGAGTAGGATCCTCACGTGCCCTGGTCACAGCTGCTTCCCTTCGCCGGTGTGGTGTTGCTCGGGGCCATGTCGCCGGGACCCGATTTCGCCGTCGTGCTGCGGCACTCGGCCGTCGGCGGGCGCGTCTCCGGCATGGGCGCCGCGCTCGGCGTCGCCACGGGAATCCTGGTGTGGTCGGTGGTCGCCGCCGTCGGTGTAGCCGGTCTGCTCGCCGCCTCGGCCGTGGCGTTCACGGTCGTCAAGCTGGCCGGCGCGGCCTACCTGCTCTACCTCGGCGGCAAGGCGCTGTGGGCGGCCCGCCGCGGTAGCGCCGGGCAGCCGGAGCAGCCCGCCGCGCCCCCGGATCCCCGGCGGGCCTTCCGCGACGGCCTGCTGTGCAACGTGCTCAACCCCAAGTGCGCGGTGTTCTTCGTCGCGCTCGTCCCGCAGTTCCTGCCCGCCGATCCGACGGTCGCGGACACGGTGCTGACGGCGGCGATCCCGGTGGTGCTCACGGCGCTGTGGTTCGGCGTCGTGGCCAACGTGGTCGGCGCGATGCGCAGGCTCCTGGCGATCCCGCGCGTGCGCAGGGCCCTCGACGCGGTCACCGGCACGCTGCTGGTCGCGGTCGGCGTGCGGCTCGCGGCACAGGCGCGCACGGTACCTTGACCGCGTTGAGGCGTCCGGTGGACGGCCACTGTCGTCCTTATTTCGGACGCTACTAGCGTGTGTCTCGTGTCAAGCGCTGTGGAACTCACGCCCCCCGGCCCTCGTGGAATCCCTCCGCTCTTCGCGAGGCTGGTCGACGACTCGGCACTGTTCCCTCCCGGCGACGCCACGATGCCGGAGGCACTGAAGGGCCACTTCGAGACGCGGGCCGGTGAGCACGCCGGTGTGCTCGGGGTGTTCCTGTGCCAGGCGTCCCGGTTGCCGGAGCTGATCACCGAGCTGATCAAGATCAGGCCGAAGGAGCCGCTGCCCCTCTCGCTGATCATCGACACCGGCCTCGGCGGGGTGCCCAAGGCGATCTCGATCGTCGAGTCCCGCAACGAGCTGCTCGCGCTGAGGATGGTGGAGATGCCGGCCCCGTCGGACGTCGACGAGGTGTGGCTCGAACGGGTGTCGGAGTTCGTGCCGGAGGACGTGGTCCGCGTCGTGGAGCCGCGCAGGGGCGTCGGCTGGCTCGACGGAGTCCGCAAGGTGATCGAGCACGGCAGCTGGCCGAAGATCAGGTGCGGGGGTCTGTCCAGGGAGAACTTCCCCAGCGTCGACGAGGTCGCGGACTTCCTCTCCGTGGTGAGCAGCTTCTCCGGAGCGGCGTTCAAGGCCACCAACAGCCTGCATCGCGCCGTTCGCCACGTGGACGCCGACAGCGGCTTCGAACACCACGGGTTCCTCAACCTGCTCGTGGCGTCGGCGAGGTGCCTTTCCGGCGGCAACGTGCGCGACGCGCTCGCGTCGACCGACGGCGAGGCGCTGGCGAGCGAGGCCGCCGAGCTGTCGGACGAGGCGGCGAAGGCCGTAAGGGCTGTGTTCGCGTCGTACGCCTCGGCCACCTTCGACGAGCCGATCGCGGACCTGAAGGGACTGGGCCTGCTGTGAGCAGGGAGAGCTCGCTGACACTGGATCGCGGGCTCGCCCTGTTGCAAGCCGTGGCCGACGCCGGGGGCGAGGCCGCCACCATCTCGGAGCTCGCCGCCACCATCGGCACGAGCAGGCCCGCCGTGTACCGGCTGCTCGTGCCGCTCGCGGAGCGCGGGCTGGTGTGGCGGGACGGCAGCAAGGTCCGGCTCGGCGCCGGGGTGCTGCGGCTGGCCGGGCAGATGCTGCCCCAGCTGAGGGAGGCCGCGCAGCCGGTACTGCGAGAGCTCGCCGAGGCGGGCGGCACGACAGCGCACCTTTCCGTGGCGGAGGGGGATCAGCTGCAGGTGATCGCCGTGGCGGAGCCGTCGTGGACGGCGCTGCACGTGGCGTACCGGATCGGCAGCAGGCATCCCGTCTCGCGTGGCGCCGCGGGCAAGGCGCTGGCACTGCGGGCAAGGGGGAGGGGCTGGGCGGTGGCCTCGGGGGAGCCGCAGCCTGGCACGTACGGGCTGGCCGCGCCGGTGCGCGGGGTGCTGGGCCTGCGGGCGAGCATCGGCGTGGTGTCGCTGGAGCCGCTCGAACACGCGACGGTCGGGCCGAGGGTCGTGGAGGCGGCCGCCGCTCTCGCGACGGTGCTCAAGGGCTAGTGCCCCCGCCGGAAGTTCGCCACATAATTCGGCGGCCCAGCTTCCCGCCGGCTGCGTTGCCGGTCCGCCCAAGTACGGCCCAGTACGAACCCGCGCCTTGCCAGCGGGAACCTGGATCCACCGGCTCAAGCAACAGACTTCCGGCGGAGGGCACTAGGTCGCGGCTGATGATCCTCTGCCGGGCGACCGGCAGCCGGGCGGTCGGATACGACCTAGCCCAGTAGCGCCGAGCCAAGGGCGAACACCGAGAACGCGGCGAACACGAACCCCGCGCAGCGCTGGATCAGGCGGGGCCGCAGCCTGCTGCGGATCTTGCCGCCGAGGAACACGGCGAGCGCGGCGACCGCGACCAGGCCGAGGAACGCGCCGAGGCCGACCGCGACCGGCTCGCTGTAGCGGGCGGCGAGGCCGGCGGTGGCGAGCTGGGAGGCGTCGCCCCACTCTGCCGCGAAGATCACCGCGAACGACGTGAGCGCGGCGCGGTGGAACGGCACCGGGGCTTTGCCGAGCCGGGCCGCGTCCTGCCCGGAGTCCTCGCCCTGGCGGTAGCCCTCGCGCAGCAGCATCGCGGCGCCGACACCGAAAAGGACGCCGACGAGGAGTGAGACGACCTGGTCGGGAAGCAGGGTGAGCACGCTGCCGAATGCGACCGCGATGACGGCCTGCATCGCGAACGCGACCGATACGCCCGTGAGCACCGCACGCGCCCGGTAACGCGTGGTCAGCACCAGCGTCGCCACCGTGGTCTTGTCTGGCAGCTCCACGGCCACGACCAGCGCGAACGTCGCGATGAAGGCCAGCAGTGCGGAAGACATCGGAAATTCTCACCCCTTTTCTTCTTCCACGATAAAGGGGAGGTAGCCAAATGCCTAGCTGATCGGGATTGCGAATCGCCTTTTTCGGTGGCGGACGAACAATTTCCAGGCGTGTCTCATCATTTTCTTCGGTGCACCGAAAAGCAATTCGCGGCGCGCCCTCGTCTCCGGGTGGGACCAACGTCCCATGCAGGTCAGGACCACGGGACCTGACAAGGAGGGGGTCAGCGGGAGGAGAGTCGGATACGTGGAGGTCCTGGATCTGGCGCGGTGGCAGTTCGGCATCACGACCGTCTACCACTTTCTTATGGTGCCGCTCACAATCGGTCTGTCGATTCTGGTCGCCGGCATGCAGACGGCGTGGGTTCGCACCGGTAACGAGCGCTATCTGAAGATGACGAAGTTCTGGGGCAAGTTGTTGCTCGTCAACTTCGCGATGGGCGTGGTCACCGGCATCGTCCAGGAGTTCCAGTTCGGCATGAACTGGAGCGCGTACTCACGCTTCGTCGGCGACGTGTTCGGGGCGCCGCTGGCGATGGAGGGCCTGGTCGCGTTCTTCGTCGAGTCGACGTTCCTCGGATTGTGGATCTTCGGCTGGGACCGGTTGCCGAAGCGGGTGCACCTGGCGTGCGTGTGGGCGTTCTCGCTGGCCACGGTGGCCTCGGCGTACTTCATCCTGGCCGCCAACTCGTGGATGCAGCACCCGGTGGGCGCCGAGTTCGTGGACGGCAGGCCCACGATGACCTCGATCTGGGCGGTGCTGACCAACAACACCGCGCTGGCCGCGATCCCGCACACGATCGCGGGCGCGTTCTCGGTGGTGGCCGCCTTCCTGGTGGGCATCGCGGCGTGGCGGCTGTGGCGCAAGCGGCGCGAGCAGGACGAGGACCGCCAGGTGTGGCGCTCGTCGCTGCGACTCGGCGCGTGGACCGGCGTGGTGGCCTTCGCAGCGCTGGCGGTCACCGGCGATGTGCAGGGCAAGCTGATGTTCGAGCAGCAGCCGATGAAGATGGCCTCGGCCGAGGCGTTGTGCCACACCGAGCGGCCAGCGAGTTTCTCGATCCTCGCGGTGGGGGACGTGCGGGACGCCAACTGCGAGAACGTGAAGACGTTCTCGGTGCCCGCGCTGCTGTCGTTCCTCGCGCACAACGACTTCGACACGGAGGTCAAGGGCATCGAGGACCTGGTGGGCGAGTATCAGGAGCGGTACGGCACGCACTACCCGGACGACCCGGCGCTCGGTGAGCTGGCCGGCCAGCCGATCGACTACGTGCCGAACCTGCCCGTGACGTACTGGGGCTTCCGGATCATGATCGGCTTCGGCGCCTTGTCGGCCGCCGTCGGAGTGTTCGCGCTGTGGCTGACGCGCAAGGGACAGATCCCGGACACGAAGTGGTTCCCCCGCGTGGCCCTGCTGAGCATCGCGACGCCGTTCATCGCCAACAGCGCGGGCTGGATCTTCACGGAGATGGGGCGGCAGCCGTTCGTGGTGGTGCCCAACCCGACGGGCGTGGACGGCGTGTGGATGTTCACCGCGCAGGCCGTGTCGAACGTGTCGATTGGCGAGGTGTGGACGTCGCTGATCTCGCTGACGGTGCTTTACGCGGTGCTCGCGGTGGTGGAGGTGTTCCTGATCGCCAAGTACGTCCGCGGCGGGGTCGAAGGAGTGATGCCGCCGAAGAAACCGGAGCCCGATGAGGGCGAGGGAGCCGACAAAACCGACGACGACGCGCTCGCGTTCGCCTACTGAGGAGGAGGGAAACGATGTTCGGGTTCCGTAGGCAACCCCCCACCCTCCCTGGGGGGCGACCCCGCTGCCAGCCTACCCAGTTCGAAGGTATCCACGGGGTCTTGCCAGCAATTTGTGGACAACTCGGGCTGTTGTGCACAACTTGGGGAAATCTGGTTTCACCTGAAACATCGGTCGGAGGGCCGCGCTGATGGACCTCGAGACGGTCTGGTTCTGCATCGTCGCCCTCTTCTTCGCCGGGTACCTCTTCCTCGAGGGGTTCGACTTCGGCGTCGGGATGCTGCTTCCGATCCTGGGCCGCGACAACACCGAGCGGCGCGTCATGATCAACACGATCGGCCCGGTGTGGGACGGCAACGAGGTCTGGATCATCGTGGCGGCCGGCGCGATGTTCGCCGCGTTCCCCGCCTGGTACGCGGGCCTGTTCTCGGCGGTCTACCTGCCGCTGTTGCTCGTCCTGCTCGCGTTGATCGGGCGAGGGGTCGCGTTCGAATACCGCGGCAAGGTCGACTCCGTTCGCTGGCGGCGCAACTGGGATCGCGTGATCATGATCGGCTCGTGGATCCCGCCGTTCGGCGTCGGACTGCTGCTCAGCACCTCGGTGCTCGGCCTGCCGCTGGACGCGGACGGCGACCGCGTCGGCACGGCGTTCGAGTCGGTCCGCTGGGACACCGTGCTCGGCGGGCTCGCCGTCGTCGGCTTCTCGCTCGTACACGGCGCCGCGTTCCTCGCGCTCAAGACCGACGGCGACATACGCCAGCGCGCTCGGCGCCTCGCCGTCCGTATCCTGCCCTTCGCGCTGCTGCCCGTGGTCGCCCTGATGCTGCTCGTGCAGTGGCGGGAAGGGTCGGCGTGGACCCTCGTCCCGCTCGCCGTCTCCGCCGCCGCCGCGTTCGTCGCGTGGTGGCGCCTCTCCCTCGGCAGGGAGGGGCAGGGCTTCGCGGCGCTCGGCGTGGTCATCGTGTCGGCCGCGGTCGTGTTGTTCGGCGCGCTGTACCCCGACGTGCTTCCGTCCACACTGGACGCCGCGAACTCGCTGACGGTCGACAACGCATCCTCCAGCCCCTACACGCTCACGATCATGAGCTGGGTCGCGTTGTTCGGCGCGCCGGCCGTGCTCGTCTACCAGGGCTGGACCTACTGGGTGTTCCGCAGGCGCATCGGCACCCAGCACATCCCGAAGGTGCACGTGCCCCGATGAACTTTCCCGTCCGCACACCCCTTTCCGCCTATGTGTCCAGAGTGGACGCACTGCGGACGGGAAGAGGTCCGCTCGGCGCGCTGCCGGCCCTCTCGGCCTCGGCGCGCCGGGCGCTGGCCTTAGCGGGGGTGCTCGCACTGCTCAACGCCACCGCACTCGTCGCGCAGGCGTTCCTGCTCGCCTCAGTGCTCGCGGCCGTCGTCGCCGGAAGGACCGGCGGCCACGCCGGCGCGCTCGCCGCACTGCTCGGCGTGGTACTCGCCCGCGCGCTCGTCGGCTGGGGCATCCGCGTGGTCGCCGCCCGCGCCGCCGCGGGCGCCAAGGAGGAACTGCGCTCCAAGGTCGTCGACCACGCGCTGCGCCTCGGTCCCGAATGGATCGCCCGCCGGGGGCCAGGCCAGCTCACGGCGCTCACCACCAAGGGCCTCGACGCGCTCGACGCCTACTTCACCGAGTACCTGCCCGCGCTCGTCACCGCGGCCGTGATCCCGGTCGGCGTCGGCGCCGCCGTGCTCGTCGCCGACTGGCCCTCGGCCGTCCTCATCGCACTGACCCTGCCGCTGCTGCCGATGTTCGCCATCCTGATCGGCAAGTACACCGCCGACCAGGTCTCCTCGGCCACCGACGCACTGCAGCGTCTCTCCGGTCACCTGCTCGAACTCGTGCGCGCGCTGCCCGTGCTCGCCGCCTTCCGTCGCGCCGAGGCACAGGCCGAGGCCGTGCGCCGGGTCAGCGACCGGCACCGCAGGACCACGCTGTCCACCCTGCGGGTCGCGTTCTCGTCGGCCTTCGCGCTCGAACTCGCCGCGACGCTGTCGGTGGCGCTCGTCGCCGTGGTCATCGGCGTCCGGCTGGTCTCCGGCGATCTGTCGCTCGCCATCGGCCTCGGCGTGCTTATCCTGGCGCCCGAGTGCTACCAGCCGCTGCGCACTGCAGGCGCCGCCTTCCACGCCAGCGAGGACGGTGTCGAAGCCGTCCGCAGGGTCGCGGACGTCCTCGCCGAACCCGCCGCACCCGAGGGAACTGAGCCGCCGCGCCGCGGGGAGGTCCGCGTCAGCGGCCTGCGCGTCCGCAGAAGGGACGACTACGCGCCAGACGGCGAGTCGTTCACCGTCCGGCCCGGCTCCACCCTCTGGCTCCGCTCGCCCAGCGGCGCGGGCAAGACCACCACGCTTTCCGTGCTCCTCGGCTTCACCAGGCCCGACGCGGGAACGGTCACGGTCGACGGCGTACCACTCGAAAATGTCGATATGTCGGCATGGCGTGACTCGGTCGCGTGGGTGCCACAGTCACCCGCGTTCGCAGGCGGCACCGTGCGCGACGAACTCGCGCTCGCCGCACCCCGCGCGGACGATCTCGACCGCGACGACGTGCTCGCCCGGCTCGGGTTGAGTGGTCTGGTGGCTGAGCCAGTGAGTCACCTGTCCACCGGACAGCGGCAACGCGTCGCCGTGGCCCGTGCGCTGCTGCGGGTGCGGGCCGGTGCGTGGCTGCTTCTGCTCGACGAGCCGACGGCCCACCTCGACGCGGTGAACGCCGAGCGCGTGCTCGCCGCGGTCCGGGAGGCCCAGCGCGACGGCGCCGCCGTGGTGATCGCCGCCCATGATCGCTCCGCCCTCGACGCGGGGGAGGAGCTCACCGACGTTCGCCAGGGCGGTCGTGGGGTGCCGAAGAACGACCGCCCTGGCGGGCATGCTCGGCTGCGGAACGTGGTCAGTCGCCGGTTCCTGGCCGGTGCCGCGCTCGGGGCCGCCGCGCTGATCGCCGGTGTCGCGCTCACGGCCACCTCTGGCTGGCTGATCGCCAAGGCGTCGCAGCAGCCGCCGATCCTCACGTTGACCGTCGCGGTGGTCGGCGTGCGCACGTTCGGCCTCGCCCGCGCGGGGCTCCGCTACGCCGAACGGCTCGTGACCCACGACGCCGCGTTCCGGGTCGCCGCGCGGCTGCGGGTCCGGCTGTGGCGGGCACTTGTGCGCCTCGGCCCCGCACACACGCTGGGGCTGCGCGAAGGCGAAGGCCAGCGCCGCCTCGTCGCCGACGTCGACACGGTGCGCGACCTGCTGCCCCGCGTGATCACGCCGCCGATCGTCGCGGCCGCGGTGGTGCTCGCCGCGTGTGCCGTGCAGACCGCGGTGCTGCCCGAGGCCGGGGTGGCGCTGGCTGTGGCGGCGCTCGTCGCGGCCGTGCTCGCTCCGGCGCTCGCGCTCGCGGTGGAACGGCGGGCGACCTCGACGCTGTCCTCGGGCCGTCGCACCGTCGCCACCCAGGTGCTCGGCCTGTTCGACGCGGCGGCCGAGCTGGTCGCGTTCGGCGCCCACCGGGCTCGGCGGACCGAACTCGCCGCGGCCGACGCGACGTTGGCGCGGGCGTCACGCAGGCAGGCGCTGGGCGCCGGTGCCGCCGACGCCGTGATCACGCTCGCCACCGGCAGCGCGGCTGTGGTCAGCACGTGGTTCGCCGCCCGCGCCGTCGCGGCCGGAACACTCGACCCCCTGGTGACGCCGCTGCTCGCGCTCGTGCCGCTCGCACTGGCCGAGGTGCTCGCACTCCTGCCGCCCGCCGCGCAGCACTGGGACTCGCTACGGCAGGCCGAGGCCCGGCTCGCGCGGGTCTGGGACCGCGAGGTTCCCGAGCCAGGCGACCGCGTGGTGCACGGCGGGGCCGCCATCACCCTGCGCGGCGTGGACGTGCGCTGGCCGGGCAGCCCGGAACCCGTGCTGCGGGACGTGGACCTCGACATCCCGGCCGGCAGCCACGTCGCCGTGATCGGTCCGTCGGGCGCCGGGAAGTCGACCCTGCTGGCGACGCTGCTGGGCTTCCTCCCACCCGAGCGCGGGCACGCGAGCCTGCCCGCCCGCGTCGCGTGGGCGCCGCAGGAGCCGCAGCTGGTGTCCACCACCGTCGCCGAGAACCTGCGGCTCGCCGACCCGCACGCCACCGACGAGCAGCTCACCACCGCACTGCTCGCCGCGGGGCTGCCGGGACTGCCGCTGTCGACCGTGCTGAGCAGTGCGGGCGCCGGGCTCTCGGGCGGGCAGGCACAGCGGCTTGCGCTCGCCAGGGCCCTGCTCGCCGTCGAGGACGCCGACCTGGTGCTGCTCGACGAGCCGACCGCGCACCTCGACGAGGCCACCACCGACGTCGTGCTGGCCAACCTGGACACCGCGCTCACGGGCAAGACCGTCGTGCACGTCACGCACCGGCCGGAGGAGGTGGCCGGCGCCGACCTGGTGCTCGAGGTCCGGGAAGGCCAGATCACAGTGCGGGAGGCGGCCATGGCTCACGGAGGCGCATAACCTTGATGCTGCTGATGGAACCAACCCTTGCCGCCCGAGCCCTGTCCGCGGCCACCGAGATCACGACGACGGCGCTGTCCGGCGACGACCCCGGCGCCGTGCTCGGCTCCGTCGTGCGCCACGCCGCCGAACTCGCCGACGCCGACCTCGGCGTCGTCATGGTGCGCGCCGATGACGGCAGGGTCACCGTCGAGTCCGCCCACGGCGCCGACACCGCGGGCCTGCTCGGGCTCGTGCTGCCCGCGGAGTCAGCGGCGGGCCGGGTCGCGGCCGGCGGGCAGCCGATCGTCGCAGAGGACGTCACCAGCGATCCGCGCACGTCCCGTTTCGTGCCGGAGGAACTCCGGTCGTACGGACCGTTCGCCGCGGCCCCGTTCGGCAAGGGCGGCCGCCTGCTCGGCGTGCTGACCGTCTACCGGCGCCGCGACGCCGAGCCCTTCTCCGCGAGCACGGTGGAGATGCTGACCGCGTTCGCCAGCCAGGCCGGGATCGTGCTCGCGCTCGCCGAGGGCGCCAACGCCCGCCACCGCGTGACGCTCTACCAGGAGCGCGAGCGCATCGCCCGCGAGTTGCACGACGTGATCGTGCAGCGCCTCTACGCGGCGGGCATGCAGCTCGACCGGGTCCGCAGGCGCATGCGCAGGCGGTTCGCCGGGGCCGACGGCACCAGGCTGGGCGAGGCCATCGACCAGCTCGACCAGACAATCGAGGAGATCAGGGGCACGGTGCGGGCGCTGCGCTCGCCGGAGCCCGAACCGCACGAGCCCCAGTCCGCCGCGACCGACCTCGCCGAGTCCGCACGCTCCGAGGTGCGCATCGCCGGTGAGCTGCTCGGCTACCCGCCGACCCTGGAACTGTCCGGCGAGCTCGCCGACATCCCCGCCGAGCGGGCCGACCACATTCGCGCCGCGCTGCGCGAAGCACTGTCCAATGTGGTCCGCCACTCCGGGGCGAGCGAGACGAGGGTGACTCTCCAACGAGACAAGGAAGGTGTGCGACTGCGGGTGCGCGACAACGGCTGCGGCGTACCTCGCGACGTCGCCCAGCGCGGACTGCGGCATCTCTCCGAGCGAGCCGAGGCGGCGGGCGGCAGGTTCTTCATCAACTCCTCGCCGAGCCTCGGCACGCTCGTGGCCTTCGACCTCCCGCTGGGTTAGGCCGTGTCCTGACAATCCCGTTGCCGCCTGCCCGGGGCCAGCGCGGCAGAGGATCGTCAGGACACGGCCTAGTCGCCCCTGCCCGCGTCGTGCCGGGCGACCCAGGCCGCCGCCTGGGTGCGGCGCTGCATGCCGAGCTTGGCGAGCAGGGACGTGACGTAGTTCTTCACGGTCTTCTCCGCAAGGAAGAGGCGCTCGGCGATCTCGCGGTTCGACATGCCGTGTCCGATCAGCTCCAGCACGCTGCGCTCGCGCTCGCTCAGCTCGGCGAGCCGATCGGGCTCGGGGTGGCGCATTTTGTCGAGGAGACGCGCCGTGGTCACCGGGTCGAGCAACGAGCGCCCGGCCGCGACCTCGCGCACGGCGTTGACCACGTCTTGCCCGCGCACCTGCTTGAGCAGGTAACCCGCGGCGCCCGCCATGATCGCGCCGATCATGGCCTCCTCGTCGTCGAACGCCGTCAGCACCAGGCAGTGCGGCGGGTTGGGCCGGGCGCGTAGCTCACGGCACAACTCCACGCCGTCGGTCTCGGTCTCGCCGAGCCGGACGTCCACAACGGCCACATCGGGCTCAACGTGCATGGCGACGGCGAGCGCCTCGTCGGCCGTGCTCGCCTCGGCGACGACCTCGATGTCGGGCTCGTCGGTCAGCAGGTCCCGCAGCCCGCGCCGGACCACCTCGTGATCGTCGACGAGCAACACCTCAATGGCCATACCCCGAGGTTACGCGCGTGCCGAGGTGATGAGGGACTCGCTCCAACCGCACTCGCGGGTGTGGCCTGCGTCCGTTTCGCGCCGGCGCAGTCCGATTCCTCGCAAGCGTCCTCGCATCCGCCACGACGACCGGAGTGATCGATTAGCGCTCCGTCTCGTGGCACGCTTGTTCGCATGGAGTCCTTCGCCGATGGCGTCTACGAGGCCCTCCGCACGGTCGGCGTCGATGACGCCATCCGCGGGCTCCGTGACCGGCTGCATCCGCATTTCGCGGGAGTCGACGCCGCGGACGTTCCCGAGGTCCTCGCGCGCCACGTCGCCGATGTCGTGCGCAGGGCACTCAACGAGCAGCCCCAGCTGCCGCGCCAGGTCGCGCTGATCAACGAGTTGCTGGCCCTGTTGCAGTCGCCTGAGGAGGCCGTCCCAGGATCCGTTGAGCAGCTGATCGCGCTCACGAGGGTCGACCGGCTCGACGGGGGTCCACCGGTGCGTCCGGTGACGCCGCTGGCCGAGGCGGCCCTGCTGACCAACGCCAAGGACGAGCCGTCGCTTTCGGCCGAACTGCGCGCCGAACTGGCCAGCGCGGATCGGGTCGACCTGCTCTGCGCCTTCATCCGCTGGCACGGCCTCCGGGTACTGGAAAACCCGCTGTGCGAACTGCGCGACCGTGGCGTTCCGTTTCGAGTGCTTACCACTACCTACGTCGGTGCCACGGAGCGCAGGGCCATCGATGAGCTGGTGCGCCGGTTCGGCGCCGAGGTGCGCATCAGCTACGAGCACCAGTCGACCCGGCTCCACGCCAAGGCGTGGCTCTTCCGCCGGGAGTCGGGCTATGACACGGCGTTCGTGGGTAGCTCCAACCTTTCGAGGTCGGCGCTCGTCGACGGTCTCGAGTGGAATGTGCGGCTGTCCGGAGTCGCGACTCCTGAGCTGCTCCGCAAGTTCGCCGCGACCTTCGACACGTACTGGGAGTCCAACGCCTTCACCGGCTACGACCCTTCGCGCGACGCCGACCGCCTCGATGACGCGCTGGCCCGAGCCGGCAACCGGACCACCACACCCACAACGATCAGCCTCGCCGGCCTCGAAGTGCGTCCGATGCCGCACCAGGAACGGATTCTCGAAGCGCTGGAGACCGAACGGCAAGTGCACGGTCGGCACCGCAACCTCGTGGTCGCGGCGACCGGAACCGGCAAGACGGTGGTGGCCGCACTCGACTACCGGCGACTCGTCCGCGAGTTCTACGGTCGCGATCTCAGCCTGCTCTTTGTCGCACACCGCAAGGAGATCCTCGAACAGTCGCTGCGGACCTATCGCGAAGCGCTGGCCGACGGGGCGTTCGGCGAGTACTACGTCGGAGGGGCTCGACCCGAGCGGTGGCGGCACGTGTTCGCGACGATCCAGTCGCTGTCGTCGTACGGCGTGCAGAACCTACCCGCCGAACACTTCGACGTCCTCGTCGTCGACGAGTTCCACCACGCCGAGGCCGCCACATATCGCCGTATGCTCGATCGCCTGCGCCCGAAGGAACTACTTGGACTAACCGCGACTCCGGAGCGCGCCGACGGAGTCGACGTTCGCGGCTTGTTCGGCGGCCGCGCGGCGTACGAGCTGCCGCTGTGGGACGCGTTGTCCGCCGATCTGCTGGTGCCGTTCCACTACTTCGGGGTTGCGGACGACGTCGACCTTTCCGGGGTTGAATGGTCGCGAGGCAACTACGATGTCGCCGGCCTGGAGCGGTTGTACACCGGCAACGACGCCCGCGCGGCCAAGGTGCTCACAGAGTTGCGCGACAAGGTGACCGACGTCGGGCGGATGCGGGGGCTTGGCTTCTGCGTCACGATCGCCCACGCCGAGTACATGGCCAGGGTGTTCCGCGAGGCGGGGATCTCCGCGCTCGCGGTGTCCGGCTCAACGAGCCCCGCCGAGCGCGAGCGCGCGATCAACGCGCTCGCCGGCGGTGACGTGAACGTGCTCTTCGCCGCGGACCTGTTCAACGAGGGCCTCGACATCCCGCAGGTGGACACTGTGCTTTTCCTGCGGCCGACCCAGAGTGCGACGATCTTCTTGCAGCAACTGGGCCGTGGACTGCGCCGCGCACCCGGCAAGGCGGTACTCACCGTGCTCGACTTCATCGGGCACCACCGCAAGGAGTTCCGCTTCGACGTGCGCTACCGGGCGCTGACCGGCGCGGGTCGCCGTGGCCTGCAAAGGCAGATCGAGCAGGGCTTTCCGTTCCTGCCGTCCGGATCGCAGGTCGTGCTCGACCGGGTGGCGCAGAAGATCGTGCTTGACAACGTGCGCACCCAGCTTCGGCTCAACCGCAAGGCGCTCGCAGCCGATGTCCGCTCGCACGGCGACCTTCCGCTCGCGGAGTACCTCGACGAGGCGGGACGGGAGCTCGTGGACGTCTACAAGAACAACGGCTCGTGGACCGGCCTTCGGCGCGAGGCCGGCTTTCCCACGGAGCAGGCCGGGCCTGACGAGGATGCACTCCTGCGCAGAATCGGCGCTTTCGTGCACGTCGACGATCGCGAGCGGGTCGAGGTGTACTCGGCGCTCGCCGATCCCGACGGTCCGCGCTATGGGGGCCTGAGCGAACGGGAGCAGCGGCTGGCCAGGATGCTGATGTTCACACTGTGGCCGAAGGGATTCAGCAGCTACGAGGCCGGACTGGCTCAGCTCCGGCGCCACCCGGCCGTCTGCGCCGAGCTCAGGGAGCTCGTCGCGCTGGGGCTGGACCGGGCGCGGCATCTACCTGGTTCCCTCGGCGCGGGACTGCAACACGTGCCGCTGGCCAGTCACGCTCGGTACCGGCGAGAAGAGATCCTGGCTGCGCTCGGCTACGCGACGCTGGAGCGCTCTGTTGCCAACCACGTGTCCGGCGTGGCCTGGGCGGACGAGACGAGCACCGACGCGCTGCTGATCAACCTGCACAAGAGCGAGAAGGACTTCTCGCCGACCACGATGTACCGCGATTACGCGATCAGTCCCGAGCTGTTCCACTGGGAGTCACAGAACGCGACCGCGGTCGACTCGCCTGTCGGCCAGCGGTACCTGCGGCACCGTGAACACGGCACGCACGTGGTGTTGTTCGTCCGCGACCACCGCACCGACGACCTCGGCCCCGCCCCATTTCTGTGCCTGGGTCAAGCATCGTACGTCTCGCATCGGGGCAGCAAGCCGATCGCCATCACGTGGCGGCTCCACCGGCCCATGCCCGCCGATACGTTCACCACGGCGAGCGTCGTGGCCGGCTGAGAACGCGGAAATAGGCGTGTCTTCGTTCACGTTCGACAACGTATGAGCACCGAGAGCCGTGGCCGGGTTCGGACCGAGCGGGGCGCCAAGCGGGTTCGCGCCGTTTTTGCCGGGAAGGTCGTCGCCGACACCACGCGACCGTTGCTGGTGTGGGAGGTGCCGTACTACCCCACGTACTACTTTCCGCGCGAGGACGTGCGCGCCGAGTTGATCGTCCCAACCGGACAGACGCGTCGGTCGCCGAGTCGCGGAGAGGGGCGGGTCTCCACGCTCAGCGTGGGCGAGCGGGAAGCCATCGACGCCGTCACCGACTACCCCGAGTCCCCGTTGGATGAGCTGCGCGACCACGTGCGCCTGGACTGGGACGCCATGGACGCCTGGTTCGAGGAGGACGAGGAGGTCTACGTCCACCCTCGCGATCCTCACACGCGTATCGACATCCTGCCCAGCTCCCGGCACGTCCGCATCGAGGTCAACGGCGTGACCGTGGCCGACTCCCGCTCGCCGAAGCTGCTGTTCGAGACCGGTCTGCCCACGCGGTACTACCTGCCGAAGGTCGACGTGCGCCTCGACCTGCTGGAGCCCAGTGACCGCGTGACGCGCTGCCCGTACAAGGGCGACACGCAGTACTTCTCGGTGCGTGCCGGTGAAGAGCTGGTGCCCGATCTGGCCTGGACCTACCGCACGCCGCTGCCGGAGAGCGAGCGCATCGCGGGCCTGATCGCCTTCACCGACGAGCTGGTGGACGTCTACGTGGACGGGAAGCTGCAGGAGCGCCCCAAGACCAAGTTCGCCTGACGGCTACTCACGGTCCCGGTCGCACGCCACGCCGTCGCCGTCGCGGTCCAGTTCCTCGCGGTAACCGGGCTCCCAGCGGTGCAGCGGAGCCGCGTCGGCCTCCCACACGTCCCGGCAGTTGGCGTAGTACGGCTCCGGCTCCCGTGACGGCTCCGGCTTGGGCTCCGGTTCGGGTTCGCGCGACGGCGACGGCGGGGGCGGAGCCGGTTCGGCCACCACCGGCGGCGGGGCGGGCGACGGCTCGGTCGTCGTGGTCGTCGGCCGGGACTCGGATGTGGGCGGGCTTTCCAGGTCGCCCTCGCACGGCGGGGCCCACACTCCCGAATTCCGCGTGCGGGCCGACGCTTCCGCGTCGCGCAGGATCCCCGCGTACGAGCTGTTGACGTCGGCGCCGGCGTGGATCGCGTAGCCGGCTTCCAGCGCGGCGACCGCGTAGTCGGTCCCGTCGGCGAGGATGAGCCTCCCGAGGGTGTTGCCGCCTCCGGTCCCCACCGATTCCACGATCGCCTCCTCGCCCTCGAGGAGACCGGAGGCCCACGCGAGGGTCTCCCTGCCGAGGCAGCCGTCGGCGCGGGCGGTGTCGATGCCCCGCACGCGCAGGGTGATCGCGGCTCCCGTCTCGGGCACGAGGCGCACCAGGTCGCCCTCGATCACGTCGGTGACGCGATAGGTCGGGGTGGGCGCGGGCGGCAGGTCGGTCGGCGCCGCGTACCGGTCGGAGGTGTCGTCCACGCTCGACCGCCCGACTAGCGTGCTGATGCCGAACAGCAGGGCGCACACGACGAGCGTGAGCCCGATCCACAGGAACGAGCGCTTTCCACGGGCAGCGTGCGCGGGCGGCTTGTGCGCCATGGACTCGCTTCCTCGGTGATCGGCCGGTTCGCCTGGTTCTCGCGGCGCGGACCGATTTCGTTACGGCGAATCCGGCGCATTGCGCTGATCGGCCGTTGGCAAGCGGGGAAAGCGCAGCTCGTTACGGTCGATCTTCGCGTTCGCCGCGTCGAGCAGGTCGACTCCGAGCACGTCGGCGAGGCGCGTCAGGTAGAGCAGCACGTCGGCCAGTTCGTCGAGAACGTCCGCTTTGAGCTGAGGATCGTCGAGCGCCTTCACCGACTCCTCCGGCGTGAGCCACTGGAAGAGCGCGGTCAGCTCACCGACCTCGCCCGACAACGCCATCACGAGGTTCTTGGGCGTGTGGAAGGGTTCCCAGTCGCGGGCGGCGGCGAACTCCCGCAGCCGGTGGTTGAGGTCGTCGAGCGTCACGGCACCCTGCCTATCACACTCTTGGATTACTTTCTGTACCCAAACCAGCACTCTTGGTTTACTCGGTCTGGATTGAGAGGGGTGGTATGGCCGATTGGCGGCAGGAGGCCGCTCGCGCGGTCGAGGCGGAGCTCGAGCACGTCCGGCAGAGCGGCGAGTGGACCGAGCTGGGACGGTACCGGCAGACCGGCGACGGCGAGTACGCCGTCGACGTACGGGGGCGGCGCGTCGATCCCATCGACGACGTCCGGCTCGCCGGACCGGAGGGACCTCGGCATGGTCCCGCCGTGCCCGCGAAGGCGCGGCTGAGGGGCGGCGTGCTGTGGCTCGGCGTACCCGGGCCGCTCCCACCCGACTGCGATCGCGTGTGGGTGCGGCAGGTGCGCGCGCACGAGTCGCTGCGAAGGCTGGCCCACGAGCTGCGCGGACTCGGGCACGCCCCGCTCGCCGACCAGCTCGCCGCCGGGGAACTGGACCGGGCCCGCGACGCCTACCGAGCGTGCTTCCGTCCCGGGCTGCGGCTGGTGTGGGGCGGGCCGGGCACGGGCAAGACCACGCTGATCGACAGCGCCGCCGCCGACCTGGCTCGCGCCGGCAAGCGGGTGCTTGTGGTGACCGCGGCCGACGAGGCGCCGATCGATCCCGGCCACGACGCGGAACGCCTGGTCATCCAGGAGCACCTCGCCGAGATCACCACCGTCGAGCAGCAGCTCGCCGAACTGGACGCCGAGCTCACCGGCTACGACCACGCCGCCTTCCTCGCCGTCTGCCAGCGCATCGAGAACCGCGAGCGCTCCGCGTCGCTGGAGGCCGAGTTCGCCGAGGCGCGCAGGCGGCACGACGAGGCTTCGGAGGAGTTGGCCGCGGCGCAGGCCGAACTGCGGGCGGCGCGCGAGGCCTGGCACGACTCGACCCACCAGCGCGCGCGGCTCGCCGAGGCCAGGGAGTTGTCCGCGCAGCTCGCGACGGTGTCCGACGCCGCGTCCGTGCTGAGTGACCGGCTGGAGAACCGCAGGCGGTTCTACCGTGGCAGGCGCGCCGACCGCAGGGCTCTGCGCGACGCCGACGCCGACTGGGCCCGGCTCGAGGAGCTGATCGCGGACTGCCGGGCGCAGGCGCACCCGCTAACCGACGACGACGCCATCGGCATCGAGGAGGGTCTGACCGCCGCGCACGACCGGCTCGACGCCGCCGCGCGCGAGGAGACCGAGGCGTACACGCGGCTGGAGCTCGTGCGCGGCCGGATCGCCCAGTTGCGTTCGGTGGGCGTCGCGTCCGATCAGGACCATCGCTTCCACGCCGAGTGCCTCCGGCTGGACCTGCCCGGTGTGCACGCGAAGCGGGAAGAGCTACGCGGCCGCAGCCCAGACCGCGCCGCCAGGCGCGGGCAGCTGGAGGAACGGCTGTGGTGGCTCGGCGAGCGGGCGTACGGGCGGCGCTACGAGACGGGCTTCACCGGCCGGGTCGTCAGGGCCTCCGCCGCGAGGCGCTTCGTCGCCGAGCAGCCCTTCGACGTGGTGCTCGTGGACGACGCGGGCTCCGCGCGGCTGTCCGATGTGCTCCTCGCGGTAGCACAGGCTCGCGAGACGGCGGTGCTGTTCGGTGACTTCCGCCGCCCCGGCCCGCGCGTGCGCCCGCAGGCCATCCGAAACCTGCCCGAGGTCCGCCGCTGGACGCTCACCACGCCGTTCGGCCACTGCGGCATCCGCACCCCCGAGGACGCCGAGGCCCATCCCGGCTGTGCCGTGCTCACGCGCCAGCACCGCTACGGCGCGAACGTGCGGGCGCTCGCCAACAGCACTGGTTACGACGTGCTGGAGGGCTCGGGCCGGATCGACACCGAGGTGGTGCTGCTCGACACCAGGGGCTCCTCGCCGGACTACGCTTCGATCGCCCGGTTCCTTGCCGGAGCCGAGCGCGAGAGCACCGCGGTGGTCGCCCCGAACCGCCTGCAGGCGGACGCGTGGCTCGCGGCCGTGCGCGACCGGCTGGCCGTCGCCGTCGGCACCGCGCGGACCCTGCCCGGCACCGATTTCGACACCGTGCTCGTGGATCTCACCGGTGACGACTGGGCCGAACGGGTACGTTCCTTCGGCGTCGCCGTCACCCGGGTGCGCAGGCGGCTGTATCTGCTCGGCGACCTCGACGCGATCAAGTCTGCGCCCATCGGCACCCCGCTGGGCTCCGTGAACGCTCTGCGCCTGCAGGGGTCGGTCGCCGTGCGCAGGCTCGACGAGGTGGTGATCCCGGCGCCGAGACGACCACAGCCCGCGATCGATCGGCACATCACGGTGACCAAAGAGAGTGCTTCGCATGACACGATGAGCGGGTGAGGAGCCAATCGGACCTGCGTGCGTACCTCCGTTCGCTGGACGCGCTGGTGCTCGCCGATCTCCTGTGCGAGCAGGCCGAGCGTGACCCGGAGCTGGCCAGGCGGTTGCTGGCTCGCGCGCAGGCGACCGAGAACGGCGAGCTGGCCCAGGTCAGCGACCTGCTCGACGACGCGGCTCCCGCTGCCGAGTCGGTACAGGTCGCTTCGGTGCTCGACACGCTCCAGCGGCTGCTCGATGGCGGCACACAGGCCGACGTGGCTCCACTGGCGCGCAGGGCCGTCGACAAGATAATCACGGCGCTCGGTGACCTGGACGAGCCGAGCGGGGCGGCGGCCGACCAGCTCGACCGCGCGGTGTCGCTCTACGCGCGGGCGTGCGAGGCCCACCCGCCGCCACCGGAGGAGCTCGCGGAGTGGATCCTGCGCCTGGCCTTCGGCCGACCCGGCTGGCCGGACATCGCGCTGACCCCGTTCGCGAAACCTCTGGGGGACAAGGGCCTCGCGCACGTGAAGTCCACTGTGGACGAGGTGCTGGCCGAGCCCGTCGCCGACGAGTCGGCGGGCCGGCGGCGCACCGCGCAGCGGCTCAACCAGGAGCACGCCGAGGTGACCGGTGACGTCGACACGGTCGTGCGCATGCTCTCCGAACAGCTTCCGCGGCTCGACGTCAGCCTCAAGATCGTGCGGGTGCTGCGCGCGGCAGGCAGGCATACCGAGGCCATCGCGCACGCGGCGAAGGCGCTCGGGAACGAGAACGGCAGTCGGATCAGGGGCCCGCTCGTCGCCGCGCTGGAACGAGCCCAGCGCGTCCCGGCGCCGGAACCCGGGCCCGAGTCCGAACCAGACGCTGTGGACGTGGCCGCGCTGCTCGCCGAGGATCGGGACGACGAGGCGTGGAAGGTCGCGGCCGGCCGCGCGCCCGGCGAGGTGGCCCCCGCCTACCGCGACCACGTCGAGCAGCTCATCGCGCAGAAGGACGCGCAGGCCTACGCCCGTGCCGCCGTGCAGCTGCGCAGGCTGCGCACACTGCACAAACGGGCTGGGACCTCCGAGGAGTTCGGGTCCTACCTCGCCGGGCTCGTGGAGACCCACCGGCGCAAGACGCGGCTGATCGAGGAGATCCGCAAGGCGAGAATCGCCTTGCCAAAAGCCGTCAGGCAGTGACGGCTCAGGTGGTGGGCGTGGTCGGTTCGCCGACGTCCGGCTGCGCTCGGCGGGCGCCGCCGCTGTCATCGAAGTCGAGCACGAACGCGCCGCAGGCCATGGCCAGCAGCACCGTGATGCCGAGTACGGCGCCCACCCAGGTCAGGATGATGTTGAGCATCGTGTGCCTCCCCCTGCTCCAGGGTTGCTTTCTTACTCACCAGGGTCGTCGCGGGGGAGAAGTTCTGCTATCGGCCAACTGGTTGGCGCTCAGGCCCCGGATCGGCCGATCGGCCGAGGGCCCCCTCAGCCGCCTGCCAGCTCCGCGACGGCGTCGACCACCTCCGGGCCGTCGAGCAGCACGAGGTCGTTGTGGTCCGCACCGGGCACGACGACGGCGCGGCCGTTCGCCGCGTCGGCAACGGCCCTGCTCAGCTCGGGCGGCACGATCGAGTCCGCCGCACCGTAGACCACGGTCACCGGCACGCGGAGCCGCTGTGCGTACTCGCTGACCGGGAAGCGGTCGCGGAGCAACAGGTTCACCGGCAGGAACGGATAGTGCCGCTTGCCGACGGCGGCCAGTTCGGTGAACGGCGAGCGCAGCACGAGCCCGTCGGGCGGGTGTTCGGTGGCCAGTTCCGTGACCACGGCGGCTCCGAGGCTCTCGCCGAAGTAGAGCAGCCGATCGGGTTTCTGCCGCACGAGGAAGTCCCGCGCCGCGCGCACGTCGAGGGCGAGCCCCTCCTCGCTCGGTGAGCCGGGATTGCCGCCGTAGGCCCGGTAGTCGAGCAGCAGCACCGACATCCCGCGCCGGTTGAGCGCCTCGGCCAGCGGCAGGCGCAGGGACCGGTTGCCGGCGTTGCCCGGTGCGACGAGCACGGCCGCCCGCGCGTCCTCGACGGGGAAGTACCAGGCGCCGAGCCGCAGGCCGTCACTCGTGGTGAGCGTGACGTCCTGCCCGGACGGCAGCACCTCGGCCGCACTCGGCAGCGGCCCGCCGGAGGGCAGGTAGATCAGCTTGCGCTGGAACGCGAACGCGGCACTGAACACCACAGTCACGATGATGACCACCACTGCGAGTCCGATCAACACCCGGCGTCGCATGGTCAGCGGGCGAGCGTGCCGACGAAGCGGCTCAGCGCCGGGATGACAGCCTCGGGTGACTCGCCCACGGCCGTGAGGATCTCCTGCGCCTGCCGGGTGGAGGCCTCCAGCTGGGCGGGCGCGCGGAGCCGTTGCCAGTGTTCGAGGCTGTGCAACAGCAGCTTCGCGGCCTCGGGCAGCCTGCCCAGCCGCAGCAGCGCCGTCACCTGCGCGGACGTGGCCTCCCCTTCGACCATCGGGGCGTCCGCCTGCTGCGCCAGTGCCCGCGCGTGCCCGAGCGCGGCGATACCGTCCTCGACATCGCGGGCCAGGCGCACCATCGCGTCCACATAGCACGCATACGCGCGGTGGGCGGACGGGACCGCCAGTGAGCGGGCAGCTTCCGCCGCCTCGCCACCGGTTCCGGCGTCGAGGAGTGAGAGCACGGCCAACGCGTCCACGCGGTGTGCGTCGGGAACCTCGCGCAACGCGAGGATCTCGTGGCAGGCGGCGCTGGCCGACTCCGTGTCGGGTGCGGTGAGCGCCAGCGTGTGCAGCGCGAGACAGCGTTCCTCGTCGGTCGTGGCGAGACCCGCCGCGCGCTCGGCGAG
Source organism: Prauserella endophytica (assembly GCF_005146945.1). Lineage (GTDB taxonomy): Bacteria > Actinomycetota > Actinomycetes > Mycobacteriales > Pseudonocardiaceae > Prauserella_A > Prauserella_A endophytica. The sequence goes on from NZ_SWMS01000001.1 coordinate 476,861, forward strand.
CCCACGGGCCGAGGCGATGTCGCCGTACCGCAGGGCCGCGCGGGCCGCCGCGCCCGCCGCGAGCGGATGTGCCAGTTCTCCCAGCGCGAGCTGCCACGCGAGGAAGTCCACTTCGGACCGATACGGCGAGAGCAGTCCCAGTCGTCCGGCCAGCTCGCCCGCGAGCCCCGGTTCCTCGGCGCGGGACCAGCGCAGCGCGGCGGTGACGTCGGCGGCGCTGCTGCGCAGCCGGGCGGCCGCCGCCCGGTCGTCCTCGCCGGTGGCCTCTGCCGCCGCACGGGTGGCGAGGTCGAGGCACCACCGTGCGTGCCGGTCCCGCGTCTTGTGCTCGGTCGGCGACCCCGCGAGCTGACGCGCGGCGACCTGCCGCACCAGCTCCGGAATCCGGAACCGGGCGCTCTTCGCGTCCTCCACCGTCAGCAGCGACAGCTCCGCGAGCCGCGTGATGCCGGCAGCGATCGCGCCGCCCGCGTCGGTGACAGCCTCCGCGGCACGCAGGTCGAACTCGCCCCGGAACACGGTCAGCGCGGACAGCAGCTCCGCGTCGGCCACGGCAAGCCGGTCGAAGGCCCACTCCACGACCTCGCGTGGCAGGTCCTTCAGCTCGTCGACCCCGTGGACGGCGGCGCGGGACGCGGTCAGCTCGATGTTCAGCGGGTGACATCGCATCGTCCGCAGCGCCCCGCGCACCAGACCGGTCTGTTCGGGGGTGATCACGAAGCCGGGCCGCACCCGGCGGGCGCGGGCGAGGAACAGGCGACCGCTGTCCGACGTGAGCGGTTCACCGCCGGAAGGCAGCGGGGCCAGCGGCAGCACCCGCTCGCCGCCGACGCCGAGCGGCACCCGGCTCGTGGCGATCAGCCGGACGCCGGGACACCGCGGCAGCACCCGCTTCGCCAGCGACCTGACCTCGGTGAGCACGTGCTCGCAGTTGTCGAGCGCCAGCAGCAGCCGCTGGGTGCTCAGGTAGTCGGTGAGTGCGCCGAGCACGTCGTCACCCGTGCCGCGCGCGTGCACCCCCAGTGCCGCGGCCACGGCGAGCGGAACCTCGTCGGGCTCCAGTGTGGACAGCTCCACCGTCGGCGAAGGACCGTCTATCGTGGACAGCGCTTCGAGCAGCAAGCGTGTCTTGCCCGTCCCGCCGCCGCCGGTGATCGTGACGAGGCGCTCGCGGCCCGCCAGCGCGGTGAGCCGTGCCAGCTCGCTGTCCCTGCCGAGGAACGACGTCGGCGGCGGGAGCCGGGGCGGGCGCACCGGCCAGCGACGGGTGAGCCGGTCGGGCTCCGCGCCTGCGATGGCGCGGTATGTCTCACGGAGCTCTTCCGACGGGTCGGCGCTCAGCTCGGCGAGCCGCGCGCGGACGTGCCGGAAGGTCTCCAGCGCCTCGGCGGTCCGGCCGGCCCGGTGCAGGGCCGTCATCGCGAGCGCGCACATCCGCTCGCGGAACGGCTCGACGGCGAGCAGCTCCAGCAGCCGGTCGGCGGCGGCGCCCGCGTGGCCCAGCGCCAGCTCGCAGCGTGCGAGGTGCTCGATCGCGCGGAACCGCAGCTCACCGAGCCGCAAGGCCTCGTCGTGCGCCCGGCCGCCCGGCGTCAGCTCGGGATAGGCGACGGGGCCACGCCAGAGCGCGAGCGCGCGGTTCAGCAGCCGCACGCCCTCGCGCGGGCCGGCCCGGAGCGACTTGTCGACCAGCCGTTCGAAGCGCACGGCGTCGATGCGGCCGGGGTCGACGCGCAGCAGGTAGCCGGTCTCGGACCACGTCACGTCGGCGGTCGGCGCGAGCAGCGTCCGCAGGCGCGAGATCCGGGTGCCGAGCGCGTCCTCCGCGTTGGCGCGGGGACTGGGCCCCCACGCGGCGGCGATCAGCTCGGCGGGCGGAACGGGCACGTTCGCCCGCACGGTGAGCGCCGCGAGTACCGTTCGCAGCGCAGGGTCGGCCAGCGCGTCCCTTGCGCCGCCGCGCTCGACCCACGCCTGCCCAAGGGCGCGCAGGAGAATGCCGCGCGGCCCGGTGCCCACGCAGGACATCATCGCCGGATTCGGCCGATTTGCCAGCACGCAGACGGGCGAGGTGTGCGCGACCACACCCACACTGAGTATCAACCGACCGCAGTGAAGGCCACCTTGCCTGCGTTGAACGCAGTGAAGGTGGCCTTCACTGCGGTCGGTCGGGCGGGGTGCTAGAGCTTGCGCAGGCGGACCCGGTTGATCGAATGGTCGGCGTCCTTGCGCAGCACGAGCGTCGCGCGCGGGCGCGTCGGGCGGATGTTCTCCATCAGGTTCGGCTCGTTGATGGTCTTCCACAGGTGCTTCGCCTCGGCCCGCGCCTCGTCGTCGGGCAGGCTCGCGAAGTGGTGGAAGTGCGACGTCGGGTCGGCGAACGCCGTGTGCCGCAGCTCGAGGAACCGCTCGATGTACCACCGCTCGATGTCGGCCGTGTGCGCGTCGACGTAGATGGAGAAGTCGAACAGGTCCGACACCGTCAGCCGGGGGCCGGGCTGCAGCACGTTGAGGCCCTCGAGGATGAGGATGTCCGGCCTTCGCACCACCTGCTCCTCGTCCGGGAGGATGTCGTAGGCGAGGTGCGAGTACACCGGTGCCCGCACCTCGTCGGCACCGGACTTCACGTCGGTGACGAACCGCAGCAGCGCCCTGCGGTCGTAGCTCTCCGGGAAGCCCTTGCGGTGCATGATCCCCCTGCGCACCAGTTCGGCACGCGGGTACAGGAATCCGTCCGTGGTCACGAGGTCCACGCGCGGGTGGTCCGGCCAGCGGGCCAGCAGCGTGCGCAGGATGCGTGCCGTGGTGGACTTGCCGACCGCGACGCTGCCCGCGACGCCGATGATGAACGGGACCTTGGTGCCCCGCGTGTCCTCACCGAGGAACGTGGTGGTGGCCTCGTACAGCCGTTGCCGTGCCGCCACCTGCAGGTTGATCATGCGGGACAGCGGCAGGTAGACCTCGGCCACCTCGGTCAGGTCGATCTGTTCGCCAAGCCCTCTCAGCCTCACCAGCTCGCCTGCGGTCAGCGGCAGCGGTGTCGAGCGGCGCAGCTCACGCCACTGGTCACGCTGCAACTCGACATAGGGGCTCAGCTCACGGACCCGTGGCATTCGCTCACTCCTCGCCCGTCGATGGGCCAGCGCCGTACACGTGTGTAACGCGCATCTAACGTTAGGGCTTACCGGCGTTCAACGGGCTGTGACGTTCTGCACGTCTGAGTGAACGGCCCAGGTCAGCGGGCGGAGAAGGCCTCTTCCCACGCGGCCGTGACCTGGCGGGCGCAGACCTCGGGCGGTACACCGCCGACCCCGGTGCCGAGCCCCGGCATCGCGATCGTGTCGATCACGCTGCGCAGAGCCGTGCCGTTGTCGAGCCTGCCGTCGCGCCAGAGCAGGAAGACGGCCCTGGCGGCCAGGTAGGGATGCACGGTGTCGCCGGGAAGCAGCTCGCCGGGCTCCCGCATGGTCGGCGAGCTGATCAGCCACGCCGGCGAGGGTTCACCGGTGGGAACCACCACCGCCTCGCCGATCGGCAGCTCACCGCCGTGGTAGGCGAGGACCGCGCTGCGCACGGCCTGCTCGATGCCGGGAAACGCCCGCGCGTACACGGCATCGATGCCACCGCGCATCCAGCCGAAGGAGTTGGCGGGGCTGACCACCGCCTGTGCGTGCACGTCGAGCACCGATCCGGAGTGGACTCTCACCGGGCCGTCGACGTTGTCCCGCACGGATTCCCATGCCTCGACGAGCGGTCGGTCGAGCGCGCACAGCACCAGTTCCGGGGTTCTGTGCGGCGCTTCGTGGGACGACCCGTTGCGAGCGATGTGGGTGCCTGATTCGGCGGTCACGCGTACAGCATGGCAAAAAACGTCAACCGGGAGAACCGGCCGACCTACCGGCTATGCGAGTGAAACTCGTCTCGCCGTAGCCTTGCCTCGTGCCACGGATCGCCTATTTCGGACCACAGGGGACTTTCACCGAGCAGGCCGCGCGCAGCCTCGCCGGTGACGAGGAGCTGACCCCCGTCGAGACCATCTCCGCAGCGCTCACCAGTGTCCGCAAGGGCGAGGCCGACGCCGCCTGCGTGCCGGTCGAGAACTCCGTGGAGGGGCCGGTGACGGCGACCCTCGACGGGCTCGCCGAGGAGGCCCCCCTCGTGGCGGTGGCCGAGGCGTTGCTGCCCGTTCACTTCAGCGTCCTCGCCCGAGAGGACGTCGAGACCGTGCGCACCGTCGCGAGCCACCCGCATGCGCTCGCCCAGGTGCGGCTGTGGCTCGAGCGCAACCTGCCCGAGGCGCGGACGGTGGTCGCGTCGTCGACCGCGGCGGCGGCCGTCGCCGTGCAGCGCGGAGAGTACGACGCCGCCGTCACCGCACCCGTGGCCGTCGAGCACTACCCGCTGCGCGTGCTGGCCACCGGTGTCGCCGACGTGCCCGACGCGCGCACGCGGTTTCTCCTGCTCAGGCCGCCGGGCAGGCTGCCGGAGCCGACCGGCGCCGACCGCACGTCGATCGTTGCCGCGGCGGCCAACCGCACCGGCGCGCTCGCCGAACTGCTCACCGAGCTCGCCACTCGCGGCATCAACCTGACGCGGCTCGACGCGCGCCCGATCAAGGGCAACTTCGGCATGTACCGGTTCTTCATCGACTTCGAGGGCCACGTTGCCGAGCCGCGCATCGGCGGCGCGCTCGCGGCCCTGCGCAGGCGGTGCAACAACGTGCGGTTCCTCGGCTCGCACCCGCGTGCCGACGGCGTCGCCGCGACGATCGAGCCCGGCGCGGCCAACGACGACTTCGTCAACGCGAAAGCGTGGGTGGACGCGGTGCGGAGAGGAGAACTGGCGTGAGGTTGTACCTGGTCAGGCACGCGCAGAGCGAGGCGAACGTGCTCAGGACGCTCAACACCGCACTGCCGGGGCCGCCGCTGACAGAGCTGGGCCGCAGGCAGGCCGAGGCGCTGGCCGAGCAGCTCGCGGGCGAGCCGGTCGCGGCAGTGTACGCGTCGCGGGCCACCCGCGCGCGGCAGACGGCGGCGCCGCTGGCCTCCTCGCTCGCCCTGGACGTGCAGGTGGTGGAGGGCATCCACGAGATCCAGGTCGGAGAGCTGGAGGACCGGGGCGACACCGAGGCGATCGAGCGGTACTTCGCGACCGTCAGCCCGTGGACGCGCGGCGACCTGAGCCCGGCGATGCCGGGCGGCGAGAGCGGCCGGGACGTGCACGACCGGTTCGTCACCGCGATCGGCGACCTGCGGGCCAAACACGCCGAGGTGGATCCCGACGGCGTGGTGGTCGTGGTCAGCCACGGCGGCGCCATCCGCCTCGGCGCCGAATGGCTCGCCGACAACGTGAAGCCCGAGGTCGCCGACAAGGGACTGCTGCCGAACACCGGCATCGTCCGGCTCGAGACCAGGGCCGACAACGGCTGGACCTGCCTCGACTGGGCCGGCGTGGGCATGGCTTGACGCACTTTCCGGCTTTCGGGTGAGAAAGTCACGCAACCCTCCGTGTGTGGCACACGTCCTCTGGGTAGTCACGCACACAGGGAGGCGACCATGACCGACAAGCGCGTTGACGTCTCACACGTGGCACTCGCCGCTGCCGGAGCGGCCCTGACCCTGCTGCTCGCCGCGTGCGGCGAGGGCACCCAGGACGCGGCCCAGAACGCGGGCGCGCCCACGTCGTCCAGCTCCTCGTCGGCACAGTCGACGACCCAGCCGACGACCGAGGAGCAGCAGCCGACCTCGGAGACCACCGAGCCCGGCACGTCGCAGGGCCAGCAGGCCCCTGCCGAAGCATCCGGCCTGTGCAAGGCCGGTGACCTGCGGCTTTCGCTCGGCCGGGGTGACGCGGCCGCAGGCACGCAGTACCGGCCGCTGCAGTTCACCAACGTCAGTGGGGACGCCTGTGTGATCCAGGGGTTCCCCGGCGTCTCGTATGTGGCGGGCGACGACGGCCACCAGGTCGGCGCCGCGGCGTTCCGCGAGGGCGCCAAGGGCGACCCGGTGACGCTGAACCCGGGCGACATGGCCTACGCCGAGGTCGGGTTCGTGCAGGTCCGCAACTACGACCCGGCGGCGTGCCGTCCCACCGACGTGCGTGGACTGCGCGTCTACGCACCGCAGGAGACCGAGTCGAAGTTCATCGAGGTGCCCGGCACCGGCTGTGCGGGTGAGAACATTCCCGGCAACCAGCTGACCGTGCAGACGATCCAGCCGGGCTCGGGCGACGCCTAACGAAACCGGACCGTCGCGAACGTCCCGGCGGCGAGCGCGAGCAGCAGCCCGCCCGACACCGCGAACGTGGCGGACGGGCTGCCGAGCGCGTCGGTGAGCACGCCGCCGAGCAGGGCGCCCACGGGCAGCGAGCCCCACACGACCGTCCGCCACGCGCCCAGTACCCGGCCGAGCAGCTCGCCGGGCACGAGCGTGTGGCGCGCGGTCGCCAGCAGGACGTTCACCGTCACCACGGCGGCCGCGAACAGGCCGAACAGGCTGGCCGAGAGCGCGGGCTCCGAGGTGAAGCCCATCCCGCCGAAGGCGAGCCCGCACACGACGATCCCGCCGGTGAGCACTGCCCGCCTGCCCATCCGGTCGAGCAGCCGGGACGCCACGGCGGCGCCGATGAGCCCGCCGATGCCGCCGACGAAAGCGAACAGGCCGAACGCGGCGGGGGACAGGCGCAGGTCTTCCAGCGCGTAGAGCACCAGCTGAGCCTGTGCCAGCTCGGTGAGCATGCTGAGCAGACCCGCCACGAGGACGAGCCGCAGCAGGAGCGGGTTGCGGCGGAGCCAGCGCAGGCCCTCGGCGAGGTCCGCGCGCAGCGAGGACTCAGGTTGCGCCGGTCCCCGTGGGCGGTAGCTGCCGGCCAGCGCGACGAGCAGGGCCGCTCCTAACGCGAAAGCCACCGAGTTGAGCAGGAACGGCAGCGCGGCGAACACGGCGAACGTGACGCTGCCGACGGGCCCGCCGAGGAACGTCTGGCCCACGATCTCGGTGGCCTGGAGCTTGCTGTTGGCCTTCGCGAGCCCGCCCTGGTGGACGACGGCGGGGATGAGCACGTTCGCGGCGCTGTCGGCCACCGTCTCGGCGGCCCCGATCAGCAGTGCCGCCGCGTACACCAGCCAGATCGAGACGGCGTCGAGGTACACGAGCATCGCGACCGCGCCGACGACCACGGCCCGCGCGGTGTTGGCGAGCACGATCGCGGTGCGCCGGTCGACGCGGTCCAGCAGCGCGCCCGCGACCAGCGCGAACAACAGCCACGGCAGGAACTGGGCCGCAGAGAGGCCCGCGATGAGTACGGGATCGCGGGTGACGGTGGCCGCCAGCAGCGGGAACGCGACCTTGCCGATACCGTCGCCGAGATTGCTGAACGCGCTCGACCCCAACAGCCACGTGAGCCGGCGCTCAACGCTACGAACCATCGCCGCCCACGCCTGGAGCAGACCTCGGCACAGGCGGGCTCGCAAGTGACATAACCCACCCGGGTGAACACGTCCCGCTGACCGCAGCAAACGCCGCCTTCACTGCGCCCGCCCGCCCGTCTGCCACCACCACCACGCGGACGCCCTACCCGCCGCTGAGTTGATTCGACGCAGGCATGGTGGCCTTCACTGCGGAGGTCAGCCCCAGCCGAGCTCGTGCAGGCGGGCGTCGTCGATGCCGAAGTGGTGGGCGATCTCGTGCACGACGGTGATCAGCACCTCCTCCACCACCTCCTCCTCGCTGGAGCAGATGGCGAGGATCGGCTCGCGGTAGATGGAGATCCGGTCGGGCAGCACGCCGCCGTAGTCGTGGCCGCGCTCGGTGAGCGCGATCCCGTGGTAGAGGCCGAGGATGTCGGGCTCCTCCTCGTTGCGCTCCTCCACCAGCACCACGACGTTGTCCATCGCCCGCGCGAATTCCTCGGGCACCTGGTCGAGCGCCTCCGCCACGAGCTCCTCGAAACGTCGCAGCGGCATGTCCACCGGCACGTCAGCCCCCGGTGCTCTGTTCGGAGCCACCCTGCTGTTCCCGCTCTCCCTGCTGGTTCTGGTTCGGCTGGTTCGACTCGCCCTGCCTCGGCTGTTGCTCGGTGGTCTTCGGCGGGGGCGCCTGCTTGGCGACACTGCCCCGCACCGGCGCCAGCCCGCTGTTGTCCTCGAGCGTCGCGCCCACCTTGCAGTTCACCAGCGTAGAACCCGCGTCCCAGCTCTCCTTCTCGCGCAGGTCCCAGCCGAGGATGAGCCCCTTGTCTCGCAGGTTGGCGCCACCGGTGTACTCACCGACGATGCGGTTGCACTCGGTGTCGAGCCACTTCTCCTGCTCGTCGGCGGAGGGGAAGGAGTCGAAGTGGTTGGCGAGGTTCACCAGGCCGACGATCTCGTAGGAGTGCTCCCGGGAGCAGTCGATCGGATCACCCACGGTCTTGTTGACGAGAGCCAGGCAGGTTCCCGGCTCCCAGACGTTCGACTGGTTCTCGTCCTTGGCCTTGCCGGTGAGGGGCTGCAGCTCACCGCCGGGAGACACCCACTGGATGCCGCAGTGCAGCTTCCGCTCGCCCTGCGCCCACTGCTCCCCGTCGGGCCGCAGCACGCCGAGCGACAGCTTGCCGAACGGGTCGATCGGCTTGCCGAGGTAGTCCCGCACGGTCTGCCCGCACCGCTGCTCGGTGATGGTCCGCCATGCGTCGGCGTTCGGCTGCCTCGCGCCCTTCGGATACTGCGCAGAGATGTCCACCACACCGGCGACCTCGAAGAGGTGTTCCTGGGCGCAGCCGACCCTCTTCACGTCGCTCGCGTCGGGCTTCGTCCACGTGAGGCAGCTGCCCGGCGGGGAGCTGAACGCCTCCCTTCGGGCGGTCAGCGCCTGCTCCTCCGCCGCCTGCACACGATCGGCCTCGGTCTCGACTCCCCAAGAGAAAACCCAGCTCAGCGACATGGCGACGATGGCGCCGACGAACACACCCGCCATGAGCACCCTGGTGCGCACGGCCGGCTTGTTCAGCGGGAACCGATTGGGCTCGTCGGACATCGGTTCCCATGATGCCTGTTCGCACCAGTGAGTGCCCGGGTGTCGATAGGGTGAGGGAGCGCAGGTCCCGCGGTTTACGGAGTGCTCGATGACGGATGACAACCCCTCCAACGAGGAGCAGCCACCCCGGCGTGGCTCCATGCGGTTCCAAGACGCCGAGAGCACCACGCCCAGGGAACCCACGCTGGCCGAACAGCGTGCCCGGCGCAGGGCCATCGCCGAGGAGGAGCAGCGAAGGGCCGAGGCCGAGCAGGCGCAGGCAGAGGCCGACCGCAAGGCCGAGACCCGGCGCAAGGTGCTGATCGGCAGCGGCGTCACCGTCGGCCTGGTCGGGCTCGTCGCGGGCTGGTACCTCGTGGCCACGCCGGAGCAGGTCACGGCCGTGTGCACCACCGAGGACGGCACGATCGTCGAGAACGACGACTACTGCGACGAGGATTACGTCCGCAGCCACAACGGCTACGTCTCCGGCGGGTTCATGTTCCTGCCCCTGCCCGGTGGTGGTTTCCAGCAGTACCGCTACAACTACGGCGGCACGGGCACGGTCGGCAGCACGGTCTCGGGCGGCTCCTACACAAAGCCGGCCAACGCGGACATCAGCACCAAGTCCGGCAAGACGGTCCAGCGCGGCGGCTTCGGCATCAGCAGCGGCGGCTTCGGCAAGAGCGGAGGCTCATAGGTGCACAGGGAGTCCCGCCCCGCTCGGCACGACTGGAAGCGCATCGTCGAGGAGCAGGGGCTGGTCTACGGCACGCCCGCGCGCTACGGCTCCGGACACGAGCGGCCCTACTGGGACGAGTCGGTGCACTACGTGCTGCCGATGGACGAGGTCCTTTCCGTCGAGGCCGACGTGGAGCTGCTGCACTCGATGTGCCTCGAGGCCGTCGACCACGTGGTGCTGACCGAGCGCTACGCCGAGTTCGGGCTGCCGGAGTGGGTGTGGCCGCACATCGCCGAGTCGTGGAAGCGCCGCGATCCGCACGTCTACGGCCGCTTCGACCTTCGCTACGACGGCCGCAGCCCGGCGAAGCTGCTGGAGTACAACGCCGACACCCCGACGTCGCTGCTCGAGGCCGCGGTGCTGCAGTGGCACTGGAAGACCGACGTGTTCCCCGACGACGACCAGTGGAACTCCATCCACGAGCGACTCGTCGAGCGCTGGGCGCAGGTGGGGGAGGCGCTGCCGTCGAAGGAGCTGCACTTCACGTGGTCGAGCGCCGACTCGACCGGCGAGGACCACATCACCACGTCGTACCTGCAGGAGACCGCCGCCGAGGCGGGGCTCGACACCGTGGGACTGGCGATCGAGGAGATCGGCTGGGACCCGCTGCTCAAGCGGTTCGTCGACCTCGAAGAGGCGCCGATGAGCACGGTCGTGAAGCTCTACCCGTGGGAATGGGTGGTGGAGGAGGAGTTCGGCCGCTACGCCGTCGAGTCGCTGCCGCAGACGCTCTGGGTGGAGCCGCTGTGGAAGATGCTGCTCTCCAACAAGGCGATCCTCGGTCTGCTCTGGGAGAACTACCCCGGCCACCCGAACCTGCTGCCCGCGTTCAACGACCAGCCCGGCCTGCTCACCGAGTACGTCCGCAAACCGAAGCTCGGCCGCGAGGGCGCGAACGTGCAGATCGTCGCGCCCGGCTACGAGACGCAGACGGGTGGCGTCTACGGCGCGGAGGGCTACGTGTACCAGGCGTTCGACCCGCTGCCCGACTTCGACGGCTTCCGGCCCGCGCTCGGCGCGTGGATCGTCGGCGACGAGGCCGCCGGGCTGGGCATCAGGGAGACCGCGGGGCTCGTCACCGACGACGGTGCCGCGTTCGTCCCCCACCGCATCCCCGAATCGTGATAAACCACGCGAAACGATCAGCCAATCTGGGAGAACTTCCGTGCTTGTAGCGCTGTCCGACACGTTCGGTTCCGACCTGGCCAGGGGCATCGGCGCGATCGCGCTCTACGCGGTCGTCGGCCTGCTGCTGATGCTCCTCGGGTTCTACGCGATCGACTTCACCACGCCCGGCAAGCTGTCGGAGCTGGTGCGGCGTGGCCTGCCGAACGCGGTGATCATCACCGCGTCGGGCCTGGTGTCGATGGCGTTCATCATCGTGGTCGCCATCTGGACGTCGGCGAGCGACCTCGCTGAGGGGCTGATCACATCGCTGGTCTACGGTCTGATCGGCATCGTCGCCCAGGTCGTCGCGGTGCGCCTGCTGGAGTGGGTCACCCGTATCGACGTGCGCTCCACGGTGGAGAGCGACAAGTTCGCCCCGGCGAGCTTCGTGGTCGCGGCCGCCCACGTCGCGCTCGGTCTCGTGGTAGCCGTCGCCATCTCGTAACCACTACGGTTGACGTCGTGCGGTTACTGCGAACGCCCGAAGACCGATTCGCCGACCTGCCCGACTTCGACTACCCGGCCTTGTACGCCGACGTGGACAACCCGGTGCACGGGATCGTCCGCGTCGGCTACGTCGAGGCCGGACCGCCCGATGGGCCCGTCGTGCTGCTCCTGCACGGGGAACCCAGCTGGTCGTTCCTGTACCGGAAGATGCTGCCCCTGCTGGCGGACGCGGGACTGCGGGCCATCGCGCCGGACCTGGTGGGCTTCGGCCGCTCAGACAAGCCCGCCGACCTCACCGACCACACCTACGCCAACCACGTCGAGTGGATGCGGGCGTTCGCCTTCGACGCGCTCGACCTGCGGGACGTGACGCTCGTCGGCCAGGACTGGGGCGGGCTGATCGGGCTGCGGCTCGTGGCGGAGAACCCCGGCCGCTTCGCGGGCGTCGTGGCCGCAAACACCGGGCTGCCCACCGGTGACCACGACATGCCCGCTGTGTGGTGGGCGTTCCACGACGCGGTGCAGAAGGCGCAGGTGCTCGACATCGCCCGGTTCGTGCAGTCCGGGTGCAGGACGAAGCTCACCGACGCCGAGCGCGACGCCTACGACGCCCCGTTCCCCAACGAGATGTACAAGGCGGGACCGAGGGCCATGCCGGGGCTCGTCCCGACCAGCCCCGACGACCCCGCGACCGAGGACAACCGGGCCGCGTGGGAGACCCTGACAAAGCTCGACCTGCCGTTCGTGTGCGCCTTCTCCGACGGCGACCCGATCACCGCGGGCATGCGCCCGATCCTGGAGCGGCGGATGCCGGGAGCCGAGGGCAGGGAGCACCCGACCATCACGGACGCGGGCCACTTCCTCCAGGAGGACGGCGCCGACCAGCTCTCGGCCGCGGTGATCAACCTGGTGCGAGCCCGCTAGCCAGCCCTCACCGACCGCAGTGAAGGCCACCATGCCTGCGTTGAGCGCAGTGAAGGTGGCCTTGCCTGCGCGCGCTCGTCTCTCGCCACGGCCCAAACGGAGGCGGTGCGCGCCGCTGTGTTCGGCCAACGCAGTGAAGGTGGCCTTGCCTGCGCCCACCCGTCTCCCGCCACCACCCAAACGGAGGCGGTGCGCGCCGCTGTGTTCGACCAGCGCAGTGAAGGTGGCCTTCACTGCGGTCGGCGTGGCTGGTCCTCGGCTTCGGCGGCCCGCTTGATGGCGTTGAGCCTGCGGTCCCATTCGCCTGCCAGCGAGGCCATCCAGCGCGCCGTGGCGTCGAGGGCCTGCGAACGCAGCGTGTAGCGCACCTCACGGCCGGCCCGCGCCGAAGACACGAGCTCCGCCTCCTCCAGGATCGTCAGGTGCTTGACGATCGCCTGCCGGGAGACGGGCAGGTCGGCCGCGAGCGCCGACGCGCTGGCCTGCCCGCGCGCGGCGAGCGCGTCCAGCAGCGCGCGCCGCGTGGGGTCTGCGAGCGCGCCGAGCACCGCGTCGACACCACTCATTCCTCGACGGAGTCCTTCAGCTCGCCCAGCACCGTGTCCCACCCTCCTCCGTTGGCCTCGGCGGCGGTCAGCAGCTCGTTCTCTGGCAGGGCAAGTGTGGCGAACCCGCTCTCGACCATCCGCAGCCGCGTCCCGTTGCCCTCGGGGACGAGCGTGAACTCCACGAGCGTCGAGTTGTTCTGGTCGGGCTCGGTCGAGGGGAACCGGTTGGCCCACCGGTAGGACAGGTGGCGTGGCGGGTCCACGCGCAGGATGTGGTGCGGCAGCGTGCCGAGTCCTGCGTGCTCGCCGACGATGCGTGCGCCTTCGGTGATCGCGAAGCCCTTGGGGTCGGCCTCGCCGAGCCAGAACTCCGGCGCGGTCAGCGCGGCCCATACGCGTTCGACGGGCGCGGCGATCACGATCTCGCGCTCGAACCGGTCGAGCGGCACGGCGCCCTGGACGCGCTCCCGCAGCACGCCGAGCTGGGCGGCCCAGCCACCGTCGTTGTCCTCGAAAGCCTGCCGCCGGGTGGCCTCCGGCAGCGACGCGAAGCCGGTCTCGACGACGGCCAGCCGTGTGCCGCCCTGCTCTTCGGTGAGCGTGAACTCCACGAGTGTCGAGTTGCCCTCCGCGGGCTCCGCTCCGGGGAACGCGCTGGCCCAGCGGTAGGCGAGGAAGCGGTGCGGGGCGGCCTGTTCGATGCGGATCGGGAAGTCGCCGTACTCCTTGCTCGTGGCGACGAAGGTCTCGCCAGTACGAGGCTCGGCGCCGCCTCTGCCCTCGTCGGCGACCCAGAAGAAGTCGGTCAGGTGTGCCCACACGCGCTCGGGGGGTGCGGCGATCAGGACGTCGCGTTCGATGCGGTCCGGGTTCATGGGGATCCTCCCTTGTAGGTGCAACTATATGGTTGCACAAGGGTCCAGCTTGGTGCAACCCGTCGGTTGCAGTTGGCTGCCGACTACCCTCGTCACCGTGATTGACCCAAGGACTCTGCGCGAAGACCCGGACGTGGTGCGCGCCTCGCAGCGTGCCCGCGGTGAAGACGAGGGCACCGTCGACAAGCTGCTCTCCCTCGACGCCGAGCGCAGGTCCTCCATCGCCACCGCCGACCAGCTCCGAGCCGAGCAGAAGGCGCTCGGCAAGCAGATCGGCAAGGCCAAGGGCGAGGAGCGCGACGCCCTGCTCGCCAAGGGCAAGGAGCTGGCCGCGAAGGTCAAGGCCGCCGAGTCCGAGCAGACGCGCGCGAGCGGCGAGTTCGACGAGCTGCACCGGCGCCTGCCCAACATCGTGCTGCCGGGCGTGCCCGAGGGCGGTGAGGACGACTACGTGGTCCTCAAGCACGTCGGCACTCCAAGGGAGTTCGGCTTCACCCCGCGCGACCACCTCGATCTCGGCGAGCGGCTCGGCGCGATCGACACCGAGCGCGGCGCGAAGGTGTCGGGAGCGCGGTTCTACTTCCTCACCGGCCTCGGCGCGCAGTTGCAGCTCGCGCTGCTCAACATGGCAGCCGCGCAGGCCACGGCCAACGGCTTCCAGCTCATGATCCCGCCCGTGCTCGTGCGGCCGGAGATCATGGCGGGCACCGGTTTTCTCGGCGCGCACTCGTCGGAGGTCTACCACCTGGAGGAGGACGACCTCTACCTGGTCGGCACGTCGGAGGTGCCGCTCGCCGGCTACCACTCCGACGAGATCATCGACCTCACCAAGGGGCCGCGCCGCTACGCGGGCTGGTCGACGTGCTTCCGCCGTGAGGCCGGCTCGTACGGCAAGGACACCCGCGGCATCATCCGCGTGCACCAGTTCGACAAGATCGAGATGTTCGTCTTCTGCCGCCCCGAGGAGGCCGAGGCCGAGCACGAGCGCCTGCTCGCGTGGGAAGAGGAGATGCTCGCCAAGATCGAGGTGCCCTACCGGGTGATCGACACCGCGGCGGGCGATCTCGGCACGAGTGCCGCGCGCAAGTACGACTGCGAGGCGTGGGTGCCGACGCAGGAGACCTACCGTGAGCTGACCTCCACGTCGAACTGCACGACGTTCCAGGCAAGGCGGCTCGGCGTGCGCTACCGCGACGAGAACGGCCGCCCGCAGACCGCCGCGACGCTCAACGGCACGCTCGCCACCACGCGGTGGATCGTGGCCATCCTGGAGAACCACCAGCTCGAGGACGGTTCGGTGCGGGTGCCTGAGGCGCTGCGGCCGTTCCTAGGCGGCCGGGACGTCCTCGTCCCTGCGGGCGAATAGCCTGCCAGGGGCGGCGGACCCGGTGACCCCGGCGGCGCGCAGCGCTGCCCACATGGTCACCTGGTTCGCCGTCAGCACCGGGATGCCGAGGTGGCGCTCCAACGGCTCGATCAGGTCGTAGGTCGGCACGTTGGTGCAGCTGACGAACAGTGCGTCGGCTCCGGTCGGGTCCACTCCGGCCACAGCCCGCAGAACGTCCGAATAGGACATCTTCCAGATGTCGCCGAGCAGGCCGAGGGCGAAGCTCGCGCACGTCGAGTAGCCGAACTCGCCGAGGTAGTCGAGCAGCCGGCCGGTCACATCGTCCACATAGGGCGTGATCACGGCGACCTTGCGCACGCGCAGCTCCTCCAGCGCCGCGACGAGCGCGCCGGAGGTAGTGACGGCCGCCGGTGCTCCCGCGTCGAGCATGGCGGCGACGAGCGAGGCCTCGCCCGCGGCCCCGTCGACGAAGCTGCCCGAGGTGCACGCGTAGGCCACCGCCTTGGGCTCGGGCGCCAGCACGTCGCGGGTCGCCCTGCGCACGCCGTGCGGGTTGCCGAGCGCGGAGGCCAGCTGCACGGTCACCGGCTCCGGCAGGTACGGCAGGCGGGTGGTGTGCAGGCCGACGTGGTCGGGAAGCCAGCGCCACAGCTCCCGGTCCAGCGCGAAGTCGAACGGGGCCACCAGCCCGATCCCCGCCGCTTCCGGCAGCAGGGCCACGTCGGATTCCTCGATCACGCGACCCAAGGTAGGTTCCGCGCGCGGGCGCGAAGGGTGCCTGTGGCGAAGCTTCACCGGCGGGAAACGCGATGTAACCCGCGTGCCGCGAACGGCTTGATTACGCTGACACGCGTTAATCGGGCGGCAACAAAGCCGCGGTCGAACGGGGGGAACCGATCTTGCGTGCGAAGGCCCTGGTCCTGCTGGCGGCGGGGGTCCTGCTCAGCTCGTGTGCCACGACGGTCGGCGGGACGGCGCAGCCACTGGCGAACCCGCCGACGAGCGAGGACAAGGCGGCGGCCGGGGAGCCGTGCTCGCTGCTGACGCCGGAAGAGTCGACCGCGCTGGGCCTGGTGGAGGAGGGTCAGTTCACCCCCGGCGAGCCCTCGCAGCTGCTGCCGCCGTCGTGCACGTGGGCACAGGCCGACCCGATGTCCGATCTGGACTCGCTGACGGCCGGGTTCGAGACGGCGGTCCCGCTGGTCGACTACGTGGACGGCGTCGAGCCGCAGCGCACGCTGGAGATCGGCGGGCTGGAGTGGGGCCACTACCCTGATCCGCTCACCGGCGGCTCGGTGTGCCTGCTCGCCACCGAGCTCTCCGAGACCTCCTTCGTGGTGCTCAGCACCAGTGACTTCAGCGACGAGTCCAAGGCGTGCGTGGTTGCCGAGGCGGCGGCGCCCTACGTTTCGGCGCACCTGCCCGGCGGAGAGCCCGCACCCGAGCCGACACCGGAGCCGGAGCCGGAGCCGAGCCCGCTCGCCTCGGTGGACGCGTGCACGCTGCTCAAGCCCGAGCAGGCCGAGCAGCTGGGCTTCAGCGGGGCCGCCGATCCGCTGGACGGCTCTGAGCAGGACGGTATCCCGCCGGGCTGCCAGTGGCAGGACACCGACGGCGAGCGGGGTGTCAAGGCGCTCGACCTGTACGCGGGCGATCGGCCCGCGCAGGAGTGGCCGTACGCCGACGGGCAGGGCGAGCCCGTCGAGGCGGGCGGCAAGACGTGGACCGTCTTCCCCGGTCCCGGCGGCATCGAGGTCAACTGCCAGGCGACACTGAGCTTCACCGAGACGTCGTCGGTGATGCTGACCAGCGGCAACCTCGACGACCCCGCGAAGGCGTGCGAGCGGGTGCGTGCGGCGATCCCGCTGGTCACCGGCAACCTCCCGGCGGCCTGAGGGTGCTGATCCGACCGCAGTGAAGGCCACCATGCCTGCGTTCAACGCAGTGAAGGTGGCCTTCACTGCGGTCTCAGGCGGCCACGTGGTCGTCGGCCGGTTCCTCCTTGGTCGTGGTCGGGGGGACGTGGCGCAGCAGCACGGCCGCGAACAGCGCGACCCCGCCGAGGATGAGGGCGCCGATGATCGACGTGGTGTGCATGCCCGACACGAACGCGTGGTGCGCGGTGTCCACCAGCCGCGCGCCCTCCTCGCCCGGCAACTGCCCCGCGACGGCGACCGCGCCGCCGAGGGTGTCCTGCGCCGCGTCGGCGACCTCCGGCGGCAGGCCCTCCGGCGCGGTGTCGGCGAACTCCGCACGGTAGGCCGCCACGCCGACGCTGCCGAGCACCGCGAGTCCGAGCGCACCGCCGAACTCGGTGCCCGTCTCCGATATCGCCGACGCGCTACCCGCCCGCTGCGGCGGGGCGCTCGCCACGACGAGGTCGGTCGCCAGCGCGGCCACGGAGCCCACACCGGCCGCGATGAGCCCGGCCCCGAGCACGATCGTCGCGAGCCCCGAATCCACGCCAGCCTGGGTCACGAGCGCGAACCCGCACGCGGCCACCAGCAGGCCCACCGGGATGATCACGCCCGGCCGGACGAAGCGCACCAGCACGGCGGCGAGCGTGGTGCCGATGATCATGCCCGCGAAGCTCGGCGCGGTCCACAGCGCGGCCTCCATCGGCTGCATGCCGAGCACGATCTGGAGGTACTGCGCCGCCACCATGCTGAGCCCCATCACGGAGAAGATCGCGAAGAGCGCGGTGACGATCGCCGCGCCGAACTCCTTGCGGCGGAACAGGCTCACGTCGATCATCGGATGCTCGATCCGCCGCTGCCGCAGCACGAAGAGCACGCCGACGAGCAGACCGGCCACAATGGACACAGCGGCGACCCAGTCCGCGCCGTGCTCGGCGATGCGCTTGACGCCGTTGACCACCGGGAGCACGGTCGCGAGCGAGAGCACCGCGCTCAGCAGGTCGAACCTGCCGGGCTGGTGGTCCCGGTACTCGGGCAGCAGGATCGGACCGAGCACCAGCAACAGCACCATCGCGGGCACGTTGATGAGGAACACCGAGCCCCACCAGAAGTGCTCGAGCAGGAAGCCGCCCAGGATCGGGCCGAGCACCCCGCCGCCCGCGAAACCGGCCGTCCACAGCGAGATCGCCAGCGTCCGCTGCTTGGCGTCGTGGAACATGTTGCGGATCAGGGACAGGGTAGACGGCGCCAGCGTCGCTCCCGCGACGCCGAGCAGCGCGCGGGCGGCGATCAGCAGCTCGGGGTTGGGCGCGTAGGCCGACAGGATCGACGCCGAACCGAACGCGAGCGCGCCGATCAGCAGCAGTCTGCGGCGGCCGATCCGGTCGCCGAGCGAACCCATGGTGATGAGCAGCCCGGCGAGCAGGAAGCCGTAGATGTCGACGATCCACAGCTGTTGCGCGCTGGTCGGTTCCAGGTCGGCGGACAGGAAGGGCAGCGCGAAGAACAGCACCGACAGATCCATCGACACCAGCAGGCTCGGTAGCAGCAGCACCGCGAGGCCAAGCCACTCGCGGGCGCCCGCTTTAGCGGAGATCTCGTTCATGCCGCCAGCGTGCGGGCCCGCGCTGACCGTTTCCGCACCGAACGCTGACAGTCAGCAAGGGAGCTTTGCTCTCGTTTTACGGGAGTAAAGCTCCCTCGCTCACCCGGACCGGGTCAGCGAGCGGGCGGTGCGGGCGGGGTCAGCCCCGCGAGCCTCAGTGCGTCGTCCTTGGTCAGCGCCTCACCCTCGGCATAGGCCGCTGCGTAGGCGTCCTCGCCGAGTGCGGCGCTCGCACCCGCCGCCACCCGCGCCACGTCGGGATCGCCCGCCATCGCCGTGCCCCGCACGGCCGCTCCCGCGCCCAGCAGCCGGGCCGCCGTTCCGGCTTCGCCCTCCAGCAGCGCGACACCCGCGAGCCCCTCGATCGCCAGCGCCGTCACCAGCAGGTCGGCACGGCCGAGTCCGGAGAGCGCGGCCTCGCGGTAGCGGCTGCGCGCCCCCTCGCCGTCGCCCTTCACCTCGGCGATCCGGCCCAGCGTCACGGCCACGTGCGCCCGCACCTCGTCGTAGCCGAACAGGCCGCTCGGGCACTCCGCCAGCGCCTGCTCGGCAAGGCGTTCGGCCTTGGCCAGGTCGCCGGAGAGCCGTGCCACGTCACCGAGCCCGCCCCACGCCGACGCCGTGATCTCACGCGTGCCGAGCCTGCGCCCGAGCAGCGCCGCCTCGGTGAAGTCCGCCTCGGCCGACTCCAGCGAGCCCGACCGCAGGTGGGCTTCCGCCCGCAGGCACAGCATCTCGCCGCGGTCTTCCAGCGCGTCGAGCTCACCGGCCAGCTCCAGCGCCTCGCCGAACAGCCGCACCGCTTCCGCGTGCTCACCCTGCCACCCCGTGAGCCTGGCGAGCTCGTTGAGCACGAGCGCCTGGCCCCAGCGCTCGCCGAGAGCGGCGAACTGCTCCCGCGCCGCCGCGAACTCGCGCCGGGCCTGCTCAGCCTTTCCCGAGTAGAGCCAGAGCATGCCCCAGCCGAACCGGTCGAGCGCCCGGCTCCAGCCGTCGGCGGAGCGGAAGATGCTCAGCCGCAGGTGATGGTCGATGGTGTCCTGGTGCGGGATGCCGTTCGCCGCGCCCCACAGCACCAGCAGGAACGGATGACCCGGCGGTTTGCCGATGAGATCGAAGCAGGCGAAGACCGCCTGCTGGTGCTCGGCCAGGCCCGGAGCGCCGGGGTCGTCGAAGGCGGCGGCGAACACACACAGCGCGTACTCCTCGGCCAGCCCGGCGGGCGGCCCCGGGTCGAGCACACCGAGCAGCTCGCCCGCCAGCGCCGTCGCCTCGGCGCGCCGTCCCCGCAACCAGAGGTAGGGCAGCAGCTCCGCGAGCAGCCGCAATGCCGTTGCGGTGTCGGCGTGGGTGGTCCAGCGCACAGCGGCGTGCAGGTCGTCGTGCTCGTCGTCCAGCTTGCGCAGCCACTCCAGCTGGGCCGCCGTCAGCAGGTGCCTGCCCGCCGCACCGGCCAGCCCGAGGAAGTAGGCCGCGTGCGCGTGGTGCAGGCGGTCCCGCTCGCCGGCCTCGGCCAGCCGCTCGGCGCCGAACGCGCGCATCGTCTCCAGCATCCGGTAGCGCCCGTCGCCGCCGAGTTCCACGAGCGACTTCTCGGTGAGGCTGCTCAGCACCTCCGGCACGACGGCGGGTTCGAGGCCGCACACCTGTCGTGCCGCCTCGATCGTCGCGCCGCCGGAGAAGACCGTGAGCCGCCGCGCCAACGCCCGTTCCTCGTCGTCGAGCAGATCCCAGCTCCACTCCACCACCGCGCGAAGCGTGCGGTGCCGGGGTGCCGCCGCCCTGCTTCCCCGCGACAGCAGCCGGAACCGGTCGTCCAGCCGCGCCGCGACCTCCTCGACCGGCAGCGACCGCACCCGCGCCGCCGCCAGCTCGATCGCCAGCGGCAACCCGTCGAGCGCGCGGCAGATCCGCACGACGGCTCCCACCCGCTCGGCGTCGACGGCGAAACCGGGGGAGACCGCCGCCGCCCGTTCGGCGAACAGCCGCACCGCGGGGTAGCCGAGGGCGTCGGCCGCTGTGGCCTCCGGCGGCGGCAGCCCCAGCTGCGGCACCGGGCACAGCGCCTCACCCGTGATGCCGAGCCCCTCGCGGCTCGTGGCGAGAATCCGCAGGTCCGGGCAGCCCTGGAGCAGCTCACCGGCGAGTGCCGCGGCCGCATCGACCAGGTGCTCGCAGTTGTCCAGCACGAGGAGCAGCTCCCGCTCCGCGAGCGCGTTGACCAGCCGCTCGGCGGCCGGGCTCCGGCCGCGCAAGCGCGTCGCGAGCGCGGCCTGGCGCAGGCCGAGCGCGTCCAGCACCGCCTGCGCGGGGTCGTCACCGTCGTCGAGCGGAGCCAGCTCGACGAAGCAGACCTCGCCCCGGTAGGCGCGGGCCGCCTCGATCGCGAGCCGGGTCTTGCCGGTTCCACCAGGGCCGGTGAGGGTGACCAGCCGTGACGTGCTGAACAGGCCGGTGAGCCGGTCGAGCTCTGCCGTGCGTCCGACGAAGCTCGTGAACGGCTCCGGCACTCCGATCCGCCTCGGCACGGGCGGCCGCTCGGCGCGCAGCACCGCGAGGTGCGCCTGTGCCAGCTCCGGCGAGGGGTCGACGCCGAGCTCGTCGGCCAGGTGACGGCGCGCGTCGTCGAACGCGGCGAGCGCCTCCGCCCGCCTGCCCGCCGCGTGCAGGGCGTGTACGAGCAAGACCCGCAGCCGCTCCCGCAGCGGATGGTCGGCCACGAGCCCGCGTAGCTCCGTCACCAGCGGCACGGGATCGCCCAGCCCGAGCTCGGCCTCGACCCTGTCCTCCACGGCCGTCAGCCGCAGCTCGGCCAGGCGCGCCGAGGGCCCCTCCGCGAGAACGGGCAGGTCCGCGAAGACGGGACCCCGCCACAACGCGAGCGCCTCATGCAGCAGCTTCGCCGCGGCGGCGTGCTCACCCGCGGCGAGTGCCTCGCCGCCCTCGCGCGCGAGCCGCTCGAACCTGGCCGCGTCCACGTCGTCCGGCGCCACCGCGAGCCGGTAACCGCCGGGGTGGCGTTCGACCAGACCGGGCAGCGCGTGCCGCAGGCGGGAGACCTGCGATTGCAGAGCGTTGGCGGTGTTCGGGGGCGGCGACTCGCCGTAGATGCCGTAGACCAGCCGCTCCGTGCCGACCACGCGGCCGGGGTCGAGCAGCAGCAGGCCAAGCAGGGCACGGACCTTCGGCCCGCCGACCGGGACCGGGGCATCGTCGGGACCACGCACGTCGAGTGGACCCAGGATGCCGAAGCGCATACGCCGAGTATCCCAAGCGTCGCTCGATCCTCAGCAGGCAACGGGATCGGGAAACGCGGCCAATCACGCGCCGAGTTCGTCCCTGACGACCTCGATGATCGTGTCCAGGTCGGTGTCGGTCAGCTCGGCGTGCACCGGCAGGGCCAGCGCCTCCTCGGTGACCTGCGACGCGACGCGGAAGTCGCGGGCGGAGACGGCGGGCACGAGCGGGTGTCCCGCGTAGCGGTCGTGGTCGAAGACGAGGCGGGGGTGGCAGACGGCGTTGGCCACGCCGCGCCCGGTGAGCGCCTCGGCCAGCTCGTCGCGCGAGAGCATCGCGTGCGGCCCGATCAGCACGGTGTAGCGCTGCCAGGTGTGTTCCCTGCCGGGCAGCCGCTTGGGCACGTCGAGGCCGGGGGTGCCGCGCAGGCCGTCGGTGAGCCGCTCCGCGTTGCGCTGCCTGGCCTCGGTGAGCGTCGCGTGCCGCACCAGCCTGCCGAGACACACCGCCGCGGAGAGCTCCGAGAGCGTCGCGTGCCGCGCCTCGTTCCGAACGCGCCCGGCCAGCTCGGCGTCGTCGGTGGTCACCACGCCGCACTCGGTGGCCGAGAAGCAGGCGAGCCCCGACGAGCCGGCCGGGCTGCCGGTGGCCTGCCCGGCGTCCTCCATCAGCCGCAGCCCGGCCTCCGCCGCCAGTGCCGCGTGCTTGCCGAGGTCGGCGGGCTGGCCGAAGAGGTGCGCGGGCAACAGCACCCGCGTCCGCCGGGTGATCCGGGAACCTGCCTCGTCGGGGTCGAGCGCGAAGTCGTCGCGGGCGATGTCCGCGAAGCACGCGGAGGCCCCGGCCTCGATGA
Source organism: Prauserella endophytica (assembly GCF_005146945.1). Lineage (GTDB taxonomy): Bacteria > Actinomycetota > Actinomycetes > Mycobacteriales > Pseudonocardiaceae > Prauserella_A > Prauserella_A endophytica. Next base: position 499,517 of record NZ_SWMS01000001.1, read on the forward strand.
TCGCGTCGAGCGTCGCCACGGAGGTCAACGGTGACGTCAGCACCTCGTCGCCGGGCCGGAGATCGAGTGCCCGCAGGCTCGCGACCAGCGCCGCGAAGCCGCTCTGCACGGCGACGGCGTGCCGGGTGCCCGTCGCCGCGGCGAAGTCCCGCTCGAACCGCTCCACCATCGGACCCCGGGAAATCCGACCCGATCGGAGTACCTCTGCCACGAACGGCTCGGCCTCACGGAGGTCGATCACGGAGAGCGGGATCATGCGGTGCTTCTTCTTTCTCCGGTGCGGGGACGGGTAAGGTGATCGCCCGGCCATGAAAGCAGCAACTCGGTCATGGGCCAACGGAAGAGTTGCCGTGACAAACCGGATTCACCCGACCGCGCTCCCCCGACACGGCGCGGCGCACGGAGGTGTTGTGACCAGCCTGCTGGGCGCTGGCGCCCGACTCGTCGATGTCGCCGGCGACCGTTCCCTGACCGGTGCCGAGCTCCTCGCCGAGGTCGCTCGCGTCGGCGAGGAGATCGCAGCGCTGCCGGAGGGAGCGGTGTTCTCGCGCACGGCGGTCGACCTCGACAGCGTGCTGCGCTACCTCGGCGCCTTCGAGTCGGGACGGGCGGTCGCGCTGCTCGACCCCGTGCTCGACGGCGCGGCGCTCGGCCGGTACGTCTCCCGCTTCCGCCCGGCCGCGGTGCTCTCGGCTCCCGACGATCCGCCACCGCGCGGCTACACCGCCCGCGACGGGCACTGGGTGCGCGACGCTCGCGACGGTGTCGTCCCGCACCCCGACCTGGCCGTGCTGCTGTCCACCAGCGGCACCACCGGGGAGCCGAAGTTCGTGCGGCTGTCGAGGTCCGCGCTGCTCGCCAACGCCGAGGCGATCGCGGCCACGCTGGGCATCGAGTGCACCGACGTCGCGCCGACGAGCCTGCCGCTGCACTACAGCTTCGGCCTCTCCGTGCTGAACTCCCACCTGGTGCGCGGGGCGACGGTGGTGATCGAGCCGTCCGGCGTTTTCCGCAAGTCCTTCTGGGACGCCGTCTCCGAGCACAGGGTCACCTCGCTGGCCGGTGTGCCCTATCACTACGAGCGCCTGCGCCGGATGGACTTCGACCCGGCGCCGTACCCGAGCCTGCGCACCCTGACCCAGGCGGGCGGCAAGCTGCGCACCGAGCTGGTCACGCACTTCCACGACGCGGTTCGGGCCGTTGAGGGCAGGTTCTTCGTGATGTACGGGCAGACCGAGGCGAGCCCGCGCATGTCGACGGTGCCGCCCGAGCTGCTGGCCGAGAAGCTCGGCTCGGCAGGCCAGGCGCTGAACGGCGGCTCGTTCAGCATCCGTCGCGACGACGGCGAGGAGACCACCCACCCGAAGATCGTCGGCGAGGTCGTCTACCGGGGACCGAACGTGATGATGGGCTACGCGGGCACCGAGGCCGAGCTCGCGCACGGCGACGAGAACGGCGGCGTGCTGGCCACGGGCGACCTCGGCTACCTCGACGAGGACCGGTTCCTGTTCATCACCGGCAGGCTCAAGCGGATCGGCAAGGTCTTCGGCAACCGGGTCAACCTCGACGACCTCGAGCAGGCCGTGCGCGGGACGGGCGCCGGAATCGAGGTGGTCGCGGCTGTGGCCGCCGACGACAAGGTCGTGCTCTTCGCCGAGGGCGCCGCGAACGGAACGTGCCGGGACGTGTCGAGGGCGCTGGCCGATCTGATGCACCTGCACGCCAGCGGGTTCGACGTCCGCCCCATCGACCGGATGCCGGTGCTGGCGAGCGGCAAGATCGACTACGCGGTGCTGGAGACCGGCCTCTGACACCCCGGCGTGCCCGGCGGTGCGCACAGGGTTAGCTTTGCCCGAAGGGTCCAAAGGCTGGGGCTGGGGGTGCTCGGGTGGTCGCCGTCGCTGCAGGTCTCTGGCTCGCGCTCGGGATCTTCGTCGTCGCGGGCTGGAGCCGCGTCAACACCGACCGGGTGTGGCGCGCCGCCGCGCTCCTGCTCGCCCTCGCGTTCGCGCTCGCGCACCAGCTGCTGTTCGCCACGATCGCCGAGGACGCCTACCTGACCTTCCGCTACGCGCGCAACGTCGCCGACGGCTACGGCCCGGTGTTCAACCCCGGTGAGCGCGTCGAGGGCTACTCCAACTTCCTGTGGATGGTGCTGATCGCGCTGCCGAGGGCGATGTTCGGCGCCGACGTCGAACCGGCCGCGCCCGCGCTCGGCATCGCGTGCGCGCTCGGCTGTGTCCTCGCGGTGTACTTCCTGGTCAACCGCATCGTGCGCCTCGCGGAGGGCGAGGGGGGCGGCGGCCTGCCCGCGCTCGGTGTCGCCGCCGCCGTGGTGACCGCGGGCGCCAGCTCGCTCGCCGGCTACGGGCCCTCCGGGCTGGAGACGCCGCTGTTCCTGCTGCTCACCCTGTGCGTGGTGCACGCACTCGCGGCCGGTCGTCCCGTGGTCGCCGGTGTGCTCGTGGCACTGACGGTGATGACGCGGCCGGAGGGGCTGGTACTCGCCGTTCTCGCCGGGGCGTGGCTGCTGCTGGTCGCCCTGCGCAGCGGCACGACGAAGTGGGCGCCCGCCGGGTACGTGCTGGGCGCGCTCGTGCTGCTCGTGCCGTGGACCGCGTGGCGCGTCACCTACTACGGGCACCTGCTGCCCAACTCGCTCGTCGCGTCCTCCGGCGGTTCCGTCGGCTCGATGCTGCGGCGTGGCTGGGACTACCTCGCCGGGTTCGCGCTCGCCTACCAGGTCTTCCTGCTGCTGGCCGTCGCCGCGATCGCGTTCCTGCTGAGCCGCAGGAGCCTCCCGAGGGCGCGCTCGCTCGCGTGGCTGGTGCTGGCGGTCGCCGTGGCGTTCGCGGGCTACGCCGTCGCGGTCGGCGGGGACCGGCTGCCCTCGTGGCGCCTGCTCGCACCCGTGCCGCCGCTGCTGGCCGTGTTCGCGGCGGCCGCGTACGGCCTGTTCCTCGTCTCCCGCCCCTCCACCGTGCCGTCGCCGCAGCCGAGGGCCGAGCGGCTCGCCGGGCGGCGCACGGTTCCCGTCGTGGCCGTCGCGGTGTGCGGGCTCTCGCTCGTGGTCAGCACCACGCATCCGGGGATGGTGGCCGGCATGCACGACTGGCGTGCCTCGATCCGGCAGCTCGCCGAGACCGGCACCTGGCTCGGCGAGCGGCTTCCGCCGGGCACCGTCGTCAGCACCTACGCCAACGGCGCGCTGTCCTATCGCGCCGGACCCCAGCTCGTGGTGGTGGACGTGCTGGGGCTCACCGACGAGCACATCGCGCGCCAGGGCGAGCGCATACAGGCGGCGGGCATCGGCGGGCAGGTCGCCAGCGACTACGACTATGTGGTGAACGTCCGGATGCCCTCGGTGGCCGTCGACACCGCGGAGGGCTACACCGAGCGGCAGCACTGCGGCATCAACCCGGCCTACGCGGGGCTCTACGAGGTGGCGACCTTCCGCAGGGAAGGGCAGCGGAAGTGGGTCTCGCTCTACGTCCGCAGCGCGCAGGCCCCCGCGCTGATCCCCCTGCTCGACGCCGACCCGCGCTTCGACTACGTGAGGTGCGGCTAGAACCAGCGTTCGAGGACCTGCGCCACGCCGTCCTCGGAGTGCGGTGCGGTGACCTCGTCGGCGGCCTCCAGCACCACGGGGTGGGCGTTGGCCATCGCGACGCCGTGGCCCGCCCAGCGCAGCATCTCGATGTCGTTGGGCATGTCACCGAACGCGATGGTGCCGTCGGCGTCGGCGCGCAGCCGCTGCGCGACCTCCGCGAGCCCGGTGGCCTTGGTGATCCCGTGCGCGGCCAGCTCGATCAGCCCGCCGGCGGAGGAGAACGTGACGTCGACGGTGCCGTCGAGCACGGACCTGGCGGCCTCGGCCATCGCGTCCGAGGTCATCTTCGAGTGGCTGACCAGAAGTTTCACCGCCGCGTGCCCGAGCACCTCGGCCCTGGGCACCACCGTGCCCTCGCCGTCACCCCACGGGTTGTGGTACTCGGTCTCGATCACGAAGTTCTTCATGTCGCGGTCGATCGCGTGCGTGCCGATGCGCTCGGCGGCGAGCCGGCAGCCTGGGATCGCTCGATCGAGGGCATCGGCGACGTCGTTCAGCAGCACCGGGTCGAGCAGCCCGTGCACGTCGAGCACCCGGTCGGAGCCGATGTCGTAGAGGATCGCGCCGTTCGCGCACACCGCGTAGCCGGTGAGCCCGGCCTGCTCGGCCACCTGCGGAATCCACCTCGGCGGCCGCCCGCTGACGAGCACGACCGGCACCCCGTCGTCGACCGCCCTGCCGACCACGTCGACCGTGCGGTCGCTGAGGTGGGTGGCGTTCGAGAGCAGGGTTCCGTCGACGTCGGAAGCGATCAACCGGGGTCTCTCCACACCTCCAGTTTCCCAGAGCGATGCCCATGCACCCGCGTGTCGTACCCCACCGCTAGCGTGTGCGGCCGTGCGCGTTGGCATTGTGATTCTTCCCGAGGACCGGTGGTGGGCCGCTGAGCCCAAGTGGCGGGCGGCCGAGGAGTACGGCTTCGACCACGCCTGGACCTACGACCATCTCGGCTGGAGAAACCTCGTGGACGGCCCCTGGTTCGGCGCCGTGCCCACACTCAGCGCCGCCGCAATGGTCACGTCCCGTATCCGGCTGGGCACGTTCGTGGCCTCGCCGAACTTCCGCCACCCTGTGCCGTTCATGCGTGAGCTGATCACCCTCGACGATCTCTCCGACGGCCGGTTCCTGCTCGGCATCGGCGCAGGCGGCCTCGGCTACGACACGGTGGTGCTGGGCGAGCAGGAGCTGACCGCCCGGCAGCGGGCCGACCGGTTCATCGAGTTCACCGAGGCGCTCGACGGGCTGCTGCGCACCGACAACTACGAACACGAGGGCCACTTCTACGCGGCGAAGGGCGCCCGCAACCTGCCCGGGCCGGTCCAGCGGCCCCGCCCGCCGTTCCTCGTCGCCGCGAACGGGCCCCGCACGATGGAGCTCGCCGCCCGGATCGGTGACGGCTGGGTAACCACCGGCAAGGGCGCCGACAACCAGGACGAGTGGTGGCGCGGCGTCGGCGAGCTCAAGGCCCGGTTCGAGGAGGCCCTTCAGCTGCACGGGCGCGACGGCTCCCAGGTCGACCGCTACCTGAGCCTCGACTCGGCTCCGGTGTTCTCGCTGTCGAGCAAGGACGCCTTCGCCGACGCGGCAGGCCGCGCGAAGGAACTGGGCTTCACCGACATCGTCATCCACTGGCCGCGCAGCGGCAGCCCGTACCAGGGCAGGGAGACCGTCCTGGAAGAGGTCGTTGACGAGCTGCTCCCCGGGTTGCAAGGGCGTTAGCCCGAACGGGTGAGTCTCGTTCGGCTGGGAACCGATCATGGACCGGCTACGTCGGTCCTGTCGCATGGCGCGGGATGGGCAACCCGGGGGTGCCGGGATGCGCAGGCCCTCGTGCGGCAGGCAGGCGCGGACTCGGGGCAGGTCCGCAAGGGCCGAAGGAGCCTCGCCGCACGAGGGCCACAGCGCGCCGGTAGCCTTTTCGCCCGTGAGCGCGCACACGAACCCCGCAGAGATCACCGAGGGCGAGTTCGCCGGATACGACCTGATCGTGGTCGGCTCCGGGTTCTTCGGCCTGACCGTCGCGGAACGGGCCGCCAGCCAGCTCGACAAGCGCGTCCTCGTGCTCGAGCGCAGGCACCACATCGGAGGCAACGCCTACTCCGAGCCCGAGCCCGAGACCGGCATCGAGGTGCACAGCTACGGCGCGCACCTGTTCCACACCTCCAACAAGCGCGTGTGGGACTACGTCAACCAGTTCACCGACTTCACCGGCTACCAGCACCGGGTGTTCGGCAAGTACCAGGGGCAGGTCTACCCCTTGCCGATGAACCTCGGGCTGATCAACCAGTTCTTCGGCAAGTCCCACTCGCCGGACGAGGCCCGCGCACTCATCGCGCAGCAGGCCAGCGAGATCGAGACCAAGGACGCGCAGAACTTCGAGGAGAAGGCCATCTCGCTGATCGGCCGTCCCCTGTACGAGGCGTTCTTCCGCGGCTACACCGCGAAGCAGTGGCAGACCGACCCGAAGGAGCTGCCCGCGGGCAACATCACGCGGCTGCCGGTCCGCTACAACTTCAACAACCGGTACTTCAACGACACCTACGAGGGCCTTCCGGTCGACGGCTACACAGCGTGGCTGGAGCGCATGGCCGACCACCCGAAGATCGAAGTCCGCCTCAACGTCGACTACTTCGAGGTGCGGGACCACATTCCCGCGGGCACGCCGACCATCTACACCGGCCCGCTCGACCGCTACTTCGGCTACTCCGAGGGCCGCCTCGGCTGGCGGACGCTCGACTTCGAGCAGGAGGTCGTGCCGACCGGTGACTTCCAGGGCACCTCGGTGATGAACTACAACGACGAGGACGTGCCCTACACCCGGATCCACGAGTTCCGGCACTTCCACCCCGAGCGGGACTACCCGGCCGACAAGACCGTCATCGTGCGGGAGTACTCGCGGTTCGCGAACGACGACGACGAGCCGTACTACCCGATCAACACCTCCGAGGACCGCGAGAAGCTGGAGCGCTACCGCGAGCTCGCCGCCGCCGAGGCCAAGGAGCGCAACGTGCTGTTCGGCGGCAGGCTCGGCACGTACAAGTACCTCGACATGCACATGGCGATCGGTTCGGCGCTGTCGATGTTCGACAACAAGATCGCACCTCACCTGACCGACGGCGCACCACTGGACGGGGCGATCGATGCTTGAGAAGGATCCGGCGAAGGGCAAGCCGGTCGAGGTCCCGCCCGCGACGGGTGAGATCGCGGTGCTGGCGGGCGTGCAGAAGGCCATCGCCCGCCCTGCGACCGTGAAGGCCGCGCGCGGCCTCTCCCACTTCGGGGAGCACAGCGCGGGCTGGTTCGCGCTGGGCCTGCTCGGCGCCGCCGTGGACAAGCCGCGGCGCAAGGACTGGCTCGCCGCCTCGGCGGGCGTCGTCGGCGCACACGCCGCCTCGATCGCGGTCAAGCGGGTCGTTCGCAGGAAGCGTCCAGACCACCCGAGCGTCGAGATCGGGGTGGGGACGCCGAGCAAACTGAGCTTCCCCTCGTCGCACGCGACGTCCACGACGGCGGCGGCGGTGCTCTACTCCGGGTTGACGGGGCGTAACCTCGTGCCCGCACTCGTGCCACCGATGCTGGCCTCGCGGCTCGTGCTCGGTGTGCACTATCCGACCGATGTGCTCGCCGGCGCGGCCCTTGGTGGCGCTGTCGGTGGCATCCTGCGCCGCAAGCTGAACTCACGGAAGCGGAAACCACGATGAGTGAGACGACCGAGCGTGCCGAAGTGAGCACCGAAGCCCCCGCAGGCAAGAAGGGTCCCGTCGGGACCGTCTTCGGCGTGGTCAAGACCGCGCGCCCCCGGCAGTGGGTCAAGAACGTTCTCGTTCTGGCCGCGCCCTTCACGGCGGGGGAGATCGCCAACCTCAGCGTGCTGTTCGAGGCGCTGATCGCCTTCGTGGCGTTCTCGCTCGTGGCGTCCTCGGTCTACCTCATCAACGACGCGGTCGACGTCGAGGCCGACCGCGCCCACCCGACCAAGCGCAACCGGCCCATCGCGGCCGGGATCGTGCCGATTCCGGTGGCCTACGTCTCCGCGGTCGGGTTCTTCGCGGCGGGCTGCGGAATCAGTCTCATCGCCGACTGGCGGCTGCTGATCGTGCTGGTGATCTACGAGGCCATCCAGCTCGGCTACTGCTTCGGCCTGAAGCACCAGCCGGTGGTGGACCTGGCGATCGTCGGCTCCGGCTTCCTGATGCGCCTCATCGCGGGCGGTGTCGCCACCGGCATTTCGCTGTCGCAGTGGTTCCTGCTGGTCACGGCGTTCGGCTCGCTGTTCATGGTCGCGGGCAAGCGGTACGCCGAGATCATGCTGTTCGAGCGCACGGGCGCGAAGATCCGCTCGTCGCTGAAGAAGTACTCGGCGAGCTACCTGCGTTTCGTGTGGGCGACGTCCGCGGCGATCCTGATCATGTCGTACTCGCTGTGGGCGTTCGAGCAGGAGCAGCGCATGGACGGCTCGGTGTGGAGCGTCATCTCCATGGTGCCGTTCGTGATCGCCGTGCTGCGCTACGCGGTGGACGTCGACGGCGGCAACGCGGGGGAGCCGGAGGAGATCGCCCTGCGCGACCGCGTCCTCCAGGTCCTCGGCGCCTCCTGGGTCGTCACCCTGGTCTTCTCGTACTACCTCTGAGCTACTCGCCAACCGCAGTGAAGGCCACCATGCCTGCGTTCAACGCAGGCATGGTGGCCTTCACTGCGTCTGGGTGACCCCGCGCATCGGCAACGCGTAGTCCAGGCGGAAGATGCTCACCGGTTCGAAGAGTTTGTCGCCGCTCAGGTAGGTCGGCAGCGGGGTCTGCCTCGCCAGCTGCAGCAGCGGCGCGTGCGGTCCGCCCGCGCCGGCCGACAGTGACACCCCGGAGAGCCAGCGGATGCTCGGCCCCGACGCGAACCGGTACCGCACCGGTTCGGAGAGCCCGTCCGCCACCGACGACGGCACGCGGCACGGCAGCACGAAGGCGTCCACCCAGTCCAGGATCACCGGCTCCGAAACGGGCACCACCTCGGCCACCGGCACCACCTTCGGCAGCCTCGGCGCGCCGACCGCGATCCAGCCCTCGCCGTCGGCTCGGTCGGTCGCGACCACCCGCACCTGCGCGGCGTCGCCGGGTTCGAGCCGCGCGTCCCGCCAGCCGCCGTTCTTGTCGAGGCCGAGGCCGTGTTCGCGCAGCACGGTGCCGTTCTCGTCGGCGAACTCGACCTTCGCCGACACCGCGCCCTGGCCGCCGATCGGCACCACCAGCGGCGGCATGTCCGCCGCACCGGCGCCGTCCGGCAGCCGGTACCAGTCCGTCGTGACGCTTCCGGCCGCCCCGCCGCTGCCCCACACGGGCGCCTCGGCGGTGCCGTACGGCGCCACGGGCGCCACGTGGGCGGGGAAGCCCCCGTTCACGACGAAGCCGTCGGTCCGCGCGGGAGCCCCTCCGCTCGGCAGCAGGCCGGCCCTGAGGTCGGGCTCCACCCGCAGCCAGTCCTCGACCCCGCAGCTGCCGCCGGACAACGACGCGAGGTTCGACCGGCCGATCGTGTAGGTGTCCCAGCGCGGCACCATCGCGTACGCCATCGTCGCCACCTCGACGACGACCGTGCCCATCGCCACGACCACCACGAGCCAGCCGGGCTGGCGCAGCCACCGCCACGCGCCGAACAGGCCGGCCACCGCGAGCACGAGCCCGAGTACCAGCACCGCGTCGGCCGCGTCGATGTTGCGAAAACCTGGCTCGACCATCGCCCACTTGACGTTGAGGCTCGACACGTACCACCAGCGCGACGGCGCGGACAGCGCCAGCACCACCGCACCCGTGAGCACCGCCATGACCAGCGACTTCTCCCACGAACGCCGCAGCGCACCACGCGTGATGGTGTAGACGGTCACCGCGATCACGAGCGTGCCCAGCCCGGCCAGCGCGCCGAAGTGGTGCGTCCACTTCGTCGGCGTGAACGCCAGTGCCACCAGGTACAGCGCGCTGCCTGCGAGCAGCCGCCGGGTGGGGCCCGCCGCGAGGCCGGGGACACGCCGGAACGCCAGCAGCACCGCGAGCACCAGCATCGAGGCGAGCATCAGCAGCATCGGCATCCGGCGGTTGAGCGCGCCCTCCACCTGGGTGCTGTCGAACAGCGTCTCGTAGCGCGTGAGCTCGTCGGTGACGCCGTAGCTCGGGCCGATCTCCGTGCGCACCTCGGTGGCGTGCAGCACGGCCGAGAGCGACTGGTCGTAGAACATCAACAGGAGCGCGCTCGCGCCCGTGCCCAGCAGCACGGCGACCACCAGCCCCCAGTGCCCGCGCACGAGCCGCACGATCGCGGGCAGGGCCGCCAGGAACGGCATGAACGCCGCCACCCCGGTGGGAGTCACGGCCACGGTCGCGCCCGCGACGATGACGCCCAGCGCGAGCGGCGTGAACGCACGTGTCGCGATCGCCCGCTCCACCAGTGCGAACACCACCAGCGAGCCCAGCACGATCCACGGCTCGGGCCGCACGCCGACGTTGTAGGGCAGGTACCAGAGGAGGAAGAGCGCGGCGCTCGCCCAGCGCAGCAGCCGCGCAGGGCCGCGCCGGCTCCGGGCAGCAGGAAGAGGATTCGTCGGACCCGCCCTGAGCCCGGAGGTGAACCGGCGCAGCAGCACCCGGTCGATCAGCAGCCACGAGGCGAAGCCGAGCAGCACCGAGGGCAGCCGCAGGAACCACCCGCTCGCGGTGAGCTCGGCCAGCGGCCGGTACAGCTCGTAGAACCAGCCGAACGGCGCCTCCGGCGCGTTGAACCAGCGGAAGTAGTTGCCGACGTAGCCCGTGTCGGCCTCGGCCTTGAGCATCGTGACGATGTAGCCGTCGTCGACGGTCAGTGCGCCGATGAACGCCCAGACCAGCAGGGTGGCCGCTACGGCTCCGTCCGCGAGAGTCGGCCGCCACCAGTGCCTCGGCAGCACCCGTACCCGGCGGGTCCTTGGTGCCTCCCAGCGGTGGAGCAGCACGAGCATCGCCACGAGGCTCGCGACCGAGAGCGCCCCGGCGATGATCTTCCACGCGCTCGCGTCCGTCTGGTACCGCGTGTCGGGCACCACGGTGGCCCGCAGGTCCGTCCGGCCGCTCAGGTCCGTGAACAGCCCGTTCACCGCCGCGGTCTGCTGGCTACGGCCCACCTCGGTGCCGTCCACCACCACGCGCGTGCCGTCCGCGCCGGAGTGCAGTGCCCACTCGCAGTCGGCGCCCCGCGACTGTCGCGCCAATTCCTCGTCACCGAGGCTCACCACGACGGAGCCGCCCTCCGCCCGCACCGCCAACCCGGCCGGACTGGGCCGCTCGCCCGCCACGCCGTCGGGCGGCGTCGTGGAAAGCACCAGCCCATCACCGAGCGCGACCGTGTCGGCGCAGGTGAACGTCACGTCGAGCCGCTCCGGCTCGTACGGGAAGAGCGGCAGCGCGGTGCTCTCGGTCTCCTGCGCCGACGGCCATTCGTAGGTCGTCACGTCCTGGTTGACCGGTGCCAGCACGAAGAGCACAGCGGTCAGCGCTGAGAGGAGTCCGAGGCCGGCGATCGTCCAGCGGTGAGAGGACACCGTTGAACCCTAGGGAAGACGACCTTGCTCACGCGCACCCACCTGGGCTGCGGGTCAACCCAGTCGCGGCCACGCGCGATCTGGTCGGTAGCTTACGAACACATGCCCGACAGGCGGGGAGAGATGACCACGACAGCCGACACGGACAGACAGAGCGACACCCCCGGCGACGAGGCCGAGTCCGCCCCGGAGTCGCCGAGGACAGCCGAGCCCGGAAGGCGCATCCGCGCCCTGCTGGCCCGGCGGGACCGTCTTGCCTGGCTGATCGGCGGCCTCTCGCTCGTGCTGGGCGGCGTGTTCGTGGTCGTGGACATGGCCTACAACCAGGGCAACCTCGTCGCCCCGCTCGACGACGTCTACATCCACCTGCAGTACGGCAAGCAGCTCGGCGAGGGGCACCCGTTCCAGTACAACACCGGTGACCCCATCAGCACGGGCGCGAGCAGTCTGCTCTACGCGTTCGTGCTGGGCACCGCCTACTTCCTCGGCTTCAAGGGCGCCCTTTTCCTCACGTTCGCCGTGCTGTTCGGCGTCGTCTGCATGGCCATCACGGCCGGTCTCGTCTACCACCTCGGCCGCGCGCTCGTGAGCCGCGCCGTCGGCGTGTGGGCCGGCGTGCTCGTCGCGGTGAGCGGGCCGCTCCTGTGGGGTGCGGCGAGCGGCATGGAGGTCGGGCTGACGTCCCTGCTGGTCACGGGCTCGGTGCTGACGTTCGTCAAGGAGCGGCCCGCGGTGCGCTTCCGGTGGACGCCGCTCATCGCCGCTGCGATGGCGCTGGTCCGGCCGGAGGGCATGATCTTCGCGATCATGCTCTGCGGCGCGATGCTGTGGACGCTCTGGGGCGTCCGGCGCGAGCGGAAGGTCGTCCTGTCCGCGCTGTGGGCCCTGGTGCCGCTGGCCGCCACCGCGGCGCAGTACCTCTTCTACCGGCTCGCCACCGGCACGTTCACCGCCAACGGCGTGCAGTCGAAGTCGCACCTCAACGACCGCCCGGTGTTCTACCTGGGCCAGTTCATCGACCGCACGGTGGCCAACATCCGAGGCGCCGTCGACTACTTCAACGGCATGAACGGCCAGGACTTCGCGTTCCCCGGCATGCTCGTCGTGTTCCTCGTGGGCCTGGCGTACCTGCTGGTCACGCGCAAGCGGTGGCGCCCGCTGCTCCTCGCGGTAGGGCTGGGCTTCGGCGCCGTCGTGCTGTCGGTGTCGACGCTGTCCACGGCGCTGATCCACGAGCTGCGCTACTTCCACCCGTTCATGCCGCTGTACATCCTGTTCACCGTCTGCGGCGTGTACGCGCTGACGCGCGTGGCGTTCGCGGAGCGGGCGCGCCGGATCGGGATGCACGTGCTGCTCGTCGTGGTGCTGCTGTTCTCACTGGTCGCGCTGCCGACGTGGGGCGTGCGGCTCGGGCGCGAGGCGGCGACCATCCGCGACACCGACGTCTCGCTGGGAGCCTGGATCGACGGCAACCTGCCGAGGGACGCGATCGTCGCCGTGAAGGACGTCGGGGCAGTCGCCTACTTCGGCAACCGCAAGGTGATCGACACGATCGGTCTCGCCACCAACGGTCTCGCCGAGGCCAGCAACAACGGCACGGGCTCGCTGTACGAGGCGCTGCGCAAGCTGCCGCCAGGCGAGCGCCCCGACTACTTCGCCATCTACGAGCCGCAGCCGGGCGCGCCGATGCGCCCCCTGGTCGACGCGGGCATCCTCGGCCCGGAGCCGCTGCAGACGCTGCCGGTGCGCGCGCCTGCCGACCTCACCGGGTTCCGGATCGTGCCGTTCGAGGACCTCAAGGTCTACGAGGCGCACTGGCAACTCGCGGGCAGCGGCGAGGCGTGCCCCGTGCCGGGGGACGTTCGCGACTACCTCAACGCGGGAGACCTCGAGAGCGAGGAGTCGCACGACTACGAGGCCCGCATGGAGCAGCCGAGCCTGCAGCCCAACAGCCTCCTGCGCAGGCAGGACGACGTGATCGACAGCGGCCGCGTGATCGTGGGCGGCGAGGCGTTCACGGCGCACAACCTCGAGCCGGGCAAGCCGCTGAAGATCGCCGGGCGGATTCTGGCGCCGGGCGAGGAGAGGTCGGTGCGCGTGCTCGTCGACGGCCGGGAGGTCGGCGTCTGGCGGCTCGGGCCGAAGCGGGACAGGTGGACGAACGAGTCGTTCACCGTGCCCGGGGACGCGATCACGTCGTCGACGGTCTCGGTGGAGCTCGCACCGGTTCGACCGATGCTGAGCCCCTACCCCGAGTACACCTCCTTCGGCTACTGGTTCATCCAGTAGCGGCTGCTGCAGTGAAGGCCACCATGCCTGCGTTCAACGCAGTGAAGGTGGCCTTCACTGCAGCAGGGCGGCGCGGCTCGTCGGGTCAGATCGGCAACTTGCGGAAGATCGGCCTCGGCACGTGCCGCAGCGCCGACATCACCCAGCGGAAGGTGCCGGGCGCCCACACGAGGTCCTTCCCCGCCTGCGAGGCGTTCACGGCGATCTCGGCCACCTGCTCGGCGGTCTGCTCCAGCGGGGCCTTGCCCATGCCCTCGGTCATCTTCGTGCGCACCTGGCCGGGGCGAACCACGGTCACCGTGACGCCGGAGGGCTTCAGGGCCTCGCCGAGGCCGAGGAAGAAGCCGTCGAAGCCGGCCTTCGTGGAGCCGTACAGGAAGTTCGAGCGCCGTACGCGCTCACCGGCGACGGACGACAGTGCGATCACCTTGCCGTGCGCCTGCTTCTTGAGCTTGTCCGCGAGCGCGACGCCCACGGAGACGGCCGCGGTGTAGTTCACGGTCGCCAGCTCGACAGCCTTGGCGTGGTCCTGCCAGACCTCCTCCGCGTCGCCGAGCAGGCCGAAGGCCACCACGGTCACGTCGATGTCGCCGCCCTCGAACGCCTTGTCCAGCATGGCCGGGTGCGAGGCGGTGTCCTTGGCGTCGAAGTCCACAGTGGAGACATCGGCGCCTTTGGCCTCGAGCCGCTTGGCGGCGGCGTCGAGCCGCGCGGAGGGCCGTGCCGCCAGCACGATCCTCAGTGGACGCTTCGCGAGGTACTGCTCGGCGATCGCCAGAGCGATGTCCGAGGTGCCGCCGAGCAGCAGCAGCGACTGGGGGTTGCCCACCGCGTCGATCACAGTTCCAGCCTCCTGGCCATGTCCGAGATGAATACGCCGTCGGGGTCGACGGAGTGGCGGACCTTGCGCCACTCGTCGAGGCGGGGGTACATGCGGTGGAAGGTCTCCGCAGTCGTGCGGGAGTCCTTCGCCGTGTAGAGCCGCCCGCCCGCGGCCAGCACGTCCTCGTCGAGTTCAAGGCAGAACCGGCTGAGCCCGTCCTTGATCGGGAAGTCGACGCTGAGCATCCAGCCGGGCGAGGGCCACGACAGCGGGGCCGGGTTCGCCTCGCCCATCCGCTTGAACACGTTGAGGAACGAGTAGTGCCCCGAGTTCGCGATCTTGCGGCACATGCGCTTGAGGTCGTCCTCGCGCCCGAACGGCACGGAGAACTGGTACTGCAGGAAACCCGCCGATCCGTAGGCCCTGTTCCACTCGCTCAGCATGTCGAGCGGGTGGTAGAACTGCGTCAGGTTCTGGATCTTGCCGCGGGCGCCCTTCTTCGGCACCGTGCGCTGCCACAAGTTGTTGATGAGTCCGAAGGTGACCTTGTTGCCGAGCCCGTTGGGGAACACGTCCGGCAGCGTCATCAGCACGGGCGCGTCGAACTTGAGCGGGTCGGCCTTCAGCTTCTCCGGCAGCTGGTCGACCTTGGCCAGCGAGCCACGGGAGAACGTGGCGCGGCCGAGGCGGTCGTCCTTGGAGATCAGGTCGGGCACCGACATCGAGTAGTCGTAGTTGAGGTCGGAGCCGTTGGTGAACAGCTCCAGCGTCTCGTCGAGGTTCGAGGTGCGGTCGGCGTCGACGACGAAGTACGCCGTCTCGGTGCGCTTCATCCGCACCTTCGCCCGCACGATGATGCCGGTCAGCCCGATGCCGCCGACCGTCGCCCAGAACAGCTCCGACTCCGGGCCCTCGGGGGTGATCGTGCGCACCCTGCCGTCGGCGGTCAGCAGGTCCATCGACAGCACGTGGTTGCCGAAGCTGCCCGCGCTGTGGTGGTTCTTGCCGTGGATGTCGTTGGCGATGGCGCCGCCGATGGTGACCTGGCGCGTGCCCGGCAGCACCGGCACCCACAGCCCGTGGGGGATGGCCGCGCGCATGAGCGCGTCCAGGCTCACGCCGCCGTCGACGTCCACCGTCGCGCTGTCCGGGTCGATCGAGTGGATGCGGTTGAGCGCGGTCATGTCGACGACCAGCCCGCCCGCGTTCTGCGCGGGGTCGCCGTAGGACCGCCCGAGGCCGCGGGCGATGACGCCGCGCTCACCTGCCTGCGTGACCGCACGCGCGATCGTCTCGACGTCGGGCGTGCTCAGCACGTTCGCGATCGTCGGGGCTGTGCGGCCCCACCCGGCGAGTGCCTGGCGTTCGGTGTGGGGTTCTGGAGTCGCTGCGCTCACCCGGCCCAGGGTAGCGATGCCCGTGTGCGAGACTCGGACCGGACAGATTCCCGGCCGATGAGGTAGAGCAGTGGTGGCGACCGACTCCCAGGCCAGTGAGGCCGCGAGCAGGCCAGCGTCTCCCGGTCTGCTGGCACAACTCGTTCGATTCGCGCTCATCGGTGGTTTCTGCGCGCTGGTCGACTCCGGTATCTACTGGTTGCTGCTCCAGGCGGGCACGTGGGTGCACCTGGCGAAGGCGATCAGTTTCATCGCCGGAACCACGACGGCGTATTTCCTTAACCGCCGCTTTACTTTCACTGCCGCCCAAAAGGGTGGAGCCGGGCAAATCAGCGGCTTCATGCTGCTCTACACGGTGACGTTCTTCGTCAACGTCGGCACCAACGCGCTGGCACTGGAACTGCTGCCGGAACTCACGTGGCGCGTCGCGCTCGCGTGGATCATCGCGCAGGGCACGGCGACCACGATCAATTTCGTGATGCTGAAGTGGGTCGTGTTCCGCGAACCCCGTGCGTGATGGCCTTGTGCGTTGTCCTCAGGGTTGGCCTGTACCTTACTGGCAGCCCCCCGCGAAATGTTTTCCTTGGAGGACTGAGGTCTGATGCCCGGTAAAGCCGCTCCGGCAACCGCACAACAGCCGGCCACGAACGGCAAAGCCCCGGCGAACGAGGAGCAGGCGTTGTTCTCCGAGCACACCCCGCAGGGCAGGCTGCTCGCCCAGCGCGGCCTCTTCGCCGGGCCGTCCGATGTGGTGAGCAAGGACCTCTACTCCGACATCACGGAGGGCGTCGCGTCCCGCAAGCGCGATAGCGTCACGCTCGAGCCCTCGGCCCGCGTCTCCGGCAACACCTACTTCGGACGTTTCCCGGCGAGCTACTGGCAGCGCTGGACCAACGTCCCCACCGTCACCGTCGAGGCCACCGTCACCGGCTCCGGCCACCTGGCCGTGCGGGCCTCCGACGTCGCGGGCGAGCCCCGCACGATCACGGCCACGTCGGTGGAGAACGCCAAGCAGCCCCGGACGGTCGCGCTCGAGGCCAAGCTGGACAAGTTCTACGACGGCGGAGCGCTGTGGCTCGACCTGGAGACCGAGGCCGGTGAGCGGCTGACCGTCTCCGACGTCCGCTGGACCGTCGAGCCGCCGGAGAAGGTGCGTCCGACCGCCGTGACCATCTGCACGATGAACCGCGCCGACGACTGCCTGAAGAACCTCAAGGCGCTTGCCGACTCGCTGCCCGCGCTCGACACGCTCGACGCCATCTACGTCGCCGACCAGGGCACCGACACCGTCGACTCCCGCGACGGCTTCGCCGAGGTCGCCGAGCGGCTCGGCGCCAAGCTTCGATACATCAAGCAGCCGAACCTCGGCGGCGCGGGCGGCTTCACGCGAGGGCTGTACGAGGTCGCCGGGCACACCGAGACCGAGCACGCCAACGTGCTGTTCATGGACGACGACGTGCTGCTCGAGCCCGACCTGGTGATCCGGTTGACGGCGTTCTCGAACCGCGCAGCGAACCCGATGATCGTCGGCGGGCAGATGCTGAACCTGCTGCACCCGAACCAGCTGCACGTCGGCGCCGAGTACGCGCGGCTCAACACACTCGAGCCCGGCCAGCCCGTCGAGCACAGCCTCAGCACCGCCGACCTGCTGGGCGTCGACGAGGAGTCCGGCAAGCCCAACCGGCAGGAGCGCCGCCTCGACGCCGGCTACAACGGCTGGTGGTCGTGCCTCATCCCGTACGAGGTCGTCAAGGAGATCGGCTACCCGATGCCGTTCTTCTTCCAGTGGGACGACGCGGAGTACAGCTACCGGGCGAGGGCGCACGGCTTCCCGACGGTCACCCTGCCCGGCGCGGGCGTTTGGCACGCCGACTTCCACTGGAAGGACTGGGACGAGTGGCACCGCTACTTCAACCTGCGTAACTCGATCATCACGGCGGCGCTGCACAGCCCGTTCGACCTCAACGTGCTTTCCCGCGTGCTCATGGCGCAGCTCGTGCGCTACCTGCTCGGCATGCAGTACGGGCTCTCGGCGACCCTGATCAAGGCGGTCGAGGACTTCCTCGAGGGGCCGGACATCCTGCACGACGGCGGGGTCGCCGCGATGAAGGAGATCCGGGAGATCCGGGCGCAGTACCCGGAGACCAAGAGGTACCCGGCCACCGACGTGCCGGGCATCGCCTCCAACGACATCGGCATCATCAACACCGCGCCGAGGCCTAGCATGCAGCGGCTGGTGCTGCTCAAGCGCATCCTCAACCGCGTGCTCGGCAAGCACCGGTTCGCGCTCGGCGCCATCCCGAGCGACGAGGCCCACTGGTGGCACGTGTCGCTGTTCGAGACGGCCGTGGTCACCGACGCGTCGCAGGAGGGCGTGCGGGTCCGGCGCTACGACCGTGACCGCATGTTCGACCTGGCCAAGCGCGGCGTGCGCACCATCCAGCGGCTCCGCAAGGAGGGCCGCGCGGTGCAGGCGCAGTACAAGCGCGCGCTGCCCGAGCTGACCAGCCGCGACAACTGGACGCGGCTCTACCGGCTGTGATCGTCGGGGTGGTGAGTGCCGGGGGGCACTCACCACCCCGGCCTGTTCCTCAGTGCAGGCCGAAGACCTTCCCCTTGCGCTGCAGGTCGTCGATGTAGGCGACCGCGACGTGAGCGAAGTTCACCTGCAGGTTCACGTCCTCCCTGGTGCGGATGGTCTGGACCGATCCGTGGTCGAGGTACAGGTAGAGCTGCTTCGTGAGCTCGGCGACGTCGTCGGGATGCACGGAGAACAGCAGCGGTTCGCCACCGCTGACCAGGTGCAGGACCAGCGTGGGTTTCTCATCGGCCATGCGGTCCACAACAGCAGCCCGTGATCGCCCCGGCAAGATTGGTTCGCTGACAGCGGAGCCTTCGAGGCTGCTGATAACGTGCGTTCCCAGCAAACGAGGAAATTCGGGGGAGCTGGGAAATGGCGCATTCGTTCTCGCTGTCGCTCGTGGCGGTCGACATGCTGCTGGAGCACCTCAAGCTGGGCAAGGCGCCGTTCCCGTTCCAGATCCCTCACATGGGCACCACCCACACGCAGCGAGCCCAGGTCAGGGAGGCGGTCTTCCGTGACCTGGAGAACCGTGACCTGTTCAGCCGTGGTCGGCTCGACGCCGACGCGCAGCTCGCGCTGGAGACTTTCGTGAAGGCTCCGCTGGCGGTCGCGGCGGCCGCGCAGCTGAAGAAGGACGACAAGCTGTTCGCGAGAGCGGCCTCGGACGGCCAGTTCGCGGTGGTCGCGAGACAGGACGGCAACCTGCTGGTGTTCGAGGAGGTCAGGCCTACGAACTTCGTCTCGGCGATCGTCGACCTCCTGCCCCTGACGCCCGCGGCCGGAGGCCAGTCGGTGACGGTCGCGAAGCCGGCTCCGCGTCGCAGGCCCCGCCACGGAGCGCCCGACGAGGGCGGCTACGACCCGTTCGCGGGCGTGGCCCCGCCGCGTTCGCACTCGGCGTCGCAGGAGCGTGCGGTGGCGAGGCTGTTCGAGAAGCCGAAGGAAGGAATCGGCCAGTTCGCGGCGTTCGTGCGCGGCCGGGACGGCAAGGAGGTAAGCCTCGGTCCGATCGCGTGGTTCGACACCGAGGACGGCCGGTACTTCTGCACCCAGCGGGAGGCGGAGGACGGCCAGCAGTGGCTGACCTACGCGCCCGGCGACAACGCCCGCATCGCGCAGCAGCTGTATGCCCAGCTAGAGGGCTATCTGTAGCCGAAGTGGAACCGGACGTGGCCGTGGCCGCGTCATACCGCGGTCGTGGAGAGGATTCTGTGAACGCCCGTCGCGGTGGGTGGTCGACTTGTAAACTGCCGTCGGACGACACAGGCGAGGATGTGGGGTAACGATGCCGATCGCATGGGATTCGGGGGAGGCGCCGGACACCAGCGCGTGGGGCGCTGCCATCGGCAAAGCGGTGTCCGCGGTGGACACCAAGGCCATCGGGGAGGCGAAGGCCGCGACGCAGCAGTTGATCAGCGCCGCCAACTCGGGCCACTTCCGTATTAGCGAGGGAGCAGTCACACCGCTGCGGAACGCGCTGGTCGAAATGCAGAGTCGCCTCGACCGGCTTAGCGCCGAAACATTCTTCTGGATCACCCAGGCACCGAAGCTGGGGAGTCACGATTACGGCCAGACCGTCGCGCAGCACGACCAAAAGGGCGGAGGGGGTGCTGCCGGCTCAGCTGCCGCTGTTGCCGACCAACTCCGTCAGGTGCTCGAAGACGCCGACAAGGCCTTGGGACAGGCCGTCAAGAACTACCAGGAAAACGAGGCGGCGACCGCCCAGGGACTCGCGACGCGTGAGGCTTGATTGACAATGCGAGTTAGGACGCTCCGTACGTTGCCGTTTGCCGTCGTGGTCACTGGGCTATGCCTGCTCGCTGGCTGCGCGAGTAGCGAAGGGGGCACCGCATCGCCCACGCCGGGCAACTCACCGAGTAGCGCGGCTACGAGTGACGAGTCGCCGACTTCGTCCGCCGCGCCGACCGATCAAGCAGGTTCGCCCGAGGCGATAGACCCCTGCGTCTTGCTGACTGTGGCTGAAGCCGAGCAGTTCGGCAGCTTCACCGAGCCTGAGACTCGCGATGAGCTCGGCGCCCGCGGGTGCAGCTATTACCCGAAGCGGGACGGGAGCAGCGCAGGGTCCCTGCCGACGTTGATCGTCGGCGTACGCGACGAGCAGGCCGTGGACGAGGTGAACGATGTCGGACTGGGAATCAACACCGGGCAGCTCAACGGACGTGAGATCGCGCAGGTGCCAGGGCCCGGTGGCTGCATTATCGCTCTCGCGCTGAGTGATCAAGCTCGTGTCGACATCGGTGTGACTGGCCTCGACACGGAGCCCGCATGTGAACTGGCGGCCCAGGTCGCCGATGTTGTCGAACCAAAGTTGCCGTCGGAGGGGTAGGCGACATGACCACCGCGCATCCGCCGCAGTACACACCGGAACAGCTCGCGCAGATGGCGCCAGCCCAACGGCAACAGGCGCTCAATGAGATGGCCGAGGCTGGAGTCGACACGACCGGACTGTTCGGTCTGATCGAGCGGGTCCAGGCGAGGATGCAGGCCGGCCAGCAAGCCGATGACATCGCGAACAACCAGGTTCGCGAGCTGTCATCGGGCGACGTGCAGTACGTGGAGGGCCTGCAGCCTTCCGGGGCCGACTATCAGGGCCACGACCACAGTGCCATGACCCATTATCTGGCGCAGAACCTCAACACTGAGGAAGTCGTCAAGATCTCTGACGCCTACCACGAACTGCACACCGCGTTCAAGGAGTTCTCGGACCAGCTGAAGGAGGCCGTCGGCAAGTCCCAGCACGAGTGGGAAGGTGCGGCAGCCGATCAGGCGCACGGGTACTTCCAGAGCCTCAGCACCTGGGCCGATGGGAACTCCCAGAACGCTCAGCTCGCCTCCGAGGTCATGTACCAGCAGTCCGAGGCGGCGACCACCGCCAAGAACAGCATGCCCGAAGAGGTTCCCTTCAACTGGGAAACCGAGATGCAGCGCTGGGGCAGTAACCCGTTCAACATCGTCTCCAACATGAACGAGACGTTCGAGACGTACCAGCGCAGCCAGGAGGTCCATTCCGAGGCCGCGCGGGTGATGACCCAGTACGACAACGATCTCTACACGGCCGCCTCGAAGCAGCCCGTGTTCGCCGAGCCGCCGAAGTTCGGCACTGGCAACGGCGAGGGCACCGGGCTCAAGCCGCCGGGCACCGGCATCAGCATGCCCGGCAACGGGGGGACCGACGCGTCCGGTTACAGCGGCGGCTCGATTCCCGGTGGGAGCACCGTCCCCGGCGGGAGTGGGGGTGGCAGCTACGGCGGTGGCGGTTCCGGTCCCGGCGGTCCCGGCGGGGGTTACTCGTCGCCGGCGCCGTTGCCCGGCAGCTACACCGGTAGCACGCCCGGCACCGCTCCATCCGGCTACCGGCCGCCCACCACGAGCAGGCCGAGGGTGCCCACCGGGAACGGCAACAGCAACTTCAACAGCATGGGTCCCATGCCGATGGGTCCCATGGGCGGTGGCGGAAGCTACGGCGCGGGCGGGTCCGACTACGCCAGCAAGCTGGGGCGCGGCGGGGCCGGTGGCTTCGGTCCCGGTGGCAGCGCCGGTGCCGGTGGGGTTCCGGGCGCGGGTGCGGCCTCCGGTGCCGCGTCCGGCGCAGCCAAGCCCGGCATGGGCCCCATGGGCGGCGGTGCGGCGGCGCCCGGCGCCGCCGCGGCGGCAGGCCGGGGCGGTATGGGTGCCGCGGGCATGGGCGCAGGAGCCGGCCGTGGCCAGGGCAGCGAGGATGCCGAGCACCAGCGGCCCACCTACCTCGTCGAGGGCGACCCCGACGAGGTGTTCGGCACCGACCAGCGCACGGCGCCGCCCGTCATCGGCGAATAAGCGCAGCAGAAGGGGCCCCGAGCCCGAAGCTCGGAGCCCCTTCTCGGGAGAGGGTCAGTAGCGGAAGAAGCGTTCCCTGCGGCCCTGACGGACCAGGCGTAGCCACTGCGCGAACGCCTTCGGGTCCCGCTTCACGCCCACGAAGTACAGGCCGAAGCGCAGCACTTCCAGAGCGCCGATCTTGCGCATCCCCGGCTGCGACAGCAGGTAGCCCCTGTTGCGGTAGGTGTAGTACCGCTTGACGTCGTTCTCCGGGTCCTGCGCGTGGAACCGGCCGCCCAGCATCGGCTTGAACTCGTCCGAGCCGTTCGGATGCAGGTAGGCCGTGCGCAGCGACGTGCCGAACGGCAGGCCCGAGCGGACGAGCCTGCGGTGCAGCTCCACCTCGTCGCCACGGAAGAACAGCCGCAGGTCGGGCACGCCCGTGACCTCCAGTGTCGACGCGCGGAACAGCGCCCCGTTCATGAGCGAGGCGATGCCCGGCAGGAAGTCGGTGCCCAGCTCGGCCGACGAGCGCTTCCACGTCAGCCCCCTGCGCAGGGGGAACGCGAGCCGTTCCGGGGCGTCGATGTTGACCACCATCGGCGAGACCTCGGCGAGGTCGCGCTGCCGGGCCTCGTCGAGCAGCACCTGCAGCACGTGCTCGTCGGCGGGCCTTCCGTCGTCGTCGGCGAGCCACACCCAGTCGGCGCCCAGCGCCAGCGCATGCAGCATCCCGAGCGCGAACCCGCCCGCGCCGCCCAGGTTGCGGTGGGACGGCAGGTAGGTGGCGGGCAGCGAGTACGCCTCGACCACGTCGCGCGCGGGCACGTCGGGGCCGTTGTCGACCACGATGAGGTGGTCCACGGGCCGCGTCTGTGCCTCGATCACCTTCAGTGACTCGGCCAGCAGCTCCCGCCGGTGGCGGGTGACCACCACGGCGACGACGGCGCCCTCCGGCAACGGCTCCATGGCTGCCACCTCAGTCGCCGCTCAGCGCCGGTGCGCCTTCGAGCCGGTCGAGTGTCTCCTGGCTGACGTTGTGGAAGGGATCCCTGCCCTTGTACGCGGTGAGGACCTCGCGCAGCGGGCCCTGCATCTTCATCCGGCCCTCGTCCATCCAGATGGCCGAGGTGCACAACTCCAGCAGCAGGTCGTCCTGGTGAGACGCGAACACCAGCAGGCCGGAGCGCTTGACCAGGTCCACGAGCCGGTCGCGCGCCTTGTTCAAGAACGCCGCGTCCACAGCGCCGATGCCCTCGTCGAGCAGCAGGATCTCGGGGTCGATCGACGTCACCACGCCCAGCGCGAGCCGCACCCGCATGCCGGTCGAGTACGTGCGCAGCGGCATCGAGAGGTAGTCGCCGAGCTCGGTGAAGTCCGCGATGTCGTCGACGCGCTTCTCCATCTGCTTGCGAGTCATGCCCAGGTACAGGCCACGGATCATGATGTTCTCGTAGCCGGAGATCTCCTGGTCCATGCCGACGCCGAGGTCGAAGACCGGCGCCACGCGCCCGTTGACGCGCGCGGAGCCGCGCGTGGGCTCGTAGATGCCGGAGAGCAGGCGCAGGAGGGTCGACTTGCCCGCACCGTTGTGGCCGACCAGGCCGATGCGGTCGCCGCTCTTGACCGACAGGGTGATGTCGTGCAGCGCCTCGATGATGGGCACCTTGCTGTCGGTGCCGATCTTGCCGCCGACCTTGCCCAGCACGCGCTTCTTCAGCGAGCGGGTCTTCGCGTCGAAGATCGGGAAGTCGACCGACGCGTTCCAGACGTCAATGCTGATCATCTTTGTCGTCACACCCAATACGAGACGCGAGCACGGTAGTTGCGCATCACCAACAGCGCCAGGGCCCAGCCGACGATCGTGAAGGCGCCGACCACGACCCAGTGGTGCCAGCTCTGCTCGTTGCCGATCAGCGGCGCGCGCACGAGCTGGATGAAGTGGTACAGCGGGTTCAGCTCGGCGACGAGGTCCCGCCAGCCGACGCTCTCCCCGAACTTGTCCTTGAGGATGTCGGTGGACCAGACGATCGGCGTCATGAAGAACAGCAGGTTGATCAGGCTCGAGACGACCTGCGGGATGTCGCGGAACCGTGTGGAAGCGATGCCGAACAGCAGCACGACCCAGCCCGCGTTGATCGCCACCAGAACGAAGGCCGGGATGGCGAGCAGCACGCTCCAGCTCAGGCCCGGCTGGGGGACACCGCCCTCGGTGATCGAGTAGCCCGACGTGGTCACCGGGCCCCAGAAGATCGCGATCACGATCACGTAGATGACCATGTTGTGGGCGAGCATGATGCTCTGCCGCCACACCGTGCGCAGTACGTACACCGACAGCGGAGCGGGCAGATGCTTGATCAGCCCCTCGTTCGCGATGAACGTGTCCGTGCCCTCCGTCAGGCACCCCAGAATGAAGTACCAGACGATGAAGCCGGCCGTGATGTAGGGCAGGAACGTCCCGATCTCGGCGTCGAACAGTTGCGAGTACAGCAGGCCGAGACCGAGCGCGGTGATGCCCATGCTCAGGGTGATCCACAGTGGCCCGAGCACCGAGCGGCGGTACCGCTGCTTGATGTCCTGCCAGGCGAGGTGGCCCCACAGCTCGCGCTGCCGGGCGCCGTCCCTGAGGTCGGCGAACGCGCGGCGGAAGGTTCGGCTGTCCGAAGCGGGTGGTGCCGAAGTCATCGTGGGCGTTTCCGTGGGGTCAACGGTGCTTGTGGCGTGCACGAGATACGAGGGTACTGGCGACGGATGAAGGCGATCGCGCGCGTCCGCCTCAACCCGTGAGCCGCACCACGACCTGGCAGTCTTCGTAGGAGTACGCCTCGTACGAGAACTGCACACCTGTGCGCTCGGCGTATTCCCGCCACGCCCGGTACTCGTGGTCCTGCCAGCCGGGGTAGTTGAAGAACTCGTCGAACGCGATCACGGATCCCGCCCGCAACCGGGGTCCGACGAGGTCGAGCACGGTCTTCGCGGAGCTGTAGAGGTCGCTGTCCACGTGCACGAAGTCGACGGGCTGCCCGTGCTGCTCCAGGAAGGCGGGCAGCGTGTCGGCGAAGAGCCCGACCACCAGTTCCGCACCCGGTACGTCCGGTAGGTCCGTCCTCGCGAACGCGCCCGCGGGCATCCCGGCCAGCCACGGCTCGGGCAGGCCCTCGAACGAGTCGAAGCCGTACACCTCGCCGCCGTCGCGGGCCTCCGCGATGTGCCGGAGGGTGTTGCCGGAAGCGACGCCGAACTCCAGCGCGAGGCCGCCCTCGGGGGCCAGCGAGAGCGCGTAGCGCAGCGTCTCCCACGGCTTGCGGAAGTGCCGTGCGCCGATCAGGTGCTGGCGGGCGAAGCGGTGGCTCTCGGCCGCGGCCTCGCGGTCGCCCGCGTACACGATGTCGCGCCGGCTTCGGACCTCGAACTCGACGACCCGGTCGAGCAGGCGCGCCGTGTCCCGCCGCAGCTCGGTGACCTCCCGCTCGAGTCGTTCCAGCTTGCGCAGCTGTGGGGCCTGCGCAGCCTCGACGGCGCGAACGAGTTTCGCGCGCAGTGCGTGCCGGAGGTTTCGGCGCATCACCGGATCATAGGCGCAGGACTGCGCCGTTCGGAGCACTCGGTAGCTGTGTGTGTACGCGTTGCGCACTGCCGGTGTGCTGATAGCTTGCGTTCACATGGATAGCGACGTCCGGGCGCCGAACCTCCTGAGGAGCCTGCTCGAGGCGTACGCCGACCGCCCCGATCCGCGCTCGGTCGCCGTCGTGGGCAACCAGCCGCTCGCCCCGGACGAGCAGCGGGCCAAGGCCATCGATTCGTGCGACCTCGTCTTCCGGGTCAACGGCTTCGTGTGCGACGAGCCGGGCGGGCGGCCCACCGTCGGCCACCGAACGCACGTCGTGGTGTTCAACCGGGCCCTGCGGGCCACGAAGTGGGTGTTCGACGACTACCCCTCGCGGCTGTACCTGCTGGTGGAGCCGGGCAGGCTGCACTGGGAGCCCGAGGACATCCCGCAGTGGTGGCCCGCCGATCTCGGCTTCGTCCCCGTGTCCAACCGCGACGTGACGCTGCCGCTGTCGGAGGCACTCGACCTGCCGACGCAGGCTGAGGGCACGTGGGCCACCACGGGCACGATGGCGGCGTGGATCGCGCGGACGTCCTTCCCCGACGCGGAGCTGGTGCTCACCGGCTTCTCGTTCATCGACGACCCACACCAGACGTCCTGGGAGCACGCGGCGGGAGATTCGTGCATCGTGGGACCGGAGCACCAGATCGCCGCCGAGGGCAGGCTGCTGGAGTCCTGGACCAGGACGGGCAACACCAAGTTCCTCCGCTGACCACCGAGAACCCCAAAGGAAAACATGCAGTGAACCCAGTGAACCCGTTGAGAGCGCTTCGTCAGGGCGCCGCCGCGAGGCTCGCCAGGCTCGTCGACTTCCGCATCGACGACCGTATGCGCGGGCACGTCGAGCGCATCGAGCGGCACGCCGGGCGGCTCGCCGAGCAGGAGCGGCGGGTCGCCGACCTGGCGGCGGAGCTCGACCGGGTCCGCGGCGACCTGCGCTGGACGACCGGCGAGGTGGAGCG
Organism: Prauserella endophytica; assembly: GCF_005146945.1. GTDB lineage: Bacteria > Actinomycetota > Actinomycetes > Mycobacteriales > Pseudonocardiaceae > Prauserella_A > Prauserella_A endophytica. Next base: position 526,169 of record NZ_SWMS01000001.1, read on the forward strand.
CCTGATCCCGCACGTCGCCGCGCAGGAGGCCCGGCTGGAGGACCTGCGCGCCAAGATCGCACTCACTCCGCCCGCCGACAAGGCGGAGCTGGCCGAGGCGCGCTCGCTGGTCGAGGAGGTGCAGCGCCAGCACGCCCAGGTGCGCGTGCGGCTCACGGGGATCGCGCGGTACGAGGAGCGGCTGCGCAAGCTGGAGGACCGTGCGGGCGCCAGTGGACACTGAGGCGCGGCTATCCGTCCGTGAGGCAGGCGTTCGCGACGCCGAGCTGCTGCTGAGCTGGCGCAACGACCCGGAGACGCGGCGCTGGTCGCGCGCCAGCGAAGTCGTCCCGCTCGCCGACCACGTGCGCTGGCTCGAGAGCGTGCTGGCCTCGGCGGACCGGCTGCTGTTCGTCGCCGAGGCGGACGGGCCCGTGGGCACGGTGCGGTTCGACCTGGTGTCCGACGCCCCCGAGGGCACGTGGGAGGTCAGCATCACCGTCGCCCCCGAGTGCCGCGGAAGGGGCCTCGCCGGAGCCATACTGGCGGCGGGCGAGTGCGAGCTGCGCAGGCGGCAATCCGCGCGGTGCGTGCTCGCGAGCGTCCACGAGGACAACTCGGCGTCCGTGGCCCTCTTCCGCAAGGCCGGCTACACCGGCACCGAGACGGCCGGGCCGTTCCGGGTGCTCACCAAACCACTGGAGAATGCCTAGCCATGGCTGCCACGTCCGTCGTCATCGGTAAGCACGACATCGGGCCGGAGCACGCGCCGTTCGTGATCGCGGAGGTGTCCGGCAACCACAACGGCGACCTCGACCGCGCGCTCGCGATCGTCGACGCGGTGGCCGAGTCCGGGGCGCAGGCAGTGAAGCTGCAGACCTATCGGCCCGACACGATCACGATCGACGTGGACGGTCCCGCGTTCCGGCTCAGCGAAGGCCACGAGCTGTGGGGCGGGCAGAACCTGTACCGCCTCTACGAGCAGGCGCACACGCCGTGGGAGTGGCACGAGCCGCTGTTCCGCCGCGCCCGTGAGCGCGGCCTGGAGGTGTTCTCCAGCCCGTTCGACCCGACCGCGGTGGAGCTGCTGGAGTCGCTCGACGCGCCCGCGTACAAGATCGCGTCGTCGGAGATCGTCGACCTGCCGCTGATCGAACTGTGCGCGCGGACCGGCAAGCCGCTGGTGATCTCCACCGGCATGGCCACGGTCGCCGAGATCGACGCCGCGGTGCGCACCGCGCGCGAGGCGGGCAACGACCAGCTGATCGTGCTCGGCTGCACGGCCAGCTACCCGGCCGCGCCGGAGGAGAGCAACCTGCGCGGCCTGCCGTTGCTGGCCCAGGTGACGGGTGCCCTGGTCGGTCTGTCGGACCACACGCCGGGCCTCGGTGCCCCGGTGGCAGCCGTGGCGCTGGGAGCGTGCGCGATCGAGAAGCACGTCACCCTCTCTCGCGGCGACGGCGGCGTCGACTCGGCGTTCTCGCTCGAGCCCGCGGAGCTCGCGGCGCTGGTCACGGAGACGCGGCGGGCGTGGCAGGCGTTGGGCGAACCGGTGCTGGGGCCCAAGGAGAGCGAGCGCGAGGGCCTGCGGCTGCGCCGATCGCTGTACGTCGTCGAGGACGTGCGGGCGGGCGATCCGGTGACCGAGCGGAACGTGCGCTCGATCCGGCCGGCGGGTGGGCTGTCTCCCGGTGACATCGCGAAGGTGCTCGGCCGGACGTTCCGCGTCGACGCGGTGAAGGGCACGCCCCTGAGCTGGGACCTGATCTAGGCCGTGCCTGACGCGGCCTAAGCCCCGAAGAACGACCGCACCGACGTGATCACCCGGTCTACATCGGACTCGGTCAGGTCAGGGAACAGCGGCAGGGACAGCTGTTCGGAGTAGAACCGCTCGGCGTTCGGGCACAGGCCGCGGCGGTAGCCGAGGTCCTCGAACACGGGGTGCCAGTACACGGGGATGTAGTTCACCTGCACGCCGATGCCGAGCCCACGCAGGTGGTCGAACAGCGCCCGGCGCCGTCCGTCGAGCACGCGCAGCGGGTACAGGTGCCACATCGGGTCCGCGCCCGCCCTCGTCACCGGGGTCCGTACGCCGTCGAGGTCGGCGAACGCCTTGTCGTAGCGCGTGTGGATCGCCGCGCGGCGCCGCTTGAACTCCGCGAGCCGTCGCAGCTGGCTGCTGCCCAGCGCGCACAGCACGTCCGGCAGCCGGTAGTTGAGCCCGAAGGCGTGCACCTCCTGGTGCCAGCCGCCCTCGTCGGGGTACCGCTGGGCGGCCCGGTCTCGCACGAGGCCGTGGTTGCGGAACGCCCTCGCCCGCTCCAGCAGCCGCTCTGACGCGCTCACCACGGCACCGCCTTCGGCCGTGGTGAGGTTCTTGGTGGCGAAGAACGAGAACGTCGTCAGGTCGGCGAGCGAGCCGACCGGCCTGCCGCGCCACGAGCCGCCGATCGAGTGCGCGGCGTCCTCCAGCAGCAGCGCGCCCGCCGAGTCGGCGACGGTTCGCAGCTCGTCCAGCTCCGCGGGGTGGCCCGCGTAGTCGACGGCGGCGACCACCTTCGTGCGGCTCGTCAACGCCGCGCGGGCCGCGTGCGGGTCGAGGTTGCCGGTGTCGGGCTCGACGTCGGCGAACACCACCTTCGCGCCGTGCAGCGCCGCGGCCGACGCCGTCGCGACGAACGTCATCGGGCTGGCCACCACCTCGTCGCCGGGCCCGAGACCCGCTGCCGCGTAGGCCACGTGCAGTGCCGCCGTGCCCGAGGTGACCGCCACCGCGGGGGTTCCGCCCGTCTGCGCCGCGAGGTCGGCCTCGAACCGCTGCACCGCGGGGCCCGTGGTCAGCCAGTCGCCGCGCAGCACCTCGGCGACGGCCGCGAGGTCGTCGTCGCCGATCGACTGGCGCCCGTAGGGCAGGAACGGCTCACTCATGTTCGGCGATCAGCTCCTGCAGCTGGCCGGTGTCGAGCCAGAGGTCGTTGGTGTCGGAGCGGTAGGCGAAGCCGTCCGGCACCGGCACGCCACCCTCCGGCGGCTCGTAGCCCCAGCCCGCGATGTGCGGCTGTACCACATAGCGGTCCTCCAGCAGCAGTGTCCGCCGCGAGTCGTCCGGCGCGATCATCTCCTCGTGCAGCTTCTCGCCGGGCCGGACGCCGACCTCGTGCATCGCGCTGCCGGGGGCGATCGCCTGCGCGAGGTCGACGAGCCGCATGCTGGGAATCCTCGGGACGTACAGCTCGCCGCCGTGCATCTGGTCGAAGGAGTCCACCACGAAGCGCACCGCCTGCGGCAGCGTGATCCAGAAGCGCGTCATCTCCTTGTGCGTGATCGGCAGCGACTCGCCGCGCTCGGCGAGCGAGCGGAAGAAGGGGATGACGCTGCCGCGCGAACCCATCACGTTGCCGTAGCGGACCACGGCGAAACGGGTGGGGTGGGTGGCGGCGTAGTGGTTGGCGCTGATGAACATCCGGTCGGCGCACAGCTTGGTGGCGCCGTAGAGGTTGATCGGGCTCGACGCCTTGTCGGTGGAGAGCGCCACGACCTTGCGCACGCCGGTGTCGATGGCGGCCTCGATGACGTTCTGCGAGCCCATCACGTTGGTCTGGACGAACTCGAAGGGGTTGTACTCGCCGGTGTCGACCTGCTTGAGCGCGGCGGCGTGCACCACGTAGTCCACGCCGTGCATGGCGCGTTCGAGCCTGCGGCGGTCGCGGACGTCGCCGATGAACCAGCGCAGGCGGGGGTCGTCGCCGAACTGCCTGCGCACCTCGTACTGCTTCAGCTCGTCGCGGGAGAGCACGACCAGCCTGCGCGGGTTGAGCTCGGCGAGCGCGTGGGTGATGAAGGCCTTTCCGAACGAGCCCGTACCTCCGGTGAGCAGGATGCTCGCACCGTCGAGCTCGGCCATGGGGTTACCTCCGCGTTGCAGGCGTATGGACTCCGGCCATCATGTCACCCATGCGCGAGCCGACCGTCGTGAACGTCGTCATCCAGGCGAGGGCGTCGTCGACGCGGTTGCCGGGCAAGGTGCTGCGTTCGCTGGGTGGTCGCAGCGTGCTCGGCTGGGTGGTGCGGGCTGCGTCGGCGACGCCGGGGGTCGACACGGTGGTGGTGGCCACCTCGGACGCGCCCGACGACGACTCGGTGGCCGACGAGGCGGCGCGGTGTGGTGCCGAGGTGGTGCGCGGCCCGCTCGACGACGTGCTCGCCCGGTTTCTGCTCGCGTGCGAGCGGTACCCGGCCGACGCGGTCGTGCGGCTCACGGCGGACTGCCCCCTGCACGACCCGGCGCTGATCGCGCAGCTCGTGGCGTTGTGGCGGGCACAGCCGGAGCTGGACTACGTGAGCAACGTACTGGTGCGCACGCTGCCGCGTGGGTTCGACGCCGAGCTGGTGCGCGTGCCGGTGCTCACCGAGCAGGCGGAGGAACCGAGGGGGCCACACCGCGAGCACGTCACGTCGGGTGTGCACGGGCGGCCGGAGCGTTATGCGTGCGCCGGTATCGTCGTGTCGCCGCCCGCCGGCGACCTTCGGGTCACGCTCGACACCGAGCAGGACTGGACGGTGCTGGAGGGCGTGGTCGCGGAGCTGGGCGACCGCGTCCCGGCGTGGCGGGAGGTAGTGGACGTGCTGCGGCGGCGTCCGGACCTGGTGGCGGTGAACGCGGACGTGGAGCAGAAGGCGGTGCGGTGAGGATCCTGCTGCGAGCGGACTCGTCGCGACAGATCGGGGCCGGGCACATCTCGCGCATGGTCGCGCTCGCCGAGCAGGCCACGCCGCGCGGCTGGACGGTCGCCTTCGCCGGGCACACGGACAACGCCGACTTCCTCGCGGCGCGCTTCGCCGAACTGGGCGTTCCGGTGCTCGGGCCCGAGACGCGCGCGGACGGCTACGACGCGGTGGTGGTGGACCACTACGGCATCGGCGAGGTGCGGGCCGAGGTGAACGCCGCCGGTGCGCGGCTGGTGTCCTTCGAGGACGGAGTGTTCGGCAGGCGGGCGGCGGACGTGGTGGTGGACTGCGGGCTGGCACCCCAGCCGCGCCCCGACGACGGCTCCGGCTCGGTGCTCACCGGCGTCGGCTACGCCCCGCTGCGGCAGGTGGTGCTCGAGGCGAGGGACAAACGGAGAGCGAGGGAGCTTTGCTCCCGCGAAACGGGAGTAAAGCTCCCTCGCTCCCACGACGGGGGCGACGCGAAAGCTCCACACGTGCTGGTGGTGCTCGGTGGGGGCGGGGTCTGGCAGGAGACCGTCGCCGCGCTGCTGGAGGCCCTGCGCGCCACCGGCAGGCCGTGCACCGTCGAAGCCCTCGTGCGCGGCGAGCCCACTCTCCCCGAACCAGGACCCGGCCAGCGCTTCGTCGTGTCGCCACCCGGCCCGAGCCTGCACGGCAAGCTCGTCGACACCGATCTCGTCGTCAGCGCCTCCGGTGTGACCCTCCTCGAACTGTGCTGCATCGGCGTGCCGACCGCGCTCGTCCAGCTCGTCGACAACCAGGCCGCCGGCTACCGCGCCGCCGTCGACGGGGGCCTCGCCGCGGGACTCGGCAACGCCGCCGCGTTCGACAGCCCCACCACTGCCACCGCGACCCTCGCCACGCTGCTGGCCGAGCCCGCCGCGCGCGAGCGCCTCGCCGCCACGGCCTCGGCCGCCGTCGACGGCCACGGCGCCGCGCGCGTGCTCGACGCGCTCGAAGGAGCCGTGCGATGAGCAAGGCGGCCAGGTCGGGCCTGTTGCTGGGGCTCGCCGTCCTGTTCGCGTTCGGCACGTGGCTGGCGTGGGCGTTCGTGATCGACGACGCGTTCATCACCTTCCGCTACAGCAAGCACCTCGCCGAGGGGTTCGGTCCCGTCTGGAACGTCGGCGGCGACGCCGTCGAAGGCTTCACCAACTTCGCCTGGATGCTGTGGCACGGGCTGTTCGCGTCGTTCGGCGCCGACCTGCTGACCGTCGCGAAGGTGACGTCGCTGGTGTTCGGCGGCGTGACGCTCGTGCTGCTCGTGCGCGCCACCGACGGCGTGGGAGCCGTCGTCGCGGGCACCGCGTTCGTGCTCTTCCTGCCCACCTACTTCCACCTCAACAGCGGGCTCGAAACGGTCGCCTTCGCCGCCGTGCTGCTGCGGCTGGTGATCGTCGCGCTGCACGTGATCGACGAGGACCGGGTCTTCGACTGGGAGCCGCCACTGCTGCTCCTGCTGCTCGCGATGCTGCGGCCAGAGGGTCTGCTCGCCGGACTGCCCGCGTTCGCCGTGTGGTTCTGGTACTCCCGCCGGATCCCCACGGCGCGCTGGGGGCTCGGCGCGCTGGTGGTCGTCGGCGCCGGGTACTTCCTGTGGCGCTGGATCTACTACGGGCAGCTGCTGCCGAACACCTTCTACGTCAAGTTCGGCGACGTGGCCGCGGGCTCGGACTGGGCCGGACGGACGGCGCTCGCCCTCGCCCCGCTGCTCGTGCTCACGCTCGCCCTGCTCGTCGTCAAGGGGCTGTGGTTCAAGGGCCTGCTGCTCAGCCTCACGGTGGCGGCCACGTACGCGCCGTACGCGATGTCCGGCCTCACGATGGACTACCTGCACCGCTTCGCCTACCACGCCTTCCCGGTGCTGTGCCTCGGCGCCGGCATCGCTGTCGCCGCGATCGGTCACCGCCTGGCGAGCGCAGCGGTGGGCGCGGTCGCCGTCGGGTGGGTCGCTGTTACCGGAGCAGTGGCCTCAGATCTGCCGACGATCGCCAACTACGGCGTGGACCTCCAGCGCGCACACGTCGCGATCGGGCAGGGCCTCGCCGAGTCGGGTGTGCCGGAGGAGGCGCGCACCCTGGCCGTCAGCGACGCAGGCGCGATCCCTTACTACAGCGACTGGCGGTCGATCGACTACATCGGACTCAACGACGAGGCGATCGCCCACGGCGCCGACCCCACCTCGATCGTGAGCAAGGCACGGCCGACCGTGGTCGTGGTGACAGGGATCGGGCCCGAGATCCCAGCGAACAAGTACGGCCTGGACGTGGACGCCGCCACCGCGGGGTACCAGCTCGTGGCCCGGATCCAGATGCGCGAGGACTACTGGCAGAACGTCTTCGTCCTGCCGCAGTGGGCGCCCCAGGTGAGTACCGCCGTCACCGCGAGCACCGATGCGGCACGGCTGACCTACGACCCAGGGCGCTACGAGCTGACCATCGACCGGTGGCTCGGCCGGCTCAGCGGCCGCTGAACCCAACCGCAGTGAAGGCCACCATCACTGCGTTCAACGCAGTGATGGTGGCCTTCACTGCGGACGTCGGGCTCGGCGCACCGCTCAGAGGTACTGGCCGGGGTTGCCGATCGACGGGCCCTGCTCTCCGCCACCCGTGCCGGGCGGGAGCCCGCGCCGCATGTGCTCCAGCTGCACGCGCGCGGCCATCTGCTGGGCGAACAGCGCCGTCTGGATGCCGTGGAAGAGGCCTTCCAGCCAGCCGACGAGCTGGGCCTGCGCGATCCGCAGCTCCGCGTCCGAGGGCGTGGTGTCGTCCGTGAACGGCGCGACCAGCCGCTCCAGCTCGTTCTGCAGCTCCGGCGCGAGCGCCTGCTCCAGCTCCTTGATCGAGGTCTGGTGGATCTCGCGCAGCCGGTTGCGGGAGGCGTCGTCGAGCGGTGCCGCGCGCACCTCCTCCAGCAGCTGCTTGATCATGGTCCCGATCCGCATGACCTTGGCCGGTTCCTCGACCATGTCGCCGACGGACTCGTTCTTGTTGTCCCCCTCAGCGCCGGGACCGATCCGTGCCGCACCCACCGGAGCGCCATCCGGGCCCACGACCACCACGTGGTGTGATTGTTCCCCTTCTTGGCTACCGGCCGTGTGTGAATTCGGGAAATTCGGCTCCGTCATATGCTCCATCCTGGCTCATTTCGGAAGTACTTCACAGCGCTTCGACACACCCCACATCCGAGCGTAGCCGGAACCGTCGCTGACCGTGTTCACCAGGGCAACCCCGAACGCGCAGCGAAACTACGGCTCCGTACGGTGTGCTCATGGCGTTTGACGTCGCTCGGATACGTGGGTTGTTTCCCGCACTGGGTGACGGCTGGATCCACTTCGACGGTTCCACCGGAATGCTCGTTCCAGAACAGGTCGCCTCGGCGGTGTCGACGGCGATGCGGGCTCCGGTTTCGGGGCCTGGCGGAGCATTTCCGGCCTCCCAGCGCGCGGAGAGCATCGTCGCGGCCGCGCGCCGTGCGGTCGCCGATCTCGTCGGCGCCGACCCCGACGGCGTCGTGCTCGGCCCGAGTGCCTCGGTGCTGCTGAGCCGCCTCGTCGACTCGCTGTCCGAACGCTGGACGCTCGGCGACGAGGTCGTGGTGTCGCGGTTGGACGAGCCGGCGAACATCGCGCCGTGGCTGCGTTCCGCCAAGCGGATCGGCGGGGCCGTCCGCTGGGGCGAGATCGACATCGAAACGTGCGAGCTGCCGGCCTGGCAGTACGAGAACCTCGTCAACGCGCGCACCAAGGCGGTGTCGCTGACCTGTGCGTCGGGCTCCGTCGGCACGCGGCCCGACGTGCCGACGGTCGTGGAGATCGCCAAGCGCGTCGGCGCGCTGGTGGTCGTCGACGCCACCTACGCGGCGCCGTTCCTGCCGCTCGACGTGAATTCGCTCGGCGCCGACGTGGTGGTGTTGTCGGCGCAGACGTGGGGCGGCCCCGCCGTCGGTGCGCTCGTGTTCCGCGACCCGGAGCTGCTGGAGCGCCTGCCGTCGGTGTCGCTCGATCCGAGTGCGCGCCGCGCGGCGCGACTGGAGCTCGGCCCGCATGCCTACCCGCTGCTCGCGGGCCTGATCGCCTCGATCGACTACCTCGCCGGGCTCGACGACGCGGCCTCGGGCTCCCGCCGCGAACGGCTGCTGACCTCGCTCGGTTCGGCCAAGTCGTACCACGCCGGGCTGCTCGCCCAGCTGTCCACCGAGTTGCGCTCGCTGCGGCACGTGATGGTGATCGGCGACGCCATGCGGCGGATCCCGGCGCTCGCGTTCGCCGTCGCCGAGCGCAAGGCCGCCGAGGTCGCGGAGTACCTGGCGTCGCAGGGGCTGTGCGCGTTCGCCGACGAGGGCACGAGCGGAGTGTTCGCGGCACTGGGCGTGGGCGAGGTCGGCGGCGCGGTCCGCATCGCCCTCGCCCACTACTCCAACGTCTTCGAGATCAACCAGCTGGTGCGTGTGCTCGAAGAGCTCGCCTAGGACTTCGCGGTCAGCACGACCTTGCCGAAGACGCCGCCCTCTTCGAGCGCTCGATGCCCGTTCGCGGCCTCGGCCATCGGGATGACCTGGTCGATCACGGGTCGCACGGAGCCGTTCTCGATCAGCGGCCACAGTCGCTCGCGGACGTCGGCGACGATCCGGCCCTTGTCCTCGACCGGCCGGGCGCGCAGCGTGGTCACCGCGACGCTGCCGCGCTTGGCGCCGAGCTTGCCGAGGTTCAGCTCGCCCTTCACCCCGCCCTGGAAACCGATCACGACGAGGCGACCGTTGGTGGCGAGCGCGTCGACGTTGCGGCCGAGGTACTTGGCGCCCATGTTGTCGAGGATGACGTCGGCGCCCCCGGTCTCCTTCTTGAGCTCCTCGACGAAGTCCTGCTCGCGGTAGTTGATCGTGAGGTCGGCGCCGAGCTGACGGCAGCGCTCCAGCCGCTCCGCCGAGCCCGCCGTGACGGCGACAGTCGCGCCGAGCGCCTTTCCGACCTGGATCGCGTGGGTGCCGATGCCGCCCGCGCCGCCGTGGCAGAGCAGCACGTCGCCCTCGCCGAGGCCCGCGTGCATGACGACGTTGGACCACACGGTGCAGGCCACCTCGGGCAGCCCCGCCGCCGAGATCAGCTCGACCTCGCCGGGCACCGGCAGCAGCTGCACGGCCGGGACGACGACCTTCTCGGCGTAGCCGCCACCGGCGAGCAGCGCACACACCTCGTCGCCGACCTGCCAGCCCTCGACGCCCTCGCCCAGCTCGGCGACGGTGCCGGAGCACTCGAGGCCCAGCACGTCGCTTGCGCCGGGCGGTGGCGGGTAGTGGCCCTGCCGCTGCAACAGGTCCGCCCGGTTGACCGCGCTCGCGGCCACGTCGATCAGCACCTCACCGGCGCCGGGGGACGGGTCGGGCACTTCGGTCCACTGGAGGTTCTCCGGACCACCTGGCTCGCTGATCGTGATCGCGTGCATACGGGGACCCTACGTCACACCGCAACCCGGCCTTTCCTACGAATGGCGCTTGACCTTACGTGCAGGAGACACGAAAGTGACGCTCCTCAGTCACGAAGGGGACGTGTCTATGTCATCCAGCAGAGGGAAGCTCAGACCTGCCATCGTGCTCGCGGCCTGTGCCGGGCTCGTGCTCACCGGCTCCGCCACCTCGGTCGCCGCGCCGGACGCGGGCGACCGGCTCGCCGACACGCTCGCGAAGAAGGTCGACGTCGGCAACATCAACCGGCACCTGATCGCGCTGCAGCGGATCTCCGACGCCAACGGCGGCAACCGCGCGGCGAGCAACCCCGGCTACGACGCCTCCGCGGAGTACGTCGCGGGCAAACTCGAAGCCGCGGGCTACACCGTGACCCGCCAGGAGTTCCCGTTCACGTACACCGAGACGCTGGCCGAAAGCCTGGTGGTGGGCGGCACCGACGTGCCGATCATCATCATGAGCTACAGCCCGTCCACGCCCGAGGGCGGCATCACCGGCCCGCTCGCGGTGATCGAGTCCGACGACACCCCCGGCTGCGAGGCCACCGACTACGGCGACGTCACCGGCCAGATCGTGCTCGTGGAGCGCGGATCGTGCCCGTTCGCGCAGAAGCAGGCCGCCGCCGCCGACGCGGGCGCGATCGGCGCGATCGTCTACAACAACGAGCCAGGCCCCCTCAACGGCACGCTCGGCGACCCGAGCGCGGGACGCGTCCCGACCGGCGGCATCAGCCAGGAGGACGCGCAGCCGCTGCTCTCGCAGCACGGCGCCGAGACCACGCTGGAGCTGCGTGCCTTCGAGGAGGAGCGCACGAGCTACAACGTCATCGCCGAGACCAAGACCGGCCGTAAGGACAACGTCGTGATGGCGGGCGCCCACCTCGACAGCGTCACCGAAGGCGCCGGCATCAACGACAACGGCACCGGTTCGGCCGCGCTGCTGGAGACGGCGCTGCAGCTGGGCGGCAAGCCCAAGGTCAACAACGCGGTGCGGTTCGCGTGGTGGAGCGCCGAGGAGTTCGGGCTCGTCGGCTCCACGTACTACGTCAACTCCCTGTCGTTCGAGCAGCAGCTCGACATCGCGCTGTACCTGAACTTCGACATGGTCGGCTCGCCGAACGCGGGCTACTTCGCCTACGACGGCGACGACTCCGACGGCGAGGGCGAGGGCGCGGGCCCGTACGGCTCCGCGCAGATCGAGCAGTCGTTCATCGACGCGCTCGCCACCAGGGGTATCGAGCCGGAGGGCACCGATTTCAACGGCCGCTCCGACTACGGCGAGTTCATCGCGGTGGGCATCCCGGCGGGTGGCCTGTTCACCGGCGCCGAGGGCGTGAAGACCGAGGAGCAGGCCGCGAAGTGGGGCGGTGAGGCCGGAGTCGCCTACGACCCGTGCTACCACCAGGCCTGCGACAACCTTGGCAACGTCGACCGCCTGGCGCTCGACCGCAACGCGGACGCGATCGCTCGCGTGGCAGCCAAGTACGCGATCAGCACCGAGGAGATCAACGGGGTGACGCCGAAGGGCGCGAAGAACAAGGCGAAGCTCGCCGACCAGCGGTCGGCGCAGCGGACCCTCGCGGCCGAGGGGCACACGCACGGCGCGGCCGCGTAGCGGTTGAGCCCGACCGGGCCCCTCGGCAGGTGGGAGGGGCCCGGTCGTGGGCACAAAAAATGCCTGGGTGCGGTTGGTCTGCTGCCACCGCACCCAGGTCTACCGAGGTTGTCCAGTTGTCTTGCGGTCGACCGCGACGCGGGCCGGCGTGGAACGCTGTGGTGCGGTCACAGAAACCGTACCGAAGCAGTGCTCGAGAACGCCGTCTGCGCGAGAAGACGCTTGAACACCCGGGCTGCTCACAATCGCGGCTGGGCCGGTTCAAGCCGCCCCACCCGTGGGGACACAGCGGGCGGACAACCGCAGGAAATCATTTGTCACAGCACCACCTGGCCCTTTCCCGGCGGGGTCGTCCAGCTGGTGCTCCGGTGTGGAGTCCAATCTGCCGGTCCGACTCCTCCGTACCCCTCAGCATCCCCCTTCCGTCCCGAGGTCACAACCGCTGGGAGTTTCCACCATCCGGTGATTCCACCACCATGCCAACGCGGTGGGAGTGTTGTCGGGGCCAGGACCTACTCTCCGTAGCATGACCCAGGTTCCCGGCGAGGTGCGCTGGCTATCGGATACGGAGATGGCCGCGTGGCGGTCCTACATCGTGTCGACGCTGCGACTGCGGCAGTGCCTCCACCGCGAGCTCGTCGAGAGCCACGACGTCTCGCTGATCGACTACGAGGTGCTCGTGTGCCTTTCGCAGGCGCCGGAGAACCGGATGCGCATGACGGAGCTGGCCACCATGCTCGGGTCGACCAAGAGCCGGCTGTCCCACCAAGTCGGGCGCATGGAGCTCGCGGGCTACGTCCGCAGGGGCAAGGACCCAGGGGACCGGCGCGGGGTCACGGCCGAGCTGACGAAGGCGGGCGAGGAGCTGCTGGAAAGCGCCGCGCCGACCCACGTGCGGGGCGTCCGTGCGCACCTGATCGATCTGATGAGCACCGAGGAGCAGGTGACGATGGGGAAGGTCTTCAACCGCGTGCTCACACACCTGACGGAGCAGGACGACTGACGCGTTAGGCTGAGCGACGGGGAAGCGTGGCAGAGCGGCCGAATGCACTCGCCTTGAAAGCGAGCGACGGGCAACCGTCCGGGGGTTCAAATCCCTCCGCTTCCGCAGCTGTGACCAGGCGATATGCCGGGCGAGGGTCAACGCCTCGCCCGGCATATCGGCCCTGGGGTTGCAGTTCGGGTTGCAGTTGCACCCTTCAGACGGCCACTGGTTGCCCTGCTGAACCGTCGTCGCCGTCGTCTTCGTCGGCCCAGAACAGCCCGCCGATCTGGTCCGCGATCGACGTCATGAGGTCCGTCGTCATGTGCTGGTAGCGCGCCGTCATGCCGACGGCCGACCAGCCCATCACCTCCATCACCGCCCGGCCGGGAACGCCGAGCACCAGCAACATCGTGGCGGCGGTGTGCCGCGCGTCGTGGCGGCCCGCTTCCTTCAGCAGCGCCTTCCACGCCGTGTGATCCGTGCGTGGGTGAATCGGCTTGCCGACCGGGCTCGCGAAGACCCAACCTTCGTCATGCCACAGATCCCCGGCCTGCCTCCGTTCGCGCTCCTGGTCGCGTCGGTGATCCTTGAGCGCTCGCAGAACCGGGTGTCGGCAACGCGACAATGCGACGGCCAGCGCGTGACTTCACCTCCTGCGTGACAACACCGCCGCCATGCCTTCGCGGGCAGTGCCCGGCGTGCCGGTGGCCGCATGGTTCCTCCGGCGTGCAGCCGTGTTGCCACTTCTGGCTGTGGAGGTCTCGTTCAACACCGAATGGGGGCTGGTTTCGACACCACTCGGTTCGTGAGCTGCGCCTGTGTTGGTGAGTTTCGCCATCACTCCTGAAGTGGGCAGGCACGGACGGACTGGGTTTGGATCGGTTCGGGCTCAGGCGTGTCTCGATAGCGGTCGGCGACTGCTTGTGCCCGAGTGTGCAGGGAAGCGCGTAGTTCGGGCGGGGCGAGCGCTTCGGCGTCGGTACCGAGTTGCCACAGCGCCCACTCTGCGTGCCAGAGGTCTTGGAAGGTGGCTTCGAGGCGTAGCCAGCCGTCTGGTTCGGGCTCTTCCGCGCGAACGGCTTCGGCCATGTCGAGGAGGTCATCCCGGCGCGCGGGGCTCACCCGTACCTGGACGGGGATGTGGCCCTCGGACAGGAACTCGGCGCAGCGTTGTGCCCAGATGTGTTCGAGGTCGACCTGATCTGGTCGCTGCGCTGGTTCGGCAAGTTCTTCGGCGGCGTGGACCCGCGCTATTCGCATGGTCCGGTCGGTGCCGGATTCGGTGGCCAGGAGGTACCCCTTGTCTCGCACGGTGACCAGGCCGATCGGGTCCACCGTGCGCCACTGGGGTGGCTGGCCGCGCGAGGCGTAGTGGATCCGCAACTTGCGTCCGGCGAGAACCGCGCGTCGCACCACCCTCAACGTGGCGTCGGGCAGCGAGTCTTGGCTCAGGCGACGGGAGAGCAGGTCGGTCTCGGGGTTTACAAGGAATCGCTGTGCCGCGTTGTTCGCGGCGTTCTGGTGGCCTTCGGGGAGCGCGTCAACGATCTTCCGCATCGCTGAGGCGAGAGCCGTTCCGAGTCCGAAGGTGTGCTCGCTGGGCCCCGAGCCGGCGGTGAGCAGCGCGAGGGCCTCGTCGTGGTTCAGGCCCGTGAGCTCGGTCCGGAACCCCGGTAGCAGCGAGTACCCACCGTGCCGGCCACGTTCGGCATAGACGGGGACGCCGGCCGCGGAAAGCGCTTCGATGTCGCGCAGGACGGTGCGCGGGGAGACCTCGAGCTCCTTGGCCAGGGCGTCCGCGGTCAACTGGCCGCGCTGACGCAGCAGAAGGACCAAGGACACCAGCCGGTCAGCTCGCACGACGGAGACGCTACCGAATACCTGACACAAGGTGTCGTGATTCAGCGTCAGGGTGGTAACGCGCCGCTGAACCGCGGCGACGCGCGAATGCGGGCAACTCGCCGATGGAATCTGATTGGAGCTGATGTGGCAATCGAACGAGTGGCCGTCAACCCGGTGACGTGGTCGGTGGAGATGGGGTTCAACCAGGGTGAGGTGATAACCGGCCACACCCGGACGTTGTACTGCTCTGGGCAGACTGCGATGGGGGCCGACGGAACTCCCCAGCATGAGGGAGACATGGCAGCGCAGGTTGCGTTGAGCTTGGACAACCTGGAGGCGGTGCTTGCCGCGGCCGACATGTCACTGGCCAATCTCGTGCGGCTCAACGTCTACACCACCGACGTCGACCTGCTCTTCCAGCACTACGGGGTGCTGGCGTCGCGGCTGGGAGCGGCCCAGGTGGCGCCGAGCACCACGATGCTCGGCGTGACTCGGCTGGCGATCCTCGGGCAGATGGTCGAACTGGAAGGCACCGCGGTCGCCTGAGCGACCCCTGCTGCTCGCGCCGGCCACCGACGGCGCGGGCGGCTAGACAGGAGAGGTGACCGCTGGGCCAGCTCGCAGCGATTGCAGGCCTCGCTTGCCGCAGGCGGGATCGCATACCGGCACCACCACTGAGCTGCGGCAGCTTCAGTGCGCCGAGGACGCCCGGCAGGGCGTCGGGAAGCGCACCCGTCGTGAACTCGCACCCTCATATGTCGGCCGCTACACCGCTGAGATCCTCGACCACGCCGACCTCGAGTCGATCTTGTCGGTGCTGCCGAACACGGGAGCCGCCATTGTCGATCTGCTCACTTTCGGCAACGGTCGACCTGACCCGCGGTCGAGGCAAGAAGCGAGGTCGACGCAGACCAACATCGCCGACCCGAATCATGCCCCGACGGTTTCAGAACTGACCTACAAGCGGTGTCAGGAGAGACCTCCGAAGCCAGGCTTCGGAGCGCAGGTCACGCGGCCCGCGTGGTTGCAGTGTTCGTTGCAGTTGGGTCCCGTCGCGCCGCCGCTTCAGTCCCGTTCGGACAAGTTCCAGGTGCCTCGGCTTACCTCGTTTCGGCGGTTCACAGCCATGCGATGGCATGGGGCGAACCACGCTGAACAGCCATGCATGGAGCTTGAAAGCGAGCGACCCGCAAGGGTCCGGGGGTTCAACTCCCTCCGCTTCCGCACCTGTGACCAGGGCAGACCGCCCGGAGTGGCACTCGCGCCACGTCGTGACGGTTTGCCCTGGTCTCATTTCTGGTCTGATCAGCCGCGATCGACGGGTCCTCCGGGTGGTCCTTGCCCTCCGCTTGCTCCCACAGGTGGCCTCCGACCTGGTCGCCGTGCGCGACGAGTGGTGGCCCGACGGCCCGGTGCTGGACCCGCTGAGCGCCCGCAGTGCGTCGTCGGCGCGGTGGGCCGCAAGCCGCGGTTCCGCTCAGCAGACGTTCGCCGGAACCGGTTCCCGCCATTTCGCCTTGGTGCACCGGGCGATCCGCCTCGCCGCCGTGGTGTTGAGCCGCCAGCGCGCCATGCTGCGGCTGATCCGGAAGTACCGCGCCACCGACGTGTCGGTCCAGCCGCGGAACGCCGCCGTACGGGCGGCGTCGCAGGGCAGCAGCAGCTCGCCGGAAAGCTCGGCCGCTTCCAGTTCGAGGTCCGATGAGGATGACCGGCACCGTTCGCCGTCGTTGAGCAGGACGCCGAAGTCGTGTTCCAGCAACACGTGCGCCATCTCGTGGGCGATCGTGGAGCGGCGGCGATTGGTTTCGTGCACGTGGTTCTCGATGATCACCGCGCCCCTGCCGACGGACACGAGCGCCCCGGAGAACGACGCCGCGGCCGGGCCGGTGAAGTGGCGTACCGCGTCGCGGGGCAGAGACGGGTGGCTCAGGTCGTGCACCTCGATCCCGTACAGCTCGGCGAGTGCGTACGGATCGAGCGGGGCGAAGACGCCGATGCCCATCTCCTCGCGGACCTCGAGTGCCAGTCGCTTCGCTTCTGCCTTGAAACCGCGCCGTAGGGCCACGCTCATCTCTCCTGACGGTCCACTTTGATCCTCCGCATGGTCGCTCCGACGATCTCCAGCAGGTAGTCCTTGTCGGCCTGCGACAGGTCGTCCCTCGCCCGCAGCAGCAGGGCGAGCTGGGTCTCGAGTGCGGGTTCCTCCCGGGTGCGCTCCTGTCCGTCCGGCCACACCATGAACACCTCGGCAGGCGAGCCGAGCCACTGCACGAGCGCGATGAACCCGTCCAGGTCCGGCCGGTGTCCGTTGCCCATCCGGCTGAGCAGTGAAGGGCTGACCCCGGCCTCGTCGGCGAGCTGGCGCCACGACATCCCGCGTGAGCCTCGCTGCGCGTCCAGCGCGTCGTAGAGCCGACGCGCGTCCATCCGGCCTTCCATACCGCCGCCCTCCGTGAGTCGTCCTTTTCACTATCACAGGGGTGTGTCAATTCTGCCATTCGTCGCGATACTGCTACATTGTTTCAGTAGAGAAACGCCCGGCGAAGGGAGCGATCATGACGAGGAAGCTGTTCCAGGTGCGGTTCCGGTTCTCCCCGGATTCGCTGACCTGGCTCGTGGTCCACGAGCAACTGGTGCTCTCCCGGCACTGCCGCAAGCGCGACGCCGTCACCGAGGCCGCGCGCGTGGCGAGGGCGAACCCGCCCAGCGCGCTGGTGATCGAAAGGATGGACGGAACCGTCGAGCGCGAGCGAAGATACGGGGTACGCACCGGAGTTGACGCCACGCTGTAGCGCTCCGGCTCGTCTCGGCGACAGACAATGTGCAGACCGCGTTCAGACCCTCACCCTTCGCGAACGGAGGGCCCCATGAGCAGCGTGAGCCCGCCGCCGTCCCGAACCCACCGCGTGCCGATCGCAGTGGCCGGTGCGGTGGCGCTGCTCGTGGTCGTCGGCGTCGCCCTGCTGGCCGCCAGGACGGAACCGAGACCGGAGATGGCGCCGGGCCGCGCCGGGGTGCCTCCGCTCGCCACTCCCGCCACGGCTCCCACCTCGGTCGGGTCCTCGGCGCTGGGGCCGGCGTCCGCCGTGGTCGGTCCCCGGTCGGCTGCCACGTCGGGAGCGGACGTGAGGCCTCCGGAGATCGCGGGCCAGTCGGCCGAGGGCGGCGGCCTCACCGTGCGGGGATGTGCGGGAGACGTCACCACCATCGAGGCCACGGTGGCCGACGTCAGCGGCGTGCGGTCGGTGACGCTCAGCTGGAGCATGCCGGACGGGGAGCACGGAACGACGCGGATGGCCAGGGGCCGCGGTGGGTCGTGGTCGGCACGGTTGGGCCCGTTCTCGCGGCCGGGCGAGGTTGTGTGGCAGGTCGTCGCCACCGACACGGCGGGCAACACCGCCACGGGCGCGCCCGCGCGGCTGATCGTCGAGGGGTGTCCATCACCCGCGACGACCCTCAGCTGAGTCACGGCCGACCCGCACAACGTACCGTGGGGCAACGATGAAGCGTTTGCTCCTGACGACCGTGTTCGTGTCCCTGCTCGCCGCCGGGTGTGGTTCGCCCGGCGGTTCCGGCAACTCCCCGACCCCGGGTTCGGCGGCGTCGCGGCCGCCGTCGTCCGCGTCGTCCGCCCAGGCCGCGCCCCCCACTACCTCGGCCGTCCCGCCGCGGACCGGCTGTGAACCGGTGATCGCCGGGATGTCCCCGAGGGAGCGCGTGGCCCAGCTCGTGGTGGTGGGCGTGGAGCCGAGCGACCCCGCGGCCGCGGCCGCGCTCGTGCGCGAGGAGCAGGTGGGCGGCATCTTCATCGGCGGCAACGCGACCGACCTGCTCACGGACAACGCGCTCGCGCGGGTCCAGGAGGCGGCGAAGGTGCCGGTCTCGGTGGCCGTGGACGACGAGGGCGGCCGGGTGCAGCGGCTCGACCAGCTCGAGGGGGACCTGCCGAGCGCGCGGGAGATGGCGCGGACCATGACGCCGGAGCAGGTGCGCGCGCTCGCCGAGGAACGCGGAAGGGCGATGCTGGCGAGGGGCGTGACCGTTGACTACGCGCCGGACGCCGACCTCACCGACGAGGACGCGGGCGCCGCGATCGGCGACCGCTCGTTCAGCGCCGACCCCGCGGTGGCCCGTGAGTACGCGCTGGCCTTCGCCGCTGGGCTCACGGACGCGGGCGTGCGGCCGGTGCTCAAGCACTTCCCCGGCCACGGGCGGGCGAGCGGCGACTCCCACACCGGCCTCGTGCGCACGCCGCCGCTCGCGGACCTGCGGGAGCACGACCTCCTGCCGTTCGAGGACATCGCGCAGTACGGCGACATCAGCGTGATGGTTGGCCACCTCGACGTGCCGGGCCTGACCGAGGGGCAGCCCGCTTCGCTCTCGCCTGCGGCCTACCAGCTGCTGCGCAACGACTACGCGTTCGAGGGCGTTACCGTGACCGACGATCTCGGCGCCATGAAGGCGATCTCCGACCGCTACAGCGTGCCCGAGGCCGTGCTGCGCGCGCTCCAGGCAGGGGCCGACCAGGCGTTGTGGTCCTCCGGCGGGGACGTCGCGCCCGTGCTCGACCGGCTCGAGCAGGCCGTGGCCGGCGGAGAGCTGCCCGGCGAGCGCGTCGAGGACGCGCTCGAGCGGGTGCTGCGTTCGAAGAACGCCTGCGGTTAGGCCGCGGTGAGGTCGGCGATGAGGGTGTCGAGGTCGAGGTGGCCGCTCTCGGTACCCGGCGGGACGATCTCCACGGTCGCCCGTGTGAAGCGCCGCACGTCCTCGATGTCGATCTCCACCACCGCGTAGCCGTCGGGCGACTCCAGCTCCAGCACGAGGTAGTCCTCGTGCGTGGCGAGGTCGGGCCGGACGCGCACGTCGCCGATGCCCGCGGGTTCGGTGATGCCATCGAGGAGCAGGTCGCGCGCGAACTCCCACTCGACCCACTCGCCCGGGTCGATGCGAAACGCGAGCACGACAGTGAACGGCTCGTCCGCCGCGTAGGAGAGGCGGGACAGCAGCGGCGTGCCGCAGCCGTTGAGGTACACGAACTGGCTCTGGTGTACGGCGTCCTGATGCACGGCGCACCCTCCCGTCTGTCCGTGCCGCCCGCTTGCTGTGGGCGGCCCTTCCGCAAGGAGAGACGCCCACCTGGCTGTGCCGTGATGCGCCAATCGGGGGAATTCCTCACCGGGCAACTGCGAGTAGAGCAACGCGCGTGACGCGAGCGTCGTTGCTAGTCCGGCCGGGTGGTGCACAGGCGCGAATTGCCTGTCGGACCGGCCAAATGCGGCTTGTTGGCAGGCTGTTCACTCGATCGAGTCGACTTGTCTGCGAAGGCGGGGTGGCCTAGTGACACCACTTCGCCAGGGGGGTAAACAGCGATCTGGCCTTGGTCGGCCGCTGGGGGACGATGTTTATGGAGGGACCTGATGGCGCCCAAGGTTCTGCGCCAGACTCCGCATGACGCGGACCTGCTCGACCGCACCGGGATCATCGGCGCCAGCCTGCC
Source organism: Prauserella endophytica (assembly GCF_005146945.1). GTDB lineage: Bacteria > Actinomycetota > Actinomycetes > Mycobacteriales > Pseudonocardiaceae > Prauserella_A > Prauserella_A endophytica. Next base: position 546,283 of record NZ_SWMS01000001.1, read on the forward strand.
CGGCGCGCACCCCGGTGGCGAAGGTCCCGGCGACGGCGTGCCGGTCAGTCGCGTCAACCGCTCCAGCATCGCGAGCATGGCCGCCGCCGTGTTGATGGCGATCGTGGCGTTCGGCGCCGTCCTCGACCGGACCCCGGGGCAGGGTGCGGGAGCCCCCATGGCGGGCGATGTCGCAGGCAGCGGCCCGATCGTGATCGTCGAGGCGCCGCGGCCCATCGAGGTGGAGGGCAAGGCCAGCCCCGATCCCGGCGCCGTCCCCGCGCCGGAGACCGTCGACCCGCCCGCGTCGGTCGCCGTGGTGGAAGAGGAGCCCCAGCCGGAACCCGAGCCCGCCCCCGAACCCGAACCCGAGCCGGTGATCGCGGCCGAGGCGCCGGTGCCTGACCTCGATCTCCCGGACGCGCGCGCAGACCTGCCCGCAGGCGTGGGGTCGCCGTCGCGTTTCGGCGCCCGGATGCGGGAGTTCGTCGACCCGATGTTCGAGCACTACCTGGAGCAGCGCCGGGAAGCCAGGTCCGCCGGACACGAGCGGTACGACGACCACCACGATTACCACGACCACGACTCGCGGTACCGCGGCGACTTCGGCTACCACGACTGGTAATCCGTCCGGTTAGGACGGTAGGAGCCGGACCTCGCCGCCGGGCGCCTCGGCGAACTTCAGCAACCGCCTGCCCTCGGCGGTCAGCGCGGCCGTGTCCCGCTTGGACAACCGGCGGAACGGCTGGATCTCCAGCACCGTTCCGCCCTTGTTCCGTTTGAGCTTCCAGCCGCCCCGTACGAACCCGTCGACGAGGAAGGCCGCCAGCAGGATGCCGTTGCGGGTGAAGAGGCGCTTGCGGTCCTCGTCGCTGATCACCCTCGTGCGATCGGCATGGGAGAGCAGCAGGTTGTCGTACTCGGGCACGAACCGGACCGGTGCGCGCGTGTCCGGGCCGGGTCGCGGTGCGTCGGGCAGATCGAACAGCTCCACGCCGTCCTCGGTGCGGAACGTGCGCAAGCGGTGCCGGAGCCGCTCGACCACCTCGCCCAGCTTCGTGAGTCCGCACCACGTCTGCACGTCGCGCACGCTCGCGGGCCCGAACGCGCCGAGGTAGCGCAGGATCAGCCTCTCGACATCGGGGCGAGGGTCGAGCTGCCCACCGAGCCACTCGGTGGCGAGCGCGTAGGTCGGCTGCCCGCTGCGGCCCCACACGGCCCTCGGCGGCACCTGTACCAGTGGGAGGAGGTTGCGGGCCGCGTACACAAGCGCCGTCGGCTCGCGATCCGGCCACCGTGTGGCGAGCGCCTTGCCCAACTCGGTGCTGCTCAGTGGCTTCTCGGCCAGCAGTGCGGTCGCCGCCGAGGCGACCTCGCCGAGATCGAGGCCGCTCAGCAGCGGGGTGTACTGCTGGTTGCCCTTCAGGTCGTTGTCCATGAGCGGCTGGGTGAACGCGCGCAGCGGCAGCGCGTCGGGCGCGCTCACCAGGTGGACGGTGCCCCGCAGGTTGACGATCCGCACGACGTCGCGGCGGAGCAGCAGCCGCGACAGCTCGTCGGGAGAGAAGTCACGCAGCCGCGTCCAGAGCCCGTAGTAGGGCGGGAACGGCGCCTGCGCCTGCATGCCCACGAGGTGCTCGATCAGTTCGATCGCAGGCTGCTCGGTCCGTGCCAACAGGGACTGCCGGGCCAGCAGCGCGCGGTTGAGGGAACGGGTGCCGAGCGTCGTCATGGCCTCTTTCCTATCGGGCATTCCGGTCGATTTCCGGCCTGATTTGCCCCGAGGTCTACACTCGACGAGACATAGGTCACAACGGAAGCCTCTACCGATTAGTAGGCCATACAAGTGTTCGGGGGCGGTTTCGCGTCTCCGGTCCCCGACGCAGGCCCCTGGAGGATGCAAGTGCCCACGCACGATGCGCGTGGTGTGGCGGTGCTCGCCGGTCTCGGTGGCTGGCTCCCGCCGCGCATAGTGGACAACGACGAACTGAGCGGCCACCTCGACACGTCCGACGAGTGGATCCGGACCAGGACCGGCATCGGCCAACGGCACGTCATCGACCCCGGTATGTCCACAGTAGACATGGCGGTGGAGGCGGGGCGGCGTGCGCTGCACTCGGCGGGATCACGGGACGTCGACGCCCTCGTGCTCGCCACGGCGACGCCCGACCAGATCTGCCCCGCCAGCGCTCCGCAGGTGGCGAGCAGGCTCGGGCTCGGCCACATCGCCGCCTTCGACGTCAACGCGGTGTGCAGCGGATTCGTGTATGCACTGGCCACGGCTGCCGGGCTGATCTCAGCGGGCGCCGCGCGCAGCGTGCTGATGATCGGTGCCGACGCGTTCACCACGCTGCTGAACCCGAAAGACCGTGGCACGGTGCCGATCTTCGGCGACGGTGCGGGCGCGGTCGTACTGCGCGCGGGCGAGCCGGACGAGCTCGGGGCGATCGGACCGTTCGACCTGCACAGCGACGGCGACCTCGCCGAACTGCTGATCGTGCCCGCGGGCGGGGCGAAGCAGAAGACCTCCGACAACCCGCAGGACCACTACTTCTCCATGCAGGGGCCCGCGGTGTTCCGGCACGCGACCGCGCGCATGGCGGAGTCGTCGCGCACGGTGATGGAGCGGGTCGGCTGGACGGTCAGCGACGTCGACCGGTTCATCGGCCACCAGGCCAACATCCGGATCCTGCACGCCACGGCCAAGCAGCTCGGTCTACCCGCCGACAGCCTGGTGGTCAACATCGAGCGCACCGGCAACACGAGTGCGGCGTCGATCCCGCTCGCGATGGTCGACGGGGTCAACGACGGCACACTCCAGGCGGGCGACCGCGTGCTCGTGAGCGCCTTCGGCGCCGGCCTCACGTGGGGCGCCACCGCCCTGCGCTGGCCCGACCTCACCCCCGGCTGAACCGCCCCCCAAGGCCACCTTTGTTGCGTTCAACGCAACAAAGGTGGCCTTGGGGGCGGGTGCGGCTCCCAGGTTTCGGTGGGGGTGGGGCGGCCGCGGAGGTGGATGGTGCCGTGGTGCTGCCAGAGGTCCCTCTCCGAGGCCGCGCACGCCTTGACCACGGCCTCGCTCGCCAGGATCCGGCCATCGGCTTGCTTCGCGTGCTCGGTGAGCCGTGCCGCCTCGTTCACCGCGTCGCCGATCACCGTGTACTCGAAGCGGCTCGCCGTGCCCAGCTGGCCCGCGAACGCGGGGCCCTTGGCGACGCCGATGCCGAGGTCGAGCTCTCCGCTGGTGGCCACGGCGTCGCGGATGGCCCGCGCGGCGCGCAGCGCCGACGTCGCCGGGTCGGCGTGCCGTGTCGGGGCGCCGAAGACGCACAGCGCCGCGTCGCCCTGGAACTTGTTCACCAGCCCGCCATGGGTGCTCACCGCGTCGACGACGCTCGAGAACAGGCCGTTGAGCTTGCGCACCACCTCGTCCGGCGGCAGCTCCGCCGCCAGCGCCGTGGAGTCCACCACGTCCACGAACAGCGCCGTCACGTCGCGCACGTCGCCGGAGAGCGACGCGCCGTACTCGAGCGCGTGCCGCACCACGTCGTCACCGACGTGCCTGCCGAAGAGGTCCCGCAGCCGTTCCTGCTCGGCGAGGCCCTTCGCCAGGTCGTTCACCGACGTCTGGAGCATGCCGATCTCACTGGAGTCGTCGATCCCGACCCGCAGGTCACGGCGCCCCTTGGCGATCTGGTCGAGCGCGAGGCGCAGCCGGTGCAGCGGCGCCGCCACCGCGCGCGCCAGGAGCGCCGTCGCGAGGGCGCCGAGCACGAGCCCCGTCACCGACAGTGCCAGGAGGCTGGGCGCCGGGTCGCTCGGGCCGAGGTCGGGTGGCAGCACCACCAGCAGCACACCCACCATCGGCACGCCACTGGCCAGCGCCCACGTGATGACGAGCCGCCGCAGCACCGTCATCGGCAGCGTGCCGCGCGGTGGTGCGGCCGCCAGCGCCATCGTCATCACCGGCCGCGCCACCCACTCCGTGGCCAGGTAGGTCAGGCCCACCGTCGCCAACCCGCCGAGCAGGATCGCCATCGCCACGCCAAGCGCGTCGAGCCACGTCCCGAACACCGCGGTGAGCGTGCTGATGACCACGACGCCGCCCAGCCACAGCGTGCCGCTGACCGTCGCGAGGTCCACCGGCAGGCGCAGCGCGCGGCGGGCCTCCTCCCGCGTCGGCTCGCGCCCGAGCACGAACCACACGGCGGTGCGGCGCTGCAGAAACGCCGCCCACGCGGTGCCAACCAGCGCGGACAGCAGCACGTAGCCGCCCGCGCACACCGCGATGATCCAGCCGTGCCCGGCGACGGTCTCGGGGACGCCCTGCAGCATGAGCAGCAGGAACACGATCCCGGCACCGCAGAAGCTCGACATGAAGCCGAGCGCGGCGAAGCCCAGGCTCGTGCGCACGACGGTGTGGAACCGCGTCGGTAGCCGGGACGTGCGCACGCGGTGATCGTATTGCCTGGCGCGCTCCTCAGGAGGCTCGTTTGCGCGCCGGTGCTCCTGAGGCGTCGGCCAGTGCCTTCTCCAGCTGCGCGCGCGTCATCTTCGACCGGCCCTTGATGCCGGCCTCGCGGGCCATCTTGTCGAGGTCGGCCTTGCTCAGCTCGGAGAGATCGGGCTGCTTGGCCTTGCCCTTCTTCGCGGTGGTCGAGCCGCCCTTCTTGCGGCTCTCCACACTGCGCGAGAGGGCCTCGAACAAGTCCACGACCTTCGTGGCCTCGGGCGGCGCCTCCTCGGGCGTCACCGTGCGGCCCGCGCGCTTGTCCTCGATGAGCTTCTTGACGCGCTCGGTGTAGGTGTCGTGGTACTCGTCGGGCTTCCACGCCTCCGCCATGGACTCGATCAGGCTCACCGCCATATCGACTTCCTTGGGTTTCACGTTGCCCGGCGCCGGAAGCTTGCTGATCTCCTTCTTCGGCTCGCGGATGTCCTCGGGGAAGAGCAGCGTGTTCAGCACGAGCACGCCGTCGCCGGCCCGCACTGCCGCGATGTACTCCTTGCCGCGCATGACGAACCGCGCGAGCCCCGCCCGGTTCGTCTTGCCCATCGCCTCGATCAGCAGGCTGTACGCGCGGCCGAACTCCTCCTTCGCCGGCGCGAGCCAGTACGTCTTCTGGAAGTAGATCGGGTCGATCTCGTCGAGGTCCACGAACGCGTCGATGTCGATGGTGCGCGAGCGGCCGGGCGCGATCTGGTCCAGCTCGTCGGGCTCCACCAGCACGTACTCGTCGCCGCCGAGGTCGTAGCCCTTGACGATGTCCTCGTACGGCACCTCCTTGCCGGTGCGCTCGTTCACGCGCCGGTAGCGGATGCGGTCGGAGGTGCCGCGCTGGAACTGCCGGAAGTGGATCGTGTGATCCTGGGTGGCGCTGTAGAGCTCGACGGGCACCGTCACCAGCCCGAAGTTCAGCGCTCCGCTCCAGATCGCCCTTGCCATGCCGCCTCCTAGCTCAGCTTCTCCAGCGCGTTCGCCGCCGACGCCGCGCGGGCGTTGATGTCGTGCCAGGGGTCGGCCTTGCGCGCCAGCCGTCGCCGGATCCGGGTGAGGTCGTAGCCGTCCGGCCGCGCCCTGCCCAGCTCTGTCCAGTCGAGCGGGGTTGCCACGTGCGCGCCGGGTCGCGCGCGCAGCGAGTACGGCGCGATGAAGGTCTGCCCGTAGGCGTTGCGGTTGGTGTCGAGGAAGATCCGCCCGCCCCGCTTGTCCTTGCGCTGCGCCGTGGTGAGCCGGTTGGGGTCGTCGGTGGCGAGCTGGTCGGCGGCGAGCCGGGCCAGTTCACGCACGGTGTCGAAGTCGGTGGTGGCGTCCAGCGGCGCGGCGACGTGGAAACCGCGGCCCCCGGTGGCCTGCACGAACGGCCTGAGCCCGATGCCCTTCAACAGGTCCCTGGCCCGGCGGGCGACCCCGCGCAGCTCGGCGGCCTTGGTGCCCTCGGGTGGGTCGAGGTCGAGCACGAGCAGATCGGGACAGTCCAGTTTGTCTACTGTGGACAGCCAGACGTGGAACTCGATCGTCGCCTGGTTGGCCAGGTACTCCAGGGTCTCCGCGTCGTCGCACACGACGTGGTGCACGTACTCGCCCTGCCTGCCGCGCTGGGGCACCGCCTCGACGCGCACCCAGTCGGGGAAGTGCTCGGAGGCCTCCTTCTGGAACCAGCCCTCTCGCTCGATGCCGTCGGGGTAGCGGCGCAGCGTCAGCGGGCGCCCCTCCAGGTGCGGCACCAGCACGCCGGCCACGCGCCGGTAGTGCTCGACGACGTCGCCCTTGGTGATGTCGTCGGCGGGGTAGAAGACCTTGCCTGCCTTGGACACTTCGGTCATGACGTCTCCCGGACCACGTCGGTCGCCGGTTTGTCGTTGCGCAGCCCCGTGAACCGAGGATGCCGCAGCCGCCCGTCGCCGGTCCACTCGGTGAACTTCACCTGCACCACGAGTTCCGGCTCCACCCAGTGGCTGTTCGGCTCCCGCACCACCCCCGCGAACGGGGACTTCTCCCTGCCCAGTCCGTCGAACCTGCGGCGGAGGTCGCGCAGCGTCGCGTCGTTGTAGCCTGCGCCGACCTTGCCCGCGTAGCGGAGCCTGCCGTCCGCGTAGTAGCCGACGAGGAGCGAGCCGAACCCCGCGCGCGAACCGGACGGGTCGGTGTAGCCGCCGACAACGAACTCCTGGTCCTTGACGCACTTGAACTTCAGCCAGTCACGCGAGCGCCCGCTGGTGTACGGCGCGTCGGCGCGCTTGGCGATGAGGCCCTCCCAGCCCTTCGCGCACGCCTCCGCCAGGAACCTCTCGCCCTCGGTGTTGCGGTACCGGGAGATGCGCAGCACGCCGTGGAAGTCGAAAGCCTGTCGCAGCAGCTCCCTGCGTTGCCGCAGGGGCAGCGACCTGGCGTCGGTTCCGCCGAACTCCAGCAGGTCGAACAGGTAGTAGAAGACCTCGACGCCGGTGTTCCTCGCGCGCACGGGATCGGTGAGGTGGATCCGCGGCTGGAGCTTGGCGAAGCTCGTCTGCCTGCCGTCGAAGGCCACGATCTCGCCGTCGGCGGTGAACGACTCGCCGCCCTGTTCGGCCAGCGCCTCGACCAGCTCGGGATAGGCGGCGTTCATCAGCCGGTGGTTGCGCGACCACAGCTGCGGCTCGCCGCCGTCCTCGCGCACGCACACCGCGCGCACGCCGTCGAGCTTGCGCTCGAACACCCAGCCCGGATCGGAGAAGTGGCGGTCGGTGAGCGTGGCCAGCATGGGCTCGTGCCACCTCACGCGAGGTCCTCGTTGGTCCGGCCGGTGAGCACCGACTCGGGCTGCGTCTTCGCCGGCTTGCGACGGCGGTCGGCGCCCTCGTCGTCCTTTTTGATCAGCAGCCACTGTTCCTGGCGGCTCGTTCGGGTGCGCACGAGCGTGAATGCGCCGTGCAGCTTCTCGCCATGGAGCCGGAATTTGAGACCGCCGCGGTCGAGTGCGTCCTGGGCCGAGCCGTCACCGAGGTGCTCGAACGTGCCGGTGTCCCACACGATCACTGTGCCCGCGCCGTACTCGCCCTCCGGGATGCTGCCCTCGAAATCGGCGTAGTCGAGCGGGTGGTCCTCCGTGCGGATGGCCAGTCGCTTGTCGCCGGGATCGAGCGAGGGGCCCTTCGGGATCGACCACGACACGAGCACGTCGCCGATCTCCAGCCGGAAGTCGAAGTGCAGGCTCGACGCGTCGTGGCGCTGGATGACGAAGCGTGGCCGCGCGGTCTTCCGCCCGCGCCGCGACCCACCGGGCTCGCCGGACCGGTTGAGGTTCCGCTTCGCGTGGTAGGCGCCCAGTGCGTCCCTCTTCGCCATACCCGGGCAGGTACCCGGGCCGTGAGCTGCTGAAACGCTACTGCTCGTCGCCCTCGGGCCGATCTTCCACGAGCCCCTCGCGCAGCCGGTCCAGCGTGCGGGCGAGGAGCCGCGAGACGTGCATCTGTGAGATGCCGATGCGCTCGGCGATCTGCGTCTGTGTCATGTTGTGCACGAACCGCAGCGCGAGGATCTTGCGTTCACGTTCCGGCAGCTCCCTCACCAGTGGCTGCAGCGTCTCGTGGTTCTCCACGCCCTCCAGCGCGGCGTCCTCCTCGCCCAGCGTGTCGCCGAGCGCGAGGTTCTCCGTGTCGCCGGAGAGCACCTCGTCGAGCGACATCGAGTGGTAGGCGTTGCCCGCCTCGAGGCCCTCCATCACCTCGTCGGGGGTGAGGTCGAGGTGCGCGGCGATCTCGCTCGGCGTCGGCGCGCGGCCGAGGCGCTGGGAGAGCTGCGTGCTGGCGTTGTTGATGGAGAGGTGCAGCTCCTTCAGCCTGCGCGGCACGCGGATCACCCATCCGGTGTCCCGGAAGTGCCGCCGCACCTCGCCCATCACCGTCGGCACGGCGAAGGAGAGGAAGTCCGAGCCCCGCCGAGGGTCGAAGCGGTCGACCGCGTTGATGAGCCCGACCCTGGCCACCTGCACCAGGTCCTCCTTGGCCACGCCGCGGCCGGAGAACCGCTGCGCGATGTGCTCGGCGAGCGGCAGGTGGCCGGTGACGAGCTCGTCCCTCAGCTCGACGCGGCGTGGATCGTCCTCAGCGAGCTCGACGAACTCCTCGAAAAGGGGGGTGAGGTGCTCGTAGTCGTCCGAAGGGCTGCGCGATCCGCGAGTTGTCGATCCGGTCACGTAAGCGTCGGCTTTCGCTTGGCGAGTTCGACATGGACCCAGTTGCCCTGCCCGTCCTGCTTGGCCGGCTCCACCCAGGACTCGGCCGAGTCGGCGAGGGTGGTGAGCACCCGCCAGCCGAAGGACGCCGTGCTCGGCGCCTCGTGGTCGGCGGAGGTGACGGCGCCGCTGAAGCGCAGCTCGTCGTCGTCGATGGTGAACCGGCACACCATGGTGGTGCCCGGCACCGCCCTGGTGATCAGCGTGGAGCACGCCTCGTCGACGGCGAGCCGCAGGTCTGCGATGGCATCCAGATCGAAGTCGGCTCTGATGGCGATGTTCGCCGCCACGGAGCGGATGATGGGCAGGTGGACCAGGCTCGCGCCCAGTCGCAACTCGATGTCGTCCTGGGCACCGACGTCATGCGACGGCGGCTCTGTTTCGGTCACTTTCACCTCAGTGTTCTGCCGGCCGTTCAACGTTTCTCGCCTACAGTAGCCACCCTGCGCATACCTCGTCTCGATGCGGCGTCGACGCGCATTCAGTCGTGCCGGAGGATCGCGCCGACGCCGTCCATCAGCTCCAGCGTGTCACCGGTGCAGATGATTTCGGCGGCCCCGGCGATGGCGGCCACTGCCAGCGCCTCGTCGGCCCGCCGCCTGCTGACCGACCGCGTTCCGTGTGCCTCGAGCTCCTCCTTCTGCACCGCGACCAGCGTCGGCTCCTCGCCGGTGAGCACCTCGGCGTCGCCGGGATCGGCGACGAGCAGCGTCTCGACGTTGGCCTCCCGCAGCGCCGTGGTGGTGGCCTGCAGGCCCTGCACGGCGAGTCCGTCACGCTTGCCGAGCGCGGCACGGAACCGTTCCACCACCTCGTCGCGGCGCGCCTGCTTGGTCTTGGCGAGCAGCTGCTGGATCTGCTCGCGCAGCTCTTCGTTGCCTCCACCCTGGTGGCGCGCGCCGGTCTGGATTTCGGTCGCCACGCGCCGCACCTGCTCGGGCAGCGCGTCGTGCAGCTCCTTGCGGGCCTGCGACTCCCCGGCCAGCACCACCAGCGCGGCGCCGACCCGACGCGCCGTCGTGGCCACGTGCTCCGCGACCCGGTTGATGTTGTGCCGGGCCGTCTCCTCGGCGCGCGACTGGAGGTCCCGGTGGGCCGAACCGCCGCCCCGCACCTTGTGCACGGGGTGCTCCGAACCCTCGACGGTCTGCTCATCGACGACGTTGCCGTCCGCATCGACCGCGGTGACGTCAGCGCCGACGTGGTCGACCACCGCCACGACGTGGGCGGGCGGGCGCTCGCCGAACTCGGCCAGCGGCAGCACGTAGGGCAGGCCGGAGAGCCGGGCGATGGGCTGGGCGGGCGGCTCGTCGAGCTCCTGGTCCACCAGCACGCGGTCGCCGACGGCGACGAGCGCCCTGCCGCTGCGGCCGACCGGCGGCGCGGCCTCCCGCACGGCTGACTCCATCGCGTCGAGCGTGGGCCGCTCGGCGCCCTGCCCCTCGAGCCGCTCGCGCAGCTCGCGCCAGCGCAGCTCCAGCAGCTTCTCGGCGTCGGCGGTGTCGTGCGTGTCATCGAAGTAGACCGAGGCGAACGGGCCGTCGGTCGTGACCAGCTCGCGCAACCTCGTCGTGTCCACTCGTACCTCCCTCGCAACGTGTCCGGCGGGGGATTCCCGGTATCCCGGGGGTGAAACGTCCCACCTGGGAAGGTCGAGCGTGAGGCTGAACACTGTATACGCCTCCTCGCGCGGCGGCCGAAATAACCGCCGCTTATGGTCCGTCCGTGATCTGGTGGCACGCCGTTCTCATCGCTCTCGCGGGCGTGTGGGCGGGAATGATCAACACGGTGGTCGGGTCCGGGACGCTCGTGACGTTCCCGGTGCTCGTCGCGTTCGGATACCCGCCTGTCACGGCGACGACGTCGAACGCGATCGGGCTCGTACCCGGCACGATCACCGGTGCGATCGGCTACCGGAAGGAGCTGCGTGGCCAGTTCGGGCGGCTGCTGACCTTCGTGCCCGCGTCGGCCCTCGGCGCGGTCGGCGGCACCGTGCTGCTGCTCTCCCTGCCGCCGGACGCCTTCGAGACGGTGGTGCCCGTGCTCGTGGGGCTCGCGGTGGTGCTGGTGATCATCCAGCCGCGCGTGTCGACGTGGGTGCTGCGACGGCGGGAGACCAGGGCGGAGCGCAAGGGCGGGCAGGACGGCGACGAGCCTGCGAAGCAGGGCACGGTGCTGCTGCTCACGCTGATCTTCCTGGTCGGCGTCTACGGCGGGTACTTCACCGCGGCCCAGGGCGTGATGCTCATGGCCATCATGGGCATGCTCATGTCCGAGCCCATCCAGCGGCTCAACGGGATCAAGAACGTGCTCGCCGCCGTGGTGAACGTGGTGGCGGGGACGATTTACGCCTTCGTGGCGCCGATCAGCTGGCCGGTCGTCGCGCTGCTGGCGGGTGGCTCGATCCTCGGCGGGTGGCTCGGCGCGCTGGTCGGGCGCAGGTTGCCGCCGACGGTGCTGCGGGGCGTGATCGTGGTCGTCGGCATCGCCGCGGTCATCCAGCTGGTGCTCCGCCAGGTGTGAGCTTGCCCGATATCGGGCAGAAAACTTGAAGTAGTCGTTCGGCGCGGGCAGGCTCTGGCGCATGGACCAGTCGCCGCCCTCGGAACTGGTGCGGCACGTCGCGGCCTCCACGGGGCTCTCCTCAGAGACCGCGGCCAGGGTCGTCGCCGACGTGCTCGCCTTTTTCGGCGAGACCACCGAGGAGCTGGTGCGGCGGCGGCATCGCGAACTGAAGAACCGCGGGTGGCGCAACGCGCAGATCTGGGCACTGCTCCAGGCCGAGCTGGCGAACAGACCGGTCGCGGCGGGCCCGCTCTCGGAACGCCAGCTGCGGCGCATCGTCTACGGGTAGGAGACACCCATGTGTGGAATCGTCGGCTACGTCGGCAAGCGGGAGGCCGCGCCGATCCTGCTGGAAGGCCTGCAGCGGCTGGAGTACCGGGGCTACGACTCGGCCGGTGTCGCGCTGGCCCACCGGGGCAGGCTCAAGGTGACCAAGGCCGCCGTGCGAGTCGGTGAGCTGCGCACGCTCGTGGGTGAGGACAACCCGGCGCCGGTGGGCATCGCGCACACGCGCTGGGCCACGCACGGCGAGCCGACCGACGTCAACGCGCACCCGCACCTCGACGCGCAAGGCCGCATCGCCGTGGTGCACAACGGGATCATCGAGAACGCCGAGCAGCTGCGCGCGAAGCTCATCGCGAGCGGCGTCGAGTTCGCCTCCGACACCGACACCGAGGCGCTCGCCCACCTGATCGCGGCGCGGCTGCGGGACGGCGCCGAGACGCTCGAGGACGCCGTGCGCCGCGCCCTGCACCAGGTGGAGGGTGCATACGGAATCGTGGTGCTCGACGTCAAGAATCCCGGCGAGCTCGTGGTCGCCCGCAACGGCAGCCCCATCGTGCTCGGCATCGGAGACGGGGAGATGTACGTCGCCTCCGACCTCGCCGCGCTCGTCCGGCACACGCAGCGCGTGGTCTACCTCGACGACGGTGAGCTGGCCACACTCAAGGCGGGCGACTACCGCACCAGCACCCTGCAGGCCAAGCGCACCGACAAGACCCCGACCGAGGTTGAGCTGTCCGATGAGGACTACCAGCTCGACGGCTATGCCGACTACATGCGCAAAGAGATCGGCGAGCAGCCAGAGGCCGTGCGGCGCGCCCTGCGCGGCAGGCTCGACGAGCGGTTCTCCACCGCGCGGCTCGGCGGTCTCCGGCTCGACCCGAGGGAGCTGCGCTCGATCCGGCGGGTGAAGTTCCTCGGCTGCGGCTCGGCCTACTACGCGGGCCAGATCGGCGCCAACCTCGTCGAGGAGCTGGCGCGGCTCCCCGCCGACGCCGAGCCCGCCTCGGAGTTCCGCTACCGCAACCCGGTGGTCGACCCCGAGACGCTGTACGTCGCCGTGAGCCAGTCCGGCGAGACCGCCGACACGCTCGCCGCCGTGCAGGAACTGTCCCGCAAGGGCGGGCGCGTGATCGGCGCGGTGAACGCCGTGGCGAGCGCGATCGCCCGCGAGTGCGGCAGCGGCGTGTTCCTGCACGCCGGCCCCGAGGTGTCGGTGGCCTCCACCAAGGCCGTCACGAACATGAGCACGACGTTCGCGATGCTCGCCCTGTTGCTGGGCCGGGTGCGCGACCTCTCCGTCGCCGACGGGCGCCGCATCGTCGAGGGCCTCGACGCGCTGCCCGACCACATCGAGGAGGTCGTGCGCACCCAGGACGAGCCCATCGCCGAGGTCGCCCGCAAGTTCGCCGACGCCCGGCACATGTTCTTCGTCGGCCGAGTGCGGGGCTGGCCCGTGGCGAGGGAGGGCGCGCAGAAGCTCAAGGAGATCTCCTACGTCCACGCCGAGGCGTACCAGGCGGGTGAGCTCAAGCACGGGCCGATCGCGCTCATCGACCCCTCCATGCCATCGGTGGTGATCGTTCCGGACGACGAGCTGCTGGTGAAGAACATCGGCACGATGGAGCAGATCAAGGCGCGCGGCGGCCCGGTGATCGCGGTGACCAACGCACAGCTGCCGGAGGGGCTCGCCGACGCGGAGCTGCGGGTGCCGCGCACCGAGCCCGAACTGGACCCGATCCTGTTCGGCATCCCGTTGCAGCTGCTCGCCTACCACCTCGCGACGGCCCTGGGCCGCGACATCGACAAGCCGCGGAACCTGGCGAAGAGCGTCACTGTCGAGTGACCGGTCGCGGTGATCGACATGGGCGCTGTCGGCGCGGCGCTCACCGGCCGCGGCGCCGCTCCCACCGACGACGACGCCACGCGCACACTCGCCTGATTGCAGGCCCTCGCACCCGGCAGCTGTCCGCTGTCAGCGAGTGAACGACCTCGCCGCGTCGAGGAACACGTCGTTCTCCTCGGCGGTGCCGATCGTCACGCGCACGCCGTCGCCCGCGAACGGCCGCACCACGACCTTGTGCTCCAGCGCGTGCTCGGCGAACTCGACGGTGCGCTCGCCGAGCGGCAGCCACACGAAGTTCGCGTGCGTCTCGGGAACGTCGTAGCCCGCCGCGCGCAGCTCGTCGCGCACCCGCGAGCGCTCACGCACCACGTCCGCGCACCGCGCGAGCAGCTCGTCCTTCGCGTCGAGTGAGGCGATCGCGGCGGTCTGGGCGAGGGTGTTGACGCTGAAGGCCACATAGACCTTGCGCAGCGCGGTGATCACCTCCTCGGGGCCCACCGCGTAGCCGACGCGCAGGCCCGCGAGCCCGTAGGCCTTGGAGAACGTCCGCAGCACGGTCACGTTCGGCCGCGTGCGCACGAACTCCAGCCCGTCCGGCACGTCGCGGTCGGTGACGAACTCGCGGTACGCCTCGTCGAGCACCACGAGGACGTCGGAGGGCACCTGGTCGAGGAAGCGCACGAGTGCGTCGCGGCGCACCGCCGTGCCCGTGGGGTTGTTGGGGTTGCACACGAACACCACGCGCGTCCTCGGCGTGATCGCGGCGACCATGGCGTCGAGGTCGTGGGTGTGCGCCGAGTCCAGCGGCACCGTCAGCGGCTTCGCGTTGCCCACCTGCGTGACGATCGGGTACGCCTCGAACGAGCGCCACGCGAAGAGCACCTCGTCACCCGGCTCGCACATCCCCTGCACGAGCTGCTGGCACAGCGACACCGAGCCGCAGCCGACGGCGATCCGCTCGAAGGGCATGTCCAGCTCGCTCGCGAGCCGCTCGGTCAGGGCCTGCGCGCCCATGTCGGGATAGCGGTTCACCTGGGCTGTCGCGTGGGCGATCGCCTCGGCCACGCTGGGCAGCGGGCCGCCGGGCACCTCGTTGCTGGCCAGCTTGATCGCGCCGGGCACCGTGCGGCCGGGCACGTACGCGGGCAACGCGGCCAGGTCGGCCCTCGTCGGAATTGCGGAGGACATCGGATGCGCTCCTCGGGGGTCGAAAGAGTTTCGCCGTTCAACCTATCTCGCCGCATATCTGCCAGCTCACGTTGACTGGGGCACCACTATCGGTGGTTGAGTGGGTACATGACGCAGACGTACACCGAGGACTACCGGCACGAGGACGGCCGCACCGCGAGGCTCACCTTCGCGGAACCGGATGGTGCCCTGCGAGGTGGTCTCGTCGTGCTGCACGAGGCGGAGGGCGTCACCGACACGGTGCGGCTTCTCCTCTCGGGGCTCGCCGGGGAAGGCTGGCTGGCCGTCGCTCCCCACATCGTGGCCGACGGCGCGCCGCTGACCGGCCAGGACGTGCTCGCGGCCACCGATGTCACGCTCGCGTGGCTCGTGGAGCGGGGCGTGCGGGCCGACCTGATCGGCGTCGTCGGGTTCGACACGGGCGGCACGGCCGCGCTTGTGGTGGCCGCCAGCCGCAAGCTGGGCGCCGCGGTGAGCGTGGGCGGGCACGCCGTCAGCGCTCCGGCATCCGACGAGCTGCCCCAGCTGGTGGAGATCGCGGGCAGGCTCACCAGCCCGTGGCTCGGCATGTACGGCGACGACGGCGATGTGGCGGGCGAGCTCGCGGTCGAGCGGCTGCAGGAGGCGGCGTCCGCTTCGAAGGTGGCCACCAACGTCGTCCGCTATCCGGGCGCCAGCCACCGCTTCGACGCCGACCCGGCCGCCGCGGCCGAGGCGTGGCACCGCACGCTCGACTGGTTCGACGCGTACCTGCGCTGAACAGGTACGAGCGGGAACGAAACGGTCGTCGGCGCCGTCTTTGCGAAGTAGAGTGCTGCGTGCACGAGTCTCTGGGGGTGCCGCCGTGACCGATCCTTCCGCCGAATCCGTTCCCGTGCTGGCGCCGGGCGCCGCGTTCGCGTCGGGCGCCGCCGCAGCGCTGGCCCCGGTCGCCGAGGACCTCGAGACCGTCCGCGACCAGGTGCGGACCGGTGACCTCAAGCTCGATCCCGACGCGGCGCACCGCTTGCTGGCCTCGATCAACGCCGTGCAGTCCAGGGTGCACACGCTGATCGCCGACTGCGGCGACCGCATCGACCAGCCGCTGCGGTTCGGGGACAACTTCGTCGGCCGCACGATGGGCGAGCGGCTGCGTGGCGCCGCGTCCGGCGGGGCCGACGCCGCGATCCCCGTGCTCGAGGAGTTCGCGCTCCAGCTGGAGAAGCTGGACGAGATCGTGCGGCGGGCGGCCGGCCTGATCGCCGAGGCCGACACCGACGCGAGCGAGCAACTCGCGCGCATCGGGGAGGTGGACTGATGGAGCGTGGACCGGTGCATTGCCTGCCCTACCCGTGGCCGCGGCCAGAGCCCGAGCCCGAACCCGGCGACCTCGGCCAGCACGTGAACTGGCGGACCTACTCACACCGCGAGCTGTACGACATGGCCACCACGGGGCTCGACCTGGAGGGGGCCACCGAGGTCGCGGCGCAGTGGTCGCGGCTCGGCGGGGAGCTGGACGAGGTCGGGCAGGAGCTGCGCAAGGCGCTGCGGGAGGCCGCCGACGGTTGGCAGGGGGCAGCGGCCGAGGAGGCGAGGGGCAAGGTCGAGCAGCTCGCCGGCTGGACGGAGGAGTCGGCGTCGGGCAGCGCGGTCGTTTCCGGCTGCGTGAGCGAGCAGGCCGCGCTGGCCGCGGCAGCCAAGCGCAACATGCCGGAGCCGCCACGGTTCGAGATCCTCCTGCCCACCCCGCAGGTGCCGCAGGAATACTGGCGCACCGCGCCCGACCTGGTCGCCGACCCGGCGCCGGATCGTGAGGAGTCGCGGCAGCTGCACCAGCAGGCCGCCGAGGTGATGGAGCAGTACCAGCGCGACTCCAACGAGCTGTACGGGCGCGTGCCCGCTTTCCAGAGCCCGGACCCGGGTTCGTCGATCCTGAGGGAACCCGACCCGCCGCCCCCTCACCAGGACCAGGAGCCGACGCCGGACCCGACGCCGGACGAGGGCACGACGGCGAGCTCCGCCACCCCGGGTGCGTCCGGCGCGGGCGGCACGGCCGCGCCGGGTTCACCGGGTGGCGGCCCCACGACGCCGCCGACGCCGATGACGCCGGGGCAGCAGAGCGGCGGCGGCGAGCAGCAAGGAGCCGGACCGCGCGCGGGAGCCGCGGCGCACAGCGGTCAGGCAGCGCCTCCAGCCGCGGCGTCGGCGGCCCCACGCGGCGGAGCGGCGCCCGGCGCGGTGCCGATGGGTGCCGCCGCCGGTGCGCGCCCCGGCGGGGACGACGATGTCGAGCGCAAGTCGCCCTCGTACCTGCAGGAGGAGGACGACCTGTGGGGGCCGCAGGTGCCAGTGGTTCCGCCGGTGCTCGGCGATGGTCCGCGCGGAGGCTGGTGAGTGCGCGACGAGAGCACCGGCTGGATCAGCCTGCACCCCGGTGAGCTGTACCTGGTCTGGACCGAGCTGGGGCTCGGTGAGCTGCCCGCCGTGCTCGCGATCCCGCACGTGGGGCGCACGGCGGCGGCCCGCGCCGAGCTGGTCGCGATCGCCGACCGGGCGCTGGCCGAGCGGGGGCTCGGCACCGTCGCCCGGCCCGCCCGTGACCTGGCCGACCTGCTGCGTGCGCTGGCCGTACCCGAGCTGTCGCTCGACCTGGAGTTGAGCGGTGACGGGCCGGTGTTCCGTGGGGTGGGCGCCGCCGGCGCGTACGGCGACGTGACCGCCGGAGTCGCCGACGCGGAGGTGAGGCTCGGCCCGGTGCGCAGGACGGCGCTGGTGGAGACGATGCTCACGGCGGTCTCCCCGCTGCAGGCCGGCACCGGCAGCCCGGGCAATATCCGGTTCGCCGACTACCGCAGGGCCTGCCGGGTGGCCGAGCACGAGGGCTCGGCCGGGTTCCTGGACGTGTTGCGTGACGCGGGCGTGCGCCCCGTGGAGGCCAACACACTCCTGCGGGCCGTCACGGGGCGGTCCGGTTCCGGGCGGTTCGGCGCGAGCACGCGGGCGCGGGGACGGGCTCCGAGCACGGTCAACTGGGTCGACACGGAGCAGGGCCGGTATGCGCTGCGCAGGCGCGGCGACTGGGTCACGGTCACTCCGGTCGACCCAGCGCGGTTGCTGACCATGGCGCAGGAAATGGCCTCGGATCTGGCCTAAAGTGCGGCGTATGAGTGCTGACGCCGAGGTCGGAGAGGTGTTGTGGCGGCCCTCTCCCGAGCACATCGCCGAAACCAGGATCGAGGACTTCCGCCGGTGGCTGAGCACCGAGCGCGGCGTGACCACCAGGAACTACCAGGAGCTCTGGGAGTTCTCGACGGGCTCGCTCGGTGACTTCTGGTCCGCCGTGGCCGACTACCTCGGGGTGCGCTGGCACGAGCAGCCCGGCGCGGTGCTGTCGGGACTGGAGATGCCGGGCAGCCGGTGGTTCGAGGGCGCGACGCTGAACTACGCGGAGCACGCGTTGTCCGGAGGCGTCGCCGGAGCGGAGAAGGCCGCCAGCGACCTCGCGGTGATCTTCCAGCGGGAGGACGGCAGGGAGGAGCGCCTCACCTACGGCGAGCTGCGTGCCAGGGTGGCCGCCGCGCGGGCGGCGTTCGTGGCGCTGGGTGTCGGCAAGGGCGACCGCGTGGTGGCGCTCGCGCCGAACTGCCCGCAGACGCTGGTGGCCTTTCTCGCCGCGGCGAGCCTCGGGGCAACCTGGTCGTCGTGCTCACCGGACTTCGGGGTGCGCGCGATCGCCGACCGGTTCACCCAGATCGAGCCGAGAGTGCTGGTCGCCGTCAACGGCTACGTCTACAACGGCAGGTCGTTCGACGTCCGGCCGACCGTGGAGGAGCTGCGCGGGAGGCTGCCGGGGCTCGCGGCGACGGTGCTCGTCGACTACGAGGGCGGTGGCACGATCCCGGACGCGCTCGGCTGGGACGCCCTGCTCGCCGAGCACGCGGGCGCCGAGCTCGCGTACGAGCCCGTGGAGTTCGACCATCCGCTGTGGGTCCTGTACTCGTCGGGCACGACGGGCCTGCCCAAGGGGATCGTGCAGGGCCACGGCGGGATCACGGTCGAGCACCTCAAGGCGTTGGCGCTGCAGTGCGATCTGGGGCCGGGGGAGCGGTTCTTCTGGTTCACCACCACCGGCTGGATGATGTGGAACTTCCTCATCTCCGGCCTGCTCGTCGGCTCGACGATTGTGCTGTTCGACGGCAGCCCCGGACATCCCGACCTGCGGACGCTGTGGCGGCTGGCCGAGCGCCACGGAGTGACGTACTTCGGCACGTCGGCGCCGTTCGTGCAGAGCTGTCTGAAGGCGCATCTGAAGCCGTCGGAGGAGTTCGATCTGTCGGCGATGCGGGCGCTGGGGTCGACGGGGGCGCCGCTGAGCGTGGAGGGGTTCCGCTGGATCGCCGACGCGATCGGTCCGCACGTGCAGATCTGCTCGGTGTCGGGCGGCACCGATCTGTGCACCGCGTTCGTGGGCTCGTCGCCGGACCTGCCGGTGTGGCTGGGCGAGCTCTCGTGCCGGTGCCTCGGCGCGGCGGTTGAGGCGTACGACGAGGCGGGCAAGCCCGTGGTCGACCAGGTCGGCGAGCTGATGATCACCAAGCCGATGCCCTCGATGCCGGTGTTCTTCTGGAACGACCCGGACGGCACGCGGCTGCGGGAGGCCTACTTCGAGGAGTTCCCCGGCAGGTGGCGGCACGGAGACTGGATCAAAATCACACCGCGCGGCTCAGCGGTCATCTACGGCCGGAGCGACTCGACCCTCAACCGGGGCGGCGTGCGTATGGGCACGGCGGAGTTCTACCGCGTTGTGGAGGGCTTCGAGGAGGTCCAGGACTCGCTGGTCATCGACACGTCGGCCAACGAGGAGGGTGAGCTGCTGTGCTTCCTGGTCCTCTCCGAAGGGGCGACACTGGAGGCAGTGGAGCCGTCACTGCGCAAGGAGCTGCGAAAGGAGCTCTCGCCCCGGCACGTCCCGGACCGGTTCGTGGTGGTCGACGAGGTCCCGCGCACGTTGAACGGCAAGAAGTGCGAGGTCCCGGTGAAGAAGATCCTCAAGGGCGTCGCCCCGGACCGAGCAGTAAGCCGCGACGCGCTCGCGAACCCGAACTCCCTGGCCCCCTTCGTGGCGCTCGCGAGCGGCGATTGAGCAGGTCAGCGCGTTGGCCGGGGGTGCTTTGCCGGGGGTTCGATGGCGTGTGTACTCTATGACAGCAGTGGTCGCGACCTGGGAGGCTTCGCCTAGTCTGGTCTATGGCGCCGCACTGCTAATGCGGTTGGGGGTAACCCCCCCTCCCGGGTTCAAATCCCGGAGCCTCCGCCGGGGCTCGGCCTAGCCGAGCACCACCCCGACCCCGGTCGGGAACAACTGAACACTGCGCCCGTAGCTCAACGGATAGAGCATCTGACTACGGATCAGAAGGTTAGGGGTTCGAATCCCTTCGGGCGCGCCACCCAACACCCCAGCGAGGCCACCGTCTAGCTGGGGTTTTGCTTTTGGTCATCTCCTGCCGCCGCAATATCGGCGACAGTGGCGTGGGCGGCCGGCCTGCCCTTGGTCTCCGTGACTGGTGCTCGTGAGTTGGTCAGAGGTTCAGGAGTGCGACGCCGTACGCGACTATCCAGGTGGCCCAGCCTAGCCAGCCGACCAGGCCGGTGATCGCGATCCGATTCGTTCCGTCCACATTGTACGGAGCGGCGGCGGAGGAGACGAACAGCAGTGCCGCGCTGGCATACCCGAGCCAGGCGTGCCAGGTGGGGATGAAGTCGAGGCTGGAGCCCGCGACGGTGAAGCCCAGCAGCGCGATCGCCAGAAAGGCCTGGTTGAAGCCGAAAAGCACATTGGTCACCGCCCACAGACCAGGTACCGAGCCGCGATGATGCACGGCGGCCGAGGCCGCCCCGAACCGAAGCGCCTCGACCACCATGAAGGTGGCGTTCTGCATGAGGACCCCGGCGAAGCCGGCCAGCGCCCAGCCGTCGGTCCTCGCTTCCCCACGCCAGAGCGCCGACAGCAGCCCCGCGGCGAAGAACGTGAGGAACAGCCAGGTGGCCGGGACGAGCACCGAGGGCCGCTTCAGCCGATCACCCATTGCGGCGAGTGCGTCGGTCACCTCCTTCAGGGGTTTTCCCGAGCCCGGCGCCGGAAGGCCGCCGCGTAGGTAGCCGATGTTGGTGAGGACGCCGAGCGCGACGAACCCGATGCCGCCCGCCCCCGCGAGGCTGGTGATGATCACTGCAGTGCCCCCATTCGTTTTACGATGCTTATATTCAATGTAGAAGGCGCTAGACTGAGGGGCAATGATGGAGCAGGAATCAGGGCGCCGCCGGTACAACTCCCTGCGCCGCGTCGCGCAGGCGCACCAGACGAGGGCCGAGATCGCCGACGCCGCACGCAGGCTGTTCATCGCCCAGGGCTGGGCGGCGACCACCGTGCGGGACGTGGCGCGCGAGGCCGGGGTTTCGGTGCCGACGGTCTACGCCGCGTACCAGAACAAGCCGGGGCTGGTGCGGGCACTGGCCGACGCCGCGGACCTCTCGGCGGGGCTGCCCCAGATGATCGACGAGTTGGAGGGCACCAGTGAGCCCCGGGCACACCTGGCGGCGATGGCCGGTTACGACCGGCGCGTGTACGAGCGCGCGGGCGACCTCATCGCCCTGATCCGGGAGGCGGGCCGCACCGAGCCCGAACTCGCCGAGCTGTACGTGCAGGCCCGTAGGGAAGCCGACCAGACCCGCGTCCAGGTCTTCTCGTCCTGGCCGCGGGGCACGCTCCGGCACGGGCTGGACGTTCCGGTCGCCGTCGACATCTACGCCGCGCTCTGCAACATCGACGTCTACACCACGCTCACCGTCGAGCGGTCGTGGTCACCCGACCGCATCGAGGAGTGGTGGGGCCTGGCACTCGCCCGCGAGTTGCTGAGCCACCCCGAATAGTGCACTTCGAGATCATCGGCACCGATCCGGGGCAGCTGCGCGAGTACAGCCGGCGTCGCCGGGAATGCGGGCATCAACGGCGGCATCGGCGGCGGGCAGGAGTACCCCCGGCGCGTGTTGCTCTACGTCGGGGGCGACGCCGTCGAGTCGGCGTCGCGGCAGGCCGGGCGGTTCGGCGGGCTTCACCGGATGGACCGGAGCGGACGCCGTGAGACGCAAGCTGGTCGGCGTCGCCGGCCTGGCGTGAACGGCGAGGAGCGAGTGTGAAGCACCTGGTCCTGATCTACGGCAACCCGGACCGGGGATGAGCAGACTGCCACGGCAGTCCACCTGGCCACGGCGCTCCACACGGGCCCGACCGGCACGATCCGCTCGTCGCGCACGAGCACGTCGGCACGGTCGAGCGAGCCGCTGCCGGGGTCGAGCACCAACCCGGCGAGCTGGGCCGCCTCCAGCCATGCCCGCATCCTGCCGTGCTCGGGCTGATCAGGTCGTCAGTTCCGCGAGCAGGGCTCGAACCCGGCGGTCGATGTCGTCGCGGATCGGGCGGATGCGGTCGGCCGGCTGGCCCGCGGGGTCGTCCAGTTGCCAGTCCAGGTAGCGCTTGCCGGGGAACACCGGGCACGCGTCGCCGCAGCCCATCGTGATGACGACGTCGGCGGCCTGTACCGCGTCGGTGGTCAGGGGTTTGGGGAACTCCTTGGACAGGTCGAGTCCGATCTCGTTCATCACCTCGACCACGGCGGGGTTGACGCTTTCGGCGGGCGCGGAGCCCGCGGAGCGGACGGTGACCCGTCCCTGGGCGTGGTGGTCGAGCAGCGCGGCGGCCATCTGTGAGCGGCCGGCGTTGTGCACGCACACGAACAGGACCTCGGGCGGGGTGGTCATCGGTTTGCCTCCACGGTGAAACGGCGACGGAGTGCGAGAGATACGTAGACGAGGCCGACGAGCACGGGGACCTCGATCAGCGGTCCGACCACACCGGCGAGGGCCTGGCCGCTCGTGGCGCCGAAGGTGGCGATGGCCACGGCGATGGCGAGTTCGAAGTTGTTGCCCGCCGCGGTGAACGCCAGCGTCGTGGTGCGCTCGTAGGTCAGCCCGAGGCCCTTGCCCAGTGCGTAGGAGCCCGCCCACATCACGGCGAAGTAGACCAGCAGCGGCAGGGCGATCCGGGCGACGTCCAGGGGCCGGGCGGCGATCTGCTCTCCCTGCAGCGCGAACAGGATCACGATGGTGAACAGCAACCCGTAGAGCGCGATCGGCCCGATCTTCGGCAGGAAGCGCGTCTCGTACCACTCGCGGCCCTTCGCCCGTTCGCCGAGCCTGCGGGTGAGGAAACCGGCCACCAGCGGGACGCCGAGGAAGATCAGCACACTCTTGGCGATCTCCCAGCCGGACACGGCGAGGTCGGTGGTCTCGAGACCGAGCCAGCCGGGCAGCAGTGCGAGGTAGAACCAGCCGAGCAGGCCGAACGCGATCACCTGGAAGACCGAGTTCACCGCAACCAGCACCGCGGCGGCCTCCCGGTCGCCGCAGGCGAGGTCGTTCCAGATGATCACCATCGCGATGCAGCGGGCGAGCCCGACGATGATCAGCCCGGTGCGGTACTCGGGCAGGTCGGGCAGCAGTAGCCAAGCGAGCGCGAACATCAGGGCCGGGCCGATGACCCAGTTCAGCAGCAGCGACGACCACAGCAGCCGCCGGTCGCGCGTCACCGAGCCGAGCTCGTCGTAGCGGACCTTGGCCAGCACCGGGTACATCATCACCAGCAGTCCCACGGCGATCGGCAGCGAGATTCCGTCCACCGACACCGTGTTCAGCGCGGTGCCGAGCCCGGGGACGAGGCGGCCGGCCACCAGGCCGACCGCCATCGCCGCGCCGATCCACACCGGCAGGAACCGGTCGAGCGTCGAGAGCTTGCCCACCAGTCCGGCAGAGGCGCTGTCGGTCGTGGTCACGCCGGCACCGTCTCCTCGCCGGGCACGAGTACGGCCGACAGCCGGGCCAGCATCTCCGGATGCACGCGGTAGTACACCCACGTGCCGCGCCGCTCGCCGGTGATCAGGCCGGATTCGCGCAGCACCTTCAGGTGGTGGGAGATCGTCGGCGCGGTCAGGTCGAACGCGCCGGTCAGGTCGCACACGCACGCCTCACCGCCCGCGTGTGAGGCGATCAGCGAGAGCAACCGCAGCCGGACCGGGTCGGACATGGCCTTGAAAAGCCGGGACAGCTCCACGGCCTGCTCTTCGCTCAGCGGCTCTCGCGCCAGTGGTGAGCAGCACGCGTCCAGGGCGGTCAACGGCAGTTGCTTCGGCATGCGTCTATATTGACAGACCTCTAATTAGGTATCAATCTAAGTTCATGTCACGTATGCAACTCGCGCTGCGGGTGGGTGACCTGCAGGGATCGATCGAGTTCTACTCGAAGCTGTTCAACACCGCCCCGGCCAAGCTTCGGGACGGCTACGCCAACTTCGCCATCGCCGAGCCACCGCTCAAGCTCGTGCTGCTCGAGGGTGAGCCCGGTCAGACCACCGTCATGGACCACCTCGGCGTCGAGGTCGACACCAGCGGCGAGGTCGTCGCCGCAGGCGAACGGCTTGCCGGCGAAGGCCTCGACACGCTGACCGAGAGCGGCACCACCTGCTGCTATGCACTCCAGGACAAGGTCTGGGTGCATGGCCCCGGCCAGGAGCCCTGGGAGGTCTACACCGTCAAGGCCGACTCCCAGTCCTTCGGGCAGCCGGAGGGTTGCTGCTCCTGACCGGGGTCACGGTCTGATCGTCGTGCCCTCGTTCAGGGTTACCTGCCCCGTCACGTACTCGCTCCACACGCCCGCGCTGACTTCCGCGCCGGGCCGGGCGAGGCTCTGCACGTAGCTGCGGCCCTTGTGCACTCCACCGAAGGTCACCGCGAACTCGCTGGTGCTGGCGCGGTCCTGTGGCGGGATGTCGTTGGGCGGCACGATCTCGTTGAGGCCCCAGCGGTAGTCCTCGCGGTAGTCGCCCACGACTTGCTCGAACGTGTTCTCCAGGATCGCGCCGGTGGCAGGGATGTGCATGAGGACACCGCGGAGCCCGTTGTCGTAGGTGGTGTTGTACACGAGCACGTCGCCCTCGCCGCCGCGGTAGAAGGCCGCGCGGCCGGAGCCGCCCTGCGCAGGGGCGGGATCATCCGCCAGTACGACGAGGGCAGGCAGCGCATCAACACCCTGCGCCTCGCGGAGCTCGACACCGGGTTCCCCGGGCTCGTGTCGGCGGTGCTCGCGTCGGCGGACTGACCGCGGGGGGTGACAGGATGGCGGCATGTCGGTACGCGCGGACTCTGGCCCGAGCCGTCCCTGGCGCGGTGTCGGCGCCGACGAGCGGCAGGCGCGCCGCCGCGAGCAGCTGATCGAGGCCGGCTTCACGCTCATGGGCACCGACGGCGCGGCCTCCGTGACCATGCGCGGCGTCTGCCGGGAGGCGAAGCTCACCGAGCGGTACTTCTACGAGAGCTTCCGCAACCGGGAGGAACTGCTCGTCGCCGTGCTGGAGTCGGTGGCTCGTCAGGCGAGGGCCGTGCTGGAGGCCGCGCTGGGGGAGGCGCCCGAGGACGCCGCCGATCTGACACACCGCGCGGTCGGGGCGTTCACCGGTTTCGTCACCGCCGACCCCCGCCGGGGCCGGGTGCTGTTCGTGGAATCGCTCGCCGCGCCCGAGCTGACAAGCCGCGGCGCCGAGCTCGTCGAGGAGTTCACGGCGACGATCGCGCAGGCGCTGCGCACGCCCTCGCTCGCCGGCGAGACCGCGGACGACCGCGACGTGGAGCTCAACGCGCAGGCGGTGTTCGGCGCGCTCGCGTACCTTTTCCAGGCCTGGCTGGCCGGGCGGGTGCCGATTGGTCAGGACCGGTTCATCGAGCACGTCGTGCAGGTGATCGAGCAGCTCGCCAAGGCCAGTTCGCGGCGCTGACCTCCACGGAGGATCGACGACGCGCAACGCCGCCGCTGCCCGCCACGTCCGCCGGAGATGACATCGCCCGCGGTGCGTTCGGGGGCGGTGGTCGTGGCGTTCGCCTGGCCGGAGACGCGCCGGTGTCCCAACCCACAAGTTGACATCACCTGATGTTGACATTGGTCGATGTCAGCTCTACCTTGGCCGCATGCAGGGCAAAGGCGCAGCACGCGTCCGCGTCGCGATCATCGGGGCCGGGTTCGGCGGACTGGGCGCCGCGATCGCCCTCAAACGGGCCGGCATCGACGACTTCGTGGTGCTGGAGCGTGCCGACGACGTGGGCGGCACCTGGCAGGCCAACACCTACCCTGGCGCACAGTGCGACATACCGTCCATTTTGTACTCGTTCTCGTTCGCGCCGAATCCGCGCTGGAGCAGGCTCTACCCGCTGCAGGGCGAGATCCACGACTATCTGCGCCGGTGTGCCCGCGACTTCGGCGTGCTGCCCCACGTCCGGCTGCGGCACGAGGTGCTCGAAGCGGTGTGGGACGAGGACGACCGGTTGTGGCGGGTGCGCACCGACCGGGGCAGGTGGGAGGCGCGGGTGCTCGTGGGCGCGCTCGGGCCGTTCAGCGAGCCCGCCGTGCCGGACCTGCCGGGCCTGGATCGCTTCGACGGAACCGTTTTCCACTCGTCGCGGTGGAACCACGACCACGAGCTGACGGGCAGGCGCGTCGGCGTGATCGGCACGGGAGCGTCGGCGGTGCAGATCGTGCCGAGGGTGCAGCCCGTGGCAGGGGCGATGACCCTGTTCCAGCGCACGCCGACCTGGATCATGCCGCACCCTGACCGGCCCATGGACGGCTGGCCGAGGCGAGTGTTCGAGCGGGTGCCCGCCGTGCAGTCGCTCGCGCGGACCGGGCTCGACCTCGTGCAGGAGGCGCTCGTACCCGGTCTGGTGCACCAGCCCGCGCTGCTGAAGGGACTCGAACTGCTGGGCCGCGTGCACCTGCGCAGGCAGGTGCGCGACCCGCGGCTGCGGGCGAAGCTGACGCCGTCGTACGCCTTCGGCTGCAAGCGGCCCACGTTCTCCAACGCCTACTACCCGGCGCTGTGCGAGCCGAACGTCGAGGTGGTGACCGAAGGGATCCGCGAGGTGACACCCGAGGGGATCGTCACCGCCGACGGCCGCACCCACCGGCTCGACACGCTCGTGTTCGGCACCGGTTTCCGGATGGCCGACCACCCCGGGTTCACGCGCCTGCGTGGCCGGGACGGGCGCACGCTGGCCGAGGCGTGGAGCAGGGGGCCCCGGGCCTACCTCGGCACCACCGTCGCCGGGTTCCCCAACTTCTTCCTGCTGCTGGGTCCCAACTCGGTGGTCTACACGTCGCAGGTCGTCACCATCGAGGCCCAGGTCCGCTACGTGCTGAGCTGCCTGCGCGCCATGGAACGCCGAGGGCTGGCCGCGGTGGAGGTCCGCGAGCGCGCACAGGAGGAGTTCGTGCGCGAGGTCGACAACGGGCTGCGCGGCTCGGTGTGGAACACCGGCGGCTGTGCCAGCTATTACCTCGACGACAGCGGCCGCAACTTCACGTTCTTCCCCGGGTTCAACCGGCGGTTCCGGGCCCGTACCCGGCAGGTGGACCTTGCCGACTACCACCTGAGGAGCGCCTGATGTTCCGTCTTCCCCGCATCGGCCGCCGTCCCGTCGTCGACGCGCGCGGGGCGCGCCGCCACACCGACCAGTCCCACGCCATCGCCGCGCGTGACGTCCACTTCTCGTGGGAGGGCGTGCCGATGCACTACATCCCTGGCGAACCGATGGCGACCCACATCATCAACGTCATGCACCTCGTGCTGCCCGAGGGCGAGCGCGCGATGTCGAAGGCGCTCGCCGAGGCGCTGCCGCTGATCACCGACGAGCGGCTGCGGGAGGAGGTCGTGGGCTTCATCGGCCAGGAGGCCACCCACGCGTCGTCGCACGAGGGCGCGCGCGAGCACCTGGCGACGCTCGGCCTCGACGTGGAGCCGATCGCGCGCAAGATGGACTGGCTCGTCGACCGGGTGCTCGGTGAGCACGGCCTCACCGGCAGGGCCCGGCACGCCTGGCTGTGCGAGCGGCTCGGCCTGTTCGCCGCGATGGAGCACTACACCGCGGTGGTGGGCGAGTGGCTGCTGGAGGCCGAGCACCTCGAGCGCAAGGGCATGCACCCGACGATGCTGGACCTCGTCCGGTGGCACGGCGCGGAAGAGGTGGAGCACCGCAACGTCGCGTTCGACGCGTTTCTGCACGTGGACGGGAGCTACGCGCGCCGCGTGCGGACGTCGCTCGTCGCCAGCTTCACACTCGCGACGCTGTTCCTCACCACCGCGCGCTACCTGTACCGCACCGATCCCACGCCGGGCGCACGGCGGTGGTGGGTGACGGAACTGCTCAGCGCCACGCGCCGGGGCGTGATCCCGAAGGCGACGATCTTCCTCACCGAGATCCCGAAGTACCTGCGCCCGAGCTTCCATCCCTCCCAGCTCGGGCCGATGGACACGGCGCTGCGCTACCTCGCGCGCTCGCCCGCGGTGAGCACGGCATGACCACCACCAGGCAGCCCACCACGGCCATGCGGATCGCGGCCGCCGCGGGCGGGGCGTACCGCGGCGTGTTCGCCGAGAGCCGGCTCGCGCCGCTGCTGTCGCGGCCACAGCCCGTGCGCCGAACCGGGTTCGACCTCGATCTGTCTATTCTCGACCGTCGCGAGGAGGCCGAGGACGTGGTGAGCCTCGTCCTCGGCGACGTGGACGGGCGCCCGCTGCCGTCGTGGGTCCCCGGCGCCCACGTGGACGTGTTCCTGCCCTCGGGGCGGCAGCGGCAGTACTCGCTGTGCGGCGACCCAGCCGACCGGCGCGCCTACCGTGTCGCGGTGCGCCGCATCCCCGGCGGGGAGGGTGGCTCGGCGGAGGTGCACGGGCTTCGCGTGGGCGATCCCGTGCGCGTGCGCGGACCCCGCAACGCGTTCTCCCTCGTCGACGCAGGTTCCTACCTGTTCGTCGCGGGCGGCATCGGCATCACCCCGATCCTGCCGATGGTGCGCGAGACCGAGCGGCGGGGCAGGCCGTGGCGGCTCGTCTACCGCGGCAGGTCCCGCGCGAGTATGCCGTTCCTGCGCGAGCTGGCCCACTACGGCCCCGCCGCCGTGGACGTGCGCACCGACGACGTGACGGGAAGGCCCGACCTCGCCACGATCCTTCCGCTGGCCGAGCCGGGCGCCGCGGTGTACCTGTGCGGTCCCCCGGCGTTGACTGACGGGGCGTGGCGGATGTTGCGGGACATCGACCCGGCCGCGTCCCTGCACACCGAACGGTTCAGCCCGCTGCCCGTGGTGGGAGGCAGGCCGTTCCGCATCCGGCTCGCGCGCAGCGGGGTCACCGTGGACGTCGCCGGGGAGGAGACGGCCCTCGCCGCGGTCCGCCGTGCGCTGCCCGGTGTGGCGTACTCCTGCCGCCAGGGGTTCTGCGGCACGTGCAAGACCCGAGTGCTCGACGGGCGGGTGGAGCACCGCGACCGTACGCTCACCGCACGCGAGCGGCAGGACGCGATGCTGCTGTGCGTTTCACGCGCCTCCGGCTCGCTGGTACTGGACCTCTGACGACGAGGAGAACGACCATGCCGCGCTGGTTCCCGTTGACCGAGGCCGACGACGAGTTCGTGCGCACCGCGCCGGTGCGGTTCGAGCACGTCGTCGACCTGCCCGCGCCGCCGTCGGTGGTCTGGCGGGTGCTCACGGCCGACGACGCGCTGGCGTCGTGGTCACGCCTCGTCACCCGCGCGGAGTGGACGTCGCCGAGGCCGCTCGGGCCCGGGGCCACTCGGCTGGTGACGCTGGGCGGCGCGCTGACGCTCGAGGAACGCTTCTACCGCTGGGAAGAAGAGCGCCGAATGACTTTCACGGTCGACCGGGCCACCGGCCCCGGACTCCGCCGCTTCGCGGAGGACCTCGCACTCGACGCCGTCCCCGGAGGGACACGCCTGCGCTGGACGTTCGCCAGCGAGCCCGTGTCCTCGCTCGTCCCCGCGGCGAAGCCCGCCGCGGCACTGCTGCGGCGCGTGACCGCCGGGCTGCCGCGGGGCCTGGCCCGGCGCGTCGAGGAGGTGCGGTGAGCCGCCACCTGCGGACGTTGCTCGGCGTCGTCCGCGACCTTGGCCTTCCGCTGCCCGGGCCGTCGCAGGACCTGCGCGACAAGTCCGTGCTGATCACGGGGGCCGCGAGCGGCATCGGCCTGGCATTGGCCCACACGCTGCACGCCAGGGGAGCCGTGCTGGGCCTGGTGGACCGGGACGAGACCGCGCTCGCCGCCGTGGCGGCCGAGCTCGGCACCCGCGCGCATCCCGCGGTGGCCGACGTCGCCGACCGGTCCGGCATCGCCGACGCCATCGGCGGGCTCGCGCGGCACACGGGCGGCTGGGACGCGGTGGTGGCCAACGCGGGGGTGACGCCGTCGCCCGGCACGCTGCGGCAACTGCCGCCGCACGAGTTCGACCGGGTCGTGTCCGTGAACCTCACCGGGGTGTTCAACACCGTCCGGCCAACCCTCGACGACGTGATCGCCCGGCGCGGCTACGTGCTCGTGGTGTCGTCGGCGGCGGCGTTCACGCCCGGTCCCGGCGGGTCGCCGTACATGATCAGCAAGGCGGGCGTCGAGCAGCTGGGCCGCGCGCTGCGGCTGGAGCTCGCCCCGCACGGCGCGGACGTCGGCGTGGCCTACTTCGGCTTCGTCGACACCCCGCTCGCCCGCGCGACACTCGACGACGACCCGCTCGGCCGAGCGCTCGAAGCCCGTCTGCCAGGCCCACTGCGCAAGCGGATCACCGCGGAGCAGGCGGCCGAGGTGCTCGCGCGGGCCATCGCGCACAGGCCGGGCCGCGTGGTCGCACCCGCGGCCTGGCAGCCGTGGGCGTTGCTGCGCGGCGTGCTCAACGTGGTGGCCGACCGCCACCTGGCGGCCGATCCGAGGTGCCACGCGCTGATCCGGGATCTGGAGGCACGGCATTGAGCCGGTGTCCGAACTGTTCAAGACGCCGCGCCGCCCGGCTGCTGAACTGGCGGACATGAGTTCTCGACGACACGACGGTTCCGGCCTGTTGGAGCTGGCCAACGTGGGACCCGCGGTGGCGCGGCACCTCGAACGCGCGGGGATCACCGAGCGCGGGCAGCTCAGGGGCTGCGATCCCCTCGAACTGTACGAGCGCCTGTGCGCGATCGACGGGCAGCGGCACGATCCCTGCCTGCTGGACACGTTCATGTCCGTTGTGGACCAGGCCAACGGCGCGCCGCCGCGCCCGTGGTGGAACTACACAGAGGAACGGAAACGCCTGCTCAGCTGACGTCGCCCTCGCCTCGGAGCTGGCGCCAGAGTGAGGCGTCGTCACGCACCGCCCAGTGCTCGACGCCCTTGCCGCCGGCCACCCGGACCAGGTGCATCTGCTTGTAGGCGAAGCGGCGGCCAGTGGGAGCGAGGCCGAAGAACTCGCCGGTGTGCCTGCCGCTGTGGGTGCAGTGGATCGCCACCGTGTCACCTTCCGCGATCACCCGGTGGATCTCCCAGCGCTGGTCGCTGAAGGCCTTGTTCAGCAGGTGCATGTAGTACGTGACGCTGCCGAGGCCGGGTGGGGTGCCTGGCGGCGCCTCGTGGTTGACGAATTCGTCGCTGACGAGCGTGGCCAGCGCAGCCTCGTCGTCGGCAGGGAAGACCTCTTCCAGGACCCGCCGCGCGATGGTTTTGACGTCGTTGCTCATGACTCCTCCCGAAGAGTTGCCCGTGGCTGTGTGTCAGTCGCGGGAGAAGCAATTTCGTGACAGTATCATTCTCGCCAATGAGCGAGAAAGCAAGACCCAGGCGACGCTACGACGCGCCGAAACGGCGTGAGCAGGCCGCACGCACCAGGGCGCAGGTCATCGAGGCCGCGCGCAGGGTCTTCCTCGAGTACGGCTACGCCCGCGCGACCATCCCCCGGATCGCGGCGGAGGCGGGCGTCGCGGTGGAGACCGTGTACCGCTCGGCGGCGGGCAAGGCCGGGTTGCTGGAGGCCGCGGTGCAGGCGGCACTGGCCGGGGGGCCCGAGCGGGCGGAGGTTCCGGTGCGGGAGCGGCCGGGAATTCGGCGCGTGATCGAGGAGCGGGAGCCTCGGCGGCAGCTCGCGCTGTACGCGCGGACGCAACCCGGCGTGTGGAGCCGCGTTGGGCCGCTGCTGCGGGTGCTGGATGCCGCGGCGCCCGGTGATCCGAAGCTGGAGGCGCTGCGGGAAGCACACGCGCGGCAACGGCTCGACGGCCTGCGTGACTTCGCTGCCCTACTCGCCGAGCGCGGTGCCCTGCGACCCGGACTGTCCGCCAAGCGCGCCGCGGACCTCATCTGGACCATCTGCGCGCAGGCCAACTACGAGGCGCTCGTGACCAGTCGCGGATGGACTCATGACGAGTACCGGGACTGGCTCACCGACACGCTCGTGCACGCGCTGCTACCGGCCACCTTCGAGTGAGTACACGCCGTTTACGATGCCGCGAGTGGAGCACGGGACAGGACGACAGGTGGTCGCCGCGGTGGCGGCCGTGGCGATGCTGGGGCTCACCGCGTGCAGCGAGGACAGCGAGGAGACCGACTCGGCCTCGGACTGGCAGCAGGAGGACCCGTGCTCGCTGCTGACCGAAGAGGAGGCCGAGACCTACCTCGGTGAGGACGCCTCGGCCATCACTCCGAAGCGGACGGACGAGCAGGACCGGCCGCGCTGCGACTGGAAGGGAACCGGTACGGGGGAGGTGACGCTCATGCTCTGGGAGCCGCCGATGCCCGACGTGATCACCGACACCAGCGACACCGTCAAGGTCGGTGACACCATCGGTTACATCACCTCGGAGACCGCCTCCAGCTGCCACCTCGACGTCGAGGCCCACCCGGCGTTCGTGCAGTTGCAGGCCCGCGGTTCCGGTGGCCTGACGAGCGACGAGAGCTACTGCGACGCGGTGGCGAGGACGGCGGACGGTGTGCTGGCACGGCTGGGCTGGTGACTACGATGCCGCAGGTGACCACCTACGACGAGTTCGACGCGTTCGGCGACCTGGACGCCTCGGCACTTCCTCACCGGCAGCAGCGAATCCTGGTCGCCATCCGGGACTGGGTGGTCAGGTACGGGTACTCGCCGAGCACGCGCGAGATCGGTGACGGTGTCGGCCTGCGCTCGACGTCCACGGTGTCGAGGCACCTGGCGAGCCTGGAGGAAAAGGGCTTCCTGCGGCGCAGCAGCTCCGTGTCCCGGCCGATCGACGTACGCGCGTTCCTGCGCGAGCCGTCGGGCCGTCAGTCCACAGCGGACTCAGTGCCCGTTCCCGTTGTCGGTGACATCGCGGCGGGTACGCCCATCTCCGCGGTGGAGCACGTCGACGACACGCTGACGCTGCCCCGCGAGCTGATCGGGCGCGGCAACGTGTTCGGCCTGCGCGTGCGTGGTGACTCGATGATCGACGCCGCGATCTGCGACGGCGACATCGTGGTGGTGAAGCAGCAGTCGGAAGCCCACTCGGGCCAGATCGTCGCCGCGATGATCGACGGCGAGGCCACGGTGAAGGTATTCCGTCGCAGGGGTGGCCACGTCTACCTCGAACCGCGCAATCCCGCCTACGAGGTGATCGACGGCGACGAGGCCGTGGTGCTCGGCGTCGTGGTCTCGGTGCTGCGCAGCGTCTGACGCTCCTAGCCTGCGAGCGGTGAGCCGATGCGGTGCAGGGTGCCCTCCGGGTCCACGTAGGCGAACTCGCGCAGTCCGTACGGCGTGTCCTGTGGAGCGGTGAAGCGGCCCCCGACACCGGACGCCGACCATTCGGTGTGCACCGCGTCGGCGTCCGAGACGTAGACGTACACCGCGGCGCCGGTGCGCTTCGGGGCGTGCTCGGCCCATTCGGTCAGGTGCAGCCAGACCTCGCCGCGGTTGGCGAAGCCGTAGTCCGCGTCGGCATCCGCTTGCTCGACCGTGAACCCGAGCAGCCGGTAGCGCTCCAGCGCCGCCGCCAGATCCCGCACCGGGACGATCGGCGTGATGCCCTCGAACCGCACCTCGTCCATGCCGACACGGTACGCGCGTCAGCCGCCGACCTCGAACGAGCGCAGCCACAGCTCCAAAGTCAGCACCAGCCACAGCTTCCCGCCGTGCCTCGGCAGCAGCGTGCCTTCCCTGCGCAGCCACGACCGGAGCGTGTCGGGGCGGACCAGGCCGCGTTGCCGGGTCGTGCGGCTCAGCAGCAGGTCGTTGCCGAGTTCCCGCAGCGGACCCGCCAGCCATTGCTGCACGGGCACCCGCATGCCGCTCTTCGGACGGTCCACCACCGTCGCGGGAAGCAGGTCCCTGACCGCTTCCTTGAGGACCCATTTTTCCGTGGTACCCGCCAGTTTCCAGCGCGGCGGCACCCGGAACGCGTGGTCGATCACGGGACGCGCGAACAGTGGTGACCTGCCCTCCAGCCCGCTCGCCGCGGTGATCCGCTCCACTTTGCTCAGGATGTGGTGTGCGCCCTTCGTGCGGAGGTTCGCGTGCAGCAACTGGTTGAGCAGGCTGTGCATCCGGCCCTGCCGCAGGTAGGGCGAGACCAGCTCGGCCGGGTGCGGCGCGTCGGTCAGCTCCGCGAGCACGTCGCCGGTGAGCAGGACGGGGAGGTCGGCGTAGCACTTGCGGTAGGAGTCCAGGTAGGCCAACGCTCTCGCGCGCGGATCGGGATCGTCGCGATGCAGCTCGGAGATCAGCATCGGCAGGTTCTTGGGCCCGCCGAACACCGGGTCGCCGCCCTCGCCGTTGAGTACCACGCTCGTCCCGTCGCCCGCGACGGCCTCGGCGAGCAACCGGTTCGGCACGGTCAGCGGGTCGCCGACGGGGCAGTCCAGCAGCGCGACCGTGTCCGGCAGCCGCGCGGCGACGGTCTCGCCCGCGACGGTCAGCACGCGGTGTTCGGTGTGGCAGTGCGCCGCCACGAGCCCCGAGTAGCCGAGCTCGTTGGGTAGCTCGTCGCCGAAGCTGATCGAGTAGGTGCGCACGGGGTTGTCGTGCAGCTTCGTGGCGAGCGCCGTCACGAGGCTGCTGTCGACGCCGCCGGAGAGCAGGACGGCGGCGGCCTCGCCGCTGGGCAGCCGCCGCGCGGTGGCCTCCTCCAGCAGTGCGCGGAGCGCGTGCGCGTGCTCGGCGGCCGGGCGCTCGTCGGTCAGTTCCTGCGGCTCCCAGAAGACCTCCTCCGCGGTGGTGGTGTCCGCACGCAGTCGCAGGCACCGGCCCGGCAGCACCTCGTGGACGCCGCGTAGCAGCGTCTCGGCGCCGGGCAGGTAGGCGAACGTGAGGAAGGACCTGACCGCGGAGAGGTTCAGCCCGGTGTCCAGCGCGGGCCAGCGCTGTATCGCCCGCAGCGACGTCGACGCGAGCCAGCTTCGGCCGGACCGCGCGTAGAACGCCGTGCGTGCTCCGGTGTGGTCGCGCACCAGCACCAGCTCGGGACCGTCCGCGATGGCCAGCGCGAACATCCCGTCGGCGGCGGCGAGCCCGGCGAGCCCGAAGCGGGCGTAGCTGTGCAGCAGCAGCTCGGTGTCGGAACACGCGGGCGACGGAGCGTCGGTGCCGAGCCGCGAGCGCAGCTCGGGGGCGTTGAACAACGTGACCTCGCCGACCGCCGTCAACCCGGCCGCTCGGCACGGCGCGGTGGCGGCGCCCGGCTCGTCGAGCAGGCCGAACGCGTGCCTGTCCGCCGTCAGCACATCCCGTCCGCCGACCGCGACGAGGTCACCGTCCGCCGAGGACGCACACCAGCGTGTCATACCGCGGCCTCAGCCGAAATCGCCGCCGTCATCCAAATCGCCCTCGCCGTCGGACCAGTCGTCGTCGTACGTGTCGTCGCCCTCACCGGTGCTCCCGGCGTCCCCGCCGCCAGTGCTCTGCGCCTGCTGCCGCAGCTCCTCTTCCTCCGCCTCGGTCATCGACATCGGCGGCATCACCAGCCCGGCGACGAGCGCGCCGCCCGCCACCCCGGCGAGCACGGCGCCGACGCGTCCACCGAAGGACGAACGGTTCACCGTGAGCACCCCGTCGCCCCACAGGGTTCGCCCGTAGCCCGCCTCCCGGCCGTAGAGCACACGCCCGTCGTGGAACGTCCGCTTGACGATCCTGCGGCCCAGCGGCTCGTCGGTGCCGGTCACTCCATGGCTGTCGCGCCACGTCACCACGCCGCCCTCGCCGCGCGTGCGCCATTCGGAGCGCCCGTCGGAGTAGCGCCGGTGCACCGTTCCGTCGGCGAGCAGCTCGTCGGTGTAGGTGTTCTCCCGTCTCGGCCGCACGGTTGCCTCCCTCATGCGCTCGGCCAACTCAGAAAGCCCGTTTCCCTGGCCCCGCGCAGATCCGGTCTCCGCGCGCGGGTGGGCCGGACGTCGCGAACCAGCCGGTGCACCGTGCGCAGCAGCGACGCCGGGCGGACCGCGGCGACCTCCGTGAACCGCCCGCGGGCGAGCCAGTCCCGCTCCCACGGGCTCACCCCGGACGGCGGCGGGACCGCAGGGCCGCGCCCGTGCGCCAGGTGCAGCGCACCGGCGTGCCGGGGCCGCAGGCCGATGCCGGTCACGCGCACGTCCTGCGGTATCGCGGCCAGCCGCCGCAGCCTGGCGGGGAACGCCAGGCCGGGCACGCTCGCGTCGTGCAGCGCGTAGACGGTGGGCCGCTCGGTCCTGCCGAGCATCGCCACCACCCCGTCGGCCAGCGGCAGCTCGGCCGCAGCGAACACCGGGCACGCCGATTCCATCGGGACCCCGTTGGCGCGCAACATGTTCGCGATCGCGTCCGATTCGCACACCAGCAGCCGGGGCAGGCCGTAGTCGAACAGGTCCGGTTCCCGCGTGTGGCGGCCCACCTGGCGACGTGCGGGCTCCACAGGGGGCAGCAGGCCGGGCAGGGGTCCGATCCGCTTCAGCGCGGCGCGGAAACGCGGATAGGGCACCGCGGGTGCGACGGTGAACGCCCACCGGCGTGGCACCCGGTGCGCGGGCCGAAGCACCCGGCATAACTCGTAGTACAGCTGACGTTCGGTGAAGCGCAGTCCGCCCGGCTCGGCGACGCGCTCGGCGGCGACGCGCAGGGCGCGATCCAGGACGTTCATGCGCCGGGCCAGGTGAGGAAGCCGACCTGCCGGGCGGCCCGCCGGTCGGCGTCGGGTTCGCCGTGTGCCCTGGCGATCGCTCGGTCGAGCACCTTGAGCAGCCGGGGCGGGCGCACCGCGGCCAGCGGCGACCACCAGCCCGCGCCGAGCCAGCCGGCCTCCTCCTGGGTCAGTGCGGGATCGAGTGCGCGCAGCCCCCGCACCTCGGCCTCCGGCAACGGCCGCTCGCGCAGCTTGATGGCCTTCTCCTCAGCCAGCACGGCCTTCGGGCGCAGCCCTGGCGCCACCAACCGGGAGCCGAACGCGGCCCGCGCGTCGGCGGCCAGGCGGATGCCCTCGGGGCTCGCGTCGTGCAGCACGACGACGGGAACATCCGGCGGAACCCGGTCGAGGGAACCGACGAGCGCGGCCGAGTGGGCAGCGGCGACGCCGTTCGCCGCGAGGCACGCGAGCACGGTGGGATCGGGGCACACCACGGCGACCCGCGGCTCGGTCACGACGGGAACGGTGACCTTCGAATCGTCCACCATGCCCGGCGGCAGGTCGCCGTCGTAGGTGGCTTCCCAGCGCAGCAGCCGGGCGCGGAAATCGCCGAGTTTCTCGGGCATCCGGATCTTCGCCCTGCGCTCGTACCACGGCCAGGCGACGAAGAAGAGCAGCAGCAGAACGACCACCAGCACACCCACCGCGGTCAGCGCGGTTCCCCAGCTGAGGTCGGTCGAGATGGCCGCGACCACCGCGATGATGCCCGCGATGAAGACGAAGCAGCCGATGCCGAAGATCTTGTCGAACGGATCGGGCAGGCGGCCGCGCGCGGCGGCGTACCACAGTTGCGGCAACGTGTAGTGAATTCTGCCGTCATCGGTGAGCTTTTCGGCGAGCCGGTGCACCCGCAGATCGTGGATGCGGATGCCGCCTTCCTTTGGCTCCAGGGCGAAAAGCCGAGAGCAGTACTTGCAGCGGTAGTCGGAGCGTTCGCTGCGCTTGAGGTCTCGATGGCAGTGGGGGCAGATCATCGCGAGCCGCCACTCTCGCCTGCGCGCCTCGTCAAAACCACTGTTCCGCCCCCATCGACCTGAGGTAGATCATAAAGGAGCGCGGCCGGAAAACAAGCAATCGCAACAAAAGCCGGCCGCCGACCGGGAGGTGCCATCATGTCCGACCCACGGCTGAAGCGCGACGCGGACGCGGAGAACGAGGTCCACGACGTCGCGTCCTTCGTGGATCCGGCACGGAACGTGGTGACCCCGGTACTGCGGTTGCCGGAGGAAGCAGCGCTCGCCGTGGTCACCGCATTCGCCGAGATCGTGGGCGCGGCGAAACGCAGCCGCATCGCGACGACGGAGGACCGGGACGGGATCGTGCGTTCGCAGGTCTTCGAGGAGGGCGACGTCTACCTTCTGGAGACGCCGTTCGACGGCTTCTTCGCCGACCGCTACGTGATGGACTTCTACAACGTCAGGGAGCGCGGCGTGTGCTCGCGCATGCACCTGCACACCGGCCTGCGGTTCGTGCGCATGATGACCGGGCCGGAGACCCGGATCAGGGTGAGCAGCCTGTCGCCGTTCGAGGTGACGAACGTTCCCGGCGTGACTCCCTTCGTGCCGCGGGAGTTCGAGGACGAACTGCCGGACGCGCCGGAAGGAGTGCGGCGAACTCGTTACAATCTCGTTGTTCCGCCGTGTTCGTTCGTGGACATGCAGATTCCGCGAGGGGTGAGTCACCAGTTCAACGCGATCGGCGAGCACGCGGTGATCGATTCCGTGCACCCCGAGGAATCCATCGAAACGTTCCGGGAGAAGATGTCGGGTTACCGGATGATGGCGCAGACTGTCTTCCTGGCAGAGGAACTCCCCTCGTCGGAGGCGTGCGACAACTTTCCGACCTGACCTCGGCGAAGCTCGTCAATTTCCGACCGTCACGTCGGCACGTAGTTCGGCGCGTTACGGTTTTCGCGCATGATCTTTCTCATGTTTTCGCGTTACCCGTTCGGGTGATTTGTCGGGCAGGATCTTGCGGTACCTGAACTGCTTTTTCGAATTCCTGCCTGGGAGCAATCTTGAGAAAGCCCTTGCGCGGCATCGCTGGTGCCGCGCTGTCGACAACGCTGATCCTGACCGTGTTCGCGGCTCCCGCGCTGGCTCAGGACGAGGGGGCGGGCACGTCCACCGACGTCGCCGTCACCACCACCACCGCACCGCCCGAGACGACGACGTCGGAGTCCGCGCCGGAGACCTCCACCTCGGAGGCCGCGCCCGAGACGACCACCTCGGAGACCGGTTCGGCCACCACCACGACAACCTCCGAGTCGACGGCGACGACGACCTCGGAGCCCGACGAGT
The DNA here is from genome assembly GCF_005146945.1 of Prauserella endophytica. Lineage (GTDB taxonomy): Bacteria > Actinomycetota > Actinomycetes > Mycobacteriales > Pseudonocardiaceae > Prauserella_A > Prauserella_A endophytica. The sequence continues at coordinate 585,216 of NZ_SWMS01000001.1, forward strand.
CGTCCACCACCACTACCACGACATCGTCGGAGACCACGGGGCCCGAGGAACCGCCCTATGTGGACGACACGGGGTACGGCATCGACCTCGACCCCGAGCAGGGACTCGGCCTGCTGCTGATCGCGTGCGCGGCAGGTGAGCCGACCGGCGTCACGTCGCCGGACTTCGAGATCCTCGACGGCCCGTGGCAGGACGAGACCGACGGCCGCTACTGGGCGTACCTCGTGCAGCTGCAGCCGGGTCTGACCTTCGCCGACGGCAACGTGGTGGCCGACTGGGTCTGCGGCGGGGAGCCCGGCGGCGGGTCGGGCAGCGGCGGTGGCGGCAGCACGCCGGTCGCTCCGGTGCCCGGCTCGGAGGACGCGGGCGACTGGCAGCGCGAGAACGGTGGCGACGCGCAGGTCGGCTTCGCGCCGAAGGGCGGCGTCGAGACCGGTGCCGGCGGCATCGCGCGGGACTGACCGTTGATGCGTTCGCAGTTCCGGGGCGGCCGCGTGCTCGCGGCCGCCCTGCTCGCCTCACTCGCACTCGCCGGCTGTGGTTCGTCGGGCGCACCCGAGTCGGCGCCCCAGCCGACCACGTCGGTGCCGGTGACGAAGCCCTACGACAAGCTCCGGCCGACGCAGGTGACGATCCCGAAGATCGGCGCCGACTCGTCGCTGATCTCGGTGGCCGTCACCAAGGACGGGGCGATGGCCGTGCCGTCGGTGAAGGAACCGATGCAGGCGGCCTGGTACCGGCTTTCGCCCGTGCCGGGCGAGATCGGGCCCGCGATCGTGCTCGGGCACGTCGACGGCAACAAGCAGGCCGGCATCTTCGCCCGGCTGCACGAGCTGGTGCCCGGCGACGAGATCAAGGTGCGCCGCAGCGACGGCGAGGAGCTGACTTTCGCCGTCGAGCGCTCGATCCAGGTGCCGAAGGAAGAGTTTCCGACCGAGGCGGTGTACGGCAACACCGACAAGGCGCAGTTGCGCCTGATCACGTGTGGTGGCGTGTTCGACGGCGAGGAACACAGCTACGAGGACAACGTCATCGTCTACGCCAACCTCGTCTGATCCGCTCCGGCGCCGGGACGACCTCAGCCCGACTGGGTCGCTCCGGCGCCGGTGAGCGGCAGCACCGGGTACGCCACCTTCACGCCCGCCTCGTCCATTCCGGACTTGAGGTGCTCGCGCAGCGCCCTGCCCAGCGACCACTGCTCGCCGGGCTGGGTGGTCACCAGCACCCGGATCGTCACCGCGCCGTTGCCGATGCCGACGACCCCGTTGATGTCGGGGCGTTCCAGGATCTTCGGCGCGTACGCCGGGTGCTCGGCGAACTCGTCGATGCTGCGCTGGATGACGTCCTTCGCGTGGTCGATGTCCACCGTGTAGTCCAGGGGCAGCTCCACCACGGCGTTGGCCCAGTCCTGGTTCATGTTGCAGACGCGCATGATCTCGCCGTTGCGCACGTGCCACAGCCCGCCGTTGAGGTCACGGATCTTGGTGATGCGCAGGGTCACCGCCTCGACGGTGCCCACGGCGTCGCCGGCGTCGATCACGTCGCCGACGCCGTACTGGTCCTCCATCATCATGAACATCCCCGACAGGAAGTCCTGCACCAGGCTCTGCGCGCCGAAGCCGATGGCGAGGCCCACCACGCCGGCGCTGGCGATGATCGGTCCGATGTTGATGCCCACCTGGCCGAGAATGGTCACGAAGGCGATCCCGAAGATCACGAACGTCGCCACGCTCTTGAGCACCGAGGCGATCGTCTCCGCCCGCTGCCGCTGCCGTTCTCTGCGCGCCTGGTCGGCACTCTTGACGATCCGCGTCGCCATCTTGGTGCGGTGCAGCCGTTCCCGCGAGCTGACCATCCGCCGGGCCAGCTGGTCGATCACCCGGCCGACGAGCGCCCGCAGGATCACGGCCACCACGATCACGATCGCGATGTTGATCGCGCCGGAGATCAGCGCGCTCGAGTTCTCGTTGAACCAGTTCGCCACCATGCTCCCTTCCACGTCGACACAGGCCTGTCGGCGCGGCTACCCGGGAGCCGGCGACGTCATGCGAAACGTCCGTTGCGAGTTATCGCACAGCATCCCGCCGTAACGCCTCGGCCAGCAGCTCCGCGGCCGAGGCGCGGTCCGGCAGGCCCGCCGTGTCCCCCGTGTGAGCGAGGACGTCTGCCGCGAGGCGGGAACCGAGCCACGCGGCGGCACCGGGAGCGCCGCCGGCGAGTCGCGTCGCGAGGTACCCGCCCGCGAACGCGTCGCCCGCGCCGACCGGGTCGACCACGTCGGTCGCGAGGCTCGGCTGGTGGTGGAGCGTGCCGTCGCCGACGGTCCACCAGCAGCCGCCGGGCCCGCCCTTGACCACCACCTCGCGCACCCCTGCCCTGCGCACGATCTCCGCCGGATCCGCCGTGCCGAACAGGGGTTCCGCCTCGTCGGTGCCCACGAGCAGCAGGTCGGTGTGGGGGAGGATCGCCGACAGAGTGCGGACGGCGCGGCCCTCCGGGTCGAGTGCCGGGCGCAGGTTCACGTCCACGACGACGCGGCTGCCGTGTGCGGCCGCGTTGGCCGCGACGTGCCGGACGAGGCGTTCCGGGCCGGGGCCCAGTGCGGCCGTCAGCCCGGACACCAGCACCGCGCGCGGCCGGTGCCGCAGGGCCCGCTCGGCGTCGGCGACATCGAGGGCCGACGCCGCCGAGCCTGCGCGGTAGTACCGCACGCGGCGCGCGCCGTCCGGCAGCGCGTCCTTGGCGAACAGCCCGGTTTGTCTCGTCCGGTCCCGCTCGGCGTCGAGGGTGACGCCGAGCGCGGCGGCGGCGTGCTCGACGCGGTCCGCGAACGCGTCGTCGCCGAGCCGCGTGCACAGCACGGCCCGCCTGCCCAGCAGGGACAGCGCGGCGCACGTGTTCAGCTCGGCGCCCGCCACGTGGACCTCGAACGTCGGCGAGGTCGTGAGCGTCCCGCCCGCCGGTGGCTGCACGAGGACCATCGGCTCGCCGATGCCGACCACGTCTACGCCCAACTCAGCCCGCCTTCAGCGGCAGTTCGTCCAGGATCGCGTGCAGGCTCTGCCTGCTCGCCTTGTCCAGCGGCGCCGCGGGCAGTCGCACCGTCGCGTGCTCGATTATCCCGCGCCGCACCAGTACCTCCTTGTGCACGGCCCACGCGATGCCGGACTGGAGTCCGAAGAGGACCAGCGGGAGCAGCTTCGCGAACGCCGCGCGGGCCTCGGCGCGCCTGCCCTCGGTGAAGTCGGCCAGCACCGGGGCGAGCAGGTCGGGGAACTCGCACGCGGGCATGGTGCCGATGGCACCGCGGGCGTACTCCTCCAGCACGAACTGGGCGTTCTGGCCGCCGAGCACGGCGACGGTGTCGGGCACGCGCTCCACGACGGCGCCGACCTTCGGTGCGGTCGGTGGCGCCTCGACCTTCACCGACGTGATCCGGTCCAGCTCGCACAGCTGGGCGATCAGCGGCGGCGGCATCGCGACACCGGTTGCCCCCGGCGCGTCCTGCACCATGATCTCCACCGACGTGCCCGCCGCGACGTCGCCGTAGAAGTCGGCGAGCTGGGTGGCGCTGGGCTTGACCAGGAACGGCGGGAGCACCATCAGCGCCTGCGCGCCGAGGTCCTCGGCGGCGCGGGCCTGCTCCAGGGCGGTGACCGTGGAGGTTCCGTTCACGCCGGCCACGACGGGCACAGCGCCCGCCACGACGTCCGTGATCGTGGTGAGGATCCGCTCCCGCTCCTCGGCGGTGAGCGCGAAGCCCTCGCTGGCCATGCCGAACGTCGCGACGCCGTCGACCCCGGAGGCGAGCTGGAACTCGGTGAGCCGGGCGAGCCCGGCGAGGTCGAGCGATCCGTCCTGGTCGAACGGGGTGGCGAGGATGGGCACGAGACCGTGTACGGCGTGCGGCATCGGGTCAGGACTCCTTGGCGAGAGCTGCCACGGCCTCGGCGTCGACCTCGACGCCGAGCCCGGGACCGGTGGGCAGGGAGATGGCGGACGGTTCCACCGCGAGCTGACGGGCGAGGATGCGCTCGCCGACCCGCACGGACGTGGGCTGGTACTCGAAGGCGGGCAGGTCCTCCACGGCCGCACTGACGTGGAGTCCCGCCGCGACAGCCACGCCGAGCCCCACCGAGTGGTGCGGCGCGACGGGCACGTGGTGGGCGGCGCACACCTCGGCGATGGCCATCGCCTCGGTGATGCCGGTGCGGGCGACGTCGGGCTGCGCGATGCGCAGGGCACGGGCCGTCACCCACTGGGCGAACTCGAAACGGTTGCGCAGGGCCTCGCCCACGGCGACGGGAATCGACGCACGGGCGACCAGTTCGGCGTGCGCGGTGACGTCCTCCGGCGCGAGCGGTGCCTCCAGGAACCAGCAGCCGCGCTCGGCGAGGCCGTGGGCGAGCCGAAGCGCCTCGTCGATCGAGTACGCCCAGTGCGCGTCGACGGCGATCCGCAGCTCCGGCGCGGCCGCGAGGATGGCGTCGACCGTGGCGAGGTCCGCGGCGACACCGTGGCCGAGGTGCAGCTTCACCGACGTGGCGCCGCGAGCGGCCCATTCGCGCGCCAGCTCGGCCCTGCCCTCGTCATCGGGCTTGGGGAGGCCGGAGACGTAGGTGGGCACCCGGGTGCGGAAGGCGCCGCCGAGCAGCTCCGCGACGGTCCGCCCCGTGAGCTTGCCCGCGAGGTCCCACAGCGCGATGTCGACGGCGGCCAGCGCGTCGGCCTGATGCCCGACAAGGTGGCCGCGCTCGCGCATGAGGTCGCGCAGCCGAGACCACGCCGGACGCGGTGCGCGTGCGTCCGCGCCCCTCAGTACGGGCGCGAGCAGCAGGTCCACGATCGCGGCAGGCACCTCGGGGGCGACGGGCGCGAGCGCCTCGCCCCAGCCGGTGGTGCCGTCCTCCGCGGTGAGCCGCACCAGCAGCGTCTCGTAGCGGTCCGAGTAGAGGCTCCGCCACGGCTCGCGGACCTGGTAGCCGGCCGAGGGTGCGCTGCCGTCGGTGAGGCGGCCGAGGTACGCCTCCTCGGCCGGAAGCTTCAGAACGAACGTCTCTACCGCCGTGATTCTCATGCGAGATGCGCCATCTGGTTGACTCCATGCAGCATGTGCGTAAGACTTCCACATACTGCATGAGTGATGCAAACCAGCGAGAAAGGGCGGCATGGCGACCGATCAGGGGATGAACCAGAGCGTCGAGAAGGCGGCGGCCGTGCTGGCCACGTTCCTCGACGGGCGCGGTGACCTGCGCGTTTCCGACGTCGCGCAGCGCGCGGGCGTCGGGCAGTCCACCGCCTCCCGCCTGCTCGCCACGCTCGAACAACTCGAATACGTCGAGCGAGACGAGGTCAGTTCGCTCTACCGGCTCGGCCCCGCCGTGATCTCGCTGGCGGGCGCCGCAGTGAACCAGCACCCCGTGCACCGCGAGGCACGCCAGCACGCGCAGGCCCTCGCGTGCTCGCTGGGCCTCGGCGCCAACGTCGCGGTCCGGCGCGGGGCGTCGCTGTTCTACCTGTGCAACTTCGAGGGCACGCTCGCGCCGAAGTCCTACACGCTGCTCGGCCAGCGCAACCCGCTGCACGCCACGGGGATCGGCAAGTGCCTGCTGCTCGGGCTCACGCCGGACCAGCGCCGCGAGCTGCTGCCCGAGCTGCCCCGCTACACCCAGCACACGCTCACCACCCACGACGCGCTCGACGCGGACCTGGCGACGGTCGCCGAGCGCGGTTACGCCATCGAGCGCGAGGAGCTGGCGCTCGGGCGGGCGTGTGTCGCCGCGCCGGTGCTCGACGGCTCGGGCACGGTGACGGCCGCGATCTCGATCTCCGGACCGCTGTCGGCGATCGATCTGCCGAACCGCGAGCTCGAGCTCGGGCGCAAGGCGATCGAGGTCGCCGACTCGATCAGCATCGGACTCGGCTACATCGGGCCGAGCCACCCGGTGGGCGTGGGTACGGGCCGATGACCGGCGCCGTCGCCGCCGCGCTCGCCGCCACACCGGTGATCGGCATCATCCGGCTGCCCGACGCGACCGGGGCGGTCGAGGCCGCCGAGGCGCTGTGGCGTGGCGGCGTGCACGCCGTCGAGGTCACGCTCACCACCGAGGGCGCCGCCGACGCCATTCGCGCGCTGCGCGACCGCGAGCGGGGCTCCGGCGTGGTGGGCGCTGGCTCGGTGCGCACCGCCGCCGACGCGCGCCACGCCATCGCAGCCGGGGCACGTTTCCTCGTCACGCCCACGTTCCAGCCCGCCGTGCTCGACACCGCCCGCGCCGAGGGCGTACCCGTGATGTGCGGCGGTCTCACGCCCACCGAACTCGACTCCGCGGCACAGGCGGGCGCCGACTACCTCAAGCTCTTCCCCGCCTCGTCCGTCGGACCTGGCTACGTGCGCGAGCTGCTCGCGCCGATGCCCGACCTGAAGATCATCCCGACCGGCGGCGTCCGTGCCGACCACGTGGCCGCGTGGGCCTCGGCAGGCGCCTGCGCGGTGGCCGCCGGGTCCGCACTCGTTTCCGCCCACCTCGTCGCCGAGGGCGACTGGGTGGAGCTCACCGCGCGAGCCGAACGGTTCGCGCGCGCCTGGCCGCGCTGATCCGGCCCAGCACAGTCCACAACGGAGTGAACATGATCGCGTTGCACCGCAAGCTCAGGCGCGGGCTGGCAGTGGCGGCCGCCGCCGTGCTGCTCGCCGCCGCAGGCGGGTGTGGACCGTCCACGGAGGACGGCAAGCTCGTACTGGAGTTCCCGTCCTGGCAGGCAGACGACGAGTCCTTCTCACCGTTCTGGCACGAGCTGATCGCCGCCTACGAGAACGCGCATCCGGACGTCGACATCGACTTCTACCAGGTGCCCTTCGACAGTTTCGTCGCACAGCAGACCACCCGGTTCGCGGCGGGCGACCCGCCGGACATCGTGCACCTGCCCTCCAGCAACGCGGTCGAGTTCGCCGCGCGCGGCTGGCTCGCGCCCCTGGACGAGCGGCTCGCGGGCACCGACGTGCTGCGCACGTGGACGCCGTTGCAGGAGCAGATGAAGTGGGACGGCCACTACTACGGCCTGCTCCTGCTGGGCTACGGCTACGCGCTGTTCTACAACGAGCAGCTGCTACAGCAGGCCGGAGTTCAGGTACCGAAGACGCCGGAACAGCTGCTCACGGCCGCGCGTGCGGTGTCGGCGAAGCAGGGCGACTCGTTCGGCTTCGGCGCCACCACGGTGCAGAACCCGGACAACTACACCGAGTTGACGTCGTTCCTCGTCGGCAACCACGCGTCGTGGTCGGAGCCGGACGGCAAGATCACCGCCGACACCGAACGGGCGCGCACGGCGCTGGAGCAGTACCGCGAGGTGCTCGCCACCGCGCCACCCGGCATCCAGTCGCAGCAGCGCAACGAGCTGTTCCTCAACGGACAGATCGCGATGCTCGTCGACGGCCCGTTCCTGCTGTCCGAAGTGGAGGGTGCCTCGGCCGAGGTGCGCGAGCACCTGAAGGTCACCGCGCCGCCGTTCGACGTCGTGCCCGGCGGGGTCAGTAACAGCCTGCACATCCCCGCCGGTGCCGAGCCCGAGGTGGCCGACGCGGTGTGGGACTTCGTCGAGCTGGCCTCGCAACCGCGCTGGCAGGAGCGGTACACGCAGCTCACCGGTGTGCCGGCGCCGAGGGAGGGCTCGGTCACCGAGCAGGCGCTGGCCGAGACGCCCGAGCTGGAGCTGTTCGCCCGGCTCGCCGACGAGGCGGTGGACATCTTCCCCGAGTCGCCGCAGCTGCGGCGCAACTACGGCCGGGTCGGCGACGCCGTCGCCGCGGCGGCCATCCGCCTCATCGCCACGGACCTCCCGGTCGCCCAGGTGGCGCAGTCGCTGCAGCGTGACCTCGAAGGAGTCGGTGATGACTGACGTGCTGGCCCCCGCGCGGACGACCCGGCCGAGCCCGCCGAAGCGGCGGCGCTCGCGCGCACAGCGCGACCGGATCTTCGCGTGGAGCATGCTCACGCCCACGATCGCGGCGGTCGGGCTGCTCATGGCCTACCCGATCTACATCGCGATCAACCTGAGCTTCCGCGGCGGCGAGATCGCCGACCTGCAGAACCTCGGCCAGTACCCGCTGACGCTCGGCAACTACGCCGACGTGATCACCGACCCGCAGCTGCTCGGCGACATCTGGCGCTCGATCGTCTACACCGTCGGCGTCGTGGTTCCGGCGTTCGCGATCGGGCTCGGGCTCGCGCTGCTGCTGAACAAGACGTTCCCCGGCAAGCGGATCGTCCGCCCGCTGGCGTTGCTGCCGTGGGCGGTGCCGGGTGTCGCGGTGAGCGCGGCGTTCAGCTGGATGCTCGACGGCTCGTTCGGTGTGATCAACTACCTGCTGCGCTCGGTCGGCCTCATCGAGCAGAACGTCGCATGGCTCGCCAGCTCCGACACGGCGATGACCGCGGTGATCATCCCGACCGTGTGGAAGTTCTACCCGTTCTTCACGCTCGTGCTGGTCGCGGCCCTGCAGGCGATCCCGGGTGACCTCTACGAGGCCGCACGGCTCGACGGGGCGAGCGCATGGCAGCAGTTCCGCTACGTCACGTGGCCCGCGCTGCGGGCGCCGGCCGCGCTCGCGATCGTGATCACCGGTGTCGGCGTGTTCCGTGAGTTCGACTTCATCTTCCCGCTCACGGGCGGTGGTCCGGACGACGCGACCACGACGCTGGCTGTGCGGATCTACAACGAGGCGTTCGAGTACTTCACGTTCGGCGCCTCGGCCGCGATCGGCGTCGTCACGATGGTCATCGCCGGTGCGCTGCTGCTCATGGCGGGCCGCTCGGTGCGAGAGGGGATGAACTGATGAGCAAGGTGCTCTCGCGCAGGCGCACGCCCCAGCAGTGGGGTCTGCTGGCGATCAGCCTCGCCGTGCTGGTGGTGCTGCTCTTCCCGGTCTACTGGATGATCATGACGTCGGTGGTGCCGTCAAAGGAGCTGCTGACGTCCTCGCCGCCGCTCGTGCCGCCCGCCGACTCGGCGAGCCTCGACGCCTACGGCGAGGTGCTGGAGAGCAGGCCGATCGGGCTGTGGCTGTGGAACTCGACGCTGGTCACGTTCGGCACCGCGCTGATCTCGATCGTGATCAGCACGCTCGGCGGTTACAGCCTCTCGCGGTTCCGCACGAAGGCACAGCAGGCGATGGGCTTCACGTTGCTGTTCAGCCGGATGCTGCCGGGGACGCTGCTGATCATCCCGGTGTTCGTCATCTTCGCCTCCGCGGGGATGATCAACAACCTGTGGGCGGTGATCCTCGTGAACGTCGCCGCGACCGTGCCGTTCACGACGTGGCTGATGAAGGGCTTCGTCGACGCGATCCCCGCCGAGATCGAGGAGGCGGCGATGATCGACGGCTGCGCCAGGCTCCGCACGCTGTGGCAGGTGATCGTGCCGCTGCTGCGGCCCGGGCTGGCGACCACGTTCACCTACGCCTGCATCCTCGCGTGGGGCGACTTCCTCTTCGCGCGCACGCTGATGCCCAACCCCAGCGACTGGACGATCACCGTCGGCATCGCCTCGTTCATCGGCGAGTTCAGCGTGGACTGGAGCGGGCTCATGGCGGCCGGGATCATGTCGATGGTGCCGATGCTGATCCTGTTCGTGTTCCTGGAGCCCTTCCTCGTCAAGGGAATGGCCTCGGGCTCGGTCAAGGGCTGACGCCGGCATGCGGGCGGTGCGGCTGACGGGTCCCTCGACGCTGGAGCACGTGGAGGTCGCGGCGCCGCGGGACCTGCGCGAGGGCGAGGTGCTCGTGGCCGTGCGCCACGGCGGCGTCTGCGGCAGCGACCTGCCGCACTTCCGCGCGGGCGGCAGGCCGGGGGCGGGCGTGCCGCCGACGGGGTTCCCGCTGCACGAGATCACCGGCGAGGTCAGGGCGTCGCGTGATCCCGGCCTCGCCGAAGGCGACCGCGTGGTGGGCTGGGCCTCGGCGTCCACCGGGCTGGCCGAGCTGGTGGTCAGCGACGGTGCGGGGCTCTGCGTGCTCCCGCCCGAACTACCGTTCACGGCGGCCACGGTGGTCGCGCAACCGCTCGCGTGCGCGCACTACGCCGTCGGCCAGCTCGGCGACGTTCGCGGCAAGCGGGTCGCCGTGCTCGGTCTCGGCCCCATCGGCCTGCTGTTCACGTGGCTGCTGCGGCAGCGCGGCGCCGCGCACGTCACCGGCGTCGACCCCGTCGACCGCACCCCGCTGGCCGGCGCCTACGGACTCGACGAAGTGGTGGTCGCCGACAGCACCAACTGGGCGGCCATGGTCACGCCGCGGCCCGACGTGGTGATCGAGGCGGTCGGGCACCAGACGGCGACGCTCGCCGACGCGATCACCGCCGTCGCCGACGAGGGCACGGTGTACTGCTTCGGGATTCCGTGCGCGGGAACGTATCCGGTGGACCTGACCGCCGTGGTGCGACGCAATCTGCGGCTGATCGGCGGGCTGACGCTGGACCGGCGGCGGATGCTCGCGCACGCGCTGGCGGACCTCGCCCGCGAGCCGTCGCTCGCCGAACGCCTGGTGACCCACGTTCTCGACGTCGCCGACGTGGTGAAGGCGTTCACGCTCGCGGGCAGGCCCGCGCCGGGCAGGCTGAAGGTGGCGCTCGACTACGCGGGCTGGGGCTGACCGAGACCCAGCTTGCCGCCGAGCTTGGCGATGTAGCCGGCGACCTCGGGCTCGGACCGGTCCGGCAGCCCGAACACGACCTCCGTGACCCCGAGGGCACGCCAAGTGTCGAGCCGCGCGGCATCGGGTTTGCCCGCCAGCGCCACCACCTCCGGGGCGCCGGGCCGGTCCGCCTCCTGCCACTCGTGGCGCAGCAGGGCGACCTTGTCCGCGAGGTCGTGCTCCAGCGGCGTGGTGATCCAGCCGTCGGCGGTGCGGGCGATCCAGCGGAACGTGCGTTCGGTGCCGCCAGCCCCGATCAGCAGTGGAACGTTGGGACCCCGCACGGGTTTCGGCCACGCCCAGCTCGGCCCGAACGTCACGAACTCGCCGGAGTAGCTCGCCTCGTCGTGCTCCCACAGCGAGCGCATCGCCTCGACGTACTCGCGCAGCATCATGCGCCGTTTTCCTCGCGGCACGCCGTGATCGGTCAGCTCGTCGACGTTCCACCCGAACCCGGCGCCGAGCACCACGCGGCCGCCGGAGAGGTGGTCGAGCGAGGCGATGGTCTTGGCGAGCGTGATGGGATCGTGTTCCACCGGCAGCGCGACGGCGGTCGCGAGCGTGATGCGGGTGGTCACCGACGCCGCCGTCGCCAGCGCGATCCACGGGTCGAGCGTGCGCAGGTACCGGTCGTCGGGCAGGCTCGCTTCACCGGTGCCGGGGTGCGCTGCCTCCCGTTTCACCGGGATGTGCGTGTGCTCGGGCACGTAGAACGAGTCGAACCCGGCGGCCTCAGCCGCCTGCGCCGCGGCGGCCGGGGTGATGCCGCGATCGCTGGTGAACAACACGACGCCGTATCGCACGCTGACTCCTCTCGCCAAGCGCATTAGAACACGTTCTAGTATGTCGGCGCGAGTGATCAGCCTTGGAACGCCTCCCGGAACGCGCTCAGCGTCTCGTGCGGCGGCCGGTCGAGCACCGCGAACACCACGTGTGTGAAGCAGCCCGCGAACGGCTTGGCCAGCAGGTCGGCGAACGTCCCGGCCACGAGACGCGGATCGTTGCCGAAGACGCCGCAGCCCCACGCGCCCAGCACCAGGCGGGAGTGGCCGTTGTGATGGGCGACCGTGAGCACCTTCGCCGCGCGCTCGCGCAGGACGGGCGGGATCCGGGCGCGCTGCTCGTCGCTGGCCGCCGTGGCGTTCGGCGCCGCCGCGGTGAGGAACGCCACCTGGTACGGCTCGTCGAGCAGGGCGTGCTCGTCGTCGCGGAACACCGGAACGCCGGGCGAGTAGACGATCCGGTCGGTGTAGAGCGGGTCGCGATGCTCGCGGTGGTGCTCGTAGTAGGCGGGCGCCGACTCGAGGCACCGCACGAGGCCGGAGGCCCTGGCCAGGCTCTCCTCCTGCGCCCGCGCGCCCGTGCGGTAGCCACCGCCCGGCTTGCGGGCCGAGGCGAAGTTCAGGCACGCGGGCTCGTCGGGGCCCTCGTGCGTGAGCCGCCGCGCGGCCGCGAGCGTGGAACACCCGGCGACCTCGATCCGCGTTGTGGCACCCGGTTGCGGATCAGGCGGCGAGGTGGTCTGTTCCGGCAGGTAGAGGCGGGTGCCCCGCACGGATTCGAACACGGCGGGTGCGATGTCCACGGTCGAGCCCGAGGCACTGGTGTAGCGGCCCGAGGCCACGATCCGGTCGGTCTGCTCGGCGATCGCCGCGAGCTCACTCCGGTCCACCGGGCGACCCTAGCCAACTTTGACTTTCGGCATGGTCGTTTGTTGCCGATCAGCAACTGTCGAGATCGGCGCGTGACGGCACGCTGGCGGACATGGCACTGGTGACGGATCTCCTCGACTGGCTGCAGAGCCTGCCTCCGGCAGGCGTGACGGCGGGTGCGGGCCTGCTCGTCTTCGGGGAGACCACCCTCGGTCTCGGGTTCATCACTCCCGGCGAGACGGGGTTGTTGATCCTCGGCACCACGGCCAACAGCACGGGCAAGTTCCTGATCATGTGGCTGGTCACCACGGTCTGCGCGATCGCGGGCGACACCGTGGGTTATCTGCTGGGCAGGCGGTTCGGCCCGCGGCTGCGGCAGACGAAGGTGGTGGAGAAGCACGGCGCCGAGGCCTGGGACCGGGCGACGGACCTGCTGCGTCGACGGGGTTCGGCCGCCGTGCTCGTGGCGATCTTCCTGCCGGTGCTGCGCACCCTCCTGCCCGCCGCGGCCGGTGCGTCCGGGCTGCCGCTGCGCCGCTTCCTGCCCGCGGTCGCCGTGGGGGCCGCCGCGTGGTGTGCGCTCCACATCGGAATCGGCACCGCGGCGGGCGAGGCGGCCAGGCGGCTCGAGAGCCTCGTCGGCGCGGGCAGCTGGGTGCTGCTCGGCCTGATCGTGGTGACCGCCGTGGCGGTGCTCGTCGTGAAGCGCAGGCGCGTCAGGGCCGCAGCCCGCTGAGCGAGCGGATCATGAGTTCGTACCACTCGTCGCGCACCCTTCGCCTGTCCTCCGGCTCGGTGCGGGAGAGCGCCATCCCCGCGCCACCGAGCATCCAGAAGAAGAACTGCGTGGTGGTCTCCTGGGCCTGGCGCGGTAGGTAGCCCGCCGACATCAGGGCCTCTATGAAGCCCTCGACCAGGCCGAACGCGTACTTCTGCTCGTACTCGTGCCAGCGTGCGAAGCCGAGCGCGGTCGGCGCCTCCTGCCAGCACAGCCTGCCGTAGACGGGCTCGCAGCACTGGTCGAGGAACACGCCGAGCGCCTTCGTCGCGGCCTCCAGTGGGTCGCTGATTCCCGCGGCGGCCGAGGCGATCTCGCCCATCGCGCGCGTCTCCTGCTCGTCGAGCACCGCCTCGAAGAGAGCCATTTTGTTCGCGAAGTGGTGGTAGACGGCTCCGCGGGTGACCTGCGTGGCGGCGGCGACGTCCTCCAGGGAGGTCGCGGCGAAACCGCGCTCGGCGAACAACGCGGTCGCCTGCTCCAGCAGCGCGGCGCGCGTGGCGTCCGAGTACATCTCCCGGCGACTCTTGACAGGGGGCATACGCTGAGTCTATCGACATACACGGTGTATGTGACCGACAGGGAGAAGGTCATGGGCGGATGGGAGCAGGTCCACCGGAGACACCGCCTCGTCCACGCCGTCGCCGCTGACGTGGAACGGCTGGGAAACGAGGCGCTGACCGGCTGGGAGAGCGAGATCGTCGCCGAGTACGGCGAGCTCGCGGCGTTCCTGCTCGACGTACAGCGCCGCTGCCACGAGGCCGTCTACGCCCGGCTCGACCTCGTGCTGGAGGACCCTTCGGCGAACCCGGAGCGGGACGTCCGGCGCGCACTCGCCGAGGCAGGCCGCGCCCACCGGGCGCTCTGGGGTGTGCTGCGCGCGTGTGCCGGTCATCCGGCCCTCGCGGCGGGCGAGGCCCGGCTCCGCCGATCCGTGTTCGCGGCGACCGGGGTCGATCCGGCTCCGCCTCGCCGAGCCCAGCCCGTGTGAGGTGTCCGAAAAGGAGTCCGCATGTCAGAGAGCACGCTGCCCGGCCAGGACGTTCCGCTGTTCAACCCGTTCGCCGAAGGCTTCGCCGAGAACCCGTACCCGCAGTACGCGCTGCTGCGCGACGAGGCGCCGGTGTACGAGCACCCGCTCGGCTTCTGGACCGTCACGCGCTACGCCGACGTCTCGGCGCTGCTGCGCTCCGGCGCGTCGGTCGAGGAGCGCAACGTCGCGCCGGGCCCGCTCAGCCACCTGCGCGAGGAGGTCTACGGCGACCGCTCACCGCGCGTCGGTGGACTGTCCATGTTGGACCGTGACCCGCCGGACCACACCCGGCTGCGCAAGCTCGTCTCGAAGGCGTTCACCCCGCGCGCGGTGCGGGCGCTGCGGCCGAGGATCGCCGAGCTCGTCGACGGGATGCTCGACGACATCGCCGAGCGGGGGCGGGTCGATCTCGTGCCCGCGCTGGCCTTCCCGCTGCCGTTCGCGGTGATCGCGGAGATGCTCGGCACGCCGCCCACCGACCACCTGCGGGTGCGGGAGCTGAGCGGGCTGCTCGTCCGCTCGCTCGAACCGGTCGTGGACCCGGAGATGCTGCGCGCGATCGAGAACGCCAACACCGAGCTCGGCGAGATCGCGGCGGACATGATCGCGTGGAAGCGGCGCAACCCCGCCGACGACCTGCTCACGGCGCTGATCAACGCCGAGGAGGACGGTGACGTCCTCGACGACGACGAGCTGATCGCGCAGGTGCTGCTGCTCTACATCGCGGGCCACGAAACGACCGTCAACCTGCTCGGCGGTGGAACGCTCGCGTTGCTGCGCGAGCCGTCGCAGTACGCGGCGCTGGTGCGGGACCCGGCGCTGGTGCCGGGCGCGGTGGAGGAGCTGCTGCGCTACGACAGTCCGGTGCAGGAGAGCAGGCGCATCACGCTGGAGCCGATGACGATCGAGGGGGTCGAGATTCCCAAGGGCGCCTTCGTGCTGGCGGTGCTGGCCTCGGCGAACCGGGACGAGCGGCACTGGGGTCCGGACGCGGACCGGCTGCGGGTCGACCGCGAGGGCGCGCGTCACCACGTGTCGTTCGGCGCGGGTGTGCACCACTGCCTGGGCGCGTCGCTGGCGCGGCTGGAGGGCGAGGTCGTCTTCGAGCGGCTGGTGACGCGTTTCCCGGACCTGCGCCTCGACGGCGACGTGGAGTGGAACGGCCGCATCAACCTCCGCGGTCCCGCCGTTCTCCCGGTGTCAACGGAGTCCTGACAGCTGCTCCCCGCCCCCAAGGCGACGCGGAGCGTCTCCAGCTGGGCGGTGGGAGACGGGTGGGCGCATTCAACGCAACAAAGGTGGCCTTGGGGGAACGTCGGCAGGGGTGTCGGAGAGGGCGGCCTGGACGTCCGAGAGGCGGGTCGGCCACCGGTCCGTGATCGCCTTCCACGCCGTTCTGAGCGACACCTGCTCGGCGAGGACCAGCACCGGACCCTCGCCCCAGCGGCTCGCGACCACGTTGCCGATGCGGTCCTGCTGCTCGGGCGCCGGCGCGCCACCGGGCAGAAAGTCGATCGTCAACGTGGTTTCCGTGCCCGCCACATCGTCGGCGACGCCGCGCATCGCGGCGTGGTAGCCGCGGAGGCTGTGCCGCACGCCTGGTTCGGTGGGAATCGGGCAGCCGGGGTACGCGTCGTTGTACGCCTGCACCGACGCGAAGCGCTCAGGAGTCACGAGAAGGAATCTTACCTTAACGTAAACGAAAGGTAGCCACCCTCGGCGCATCTCGCGACGTGAGACCGCGTCTATTGTGGACGGTGACTTTGCTGTGCACGCTGCGCACCCGAGCCTGTACCGTTTGAGGAATCGGTGGCAGGCGGAAGTGAGGTCGTCACGTGGGCGAGCACATGCAGATCGGCGAGGCTGCCGCCCGCACGGGTCTGTCGTTGCGCACGATCCGCTACTACGAGGAAGTCGGTCTGGTGAAGCCCACCGCGCGCAGCCAGGGCGGCTTCCGGCTCTACACCGAGGCCGACCTTGCGCGGCTGGAGCTGATCAAGCGCATGAAACCGCTCGGCTTCCCACTCGAGGAGATGCGCGAGCTGCTGGAACTACTCCATCCGGAGGCCGAGAGCGCGGTGCCCCTGAGCGAGGTGCAACGCGGGCGCCTGGTCGCGTTCAGCGAGGCGGCCGAGCGGCGCTGCCGGGAGCTCAAGGCCGACCTCGCGACGGCGGAGGCGCTGGCCGCGACCCTGCGGGAACGACTCGGAGCGGGCTCTACCGCGACGTGAGCGTAAACTCGCCAAACGATGTCCATTCTCACAGAGGCCGACCGCAGGCGCTCGTTCGCCGTGATCAGCCACCCCGACGCCGGCAAGTCCACCCTCACCGAAGCGCTGGCCCTGCACGCCAAGGTGATCAACGAGGCCGGCGCCGTCCACGGCAAGGGCGGGCGCCAGGGCGTGGTGTCGGACTGGATGGAGATGGAGAAGGCCCGCGGCATCTCGATCACCTCCGCAGCGCTGCAGTTCTCCTACCGCGACTGCGTGATCAACCTGCTCGACACCCCGGGCCACGCCGACTTCTCCGAGGACACCTACCGCGTGCTCTCCGCGGTCGACTCCGCGGTGATGCTGCTGGACGCGGCCAAGGGCCTCGAACCACAGACGCTGAAGCTCTTCGACGTCTGCCGCCACCGCGGCATCCCGGTGATCACCTTCATCAACAAGTGGGACCGCCCCGGCCGTGAGGCGCTGGAGCTCTGCGACGAGCTGGTGGAGCGCATCGGGCTGCAGCCCATGCCGCTCACCTGGCCGGTCGGCGCGGCAGGCCACTTCCGGGGCGTGCTCGACGTCCCCGAAGGCGACTTCATCCGCTACCAGCGCACCGACGGCGGCGCCACGGCCGCGCCGGAGACCCGGCTCGACCCGGCGACCGCCGAGGCCGAACAGGGCGAGGACTGGGTGCGCGCGACGGAGGAGTGGGAGCTGCTCGCCGCCTCGGGCGGCGAATTCGAGCCGGAGCGGTTCTTCGACGCGTCCGCGACACCGGTGCTCTTCGGCGCCGCCGTGCTCAACTTCGGCGTCCGGCACCTGCTCGACCTGCTGGTCGACCTCGCGCCGAAGCCGGCGCCCCGCATCGACGCCGACGGCGAGCCGAGGCCGCTCGACGCCGAGTTCTCCGCGTTCGTGTTCAAGGTGCAGACCGGCATGGACCCCGCCCACCGCGACCAGGTGGCGTTCGCGCGAGTGTGCTCGGGCGAGTTCGAGCGGGGCATGGTGGTCACCAACGCCACCACGAAGCGGCCGTTCGCCACCAAGTACGTGCAGCAGGTCTTCGGCCAGCAACGTTCCACTGTGGACAAGGCGTACCCCGGTGACGTGATCGGGCTGGTCAACGCGTCGGCCCTGCGCGTGGGGGACACGCTCTTCGCGGGCAAGCCGCCCGTGCGCTTCCCCGGGCTGCCCAGCTTCGCGCCCGCGCACTTCGCCGTGGCGCGGCCCGCCGACCTGAGCCGGGCGAAACAGTTCCGCAGGGGTGTCGACCAACTGGCCGCCGAGGGCGTGGTGCAGCTGCTCAAATCGGACCTGCGGGGCGACGCGTCCCCGGTGTTCGCCGCGGTGGGTCCCATGCAGTTCGAGGTGGCCGCACACCGCATGGAGCACGAGTTCTCCTCACCGGTGCGGCTCGACCGGCTGCCCTACAGCGCGGTGCGGCGCCTGCCCGACCCCGCCCAGCGCGCGCTGGTGGACTCGGGCAGGCGCAGCGAGGTGCTCACCCGCGCCGACGGCGTCGACCTCGCCCTGTTCGAGGACGAGATCGCGATGCGCATCCTGGTGCGGCAGAACCCGGAGCTGACGCTGGAGCCCCTCGTCGCCGAGGGGTGATCCCCACGTGGTCTACGTCGCCTTCTCCTTGAGCCTGCCGACCATGCCCTTGACGCCGCTCAGCTTGGGGTCGGCGGGCCGGTCGGTGCCGTCGTAGGTGGCGAACAGCTCGGGGTCGGGCGGCGGCGTGGTGCCGGGCCCGCCGAGCGGTTCGGGCTGCTCCACGATGCCCATCTCGTGGCGCCCGTCGGGCGCGGTGCCCCGCGCCCACGCTCCCTGTGCGGAGTCGTTGCCCTCCGACAGGTTCCACAGGCTCGTGGCGTGCTCGGAGAACTCCTCGTCGAACAGCGCGCTCGGGGCGACGGTGTCTTCGAGCCCGTCCTCCTTGAGCTGCTCGATCGCGGCCAGCCACATGTTCTGGTGGTAGGTGTCGCGCGCGAGGTTGAACTTCAGCATCTCCTTGACGCCCGGGTCGTCGGTCATGTTGTACAGCCGCGCCGTCTGCAGCCTGCCCTGCGCCTCGGCGGCCACGTTCGCGCGGAAGTCGGCCAGCAGGTTGCCGCTGGCCACGATGTAGCCGCCGTTCCACGGCACGCCCTGGCTGTTGTGCGGCAGCGCACCGCCGCCCGCGATGATCGCCTGCTGCGGATCCATCCCGCCGATCACCGCGCCCATCACCGGGTCCTGCACGGCGCGGGCCGTCTCGGTCGCGGGCGCTCCCTCGAGCAGTCTCGCCACCATGGTCGCGATCATCTCGACGTGACCGATCTCCTCGGTCGCGATGTCCATGATGAGGTCCTTGTACTTCCCCTCCATGCGGCAGTTCCAGCCCTGAAAGAGGTACTGCATCGTCACGGTCATCTCGCCGTACGCGCCGCCGACGAGCTCCTGGAGTTTGCGGGCGTAGACCGGATCCGGCTGCTCGGGCCTCGCCTCGAACTGCAGCTTCTTCGTGTGGTGAAACATTCGCCCTCCTGCACAGGTTGGGAGATTCGGAACGCCGAGCATTGCCCCGAGTGCGCGAGGTAAACGCCTGAACCCGGTTGGTTCGGGCGCGACTTTCCACTCGCGGCCTCTTGCGGTCCTCGGGGGCGTTCCGCGAGGGCCGTTGACCAGGGCGTGGCCGGTGGTCGAAGCTCGGAGGATGGTGCGTGATCTCTCGTTCGAGCCGCTGACACCGGTGTCGTTTCTCGATCGGGCGGCCTCGGCGCACGGCGACCGCGTCGCGGTGGTCGACGGCGCCTCTCGCTGGACCTACGCCGAGCTGCACGACCGTTGCCGCCGCCTCGCGGGCGCCCTCGCCGGGCTCGCGAACGGCAGGCCCGTCGCTGTGCTGGCCCCCAACACCCACGTCCTGCTCGAGGCCAACTTCGGTGTCCCGTGGGCAGGGGCCCCGCTGGTCGCGATCAACACCCGGCTCGCTCCCGCCGAGGTCGCCTACATACTGGAGCACTCCGAGGCCGGGGTGCTGGTGCACGATCCCGCTTTCGACGGTCTCGTAGCCGACGCGCTGGGCCGACTCACCGCGCCGCCGGCAGTGGTCAGGGCGGGCGAGCAGTACGAGCGGCTGCTGGCCTCGGCCACCCCGCGTGCGGAGGTGCCCGGTGACGAGCGGGCGCTGCTTTCGATCAACTACACGTCGGGCACCACGGGCAGGCCGAAGGGCGTCATGTACCACCATCGGGGCGCCTACCTGCAGGCACTCGCGATGGTCGGCCACACGGGTCTGTCGCCGTCGGCCGTGCATCTGTGGACGCTGCCGATGTTCCACTGCAACGGCTGGTGCTTCCCGTGGGCGGTGACGGCCGCCGCGGCCACGCATGTGTGCCTGGAGAAGGTGGACCCAGCGCTCGTCTGGCGGCTGCTGCGCGACGAGGGCGTGACACACCTCAACGGCGCGCCGACCGTGCTGTCGATGCTGGCGTACGCCGCGGACGCGGCTCCGCTGGAGCGGACGGTGCACGTGGCGACGGGTGGCGCTCCGCCGTCCCCCGCGATCCTGCGGCGCATGGGTGAGCTGGCCTTCGAGGTCACCCACCTCTACGGGCTCACCGAGACGTTCGGGCCCGCGATGATCTGCGACTGGCGGCCGGAGTGGAACGGGCTCGCGGTCGAGGAGCAGGCCAGGCTCAAGGCGCGGCAGGGCGTCGGCAACATGATCTCCTGCCGGGTGCGGGTGGTCGACGCCGACGGCGCCGACGTGCCCGCCGACGGCGCGTCCGTCGGGGAGATCGCGCTGCGCGGCAACAACGTCATGCTCGGCTATTTCAAGGACGCCGAGGCGACCGAGCGCGCGGCCCCCGACGGCTGGTTCCGCACCGGCGACCTGGGCGTCCTGCACCCCGACGGGTACGTGGAGCTGCGGGACCGCAGCAAGGACGTGATCATCTCGGGCGGCGAGAACATCGCCTCGGTGGAGGTGGAGCAGGCCATCGCCGAGCATCCCGCCGTGCTGGAGGCCGCCGTCATCGCGGTGCCCGACGAGCACTGGGGCGAGGTGCCGGCCGCCTACGTGACCCTGCACGACGGTGCTTCGGCGACCGAGGCGGAGATCATCGAACACGTGCGGGCGCGACTCGCCCGGTTCAAGGCGCCGAAGTCGGTGACGTTCACCGAACTGCCAAAGACCTCCACCGGCAAGATCCAGAAGTACGTGCTGCGCGAGCAGGCGCGCGGTGCGGAGTAGCTGCAAAGGAGCAGCGACCATGGCACTGACCACGCAGGTGATGACCGACGAGCAGCGCAAGTCCGTGGCGCTGGAGTACCTCAAGGCGTTCGACAACGGCGGGACCACCAGCACGGGGGCGAGCATCCTCGACCTGTTCGCCGAGGACGCGCAGGTCTACTTCCCGAAGTGGGGCCTGGCCACCGGCCGGGACCAGATCGGCAGGCTGTTCACCGACGTCGGGGGCACCATCAAGTCGATCCGGCACGACTACGCCACGTTCAACTGGGTCTTCTCCGGCGGTGACACGATCGTCGCCGAGGGGACGAGCTACGGCGAGCACCGGGACGGGCCCTGGCGCGCAGGAGTTCCGGACTGGGGCGCGGGACGGTGGTGCGACGTCTTCGAGATCCGGGACTGGTTGATCCAACGGGTGTTCATTTACCTGGATCCCGACTATGCGGGTAAAGACACGACACGTTATCCATGGCTGGCAGGGCGAACCGGCGCCGCTTGATCCACTTGGGACGGTTGTAACGACTCCACCTCCTTCCCCGTCTTTGAAACTGCGGTTCGCGCAGGGGGAGCATCTGCCGCATCAGGGGACTCGAGTGGAGGAGGGACAACATGCGTGTGAGGCGTTCCCGATTACTCATGGCCGGTGTGGCCATGGGAACCGCACTGGCCGTGACCGCCGTCGTACCCGGGATCGGGCTGGCCCATTCGCAGGGCGGCGCGACAGCGACGACGATCGCCAGTGGCCTCGACAATCCCCGTGGGCTCACGTTCGGACCCGACGGCCACCTCTACGTGGCCGAGTCCGGACGTGGTGGCGCGGGTCCATGCATGACCGGCCCGGAAGGCGGCGAAGTCTGCTTCGGCGCCAGCGGTGCGATCACCAAGATCCACAAGGGAAAGCAGCACCCGGTCATCTCCGGGCTTCCCTCACTCGCGGAACCCGAGGGTGGTTCCGCGATCGGCCCCTCAGACGTGTCGTTCAACAGGCACGGGCAGCTGTACTTCACCGTCGGCCTAGGCGCCGACCCCGCCGTGCGGGCGGACCTGCCCGAGCTCGGCCAGCGGGCGATGGGCTGGCTGTTGCGCGCCAAGGGCTGGAACAAGTGGCGGCAGATCGCCGACATCGCGGGCTTCGAGGCGGCGGCCAACCCCGATGGCGGCCTTCCCGACAGCAACCCGAACTCGGTGCTCGCGACCAAACGCGGACAGTACGTCGTGGACGCCGGCGGCAACTCGCTGGTGTTCGTCGCGCCCAACGGCAACGTGTCGACGGTCGCGGTCTTCCCCGACCGGATGGTCCCCGCGCCACCGCAACTCGGCCTGCCCCCGGGAACGAAGATCCCGATGCAGTCCGTGCCGACCTCGGTCGTGCAGGGTCCCGACGGCGCGCTGTACGTCGGTGAGCTGACCGGATTCCCGTTCCAGGTGGGCTCCGCCAGGGTGCACCGGATCGTGCCGGGCAAGGCGCCGCAGGTGGTGGCCACGGGCTTCACCAACATCATCGACATCGGGTTCGACCGCCACGGCAAGCTGTACGTGCTCGAGATCGCCCACAACGGCCTGCTCTCCGGTGACCCGACCGGTGCGCTGCTGCGGGTGAGCCATGGCAAGTCGAAGATCGTGTACAGCCAGGGACTGACGATGCCGGGCGGCCTCGCGCTCAAGCACGGCTCGGCGTACGTGTCCAACTGCAGTGTCTGCGCAGGCGCGGGCACGATCGAGAAGATCTCGCTGCCGTACCACAGGTAGCGCCGCACCCGTCCGTCGCCGATCCGCCCGAGCTCGGCTGGCCGTCGTAGACCCCGCGACGCCGGCACAGCTGCCCGGGTGGGTCGGCGGCGGGCCTTCCCAGGTCCGCGGCCGGGCATGATGGCCCCATGGAGAGACGCATGCAGGTCGCCGTGGACTGTGCCGACCCGCACCGGCTCGCCCGCTTCTGGGCCGAGGTGCTGGGCTACGTCGTGCAGGACCCTCCCGACGGCCACGCGAGCTGGGCGGAGTTCTCGCGCGCCGAGGGCGGGCCGGGGGAGGCGTGGTGCGCCGTGGTCGACCCGCACGGCACCGGGCCACGCGTGCTGTTCCACAGCGTGCCCGAGCCCAAGGCGGGCAAGAACCGCCTGCACCTCGACGTGAAGATCGGCAGGCAGCACGTCGACACCGAGGCCGTGCGGCTGGTCTCCCTCGGCGCCACCCACGTGCGCACGGTCGAGGACGCGCAGGACTACTTCGTGGTGATGCGCGACCCGGAGGGCAACGAGTTCTGTCTCTGCTGACGGCCCGTCACCGCGAACCGACGGGCTGCCCGCGGGGCACGGTGTCGAGGAACCGGGTCAGCGACTCGTACCCGCCGTCGTGCTGGGTGCGCAGCGTCGCCGTCTCCCCGCCCGCGAAGCGCAGCGCGATCTTGCCGCCGCCGGTGAGGAACTTCTTGCGGTCGCCGCCGAGGACGGTGCCCGTGGGCAGCCAGCGCACCCCCGGCTGACCGAACAGCTCGGCCTGCCCCAGCTCCAGCAGCCCGGTGACGCGCTTGCGCTGGGCGTGCCCGCCCTGGCCCACGGCCCCGGCGAGGCTCTGCCCGGCCAGCTTGCCCGCCTTGAGCGGCACCAGCAGCAGCCCTGCGTCGAACACGAGCACGTCCCAGTTCTTCTTGAACGCCATGACCTCGGGGGCCACACCCACCAGCTGCGGCTCCGCGCCGCCTGCCGGATGCGCGGGCCTCGGTGGCGCGGCGGTGGGCCTGCGGACGAAGTCCATCCGCACGCCGAGCGCCGTGAGCCGCTGCGCGAACTGGGGCACCAGCGCGGGGTTCCGCACGGCCGGAGCCACGAGCTCGGTGACCTTCAGCTCGCCCTGCGGCCCGGTGATCAGCCGGCCGCCGCCCCAGCTCAGCTCGTGGTGCGCGCGCCGCTGCGCGATCAGCGCGCACACGATCACGTCGCCGAGCAGCTCTACAAGTCCCTCGCGGGCCTGCTCAGGGTTGCCGCCGTCCTCGAGCAACGGGCTCATGAGCTGGTCGATCCGGCCGTGCTGGATGGCGGCGAGCAGCTCGCCGAGCGTTCCGCCGGGAGCCGCGCGGGACTCGCGGCCAGCGCCCGCCAGCAGTTCGGCGCCCCTCGCGGCGCTCGCGGCCCCCGCGATCCGGACGATCTCGCTCCAGCTCGCGCGCGGTCCCAGCTCGCCCTTGATGTAGAGCCGAGCCTCGGCGGCCGGAACGACGCGCGCGGGGTCGGCGAGCACTGTCCACGCTGGACGTTGGTCGGGGCGCGCGGGTGGCGCCGGCATGGCGCCGATCTTCTCGATGCGGCGGCGGATCGTCGGATGGCTGTCGAACAGCGAACTGGGCTGGTTGTCGAGCACCTTCGGCTCGATCTCGGCGACGATCCGGCGCTGCTGCGGGTGGTCGAGGAAGTTGCGGAAGCCGAGCAGGATGTCCGGCGTGCGCCCGGCCAGGCTCGGCAGGCCGAGGAACCGTTCTCCGTAGGCCTCCCACAGCAGGTCCATCGTCGCGATCTTGCGCAACGCGCTCGCCGCGGCCTCACTGCCCGCCGCCGCGACGGAGTAGGCGTCGGCCTGCAACTCCTGTGCCCGGTTCGCGGAACGGGATACGACGGCGTAGAGCCAGGCGTATGCGCCAAGGATCCAGCGGGCCGGTCCCGAGTCCAAACGGGACACTGTGAGCCCGAGTGTCTCGGCACCGCGGTAGCTCACGGCGAGCAGTCGCGTGTGGCCGCCGCCGTAGTGGCCCAGCTCGTGTGCGAGCACGGAGCGCAGCTCCGTGACGTTGAGTCCGGCCAGCAACGGCAGGCCGATCATCATGTACCGCTTGCCTTCCTTGAGGCCGAGCGCCCGCGCGTCCTCGCGCACCGCCGCGTTGATCTCGCCCACGAGCACGATCTCGTCCGGCGACCTGGTCTGTGCCTGTGCGGCGAGCTCGTCGACGAGCCGCCATAGCCCTGGCTGCTCCTGCCGCGTCAGCACCGGGCCGCTCGGCGGCTCCAGCCGAGTGCGCAGCGCCTGCGCGAGCGCGAGGCCGAGCGCAAGCATCATGCCCGCGGCGAGAATCGCGACGTACATGCCCGCGCGGTGCCCGATCGTCAGGCCCGCGACCACCCCGCCGACGCCGAGTGCGAGGACGAAGAACGGGAACAGGGCCAACAACAGCACCGCGAAGAACGCGCGAACCGATCCGCGCACGGCGGACCTCCTCCATGTCCAGTTGTGACGAACCCCCGGCACCCCTCGACCGAATAGGACGGCCGGGCGATGCCGGGGGTTCCTGGGAAAACGAGATGGCTCAGTGGTTTTCGAGGCTCTTGGCGCGTGCCCGCCGCAGGTTGTCCAGCGCGAGCGAGCCGGGACCGAGCACCGCGATCAGCAGGAAGATCCAGCTGAACAGCGCGGCCTGCTCGCCCATGTTGTGCAGCGGCAACAGCGCCATCGGCTGGTGCACGGTGAAGTACGCGTAGGCCATCGCGCCCGACGCCAGCACCGCGGCCGGCCGCGTGAAGAGGCCGAGACCGACCAGTACGGCGGTGACCACTTCGAGCACGCTGGCGTAGTACCCGGGCCACGAGCCCACGGGCAGCGCCGTGCCGGCGCCGTCGATGCCCCCAAGTGCGCCGAATCCCTGCAGGCCGTGGCAGAGGAAGAGGAAGGCCACCACGATCCTGGTGGCGGCGAGCACCGGGCCGTGCAGCCTGCGGGGCGTACGGCGCGGGTTCTCGTCCGTGCGGTCGGTGGTGGTCGGGCGGTCGAGCGTGGCGTTCGTCATGGGGTGTCCCTCCATCGGTCTGTGATCCGGCTCTGCAAAGGCGTCGAACGCCTCGCGGCTGGATCGACATCGATGAGGACATTTCTTTCCGTGACGGACAGCTACGCAGAATGACAATGAGCGACGCGTTTCACAGGCGCCGCTTCTCCGTTCCGTCCCAGGCGCGGGCGGCGGCGATCAGGCACCACAGCGCTGCCAGCGCGAGCGCGGCCGCGAGCACGGCAGGCCACCATTCGGACATCGAGCTGGCGAGGAACGCCTGCAGCACCGCGGTCGCGGCGAACGCGAGCGCGAGGACGATCAGCAGCAGGCGTTGCGAGAACGGGTACCTGCCGGCGCGCTTCAGCATCGACACCGGCCTCCTTGGTGTCCTGGTGCGGGGGTTTGCACTGGTATCGCCGTACAAGGTCGCGGAGTTACCGGTTCCGTTCGGGGTGTTCGCATGACGAGACGTGCGGGCGGGAGAGGTTCCTCACCGTGCGCTATGTCACCGTTGGCCGAAACGGCCGCAAACCCACTGCTCGGCGTGGTAGCGCCGAGCAAAGACGCTGTTCGGCCGGACGGAGTAGTGAAGTTGACTCACGTTTGTCCGGCTGCATAATCTCCGCTGAGCGCTGGCTTACCCGCGGGGAGCGCGAGGCCGGCAGCCCAGGGGTGCGGGGGCCCAAACGATCTGGAAAAGCCGCTGAAAGGGCCTTTGAGCGCGTTGGTTAAGAAGAAGTTCGGGGCACGTACCCGACGTTCGTCGATCCGGTCCAGGGTTCTGGCCATCGCGTTCGTCCCCAGCGTCGCCCTGCTGCTGGCGGGTGTGGCGCTCGCCGGCTATCTCGTGTACGACGCCATCCAGGTCCGCGACTTCGCCACCAAGGTCCACGACGCGGCCGAACCCGGCGCCCGGTTCTTCGCCGCCGTGCGCGAGGAACGAAGGCTGACCCTCCAGGACCTCGCCAGCAACGGCGCCAACAGGGCCGAGCTCCAGCAGGTGCGCGCCGAGACCGACGCCTCGGCCGCGGCCATCAACGCCGAGCTGCAGGCCATGGTTGGCGACGCGCCGCAGAACGTGCAGCGCAGCATCGCCATCACCGCGCAGCAGTTCGCGCAGCTGCCGCAGTTCCGCCAGCAGATCGACGCGGGCGGCCCCTCGCTGCAGCAGGCCTACGACTTCTACAACCGGCTGATCGACGAGTTCGCGATCGGCCTGAACGGCGTCGCCCAGCAGGCGCCCGACGCCGAGACCGCGTACCTGCGCGTCACCGCGATGCCGCTGTTCACCAGCGCGGACGGCATGTCGCGTGGTGACGCGCTCGCGGCGGCCGGCTTCGTCGGTGGCGGCCTCACCGAAGAGGAGTTCCGCACCTACATCGGCCAGATCGGCGCCTACCACGCAGGCCTCCAGTCGGCGGTGCCCGAGATGATCCCCGAGGTCAGGGCACAGTACGAGCAGCTCGTGCAGAGCGAGGCCTGGCAGCGGCTCACCACCGTCGAGAACGCCTTCCTGCGTGGCAACCAGACCCAGCTGCCGGTGCCGGAGGCCGAGTGGCGCGCCGCGGCGCGGGACGTCGGCGCGGCGCTCATGGGCATCTACATCGCACAGAGCTCCAACGCCACGAACATCGCGCTCGACGACGCCGACCGGACGCTGATCACGTCGATCATCGCCGGTATCGCCGTGCTCGTCGTCGCCATCGCGCTGTTCCTCATCGCGTGGCGGCTGTCCAACCGCCTCGTGCAGCGGCTCGCCAGGCTGAGGGAGGACACGCTCGACATCGCCGACAACCAGATGCCCGAGCTGGTCGCTCGGGTCAGGGCGGGCGAGGCGGTGGACCTCGACGCCGAGATGGCGTTCCTCGACCACGGCCAGGACGAGATCGGCCAGGTGGCCGACGCGTTCAACAAGGCGCAGCAGACCGCCGTCGCCGCCGCCGTCGAGGAGGCCAAGACCCGTGAGGGCACCAAGAAGGTGTTCCTCAACATCGCCCACCGCAGCCAGGTGATCGTGCACAGGCAGCTACAGGCGCTCGACGCCGCGGAGCGCAAGCAGGAGGACCCGGACCAGCTCGACATGCTGTTCCGGCTCGACCACCTGTCCACCCGCGCGCGGCGAAACGCCGAGAACCTGATCATCCTCGGCGGCGAGCAGCCCGGCAGGCAGTGGCGGAACCCGGTCGCGCTCGCCGACCTCGTGCGCGGCTCCACGGCCGAGACCGAGGACTACAAGCGCGTCAAGGTGGGCAAGCTACCGGCGATCGCCGTCGCGGGCCCGGTGGTCGGTGACCTCGTGCACCTGCTCGCCGAGCTCATCGACAACGCCACGTCGTTCTCGCCGCCGTCGTCGCGGGTGGAGATCCGGGGCGAGATCGTCGGCCGCGGTGTGGTGATCGAGGTGGAGGACCAGGGCCTCGGCATCGAGCCGGAACGCTGCGACGAGCTCAACGAAATGCTGCGCAACCCGCCCGACTTCAGCTTCATGGCGCTGTCGGAGGAGCCGCGGCTCGGCCTGTTCGTGGTGGCGCGGCTTGCGGCCAAGCACGGCATCGTGGTGACCCTGCGCGAGTCGGCCTACGGCGGCACGCGTGCGATCGTGCTGGTGCTCTCGGACCTCCTCGGTCCCGTGCCGGAGCCCGAGGACGGCACGCGGACCGCCGTCGAGGAGGCCGTGCCCGCCCAGCAGACGCCGGTGCTGCGGCGCAGGCCGAGGGCCACGCCGAAGACCGAGCCACCCGCGCAGAACGGTTCGGGCCCGAGGGAACTGCCCAAGCGCAGGCGCGAGACGCCCCCGGCCGAGGCGGCGCCGCCGCGGGAGCTGCCACAACGGGAGAGTGTGTTCCGCGAGAACGGGGTTCTGGAGAACGGCGTGAGGGAGAACGCTCCACGGGAGTCCGCACCGAGGGAACTGCCGCAGCGGCAACGCCCCGCGCAGGACGCCCGCCCGCAGCAGCCCGGCGGGACGATGTCACCGGGAAGGCCGCCGCTGCCGCGGCGCCGCAGGCAGCAGAACCTGGTGCCGCAGTTGATGGAAACGGGTCCATCCACGGAGCAGACGGAGGTGGTCACCGAGCCGGAGCAGGCCAGGAGCCGGCTTTCCGCCTTCCAGCGCGGGACCCGGCAGGCACGCGCGCACGACCCGAGCCTCGACGAGCATTCTGGAGACTGAGACGCCATGGTGAACACGGGAGTCAACGAACTGGACTGGCTGCTGGACGACTTGGTGCAGCAGGTGGCCGGAGCCGATCGCGCCGTCGTGCTGTCCGCGGACGGCCTGCTCATCGGCAGGTCGAGCAACCTGTCCGAAGAGGACGGTGAGCACCTTTCCGCGGTGGCGTCGGCGTTCCAGAGCCTCGCGCGAGGAACCGGACGGCACTTCGGCGGGGGCCAGGTGCGCCAGACCGTCGTCGAGATGGACCACGCGTTCCTGTTCGTCACGGCTGCGGGCAGGGGAGCGTGCCTCGCCCTGCTCACGTCGGAGGACGCGGACATGGGCCTCGTCGCGTACGCGATGAACATGATGGTGAAGCGGGTCGGCGCGGTACTCAGCGCGGCTCCCAGGGTTGAGCAGCACAGTGCGCCATGAGCGGCCAGGACGAGGCGTGGTTCGACGAGGCGGCGGGGCCTCTGGTCCGTCCCTACGCCGTCACGGGCGGCCGCACGCGCTCGGACCAGTTCGGCCTCGAACTGATCACACTCGTCGTGGCGCTTCCCTCGGTCGCCGAGGCGGCCTCGCTCCCGCCTGAGTACGCGAAGATCGTGCGGTTGTGCCAGCGGCCGATGTCCGTGGCGGAGGTCGCCGCGCTGATCGACCTACCCCTGCCGGTGATCAAGGTACTGCTCAGTGATTTGATCGAGCAGAACTACGTGATCTTCCGTAGAGCTGCGCCCATGAGTGAAGCCCCAAACCAACACGTACTGCAGGCGGTTCTCGATGGCATCCGGAAACTCTGACCCGCGGCGTCGGCTCACCGCGACGGCGGTGAAGCTGTTGATCGCCGGTGGCTTCGGGGTCGGCAAGACCACGATGGTCGGCTCGGTCAGCGAGGTCCCGCCGCTGCGCACGGAGGAAGTGCTGACGTCCGCGTCGGAAGGCGTCGACGACCTCGCCGGCGTCGAGCGCAAGACCACAACCACCGTGGCGCTGGACTTCGGGCGCATCACGATCAACCAGGACCTGATCCTGTACCTGTTCGGCACTCCCGGCCAGGACCGGTTCTGGTTCATGTGGGACGAGCTGGCGACGGGCGCGCTCGGCGCCGTTGTGCTGGCCGACACCCGCAGGCTCGAGAGTTGTTTCCCCGCGGTGGACTTCTTCGAGCGACGCGGGCTTCCGTTCGTCGTGGGGGTCAACTGCTTCGACGGAGCCCACCGCTACGGCACCGAGGAGGTGCGCGCCGCGCTGGACGTGGACCCGACTGTTCCGCTGCTGCTGTGCGACGCTCGCGACCGGGAGTCGACCAAGCAGGTGCTGGTGACCCTCATCCAGCACGTCATGCGCAACGCCGACCTCGTTCCGGCCAGCAGCTGAGGACGTTGTGGAGAGCGACAGACCCTCAGCGGAGGTCCGCGAGCCGGGAACTGGCCGACAGCTCGGACGGTTCGGACGGCTCGGACGGCGAGGGCATCGTGGGTCGCACGATGCCCTCGCCGATGCCGGTGGCCGGTCGCTCGTGGTGGAGCGGCCGACGTTCGCGTTCTCCCTGGCGGAGTTCGTCAGGGCTCGCGCGCTGGTGCGGGCCGCACGCGGGTCTTGTGGAACGGGCCGCTGATCAGCCGTTGCCGAGCAGGCCCTGCATGGTGTCGATCTCGGCCTGCTGGGTGTTGATGACCTGCTGTGCGAGCCGCTTGAGCTCGGAGTGCACGCCATGTGCCAGCTGTGCGCGGGCCATCTCGATCGCGCCCGCGTGATGCTCGATCATCAGCTCGAGCCAGCGCCGGTCGAACGTGGCGCCGCTCATCCTGCCCAGCTCGGCCAGGTGCTCCTCGGTCATCATGCCCGGCATGGCGTGGCCGCCGCCGTGTCCCTCGTGCTCACCGGGAACCGCCTCGCCCCACTGCTGTAGCCACTCGGAGAGCTGTTCGATCTCCGGCTGCTGCGCCTGGCGGATGTCGTCGGCCAGCCCGCGCAGCCGTTGGTTCCCGGTGCGTTCGGTCACCAGCCCCGCCATCTCGATCGCCTGGCGGTGGTGGGGAATCATCTCGCTCGCGAACGTCACGTCCGCGTCGTTGTGGTCCGCTTGCTCGGTTGCGGTGCCGCAGCCCGCGAGCAGCACGATGGCGGCGATCGCGGGCAGCACGAATCGCCTCACGTTCTTGAACATGGTTCGTCTTTCCTGGCCTGAGAAATCGGATGGGTGGACGCTCGGGAGAAAGCGCCTCATCACACCCGGATCACGCAGGCGAGGTGCAGGATGTCGCGCCCGCCGCGCGGCGGGGCACGGGCCCCGGCCCGCAGCGGGATCGCGCGGCGGACGGGCGGCACGGAGCGGGCCACGCGGCCGAGGAACCACGCCGCGAGCAGGAGCCCGCCCACCGCGGCCAGTACGGCGAGGCAAAGGTGGAAGAGGTCGTGGGAGCCGTGGTCCGGTGCCGGATGGCCGTCTGCGACGGTGGCAGCGGCCACGGCCGGCATGCTCTCCGGCCCGTGCGCGGGCGGGGCGGAACCCACGTGGTGCATGGCGACGACGGCGAGCGCGAGCGCGCACAGCAGCGCCCACCTCGGCAACGGTCCCATCTCCCGCCGGAGCATGGCACCAATTTAACCGAGCGTGCCCGGGACTCGGTGAGCCCCGGGCACGACGGTCACCAGTCGAGCGCGTAGGTGTGGGCGTAGTTGACCGTGCACACGAGCGCGTCGCGCCGCGCCGCGCCGCCCGGAGGGTTCTCCAGCGGTGTCACGGTGTGCCGGAACCGGGCGTCCTCGAACACCATCAGGTCACCGGGGCTGAGCGTGCCCCGGAAGATCGGTTCGTGATCGTCCTCGCCGGGTCCGTAGAGCCAGGTCTCGGCGCCGTGCCCGACCTTGTCCACGACGTAGATGAAGATGAACCGCTCACCATCCTGGTGCGGCTTGGTGACGACGTTGGTGAACGTGCGGAAGAGGTTCACGCCGAACGTGCCCCTAGGGTCCCGCCAGTGCTCCGGCAGCAGTGCCAGCGCCTTGCGGATCCACGTTTCGAACAACCCGTCGGCGAGTACCTCGACGCGCCCGTACTCGCGGGCTTCCGGCCGCTCACCGCGATTCTCGATGGTGATGGTGTCGTGTTCGGACAGTCGGAGCTCGGTTCCTTCCCACTCGAAGCGGACGACGTCACGCGCCCGCTCCCTGTCCACGGGGAGGTCCTTCTCGTATCGGCGCAGCACTCCACTGTGGAAGAACGCACGGTGAAGGTGTGCGCGATCTTCGGCGGAGAAGCCGAACTCGGATTCGCTGAGGACGACATAGCCGTCGGTGCTGAGTTTCTTGTGACTCAACTTCACAGCTTCGGATGCCATTCAAAGAGTCCAATGCGGGGTTTGGGAAATGGCTAGGAGAACTGCTCGTTCCTGACAGTCCGGATGAGCGCCCTCGTCTCCTCGGGTGTCAGGGAACTGCGGTAGAGGGCGTCGTGGTACTCGCGGTACTTCTCGACTGCCTTCGTCCGCTCGATGTGCCGGATGCCGGCGTGGGTCTCGATGTGCACGACGTCGCGATCGATGTCCTCGCTGAACTCGAAGTAGGCGTACATGCACGTGCTCGTGAACAGCGGCTGCGTGGCGAAGGGGAATACGCGCAGCTCGATGTTGGGGGCGGTCGAGCTCTCGATGAGGTGGTCCAGCTGGGCGCGCATGATCTCGGGGCTGCCGACCAGTTGGCGGATGCTGGACTCGTGGGTCACGGCGACCAGCGTGAGCGGGGGTTGCCCCTCACGCTGGCGCAGGGCTCGCTGGCGTTTCATGCGCAGCTCGACGAGCTGCTCGATGTCGTCGGACGTGCGCCACGGCTCGGTACTGC
Source organism: Prauserella endophytica (assembly GCF_005146945.1). Classification (GTDB taxonomy): domain Bacteria; phylum Actinomycetota; class Actinomycetes; order Mycobacteriales; family Pseudonocardiaceae; genus Prauserella_A; species Prauserella_A endophytica. Next base: position 617,572 of record NZ_SWMS01000001.1, read on the forward strand.
GGTAGTAGGCGCGCGCGTAGTCGGCCGTCTGCAACAGGACCGGGATCGCGGGGATGGTGTAGACCCTGGCGACCGACGCCTCGGTCTCGTAGGCGACGTGCGCGCCGAGCTCGTCCGAGATCTGCCCGCTGTAGTCGGTCCACCAGCCCTGTGACTGGGACGCCTTCGTCCAGCGTTCGAGGCGGCTGGCGACCTGCGTGCCCTCGATCCCGTAGAAGCGGACGAGGTCCCGGATGTCGCGAAGCTGGGGACGGCCCTGCGCGTTCTCGAGGCGGGACAGCTTCGAGGTGGAGATCAGGAGAGCTTCGGCGACCTCTTCGAGGGTACGGCCTGCCTCGCCGCGGAGCCTGCGCAGCTCCTCGGCGATGCGGCGCCGCGGTACCACGGGGCCTGGATCAGCCATCGGACCTCGATCCGGGTGCTTAGAACCACGGGTGTTCCAGTGCGGGATGTCCTCGTGGGAATCCCAGACCGCAGATTGTAGGCCATGGCCGCAAGTCCTTCTCGGAGCGGCTTCAACCATGCAGGCGTATTGCGCTGAACGGGTGATAGCGAGGCCCCCTGGAGCGGCTTCGGAGGGCTGCCGCGCCGCGGTTCACTAGGCCACAAGAGTGGACTGCGTGGGATCGCAAAAATGGGAATTGCATGACGGTTGCCCATCACGGGACACTCAACATGTAGTTCCCAGAAGATCCCACCACGTCGCACAGGAAGGAGACGTCAGCACGAACGTCGGAGCGATCGAGGAGGGGACGCGGCAAACCCGTCGAGCAGAGGGAGGTCGACAATGTTCGTGTCGTTGCGAGTGGGCTTGTTCGTCCGTGTCCTTGTGGTGGCAGCGATGGTGGCCGCGGGGCTGATGCTCGTCCTCAGTTCCCGAGCGGAGCAGGGTGCCCCGCAGGGCGGTGACCGCCGAGCCGGGACCGAGCAGATCCAGGCGAGCGAGGCGGCGGAGACTCGCTACCGCGTTTCCGGGACCGATGGGGCAGGCCTGAACGTGCGGGCATGTCCGGACGCCGACTGCGTCAAAGTCGGCTGGCTCGACGAGGGCGCGCCCTTCGTCGGCACCTGCTGGGAGCCGGGCACGGCGGTTGCCAGCAACACGATGTGGGTCAGCGGCACCGTCGACGGCCGCACCGGGTTCGTCTCGGCCCACTACCTCCGACCCGAGTCCGGAGTGGGCGCACCCGCCTGCGAGGACCCGGTCGATCTCGCCCGGTGACCCCGGGCGCCCTGAGGGCGCCGGTCCCTCAGGGCAAAGGGCGACCCCGCAACGAGGCGTCGAGCACCTGCACCGGGTGGAACATGGGGACGTCGCCGTCCAGGTACCGGCCGATCTGCAACAGGCAGCCAGGGTTCGCGGTCACGAGCAGGTCCGGGTTCACGGCGCGGATGTTGCCCGCCTTGCGCTCGCCCAGCTCCGCCGCGGGTTCCGGCTGCACCATGTTGTAGATGCCGGCCGAGCCGCAGCACAATTCCGCTTCCGGCAGGTCGACGACGTCGAGCCCGGGGATCGTCCGCAGCACGGCCCTCGGCTGGGCCCGCACACCCTGGGCATGCCCGAGGTGGCAGGCATCGTGGTAGGCGACCTTCGCCTTCATCGGATGCCGCTTCGCCCGGGGCTCCAGCTCAGCCAGCAGCTCGGTGACGTCCCGCACCTTGGCGCTGAACGATTTCGCCCGCTCCGCCCACTCCGGATCGTCGGCCAGGAGGTCGGCGTACTCCTTCATCGACGAGCCGCAGCCTGCGACGTTCACGACGATGTTGTCCACCGGCAGCTTCTCGAACGTCTCGATGGTGCGCTTCGCGTGCTTGGTGGCGTGGTCCTCTCGCCCAGCGTGCAGCCCGAGCGCGCCGCAGCAGCCCTGGTCTCTCGGCGTCAGCACCTCGCAGCCCTCGGCCGCGAGCACCCGCTGGGTCGCGACGTTGACCTCGTGGAAGAACACGTCCTGCACACAGCCCGAGAGCATCGCGACCCGTCGGCGAACGGGACCGTCCGGCTTCACTCGGCGAGGCAGCGACGCGAACGCGTCCCGCAGCTTCACCGGCGGCATGAGCGCCTGTGTCGCGCGCAGCCGGGGCGGTAGCACCCGCTCGGCCACGCGGTCCAGCCGCAGTTTCTGGTAGACGAGCCCGAAGATCGCCGCCGCCCGCAACCGCCGCCGGTAGGGGAACAACGCGAAGATGCCGCCCCGGAAGAGCCGGTCGGAGCGCGATCGCTCGACGTTGCGCTCGATCTGCGGGCGCGTGGCCTCCAGCAGACGGTTGTACTGCACCCCGGACGGGCACGCCGTCACGCACGCCATGCAGCCAAGGCACGCGTCGATGTGCTCCGTGAAGGCGCCCTGGAGCTCGATCTCGCCACGCTCGGCCAGGTCCATCAGGTAGATCCGGCCACGCGGGGAGTCCATTTCCTCGCCCCACAGCTGGTAGGTCGGGCACGTGGGCAGGCAGAACCCGCAGTGCACGCAGTCGTCGAGCAGCTCCCGCGATGGTGGGTGCAGTGCGTCGAACCCCGGCTCCGTCCGCTCCGTCACGGGTTCTCCTCCCTGTTGCCGAACTCCCCGAACCACGACTCGAACCGGCCCGGGCTAAGCCGCCCGTGCGGATCCAGCTCGTTCTTCAGCGCTCGCAGCACCCGAATCGCCGAGGGCATCCGGCCCCACGCGCGCACCCCGCTCGGCGGTCGCTGGTGCGTCACCGACGTCCCGCCGATCGCCGTCACGGCGTCGTGCATCCCGTTGACCTCCGCGAACGGCAGCCCCACCGTGCCGATGCCCGTGCCCAGCCCTGCCACCGCGGGCCCACCGGGTGCGCCGATCAACCCCGCGAGCCTGCTGGGCCTGCAGCCGACACGGACCACTGCCGCGCCGGTCAGCTCCGCGTGCCTGGCCCACGCGGCGTCGGCGTCGTCCTCGGTGAGCACCGAGCCACCGATCAGTCCGGCGAGCTCCCTCGCCCTGGCCTCGGTGCCATCGGGTGTCCCTTCGAGCCGCGCGAGCAACGTGCCCTCGGCCCACTCCAGGCACACCGGTTCGAGCGCGCTGCCGAGCACCAGTGCGGCCCGTTCCGCGCCGACGTCCAGCGGGCACTCGAGCGACACCGTGCGCGCGGACGCGGGAACGGGGTGCAGCCGCAGCACGACCTCGGCCAGCAGCGCGAACCCGCCGTAGGAGCCGTGCAGCAGCTTCGCGAGGTCGTAGCCCGCGACGTTCTTGATCACGTGCCCGCCTGTGCGGGCGACCGTGCCGTCGGCGAGCACCACGGTCGCGCCGATCACCAGGTCTCGCAACGATCCGTACGCGAGCGCGAGCGGGCCCGAGTCGGCCGTGGCGACGAGCCCGCCGACCGTCGCACCCCGGGCGACGCGAGCGGCGTCGAACGCGACACGCTGGCCGTTGGCGGCGAGCTCGGCCTGCAACTCCGAGAGTGGGGTACCGGCCCGCACGGCGACCGTCATGTCGGAGGGGTTGTAGGCGAGTACGCCGGTCATCCGCGTGGTGTCGAGCACCGTGTCGGTGGGGAGCGCTGCGCCCGCCCACCCGGCCGCTGTCCCGGCGCCCTGGAGCTGGACGGTGCCCTCGGTGTCGGCGAGTGCTTCGTGCGCGCCCCGCAGATCCGTGGGCGCCAGCATGGTGGCGGTCATAGCCGTTCGATCACTCCCGCCTCCTCCAGCGGATGCGGCCGGTACCGGCCGGGACGCTCACCGCACAGGCGTGGGGTGGGCAGCAGCTTGCCGGGGTTGCACAGCTTGCCCGGGTCGAAGGCCGAGCGGACCCGGTCCATCGTCGCGAGGTCGTCGACGCCGAACATGCGCGGCATCGAGCACGCCTTGTCGGTACCGATCCCGTGCTCGCCCGACAGCGAACCGCCCAACTCTACGCACAACTCGGCGATGTCCTTCGACAGTTCCTCGGCTCGCTCCAGCTCGCCGGCGTCCTCGTCGAAGAGCACCAGGGGATGCAGGTTGCCGTCGCCCGCGTGGAAGACGTTCGCGACCCGCAGCCCGGCCGCCTGTCCCATCTCCTCGATGCGCCCGAGCACCTCCGCGAGCCGGGTCCTCGGCACCACGCCGTCCTGCACGATGTAGTCGGGGCTGATCCGGCCGACGGCCGCGAAAGCGGCCTTGCGCCCCATCCAGATCTTGGCCCGTTCGCCCGCGTCGCCCGCGATGTGCAGCCGCGTGCAGCCGTGCCGGTCGCAGATGGCCTTGACCTGTTCGAACTGGCTGCCACACTCGGCGGCGGGCCCGTCCAGCTCGACGACGAGCGCCGCGGGGGTGTCGAGCGTGTAACCGGCGCCGACCGCCTTCTCCGCGGCCTGGATGGCGAGGTTGTCCATCATCTCCACCGCGGCCGGGACGATCCCCGCGGCGACGATGTCGCTGACCACCTCGCCCGCCGCGCGCACCGACGGGAAGTCGGCGAGCAGCGTCCGCACGGTCTCGGGCACCCGCAGCAGCCGCACGGTGATCTCGCAGACGATGCCGAGCGTGCCCTCGGAGCCGATGAACACCCCGCGTAGGTCGGGCCCGAGCTGGTCGCCGGTGTCGCCGCCGAGCGTCACCACCTCGCCGTCGGGGAGCACGACGGTCATCGACAGCACGTGGTTGGTCGTGAAGCCGTACTTGAGACAGTGCGCGCCACCGGAGTTCTCGGCGACGTTCCCTCCGATCGTGCAGACCTGCTGACTCGAGGGATCCGGCGCGTAGTAGAGGCCCTGCGGCGCCGCCGCCTTCGTGATGTCGAGGTTCGTGACGCCAGGCTGCACCACCGCGCGCCTGTCGACGGGATCCACCTCCAGCACCTGCCGCAGCCGCTGCAGTGAGATCACCACGCCGTCCGCGACCGGCATGGCCCCACCGGAGAGCCCGGTGCCCGCTCCGCGCGCGACGAAGGGGACGCCGTGCTCGTGGCAGACCCGCACCGCAGCGGCCACGCTCTCGGTGTCCAGCGGCAGCACGACGAGCGCGGGTATCTGCCGGAAACCGGTCAGTCCGTCACACTCGTAACTGCGGAGCTGGACGGGATCGGAGAGCACGTTGCGCGCTCCGACCGCGCTGGCCAGCGCATCACGCACGGCCGCGTTGAGCATCCTTGCCCACCTTTTCGCTTTACGGAATCTGAATACCGTCTCGAGGAAAACGGTACAACTGTCCTGCGGGACCAAGGCAACCCTTCCCTGTCCCGCCGGTCAGGTGATGGCTCCGGTCGGGCGCCCCGGCCGGAGCCACCTTCGGGCGAGGAACCGAACGCGAACCGCTTGCGCGCTGGCTCAGGCGCTGATCTCCTTGTGCCCGCTGTCGCCACTCTCGATGGCGATCTTGCGCGGCTTCGCCTTCTCGGCGACCGGGATGCGCAGGGTCAGCACGCCCGAGTCGTACGACGCCTTGATGTTGTCGGCGTCGAGGGTGTCACCGAGGAACAACTGCCGGGAGAAGGCGCCGAGCGGGCGCTCGGACACCTGCATCTCGACATCCTCGTCGTGGGGCAGCGGGCGCCGTTCGGCCTTTACCGTGAGCACGTTGCGCTCCACGTCGAGCTCGATCGCGTCGGCGGAGACGCCGGGCAGGTCGAAGCACACGACGAACTCGTCGCCTGAGCGGTACGCGTCCATGGGCATCGGGGTCGGGCGGGACCACGTGCCCTGGGTGTGGCCGAACATCTGCTGGGTGAGCCGGTCCAGCTCTCGGAAGGGGTCGGTGCGCATCAACATCGTTCTTCCACCTCCTGCTTGTCGTTGCGGTCCTCATGCCGACGCGCACTTCATTTATAGCGCGTCGTCGTTCCGTTGACAAGAGGTGATGTCGTCGGCAAGATGACAAGCGTGAACAGATACGAACGACTGCGGGCGGCCGTCGAGGGAGCGGCCAACGGCGACGAGCTCGACGGCAACCAGGTGCTGGCCGCCCTCGTGCTCCTGCGGGAGCTGAGGGACGACCTCGCGGACTGGGAGCCGCAGCTCATCGCCGCCGCGAGAGAGCTGGGCACCAGCTGGGCGGAACTCGCGCCCGCCCTCGGGGTCGCGAGCAGGCAGGCCGCCGAACGCCGGTACCTGCGGCTGCGGCAGTCCGACTCGGGGGAGCCGACCGCCGACGGGCGCGTGCGTGCGGAACGCGACCGGCGCGCGGGCGATCGGGCGGTGGCCGAATGGGCGAGGGACAACTCGGCGACGCTGCGCAGGCTCGCGGCCATGGTCAGCGCGGCGGAAGGGCTCGGGGCACCCGCGCGGGGGTACGTCGATCGCGTGGAGAAGGCGCTCGGGGAGAGCGAACCGGTGATCCTGCTACAGCCGCTCGCGGGGGTGAGTCCGCATCTGAGGGACACCCATCCGGCGCTCGCCCAGCAGGTCGACGACATCACCGCGCGTTCCGAGCAGGTGCGCAGGGAGACGGTCGGCCGCAGAGAGGGAAAACGGTAACTGTCGATGAGCTGCGCAAACGCGTACCTTCACTCTCATGCGGGTTATGTGGAAGGGTGCGGTGTCGTTCGGGCTCGTCACGATCCCGATCCACCTCTACGCGGCCACCGAGAGCAAGAACGTCTCGATGCGTCAGGTCCACGAGGCCGATGGCGGGCGGATCCAGTACAAGCGGTTCTGCACGGTCGACGGCCAGGAGGTGCCGTACGCCGATATCGCGAAGGGCTACGAGCTCTCGGACGGTGGCATGGTCGTGCTCACCGACAAGGAGTTGGCCGAACTTCCGCTGTCGACGTCGCGCACCATCGACGTGCAGGAGTTCGTGCCGCTCGAAGCCATCGACCCGATCTACTACGACAAGAGCTACTACCTCGAGCCGCAGAAGGCCGCGCTCAAGCCGTACGTGCTGCTTCGGGACGCGTTGCAGAAGTCCGGGCAGGTCGCCATCGCCAAGGTCGCGATCCGCCAGCGCGAGGCGCTCGCGGTGCTGCGTGTGCTCTCCGACGTCATGGTGCTCACCACGATGCTGTGGCCGGACGAGGTGCGGGAGCCGGACTTCCCGTTCCTCAAGGAGGACGCCCCTCAGGTCCGCTCGCAGGAGATGACGATGGCGGCCTCGCTCATCGACTCGTTGTCCGACAGCGTCTTCGAGCCGTCGAAGTACGAGGACAGCTACCGGGAGGCGTTGCTGGCGCTGATCGAGTCGAAGATCGCGGGCGAGGAGACCACCAAACCGAAGGCGGCGACGGCTGAGGCCGAGGTGACTGACCTCATGGCGGCGTTGCAGGCAAGCGTCAGCGCGGCCAAGAAGTCGCGGCAACCAGCCAAGACGGCCAAGTCACGCAAGACGCCCGCAGCCAAGCGGGCGCCGAGGAAGCCGGCCAAGGAAGCCTGAGGGCGTGTCGCTCCCGGCATTGTCGGGGCGTGGTGGTACCAACAGGCTATGACGTGCACACACTGCCAGAGCGGACTCGACCACTGCCACGGCACGCTGGTGCAGCACGTTGCCGGTGGTGCTGAGTGCACCGACCAGGGTTGCACCGATTTCGAGCTGGTGCGCCACACCCTGGTCATCGAGTGCGAGTCGGTCGACGGCGGCTGTGCGTGCACCGAGCCCGTGTACTACGAGGAGCTGCTCCGGGCCTCGTAGGAGCCCGGTCACTCCTCGGAGGGCACGCCGCGCCTAGGCGGGCATGCCGCGCCTATTTCGGGGCTATGACCTTCGGGTCCACGGCGAAACGAAGGCCGAAGTTGTCGAGCGTCGCGGGCAGCGGGCGCTGCGGGCTCAATGTCCTCGGCGACAGCAGGCGGTAGTCGCCACGGCGCAACAGTTCTGCGAGCATCGTGCTGGTCACGAACAGCACCAGGTTTTCCCCTGGGCATCTGCCCGGGCCGTCGCTGAACGGCACGAGGGCGGGATGCTGCTCGGCGCGCCCGTCGAGCCACGCCTGAGGCTCGAACTCGTCGGCGAAGGGGATCGCCTCGGGATCGCGGTGGAAGTACGGCGTGAAGACGAAGAAGGTCGTGCCGGGCGGTAGCTGGGTGCCGTGCCAAGACGTCGCCGTGGCGCTCTCCCTGAGCAGCACCGGAGTGGTGGGCCACAGGCGCACGGTGTCCAGCACGCAGCCGCGCAGGTAGGAGAGCGCCGGGTCGTCGAGGTCCGCGTGTGCGTCGGTGTTCTGGCGCGGATGGGTGGCCAGCAGCGCGAGCGTGCGGAGGGTGGCCATGCCAGCGGCGTCGAAGGCGAACAGCCAGTGCGGCACCTGGCCTGCCGGGTCGATCCCGCTCTCGGTGGGCAACTCGGCGATCTTCGCCGCGAGGCTGCCGCTCTCGGCGCGGGCGAGCAGGTCGCCGATCCGTTGGTGCAGTGACTGCCGCGCGCGCTTGGACTTCGGCCACAGGTAGGCCCAGTTGGCGCGGAGGCGGAGGCGGGCGAGCTCGTCGGTGACGGCGTGCTCGTGGCGTGCGCCGTCGCCGAAGACGATGCGCCGGACGATCCGCCACCACGCGGTGTTGAAGGTGGCCCAGTCCAGCTCGGTCGTGTTCGCCAGGAGCCGCTCGGTCTCCTCGCGGACCACCGTGCGGGCCTGCCCGGCCAGCGAGTGCAGCTCGTGACCGGTCTCGAGCACGGCCTCATTGTACCGACGCCTCGGCTCACGCTCCGTGCTCTTCGTGGCGAGCACGGCGTGGGGCTGGAAGTGGTTGAGCGCGGCCCGCTTCTCGAGGCTCGCTGGATGGAAGGGGGACGGAGTATTCGCCAGTACCCGCTCGACGTCCTCGGCGTCGAGCATGAGCGCGATGGACCTGCCCGGCACGCGCAGTAGCAGCGGGCCAGGCCCGTGACGCGCGTGGAGCCTGCGCAGCAAGCCGACGGCGGTGCGGTCGAGCTGAAGCCGCTCCGCGAGCGCAATGACTCGCGGGCGGCGCTTGAGGACGCCACCCGCGAGCGTGGGCAGCACTACCCCACCCGCCACCCTGGCGGTGTCGGGAATGGTGGCCTGCCGCGTCATCGGTCGCGCTGAGTGGGGATCCGCCTGCCCTCTTCCGGGCTCAACCCGAGCGCCTCCAGCAGTTCGGCGCACTCGGTGGCGTCGGAGGCGGCGGAGGCGATGGCGCGGACCGCCCTGCGGCGCTGCTCCGCTGTCGGTTCCTCCGTCCGAGGCAGAGCGGGTTGTGGGTTCTGACTCGGAGCGGTCGGGCTGTATGCGTTCACGGCTACTCCCGAGGTCGAGATCACTTGGATCCCGCAGTTACCCCATAGGCAGGGCCCTTACACGTTCGGTTTCCGGTGATCGGCGCTCGGGTATCCCACCGGACGTGGCCCCGTGTCACGCAGCGAACCGTGTCACGCAGAAAGGAGTCTGAGGTGCCAACCGACGCTTATCTCGCGTTCCTCGGCCTGGGCCTCGTCATGATCGTCGCCGATGGGCAGATCCTCTACCACAGCGGTAAGCGGTATTTGTCCGATGTGGACACCGACATGTCGACGGCGGGCTCTCAGACCCGGCTCATCGCGGTGCTCTTCCACATCGTGATGCTGGGCTTCATGATGCTGCTGTCGGTGTTCAACTTCGACTTCGGCGGCGGGACGATCCGTGCGGTCGTCGGCAACCTCGGTGTACTGCTGCTCGTTCTCGGGCTCGTGCACGCGGTCACCATGGCCGTGTTGTCGAACATGCACGACAGCAAGATGGTCGAGGAGAGCATCAACAAGTCCGCTACGGCGTCCGGCGTACCGACAGCACGGACCACGAACGGCGAGCTCCAACGCGGCCCGGTGGTGGCTCCCGTGCCGGGTCAGCCGGGACGCGACCCACGGATGAGCCCGACGATCGAGAACCAGTCGCTGTGACGGCGAGCCGGTCTCGGCCCGCGCGGCTCGCGTGACGCGAGTTCGTAGCAGGCGAGCAGGCGCAGGCCGTACCATTCGTCGCTGGTCCAGTCGGCCTCCGTACTCGGGGGCTGCCAACCTTCACGAAGGGCCTGTCTGCGGATGTCGTAGGCGTGGCCGGCGATCAGCACCAGCTGCGTGGTGGGGACGGCGCGCTCGATCAGCTGCTCCTCATCACGCAGCGTGTCGGCGACCGCGTCGAGATGCTGGTCGAACAGTCGCCGAAGGGCCGGCTGCGCGAGCGCCTGCCAGCCGGACTGGAGTTCCTCGCCCATCCGGCCCAGCCAGCGGCGCGCAGAACGGTCCGTCGCCGAGTCCAACCAGCCCACACCTGATGATGCACACAGCGAGCGATTGATCGCTACTGGTACCTGCCAGTGGGTGACAACGATCGGGGTCACTCAGCCGCGAGGAACTTCCGCAGGTGGTCCACCACCGCCTCGGGCTGCTCCTCGGGCAGGAAGTGCCCGCAGTCGGCGATGGCCGCGGCGGTCACGTTGTCGGCGTACTCCCGCCAGATCTCCGCGCTCGGCAACGTGCCGAGCAGGCCCTTCTCTCCCCACAGTGCGAGCACCGGCAGCCTGAGCCTGCGTCCCGCGTCCGCGTCGGCGTCGTCGTGCTCGGCGTCGGTGGGAAACGAGGCCCGGTAGTCGTCGAAACCCGCCCGCAGCGCGCCCGGTGCCGAGAAAGCGCGGACGTACTCGGCGATCGCCTCCGGTTCCAGCCGGTCCCGCCGGTGGGTCCAGCGCTCGAAGAAGTAGCCGAGGTACCCGGCGACGTCCTGGCCCGCCAGCCGCTCCGGGAGATCCGGTTGCAGGTGGAACAACCAGTGCCAGTAACCGCGCGCGACTCCGCCGTCCAGCCGTCGCCACATCTCCCTGGTGGGGATGATGTCCAGCACCGCGAGCCGCTCGACCTGCTCCGGCCGGTCGAGCGCCCAGCGATGACCGACCCGGCCGCCCCGGTCGTGCCCGACGACGCTCACCCGGTCGAAGCCCAGCGCATCGATGAGCGCCGCGACGTCGGCGGCCATCGTGCGTTTGTCGTAGCCCTCGCGCGGCTTGTCGGTGAGCCCGTAGCCGCGCAGGTCCGGCACCAGCACCGTGTGCTCCCGCGCCAGCGGCTCGACCACCTTGCGCCAGCAGTGACCCGTCTGCGGCCAGCCGTGCAGCAGCACGACGGGCGGGCCGGAGCCCGCACGTCGGTAGTGCATTCGGATGCCGTTGACCTGCTCCATCCCGGTGTCCATGCCTGATTCTAACCAGTTAAGGTGGTTAGATGACCACGGCCGAATGGGTGTTCGACGGCGGCAGGCCCTGCCTCCACCTGGTCAACACGCTGCGCGATCGGCACAGGGGCGGCAGGGAACTGCTCACCACGCCCTCCGCGCTCACCGAATGGCTGGGCCTAGCCGGTTACGGCGGCAGGGCCACGGCGGCGGACCTGGCGACCGCGCGACAGCTGCGCGAGGCCGTCGATCGCGTCACCCGCGCGGTATCGGCGGGAGAGCGGCCCGGACGGGCGGACGTGGCCGTGCTCAACTCCGTGGCCGTCTCGGCGCCCGCGCCGGCGCTGCGCGTCGACGCCGACGGAACGCCTCACCGCACCGCTCAGGGCAGCGCCGGGCGGGTCGCGGCGTCGCTCGCCGCGCTCGCCGTCGACGCGATCGAACTGGTCACGAGCTCGCCGTGCGTGCGCGTCTGCGCGGCTGACGACTGCGGGCTCCGGTTTGCCGACTCGTCGCCGAAGCGCAACCGGCAGTGGTGCTCGATGGCCCGCTGTGGCAACCGCGCGAAGGCCCGCGCGCACTACGCCAGGCGTCAGCGCTGATCGCCGCCGATGAGCATCAGCAGCGCATCGCCCGCCGGCGTCGCCGGAGGAGCACCCGTGGCGAGCCTGCGCAGCTGCAGGCCTGCGATCAGCGCAACCACCGGCCCGGCGAGGCGCTCCGGGCCGGGCACCCCGAGTGCTCGCAGGATCGTCACAGCGAGGTCGTCGTAGGCGGCGAAACAGCGCCGGGTCGCGTCGCGCAACTCCGGATCCCGTCCCGCCTGCAGGTACAGCTCCAGCGACGCGATCTCGTCGATGCTCATCGGCATCGCCTCGAGCACCCGCTCGACCGTCGCGGCGGCGTCGGCGAGGCTCAGGTCCTCGGCGCGCTGCGCCTCGGCCAGCCCGGCGAGCCTGCCCGTCTCGTCCTCGACGAAGAGCAGCAGTGCCTCGCGCAGCAGTTCGGTCTGGCTGGGGAAGTGGTAGGTCAGCGAGCCGAGCGAGACCCCGGCCTCCGCGACGATCCGCCGGTTGGTCAGCCCGGCCACGCCCTGCTCGCCGATCACGCGCAGTGCGGCGCGCAGGATCGCCTCCCTGGTGTTCACGGTGTCCGATCGTGCCAGCGCTCGACGCCTTCCAGCTGCGCGGCCAGTGAGATCAGCAGGTCCTCCGAGCCGGCAGGCCCGGCGAGCTGGGCGCCCATCGGCAGCCCATCGGCCGTGAGACCGGCGGGGACGTTCACGGAGGGCCAGCCGAGCACGTTCCACGGCCACGCGAACGGGCAGGCGGCGACGATCGCGCGGTCGGTGCGCCAGTTCGGCAGGTCGGCGAACACGTCGGCCCGGGGCGGTGGGGTGGCTGTGGTGGGCGTGAGCAGCACGTCGACGCCTTCGCTGTCGGAGAACACCTTGCCGACCCGCCTGCTCCACAGCGGTTCCAGCCGCCGCGAGAGGGCGAGCAGCGGCCGCAGACGGGTGCCCGTGCGCCGGTTGGCGAGCGTGCGCGGGTCGAGCAGTGCGGGATCCGGCACGCGGTCGGCCCAGTCGGCGACGCCCGCGAGTGAGCGCGGGAGGAAGTCCAGCCCGATCAGCCCGTAGCGCGGTTCGGTCTCGACCACCTCGTGGCCGAGGTCGGTGAGCACGCCCGCGAGCCGGACGACCGCGGCGCGGACGCGTTCGTCGAGCCGCGTGTAGAGCGCCGTGAACGGAACGTTCAACGCGAGACCGATGCGCAGCGGGCGTGGTTCGCGCGCCGCCGCGGTGCGGAACCGGTTCGCTGTGCCGGCGAGGACATCGAGCAACAGCGCCGCGTCGCCCACGGTCCTCGCCAGTGGGCCGTGCCCGGTCAGGCCGTGGAACAGCTCCGGTTCGGGTGCGGTGGGCACCAGACCGCGGGTGGCCTTGATGCCGACGAGGTTGGTCCACGCCGCCGGGATGCGGATCGATCCGGCGCCGTCCGAGCCGACCGCACCCGCGACGATCCCCGCGGCGACGGCCGAGGCCGAGCCGCCGGAGGACCCGCCGGGCGTGTGGGCGGTGTCCCAGGGGTTGCGTGTCACGCCGAACCCCGTGCCCTCGGTGAACGGCCACTGGCCGATCTCCGGCGTGTTGGTCTTGCCCACGATCACGGCGCCCGCCCGGCGCAGGCGCGTGACGATCTCCGCGTCGGCGTCGCGAACGGGGAAGTCGCCGCGGCAGCCGAAGGCCGTGGGGAGGCCCGCGATGTCAGTGTCGTCCTTGATCGCCACGGGGACGCCGAGCAGCGGAGCCCGCTCGCCATCGGCGAGGCGGCGGTCGGCGGCCTCGGCCTCCCGGCCCGCCTCGGCCGCGCGGACGTGGCGGAAGGCGTTGAGCGTCGGCTGCGTCTCGGCGATGCGGCCGAGCACCGCCGAGGTGAGCTCTACCGCGCTGACGCGGCCTTCGGCCAGCAGCGTGGCCTGCCCGGTGAGGCCCGCGAATGCGATGTCCTGCTCGGTGTGTCGCATGGCGGCTCCACGTTGTTCGTTCGAACGAACGAGGATATCACCGACCGTCCGTCTGCTGTAGTCGCGCGGTGCGGATGGCGGTCACGAGCAGGGCCGCGAGCAGTAGGAAGTCCACGACGAACACGATCCGCTGGGTGAATCCCACCGGCAGGAGGGTCATGATCGTGGTGATCGCCGGAGTGGTCGGCAGTGCGTCCGCGACGTAGCTGACGCCGAACAGCCCGAGGCTCGCGAGGCCGATCCAGAGCAACCGCACCAGCATCACTCGGCTGGGGGTGAGCCCGGGCACCTCCTTGAACCGGTCGAGCAGCGAGAAGGCGATCGCGGGCAGGCACAGGAACGCGATGAGGCTCGCGTACTGGTGAATCCGGCCGCTGACCGGATCGATCTCGGGCGTGAACGTGGCCGGGAAGAGCGCGGCGCCGACGAGGCCGGTCGCCGTGGCGTAGATGAGCACAGACGTCGTGCGGGGGAACGTGATGCCCGAGGCGAGCAGGGCCCCGCGCACGGCGATCACCCCGACCGCGAACGACAGCAGGCTCGCCTCGAGCATGCCGCCGCCGTGGTCGCTGAAGGCGTAGCGGCTCAGCGGGTCGGCGAGCGGGTCGAAAGAGCTGACCAGGTGCAGGATCGTCAGCGTGAACAGCGCCCAGCCGAGGGACGCCCAGGCCGCGATCGCCCACACACGAGTGCGAGCGACCGCATTGGTGGCTGTTTTGGTCCCCAGGTTGGCCATGACTAAAGCTTGGCCCTACTTGGTCGACTTCGGATCCGGGGAAGACCCTGAGTCACCCCCTAATCGGGGGTGAAGTCGATCACGGCGAACGCCTGGTCGTCGTGGCGTTTCGTGCGCGGCCAGCGGGTGCCGTCGGGGTCAGCCTCCTCGGCCTCGCGTACGGCGTCGAGCACCGCCTGCGCGCCGTGTTCGCGGGCGATGCGGAGCACGGCGGGCCAGTCGAAGAGACCGTAGTCGTCGATTCCCACCGAGACGCCGTCCGTGGCGAGCAGTACCGTCTCGACATCGGCGAGCGCCCAGCTCGCGCGGAGCGCGTGCTCGGCGGCGGCCGGGTCCGCTTCGGCGACCCAGAAGCCGTTCTCCGCGTTGCGCAGCCGGTTGACGTCGGCGCGGGTGCGCAGGTGCCCGCCGTCGCGCAGGCGGCTGAGGCGCTGGTCGGCGAGCACACTGGTGCCCGTCCGTCCGAACGCGACGATCGGGCTGTCGGCGAGCACGAGCGCGTCCACACGCTCGGCGGTCCAGCGCAGCATGGCGACCGTGCTCGACGGTGAGTGACCCGGCCGCAGCCCGTGTTCGCTCGCGACGCCGGAGATCGCGGCGGCGAGCAGGTCACCGAGCTCGGCCTCGGGCGCGTCCGTCAGGCCGGCGTGGAGGTGTTCGGCGAGCCGGGACGCGTACCAGCCACCGCTGGGCAGCTCGACGCGGAACTCGGTGGCGCCGTCCAGCAGCACCACCGCGTTGGCGGTGGTCACCACGTGGTCCTCGGTCGGTCTCGGCCTGCCGTCGAGGCCGACGCCCGGCCGCTCGGCGATATCGATCTCGGGCACGGGATCGACACTAGCCAATCGTCAACTAGAGTTGACATCGGCGAGCATGTCAACCTAGATTGACGATATGACCGAAGCAACCGATCTGGCCGCGAGAGCGGGTGACCGCGACCCCAGGGTCGGCCTGCGTGCCGTGGCCGCGCTGCGAAGGCTGCTGGAGCAGCTCGAGGCCGTGCAGGTGCGCAGCGCGCGCGTGCACGGCTGGTCGTGGCAGGACATCGCCGACGAGCTGGGGGTCAGCAGGCAGGCCGTCCACAAGAAGTACGGGAGACGCTGATGTTCGAGCGGTTCACGAAAGACGCCCGCGCCGCGGTCAAGATGGCCGTGTGCGAGGCGCAGACGCTGCGTTCGCCGGAGATCGACCCGCTGCACGTGCTCGTGGCGCTCACCCGGTTCCCCGACGGCGGGGCCGGCCGGCTGCTCGCCACGCTCGGCGTCGCGCTCGACGACCTGGCCGCCCAGGCGCAGGAGGTCCGCCGCCGGGGCGGGGTGACCGAGTTCGACGCCGCCGCACTCGGCGGGCTCGGCATCGACGTCGACGCGATCGTGTCGCGAGTGGAGCAGGAGCACGGCCCCGGTGCGCTCGCGGGCGGCTGGCGGTGCGCGGGCGGGCACATCCCGTTCTCCGACAGCGGCAAGCGGGTCCTCGAACGGACCCTGCGTGAGGTGATCATGTTGCGGGGCAACGCGATCGGCGGCGAGCACATCCTGCTGGCGCTGGCCGCGGTGCCCGGCCCGGCGGCGGACGTGCTCGCCGGGCAGGGACTCTCGCCGGAGGCGATCAGGAACGCGCTGCGCGCGGCCTCATGACCGCGCTGAGCGCTGTCGCCACACGACGTAGGGCAGGAACAGCTGCGCCAGCGGGCCGATGGCCAGCGCATAGAGCACCGTGCCGAGGCCGACCGTGCCGCCGAGCAGCCAGCCGACGCCGAGAACCGTGAGCTCGATCAGGGTGCGGACGAGGCGCACCGAGCGGCCCGTTCGCGCCGCGAGGCCGGTCATGAGCCCGTCGCGCGGCCCGGGGCCGAGCCGGGCGCCGACGTAGACCGCCGTCGCGAGTCCGTTGAGGACGATGCCGCTCAGCAGGAACGTGACCTGCCAGCCCAGTGCGTGCTGGTCGGGCAGCACCAGCCGGGCCAGGTCGACCGTGATGGCGATGACGACCACGTTCGCGACGGTGCCGATTCCTGGCCGCTGCTTCAGCGGGATCCACAGCAGCAGCACGACCCCCGAGGCGAGCGCGGTGACCGTGCCGAACGTCAGGCCGGTCCGGTTCACCACGCCCTCGTGCAGCACGTCCCAAGGGTTCAGGCCGAGTCCGGCCCTGGTCATCAGCGCCATGCTCGTGCCGTAGAGCGCGAGGCCGAGCAGCAGCTGCGTGAGCCTGCGGGTGGGGCTGGCGGTGACGGGGACGGGACGGAGGTCGATCTGTTCTAGCTGAGCCACACAATCCAATATCTGTGACCAATGGCTGGTATGACCATAGCCAATCGGCAACAATTGGACTGATGAACGGTCAGTTCCCACTAGGTGGACGGATATCGGGCGGCCGGTTGGCCACGACGCTCGGCGATTGGCGGCAGAGCGGCTCCCGGCGCGGCGCCGCCGACCTGGCCTCCGCGATCGAGCTGCAGGTCCTCGACGGCCGGCTCCCGGTGGGCACCCGGCTGCCCGCGGAGCGGGAGCTGGCCGACGCGCTCGGCGTCAGCAGGACCCTCGTCGGCGCCGCGCTCGATCGGCTCCGCGAGCACGGGCTCGTCGCGAGCAGACAGGGCGCGGGCTCGTGGATCACGTTCCCGCAGGGTGGCCGTGGCCTGCGGCTCGCCCCCACCGACCGGCTCGACCTCATCGATCTCTCGCACGCCTCGCCGCCCGCGGTGCCCGCGCTTCCGCCGGCCTTCGACGCCGTGCGCGGGGTATTCGCGGCGGAGCTGCTCGACCACGGCTACCACGTGCGTGGCCTGCCGGTGCTGCGCGAGCGGATCGCGGACCGTTACACCGCGCGCGGCCTGCCGACGAGCCCGGAGCAGGTGCTGATCACCAACGGCGCCCAGCACGCGCTCGCGCTCGTGCTGCGCGCGCTGGTCGGCCCCGGCGACCGCGTGCTCCTCGAGCAGCCCTGCTACCCGAACACGGCGGGGGCCATCCGCGCCGCGCACGCGCTGTCGGTTCCCGTGGCCGTCGACCCGCATGACGGCTGGGACGTGCCCGGCATCGACGCCGCCCTGCGCCAGGCCGCGCCCCGGCTCGCCTGCCTCGCCGTCGACTTCCAGAACCCCACGGGTCACCTGCTCGGCGCCGAGGATCGCGAACGCCTCGGCGCCGCTCTGGCCAGGGCGAGGACGCCCGCCGTCGTCGACGAGACCCTGGCCGAACTCGACCTGCGCGACGGCGCGGAACCGGTGCCGCCGCTCGCCGCGTTCGCGCGCGACTGGGCGATCACCGTCGGCTCGGCGGCGAAGTCGTACTGGGGCGGGCTGCGGCTGGGCTGGATCAGGGCGCAGGAGGACCTGATCGACCGCCTGGCCGCCGCCAGGTGCACGCTCGACCTCGGTTCGCCGGTGCTGGAACAGCTGGCGCTCGCGGAGCTGCTCGCCGATCCGGAACCCGCGCTCCGTGCGCGCCGGACCGAGATCCGCGGGATGCGCGACGCCCTCGTGGCGGCGATGCGGGAGCACTGTCCGGAATGGACGTTCCGCGTGCCGGACGGTGGGCTGTCGCTGTGGTGCAGGCTGCCGGAGCCGATGAGCACGCGGCTGAGCGTGGCTGCCGCCAACCACGGGGTGCTCGTTGCGGAGGGCGCCCGATTCGGTGTGCACGGCGGACTCGAACGCTGGCTGCGGCTGCCGTTCTCGCTGCCGCCTGGACGACTGCGCGAGGCGGTGCGCAGGCTCGGCGTCGCGGCGGCCTCGGTGCTCTCGGCGGCGCCGGCGATCGAGACTTCGGCCGGTGCGGTGACCTGACCCCGGTGGTGCCTGCCGCGGTGGCACCAACTGCAGTGAAGGCCACCTTCACTGCGTTCAACGCAGTCAAGGTGGCCTTCACTGCAGTGTCGGGGTGACGTAGAGAGAGCCGGTGCGCTGGATGCGGGGGTGCCGTCACTCCAGGGATACGGGACGGTCGATCATCCAGCGCACCGGCTCCGGCCGTGCCCTGTTCGGGCACGGGCGCCGAGGGCCCTGCCCGGCATCGCCCCTCGCCATGCCGGGTGGGCCGCTCGGCTCAGGAGCGCATCGGGTGGCTGTTCCTGTTCGGCGCGGTGAACAGGAACACCCGACGCTGCTCCCGATCGGGTCCCGACGCCGCAGGGGCAGGGCGACGCCGGGACCAGGCCCCGTCACGACCGGGCGCGGTCGGTCGAGCGGGAAGACTTGAATGCACGGAAGAACCCCTAGGCAAACGACTGCGACCTGAACGTCGTCATGACCGGTGAACGGCGAACAACCAGAAGTTGATCTTGGTTTGGACGCACTGCTCCCGGTTTACCGGGCCGGGTCAGTCCGGGGTGGTGGTGGGCAGGGCGGCTTCCCTGCCAGCGCCGTCGGCGTCGTGATCGCGGCTGGCTCCGATGAGCCGGAGCTGGGTCAGGGTGGGCGCCCAGCTCAGGATGCCGTGGACCGACCGGCCCGCGGCGTTGTCCTGAGGGGCGGCGATGCTGCAGGAGCCGGTGGCGAAGCTGACAGGGCCCGCGGGCAGCGGGTTCAGGGGACCGCCTCCGCCGGGCGCCCCGCCGCCACCGGCCTCGGGGGCGTCGGTGGCGTTCGACTCGGCCGACGACGGCACCGGCGTGGTCGCCAGAAGCGTGGCGTCGGACTGCGCGGTCGCCTGCGGGGCCGCGGTCGCTGGCCGGTCCTGCGCGGGCGCACGCACCGGGGTAGGCCTGTCGGGCACGGTCGCGGGAACCGGATCGGCGGGCACCGCGATGACCGCGCCGTCGCCGCTGCCGGCCTCGGGCACCGAGGGCAGCGTGAGGTCGACCTCGGGCAGCGTGATGCCCAGCTCGGGCAGCGTGCCGGGCACGTCGACGATCGGGGCGATGCCCTCGATCGTGCCGTTGAGGGCGCCGGTGACGCCGTTGACGGTGGTCTGCACCGTCTGGGGCACGGTGCCGACCGTGTTGTGCACCGTGGTGGTGACGGTGCCGACGAGGTTGTTGACGGTCTTGTTGACCGTGCCGAGTAGCCCGCCGACCGGGTTCTGCGGGGTGTAGGTCTGCCGCGGCTCGGGAGCCACCGGAGCGGGAGGCTCGACTTGAGCGTCCAGGGGCGAAGTCTGCTCGGGCTCAGGCTCCGGTGCGGGCGGAGGGCCATCGACGGGCCCAGGCACGGGAGCCTGTTCCACCGGCCCGTCCGCGGTGGCGGCGTGCTCGGCCGCCTCCTCCGGCAGCACCGGTTCGGCTTCCTCGCGGGGCTCCGCAGGCTCGTCCTCGGAAACCGCGCTGGTCACGCCGGTGCCGTGGGCACAGGGCTCGTCGGTGCTCGCCAGCGCGGCGGAGGAAAGCAAGGCCGTCAGCAGCCAGCCTCCCGCGGCGACGCCCACGACGATCAGGAAGCGCGGCAGGGCAGCCGAAAGGAGTTCGGATGCGCGCACGCCACCCAATCTCCTCACCGGAACCACCGCCGTCTGCCAGTTGATCTTCCTGCGCCCCTCTGACCAGGCCGTGCCTAGGCCGGGACTGCTATTTCTAGCACCGGTGGGGAGTGTTTCACCTCGTGCGCGTTCGATCCACCCCGGACGGCCCAATCGTCGCGAGCCCATGGAGTCGTTCGATCGCTTCGTCGAGCACCTCGTCGCGCTTACAGAACGCGAAGCGGAGCACGTGATTCCACCCTTCCGGGTGGTCGGTGAACACCTTGACGGGCACCGCGGCGACCCCGACTCGCTCCGGGAGTTGCCAGGCCAGCTCGGCGGCGTCGGTGAACCCGAGCGGCCGGACGTCGGCGCACACGAAGTACGTGCCCGCGCTCGGCCACACCGCGAAACCGGCCTCGGCCAGGCCCTTCGTGAGCCGGTCGCGCTTCGCGGCGAGTGCCGTGCGCAGCTGCTCGACCCAGTCCAGCTCGTGTTCGAGCGCGTACGCGACGGCGGGCTGCAGCGGGCCGCCGGAGACGAACGTGAGGAACTGCTTGGTGGCCTTCACCGCGGCGACCAGCTCCGGGGTCGCGCACACCCAGCCGATCTTCCAGCCCGTGCAGTTGAAGGTCTTGCCCGCGCTGGAGATCGACACCGTGCGCTCGCGCATGCCCGGCAGGGTCGCCAGCGGCACGTGCTCGTTGTCGTCGAAGACGAGGTGTTCGTAGACCTCGTCGGTGATGGCCACGAGGTCGTGCTCGACGCACACCTCGGCGATGGCGGACAGCTCCGCGCGCGTGAACACGGTGCCGGTGGGGTTGTGCGGCGAGTTGACCAGTATCGCGCGGGTCGCGGGCGTGACGGCGGCACGCAGCGCGTCGGTGTCGAGTGCGAACCGGCCTTGCGCCGACACCAGCGACACGACGCGCCTGGTGGCGCCCGCCATGGCGACCGAGGCGGCGTAGGAGTCGTAGTACGGCTCGATGACGATCACCTCGTCACCCGGCTCGGTCAGCGCGAGCAGGCTCGCCGCGATGGCCTCGGTCGCGCCAGCCGTGACGAGGATCTCGGTGTCCGGGTCGTAGTGGGTGCCGTAGCGGGTCCGGTGCGCCGCGATGGCCGCGCGCAGCTCCGGCCTGCCCGGGCCGGGCGGGTACTGGTTGGCGCCGCCGAACAGCGCGTCCCTCGCCGCGTCGAGCATGCCCGAGGGGCCGTCGGTGTCGGGGAAGCCCTGGCCGAGGTTGACGGCTCCCGTCCGCACGGCCAGCGCCGTCATCTCGGCGAAGATGGTCGAGGTGAAGGGCTGCAGGCGGGGGACGAGTATCGGTTCACGCACGATCGCCCATCCTCACGGACAATGAGGGTGTGGAGCAACCGAGGTCCGTCACCGCGCCGGCCCAACCGCCAGGTGGGCTCGCGCGCGAGGAGAGCAAGCGGCGCGGTCTGCGCAGGATGAAGCTGGTCGCACTGTCGTTCCTGCTCGGCGCGACGGTGATCTTCCTGCTCACGAGCTGGGCGCAGTCGGCGGGCTGGGGTCCGTGGGTCGGCTACGTGCGGGCGGCCGCCGAGGCCGGCATGGTGGGTGCGCTGGCCGACTGGTTCGCCGTCACGGCGCTGTTCCGGCATCCGCTGGGGATCAAGATCCCGCACACGGCGATCATCCCGAACAAGAAGGACGTGCTCGGCGACAGCCTCGGCGATTTCGTCGGCTCGAACTTCCTCTCCGAGACCGTGGTTCGCGACAAGCTGCGCCGGGTCGAGATCGCGAGCAGGACGGGAGAGTGGCTCGCCAAGCCGGAGAACGCCGAGCGCGCCACCGCCGAGTTGTCCAACATCGTGCGCGGCGCGGTGACGATCCTGCGCGACGACGACGTGCAGGCCGTGCTGGAGCAGGCGGTGGTGCGCAGGGTGGTCGAGCGTGACTGGGGCCCGCCGCTGGGCAAGCTGCTGGAGCAGGTGCTCACCGATGGCGCCCACTACCGGCTCGTCGACCTCATGTGCGACCGCGCGTACGAGTGGGTGCGCACCAACCACACCACGGTGCTGCGCGTGGTGTCCGACCGCGCGCCGTCGTGGTCGCCGAGGTTCGTCGACGAGATGCTCGCCGACAAGGTCTACGGCGAGGTGCTGGCGTTCGCGTGGGCCGTCAAGACCGATGTCAACCACCCGATGCGGCTGGCGCTCGACAAGTTCCTCGGCGAGTTCGCGCAGGACCTGCAGAAGGACGCCGAGACGATGGCGCGTGCCGAGCAGGTCAAGCAGCAGCTGATCCAGCACCCCGAGGTGCAGAAGCTGATCGGCTCCGCGTGGTCGACGGCCAAGGACATGCTGCTCACCGCGGCCGAGGACCCGTCGAGCGAGCTGCGAAGGCGCGTACGGGAAGGGCTGCTCACGCTGGGTACGCGGCTGCAGTCCGACCCCGCGCTCGCGGGCAAGGTTGACGGCTGGGTGGAGAGCGCCGCGGCTTACGTGGTGACCCACTACTCCAAGGAGATCACCACGATCATCACCGACACCGTCGAGCGCTGGGACGCCGACGAGACGTCGCGCAAGGTCGAGCTCCAGGTGGGGCGCGACCTGCAGTTCATCCGCATCAACGGCACGGTGGTCGGCGCGCTGGCCGGGCTGCTGATCTACACGGTCGCCCAGATGTTGTTCTGACGCCATGGGCGACGTCGAGTCCGCGAAGCAGGAGGTCCGGCAGCGGGTGTGGGAGCTGCTGGAACGCGAGAAGCTCGCGCGGTTCCCCGGCGCGCGGGGCCGGATCCCGAACTTCGTGGGCGCCGACGAGGCGGCCGCCGCGCTGGCGGGGCTGCGCGAGTGGGCGACGGCCTCGGTCGTGAAGGCCAACCCGGACAGCCCGCAGCTGCCGGTGCGCTCACGGGCGCTCGCGGCAGGCAAGCTGCTCTACATGGCGGTGCCGAAGCTGACGGACGCGCGCCCGTTCGTGCTGCTGGACCCGGCGAAGGTGAGCGAGTCGTCCCGAAGGGCGGCGGCGAAGGACCGTGCGCTGCGGATGGGCTCCCCGGTGTCGGTGCCCGAGATGCGGCGGGTGGATCTCGTGGTGTGCGGGACGGTCGCCGTGAACCGCGAGGGTGTGCGCGTCGGCAAGGGCGGCGGGTTCTCCGACATCGAGTTCGGTCTGCTCGTCGAGGCCGGGCTGGTCGGCGACGACACGGTGATCGCCACGACGGTGCACTCGCGGCAGGTGCTCGACGAGCCGCTGCCGGAGACCGACCACGATTTCCGCGTGGACGTGGTGGTGACGCCGGACGAGGTGATCCGGGCGCCGCGCAGGAAGCGGAGCACGGGGATCCTGTGGGATCACCTGCCCGAGGAGAAGATCGCGGAGATTCCCGCGCTGGCGGCCCGCCGACCGTAGAGGGATCCCCCGGCCGAGGACACCCGGCTGGGGGAGGTTATCCACAGTTGGGGAAGTTATCCACCGAGTTATCCACAGGGTCATCGCTCTGTGGAGCGTTCGCGGAAGGCCCGCGCCTTCTGCCGGTTGCCGCACACCTTCATCGAGCACCACGTGCGTGAGCGGTTGCGCGACTGGTCGTAGAACGCCCACCGGCAATCATCGGCGGGGCAGATCTTCAGGCGGTCCCACTCGCCTCGAACGGCAAGGCGCGCCGCGGCGGCGAACACCGCGCCCACGGCCGAGGCGGCTGCCAGTTCCGGCCCCGCCGCCGACAGCGTGACCTCGACCGGTGCGCCGACCTCCGCGGGCATGGCGTCCGGGTCGCCGAGCGCGGCGCGGAGGGCGCCCCGGGCACGCACCGCGTCGGCGAGCGCGTCGGGGCGGAGGTCCCGTTCACGTGCCCACGCGTGCCAGTCCGGCTCCGTCCGCAGCACGTCGGTGTCCTGCTCGACGTCAACGGTGTTCAGGAAGCCGAGAACGAGGGAAACATCAGGGGACACGTCACCAGTGTATTGCCGACGGTGGTTGCCCAGGACGGGAAGTAACCACCATACTGCGTTGACAAGTTATGAGGAGGTAGTGATGAGTGCAGGTGTCAAGTTCGGTTGCGTGGCGCTCGACTGCCCGGACCCTTACGGGCTGGCGGGGTTCTACGGTGAGCTGCTCGGCTGGAAGATCCACGACGAGAACAAGCCGGGCGACCGATGGGTCACGCTCGTCAACCCCGACGGCGGCGCTGACATCTGTTTCCAGGAGGACCCCGCGTACCGGCCGCCGACGTGGCCGTCCAACGAGCGCGCGCAGATGCTGCACCTCGACTTCGACGTGCCCGACATCGACGCCGAGCACCACCGCGTGCTGGACCTCGGCGCCCGGCTGCTCGACGACGAGCCGAAGACGTTCCGCGTCTACGCCGACCCGGCAGGCCACCCCTTCTGCCTCTGCGCCTGCTGACCCTCACTGCGACCAAGGCCACCTTTGGTGCGTGGAATCGACACAGTGGCGCGTCAGCGTCTCCGTTTGGGCGGTGGGGGGAGACGGGCGGGCGCAACAAAGGTGGCCTTGGGGAGCGTTCTCAGAACTTGGGGAGGGCGTGCGAGCGCGTCAGCGCCAAGGAGTCGGTGAAGGCGAAGCTCGCGCCTTCCGCGCGGTACAGCTCCGCGTAGCGGGCGACCCGATCCGCGTCGAGGGTCACGCCCAGGCCGGGCGCCGTCGGCACCGGGACGCGGCCCCCTTCGTATCCGTCGATCCCGCCGCCGAAGCCCACCGTCACGTCGTCGGCCAGCAGCGCCCCGTACGCCTGGTTGGCGTAGGTGAAGTTCGGCGTCGCCGCGATCGCGTGCACGGCCGCCGCCAGCGCCACGCCCAGCTCGCCGAGGCTGTGCTTGACCACCGGCAGCCCGGCGGCCTCCGCGATACCGGCCGATCGTTTGAGGTTCAGCAGCCCGCCGTCCAGCTGGTTGTCCACGGACAGCGCGTCGGCCGCCCCCGCTCTGATCACCGCGAGCTGGTCGAAACGCGTCCAGCTCGCCTCGTTCGCCAGCAGCGGCACGTCGATCCGGCTACGCACGTAGGCCATTTCCGCCAGGTTCCGTCCCGACACGGGCTGCTCCACGAGCTCGAGCCCGAACCGCGCCAGCTCGCCGATCACGCGCACCGCCGTGCCCGGCGCCCACGCCTCGTTGGCGTCCACGCGCAGCCGTGCCTCGGGTCCCGCGCCGTCGCGCAGCGCTTCCACGCGCTCGACATCGGCATGCGGGTCGTCGGAGCCCACCTTCAGGTAGCAGGTGGAGAAACCGGACTTCACCGCGAGCCGCGCCTCGGCGGCCACCTGCTCCGGTTCCCCGCGCGCGACGTAGTAGAAGCACTCGACGCGGTCGCGGAACCGTCCGCCCAGCAGGTTCACCAGCGGCTGCCCGCACACCTTGCCCGCGAGGTCCCAGCACGCCATCTCCACCGCCGCGATCGCCGGACTCGTCGCCTTCAAGTGGTGCCACGTGCCCACCAGTTCGATCCGGCGCACCAGCCGTTCCACCGCGAACGGGTCCTCGCCGAGCACGAGCGGCTCGATGCCGCGCAGCACCGCGAGCACGATGTCCGCCGACGGGTACGCGGCCGCCTCGCCGAGCCCCGTGACGCCCTCGTCGGTTTCCACCTCGACGAGCACGCTCACCTGGCCGCGCCGTCTGCCGAACGCCCAGATCTCCTCGGCGCGGTACGGCACGGCCACCGGGGTCGCGCGGATCGCCGTGATACGCATCGTCAGCTCACCACCGTGAGGTCGCGGGAGGTACGGGTCAGGAACTCGGTGTGCTCGCTCGTGACGAGCGCGGTGTCGGAGACGACATGGCCAGGCACCCACGACATGAGGTGGAACGTCATGCCCGCCCGCACGCGGGTGTCGCCGCCGGGTCGGATGCCGAGCACCTCGCCACCACCGACCCAGCTCGGCGGGAACCCGATGCCGACGAGGTAGCCGCAGTGGTGCCGGGGCACGGTCACCCCCGCCGCCGCGTGCCAGGCCGCGTACACGTCGCCCGTGCGCACTCCCGGCCGGAGCGTCGCGCGCGCGGCCTCCAGTCCCGCGAGCGCGGCCGCGTGCGCCTCCGCCGCGCCCTCGGGTGGGTCGCCGACGTAGACCGTGCGGCTCAGCGGCGCGTGGTAACGCCGGACGCACCCCGACAGTTCGAGGAACAGGCCCGTGCCGCGGGTGAGCGTGCGCGGCCCCCACGACACGTGCTCCTGTTCCAGCATCCACAGTGGACGGATCATGGGGACGAAGCCAGGCTGCTGCCCTCCGGTGGAGTAGAGCGCGTGGTGCACGGCCGCGGCCACGTCGTGCTCGGCGGTGCCCTCGCGGGCGCGCGCCGTCCCGGCCGCCATCGCGGCGTCGGAGATCGCGGCGGCCGCGCGCACCAGCTCCACCTCGTCGGCCGTCTTCACCGCCATCGTGCCCGTGAGCAGCGGCGTGGCGTCGGTCCACCGCCGTCCCGGCAGCGCGAGGCGGGCGCGAGCGTGGATGGCGGGCGGGAAGAAGATCGCCGCGTCCTCGGTGGCGATGCGGCCACCCGCAGGCACGTCCGCGAGCGCGCCCGCCACCGCGGTCGCGGGGTCGGTGCCGTCGCCGAAGGTCACGTGGCGGCACTGCGGCACCTGGGCGCGTACGGTCGGCCGCTCCATCTCGCGCGTCACGAGCGCGAGATCGCCGTCCCTCGGCACCACAAGCAGCGTGAACGCGAAGTAGCCGTGGTGGTCGAGGCCGGTCAGGTAGTAGATCAGCTCGGGGCTGGCGAGCGCGACGGCGTCGAGGCCGTGCTCCGCCATCCGCGCCCGCAGTGAGGCGACTCGGGATTCGGGGATCACGACGTCAGGATGCGAGCGCCGCGGCGTAAGAACCAGTGACGATTCCTCAGGGTCGGAGTTAGTTTTTCTACATGCCCGCCGAGTTGTACGACGTGCGCAGGCTCCGGCTGCTGAGGGAGCTCTCACAGCACGGCACGATCGCCGCGACCGCCCGCGCCTGCTCGCTGACGCCGTCGGCGGTGTCCCAGCAGCTCTCCCTGCTGGAACGCGAGGTCGGCAGCAGGCTGCTCGTCCGCGACGGGCGGACGCTCGTGCTCACCGAGGCCGCGCGCGTGCTCGTCGAGCACACCGAGGGCATCCTCGCCGGGCTGGAGGCGGCGAGGGCTGGCGTCGCCGAACTGGCCTCCAGCGTCAGCGGGGTGCTGCGGCTGGCGGCGTTTCCCACCGCGGCCAGGGCGCTCGTGCCCGGAGCGATCGCGCGCTGCCGCGCCGAGCACCCCGACCTCCGGGTCCGGCTCACCGAGCTGCCGATGCCGGAGGCCGTCGCCGCCGTCAAGGCGGGCCACGTCGACCTCGCGCTCGTCTACGGCTACAGCCTCCTGCCGAAGCTGCGCGACCCGGGCGTGGAGACGGTGCCGCTGCTGCGGGAGCCGCTGCTCGCGGCGCTGCCCGCGGGCCTTGACGACGGCGAGGGCCCGCTCCCGCTGGCCCGGCTCGCCGACGAACCGTGGATCGCAGCCGACCGGGACGACGACCTGCACGAGCTGTTGCGCCGGGCGTGCGGCGTGGCGGGGTTCGTGCCGAGGCTCGACTTCACCAGCTCCGACTACACCGTGATCTTCGCGCTCGTGGAGGCCGGGCTCGGGGTGTCGCTCGTGCCGAGGCTGGCCTTCGAGTCGCTGTCGGCCGACGTCGTGTTGCGCGAGGTCAGCGAGCCGAGCGTGGAGCGGACGGTGTCCGTGGCGGTCAGGGCGGGCAGCGCGCGACAACCGCCCGTCGCGGCCGTGCTCGCGGCGTTGCGCGGGATCGCCGCCGAGGCAGGCGGATATGCGTAATCTGTCATCCGTGATTTGTCCCAAGTGCCAGAACCACATGACGACGGTCGACAAGAGCGGCATCCACATCGAGCAGTGCAACGGCTGCCGCGGCATCTTCCTCGATCGCGGTGAGCTGGAGCAGATCGTCAGCGCGGAGAACGCCTACTACGGAGGTCCCGCTGGTGCGCCGCCGCCGTACCAGGGCTCCGGCGGCCACGGGCCGACGAAGCACTACGCCGACTCGCCCCGTGGTTACCGCGGCCACGGCGGTGGCCACTACCGGGACTCCCCGCGCCCGTACGGGGGTCATGGCGGGCACGGCGGGTACCGCGACTCGCCGCGTCCCTACGGCGGGCACGGTTACGGCCACGGGAAGGGCCACCGCAAGCGCAGCTTCATCGAGAACCTCTTCGGCTGATCGAACGACCTTGCTCGACCTGAAGATCTGCCCGGGGTGCGGCGACCGTGCCGACGTTCCGACCGTGGAGCAGGGGCGGCTGGTGTGCCTGCGGTGCGAGCACCGCTGGGCGTTCCATCGGCTGCCCCTCTTCGCGCTGACCGGCCCGAGTGGCGGCGGCAAGTCGACCGTGGGGCCCGCGCTCGCGCGGCGCCTCGCGGGCGAGGCCGTTGTGCTGGAGCAGGACGTGCTGTGGACCGGCGGCCTCCGCGACGACGTTGACGGGCATCCCCTGTTCCGCTCCACGTGGCTGCGGATGGCCGCGATGATCCACCAGAACGGGCGGCCCGTCGTGCTGTGCGGCACGGTGGTGCCGCCCGAGTTCGAACCGTTGCCGGAGCGGGTGTTCTTCTCCGGCATCCACTACCTCGCGCTCGTGGCCGAGCCCGAGGTGCTCACCGCGCGGCTGCGGGCGAGGCCGGCGTGGCGCGAATGGGACGAGCCGCGCATCGCCGAGATGCTGGAGTTCAACGACTGGCTGCGCGCCGAGGCGGCGACGATGTCCCCTCCGGTGGCACTCTTCGACACCACCGACGCCCCGCTGGAAGCCGCCGTGGACCACGTCGCCGCGTGGGTCAGGCGAGTGGCCAGCGCTGCTCGCCGAAGCGGATCTCCTGGCGCTGCCCTGAAACGCTGACCCGGAACTCCTCGCGCGCCGGGCGGCCGAGCGACCGCCAGCGCTCGTAGGCGTGCTCGACGAGGTCCCACAGCCTGCGCCTGCCGCCCTGCTCCACCAGGAACTCGTCGTTGACCGTGCGGTGGCCTGCCCACGAGCCGTCGGGGTGCACGAGGAAGCACGTGTCCCCGCCGTCCGGGTCGAACGCCGCCGTGACGCCGGGCAGTTCGAGGCTCACGAAGAACTCGAACGGGCTCGCCGGGTCCAGGACCGTGTCCAGCGACAGCGTGGTCACACCCTTCGCGGAGGGCGGCCCGCGATGGCGCAGTACCGCGGTGCTGTCGGCGAGCCGGTGCGCGCGCATGGGCATGAAGCGGCCGTCGCGGGCGAGCACCTCGCCCTCGCCCGTCGCGCCCTCGCCGGCGACGAGGCGGATCAGCCCCGCGCCGATCGGGCGGTTGAGCGTGGTCAGCACCAGCCCGCCCGGTCGCGTCTGCTCAAGCCACGCGGGCGGGATGTGCGAGACCGAGCACGTGCAGAGCACGCGGTCGTAGGGCGCGCCCGGTTCGAACCCCTTCTCACCGTCGGCGACCTCGCACTCCGGTGCGTAGCCGATCGCGGCGAGCGCGGCCTTCGCGGCGAGCGACAGTGCCGGGTCGATGTCCACTGTGGACACATTCGCGTCTCCGAGGCGGTGGCACAGCAGTGCGGCGTTGTACCCGGTGCCGGTGCCGATCTCGAGCACGCGGTCGCCGTCGCGTACCCGCAGCTCCTCCAGCATCACGGCCATGATCGCGGGCATGCTCGACGACGACGTCGGCGTGCCGGTCACCGGGCCCTCGCGGCGGGCGACAGTCCAGCGCTCGGGGTCGTCGTCGAGCTGGGTCACGAGCACGCTGTCGGAGTAGACGGTGGTGAGCCAGCCGGGGTCGTCGCGGTCGAGCGCGGCCCAGAGCGGCCCCTTCGGGACGAAGAACCGGGGGAGGAAGACGTGCCGGGGCACCCGGCGGAAAGCGTCGATCCACCAGGGATCGGTCAGTGCGCCATCGCGGCGGAGCCGTTCCGCGAGGCGTCTTCGCTCTCGAGCCGCGGAGCTCATCTCGTAAGAGTAGTGCTTGCGACGATCGAGTGGCTGCAAGCAGAGTGCTTGCAATAGCTAGCACTCGCGCGTACCGTTGGTGGTGTCGCAAGGAGGTGGCACGGAGCTTGACCGAAGAACCACCGGTGGATGGCAACGGTGCGACAGGGCCGATCGACAAGGTGGCCGACCTGGGCCGCGACATCGGCGCCTACATCCGCCAGCAGCGCAACACCGCCAAGATCTCCCTGCGACAGCTGTCGAAGCTGGCGGGCGTTTCCAACCCGTACCTGAGCCAGATCGAACGCGGGGTCCGCAAACCGAGTGCGGAGATCCTGCAGCAGATCGCCAAGGGGTTGCGAATCTCGGCGGAGGCGCTCTACGTGCAGGCGGGGATTCTCGACCTGCCGGCAGGGGGGCCGGTGCCGGACGCGATCCGCGCCGACGCCGAGCTGTCCGAGCGCCAGAAGCAGGTGCTGCTGGACGTGTACGAGTCGTTCCGAAGGCAGAACAGCCAGAACAGCCAGAGCGCAGCCGAGCAAGCCGAGACCGAGAACGAACCCGAACTCAAGGAGTGAGCACGATGGCGAATGCCAGTTCCGAGGACGTCCGCAAGATCCTCAACACCGCTTTCGAGCAGGTCAAGACCTCCCTGCTGGCCGCGCTGGGCGCGGGCCAGCTCGCCAGCCAGGCCGTCACCGACGCGGTGGGCAAGGCCAAGGAGCGCGTGAACGAGAGCAGCGAGGTCGCCCGTCGCAACATCGAGGAGCTGCCCTCCGACGTGGACACGCTGCGCGAGCGCCTCGACCCGGCCGAGCTGCGCAAGCTGCTCGACGAGTACACCGAGGCCGCGCTGAAGCTGTACCACAAGCTCGCCGAGTCCGGTGAGCAGACGTGGGAGAAGTTCCTCGCCCAGCCGCAGGTCAAGAAGAACGTGGAGCAGCTGGAGGAGGCTCTGCAGACCGCGCAGGGCCGGGTCGACGAGCTCTCCCACGACGTGCGGGAGCGCGTCGACGAGGTCCTCTCCCGCGTGACCGGCCGCACTCGCGAAGCCGGTGAGGAGGCCGCGATCAAGGTCGAGGACGCCGCCGCCAAGGTCGAGCAGGTGAGCAGTGACGTGGCCGACAAGATCGAGGAGGCCTCGCCCGCGTCGCCGAAGACCACCACCAAGGCGACGCCGCGCACCGCGACCACCCGGCGCACCACCAGCACGGCCGCGAAGAAGCCGGCGGGCGGCAGCACCGCGCCGAAGAACAACACCAAGTAACCGCACGTCGCAGGGCCCCGGTACCCGCCAGGTGGGTGCCGGGGCACTGGCGTTTCCGGCAACGCCCGTTGCCTGGCGCGCGAGGCCCGGCGTGGCGGCCGGCCACGTTGCCGGGCAGGCCGGGGACGCCCGGTGCCGCCTGCCCTCCGCCTCGCCGGGCACCACGCCGGTCCCCGCTCGAGAGGCGTGGGTCACCGGACACGCCCTGGCCGGGTTGAGCCGCTGACGTAGTCTGGTGGGGTGCCGCTCCTCGCGCTATGGATCGTCTGGGTCATCGACTGGGCCGGGACCTTGGCTGGCCTGGTCGCGTTCGCCCACGCCCTCCTGCAGAGATCGGACGCCTACACCGCGGCCGACCGCATGACCAAGCCTGTCTGGCTCGCCATCACCGGCGGGTCGACCGCCGCCATGCTGCTGTTCGGCTTCTACGGTGCCGGCATGATCTTCTGGCTGGCGGGAATCGTCGCCTCGCTCGTCTACCTCGTCGACGTCCGCCCCAAGCTGATCGAGGTGCAGCGGGGCGGCCAGAGCTGGTGACGCCGGGACGCTGAGTACCGTTGCTCTCGTGAGCAACTGGAGCATCGCTGGAACACTGACCGTGGTGCCTGCCGCGCAGCGCACCGACCTCGTCGCGGAGCCGGTCGCCAAGGCACTCACCGCGATCTCCGAGCCGGTGGGGCTCGCCGAGATCGACCCCGGCCTCGCCGACACCGCCGAGTTCTGCGCCGCCTACTCCTCCCCGCTGTCGGCCTCGGCCAACTGCGTCGTCGTGGCGGGCAAGCGGGGCGGGGAGGCCCGCTACGCCGCCGCCATGGTGCTGGCCACCACCCGCGCCGACGTCAACAACGTCATCCGGCGCAGGCTCGACGTCCGCAAGGCCTCGTTCGCGCCGATGGCCGAGGCCACCGAGCTCACCGGGATGGAGTACGGCGGCATCACCCCGATCGGGCTGCCCGAGGGCTGGCCGATCCTGGTGGACAAGGCCGTTGCCGACTCACCGGAGCTGGTGATCGGCAGCGGCATCCGAGGAAGCAAGCTCCTGGTCACCGGCACGCTGCTGGCCTCGCTGCCCGGCGCCGAGGTGATCGAGGGACTCGCCAACTGATCCGAGAAGGGATTCCCATGGGCAAGGTCACGGCCACCGCTGAGCGCACGATCGACGCGCCCGCCGACAAGGTGCGCCAGCTCGTCGCCGACTACTCCGACACCAGGCCGAAGATCCTCCCCGAGCAGTACCGCGACTACGAGGTCACCGAGGGCGGCACGGGCGAGGGCACCACCGCGAAGTGGAAGCTGCAGGCCACGTCCAAGAGGGTGCGCGACGTCGCGGCCACCGTCAGCGAGCCGGAGCCGGGCACGCTCGTCGAGACCGACGCCAACTCGAGCATGGTCACGACGTGGACGGTGCGGGAGGCGGGCCCGCGCAGTCTCGTGCGCATCGAGACCACGTGGGAGGGCGCGGGCGGGATCGGTGGCTTCTTCGAGAAGACCTTCGCGCCCGGCGGCCTCAAGCGCATCTACGACTCGGTGCTCGCCAACCTCGACCGGGAGGTGCGGCAGAGCTCATGAGTGCGATCGAGATCCGGCTGGCGTCGCGCCCGCACGGCGCGCCGACGCTCGAGAACTTCGACCTCGCCGAGGTCGACGTGCCCGCGCCGGGACCGGGGCAGCTGCTGGTGCGTAACACGTGGCTGTCGGTCGACCCGTACATGCGCGGGCGGATGAGCTCGGCCAAGTCCTACGCGCCGCCGTACGAGGTCGGCAAGGTCATGCACGGCGGCGCGCTCGGCGAGGTCGTGGAGTCCGATGTGGACGGGTTCGCGCCCGGCGACACGGTGCTGCACGGCCTCGGTTGGCGCACCCACGCCGTGCTCGAGCCGAAGCACGCGGCCAAGGTCGACCCGGACGCCGCACCCGTCACGGCGTACCTCGGCGTGCTCGGGCTGACCGGGCTCACGGCCTACGCGGGCCTGTTCGACGTGGCTGGGCTGCGCGAGGGCGACACCGTGTTCGTGTCCGGTGCCGCCGGCGCGGTGGGTTCCGTGGCGGGACAGCTCGCGAGGGCCAGGGGCGCGAAGCGCGTGATCGGCAGCGCGGGCTCGGCGGAGAAGGTGCGCTGGCTGACCGAGGAGCTGGGCTTCGACGCGGCGTTCAACTACAAGGACGCGCCGGTGACGGACCAGCTCGCCAAGGCGGCTCCCGACGGCATCGACGTGTACTTCGACAACGTCGGCGGCGAGCACCTGGAAGCCGCGATCGACTCGCTGAACCTGCACGGCCGGATCGTGGTGTGCGGCATGATCTCGCAGTACAACGCCACCGAGCCGACTCCCGCGCCGCGCAACCTTTCCCAGATCATCGCGAAGCGGTTTACCATGCGCGGCATGCTGGTGGGCGATCACCAGCACCTGCGTCCGGAGTTCCTCGCCGAGGTCGCCCCGATGGTCACGGACGGCAGGCTCAAGTACTCCGAGACCGTCGTGGACGGCATCCGCAACGCCCCGCAGGCGTTCCTCGACCTGCTCGCCGGGGCCAACACGGGCAAGATGCTCGTCCGCCTCCAGGCACCTCCCCGCTGACCGCAGTGAAGGCCACCATGCCTGCGCCCGCCCGTCTCCCACCACCACCCAACCGGAGGCGCTCCGCGCCGCTGCGTTTGATTCCACGCAGGCATGGTGGCCTTCACCGCAGCTGGGCTGCCCACGCGAGCCCGAGGCTGGGAAGGCCTTCAGTGCGACGTGAGGTAGCCGCCCATCCTCGTGAAGAAGTCCGTGGCCGCGTACTCGGTGCCGTCGTCGGTCCGCACGCGTTCGATCGCGAGACCGTGGTTCCGCCCGAACCGCGCGTCGGCGCCGGCGACGATCACCACGCCCTTGCCCTCCGGGATGAACACGCGGCCCGGCGTGCCGCCGTAGCGGCCCTGCGACACTGACGCCTCCAGCACCCGGATGCGCTCGCCCTTGTAGAAGGTGAACGCATTGGGGTAGGGGTCCGACTGCGCGCGGACGAGCCGCTCGATGTCGGCGGCGGGCCACGTCCAGTCGATGCGACTGTCCTCGAGGGACCGTTTGTGGAAGAAGCTCGCCTTCGTCCGGTCCTGCGGGGTCCAGTCGGTGCGACCCGCCGCGATGAACGCGAGCGATTCGGACACAACGGGCTCGATGAGGTCGACGGTCTTGTGGAACAGGT
This sequence comes from Prauserella endophytica, assembly GCF_005146945.1. Taxonomy (GTDB): domain Bacteria; phylum Actinomycetota; class Actinomycetes; order Mycobacteriales; family Pseudonocardiaceae; genus Prauserella_A; species Prauserella_A endophytica. The sequence continues at coordinate 651,643 of NZ_SWMS01000001.1, forward strand.
CCGTCGCGGTGTCGCGCGGCCCGACCTCGACGGCCTTCTGGAGCACGATCGGGCCCGCGTCCAGCTCCCCGTCCATCATGTGGGCGGTGACGCCGACCTCCCGCTCGCCGTTGACGAGCGCCCAGATGAGCGGCGAGAAACCCGCGTAGGCGGGCAACAGCGAGTCGTGCACGTTCAGCGTGCCGTGCGTGGGCAGCGTGAAGATCTCCGGTGGAATCCACGTGCGCCAGTTGTTGGCCACGATGAGGTCGGGCTGGACCTCGCGCAGCCTGGCGGTGAGCGCGTCGTCGGGCCGGTTCGCCAGCACCACCTCCACCCCGTGCTCGGTGGCCAGCTCGGCGACGGAGTCGGCCCAGATCCGTTCGTAGGCGTGGTCGGACTTCGGATGGGTGACGACGAGTGCCACCTCGTGCTCCGAGTCCAGCAACGCCCGCAGGGTCCGGTGGCCCCACGTCTGGTAACCGAACATGACGACCCGCATCGGCCCCTCCGTGTCCTCGACGGCAAACGGCCTTAGTGAAGCAAGGCTTGCCTAACAAAGCAAGGGCTGAGCGGGGGATGAGGATCACCCTCGAAAAGACTAACTGAGGCACACCTAAGTTAGGTTAGGGTTGCCTGCGTCTGGCTGGAAATCGGCGATGGGACAGGTATGTCACAGGCAGAGCTGCAGGAGGGAACACCGGTCTACGACCTGGTAGGAGTGGGTTTCGGACCGTCCAACCTGGCGCTGGCGATCGCGGTGGCCGAGCACAATTCGGGCACTTCCGACACGGTGACCGCTCATTTCCTGGAACGGCAGGAACGATTCGGCTGGCACCGCGGAATGCTCATCGAGGACGCCACCATGCAGGTGTCGTTCCTCAAGGACCTCGTCACCCTGCGCAACCCGGCCAGCGACTTCAGCTTCCTGTCCTACCTGCACGCACAGGGCAGGCTGATCGATTTCGTCAACCACAAGAACCTCTTCCCGCTGCGCGTCGAGTTCCACGACTACTTCGAGTGGGCCGCCGCGCGGGTCGACGACATGGTCTCGTACGCCCACGAGGTGGTCGCGGTGCGACCGGTGTACGACGGCGGCGACGTGGCCTACTTCGACGTGGTGGCAGGCGACGGTGAGGTCTACCGCGCGCGCAACCTCGTACTGGCGACGGGACTTCGGCCGTACCTTCCCGAAGGGGTCGAGGTGTCGGACCGCGTCTGGCACAACAGCCAGTTGCTGCACCGGATCGACGAGGTCGACGAGGCGTCCCGGTTCGTCGTGGTGGGTGCGGGACAGAGCGCGGCCGAGGTGACGGCGTTCCTGCACGAGCGGTTCCCGAAGGCCGAGGTCTGCTCGGTGTTCTCCCGCTTCGGCTACAGCCCGTCCGACGACAGCGCCTTCGCGAACCGCATCTTCGACCCCGAGTCGGTCGACGAGTTCTACGCGGCGCCGGACGAGGTCAAGCAGCGGATCATGGGCTACCACGCCAACACCAACTACTCCGTGGTCGACCTCGACCTCATCGACGACCTCTACCGGCGGCTGTACCGGGAGAAGGTGCTCGGCAACGAGCGGCTGCGCATCTTCAACGTGTCGCGCCCCGTGGAGATCGTGGAGAACGAGCACGGCGTGCGCGCGACGATCGAGTCGCTCACCTCGGGCGAGAAGACCGTGCTGGACGCGGACATCGTCGTCTACTCGACGGGCTACCGCTGCGGTGACGTCTCGGCGCTGCTCGGCGACCTCGCCACGCACTGCCTCCGTGACGAGGAGGGCAGGCCGAGGGTCGAGCGTGACTACCGGCTCGGCACCGCGCCCGCGATCAGGGGCGGGATCTACCTGCAGGGCGGCGGAACCGAGCACACGCACGGCATCACGTCGTCGCTGCTGTCCAACAACGCCGTGCGGTCGGGCGACATCCTTCGCTCGATCGTCGGCAGGCGCGCCACTGGGGGAACCGACAAGCCTGCCGCGGAGTACGCGGTGAGCGGACCACGGTCCGCATGAGGAAGAAAACAGGAAGGTAGCCCCGATGTCCCCCATTTCCCTCAGGCCCGCGAAGGCGCGGGTGCGCCTGCCGGCGGCGTTGCTGGCGCTGGTGCTGGGTGTGGTGCTGGCCGGTTGTGGCAGCTCCGGTGACGGCTCCGGCAACGCCGGTGACTCGTCGCCCGCGGCCCAGAGCGGCGCGTTCCCGGTGACCATCGAGCACAAGTACGGCAAGACGGAGATCACCGAGAAGCCCGAGCGGGTGGTGACGCTCGGACTGTCCGATCAGGACGCCGTGCTGGCACTGGGCGTCAAGCCGGTCGGCGTGGTCGACTGGTTCAAGGAGCGCCCCTACGGCAAGTGGCCGTGGACGAAGGACCTGTGGGGCGACACGAAGCCCACGATCGTCGGCGAGCGCGACAGCTACAACATGGAAGCGGTCGCGAACCTCAACCCCGACGTGATCATCGCGCAGTACTCGGGCATGACCAAGCAGCAGTACGACACGCTGTCCGAGCTGGCCCCCGTGGTCGCGCAGCCGAAGAAGTACCCGGACTACGCGGCGCCGTGGCAGGACATGGCGCGCCCGATCGGCAAGGCGCTCGGCCAGGAAGACAAGATGAACCAGCTCATCGAGCAGATGGACCAGCGTTACGCGGAGGTGCGCCGCAACCACCCCGAATTCGCGCAGCAGACCATCGCCGTCGCCGACAGCTTCCAGGCCGGTACCTACGCCGCCTTCACGAGCACCGACCCGAAGGCGATCTTCTTCAGGGAGATGGGCTTCAAGCTGAAGGACGAGATCGACCGGATGGCCGAGCAGGGTATGAACGCCGCTGAGTTCAGCTCCGAGCGGCTCACCGTGCTCGACGTCGACCGGCTCGTGTGGGTCACCTCCAGCGAGGACGCGAACAACCGCATCAAGGCGGAGCCGCTGTACCAGAAGCTGAAGGTGCACCAGGAGGGCCGCGACCTGTTCGTGCCGTACGAGAACCCGGACATCGGCGCCGCGTTCTCGTTCAACACCGTGTTGTCGATCCCGTACGCCATCGATCAGATGGTGCCTCGGCTGACCGCCGACTCGTAGTCGAAAGGCGTTCCCCCCGATGTCGGGTGTTCCGCTCACCAGTGCTCAGTCCGGAATCTGGCTTGCCCAGCAGATCGCGCCGGACGATCCGGTCTACAACATCGCCTGGTATCTGGAGATCACGGGCCAGGTGGACCTCGACCGGCTCTCCGCGTCCGTGGCTAAGGCGATCGCGGAGACCGAGAGCGTGCACGTGCGCTTCGCCGACGTCGGGGGAACGCCCCGGCAGCTTCCGGCGCCGGCGGACCCGGCGCCGCGCGTGCTCGACTTCCGCGGTGAGGCCGATCCCGCCGCCGCGGCGACCGAGTGGATGCGCCGCGAGCGGCGGGCCGTCACCGATCTCGAACACGGCCCGGTGTTCGCCCACGCGCTGCTGCTGCTCCGCGAGCGGGTCTGGTGGTACCAGCGCTACCACCACCTGGTGATGGACGCCTACGGCTGTCTGCTCGTCACGCAGCGGGCGGGTGACCTCTACGCGGGGGCCGAGGGGCACCGGTTCGGCCCGCTGTCGGCGCTCGCCGACGCGGACGCCGCGTACCGCGGATCCGAGCGGTACACAGTGGACCGGTCCTTCTGGCACGAGCGATTCGCCGACCGGCCGGAGCCAGCACGGCTGCTGGACCGCGCGCCCGGCGCCGAGGTGCGCCGCCGGACGGTCGAGCTGTCCCGCGAGCGCACCGACGCCCTGCGCGAGCTGGGCGTCCGGTGTGGACAGCGGCTGTCTCGCGTTGCGCTCGCGGCCGTCGCCGCCTACACCCACCGCGCCACGGGCGCCTCCGACGTCGTGCTCGGCGTACCGGTGGCGGCGCGGCCCGAGCCGGAGACGCGCGTGGTGCCCGGCATGGCGTCCAACGTGCTGCCGCTGCGGCTCACCGTGCGGCCGTGGACCACGCCCTCGGACCTGATCGCCGCCGTGGACGAGGGCATCGCCGCGCTCACGGCACACGGCCGCTACCGAGGCGAGGACCTCGCCCGCGAGCTGGGATTCGCCGACGGGCTCGCGCAGCTCATCGGACCCACCGCCAACTTCATCAGCTTCGGCAGGGACCTCACGTTCGCCGGTGCCGCCGCCGACTTCCGCGACCTGGCGCTCGGCCCCGTCACCGACCTCTCCATCACGTGTTGCGAGCGCTGGGCCGACTACGGCCTGCTGATCGAGCTGGACGGCGCGTGTGACGACGCCGAGCTCGCCGAGCACGAGCGCCGGTTCCTCGCCGTGCTCGACGCGATGGTCGCGGGTCCGGGGCGCCCGCTCGGCGCGATCGAGCTGTTGCCCTCGGAGGAACGCACCCGCCTGCTCGAGGGCCTCGGCGCCGACGAGTGCGAGGTCGACGAGCTGACCTGGCCCGATGCCTTCGAGCGGCAGGTGCGTCGCACACCGGACGCGGTCGCGGTGGTGTGCGAGGACGAGCGGCTCACCTACGCCGAGCTGAACGCCGCGGCCAACCGGCTCGCCCGCTCGCTGCGCACCCGGGGTGTCGGCGCGGAGGACGTGGTCGGCGTCGCGCTGCCCCGCTCGGCGGATCTGGTGGTCGCACTGCTCGGCGTGCTCAAGGCGGGAGCGGCATACCTGCCGCTGGACACCGACCACCCGCGCGAGCGGCTCGACTACATGGTGGCCGACGCGGGAGCCAAGCTCGTACTGTCCACTGTGGATCACGAACGGCTGGCCGCGTACGACGACAGTGACCTGGGCCTGCCGATCGCGCTGCACCAGGCCGCCTATGTGATCTACACGTCCGGCTCGACGGGCAGGCCGAAGGGCGTCGTCGTGTCCCACGAGGGCGTCGGCAGTCTCGTCCAGACCGCGATCGCGCGGCTCGGCGTGGACGCCACGAGCCGCGTCGCGCAGTTCGCCTCCGTCGGCTTCGACGTCGCCGTGTGGGACCTCACGATGTCGCTGTGCGTCGGCGGGCGGAGCATCGTCGTGCCAACCGAGCGGCGCGTCGCGGGCCCCGAGCTCACGGAATACCTGACCGCGCAGGGCGCCACGCACATGATCCTGCCGCCGTCGCTGGTCGCCGCGCTGCCGGCCGAGTGCGAGCTGCCCGAGGGCGGCGTGCTCGTGGTGGGCACCGAGACCGTGCCGCCGGAGCTGATCACGCGCTGGGCCAAGCGGATGCGCGTGGTCGCGGCGTACGGCCTGACCGAGGCGACCGTCAACTCGACGCTGTGGCAGGCGGAGCAGGACTGGCTCGGCGCGGTGCCGATCGGTGTACCGGACCCGAACACGAGGGCCTACGTGCTCGACTCGTCGCTGCGGCCCGTGGGCGTGGGCGTGATCGGCGAGCTGTACGTCGGCGGCCGGGGCCTCGCCCGCGGCTACCGCGGCAGGCACGCGCTGACGGCGGAGCGGTTCGTGGCCGACCCGTTCGGCCCGCCGGGCGCCCGGATGTACCGCACCGGTGACCGGGTGCGGTGGCGTGCCGATGGGAACCTCGACTTCCTGGGGCGCTCGGACAACCAGGTCAAGATCCGCGGCTACCGCATCGAACCCGGCGAGGTGGAGTCGGCGCTGCTGAGCCATCCCGAGGTGGCGCAGGCCGCCGTCGTCGCACGTGAGGACCATCGCGGGGTCCGGCGCCTCGTCGGCTACGTCGTCGGCGACGCGGAGCCCGAGGCGGCGAAGGCGTTCGTCGCGGAGAGCCTGCCCGAGTACATGGTGCCCACGGTGGTGCTGCGCCTCGACGAGCTGCCTTTGACGCCCAACGGCAAGGTCGACCGGGCCGCGCTGCCCGCACCCGACTGGACGGGCCTAGCGGGCGGCACCGCACCCACGACGCCGAGGGAACGCACGCTCGCCACGCTGTTCGCGGAGATTCTCGACCTGCCGAGCGTCGGCGTGCACGACAGCTTCTTCGAGCTGGGCGGAGACTCGATCGTCGCGATCCGACTCGTCGCCGAGGCCCGCAAGGCCGGCCTGGCCCTGACGCCCCGCGACGTCTTCGCCCACCGCACGGTCGCCGCGCTCGCCGGGGTCGCGGGAGCCCCCTCGCGGGTGGGCGAGGTGGAGCTGGACGGCATGGACGACACAGCGTTGCCCGTGTCGTCGTTGCAGAGCGGGTTCTACTTCCACTCGCGATTCGACGAGACCGACTCCTACGTGGTGCAGGAGGTGCTCGACCTCGCCGAGGGCGTCGACCCCTCGGTGCTCCGGGCGAGGCTGCAGCGGCTGCTCGACCGGCATCCGCTGCTGCGGGCCGGGTTCCGTCAGCTGCCCGACGGCCGCGTGGTTCAGCGGATCCCCGAGCACGTGGAACTGCCGTGGCGAGAGGCGCCCGAACTGGAGGCGGCGCTCGAAGCGGACCGCGCCGACGGTTTCGACCTCGCCGAGCCGCCGCTGCTGCGCGCCACCCTGGTGGGCGGCACGCGACTGGTGCTCACGCTGCACCACATCGTCGCCGATGGGTGGTCGGTGTCGGTCATGCTCCGCGAGGTCGCCGCCGACGATCTCCCGCCCGCGCCCGATCACCGGCCGTACCTCGCGTGGCTGGCGAACCGCGACCACGACGCGGCGCTGGTCGCCTGGCGTTCCGCCCTGTCCGATGTGGAACCGACCCGCCTTGTGGAGCACGCGGCTGAGGAGCCGGGCAGCGTCGTCGTGGACGTCCCCGAGGACCTCACGAACGCGCTGACCGAGGTGGCCCGTTCCCGCGGGCTGACGCTGAGCACGCTGGTGCACGGCGCGTGGGGCCTGCTGCTGAGCGGGCTCACCGGCCGGTCCGACGTGGTGTTCGGCAGCACCGTCTCCGGCCGGGGTATCGACCTCGAGGGCATCGAGTCGGCGGTGGGCCTGTTCATCAACACCGTGCCCGCGCGGCTGCGCCTGCGAGGCGGTGACTCGCTCGGCACGGCACTGGAGCGCTGGCAGCAGGAGCAGGCCGCGCTGCTCGACCACCAGCACGTCGCCCTCGCCGACCTCCAGCGCGGCACCGGCGAGCTGTTCGACACGCTCGTGGTGGTGGAGAACCAGCCCGCGCACTCGGAACCGGGCCTGTTCACCGGCGTGGAGGTGCGCGACGCCGTGCACTACCCGCTCGCGCTCGTAGCGCACCCCGGGAAGCGGCTGCGACTGGAGCTCAAGCACCGCATCGGTGAGGCCGGTGCGCGCGAGATCGCCGACCGCTACCTCGGCGTGCTCGCCGCGCTCACCGAGCCGGACCGGCGGGTCGCCGACCTCGACCTTCGCACGGAGGCTGAACTCTCCACCGCCGATCGGACCGACCATCCGGTGCCCGATGGCACGCTCGCGTCGCTGTTCGCGGACCAGGTGGCCCGCACCCCGGACGCCACGGCCGTGGTCTTCGAGGACACGCGACTGTCCTATGCGGACCTGGATGCCCGCGCCGAGGCGCTCGCCCGCAGGTTGCGGGCCAGGGGAGCGGCTCCGGAGTCGCTGGTCGCCGTGGCCGTCCCGCGTTCGGCCGAGCTGATGGTCGCGTTGCTGGGCGTGCTCAAGTCCGGCGCCGCGTACCTGCCGGTGGACCTCGACTACCCCGCCGAGCGCATCGCCTTCATGCTCGCCGACTCCGGCGCGCGGCTCGCCGTGACCCTGCCGGGCACGGAGCTGCCGGGCGACATCGAGCGGGTGGTGCTCGGCGAGGACGAGACGGTCGCCGACTCACCCGTTGTCACCGCGAAGCCCGACGAGCCCGCGTACCTGATCTACACGTCCGGCTCCACCGGGCGGCCCAAGGGCGTGGTGGTGACCCACCGCGCGATCGTCAACCGGCTCGCGTGGATGCAGGGGCACTACGGGCTCGCGGCCGACGACCGCGTGCTGCAGAAGACGCCGTCGAGCTTCGACGTGTCGGTGTGGGAGTTCTTCTGGCCGCTGCTCGAGGGCGCGGCCGTGGTCCTCGCGCGCCCGGACGGTCACCGTGACCCCGCCTACCTCGCCTCGTTGATCGAGAACGAGCGCATCACCACGCTGCACTTCGTGCCGTCGATGCTCGCCGCGTTCCTGCAGGTGGTGAAGGACGCCGGATGGGCAGCGAGCCTGCGGCGGGTGTTCTCCAGCGGGGAGGCGCTGCCGGTCGAGTCGGCGACGCGCTGGCGGGAGCTGACCGGGGTGCCGTTGCACAACCTCTACGGGCCCACCGAGGCCGCCGTGGACGTCACGTGGTTCCCGTTCGAGGGTGACGCGGACGGGGCCTCGGTGCCCATCGGGTGGCCGGTGTGGAACACGCGGCTGTACGTGCTCGACGAGTTCCTGCGCCCCGTGCCAGACGGCGTGCCCGGTGAGCTGTACCTCGCGGGCGTGCAGCTCGCGCGCGGCTACCACGACCGGCCGGGTCTCACGGCGACGCGGTTCGTGGCGAATCCGTATGGTGACGGCCGCCTTTATCGCACCGGCGACCTGGTCCGACGTCGGCGCGCCGACGGGGCGATCGAGTACCTAGGGCGCACCGACCGGCAGGTGAAGATCCGCGGCAATCGCGTGGAGCTGGGCGAGATCGAGTCCGCGCTCTCGCGGCTGCCCGGAATCGCGCGGGCCGCGGTGGTCGCCCGCGACGGCGCGCTCGTCGGCTACGTCGTGCCGTCCGGGGAGCCCGCTGTCGAGGCGTGGCGCGAGGCACTCGAGGCGGAGCTGCCCGCGAGCATGGTGCCGAGCGGGCTCGTGGTGCTCGACGACCTGCCGCTGACGCCGAGCGGCAAGCTGGACCAGAACGCCCTGCCCGCACCGGAACTGGTGACTGTGTCCTCCCTGCCGTCGCGGCGGCCCCGGACCGAACGGGAACGGATCGTGTGCGACATCGTCGCGGCGGTGCTCGGCCTGCCCGAGGTGGGCGTCGACGACGACTTCTTCGTGCTCGGCGGCGACAGCATCACCTCGATCGCGGTGTCGGCGCAGGCGCGGGAACGCGGGCTCGACGTCTCGCCGAGGGATGTCTTCGAGCACCGGACCCCCGCCGCGCTCGCGGCACACGCCGGGGACGGCGTGCGGGAGATCCCCGCCGAGCTGGGCAGCGTTGAGCTCACCGAGCCGGAGCGGAGGAGCCTGCCCGCGCCCGACGTCGAGGACGTGTGGCCGCTCTCGCCGTTGCAGGAGGGCCTGTACTTCCACGCGACGTACGACGCCGAGGGTGTGGACGTCTACCAGTCGCAGGAGTCGCTCGACTTCGACCACCGGCTCGACGCCGACCGGCTGCGGGCCGCGTGCGCGTCGCTGCTGGCGCGCAACCCGAGCCTGCGCGCCGGGTTCGCCAGTGACGGGCTGCCGAGGCCGGTGCAGTTCATCGTGACCGGTGCCGAAGTGCCGCTGACCGAGGTGGACCTCACCGAGCGGCCGGAGGACCTCGACGGGCTGCTCGCCGAGGACCGGCGGCGGCGGTTCGACCTCACCAGCCCGCCGCTGTGCCGTCTGCTGCTGCTCCGGTTGCCCGGCGGGCGCGACCGGCTCGTCGTGACACACCACCTCGTGCTGTGGGACGGCTGGTCGGCGTGGCTGTTCCTGGAGCAGCTGTTCGCCCTCTACGAGCGGGCCGGCGACGACACCGGGCTCCCCGCGCCGGGCTCGTACCGCGACTACCTCGCGTGGCTCGGGCAGCAGGACTCCGGGCAGGCGCTCCTGGCCTGGCGGCAGGCGCTGCGCGGGCTGGCGGAGCCCACGCTCGTCGCCTCGGCCGACCGCGGCGGCGACCCGGTGATCCCGGCCGACTACGACGCCCTGTTGCCGAGGGAGACCAGCGACCGGTTGCGCGAGGAGGCCCGCCGGCACGGGCTGACGCTGCACACGCTGCTCAGCGCGGCGTGGGGACTGGTGCTGTCGGGCATGGTCGGGCGGCCGGACGTGGTGTTCGGCGCCGTCGTGGCGGGTCGGCCGGCCGAGGTGCCGAACGTGACGAGCGTGATCGGCATGTTCCTCAACACCGTGCCCTCGCGGGTGCGGTTCGAGCCGCGCGAGTCGGTGCTGGAGCTGTTGCGGCGGCTGCAGTCGGAACGGGCGGCGCTCATGCCGTACGAGTACGTCGGGCTCGGTGAGCTGCAGCGTGAGGCCGGGCACCGGCGGTTGTTCGACACGCTGTTCGTGCTGCGCACGGCCGATGGTGAGGAGCGGCTGGCCCAGCTGCACGACCTGCATGGCATCACGTCGGTGTCCAATGTGGATGGCACACACTTCCCGCTGACGCTGATCGTGACGCCGGAGGAACGGCTGCGGGTCACCCTCGCCGCGCGACCGGACATCTTCGACGCCGCCGAGGCGGGTCGCGTGCTGGAGCGGTTCACGACCGTGCTGGAACGGCTCGCCGCCGACGTGACGGCCCCGGTCGCGTCGCTCGACCTGCTGACCGAGGCCGAGCGCGCCGAGCTGCGCGGGCAGCCGGAGCGGCCGATCGGCGACGACACGATCGCGGATCTGCTCGCCGCGCAGGCCGCGCGCAGGCCGGGCGAGACGGCCCTGGTGTTCGGCGACGAGCGGCTGACCTACGCCGAGCTGGACGAGCGGATCAACCGCCTGGCCCGGCTGCTGCTGGCGCGCGGCGCGGGTCCGGAGCAGGTGGTGGCGCTCGCGCTGCCGCGCTCGATCGACATGGTGGTGGCCCTCTTCGCGGTGCTGCGCACCGGCGCGGCGTACCTGCCGCTCGACCTCGACCACCCCGCAGAGCGCCTCACCCACATGCTTGAGGACACGAACCCCCTCTGCCTACTCACCGCAACCACCGTGCCCCCGCTCGACGCCCCCCAAGGCCACCTTTGTTGCGTTCAACGCAACCAAGGTGGCCTTGGGGGAAGTTTCAGGGTCCTGCTGGATCACGTGGACGTGGTCGAGGAGTTGCGGAGGGTGTCCGGGGAGCCGATCGGGGACCACGAGCTTTCGTCTCGGTTCGCCAAGGGTGCCGCCGGACGGCTGGAGTACCCCGCATACGTCATCTACACGTCCGGCTCCACCGGGCGGCCCAAGGGCGTGGTCACGCCGTATCGCGGGCTCACGAACATGCAGCTCAACCACCGGGAGGCGATCTTCGCGCCCGCCATCGAATCGGCGGGCGGGCGGCGGCTGCGCATCGCGCACACGGTGTCGTTCGCCTTCGACATGTCGTGGGAGGAGCTGCTGTGGCTCGTGGAGGGCCATGAGGTGCACGTCTGCGACGAGGAGCTGCGCCGCGACGCCGAGGCGCTGGTCTCCTACTGCGATGAGCACCGCATCGACGTCGTCAACGTGACACCCACGTACGCCCAGCTGCTGCTGGAGGAGGGCCTGCTCGAGGGCCACGTGCCGCCGCTCGTGTTGCTCGGCGGCGAGGCCGTTTCCGACGCCGTGTGGAACACGCTCGCGCACACCGAAGGCACCTACGGCTACAACCTCTACGGGCCAACCGAGTACACGATCAACACCCTCGGCGCGTCCACAGCGGACAGCCCGACACCCGCAGTCGGCAAGCCCATCTGGAACACGCGCGCCTACATCCTCGACCCGTTCCTGCGGCCCGTACCGCCCGGCACCCCGGGTGAGCTCTACATCGCGGGCGTGGGCCTCGCCCGCGGCTACCACAACCGGCCGGGGCTCACAGCGGAGCGGTTCGTGGCGAACCCCTATGCACCGGGCCGCATGTACCGCACCGGGGACCTCGTGCGGCAGCGGCCGGGCAGCGGGGTCATCGACTTCCTCGGCCGCACCGACGACCAGGTGAAGATCCGTGGCTACCGTGTGGAGCTGGGCGAGGTCGAGGCCGCGCTCGCCGACCACCCGGCCGTCACCCACGCCGCCGTGGTCGTCAACGGACAGCGCCTCGTCGGCTACGTCGTGGCCGATGGCGAGTTCGACTGGCGCGAGCACCTCAAGGCACGCCTGCCGGACTACATGGTTCCGGCCGCGGTCGTGACCGTCGACCACCTGCCGTTGACCGTCAACGGCAAGCTCGACGTCAAGGCACTGCCCGCCCCATCACTCGATGCCGGGCGGGAGAGCAGGCCACCGCGCAACCACGAGGAAGAGGTGCTGTGCGAGCTGTTCGCCGAGTTGCTCGGCGCCGAGGGCGTCGGCATCGACGACAGCTTCTTCGACCTCGGCGGGCACTCGCTGCTCGCGACGCGCCTGGTGAGCAAGGCCCGCACGGCACTGGACGCGGAACTGTCCATTCGCGACCTTTTCGAGGCTCCGACCGTGGCCGAGCTGGTGAGCCGGATCGGTGGGCCCGCGCGGCCCGCGCTCACCGCCGCCGAGGACCGGCCCGCCGAGCTGCCTGCTTCCGCCGCGCAGCGACGGCTGTGGGTCATCCAGAACATGGCGGAGACCTCCGCCGCCTACAACTTCCCGCTCGTGGTCCGCCTGCGCGGGGCGCTGGACCTCGACGCGTGGCGGGCGGCGCTCGAGGACGTCGTCACCCGGCACGAGGCACTACGCACCGTGTTCACCGAGCGCGACGGCGTGCCCTTCCAACGTGTGGTCGAGGACGCCCAGCCGGCGGTGGAGGTTCGCGAAACCACCGAGCAGGCGCTGAGCGAGTTCGTGCGCGAGGCCGTGGCTCGGCCGTTCGACCTGGCCACGGAGCTGCCGATCCGGTGCACGATCGCGCGGCTCGCCGCCGACGACCACGTGGTGGTGCTTCTGCTGCACCACATCACCACCGACGAGTGGTCCGACCGTCCGTTCCTGCGCGATCTCTCCGCCGCCTACGCCGCACGCACCGCGGGAACCGCACCGGAGTGGAGCCCCCTGCCGGCGCAGTACGCCGACTACGCGCTGTGGCAGCGGCGACTGCTCGACGTGGTCGGCGAGGATCAGCTCGCCTACTGGCAGTCCACCTTGGACGGATCCCCCGAGGAACTGGAGCTGCCCACCGACCGGTCACGACCCGCCCGACCGACGTTCAGCGGCGCGGACCTCGAGATCGAGCTGGACCCAGCGACGTGCGAGCGGCTGCGCGCGCTCGGGCAGGACACCGGCGCAAGCATGTTCATGGTGCTGCACGCGGCCGTCGCGGCGCTGTTGCACCGCCTTGGCGCGGGTGAGGACATCCCGCTCGGCGCGCCCATCGCGGGCCGGGCCGACGAGGCGCTCGACGACCTCGTTGGCTTCTTCGTCAACACGCTCGTGCTGCGCACCGACCTTTCCGGCTCACCGAGCTTCGCCGAGCTGGTGCGGCGGGTGCGGGAGACCGACCTCGCCGCGTTCTCCCACGCGGACGTGCCCTTCGAGGCCGTCGTGGAGCGGCTCAACCCGGCCCGCTCGCTCTCGCGCAACCCGCTGTTCCAGGTGATGGTCGGCTACCACGGCCGCACGGGCGGGGAGCTGACGCTGCCCGGCCTGCGCGCGGAGTTCGTGCCGTACGCGACCGAGACGGCGAAGTTCGACCTCGTGTTCAGCTTCACCGAGCGGTTCGACACCGGGCGCGTCAGCTGCCGCATCGAGTACAGCACCGAACTGTTCGACGCCGAGACCGTGGAGCGGCTCGGCGAGCGGCTCGGCAGGCTCGTCGACGCCGTCGCGGAGCGACCGCGGTCGCGGATCGCTGAGGTCGACGTGCTCACCGACGACGAGCGGCACCTGGTTCTGGAGGGCTTCAACGCCACCGGGCGCGTGGTCGACGAGGCGTCGCTGCCGGAGCTGTTCGCCCGGCACGTCGCCGAGCAGCCGGAGGCCGTCGCCGTGGTGGAGCGCGACCGCCAGATGACGTACGCGCAGCTCAACGAGCGGGCGAACCGCATCGCGCGGCTGCTCGCCGAGCACGGCGTCGCCGAGGAGAGCGTGGTCGGTGTCGCCGTGCCGCGGTCGGTCGACACGATCGCCACGGTGCTCGCGACGGTGAAGCTCGGCGCGGCGTTCCTCCCGCTGGACCTCACACACCCGACCGAGCGGCTCGCCTACCTGATCGGTGACTCGGGCGCGCGGCTCGTGGTCGGCACGCCGGCGGTGGCGGACCGGATCCCAGACGTCGCACCGATGTTGTTGCTGGATGGCGAGATCGACCGCGACGGATCCGATGTGGACGTTCCGGCGCCTTCGCTGGACCAGGCGGCGTACGTGATCTACACGTCCGGCTCCACCGGCAAGCCGAAGGGCACCGTCGTGCCGCACGACGGCATCGCTAGCCTCGTCGCGACCGCTGTCGACCGCATGGGCCTCGAACCGACCTCGCACGTGCTGCAGTTCGCCTCGATCGGCTTCGACGTGTTCGTGTTCGAGCTGGCGATGGCGCTGTGTCACGGCGGGCGGCTCGTGCTGATCCCGGAGGAGGCGCGCGTCGCGGGCACGGCGCTCACCGACTTCCTGCGCGAGCAGGCGGTGACGCACCTGATCCTGCCGCCGTCGCTGGTGTCGGCGCTGCCGCCGGAGGCCGAGCTGCCGCGCGGGTCGACGATCCTGGTCGGCACCGAGACCGTGCCGCCGGACCTGATCGACCGCTGGGCGGGCAAGCTGAACCTGATCGCGGCGTACGGGCTGACCGAGGCGACCGTCAACTCCACGCTGTGGCCCGCGAAGCAGGGCTGGCGGGGGCCGGTGCCGATCGGCGTCCCCGACCCCAACACCGTCTGCTACGTGCTCGACGCGCACCTGCGCCCGGTGCCGCCGGGCGTGGTCGGCGAGCTGTACGTGGCGGGCCGGGGACTCGCCCGCGGGTACCTCGGCAGGCACGGGCTCACGGCGGAACGGTTCGTGGCGAATCCGTTCGGGGCTCCGGGTTCCCAGATGTACCGCACCGGTGACCGGGCGCGCTGGCGATCCGATGGGAACCTGGACTTCCTCGGCCGCGTGGACGGCCAGGTGAAGATCCGCGGCTTCCGCATCGAGCTCGGCGAGATCGAGGCAGCGCTCACCGCGCACCCCGGCGTCAGCCAGGCGGCCGTTGTCGCCGACCGCAAGGGCGACATCGTGCGGCTGGCCGGCTATGTCGTGGCGGACGAGGACATCGACTGGCGCGAGCACCTGCGTGCCCGGCTGCCGGAGTACATGATCCCGGCGCTCGTGATGCGACTCGACGGCCCGCTTCCGTTGACGCCCAACGGAAAGCTCGACCGGCGCGCCCTTCCCGCGCCGGACTGGGCGTCGCTCACGGGCGACGCGCGCCCGGCGACGGAGGAACAGCGCGTGCTCGCGGGGCTGTTCGGCGAGATCCTCGGGCTGGACGACGTCGGCGTGCACGACGACTTCTTCGAGCTGGGCGGGCATTCGATGTCGTCGATGCGGCTGCTGGGCCGGATCCGCTCGGCGTTCGGGGTCGACCTGACGATCAGGGACGTTTTCGACGCGCCGACCGTCGCCGGGATCGCGGGCAAGCTGGCCGGGGGATCGCGGCACCGGCCGGCACTGGTGCACCGGGAACGTCCCGCGACGGTTCCGCTCGCGCCAGTGCAGCGCTGGCAGTGGAAACTGCACCGCGAGCACCCCGGCTTCGACCACGCGCTCGCCCTGCGCTCGCGCGACGGCTTCGACGCCGAAGCGCTCGCGGCGGCGTGGAAGGACGTGGCCTTGCGGCACGAGCCGCTCCGCACGCGGTTCGAAGGCGGGTGCCAGCGGCTCGGTGAGCCACCGGAGCTGATGGCGGAGTCCGTTGTGGACGTCGAGGCACGGCTGGCAGAGCTGGCGGCGCAGCGGCCCGACGAGCCCGGCGTGCGGATCCACCTGCTGAAGGCCGAGTCCGAACAGGCCCTGTTGCTGACCATGCACTACCTTGCCGTCGACGAGTGGTCCGTGGTGCCGCTCATGCGGGACCTCAGCACCGCGTACGCGGCCCGATCGGCGGGGGAGGAACCGGCGTGGGAGCCGCTCCCGGTGACCTACGCCGATTACACGCGGTGGTCCGGACAGCTGCGAGCCGAGGTGGGGCGGGCCCAGCTCGACTACTGGCGGGAGACGCTGCGCGACGCCCCGCCTCTGGTGCTGCCCGGCGAAGGCGGACGCGGTGACGGTGGCGCGGGGGTGGTGCCGTTCGTGCTCGACGCCGAACTGCACGCCGCGATCGACCGGACCGCGAGGGCCAATGGCGCCAGCATGTTCATGGTGCTGCAGGCGGCGTTCACCACGGTGCTCGCCGCGAACGGAGCCGGAACGGACCTGCCGATCGGCACGATCGTCGCGGGCCGCACCGAGGAGGCGCTCACCGATCTCGTCGGGTGCTTCTTCAACACGGTGGTGCTCCGCACGGACGTGTCGGGCTCGCCGAGCGTCCCCGAACTGCTGGCGCGCGTGCGGCGGACCAACCTCGCCGCGCTCGATCGCCAGGACGTGCCCTTCGACGACGTCGCGAACGCGCTCGGCTGGCGGCCGAGGGTGCTCATGGTGCACCACGAGCAGGCCCGGCTCTCCGAACTGGAGGGCGGGCACGGCGAGCTGGTGGCTGTGCCGACGGGCGTCGCGAAGGCGGACCTCACCCTGAGTTTCTACGAGCCGCAGGGCGAGGGTGAGGTGCACTGCTATCTCGGTTACGCGACCGGTGTGCTGACCGCGGCGACCGTCGAACGGCTCGCCGGCGAGCTGCGCACCGTTCTGGAAGAGTTCACAAGGAGGCAATCGTGACCAACCCGTTCGAGGACCCGGACGGCCGCTACTACGTGCTCGTGAACGACGAGGAGCAGCATTCGCTGTGGCCGTCGTTCGTGGACGTTCCGGCGGGCTGGCGGATCGTGTTCGGGGAGGACACCCGCGACGCGTGCCTCACCTACGTCGAGGAGAACTGGACCGACCTGCGTCCGGCGAGCATTCGCTAGACGACGAGGTTCAGTGCGAGCGCCGTCACCACCGCGCTCGACAACAGGGCCGTGCCGAGGCGCCCGCGAGGGCTCGTGACGGCGCGGCCCAGCACGGCGCCACCGCACGCGAGGAGCAGCTGCCAGCTCGCGGAGGCGGCGAAGGCGGCGAGCACGAACGCGGTCGCGGTGGCCGGGTGCGCCGCGATGGTCGTGACGTCACCGAGCACGAGCGCGGCGAAGTAGACGATCGTCGCCGGGTTGAGCACGGTGATGCCGAGCAGGCTCGCGTAGGCCCGCGCCGCCGATGTCGCCCGGACCTCGGCGGGCTCGCCGAGCTCCCGGTGCCGCCGGATCGCCGAGACGGCGACGGCCGCCGCGATGGCGACGAGCACGATCGCCGAAGCCCAGCGCAGCGGCACCGTGATGGGCTCGATCAGCTCCGCGAGGGCGGACCCGCCGAGCACGGCGGCGAGCGCG
Source organism: Prauserella endophytica (assembly GCF_005146945.1). Taxonomy (GTDB): domain Bacteria; phylum Actinomycetota; class Actinomycetes; order Mycobacteriales; family Pseudonocardiaceae; genus Prauserella_A; species Prauserella_A endophytica. Next base: position 668,808 of record NZ_SWMS01000001.1, read on the forward strand.
TAGACACCGTCCGCGGTCGCGATGCCGAGCGCGGCGCTCACGCCGACGCGCAGCGAGGTGCGCGCGGTGAGCGCGACGAGGTACGCGCCGACAGCGCCAACGGGAATGGCGATGCCGTAACCGGCGACCAGGCCCGCGAGTAGCGCGGCGGTCACGGTCGCGTGGCTGTCGAGCTCCTCCGGTTGACGGCCTGCTGCTTCGCCGTCGCACAGGTGGCGGCGGTGGAGGGCAGCGGGCGATGTCCGGTGGTGGTCATGCGGCCGATGATGCGGGCCGGACGTGGGGTGGAGCAACCGGTTATCGAGGGGTGTTCGGTGTTCGGTATTGACCGAACACCGAACAGGAGTCGTTGCAGCGGATTCGCGGAGCAGGCGGTAGAGACGTCACGCTGGACGATGTCGACCTCGTGATGGAGCTGCTGAACTCCGCCGTGTCGCGCCTTTGACCGGCTGGTCGGGAACGCGCCACTCGCGGTCCTGAGCGCAGAACTCGGCGTCGGGAGCGCAGAACTCGGCGTCCTGAGCGGGGGACTCGCGGTCGGGAGCGGGGGACTCGCGCGTCAGCGGGTTCGCTGGTCGGACCAGGCGGCCCACAGGGCCGCGTAGCGGCCGTTCGCCGCCACCAGGTCGTCGTGCGTGCCGGTTTCCACCACCTTGCCGGCGTCGAGCACCACGATCCGGTCCGCCGCCGCGGCCTGCGTCAGGCGGTGGGCGACCACGAGGCCCGTGCGGCCCTCCAGTGCCTTCGCCGCCGCCTTCTCCAACACCTTCGCGCCCGCGCTACCCGCCTCCGCGGTCGCCTCGTCGAGGATGGCGATCGGCGGGTCTGCCAGCACCAGGCGCACCAGAGCCAGCTGCTGCGACTGGGTGACCGTCAGCCGGTGCGCGCCCTCACCCACCATTGTGGACAGTCCATCCGGGAGTGCGTCGACCCAGGGCAGAGCGCCGACCTTCGCCAGCGCCGCCCGCAGCTCCTCATCCGTCGCGTCGGGCTTGGCGAGGCGCAGGTCCTCGGCGAGCGTGCCCGCGAAGACGTGCACCTCCTGGCTGATGAGCGCCACCGTGCGGCGCGTGCCCGCGTGGCCGAGGTCGTCGAGAGCGACACCGCCCAGTGCGAGCGAGCCCGATGTCGGCCGGTGGATGCCGGCGATCAGCTTCGCGAGCGTCGTCTTCCCGGCCCCGCTCGCACCCACGAGGGCGACCCGCTCCTCGGGGGCGATGTCGAGGTCCACGTCGCGCAGTACGTCGTGGCCCGTGACGTAGGCGTGGCTCACCGCGGCGGCCTTCACCGACGCGTCCACCGGCACGCCCGCCTGCTCGGGCTCCCGTTCGGTCGGCAGGTCCGCGACGCCGACCAGGCGGGCGAGGCTCGCCGCCGCCGACTGGGCGTCGTCCACGAGCGCCAGCGCCGCGTTGATGGGGTTGAAGAGGCTGTGGAAGTACAGCGCGGCCGCCGTCGCCGTGCCGATCGTGGCGGTGCCGTTGCCCACCAGCACGAAACCGGCCACGAGGATGGCCGAGAGGCCGACGAACTCGGCGAGGTTGAGCCGCGAGAAGAACCGGGTCATCAACCGGACCGCGCGCATCGTCACGTCCACGACCGTCTGGGACCGGCCGCGCACGCGCTCGACGTGCTCGTCGGTGAGCCGGAACGCCCGAACCGTGCGCGCGCCGCCGACCGTGTCGAGCAGCTGCTGTTGCTGGGCCCCGTCCCGCACGCGCTGGTGGGCGTACAGCGGAATCGCGCGCCGCACGTACCAGCGCACCGTGTAGAGCTGGATCGGCGCCGCGAGCAGCGCGGCGAGCAGGAACCGCCAGTCCAGCAGTGCGAGCCCGCCGAGCGTGAGCACGATCGTCAGCGCGGAACGACCCAGCTCGGGCAGGGCCTCGCGCACCGACTTGGCGATCACGGCGACGTCGTTGGTGACCCGCGAGGTCAGATCGCCCGACCCGGCCAGCTCGACGCGTTCCAGCGGCTGGCTCAGCGCCCGCTCGATGAAACGTTCCCGCAGGCTCGCGAGCATGCTCTCGCCGAGCCGCGAGACCAGCGCGAGCCCCCACGCGTTGCCAGCGCCCCTGGCCAGCGCGACGACCACCAGCAGGACGACGGGCACCGTGAAGTCCGTGCTGCCCTCGTCCACCAGGTCGACGATGTGGCCGAGCAGCGGGGCCGTAAGCAGCCCGACGCCCGTCGCCGCGGTCAGCACGCCGAACGCGGAGAAGGCCAGCAGGCGCCGGGGCCGAAGTAGCTCGCCGACGGCGGCGGCCGTGCGCCTGCCCGTCGCGGTCGGCAGCAGCTCGCGATCGCTCATGACAGCACCGCCGATCGGTAGCCGGGGTTGGCGTGGACGAGTTCGGCGTGCGTGCCCTGCGCGCCAACCGCGCCACCGTCGAGCACGACGACGCGGTCCGTCACGGCGAGCAGCGCCGGGCTCGTTGTCACCAGCACCGTGGTGCGCCCCTGCCGGATCTCCCGCAGCTCACCGGCGATGCGGGCCTCGGTCACCGCGTCGACCGCGGTCGTCGGGTCGTGCACCACGAGCACGGGCGGGTCGGCGGCGAGCGCCCTCGCGAGCGCGACGCGCTGCCGCTGTCCACCGGACAGCGACCGCCCGCGCTCGGCGACGAGCGTGTGCACACCCTCGGGCAGGGTGCGCGCGACCTCGTCGGCCGCGGACGCCGTGAGCGCGCGATCGACGTCGCGGCCGGCGGTCACGACGTTGTCGAGCAGGCTGCCGTCGAACAGGTCCGCGTCGTGGGCCGCGACCAGCACGGCGCCACGCAGCTCGTGCGGGTCGAGCTCGGTGTAGGCCACGCCGTCCAGCTCCACCGTGCCCGCCGCCGGGTCGGCCTCGCGGCCGAGGCAGTCGAGCAGGTGCGAGGCGGCCGCGGGATCGGGCGCCACGACGCCGAGCAACTCGCCCGGCTCGACGTCGAGGTCCAGCGAGTCGAGGCTGCCGTGGGTCACACCGCGCAGGCTCAGCCGGCCCGGGCAGTTGCCGGAGGGCGCGCCGGAGCCGGAGGTCACCGCGGGCGGGGCGGCGAGCACCGACGCGACGCGCTCCGCCGACGCCCTGCCCTGCGCGAGCTGGCCGTTCACCCACGCGAAGATCTGGAACGGGCCGAGCAGGAACTGCGCGAGGCCCACGGCGGCGACGAGCTCGCCGACCGTGATCGAGCCGTTCGCGGCGAGGTGCGCGCCGACGAGGGCGACCACGGCGATGAAGATGCCGGTGAGCGCGAGGATCGCGCCGTCGTGGCCTGCGTGGGCCCTCGCGGCGCGCAGGGTCGCGGCGAGAGAGTCCTGGCTCGTGCGCCGGTAGCGGGCCACGGCGGCGGCCTCTGCGCCGATGCCCTTGAGCACCCGCAGGCCGGAGACCAGGTCGGCGGCGACGCCGGAGGCGTGCGCGGCGCGTTCCTGCTCGACGCTGCTGCGCCGCTCCAGTGGCTTGCCGACGAGGTGGGTGAGCCACAGCAGCGGCGGCGTGCCGAGCAGGACCAGCAGTCCGAGCGGCACCGAGATCCGCAGCAGCGACACGGCGCTCACGAGCAGGCCGACGAACCCGGCGACGGCGAACGGCAGCACCGTGTTGACGACACCGACGCGTTTGGCGTCGCCGGTCGCGATGTTGACGAGCGCGCCGGGGAGCCTGCCGGCCTCGGCGCCGCCGCGCGGATCCAGCACCCGCTGCGCGAGCCGCATGCGCAGGCCGTGCGCGGCCTGTTCCGACGCCCGTTCGGCTGCCCTCGCGGCGAACCGGTAGCTCATCGACAGCGCGCCGAACACCACGGCGAGCACCACGATCCAGCGCAGGAGCGCGCCGACCGATCCCGTGGAGACGGCCTGGTCGATCACGAGGCCGACGATCACGGGCACGAGCGCCTCACCGCCCTGGTGCACCGAGCCAAGGAAGGCGGCGCGGGCGAGCAGGCGCCGTTGCCCGGACACCGCGTCCCGCAGGATGCTCCTGCCGGTTGGCAACACTGGACCACCTCCGCGTCGGCTGCGGAGGTTAGGCTAGCTTAAGTTCACGCTCGGTCCAGGCCGGTGCGCGCGAACTTCGTCACGATGGACCACCCTCACTCGTTCGGTTAGCCTCACCTTATGTCCGTTGTCACGCCGTCACGGCCACAGTCACCTGACGTGGTGGCTCCTCGGCGTGCACCGAACGCGCTCAAGGGCGCGGGCCTGCTGATCGCGCTCGTCGCGCTGGTCGTCCTCGGGCTGCTCAGCATCTGGCTCGGCTCCAAGAGCATCCCGTTCACGGCGACGTGGGACGTGCTCTGGAACAACGACGGCTCCAACGACGCCGTGATCATCCACGAGTACCGGATCCCGAGAACGCTGCTCGGCCTGCTCGTGGGTGCCGCACTCGGTCTCGCCGGTGCGCTCATGCAGGCGCTCACCCGCAATCCGCTCGCCGACCCCGGCCTGCTCGGTGTCACGATGGGCGCCTCGACCGGGGTCGTGATCTCGCTCGGCTTCCTGGGCATCGCCTCGGTGCTCGGCTACGTCTGGTTCGCCTTCGCGGGCGCGGCCATCGCCTCGCTCGTGGTGTACGTGATCGGCTCGTCCGGCCGCGGCAGCGCCTCGCCCGAGCGGCTCGTGCTCGCGGGCGCCGCGGTGACGGCGGTGCTCTACGCCTTCAACAGCGCGGTGCTGCTCATGGACCCCGAGGCGTTCGACGAGTACCGCTACTGGCAGGTGGGCTCGCTGGCGGGCCGCTACTACGACGTGCTCGTGCCCGTGCTGCCGTTCATCGTCGTCGGCGTGATCGTGGCGCTGTTGCTGATCCGGCCGCTGAACGCGCTCGCGATGGGGGAGGAGCTGGGCCGCGCGCTCGGCGCGCACCCCGACCGCATCCGCGTGCTGGGAGCCGTCGCGATCACCTTGCTCTGCGGGGCCGCGACCGCGGCGGTGGGCCCGATCGCGTTCGTCGGACTCGCCGTGCCGCACATGGCCCGCCTGATCGCCGGACCCGACCAGCGCTGGGTGCTGCCCTACTCGCTGGTGCTGGCGCCGATCCTGCTCGTCGGCTCCGACATCGTCGGCCGCGTCGTCGCGCCGCCCTCGGAGGTGCAGGTGGGCATCGTGACCGCCGCGATCGGCGTGCCCGTGTTCGTCGCCCTGTGCCGCAAACGAAAGCTGGCGAGCCTGTGAGCCCCGTGATCACCGGCCGCGTCGTGCGGACCCGGCGCGAGACGCTGTCGGTGCGCGTGGATGCCAGGACCTTCACCGTCTGCGTCGTGACGGTGCTCGCCCTGCTCGCCGTGATGACGGCGACGCTGACGACCGGCGAGTACCCGCTTTCGGTCGGCGAGGTGCTCGGCGCCGTCACGGGCACCGGCGAGGGCGCGGCCGACTTCATCGTGAACACCCTGCGCATGCCGAGGCTGCTGACCGCGCTGCTCGTCGGCGCGGCCCTCGCGGCGAGCGGGGCGATCCTGCAGGGGCTCACCCGCAACTCGCTCGGCAGCCCCGACATCATCGGTTTCAACAACGGTGCCGCCACCGGCGCGCTGGTCGTGATCATCGTCGTCGGCGGCAGCATGTACCAGGTCGCGATCGGCGCACTGCTCGGCGCCGTGATCACCGCGCTGCTGATCTACCTGTTCTCGTTCACCCGTGGCGTGCAGGGGTTCCGGTTCGTCCTCATCGGAATCGGCCTCAACGCGCTCGCGCTGGCGGTGAACTCCTACCTCATCACGCGCGCGAACCTCTACGACGCGCTCTCGGCGCAGGCGTGGCTGCTCGGCAGTGTCAACGGGCGCGGGTGGGAACACGTCACCGCCGCGGCGCTCGCGCTCGCCGTGCTGCTGCCGCTCGCGCTGTACTACTCGCGGGCGCTCGCGATGATGGAGCTCGGGGACGACTCGGCGAAGGCGCTCGGCGTCGGTGTGCAGCGCAGCCGGGCCGTCCTGATCGTGACGAGCGTGCTGCTCGCCGCGTTCGCGACGGCGGCGGCCGGGCCCATCGCGTTCGTCGCGCTCGCGGCACCGCAGCTCGCCCGCAGGCTCACGCGCTCGTCGTCACCGGGGCTGGTCTCCTCGGCGCTCATGGGCGCGCTGCTGCTGGCAGCGGGCGACCTGCTCATCCAACGGGTGTTTCCCACAGCGCAGCTCCCGGTCGGCACGGCGACCGGTTGTCTCGGCGGGCTGTACTTGATCTGGTTGTTGGCGTCGGAATGGCGCGGGAAGGCTAGGTACGCATGACCCGGTTGTACGCCGAAGACCTGACGCTCGCTTACGAGCAGGCCGTCGTGGCGACCGACCTGTCGGTCGAGATCCCCGACGGCTCGTTCACGGTCATCATCGGCCCCAACGCGTGTGGCAAGTCGACCCTGCTCAAGGCGCTCGCCAGGATGCTCAAGCCCAAGACCGGCGGTGTGCATCTCGACGGCAAGCTCATCTCCTCCTACCGCTCTCGCGAGGTCGCGCGGCGCCTCGGGTTGCTGCCGCAGACGTCGATCGCGCCGAGTGGCATCACGGTCGGCGACCTCGTGGCCCGCGGGCGCTATCCGCACCAGAAGCTGTTGAAACAGTGGTCGTCCGAGGACGAGGCCGTGGTCACCGAGTCGATGAAGCTGACGGGCGTGCTCGAGCTGTCCGGCAGGCTCGTCGACGAGCTGTCGGGCGGTCAGCGGCAGCGCGTGTGGCTGGCCATGGTGCTCGCGCAGCAGACCTCGATCCTGCTGCTCGACGAGCCGACGACGTTCCTCGACATCGCCCACCAGGTCGAGGTGCTCGACCTATGCGCCGACCTGCACGAGGACAAGCGGCACACGCTCGTCGCCGTGCTGCACGACCTCAACCAGGCGTGCCGCTACGGCACGCACCTGATCGTCATGCGGCCAGGCGGCGAGATCGCCGCGCAGGGCAACCCCTCGGAGATCATCACCGCCGAGCTGGTGGAGGACGTCTTCGGCCTGCCCTGCCGCGTCATCGACGACCCGGAGACCGGTACCCCGCTGATCGTGCCCAACGCGCGGAAGAAGCGGTCAGAGGACCACGGTCCGGTTGCCGTGCACGAGCACGCGACCCTCTAGGTGCCAGCGCAGGCCGCGCGCGAGGGTCACCTTCTCGATGTCGCGGCCCTTGCGCACCATGTCGGCCACGGAGTCGCCGTGGTCGACGCGGATCACGTCCTGCTCGATGATCGGCCCAGCGTCCAGGTCCGCGGTCACGTAGTGGCACGTCGCGCCCACCAGCTTCACGCCCCGCTGGTATGCCTGGTGGTACGGGCGCGCGCCGATGAACGAGGGCAGGAAGCTGTGGTGGATGTTGATCGCCCTGCCCGCCCACGCCTCGCACAGCTCCGGCGGCAGGATCTGCATGAACCGCGCGAGCACCACCGCGTGCGGGTCGTGCTCGTCGACGAGCTTGGCCACCTCCGCGAAGGCCGACGCCTTGTCCTCGGCGAACGACACGTGGTGGAACGGGATGCCGTGTGCCCTGGTGATGTCGGCGAGCACCTCGTGGTTGCCGATCACCGCGCGCACGTCCACGTCCAGCTCGCCGGAGGCGACGCGGCCGAGCAGGTCGTAGAGGCAGTGCCCCTCCTTCGACACCAGCACCACGATCCGGCGGCGCTCCCCGGTGTCGTCCACGCGCCAGTCGGACTCCGCTCCCAGCGAGCGCGCGACGCCGGCGAACCGGGCGCGCAGCTCGTCGACGTCGAACGGCAGCGAGTCGGCCCGCACGACCTGGCGGGTGAAGAACCAGCCCGTGTCCGGGTCGGTGTGGTAGGCGGCCTCGACGATCCAACCGCCTGCCTCGGCGAGGAACGACGAGATGCGGGCGACGATCCCCGTGCGGTCGGGGCAGCCGAAGGTGATCACATACTGGCGGGAGTCAGGCACGGCTTCCCATTGTCGCCCCTCGCCCTCACGGCGGCGTGAGCGGCTCCAGTAGAGCGGTCTCGCCGGTGACCTTCGCCGCACTCGGCCTGCGCCACAGTGCCCGGTACACCTCGTCGGCGGTGCCCTCGACCGTCAGGGCGGGCTCGAACGGCTGCTCGGCACCAGCGCTGTACTGCGGCGCCTCGCCGGGCGCCAGCCGGACCGACCACAGCCTGCCCGCGTCCTCGGCGTGCACCAGCACCGAGCCCTTGGCGGTGAACTCGCTCCAGTCTGCCCGTCGGTACACGAGCATGGTCAGCAGCTCGTCAACGCCGTCGGCGGCGAACCCGGGCGGGAACGGCACCGTCTGCCTGCCGAGTGCCAGCTCGGCGTCCACGCGGTGCATCGCGGCCTCGTGGGCCTGCCGCCGTGCCCACGACGCCACCACCGGGTCGTAGGAGGGGAACGGCTGCCACGCGGGGGTGTCCGCGGGCGTGTCGAACGCGGCCCTCAGCTCGGCTCGCCGCTCGTCCCACCAGTCCAGCAGCGGCTCCCACCCGTCGGGCGGGGTCCCGGCGCGGACGTGCTCACCGCTCGGATCCGCCATCGCGGCGACCACCCAGGAATGCACCCTGGCGATGTGTCGCACCAGCCGCCTCACCGTCCACTTCGGACAGGACGGCACCGGGGCTTCCGGTCCGGCCTCGACCGCGGCGGCCCGCAGGCCGTCGCTGTGGGTCTCGATCGCCGCGAGGTACTCCGCGTACTCCACGGCGAGAGACTAGCCGTCGCCCGAGCTCGACGCACCCGACCGCGAGCAGTCCGATGCCGAAGGCGAACAGCAGGCCCTTCACCGGCTCGTCCGCGAACCGCGCGGAGCCGAGGTAGCCGACCAGCACGCTGTAGACCGCCCACACCGTGACGCCGATGGCGTCGAGCACCGCGAAGCGGCCGAGCGGGTAGCGCAGGCTGCCCGTGGCCAGCGCGGAGGCGACCCGGCCGCCCGGCAGGTAGCGCCCCGCGACGATGAGTACCGTGCCGTGGCGGTGCACCTTCTCCTTCGCCCACTCGTAGCGCCGTCGCCCCTGCTCGTTGCGTTGCAGCCGGCGCAGCGTCCCCGGTCCCGCGCGCCGGGCGATGCCGTGGCCGAGCAGGTCGCCCGCCCACGCTCCCGTCGCGGCGACCACGGTGAGCACGGCAAGCCCGGGAAGGTCGGGGCCCAGCAGCACCGCGACCGTCATCACCGTGGTCTCGCTCGGCATGAACGGCAGGAGCGCGTCCAGCCCGGCCACCACGAAGATGATCAGCCAGAGCCACGGCGAGTCGAGCTGCGCCTGCAGCATCGCCGTGAGGCGGTCGAGCAGCTCAAACATGGGCGGGCTCCGCGGCGAGCACCGCCCGCCGCGCCCGCGCCGCGAGTTCCCGCCGGTCGCCCTCAGGAGCCAGCGCGGGATGTGCCCGCACCCGCAGGGTCAACTCGCTCGCCTTCACGACCCGGCCGATGGAGCGGGCGAGCGTGTCGTCGCCAACGAACGCCGCGACCGTGCTGGGCTCCCCACCCTGGAGGTAGGTCAGCGTCACCGGCCGCACGGGCGCGCCCGCGTCGAGTGCGGCCTGGAACACCGCACGCCGGAACGGCCCGCCCGGCTCGGAGCAGTACGTGGTGGCCTCGGGGAACACCGCCACCGAGCGGCCCTCCCGCAGCCGCGCCGCCACGGCGTCGACGCTCTCCGGCAAGCCGCGCAGGGCCCAGCGATCCACGAACAGCGTGTCCAGGCGACGGGCCAGCCCGCCGACCAACGGCCAGTCCGCCACCTCGCGCTTGGCGAGAAAGGCGGCGGGCTCGACGGCCAGCAGGCCCACGATGTCGAGCCACGACACGTGGTTGGCGACGATCAGCGTGCCGACGGGGCCGGGAACGTGCAGCGGCCCTTCGTCGGCGTCGAGCGTGACGTCGAGCGCGTTCAGCACCGCTCTGGCCCGTCCGCGGAGTTCCCCGCCCCTCGCCAGCGAGGCCGCCAGCGCCACACTCCTGCCCACGGCTTCCATCGTGGTCACCGGCGGACGTTGGTGGGTGACGCAGTGTGGAGAGCATGGTGAATTCGCGCGCCACGGGTTCACCGGCCGTCTCCCAGGAAGTAACGCAGGTAGCGCTCGTCCACCCGGTCCAGCGGCAGCAGCACGAAGAAGTCGGCGACCCCGAACTCCGGGTCGTGGGCGGGCGGCCCGCACACCCACGCCCCGAGCCGCAGGTAGCCGCGCAGCAGTGGCGGCAGCAGGGCGTAGGTCGGCCGGTCGACGCCTTCGGCGGGCGTCCACGGCCGGTGCGGCTGCACGCGGTACTCGGCGGGCGCGGCGTGCCTTTCCTCGGCGATTCGCCAGGTCGCCGACGCGGCGCGGCCGCCGTCGGCGAGCGGCACCGACGCGCAGCCCGCGAGGTAACGGTGCCCCGACAGCAGCGTGTACCGCGCGAGCGCCGACCACATCAGGTTGATCACTGCTCCGCCGCGGTGGTCGGGGTGCACGCACGAGCGCCCCGCCTCGACCAGCGAGCCACGCAGCGGGTCGAGGTTCCCGACGTCGAACTCGCCGGCCGAGTAGAGCCGGTCGGTGCGTCCGGGCGGCAGCAGCCGGTAGGTGCCCACGACCTCGCCGGTCGGCTCGTGCTCGACGATCAGGTGGTCGCAGACGTCGTCGAAGGAGTCGGTGTCGAGCCCGCACGGCAGCGTCGCTCCCAGCTCACCGCCGAACACGGTGGTGCGCAGGCGCTGCGCGGCACGGATCTGCTCCGGCGTGTGCGCGATCGAGGCCGCGTAGGCCGTTCTCGGTACCGTGGAGAGCGAGGGCATGGGTGTCTCCGTTCGTCGCGAAGGGACCCCGTTCGGCGCGTGGACAGCGCTCAGCCGCACGGGGTGCTCATGTCTTCGGGGGTCGCCGAGTGGCCGCTCGGCGACCCCCTCCAGGTGATCGAGACTGGCACCCGTGATCGCGGGTGAACAGAGCCTGAGAGCAATCTCAGGGACAACTCAGGGCAGCCCCTACCTGCTGGCCCTACCTACTTCCGTGTGGCCGCCCGGTGCGACGGAAGACCAGGGCACGGTCAGCTCGCCGAGCCGCCAGCGGTCCCGGCGGCCGAGCACGGGCCAGCCGCGTTCCCGCAGCAGCCGCACCGACTCGGTCCAGCGCGCCCGCGCGCCGAACGCGCCGAAGGGTGCCGCGGTGTCCCAGCAGGCGTCCAGTGTGGACAGGAAGTCGTGCACGCGCTCACCGGGCACGTTCCGGTGGATGAGCGCCTTCGGGAGCCGCTCGGCCACAGTGGACGGTCGGTCGAGCGTGTCCACCTTGCAGGACAACGTCAGCGAGCGCGGCCCCTCGTGCGAGACGCTGACCCAGGAGCACAACCTGCCCACCTCGTCGCACGTGCCCTCCACGAGCAGCCCGCCGGGGGCGATGCCGGTGAGCATGGCCTCCCACGACGGCGCCACATCGTGCTCGGCGTACTGGCGCAGCACGTTGAACGCGCGGACGAGCACCGGCCGCGTGCCGGCCAGCTCGAAACCACCCCGGCGGAAGTCCAGCCGGGGCGGATCGGCCGCGTGCACGGCGGCGGCGACGCGTTCGGGATCCAGCTCCAGCCCCAGCACCCGCACGCCGGGGAACGCGGCGCCGAGCCGCTTGGCGAGCTCCACCGTGGTCACCGGCGAGGCTCCGTAACCGAGATCGACCACCAACGGCGCGGCAGCACCCGCCAGCGCCCGCGCGACTCCCGCGTCGGCGGTGAGCCAGCGGTCGATCCTGCGAAGTCGGTTGGGGTTGGTGGTGCCGCGCGTCGGTGCGCCGATCAGCGTTCGCGCGCGAGCCACTTCGCCGTGAACTTGGCCTCACTGTCGAGCAGGCTCGTCACCTGCTCGGCGATGAAGCCCTCGAGCTTGCCCCCGACGAAGGGGATGCGGACCTTGACCTCGCCGGTGGTGCGCTGCGCGCTGCCGCCATCGCCGTCGGCGGTCAGCTCGGTGCGCGCGGTGATCTCCCCGGGGATCCCGCTGACGTGGGCCTTGATCGTGCCGGTGTAGTGCTCGCCCGAGCCCGACCACGTGTGCTCGCGCTGCACGACGAGGTCGCCCTTGTGGATCGTGCGCACGGCCTGCGGCAGCTTCTCGGCGGGGACGCCCTGCAGCAGGGTGTACCGGACACCGTCGCCGGTCACGGTGTGATCCTTCAGCGTGGCGTTCTTGCCGCCGATCTCCGCGAGGCGGGCGCGCAGAGCGTCCTCACCGGACTGAGCGGCAAGCACGTCGGCGACGCCGTGCGGGAACGTCGCGCGGTGCTCGATACGGGAGGCCATGGCAGGGACAGTACCGTTGCGGGTTGTGAGTGCTGCTGAAACGGTCACCCAGGAGGCTTTGCGCGGGTACACGACGCTGCGGCTCGGTGGCCCAGCGCGGCGGTTCGTGGTCGCGACCACCGACGACGAGCTCGTGTCCACAGTGCGCGAACTGGACGCCGCCGGTGAGCCGCTGCTGCTGCTCGGCGGCGGGTCGAACCTGGTGATCGCCGACGAGGGCTTCGACGGCACCGTGGTGCGCATCGCCACCACCGGCTGGGACGGCGAGCGCGTGGCAGCGGGGCAGAACTGGGACGACTACGTCGCGGCCACGGTCGCCGACGGCATAGGTGGGCTGGAGTGCCTCTCCGGCATCCCCGGCTCGGCGGGGGCGACGCCGATCCAGAACGTCGGCGCCTACGGCTGCGAGATCAGCGAGGTGCTGCACTCGATCGACTTCTACGACCGGCGCACCGGCGAGGTCAGCACCATCCCGGCCGCCGAGCTGGGCTTCGCCTACCGCACCAGCGTGCTCAAGGGCACCGATGCCGGGATCGTCCTCGGCGTCCGGTTCGCCCTGCGTGCCGACGGCCTCTCGGCCCCGGTTCGCTACGCCGAGCTGGCCCGCACGCTCGGCGTCGACATCGGCGCGCGCGTGCCCGTCGAATCGGCCCGCGACGCCGTACTCGCGCTGCGCAGGGGCAAGGGCATGGTGCTCGACGCCGCCGACCACGACACGTGGAGCGCGGGCTCGTTCTTCACCAACCCGATCGTCCCCGACGCCGACGTCTCCGCGGTGCTCGCGCGGATCGCCGAGGTCGTCGGCGCCGACACCGCCGTGCCGCAGTACCCCGCGCAGGGTGGGGTGAAGCTGTCGGCGGCGTGGCTCATCGAGCGGGCCGGCTTCGGCAAGGGGCACCAGGGCCCCGGCGGCAGGGTGTCGCTGTCGACGAAGCACACGCTCGCGCTCACCAACAGGGGCACCGCGAGCACCGGCGACCTGCTCACACTGGCACGCGAGGTCCGCGACGGAGTGCGTGACCGCTTCGGCGTGACCCTGCACCCGGAACCCCTGCTGATCAACTGCACGCTCTGAGCCCGGAGCGGCTCAGGTGCGGTGGAAGCGGGAGCCGTCGAGCTGGGCCCTCGGCTTGATGACGATCTGGTCGAGGTTGACGTGCGAGGGCCGGGTCGCGGCGAAGGCGATCACGTCGGCCACGTCCTCCGCGGTCAGCGGCTGCAGACCCTGGTAGACCTTCCCGGCCCGCTCGGCGTCGCCGTCGAAGCGGTTGAGCGAGAAGTCCGTTTCCACCATGCCGGGCACGATCTCGGTGATCCGGACCGGCTCGCCGAAGTGCTCGGAGCGCAGCGTCCGGTGCAGCGCCGACTGCGCGTGCTTGGCCGAGGTGTAGCCAGCGCCGCCGTCGTAGACCTCGTGCCCGGCGACCGAGGTCACCGTGAGCACGTGCCCGTCGCCGGAGGCCACCAGTTTCGGCAGCAGCGCCTTCGTCAGGCGCAGAGTGCCGAGCACGTTGGTCTCCCACATCCAGCGCCAGTGCTCCTCGTCGGCGGCTTCGACGCGTTCGAGCCCACGCGCGCCACCGGCGTTGTTGACGAGCACGTGGCACTCTGGGATCTGGGCGACGAACGAGGCAACGGACTCCGCGTCTGTGACGTCCAGTTGATGTGCGGTCCCGGAGAGTTCCGCGGCCAGCGACCGCAGCCGGTCGAGCCGCCGCGCGCCAAGTACGACGTGGAAACCGGCCTTGGCCAGTGCCCTTGCGGTCGCCGCGCCAATGCCGGCGCTGGCTCCGGTGATGACAGCGGTTCGCGTGCTCATGGGGTGCATGCTGCCAGGTAACGTTGGACAGCTCACGCGCGGTTTCTCCAGCGGGTGCAACAGGAGGATGACAGGTGATCGAACGGCGCACGGTCTTCAGAGCCGCGATGGCAGCGGGCTCGGCCGGACTGCTCGCGGCCTGCTCGGGGCAGACAGGCGGGACGGCTGAGGTCAACCAGGCGCACGTGCCGCCCAAGGCTCGGCTGACCGCCGATCCGGCCGTCGACGCCAAGGACGTTTCCGTCGTGAAACCGGTCACGGTCACCGTGAAGGAGGGCACGTTCACGGAGGTGAAGCTCACCAACGCCGAAGGCGCCGAGGTGAAGGGCGAGCTGAACCCCGAGAAGACCACGTGGACGAGCGCGGAGCCGCTCGGCTACGGCAAGACCTACACCTACTCGGCCAAGGCCAGGGGCAGCGACAACAAGACCGCCGAGCTCACCGGCAGCTTCGCCACCGTCACCCCCGCCAAGGAGGTGCGGGCCACGCTGAACCCCGTCGACCACGCCGAGGTCGGCGTCGCCATGCCGATCAGCGTCAAGTTCGCCGAGGCCATCACCGACCGCGCCGCCGCGCAGCGCGCGCTCACGGTGGAGACGTCCACCGACGTCGAGGGCGCGTGGGCGTGGCTGTCCGACCGACAGGTGGACTGGCGGCCGAGGGAGTACTGGCCTGCCAACACTCAGGTCAACGTCAGCGCGAAGCTCTACGGCGTGCACTACGGCAACGGCGCCTACGGCAAGGCCGACGTCACCACCACGTTCACCATCGGCCGCAACCAGGTGGTGAAGGTCCACACCCCCGAGCACCGCATGCGCGTCTACCGCGACGGCAACGAGGTCGCCAACTACCCGTGCAGCAACGGCAGGGACGCCGACCCGAACCTCAACACCCCCAACGGCACCGTGATCGTCATGACCAGGGAGCCGACGTCGATCTTCGACAACGAGCGCTACGGCTACGCCGACCTCGAGAAGAAGTGGTGCTGCCGGATCTCCAACCACGGCGAGTACATCCACGAGAACGAGGAGAACCGCGCCAACATCGGCAGGGCCAACACCTCGCACGGCTGCATCAACCTGCTGGAGGCCGACGCCAAGGCCTACTTCGACTCGGCCCTGATCGGCGACCCGGTGGAGGTCACCGGCTCGAAGGCGAACTTCCCCACCACGTCGGACGTGATGGACTGGCTGCTCGACTGGGAGACCTGGAAGTCCATGTCGGCCCTCTGAGGGCTGGCCTGGCAGCCCCGGTGCCTGCTGCGCCCGCTCGCGACGGCAGTGGGTTGCCAGACCAGCGCTGGGGCCACCCATGTAGACAAGTACGCATGAGAACCGAGGTCGTCGGCGCCGGTGGCGTCCGCATCGGCGTGCGTGTCGAGGGCAACGAGAGCGCGCCCGCCATCCTGTTCGTGCACGGCTGGGCGCAGTCGGCCAGTGCGTGGGACCTGCAGTTCGCCGACCCCGAGCTGCGCAGACGCTTCCGGCTCGTCGCCATGGACCTGCGCGGACACGGCTCGTCGGACGTGCCGCACGGCGGCTTCGACGACCCGGCGACGTGGGCGGGCGACCTCGCTTCGGTGCTGCGTTTCGCGGGCGAGCCCGCTGTGGTGGTCGGCTGGTCCTACGGCGGGCTGGTGATCACCGACTATCTGCGCGTCCACGGCACTCGCGGCCTGTCGGGCATCGTGCTCGTCGGCGCGATCACCGAGATCGGCAGGAACCACCCCGGCGGCCTCGTCGGGCCCGCCATGCGGGCCGCGCTGCCGGCCGCACTGTCCGACGACCTCGCCGTCGCGCTACCCGCGCTGACCGCCTTCAGCGAGGGCATGGCCGCGAGGGAGGTGCCGGGTCCGCTGGCCCAGGCACTGCTCGGCACGGCACTCGCCGTGCCGCCCGCCGTGCGCGGCGCGCTGTTCCGGCGCGACGTCGACAGCGCGGACGTGCTGGAGTCGGTCGACGTCCCGACGCTGGTGGTGCACGGCACCGACGACGCCGTGGTGGACCCGCGCGCCGGTGAGTACGCGGCGGGGAAGATACCGGGGGCCGATTCGCGTTCTTTTCATGGTGTAGGCCATTTACCGTTCGTCGAGGCCGCGGAGGAGTTCAACACGAGCCTGCTCTCCTTCGCCGAGCAGCGGGCGTCCGCCGACGCCCGGACAGAAAGGTGATTCGGTGACGATCTCCTGGTACCGGACGGCATCGCTGCCGCGCCGGGTCGCGGTGCTGTCCGTGCACACCTCGCCGTTGGAGCAGCCGGGAACCGGCGACGCGGGTGGGATGAACGTCTACATCACGCAGACGGCCGTGGAGATGGCCCGCAGAGGGGTGAGCGTCGAGGTCTTCACCCGCGCCACCTCCTCCGACCAGCCACCGATCGCCGAACTGGCTCCCGGCGTGCTCGTGCGGCACATCCCGGCGGGGCCGTTCGAGCCGCTCGAACGCGGTGAGCTGCCCGCGCAGCTGTGCGCGTTCACGTCGGGCGTGCTGCGCACCGAGGCCTTCCACGAGCCCGGCTACTACGACCTGATCCACTCGCATTACTGGCTGTCCGGACAGGTCGGCTGGCTCGCGCGGGACCGCTGGGGCGTGCCGCTCGTGCACACCGCCCACACGTGGGCGAAGGTCAAGAACGCGGCGCTCGCCGACGGTGACTCGCCGGAGCCGCGCACGCGGGTGATCGGCGAGGAGCAGGTGGTGGCCGAGGCCGACCGGCTCGTGGTCAACACCGATGTCGAGGCCAGCCAGCTCATCGAGCTCTACGACGCCGATCCGGGAACGGTGAGCACCGTCTCGCCGGGCGTGGACCTGGAGCGGTTCCGGCCGGGCTCGCGAGCGCGGGCCCGCGACGCGCTCGGTCTGCCCCGCGATGCCGTGGTGCTGGCCTTCGCAGGCCGCATCCAGCCGCTGAAGGCGCCGGACGTGCTGCTACGTGCCGCCGCGGAACTGCTGGACCGCGACCCCGCCCTGCGCGACCGGCTCGTCGTGCTGGTCGCGGGAGGCCCTTCGGGCACGGGGCTGGAGCAGCCGCAGGCGCTCAAGGAGCTGGCGGACACCCTCGGCATCGCCGACCTGACCCGCTTCCTGCCGCCACAGGCTGGTGACGCGCTCGTGGACGTCTACCGGGCCGCCGACGTGGTGGCGGTGCCGAGCTACAACGAGTCGTTCGGGCTCGTCGCGCTGGAGGCGCAGGCGTGCGGAACACCGGTGGTGGCCGCCGAGGTGGGCGGGTTGCCGGTGGCCGTGAGCCACGGCGTGTCCGGGCTGCTGGTGCCCTCGCACCGGGCGCAGGACTGGGCCGGCGCGCTGCAGGAGGTCGCATTGGACCCACGCAGGCACGCGGAGCTGTCGAGGGGCGCGCTGAGCCACGCGAGCCGGTTCGCCTGGCAGCGCTCGACCGACGCGCTGCTCGACGCCTACGCCGAGGCGACGAGCGCCTTCCAGCAGGCCGCGCTCGGAGTGGCCGTATGACCGTGGACGACACCATCAAGGCCACGCTCGACAACGCTGAGCTCACCTACGACCGCAGGGGCGACGGCGTCTACTTCGTCACCCTGCCCGGCACGAAGAAGCTGCAGACCAACTGCTGGCTCGTCGCACGCGAGCACTCGTTCGCCATCGAGGCGTTCGTGTGCAGGCGGCCCGACGAGGCGCACGAGGAGGTCTACCGCTTCCTGCTGCGCCGCAACGCCAAGCTTTACGGCGTCCATTACACGATCGACGCCGTCGGCGACATCTACCTGGTGGGCAGGTTCGGCCTGGACACGGTCACCGAAACCGAGCTGGACAAGCTGCTGGGCCAGATCCTCGAGGCCGCGGACGGCGACTTCAACACCCTCCTGGAGATGGGCTTCGCAAGCTCGATCCGGCGCGAGTGGGACTGGCGAGTCTCCCGAGGAGAGTCGCTGGCCAACCTCCAGGCCTTCAAACACCTCATCGAACCGGAAACCCCGCACCACCCCGGCTCGCTAACAGACTGACGGCCGCTGCTCCCTCACCGACGGACCGCTGCCGGTCCAGCCGTGCCCAGCGCGCGCCAGGCTCCCTCACCGGGACCGCCGCTGGTCCAAGCAAGCCGTGCCCAGCGCGCGGACCAGGCTCCCTCATCGACGGACCGCTGCTGGTCCAAGCAAGCCGTGCCCAGCGCGCGGACCAGGCTCCCTCATCGACGAACCGCTGCTGGTCCAAGCAAGCCGTGCCCAGCGCGCGCCAAAGGTGAGGAGCTCGCACCGTGGGGGGTCCGGGGGGCTCGGCCCCCGGGTACAACGGCGAAGCGAGAAGCGAAGCCGCGAAGCGGCGAGCAGGGCTCCCCGTCGCGGAGCGGCTCGAGGGAGGGGGGAGTCGCGAACTCGAGCCGCCCCGCTGACGTTCCCGCCGCGTGGACCCGGTGGCGAGGGGGATGCCAACGGGGCCGGCGGGCGCAGCTCGGCAGGGGGGAGACGAGCTGCGTCTGTGCCCGCGTACGGCCGGGGAGTGCGTGGATTCCGGCCGCGCGGGTTGGTAGTCAACTTGTCAGACTCGGGACTGTAATCACAAGACTACTGGTTACCCCGATCGGGTGAATTTTCGACGTATCGTTAACGCAACGCGACACTGTTAACTCAGCCGAAATCTTGTTGGCGATCCGCCTAGCGAACGAGTGAACAGCCCGCCCTCACCCGTGCCACTCTCGGTAGAGCGCTGGCCAGGCCGTCTGGCGCGGTCGGCATTCTGGCAGGCTTGGCATCATGGCCGAACTTGGGACACTGGTGCTGCTGCGACACGGGCAGAGCACGTGGAACGCGGAAAACCTGTTCACGGGCTGGGTCGACGTGCCGCTGTCCGAGCTGGGCGAGGGCGAGGCTCGCCGCGGCGGTGAGCTGCTCGCGGAGACGGGTCTGCTGCCCGACGTCGTCCACACGTCCCTGCTGCGGAGGGCCATCTCGACCGCCAACATCGCGCTCGACGTGGCCGACCGGCACTGGATCGAGGTGAAGCGCGACTGGCGGCTCAACGAGCGGCACTACGGCGCGCTGCAGGGCAAGAACAAGAAGCAGACCCTCGACGAGTACGGCGAGGAGCAGTTCATGCTCTGGCGCCGCTCCTACGACACCCCGCCCCCGCCGATCGAGCCCGGCAGCGAGTACAGCCAGGACGGCGACGCGCGCTACGCGGGCCTCGGCGGTGAGATGCCGCTGACCGAGTGCCTCAAGGATGTGGTCGCGCGGATGCTGCCCTACTGGGACTCCGCGATCGTGCCCGACCTGCGCGCAGGCAAGAACGTGCTGGTCGCCGCGCACGGCAACTCGCTGCGTGCGCTGGTGAAGCACCTCGACGGCATCTCCGACAGCGACATCGCCGGCCTCAACATCCCCACCGGCATCCCGCTGCGCTACGACCTCGACGCCGACCTCAAGCCGACCAACCCCGGCGGCACCTACCTCGACCCCGAGGCCGCCAAGGAGGCCGCCGCCGCGGTCGCCAACCAGGGCCGCTGACCCACGCCCCAACCGCAGTGAAGGCCACCATGCCTGCGCCCAACGCAGTGAAGGCCACCATGCCTGCGTTCAACGCAGTGAAGGTGGCCTTCACTGCATCGGGGGTCGCCTCTCAGGGCCGCCATCAGCTCGGTCACTCTGCGGCCCGGCGCACCTGGAGCGGGACGTGGCCGCCGGGGCGTTATGACTCTCCGAACACGAGCTGTTGACGTTGAACTCGATCGAATGATCCGAATTTGGCGCCGAGATCGACGGAGTGCGACCGCCAGGTGAACCACGGCTGACGTGGGGGCGAACAAGTGCCCCGCAGGTGTCACGGCCGTCACGAGAAGGCAGCCAACACTAGGCCGACTACCCACTCGGGTGCTTACGATGCCACCGTGACGGCGCCTGCATGGTTTGCGCTGGCCACCGCCGCGCTGGTGGTCGGCCTTGTCGTCGGTTTCCTTTTCGGCCGGACCCGCTCCGGCGGCTCCGAGCGGAGGCCGACCGGCCCGACCGCGGCTGAGTTGCTCGAACGGTTCGTCCGCTCCTCGAACAACGGCGTCCTGATCCTCAACCGCTTCGGCGACCTGGTGCTGCACAACAAGCGCGCCGAGGCCCTCGGCCTCATCCGGCTCAACCAGGCCGACGCCCGCGCCCGCAAAGCCGCCGAGCAGGTGATCGAGACCGGCGACCCGCTGGAGATCGATCTCTCGCCGCTCGCGGTGCGCGGGCGCCAGCCCGAGGCCGTGGTCGCCGAGGTCCGGCCGCTGGACGACGGGTTCACGGTGGTCGAGGCCGTCGACCACTCCGAGGCCGTGCGGCTGGAGGCCACCCGGCGCGACTTCGTCGCGAACGTCAGTCACGAGCTCAAGACCCCGGTCGGGGCCATCGCGCTGCTGGCCGAAGCCGTGCTCGACGCCGTGGACGACACCGACGAGGTGCGCCGCTTCGGGGAGAAGATCCTGCGCGAGTCCACCCGGCTCGGCAAGCTCGTCACCGAGCTGATCGCGCTGTCGCGGCTGCAGGGCGCCGAGCGGCTGCCCGAACTGAACGTCGTGGAGGTCGACGCCGTCGTGCGTGAGGCGCTCGGCCGCACCAAGCTGGCCGCCGAGTCGGCCGAGATCACCGTTACCACCGACGGCCCCAGCGGGCTGCTCGTCGAGGGTGACCGCACTCTGCTGGTCACCGCGCTGTCGAACCTGCTGGAGAACGCCGTCGCCTACTCGCCGCAGGGCAGCCCCGTCTCGATCAGCAGGCGGCTCGTCGACTCCTTCATCGAGATCGCCGTCACCGACCGTGGCATCGGCATCGCCGAGGAGGAGCAGCAGCGCGTCTTCGAGCGGTTCTACCGCGCCGACAAGGCGCGCTCGCGGGCCACCGGCGGCACCGGCCTCGGTCTCGCGATCGTCAAGCACGTCGCCGCCAACCACGGCGGCGAGGTGCGCCTGTGGAGCAGCCAGGGGGTCGGCTCCACCTTCACGCTGCGCATACCCGCGCACGCCAGCGCCGAGAACGCGTCCGCGCCTGCCCCCAGGCAGGAACGCGAACCCGGGCCTCTGGTGGCGACCGGACCGGAAAGCGCCGAACAGGGAGGAACCACGCCGTGACGAGGGTGCTGATCGTCGAGGACGAGGAGTCGTTCGCCGACCCGCTCGCCTTCCTGCTGAGGAAGGAGGGCTTCACCGCCGCCGTGGCCACCAACGGCCAGCAGGCGCTCGACGAGTTCGACCGCAACGGTGCCGACATCGTGCTGCTCGACCTCATGCTGCCCGGGATGAGCGGCACCGACGTGTGCAAGCAGCTGCGCCAGCGCTCGGCCGTGCCGGTGATCATGGTGACCGCGCGCGACAGCGAGATCGACAAGGTGGTCGGCCTCGAGCTGGGCGCCGACGACTACGTGACGAAGCCGTACTCGGCGCGCGAGCTGATCGCCAGGGTCCGGGCCGTGCTGAGGCGCGGCGGCGAGACCGGCGGCACCGAAGGCGAGCTGGCACCGCTGGTGCTCGCGGCCGGCCCGGTGCGGATGGATGTCGAGCGGCACGTCGTGACCGTGGACGGCGAGGAGGTCTCGCTGCCGCTCAAGGAGTTCGACCTGCTCGAGTACCTGCTCCGCAACGTCGGCCGGGTACTCACGCGAGGGCAGCTCATCGATCGCGTGTGGGGCGCCGACTACGTCGGTGACACCAAGACGCTCGACGTTCACGTCAAGCGGCTGCGGTCCAAGATCGAGCCCGATCCGGGCTCTCCCCGGCACCTCGTCACCGTGCGCGGGCTCGGCTACAAGTTCGAGACGTGACCAGCGAGGCGCCGCACGGTCCCGAGGCCGGGTACCGTAGAACCTCGTGCGCCTAGGGGTACTCGACGTCGGGTCGAACACCGTCCACCTGCTGGTGGTGGACGCCCATCGGGGTGCCCACCCCACGCCGATGCATTCCGAGAAGACCGTGCTGCGGCTCGCGGAGCAGATCAACAAGAACGGTGAGCTGAGCAAGAAGGGCATCGACGACCTGGTCGAGGCTGTCGAGTCCGCGAAGGAGGCGGCGAAGCGGCTGGGGTGCGAGGAGGTCATGGCCTTCGCGACCTCGGCGGTGCGTGAGGCGAGCAACGCGGGCAAGGTCCTGCGGAAGGTGGCCGATGAGACCGGCGTCGAGCTGCGGGTTCTCACCGGCGAGCAGGAGGCCCGGCTGACGTTCCTCGCCGTGCGCCGCTGGTACGGCTGGTCGGCGGGACAGCTGCTGGTGCTCGACATCGGTGGCGGCTCGCTCGAGGTCGCGATGGGCATCGACGAGGAGCCGGAGCTGGCCGAGTCGCTGCCGCTCGGGGCGGGCAGGCTCACGCGGACCCGGTTCAGCAAGGACCCGCCGACGCGCTCGGAGCTGGTCGCGACATCGGCCTGGCTGGAGGACCAGCTCGGCGACCTCGCGAAGAGGATCTCCAAGCTCGGCGAGCCGGACCGGGTGGTGGCAACGTCGAAGACGTTCCGTTCGCTCGCGCGGCTCGCCGGTGCGGCTCCGTCCGCGGCGGGCCCCCGCGTGCGGCGGGTGCTCACCGACACGGCACTGCGGCAGCTCATCTCGTTCATCTCCCGCATGTCCTCCGACGACCTCGCCGAGCTGGAGGGCGTCAGCGCGGGAAGGGCACACCAGCTCGTGGCGGGGGCTCTCGTGGCGCAGGCCACGATGCGAGCCCTGTCACTGGAAACTTTGGAAATATGCCCTTGGGCACTGCGTGAGGGTGTGATTCTGCGACGGCTGGACCACTCGAACGGCGCGGACCAGACTGCATTGATGACCGGCCAGGGTCGGCACGGATGACGCCTGGGTTCACACTGGACGTAGACAACAGGCGACGGGCACGGTGGAAAGGATGACTCGAGACAGCGAGGGCGAGCGGCCCCAGAAGACGGTGGCCGAGCTACTCGCCCAACATGGCGGACAGGTCGGCGGCGCACCGCGCCGTCGGCGACGTCGCGCTGCCGACGATGACGACGCGCCGAGCATCAGCGACACGGCGCCCCAGGCGATCATCGACCGAGTGCGGGCCGAGGGCCCGCCACCTCCCGGTGTCGGCAGGCGCAACGGCGCCGCGCCGGCCCCGCCACCCCCGGCGGAGCAGACCGACGAGGCACCCCCGGCGCGGGGCGGCAGACCACCGAGGGTGCCCCCGCCCCCTCAGGGCGGCACCGGCGGCTATCCGGTTCCTCCTCCGCAGGCACCCGAGGAGGGGGGCAGGCCGCTGCCGCCGCGACCCCTCAACGGAACTCGCAACGGCATACCCGTTCCCCCCGCCGAGGCGCCGCCCGGCAGGCGTGGACCTTCGCCGGAGCCCCCGGGCTCGGAGGGCACGCTCTCCGCACGGCTCGACGGTCTCGAAGGGACCGCGGCGGACCAGGGCGGAATGGAACCACCCGCCCCGTCGCGCCCCGGCACGGGCAGGTTCCCGCTGCCACCGCGCAGGCGCAGGCCGCCGCGCGGCACCCCGCCGCCGCCCCCCGAGCCGAGCACGGAGCAGTTCCCCGCCGTCGCGGGCGCGCCGGACACCGACGTCCCGCACCCGGACGAGCCCCCAGCGGGGCTGGCGGGCTGGCGCCGCCGCAGGCAGGACACGCAGAACGAGGACACCGAGGTCGGCGTGATGCCCGTGGTGCCCCCGGCGCCAGCAGGGCCTGAAGAGGACGACGACGAGGGCCCGCCGACCGGGTTCTACACGCCGAACTTCGATGACGACGACGAGGCCGACGGCCCGGACGGCCGCTACCACGCCGGACTCCTCGAGGACGACCCGCTGGGCGAGCAGCGCCCGCACGACCCGTACGCGGCGGACTACGAGGACGACTACGCCTACGACGAAGAGCTCGACGACCGCGACGAGCTGGCGGGCAGCGACCTCGATGAGGACGAGGAGACCGCGTCGCCCGCCAAGCAGTGGCTTGCGCTGGCCGGTCAGCTCGCCCTCGGCGTCGCGGGCGGTGCCGCCGTGTGGCTCGGCTTCAACTGGCTGTGGGGCCAGCTCCCCGCGGCCGCGCTGATCGCCGCGCTGGTGGTCACGGTCGGGCTGGTGTGGATCGTGCGCAAGGTGCGCCGCGCCGAGGACCTGCAGACCACGGTGCTGGCACTGCTCGTCGGGCTCGTGGTCACCGTGTCGCCCGCCGCGTTGCTGCTCGTCTCCAGGTAGCGCGTGGCCGCAGCGATTCCCGTCGGGCTGTCGACGGCGTCGGTGTGGCCGCTGCGCGCCCGCACCGGGTTCGAGCTGGCCGCCGCACTCGGCTACGACGGCGTCGAGGTGATGGTGTGGGCTGACCCGGAGAGCCAGAGCGTGCCCGCGCTGCGCAGACTCCGCGACGAGACCGGCGTGCCGGTGCTGTCGATCCACTCGCCGTCGCTGTTGATCACGCAGCGCGTGTGGTCGCCCGACCCCGTGGTGCGCCTTCGCCGCTCGGTGGAGGCCGCGATGGAGCTGGAGGCCCGCACCGTCGTGGTGCACCCCCCGTTTCGCTGGCAGCGCCGCTACGGTGACGCCTTCGCCGACCTTGTCGCCGAGCTGGAGGAGAGCAGCGGCGTCGACATCGCGGTGGAGAACATGTTCAAGGTCCGCCCACCCGGGGGCAGCCGCAACGCGAGGGTGTCGGCGTTCCGCCCCTCGATCGACCCGACCGACGTCGGGTACTCGCACTACACCCTCGACCTGTCCCACAGCGCCGCCGCGGGCATGGACGCGCTGGAGCTGGCCGAGCGCATGGGCGAGGGCTTGACCCATGTGCACCTCGCCGACGGCACCGGGGTGCCGAAGGACGAGCACCTCATGCCGGGCCGGGGCAACCAACCATGCGCTGAGCTGCTCGAACACCTCGCCGCGACCGGTTTCGACGGGCAGGTCGTGCTCGAGGTGAACACACGCGGTGCGCGCAACCTGGCCGAGCGTGCCCGCATGCTCGGCGAGGCGCTGCTGTTCACCCGGCTCCACCTCGGCTGAAACCCAAGATCAACTCGTGCCCTGCCGAGACCTCGTTTCCGCGTATCGGCACGTATGGTCTTGACCGTGGAGCCGTTGCGTTCGTTGATCCTCGCAGCCGCAGGCAACGACACGATCCGGCGCCTGGTGGCCACCGCACCCGGCGCCAGGAGTGTCGTCGCGCGGTTCGTGGCCGGGGAGACCGTCGACGACGCCCTGGCCGCCGTCACGGCGCTCGCCGCCGACGGGCGCCGAGCGACGCTGGACCACCTCGGCGAGAACGCGGGCGATCCCGCGTCGGCGGAGTCGGCCGTCTCCGCCTACCTCAGGCTCCTCGAAGCGCTGCGAGTCAAGGCACTGACCGACCACGCCGAGGTGAGCGTCAAGCTCTCAGCGCTGGGCCTGCGTGCCGACGAGGGCGCAGCCCTCGACCGCGCCGCGCGCATCTGCGCCGCGGCCCACGAAGGCGGCACGACCGTGACCATCGACATGGAGGAGCACGACACCGTCGAAGCCACGCTGCGCGTGGTGCGGGAGCTGCGTCGGACGTGGCCCTCTGTCGGCGCCGTCCTGCAGTCGTACCTGCGCCGGACCGAGGCCGACGCCGCGGAGCTCGCCGTCGACGGCTCTCGAGTGCGGTTGTGCAAGGGCGCCTACGCTGCGCCCTCGACTGTGGCCTTCGCGACGGCGGGCGAAGTGGACCTGAGTTACGTTCGCTGCGCGAACATCCTGCTCGCTGGGGGCGGGTATCCGATGTTCGCCACTCACGACCCCCGGCTCATCGAGGTGCTGGGGGAACGGGTGCGCTGGTACGGGTGCCGCGAGGGCACCTACGAGTACCAGCTGCTGTTCGGGGTCCGGCCTGACGAGCAGCGCAGGCTGGCGGCGGAAGGGGAGACCGTGCGCGTGTACGTGCCGTTCGGCGAGCAGTGGTACGGATACCTGATGCGGAGGCTGGCCGAACGGCCCGCCAACACCGCGTTCTTCCTGCGAGCGCTGGCCAGCCGTTCGTGAGCACCATCGACTACGACCCGACGTCGTTCGGGTCCGCCTGCGAGACCAGGTCCCTCGGCGACGGCACGTTCACGGCGGACCTGCGGCACGAATGGTCCATCGGCGGCCACCCGCACGGCGGGTTCCTCGTGGCCCTGCTCGCCAAGGCCGCCGTCACCGTGCTCGCCGAGCGGGGAGAGCCGCCGATCGACCCCATGGTGGTGAGCGCCGAGTTCCTCCGGCCGCCCGCGATCGGCCCGGTGCTGCTGCGGGCCGACATCCGCAAGATCGGCCGCCGCGCCACCGTGGTCGCGGTCGTGCTGGAGCAGCGTGGCCGCAGCTGCGTCGAGGCCCGCGTGACCGCGGGCAGGCTGCCGGTGCGCAGGCCGGTGTGGAGCGACGTGCCTGCGCTGCCGGCGGAGCCGCCGGCCGGTGCGCACACGCTGTCGGGCGAGACCTCCGAAGGGGTCTTCCACCTCGCGAAGGGCTGCGACGTGCGTGTCGACCCGGCCACGGCCGGCTATCTCAGCGGTCGCACCGGCGACCCGCCGAGGATCCGGCTGTGGGTCCGGCCGCGCGACGGCGAGCCCGACCCGTACTTCGCGCTGCTGGCGGGCGACATCAACCCGCCCGTGGTGTTCAACCTCGGGCGCTTCGGCTGGGCGCCGACCGCGCAGCTCACGGCGTTCGTGCGCACGCGGCCGTCGGCAGGCTGGCTGCGGGTGCTGGCGGAGAGCAGATCGGTGCAGGAGGGCTGGTTCGACTCCGACGCGCTCGTGATCGACGCGCAGGGCCGCATCGTGTGCCAGGCACGGCAACTCGCCCTTTCACCATCGCCCTAGAGTCAGACGCATGGCAACTATCGCTGTACTGGGTGCCGGCAAGATCGGTGAGGCGCTGCTCTCTGGCTTGCTGCACGCGGGCCGCAAGCCGGAGGACCTGCTGTTCACCGAGCGGCATCCGGAACGCTCCGCCGAGCTGACCGAGCGCTACGGCATCGCCGGGGTCGAGGTGTCCGAGGCGGCCAAGCGCGCGGACGTGCTGATCGTCGCCGTGAAGCCGCAGGACATCGAGCCCGTGCTGGACGACCTGGCCCCGCTGGTGGGCCCCGGCTCGCTGGTGGTCTCGCTGTGCGCAGGCCTGCCGACGGCGCTGTACGAGCGCAGGCTCCCCGAGGGCACGCCGGTCGTCCGCGTCATGCCGAACACCCCGATGCTCGTCAACGAGGCGATGAGCGCCGTCTCCCCGGGCCGGCACGCCACCCCCGAGCACATCCGCGTGGTCGAGGACCTGCTCTCCAGCGTCGGCAAGGTGCTGGAGGTGCCGGAGTCGCAGCAGGACGCCGTCACCGCGCTGTCCGGCTCGGGTCCGGCGTACTTCTTCTTCCTGGTCGAGGCCATGATCGACGCCGGGATACTGCTCGGGCTCCCGCGCGCGGTCGCCGAGCAGCTCATCGTCCAGTCGGCGGTCGGCGCCGCCAAGATGCTCGCGGAGAGCGCCGAGCATCCGGTGATCCTGCGCGAGGCGGTCACCTCGCCGGCCGGTACCACGATCAACGCGATCCGGGAGCTGGAGAAGCACGGCGTCCGGGCCGCGTTGCTCGCCGCGATCGAGGCCGCCCGCGACCGTTCGGTTGAACTCGGCAAGGCGCACGAGGAGGACTGACCCGCGTCCGACGTGCGTACATCACGATGTGTGCTCGCGAGCACGGTACGTATTGCCCTCGACAGCCGTCGCAATAGTCCCACGCGTCCCGCTACCCTCGGTGGTAGCACGTGCGTGTCGATACCGTTCGGTGGGGAAGCCGAGCGGCGCGACACGTGTAAAGGACACGGTGAATGACCTATGCCGCCGAACAGGAAAGACGACGTGCCGGGCCCCCGGCAGGTCCAGTTCTTGACGGTCGCCGAGGTGGCGACGCTGATGCGGGTCTCCAAGATGACCGTCTACCGTCTCGTCCACTCGGGTGAGCTGCCGGCCGTACGCGTCGGCAAGTCCTTCCGGGTGCCCGAGAAGGCCGTTCACGACTACCTCGACAACGCCTACTTCGACGTCGGCTGACGGGTTTCTCGCAGGAGCCGTGCGTGGCGGTGCGGGTGGCGGAACCTCAGCCGCCTCCTCGCTGCGTAGCCGGATGACGGCCCACGCAAGCGGCTCCGCCGCTTCCGAACAGGCTCTAGTGGTAGCCGGAGACGAGCGCGAAAGAAGCCCCAGGTAACCTGATAGGCCGTTCGTGTGCTTGCCCCACGCGATTTTCACGACCGAACGTTCCGAACGTTAAGGAGCACCTGTGGGCTCGGTGATCAAGAAGCGCCGCAAGCGTATGTCCAAGAAGAAGCACCGCAAGCTGCTTCGCCGCACGCGGGTCCAGCGTCGCAAGCAGGGCAAGTAAGCGCGCCTGGAAACAACTGCTTCACGCACTCGGGTGAGCCCTGGTGGCCGGTAGGCGTAACCCCGGTTAACAGCATGTAAGAGGCGGTTCCGCGGCTCCTGCCACGGAGTACCATCCGGAATCGCCTCGCCTCTCTAGAAACCGTCGCCTTCCGGCCAGGGGGTCTGATGCCGTCCAACGTCGTCCTCGTCACCGGGGTCGCCGGCGAGCTGGGCGGAAGGCTCCTGGCCAGGTTGGGCAACAACCCGGAGCTGGAACGGGTGATCGGCGTCGACACGTCGGCGCCGCACCCGGACATCCTCCGCCGCATCGGCAACGCGGAGTTCGTCCGAGCCGACATCCGAAACCCGCTCATCGCGAAGATCATCAGCTCCGCGAGGGTCGACACGGTTGTGCACGCCTCGACGACGTGCCACCCCGCGGGCCCCGGCAGGCGGATGGCGATCAAGGAAGTGAACGTCATCGGCACGATGCGGCTGCTCGCCGCGTGTCAGCGTTCCCCGCTCGTGCGCAAGCTCGTCGTCAAGTCCACCGCCGCCGTGTACGGCGCCAGCTCGCGCTCGCCCGCGGTGTTCACCGAGGGCTCCGAGCTCATCCCGGCCTCGTCGAACGGCTACGCCAAGGACGCCGTCGAGATGGAGGGCTACGTACGCGGTCTCTCGCGCCGCCGCCCCGACATCACGGTGACCATGGGCCGCTTCGTCAACATCATCGGGCCGGAGGTCGACACCGTGCTCGCGCGCTACTTCGCGCTGCCGGTGGTCCCCACGGTGCTCGGCTACGACGCTCGCCTCCAGCTGTTGCACTCCACCGACGCGCTGAACGTTCTGGAGTGCGCGACGCTGCAGGACAAGCCCGGCGTCTTCAACGTCGCCGCCGACGGCGTCCTGACGCTCTCGCAGGCGATCCGCCGGGCCGGGAGGGTCGAGCTGCCGATGCCGCGTCAGGTGATGCCCTCGGTCAGCAGGCTGCTGCGGGGCGCCCGCGTGGTCGACTTCTCCTCCGACCAGGTGCGGCTGCTCAACTTCGGCCGGGTCGTCGACAACACGCGACTCAAGAACGAATTCGGGTACACACCCCGGTGGAGCACGCGAGAGGCCTACGACGACTACGTCCTCGGCCGCGGACTGCGGCCGGTGATCGACGGTGACCGTCTCGCGGAGCTGGCCACCACGGTCGACGGTTGGAGGGTGAAGCAGTGACAACCGGCTCTTCGGCGCAGGTCATCCCGCTGCACCGAACCAGAGACGACGAGCCGCGGCCGGCCTCCCCGAGGGAGCACGACGCCCCGGTGGTGGCCTTCCCCGGCGCCACCGCGGCCCCGGAGCAGCCTGGCCAGGGCGACCCGCTGACGCGCTTCCTGACGTTCCTGTGTCACCGGTTCACCGGCGACTACACCGTCGACGAATTCGGCTTCGACCCCGAGCTCACCGACACGCTCGTGCTGCCGCCCGTGCGCGTGCTGTACGAGAAGTGGTTCCGGGTGAGCACCCATGGCGTGCGGAACCTGCCCGCCGAGGGCGGTGCCCTGCTCGTGGCCAACCACTCCGGCGTACTGCCGATCGACTCGGTGATGACCGCGTTCGCCGTGCACGAGCAGCGTGGGCGGCATCTGCGCATGCTGGGCGCCGACCTGGTGTTCAAGACGCCGCTGCTGGGCACGCTCGCCCGCAGGTCCGGGCAGACGCTCGCGTGCGGACCCGACGCGGAGCGGCTGCTGCGCGCGGGTGAGCTGGTCGGCGTGTGGCCGGAGGGCTTCAAGGGCGTCGGCAAGCCGTTCTCGGAGCGGTACAAGCTGCAGCGGTTCGGTCGCGGCGGGTTCGTGTCGGCGGCGCTGCGCACGGGTGTGCCGATCATCCCGGTGTCCATCGTGGGTGCCGAGGAGATCTACCCGAAGCTCGCCGACCTGAAGCCGCTGGCCCGCCTGCTCGGGCTGCCCTACTTCCCGGTGACGCCGTTCTTCCCGCTGCTCGGTCCGCTGGGCGCGATCCCGCTGCCGACGAAGTGGCACATCGAGTTCGGCGAGCCGATCGCCACTGACGGCTTGGCGGCCGAGGCGGACGAAGACCCGCTGCTGATCTTCAACCTCAACGACCAGGTCCGTGAGGCCATCCAGCAGATGCTGTACCGCCGCCTCTCCCAACGCCGCGGCATCTTCCGCGACTGAGCCTTCCTCTACCGCCCCCCCAAGGCCACCTTTGCTGCGTTCAACGCAACAAAGGTGGCCTTGGGGGCCGTCGGCACTGCTCCGGTCAGGCGACGCGGCGGCGGTAGGCGATTCCCGCGGCGACGGCTCCGGCGACCGCGCCGGCTCCGAGCACCGACGGCACTCCGATCTTCGCGGCCTTGCGACCAGTGCGGAAGTCGCGGATCTCCCAGCCCCGGCCGCGCGCGACCTCGCGCAGCCCGGAGTCCGGGTTGACCGCCACGGCGGTGCCGACGACCGAGAGCATCGGCACGTCGTTCTGCGAGTCCGAGTACGCCGTGCAGCGGCGCAGGTTCAACCCCTCGCGGGCGGCCAGCGCGCGCACGGCGTGTGCCTTCGCCCTGCCGTGCAGCAGGTCCCCCACGAGCCGCCCGGTGTACACGCCGTCGACGCTCTCCGCGACGGTGCCCAGCGCGCCGGTGAGCCCGAGCCGCCGCGCGATGATCGCGGCCAGCTCGACGGGCGTCGCCGTCACGAGCCACACGCGCTGGCCCGCGTCGAGGTGCATCTGGGCGAGTGCACGCGTGCCGGACCAGATCTTGTCGGACATCAGCTCGTCGTAGATCTCCTCGCCCACGGCCACCATCTCGTCGACGGTTCGTCCCGCCACAAAGGACAGTGCCTGCTCGCGGCTGGACTGCATGCCCTGCTTGTCCTCGCGCCCTCCGATGCGGAACTTCACCTGCTGCCAGGCGAATCCGGCGAGGTCGGAGGTGGTGAAGTACTTGCGCGCGGCGAGTCCTCGCGCGAAGTGGAAGATCGACGCGCCCATCATCATCGTGTTGTCGACGTCGAAGAACGCCGCCGCGGTGAGGTCGGGCGGAGCCGGTGGGGGAGCGAGTTCACCGCCCTCGGGCGCCGGGACCTCGAGGGTCGCCAACTGCGCGGCTTCCATGGCCACGGCAGCGTCAGCCGAGGCTTCGCCTGCCAGTGCGGCGAGCCGCTCGCGTTCGTGCCCCTTACCGCGGGCCCGCCACAGTGCCACGCACACCGCCTCCACGTTCGAGTTGCACTCCGGTGCTGTGCACAGAGTAGCGAGGATACAACTGACGGCGGAGCGCTATCCGATGCTCACCCCCGGCAGTCCCGGCAGTAGCGGCGGAATGGACACGACCGGGGCCGGCGGGACGGTCGAGTCGGGCAGCCGTGGCCCCGTCGGCGCGGGGATGGGCGCGGGGACGGCGGTCTCGCTCGGCGTGGGCGCGGGCGTCGTCGGCGGCGGCGTCGGGGACGGCGTGACCACGGGCTCGGTCGTGGAGGTTCCGGCGCTCCTCAGCGGTTGCATCGCGGGTGACTCGGGTGGCTCGTAGGCGGGCGCGGGGACGGTGCCCGGTCGCCGGTACTCCCCGGCGCGCAGACTCTCCGGCAGGCCACACGTCCCCGTGGCGGGCAGCGCGCCCAGCTCGTCGAAGCTGCCCGAGGTGATCTCGTAGCAGCCCATCCGGTCGCTCAGTGCTGTGACGCGCTGGCGGACCCTGGTCAGCAGCTCCGCCGGTTCGGCGGCATCGGTGATATCCGCAGGGAGCACGGCGTGCAGCGCCGCGAGCCTGCTCGACTGCCGCGCCGCCCAGCCGCCCAGCGGCGCGAGCTGCCGTCCGTCCGAGCTGGTCGCCAGCGCGGTGAGCTGGACGACCCCGGCCCGTGTGTCACCGGTGAAGTCGGCCATGCCGATCGCGTACGCCCGTTCGTCGAACCGTCCTCGCTCGACGAGCACGGTCAGCTCGTCGATGCGGCGCTCGGCGTACTCGAGATGTTTGAGCCCCCTGGCCTCGTCGTCGAAGGTCAGCTCCAGCACGGCCGTCTCGCGCAGGCGCTTGAGGTCGTAGAGCGTCTCGCCGGGCAGGGCGTCGTCGGAGAGCAGCAGGGCGAGCCCGGACACGGCGAAGAGCAGCGCCATCAGTGCCGCGACGACGGGCACCGTGCGCGGCCGGCGCCTTGGCCGCCGCCCGGACGCCTCGATCCGGCCCGCGATGCGTGTGCGGGCCTCGTCGTCCAGTGCGGTGTCGGCGCCGAGTCTGCGCAGGGCCGCCACCACGGCCAGCTCGTCGCTGAACTCGTGCCCGTGCCCGTGCTCGACCGCGCGAGCGAAGCGCTCGTGTTCCCCGCGCCCCTGGCGCGGCCACGGAGGCCTCCACATGTCGCGCGCCTCCCGGCCTGCTCCGCCGAATCCTTCGCACTGGCAACGATCGGCGGGGTGCGGGGTTACGCGGAATCAGCGCAGGCCGGTGGGCAGGAGTTTCGCGAGCCTGCGGACGGCGCGGTGCTGCAGCGCCTTCACGGCGCCTTCGTTGCGCTGCATGATCTGCGCGGTCTCGGACACCGAGAAGCCCTGGATGAACCGCAGGATGATGCATTCCCGCTGGTCGTCGCCGAGTCCGGCGATGCAGCGCAGCAGTTCGTCGTTGGTGGTCTTGCTGATCACCTGCTGCTCGGGGCCCGGCGAGTGCTGCGCGGAGGAGCCGAAGGGCTGCGTGCCGGATTCGGTCACCTCGTCGGTGACGATCTCCAGGCGGAACCGGCTCGACTTCACGTGGTCGAGCACCAGGTTGCGGGCGATCGTCGTGAACCACGCGCCGACGTCTCGGCCCTGGTACGAGATCGACGTGATCCGGCGCAGTGCGCGCAGGAACGTCTCGCTGGTGACGTCCTCCGCGAGGTGACGGTCGCCGACCCGCAGCAGGACGTAGCGGTACACCCAGTCGACGTAGCGGTCGTAGAGCTTGCCGAAGGCAGCGGTGTCGCCGCTCTGCGCCGCGCGCACCAGGTCCCAGTTCTCGTCGACGCTCGCGTCGACGGGGGCGGCGCTCTCCACCGCACGGAGCCTCGCAGGCCCGGGACCTGCCGCAACAGCGATCGGCATGCTCATCGTGTTGCACCTCCTCCGGGCCCGTTCCCGGACTCCGCGTGATCATCGCCACTACGTCGCCTGACGGAGCATACGCGTTGTTACCGCGAAGTAGGTAGTGGTGTCTCCATTGCGAAAAGGAGACGAGGTCAAAACCACCTTGTGACGTCGCTCTCGGCTGGCACACTGGCCGGTGATCGAAAGGGGCTGGTTGTGGCTGCTGGGGCAGGCAGTGTCGCCGAAGTCGCCAACGTCGCGGACCTCGTCGCCGCGAACTCGCGCGAGCGGCCGGGAGCGACCGCGCTCGTCGACACCGTGGCCGAGACCACACTGACCTGGGCGGAACTCGACGCCGCCGTGGACACGCAGGCACGCCGCCTGCTCGAGGCCGGGCTGAGCCCCGGCGACCGCGTCGCGCTACGCCTGCCGACCTCCTCGGAGTTCGCGGTGTCCTTCTTCGCGGTGGCCAGGGCAGGCGGCATCGCCGTGCCCCTGTCGCCGCAGGCGCCGGAGGGCGAGTGGCGGCCCGTGCTCGCCGACAGCGGGACCCGGTTGCTCGTCGGCGCCGCCCCCGGGGAGCACGCCGACGTGCGGGTGCTGGAACCGGCGATCGACCCCTCGGCCGGCGAGCCGGTAGCGCCCACCAGGGCGGGCGAGGACGTCGCCGCGCTGTTCTACACCTCGGGCACCACCGGACCGCCGCGAGGCGTGATGCTGACGCATCGCGCGCTGCTCGCCAACGTCGCCCAGCTCGGACGGCTGCAACCGCCCCTGGCCGACCATGGCGACCGCCTGTTCGTGGCCATCCCGCTGCACCACATCTACGGGCTCGGGCCGGGCCTGCTCAACGCCGTCGCCGCCGGGGCGACCACCGTGCTCGCGCAGCGGTTCGACGCGCAGAAGGCGCTCGCCGCGTGCGCCGCCCACCGCGTGACCGTGATCGTCGGTGTGCCCGCGATGTACACCGAGCTCGCCGCGCTGCCGGCCGACGAGGTCGGCGAGTCGCTCTCGACCGTCCGACTGCTCGTGTCGGGTGCCGCGCCGCTGCACCCGAAGGTGCTCGCCGCCATCCGGGGCGCGACGGGGCTGGCCGTGTTCGAGGGCTACGGGCTCACCGAGGCCGCGCCCGTGGTGACGTCCACGCTGGTCACCGGCTACGCCAAACCGGGATCGGTCGGCCGCCCGCTGCCCGGCGTCGAGCTGCGGCTCGTGGACAGCGACGGCACCCCGGGCCCGGTGCCGCTCGACCCCGAGGACCCGGCCGACGCGTTCGCCGACGACACCGGCGGCACCGGACTGGTCGCGGTGCGCGGGCGGAACCTGTTCAGCGGGTACTGGCCCGACGGCGCGCACGGGCCGGACGACGAGGGCTGGTTCCGCACCGGCGACGTCGGCTACATCGACGTGGACGGCGACCTGCACCTGGTCGACCGCGCCAACGACCTGATCATCGTCAACGGCTTCAACGTGTTCCCGCACGAGGTGGAGGACGTGATCGGCGCCCTGCCAGAGGTCGCCGAGGTCGCGGTGGTCGGGGTGCTGGACGAGCGCAGCGGCGAGGCGGTGAAGGCCGTGGTCGTGCCGAAGCCGGGTGCGGCGCTGTCGGAGCAGCAGGTGGTGGACGCGTGCACGGCCACGCTCGCGGCGTACAAGGTGCCGCGCACGGTCGAGTTCGCGGAGACGTTGCCTCATTCGTCGGTCGGCAAGCTGCGCCGGTTCCGGTTGCGGGGATGATGGAGCCATGCATCGGGTGACCGTGATGACGAGGGTCGGCTGCCACGCGTGCGAGCACGCGGAGGAGGACGTGGCGCGGATCTGCGGCGAGCTCGGTGTCGAGTGGACCACGGCCGACGTCGACACCGACCCGGAGTGGCGGGCCGAGTACGGCGACCGCGTACCGGTGATCCTCGTGGACGGCGAGGAGCACGGGTACTGGAAGGTCGAGGAGGACCGGTTGCGGGCGGCGCTGCGCTCGCCAGGGTCGTAAGCCACTCGTAAGCGCCGGAAGGCAGTCCGGAAGCCGTTCGGCGCCGAACATGGGGACATGAGCGAAATCGCCGTCTCCGGACGCACCGACGGTCGCCTGCGGGCGTCGCACGCCGTGCTCTGCGGCCTGCTCGGCCTCGCCGCGGCATTGGCCGCGGGGCATCTCGTGGCGGCGTTCGTCGGCCGCAACGCCTCGCCGTACCTCGCGGTCGGCAACTCGGCGATCGACCTCACGCCCACCTGGCTGAAGGACTGGGCGGTGCGCACCTTCGGCACCGCCGACAAGCTCGTGCTGCTCAGCGGCATGGCCGTGGTGCTCGTGGCGGTGGCCGCGGGCGCGGGGCTGCTGTCGCGGCGGAGCCCGCTGGCCGGGACGGTGGTCATCGGGGTGTTCGGCGTGCTCGGCGGCATCGCGGTGTTCGCCCGGCCCGACCTCGGCCAGCTGGCGCTGGCCGCCCCCGCGGCGAGCCTCCTCGCGGGCCTGTGGACGTTCCGCTGGCTGCACGCGCGGGCGGCCGAGGACGAGGAGATCGGCTCGCCCGACCGGCGGCGGTTCCTGCTCGGCGCCGGTGCGGTCGCGGCCGGAGCCGGTTTGGTCGGCCTCGGCGGTCAGCTGCTCGGCTCCAGCCGCAGCGCGGACAGCTCGCGCGCGGCGGTCGGCGAGCTCGAACCGGCTCGGCGCGTGCCGCCCGTGCCCGCCGACGCCGACTTCACCAAGCTCGGCACGCCGTCGTTCCTCACGCCGAACGAGAGCTTCTACCGCATCGACACCGCGCTGATCGTGCCGCAGGTCCGCGCCGAGGACTGGAGCCTGCGCGTCCATGGCCTGGTGGAGCGCGAGCTGACGTTCACCTACGGCGACATCCGCGGCCGCCGCCTCGTCGAGCGCACGATCACGATGTGTTGTGTGTCCAATGAGGTCGGTGGGCCGCTGATCTCCACCGCGAACTTCATCGGCGTCGACCTCGCGGAGCTGTTGCGTGAGGCCGGTGTCCAGCGCGGCGCGCAGCAGCTGTACTCCACGAGCACCGACGGCTGGACGTGCGGTACGCCACTGGACGTTGTCCTCGAACCAGGAAGGGGCGCGTTGCTCGCGATCGGCATGAACGGCGAACCGCTGCCGGTGGAGCACGGTTTCCCCGCTCGCATGGTGGTTCCCGGGCTCTACGGGTACGTGTCGGGCACCAAGTGGGTCACCGACCTCGAGGTGACCACGTGGGAGGCGCGGCGGGCCTACTGGCTGGAGCGCGGCTGGGCCCGGGAGGCTCCCGTGAAGACGCAGTCGCGCATCGACTCGCCCAAGGGCTTCTCGACGTTGCCGCCCGGCCGCGTCGTGGTCGCCGGGATCGCGTGGGCACAGCACACGGGCATCGAGAAGGTCGAGGTGCGGCTGGACCGTGGGCCGTGGCGGGAGGCCGAACTGTCCACAGTGGTCACCGACGACGCGTGGCGGATGTGGCAGGTCGCGCTCGACGTCACCGAGCCGGGCAGCCACCAGCTCGCCTGCCGTGCCACCGACAAGTCCGGGTACACGCAGACCGAGCGACGCGCTCCCGTGCTGCCCGACGGCGCGACCGGTTGGCACACGGTCACCTTCACCACGCGTTAGCACCAAACCCTCCGCTGGGCGGCTCCGGGATGTGACCTGCCCCACCCGCAGTGAAGGCCACCCTCACTGCGTTGAACGCAGTGAGGGTGGCCTTCACTGCGTTCGCCCGAAAATGGTGACAGCGCGTCAGAAAAGGGCTTCGCGCGGCGATTTCAGGGGGTTAACCAGCCGCTTTGTGCCTGCGTTCACAAATGAACTACCGTATTGCCACCAAGCGCTGCGCCGGGTATCGAACACCGTCGCGCGCGCTCGGTCAAGGGTTGATCTCTCGAACTCGGCGACAGGAGAGCCAGCGTGGTGGCACAGCGGGGCCGGCGCAACGGAGCCGCCGCGCACAAGCGCACCCGAGGTGGAGCGACTCCCGACGCCGACAACGCCCCCACCGCCGAGATCCCCGCCGTCGCGGAGAACGGCGCCGACCCCGAGGTCCGCGCCAAGTCGATTCCCGAGGCCGCCGTCGCCCGCCTCGCCGTCTACCTGCGGATCCTCTCCGCGATGGCCGAGCAGGGCGCCACCACCGTCTCCAGCGAGGAGCTCTCCACCGCCGCCGGGGTCAACTCCGCCAAGCTCCGCAAGGACCTCTCCTACCTCGGCTCCTACGGCACACGTGGCGTTGGTTACGAGGTCGCCGTCCTCGTCGGCCAGATCGAGCGCGTGCTGGGTCTCACACGCCAGCACAAGGTCGCCGTCGTGGGAATCGGTAACCTCGGACATGCGTTGGCCAACTACGGTGGCTTCCCCGGAAGGGGTTTCCCGGTCGAGGCGCTCTTCGACATCGACCCGGACCTGATCGGGGTGCCGGTGGGCGGCATTCCGGTGACACACCTCGACGACATCCCGCAGGTGTGCGCCGATCGCCAGATCTCCATCGGGGTCATCGCGACGCCGCCAGCCGCAGCTCAGACGGTGTGCGACCGGCTCGTCGCCGGCGGGGTGCAGTGCATCCTGAACTTCGCTCCGGTGGTGCTGCAAGTGCCGGAACATGTCGAGGTGCGAAAGGTCGACCTGGCTGTGGAACTGCAGATCCTGTCCTTCCACGTCGCTCGGAGGGCGGACAACGAGCCGAACGGCAAGGTGGCCGACTCGGCCGTCAACAGCGCAGCCGGCAACGGGGCGGTGGTGTCGTCGTGAGCATCCTGGCGATCGGGCTGTCCCACCGGACCGCCGACCTCACCACGCTCGAGCGCGCCGCCGTGCCCGCCGCCGAGCTGGGCAAGGTGCTGCACGAACTCCAGCAGACCGACCACGTGTCCGAGGTCATGCTGCTGTCGACCTGCAACCGCATCGAGGTCTACGCCGTCGTCGAGACGTTCCACGGCGGCCTCGCCGACATCTCCGAGGTTCTCGCCCGCCAGGCCGGCATGGAGGCGCAGGAGCTCTACGACAACTTCTACGTGCACTACGCGGGGGCCGCGGTGGAGCACGTGTTCTCCGTCGCATCCGGGCTCGACTCGATGGTCGTCGGTGAGACCCAGATCCTCGGCCAGGTCCGCTCCGCCTACGCCACGGCCCGCGAGGCGGGCACGGTCGGCCGCGTACTGCACGAGCTGGTGCAGACGACGCTGCGCGTCGGCAAGCGCGTGCACACCGAGACGGGCCTCGACGCGCTCGGCGCTTCGGTGGTCTCCGAGGCGCTCGCCGCCGCCGGTGAGCTGGCCGGGCGGCGCGCGCTGATCGTCGGAGCCGGTTCCATGGGCGCGCTCGCGGCCTCGCAGCTGCGCAAGGCTGGCATCGGCGACATCGCCGTGGCCAACCGCACACTCGCCAACGCCGAGCGCCTCGCCGCGTCGGTCGCCGAGCACGGCGTGCCCGCACGCGCCGTGCCGATGGCCGGGCTCGCCGACGCGCTCGCGCAGGCCGACGTCGTGGTGGCGTGCACCGGAGCCAAGGGTGCCGTGCTCGGTGTCGAGCACGTCGCGCCTCGCGCGGACGCCCCCGTGGTGATCTGCGACCTCGGCCTGCCGCGGGACGTCGAGCCCGCCGTCGCCGACGTGGCCGGTATCAGCGTCGTCGACCTCGAGACCGTCCGCCGCCGGATGAGTGAGTCCGGCGGGGGCACCACCGAGCGGCAGACCGCGAAGGCAGCCGGCATCGTGCTCGACGAGGTGCGCGCTTACCTGGCCGGTCAGCGCAGCTCCGCCGTCACGCCCACCGTGACCGCGCTGCGCAAGCGCGCCGCCGAGGTGGTGGACGCCGAACTGCTGCGTCTCGACAACCGGCTGCCCGAGCTCGACGCGGCCGTCCGCGACGAGCTGGGCCGCACGGTCCGCCGGGTCGTGGACAAACTCCTGCACGCACCCACGGTGCGCGTGAAGCAACTCGCCGCCGAGACGCAGGACACCGACTACGCCAACGCGCTGCGCGAGCTGTTCGAGCTCGACCCGCAGGCGCCGAGCATCGTGTCCAGCCCCTCGGCAGGCTCCAAGCACGATCAGATCGACGGTGACAAGCGTGGCTGACAGTCCCTCCCGCCGCCCGACCGCCTCCCCTGGCGGAGCCGCTGCGCGGCGCAGTGTTATCCGGATCGGCACCCGCGGCAGCAAGCTTGCCGTGGCGCAGACCGGAACCATCGCGAAGAAGCTCGAGGACGCGGGCCAGCGCGTCGAGATCGTCACGGTGTCGACGCCGGGCGACCGGTCGAGCGCCCCGATCGCCGAGATCGGCGTGGGTGTGTTCACCTCCGCGTTGCGGGAGGCGCTGCTGGCCAAGCAGGTCGACGTGGCCGTTCACTCGTACAAGGACCTGCCGACCGCACCCGAGCACGGGATCTCGCTCGCGGCCGTGCCGCCGCGCGAGGACCCGAGGGACGCGCTGATCGCCCGCGACGGCCTCACCCTCGGGGAGCTGCCGCCCGGCTCGGTCATCGGCACCGGCTCGCCGCGCCGTACCGCACAGCTGCGTGCGCTCGGACTCGGCCTGGAGGTCGTGCCGATCCGCGGCAACATCGACACCCGGATCGGCAAGGTGACCTCCGGCGAGCTGGACGCCGTGGTGCTCGCGCGCGCCGGCCTTTCCAGGGTGGGCAGGCTCGACGTGATCACCGAGACGCTCGACCCGATCCAGCTGCTGCCCGCCCCCGCGCAGGGTGCGCTGGCTGTCGAGACCCGCGTCGACGACGTGGACACCGAACACCTGCTTCAGTCCATTGTGGATGACGAAGCGACACGGGCGGCCGTTGCCGCTGAGCGGGCTATGCTGGCCGCGCTCGAGGCCGGTTGCAGCGCGCCCGTCGGCGCACTGGCCGATGTCGTGGAGGACCTGGACGGTGATGGGGCTGTGATCGAACGCCTCTCCCTGCGTGGGATCGCCGCCACCGGGGTCGAAGGTGACTCCATCCAGATCCTCCGTGCCTCGGCCATCGCCGAGAAACACGAAGCGGACAAGCTCGGCCGCGACCTGGCCGCCGAGCTGCTCGACCTCGGTGCCGGGGCCCTGTCCCGCTGAGGTCCCGCTGAGTTCAACAGCACGCACGAAGAACGATTCGGCCGCTGCCGTGGTTGACGGCCGACCAGAGGAGAGACGAAGTAGATGACCCGCGCACGCAAGACCACGGGGCGCGTCGCCTTCGTGGGCTCGGGCCCCGGCGACGCCGGACTGCTGACCGTCCGTGCCCAGGAGCTGCTCGCGAAGGCCGAGCTCGTGGTGACGGACCCGGATGTGCCGGCAGGCGTGCTCGCCTTCGCGGGCCCGGAGGCGGAGGTCCGCCCCGCCGTCGGCGAGCCGGGTGACGTCGCCAAGGACCTGACCACCGAGGCGAAGGCGGGCCGCCTCGTGCTGCGCCTCGTCGCCGGTGACCCGCTGACCCAGCCCGCCGTGGTGTCCGAGGTGCAGGCGGTTTCACGCACGAGCGCCGTGTTCGACGTGGTGCCGGGTGTCTCGCCCGGTGCCGCCGTGCCCGCCTACGCGGGCGTGGCGCTGGGTGGCGCCCACACCGAGGTCGACGTCCGGGGCGACGTCGACTGGGCCGGGCTCGCCGGCACGCCGGGCACGATCGTGCTGCACGCGACGTCGAGCCACCTCGCCGAGGCGGCCTCCGCGCTGGTCGAGCACGGTCTCGCGCCGCAGACCCCGGTGGCCGTGACCTCCAACGGCACCATCAACACCCAGCGCACCGTGGACTCGACGCTCGCGTCGCTGGCCGCGGACGCGGGTGAGCTCGTCGGCCCGCTCGTGGTGAGCATCGGCTCCGTCGTCGGCAACCGCTCGAAGCTGTCGTGGTGGGAGTCGCGCGCACTGTACGGCTGGAAGGTGCTCGTGCCGCGCACCAAGGAGCAGGCGGGCGACATGGCCGACCGGCTCCGCAGCCACGGCGCGACGTCGCACGAGGTGCCGACGATCTCGGTGGAGCCGCCGCGCAGCCCCGCGCAGATGGAGCGCGCGGTGAAGGGCCTCGTCGACGGCCGTTACCAGTGGATCGTGTTCACCTCCACCAACGCGGTGCGCGCGGTGTGGGAGAAGTTCGCCGAGTTCGGGCTCGACGCCCGCGCGTTCTCCGGCGTGAAGATCGCCTGCGTCGGGGAGTCGACCGCGGAGAAGGTGCGCTCGTTCGGGATCATCCCCGAGCTGGTGCCCAGCGGTGAGCAGTCGAGCGAGGGCCTGCTCGCGGAGTTCCCGCCGTACGACGACGTGCTCGACCCGGTGGACCGCGTGCTGCTGCCGCGTGCCGACATCGCCACCGAGACCCTGTCGGCCGGGCTGCGCGACCGCGGCTGGGAGATCGACGACGTGACGGCGTACCGCACCGTGCGTGCCGCTCCGCCGCCCGCCGAGACCCGCGAGATGATCAAGACCGGCGGTTTCGACGCGGTGTGCTTCACCTCGTCGTCCACGGTCCGCAACCTCGTCGGCATCGCGGGCAAGCCGCACGCGCGCACGCTCGTGGCGTGCATCGGCCCGAAGACGGCCGAGACGGCGACGGAGTTCGGCCTGCGCGTGGACGTGCAGCCGGAGAAGCCAAACGTCATCGAGCTGGTGGACGCGCTCGCCGAGCACGCGGCCAAGCTGCGTGCCGAGGGCGCTCTCCCGCCGCCCCGCAAGGCCAAGCGCGCCCGCCGCTCCTGAGCGGCCCAACTGCAGTGAAGGCCACCATGCCTGCGTTGAACGCAGTGATGGTGGCCTTCACTGCATCCGGGGTGGGCCTCAGGTGCCGCACCAGGCGACGGCCACCCGCTCCAGGATCGCCACCGATTCGACGAGCTTCCTGATCGACACCCATTCGTCGGTCACGTGGGCCTGCTCGGCCTCGCCGGGGCCGCAGATCACCGTCGGCACCAGCCCGAACGCCGGCGTCAGCACCGAGGCGTCCGTGAAGTAGGTCGCCGCGCGCGGCGTCCCGTCGCCGTGGCCGGTGATCTCCCGCGCGATCTCGGCGACCGACGCCGCCCACGCGTCACCCGGCTCCGTCCACACCGGCGGCAGGTCCACGAGCGGGGCCAGGCGCACCTCGTCACCCGCCCGCTCGGCGAGACTCGCCAGCACGTCGCCGTGGTCCTGGCCGGCCACGGTGCGCACGTCCACGGTCGCCTCCGCGCTGTCGGGCACCGAGTTGGTGTTGAGCCCGCCGTGGAACGTCCCCACGTTCAGCGTCGGCCCGCCCATCACCGGATGCGGCCGCGCGTCGAAGGCGTAGGACTCCAGCCGCGTCACGGCCCGCGCGAGCTTGTAGACCGCGTTGTCGCCGAGGTGCGGCATCGAGCCGTGCGCCGTCACCCCGGCCGTCCTCGCCGACAGCCACAGCGCGCCCTTGTGGCCGTGGAAGACGGCGTTGCCGGTCGGCTCGGTGATCACGAGCGGTCCGCTTGGCCGTCCCGCCAGCCGCTCCGCGGCCAGCCGGGCACCGGCCGAACCGGTCTCCTCGGCGGCCGTCAGCACCAGCCGCAGGCCCGCCCGGCTCGGCCGGAGAGCGGCGATCTTCGTCGCGGCTGCGACGATCGCGGCCACCCCTCCCTTCATGTCGCTCGTGCCCCTGCCGTGCAGACGGTCGCCGTCGGGCTCGGCGTGGAACGGGTCGTGTTGCCACGACGCCGCGCCGAGCTGCACCGTGTCGACGTGGCCGGACAGGCACAGCGGCGGCTGGTCGAGCCCGGTGTGCCACTCCGCGATGAGCGTGCCCCGGCCCGGCTCGTGCTCGGCGACG
Organism: Prauserella endophytica; assembly: GCF_005146945.1. Lineage (GTDB taxonomy): Bacteria > Actinomycetota > Actinomycetes > Mycobacteriales > Pseudonocardiaceae > Prauserella_A > Prauserella_A endophytica. Next base: position 711,888 of record NZ_SWMS01000001.1, read on the forward strand.
TCCACGGTGAAGCCCGCCTTCTCCAGCAGCGGAGCCACCACGGCCAGCGCGGTGCTCTCGGCGTGGCCGATCGTGTCGACCGCCACGAGTTCCCTGGTGAGGTTCAGTACGTCGGCGCTCATCGGGCCAGACTAGGGCCGATCGCCGCCTTGCGGGGCCGTTGCGGGGCCGGTTGGCTCAGCGACCATGACGCCGATCATCCTCGACTGCGACCCAGGGCACGACGACGCGATCGCGATCATGCTGGCCGCGGGTGACCCGGCGCTGGAGCTGCTCGCGATCACGACGGTCGGCGGCAACCAGACGCTGGAGAAGACCACGCTGAACGCGCTGCGCGTGTGCACGATCGCCGGGATCACCGACGTGCCCGTCGCCGCCGGGTGCCCGCGCCCGCTGACCCGGCCGCTGCGGATCGCCGACGACGTGCACGGCGAGTCCGGGCTGGACGGGCCGACGTTCGGTGACCCCTCGGTGCGGGTGAGCGGCGAGCACGCCGTGGAGCTGATGCACCGGATACTGACCACGCACCCCGAGCCGGTGACGATCGTGCCGACCGGCCCGCTCACCAACGTCGCGCTGTTGCTCACGCGGTACCCGGAGGACGCGGAGCGCATCCGTGAGGTCGTGTTGATGGGCGGCTCGGCCGAACGCGGCAACGTGACGCCCTACGCAGAGGCGAACGTCTACGTGGACCCGGAGGCGGCGGCGATCGTGTTCGCCGCCGAGGTGCCGGTGACGATGTGTGGGCTGAACGTCACGCACCAGGCGCTGGTGACGCGCGAGGTGGTGGCCCGCTTCGAGGGGCTCGGCGGCGCGCTGGGGCGGACGTGCGTGGAGCTGATGACGTTCTTCGGCTCGACGTACCGGCGGCTGTTCGGCTTCGAGGCGCCGCCGCTGCACGACCCGGTGGCGGTGGCGCGGGCGCTCGACCCTGCGCTGGTGGAGTGCGTGGACGCGCACGTGGCCGTGGAGCTGCACGGCGAGTTCACGCGCGGGGCGACGGTGGTGGACCTACACGGCTACCTGGGCGAACCCCCGAACGCGAAGGTCGCCGTGACCCTCGACGCGGACCCCTTCTGGGACCGCGTCCTCGCCGCCGTCGCCCGCCTCGCCTGACCGCAGTGAAGGCCACCTTCACTGCGTTGAACGCAGGCAGGGTGGCCTTCACTGCAGATCGTGGCGGAGTAGCGTGTGCGGGGTGTTTCCTGAGCATCGGCCTCGCCGGTTGCGGGGTACGGCGGCCATGCGGCGCCTGGTCAGCGAGACCACGCTGCGGCCACGTCAGCTGATCCTGCCCATGTTCGTCGCGGAGGGCGCCGACTCGCCGCGCCCCATCAGCAGCATGCCGGGCGTCGTCCAGCACAGCAGGGACTCCCTGCGCAAGGCCGCCGTCGAGGCGGTGCGCGCCGGGGTCGGCGGGCTGATGCTGTTCGGCGTTCCGAAGGTCCACGACGCCGTCGGCTCCGGTGCCACCGACGAGAACGGCGTGCTCAACGTCGCGCTGCGAGACCTGCGCGCCGAGCTCGGTGACGACACCGTGCTGATGGCCGACACGTGCCTCGACGAGTTCACCGACCACGGCCACTGCGGCGTGCTCGACGAGGCGGGCGCCGTCGACAACGACGCCACGCTCGAGCGCTACGCCGAGATGGCGATCGCGCAGGCGAAGGCGGGCGCCCACGTGCTCGGTCCCAGCGGCATGATGGACGGCCAGGTCGGTGTGATCCGCAGGGCGCTCGACGACGCCGGCTACGCCGACACCGGCATCCTCGCCTACTCGGCCAAGTACGCCAGCGCGTTCTACGGCCCCTTCCGTGAGGCTGTCGACTCGCAGCTCAAGGGCGACCGCAAGACCTACCAGCAGGACCCTGGCAACGCCCGCGAGGCGCTGCGCGAGATCGAGCTCGACCTCGCCGAGGGCGCCGACGCGATCATGGTCAAGCCCGCGCTGTCCTATCTGGACGTGATCAAGGCGGCCGCGGAGCTGTCGCCGGTGCCGGTGGCCGCGTACAACATCTCCGGCGAGTACTCGATGATCGAGGCGGCCGCCGCCAACGGCTGGCTCGACCGGCGGCGCACGATCCTCGAGGTGCTGACCTCGATCCGCCGCGCGGGCGCCGACATGGTGCTCACGTACTGGGCGGCCGAGGCCGCGACCTGGCTGGACTAAGGTCTGCAGGCGTGACCGACTCAGACGAAACGGACGACCAGCGGCGCAAGAAGGGCCTGCCGCCCGCGCCCCGCTTCAGCGGCGAGGACCGGGAGCCCGTCAACCCGCCGACGCCGATCAAGGTGTCGTTCGTGCTGTGGCTGCTGTCCGGGCTCGTCCTGATCGCCGGCTTCGGGCTGACGCTCACGGCGAAGCAGGACATCATCGACCGGCTCGTCGAGATGAACAACGACCCGCGCATCTCCGAGGAGCAGCTTGCCTCGGGCGCCACTTCGCTGCTGTGGACGCTGTTCGTCGGCGCGATCGTGTTCGCGGTGCTCTTCGCGCTCTTCGCCTGGAAGGCCCGCGAGGGCACCCGCTCGGCGCGCACGATCCTCACCGTGCTGGCCGCGGTGTCGCTGATCTTCCAGATGGTGCTGTTCTCCAACATCATCACGCTCGCCTCGGCGCTCGTCTCGATCGTCGCCGTGGCGATCATGTACCTGCCGAGCGTGCAGGACTACTTCCCCAAGGTGCCCAAGACACTGTGACGACGGAGCTGTACTCCGAGCGCGGCGCGAGCGGCTGGCCCCTGGTGTGGGGGCCGCTGTTCGCGGTGCTCGGGTTTCTCTCCGAGCTGATCATCGGCGACCGCCCGCACACCCTCATGTGGATCGTCACCGGGCTCGGCCTGCTGTGGCTCACGGCGGTGTGGGTGTACGCGCGGCGCCGGTTCCTGGCCGTCAGGCTCACTTCGACGCACCTGACGCAGGGCCGGGAGCACCTGAGGATCGCCGACATCGCGTCGCTGCCGGACGAGGAGGCCAAGCCGGGCACGCGGGTGCTCGGCGGCGGGCTGAGCGTGCCGCGCAAGTACGCCGAGGTGCCGGTGAGGCTCAAGGACGGCACCAGGGTGCTGGCCTGGGCGAGTGACGAGGAGGCGTTTCGCGACGCCCTGCGCGAGGCCGTGAAAGACTGCACGCCGTGAGCGACGTCGTCTGGCCAGCGGTACCCGGTTACTCCACCGAGCGGCTCCACCAGCCGTGGCGGCTGTTCGTCGCCGCGTGTGAGGTCGTGGTGGCCGCCGTGGCTGTCTGGGTCGCGTTCCTCGCCTGGGACAACTCGCTCACCACCGTCACCGTCCGCCTCGACGACGGCACCGAGCTCGTCTCCCGCGTCTACGCGGGCAACTGGATCGCGCTCGCCATCGGACTCGGCGGGCTGGCCGGGATCCTGGTGGTCGACGCGATCCGGCAGGCACTGCTCGGCGTGCGCACGCGCAGGCGCAGGTACCGCAAGTCACGCGACAACGGGCAGGTCGCCGAAGGCTGACCCGGCTTTGCCAGACTGGCAGGCGTGACAGGAGTCGAGCAGAGCAAGTCCTGGTTCGAACGCGCCGCCTCGGCCACGCCCGGCGGGGTCAACTCGCCGGTTCGCGCTTTCGCCGCGGTGGGCGGCACGCCCCGCTTCATGGTGCGCGGCGAGGGCCCGCACCTGTGGGACGCCGACGGCAACCGCTACGTCGACCTGGTGTCGTCGTGGGGGCCGATGATCCTCGGTCACGCCCACCCCGACGTCGTCGGCGCGGCCCGCGACGCCGCGTCGTCCGGTCTCTCCTTCGGCACGCCCACCACCGGTGAGGTCGAGCTCGCGGAGGAGATCATTCGCCGGGTCGGGCCGGTCGAGCAGGTGCGCCTCGTCAACTCCGGCACCGAGGCGACGATGAGCGCCATCCGGCTGGCCCGCGGCTTCACCGGCCGCGCCAAGATCATCAAGTTCGCCGGCTGCTACCACGGCCACGTCGACGCGCTGCTCGCGCAGGCGGGCTCCGGTGTGGCGACGCTCGGCCTGCCGACCTCGCCCGGCGTCACCGGCGCGCAGGCGGCCGACACGATCGTGCTGCCCTACAACGACATCGAGGCCGTGCGGAAGTCCTTCGCCGAGAACCCGGACTCGGTCGCCGCCGTGATCACCGAGGCCGCCGCGGGCAACATGGGCGCCGTCGCCCCGCGCGAAGGGTTCAACGCCGCCCTGCGTGAGCTGGCCCACGAGAACGGCGCGCTGCTGATCATGGACGAGGTCATGACGGGCTTCCGGGTCTCGGCCGCGGGCTGGTACGGCCTCGACGGCGTGGCGGGCGACCTCTACACGTTCGGCAAGGTCATGTCCGGCGGGCTGCCGGCGGCCGCGTTCGGCGGGCGCGCCGACGTGATGGCCAAGCTCGCCCCGAGCGGCCCCGTCTACCAGGCGGGCACGCTCTCCGGCAACCCCGTCGCGGTCGCCGCGGGGCTCGCCACGCTGCGGGCAGCCGACGAGAACGTCTACCGGGCGCTCGACGCCAACGCGCGCAGGCTCGGCGACCTCTTCGGCCGGGCGCTCACGGCCGAGGGCGTGCCGCACACCGTGGCCTACGCGGGCAACCTGGTGAGCGTGTTCTTCACCGAGCAGCCGGTGCACGACTACGCGGGCGCCGCGGCGGCGGAGACCTGGCGGTTCGCGCCGTTCTTCCACGCGCTGCTCGACGGGGGCGTTTACGCGCCGCCGAGCGCGTTCGAGGCGTGGTTCGTCAACGCCGCCATGGACGACGCCGCGTTCGAGGTGATCGAGACCGCCCTGAAGCAGGCGGCGCGCGCGGCCGCGGCGGCGGAGCGCCCATGAGCAAGCAGACGCTGGTGCACCTGCTACGCCACGGCGAGGTGCACAACCCCGACGGCGTGCTCTACGGCCGGATGCCCGGGTTCGTGCTCTCGGAGCGGGGCCGGCAGCAGGCGCTGACCGTGGCCGAGGCGCTGGCCGGGCACGGGCTGGTGCACGTCGTGGCCTCTCCGTTGGAGCGCGCGCAGGAGACCGCGGCGCCGATCGCGGCAGCGCACCGGCTCGACATCGCCACCGACGAGCGGCTGATCGAGGCCGGGAACCGGTTCGAGGGCCTCAAGGTCGGCGTCGGCGACGGGGCGCTGCGCCAGCCCAGGCACTGGGGCAAGCTGCGCAACCCGCTCGTGCCGTCGTGGGGCGAGCCCTACGTGGAGATCGCCCACCGCATGCTCGGCGCCGTGTACCGGGCCCGCGCGCAGGCCGAGGGCTACGAGGCGCTGTGCGTGTCGCACCAGCTGCCGATCTGGACGCTGCGCCGGTTCCTCGAGGGCAAGCGGCTCTGGCACGACCCACGCAGGCGACAGTGCTCGCTCGCGTCGCTGACCACGCTCGTCTTCACCGGCGAGGAGCTCACCGACATCGTCTACAGCGAGCCCGCTGGCTCCACGGATCCCACGGTGACCGGCGCATGAGACGGGCACTGGCACTCCTGCTCGCGGCGGCGCTCGTCCTCGCGGGCTGCACCACGGGCGACGACGCCGTCTCGCGCGGCACGAGCTTCGAGTTCGTCGCGCCCGGAGGCAAGACCGACATCTTCTACGAGGGCGCCGATCGCCAGCCGGTGCCCGAAGTCTCGGGCGAGGACCTGTTCGACGAGAACAAGGAACTGTCCATTCGCAACTACCGCGGCAAGGTCGTGGTGCTCAACGTCTGGGGCCAGTGGTGTGGGCCGTGCCGCACCGAGGCCCCCGAGATGCAGCGGGTGCAGGACGAGCTCGGCGACAAGGTGCAGGTGCTCGGCATCGACGTCCGCGACCCGGACCGCTCCGCGCCGCAGGACTTCATGCGCAACCGGCAGTTGACCTACCCGTCGATCTACGACCCGTCGGGCAGGTCCCTGCTGCAGTTCTCCGGCTACCCACGCAACGTGGTGCCCTCGACGATCATCGTGGACCAGCAGCAGCGCGTGGCCGCGATCTTCCTACGCGACCTCCTCGCGACCGACGTGATTCCCGTGGTGAACCGGCTTGCCGCCGAGGGCGGCCAGGCGCCAGGCGTCGAGCAGCCGGGCGGCTGAGCCGCCGACCGGGCCCACCGCGTCGGCCAGCGTCCGCTCGTCGGGCAGCCGGGCGCCGGTGACCGCGGGTACCGCCTGCGTCGCGTCATCGACGGTCGACGAGCACACGTCGAGCAGGTACTGCGGCACCCGCAGCGCCGGGTCGGTGACGCCCACGAGCGGTGTGCCGACCGCCGCGATCAGCGGGAAGACCGTGCCGGGGATCCCGATGCACGCCTCGGCGCGCGCGGACGCCCGCAGGGTGGGCACGTCGCTGATCTCGAAGCGGTCCCACAGGGAGCGGTCCTCGCGCGGGTGCAGGCCGACGAGGATGTGCCTGCCCGCGGCGGCGAGCCGTTCCGCCGACTCCAGCAGCACCTCGGTGCCCGGCGCGGCGCCGCCCGTGCCGTCGGGGTGTGTGACGCTCGTCGCCACCAGCACCAGACCCGGCTCCGGCCTGCGTTCCGGGAGTTCGTCGGTCTGCGGGGAGCCGACCACGTGGATCTTGCGGCTGGTGCCAAGGTAGCTCGCGAACGCGCGGCCTTCGGCGGGCGAGGACGACGTGATCCGCCGCAGCCGCCTGCGCAGCCGGTGGGCCAGCTCGGCCTCGGCGGGGCCGAGGTAGGCGAGCGAGCTCACCGCGAGCGGGAGCCGGGGGAAGCGCTCGGCGCAGCTCACCGGCCATTCGCCCGCGCCCGTCACCACGAGCAGGTCGGCTTGACGCACCTGCTCCGGCGTCGCCACGGGCACGGGGTCCCCGGGCTCGATCCCGGAGAGGTCCGGCACGAGCTGGGTCAGTCGCCAGCCGCGGTGGGCGGCCTCGGCGAGCAGGGGTTCGACGTGGTAGGTGCCCCACGGCTCGTTGGTGGCCACGACCACGCGGAGCGGGCGCCGAGGCCGGGCGTGCGCGGTGCCGCCGAGGACGGCGAGCCCGGCGCCGCCGGCGGCGCCGAGTAGCAGTGAGCGGCGGGATACCCCAGAAGATCGCATGATCGGCAACGTAGCCAGCGGTGGTGAACAGCAGGGGAGCAATACGTGGCGGCAAGGTCGTGGCCGGCGGTCCTCCGCCGGGCGGCGAGGGATCAGCAGGGACCAGCGTGGTGTCTCGCGTGGCGGTGGACGGCATCGTCCAGACGCGACCCGGACCCTGCGACTTCACACGAAACCCATTCCTTACTCTGAAGGTCGTGGATCCGACCGCGCTGGCGATGTCCGGCCCGCTGCTGCTCGCGGCAGCCGTGGCCCTCCTGGCCGGCACGGTCTCGTTCGCCTCGCCGTGTGTCGTGCCTCTCGTTCCGGGCTATCTCGCCTACCTCGCCGCGCTCGTCGGCTCCGACGCGCCCGCCGTGCGGCCGGACGAGGATCGCAAGAAGGGCCGCGGCGCGGTCGTCGGCGCCGCCGCGCTGTTCGTGCTCGGCTTCACGGTGGTCTTCACCGCGGGCGTCGGCACACTGGTCTGGCTCGCCGACGCGCTGCTGACCAACGAGCAGACGCTGCAGCGCATCGGCGGCGTGCTCACGATCGCGATGGCGCTGGTGTTCCTCGGATTGATCCCCGGGCTGCAGCGCGACGTCCGTTCGCACCACGTGCCCAAGGCGGGGCTGTGGGGCGCGCCCGTGCTCGGCGCCGTGTTCGGGCTCGGCTGGACGCCGTGTATCGGGCCGACGCTGTCGGGCGTGCTCTCGATCGCGGCCGCGAGCGGCGGCACCGGCGCGCGCGGCTTCGTGCTCGTGCTCGTCTACTGCCTCGGCCTCGGCGTGCCGTTCCTGCTGATAGCCGCGGGCGCCAGGTGGGCGGTCGGCGCCACCGACTGGCTGCGCCGCAACGGCCGCCGCGTGCAGATCTTCGGCGGTGTGCTGCTGCTCGCCGTCGGCGTGCTCCTCGTCACGGGCCTGTGGGCGGAGCTGGTGGCCTGGATGCGCGACGCGTTCATCAGCGACGTGAGGCTCCCGCTGTGACGAGCACGGTCACGCCGGAGCGCAAGCAGTACCGGCCCACCCCCGCCCGCCGCGCGCTGGCGTTCCTTCGCAACACGTGGCGCGGCCTCACGTCGATGCGCACCGCGCTGGTGCTGCTGTTCCTGCTCGCACTCGCCGCCCTGCCCGGCGCGCTGCTGCCCCAGCACGACCTCAACGAGCCGAAGACGCGGGAGTACATCGCCAACCACGGCTGGTGGGGACAGCTGCTCGACCGGCTGCAGTTCTTCGACGTCTACTCCAGCGTCTGGTTCTCGGCGATCTACCTGCTGCTGATGGTGTCGCTGGTCGGCTGCCTCGCGCCGCGCAGCGTCGAGTACGTGCGCTCCATGCGGGCGAAGCCCGTGCTGACGCCGCGCAACCTCGGCCGCCTCCCGCACCACGTGCGCGCCGAGGTCGACGCCGACCCCGACGAGGTGCTCGCCGCGGCGGACCGGCGCCTGCGCGGCTGGCGCCGCGTTCAGCGCGACGAAACGGAGGGCACCCGCAGCATCAGCGCCGAGCGCGGGTACCTGCGTGAGACCGGCAACCTGTTCTTCCACTTCGGCATGCTCGGCGTGATCGTCGCGTTCGCCCTCGGCGCGATGTACTCCTACGAGGGCCAGGTGATCGTCTTCGCCGACGGCTCCGAGGCCTCCGAGTTCTGCAACTCCGGCATCTACGCCTACGACTCGTTCAACCCTGGCCTTCGCGTGGACGGCACCGAGCTGACGCCGTTCTGCCTGCGCGTCAACGACTTCGCGGCGACCTACGCCGACACCGGCCAGCCGATCGCCTACGAGGCGAACATCGAGTACCAGTCCGGAGCCGACCTCGCCGCCGACACCTGGCGGCCGTACCACCTCGAGGTCAACGAGCCGCTGCGCACCGAGGGCGACCGCGTCTACCTGCTCGACCACGGCTTCGCCCCGACGTTCACCGTCACCTTCCCCGACGGCACCAGCCGGACGCAGGCCATCCAGTGGCGGCCGGTGGACAACACCACGGGCCTCTCCGAGGGCGCGACGAAGTTCGAGCCGCCCGGCATCACCGACGCCGAGGAGCGCAGGCAGAACCAGCTCGCGGTGACCGGACTGTTCGCGCCGAACGCGCTGATGCACGGCGAGATCCTCACCTCGGCGGGCCCCCAGCTCACCAACCCCGCCGTGGCCGTCGACGTGATGCGCGGCGACCTCGGCGTCGACTCCGGCCGTGGCCAGTCGATCTTCGAGATCGACCAGTCGATGGTGGACAGCGGACGGCTGGAGCGCGTGGCGAGGGAGAACCTCGACGTCGGCGAGCAGCTGACCCTGGACGACGGCACGAAGGTGCGCTTCGACGGCGTCGACCAGTGGGTGTCGCTCCAGGTGTCGCACGACCCGACCCAGGTGTGGGTGCTGGGCTTCGCGATCGCGATGTTCGCCGGGCTCGGCGGCTCGCTGTTCATCAAGCGCCGGAGGCTGTGGGTCCGGGTGGCCCCGGTCGAGGACGCGGACGGGAAACGACGTACCGTAGTAGAGGTGGGCGGTCTCGCCCGCACGGATCAAGCCGGGTACGGCGAGGAGTTCGCCAAGATCGCCGACGACCTCCTGACCGGTGACAGAAAGGCACCCTGATGCCGGTGAACGAGACGCTGTCGCAGTACAGCGACTGGTCCTACACCACAGCGGTAGCGGTGTACGTGTTCGCGATGGTGTTCTTCCTCGTCGAACAGTCCTTCGGCCGCAAGGGGCGCCAGGCCGCCGCGCGCACCCGCTCGCGTGAGCTGGTCGGCGCGGGCGGCCCGAGCACCACGGTCACGCCGTCGACCAGCGAGGAGCGCCCGGCGCAGCCGCGCACCAGGGCCGAGCGCATCGGCCGCATGGGCGTGGCGCTGACCGTCCTCGGTGCCCTGCTCCACCTGGCCTCGCTCGTGCTGCGCGGGCTCGCGACGAGCCGCGCGCCGTGGGGCAACATGTACGAGTACATCGCGATCATCTGCTTCGTCACCGTGGTGACGTGGCTGGTGGTGCTGCGGAAGTCCCCGGTGCGGCACCTGTCGGCGTTCGTGCTGCTGCCGGTCGTGATCCTGATGTTCGTGGGCGGCACGTGGCTCTACACGATCGCCGCGCCGCTGCAGCCCGCGCTCCAGTCGTACTGGCTGGTCATCCATGTCTCCGCCGCCGCGGTCGGTTCGGGGATCTTCCTGATCCCCGGCGTGGCGAGCCTGCTGTACCTGGTGAAGGCACGCAACGAGAAGAACCCCGCCAAGTTCGCGCGGTTCGGCCCGAAGCTGCCCGCACTCGACGTGCTCGACCGGATCGCCTACCGCACCACGGTGTTCGCGTTCCCGGTGTTCACCTTCGGCGTGCTGTGCGGCGCGGTGTGGGCCGAGGCGGCGTGGGGCCGGTTCTGGGGCTGGGACCCCAAGGAGACCGTCGCGTTCATCGCCTGGGTCATCTACGCCGCGTACCTGCACTCGCGGGCGACGGCGGGCTGGCGGGGCAACCGGGCCGCGGTGATCAACGTGATCGGCTTCGCGGCGACGGTCTTCAACCTGTTCTTCGTGAACCTGGTGACGGTCGGTCTTCACTCGTACGCCTAGGCAACATGCTGTCTTGAGGTGGCACCGACTACCGTCGCGGGTGAAGGTAAGGGGGACAACCTCGCGACCATCGGAGGAATGACGCGGTGACCGGACCCATCGACCCGAACGGGCAGGACCAGCCGCTCTCGTCCGAGGCGAGCACGGATTCCACGCCCCACCCCGCCGTGCCGCCTGCGCAGCCGCCGCAGCGGCCCGCGTACCCGCCGCAGCAGCCGGCGTACGACCCGAACCTGCCCCCGCTGGCCCCGCAGGCGCAGCAGCCCGCTCAGCCCCGGCAACAGCACCAGCACCCGTACGCGCCGGCGCCACAGCAGGGCGGTCAGCAGTTGCCGCCGTTGCCGCAGCCGCAGCGCTCGCGGCACGCGCTCGGCAATGGCGCCGACCTCACCGGCGGCCAGTTCGTCAAGCGCATGAAGCGCACCCCGCAGTCGGGCTGGCGCAAGGCGCTCTACCTGGGCACGGGCAAGCTGATCAACCCGGGGGAGAGCCCGGCCGACCGCAGGCGCCGCGAGCTGATCTCGCGCGTCAACCAGCCGCTGCGGGGCTGCTACAAGATCGCGATGCTGAGCCTCAAGGGCGGCGTCGGCAAGACCACCACCACGACCACGCTCGGCTCCACGTTCGCGTCGCTGCGCGGCGACCGCGTGATCGCGGTGGACGCGAACCCGGACCGGGGCACGCTGTCGCAGAAGATCCCGATCGAGACCACGGCGACCGTGCGGCACCTGCTGCGCGACGCCGACCGGATCACGCGCTACAGCGACGTGCGGGCCTACACGTCACAGGGGTCGAGCAGGCTGGAGATCCTCGCGAGCGAGCAGGACCCGGCCGTCTCGGAGGCGTTCTCCGAGAACGACTACCGGCGCACGGTCGCGCTGCTGGAGCACTTCTACAACATCGTCCTCACCGACTGCGGCACCGGACTGATGCACTCGGCGATGAAGGGCGTGCTGGACTCGGCGGATTCGCTCGTGATCGTGTCGTCTGGCTCGGTCGACGGTGCGCGCAGCGCGTCGGCCACGCTCGACTGGCTCGACGCGCACGGCTACGGTGACCTGGTCAAACGTTCGGTCACGGTAATCAACTCGGTGCGCCCGAAGGCGGGTTCGGTCGACCTCGACAAGCTGGCCGCGCACTTCGCGGCGCGGACGAGGGGAGTCGTGCGGATTCCGTTCGACCCGCACCTGGAGGAAGGCGCGGAGATCGAGCTGGAACGCCTCGAGGAGGCCACCAGGCTCGCGCTGCTCGAACTCGCCGCGACGGTTGCCGACGGCTTCGCCGCCGACCGGATGGTGCGCTGAGGCCCAGCGGGCAGGTCAGCCGCGGCCAGGTCAGCCCTTGTCGTCCTCGTCGGGCTTCTTCGGGCGCTGCTCACCGAGCTTGCGAAGGAAATCCGGGTCGTCGTCGGGAGCGACGGCACTCGGGCGCTGCGGAACGCCGACGCGTTCGGCCCCGAACACCCGCCACAACAGGACGGCGATGGTCAGCGCGCCGATCGCTGCGAGCAGGTAGAGCATGCTCGCTCCCTTCGTATGCTGCGCGAGGTGGACTGTGCTTACCTCGAGATTAACCCTTTTGCCGGGTTCGGGGGGCGGAGGGTGCCCTGCGGCACTGGAGGGTTGCCCTCCGTCACCACCATCGCGCGGTCGCCGGATCAGGCGCGCTTGGGCTCGCTGGCGTCAGTGGTCAGCTCGGCGAGGAGCTCGTTGACCTCGGCCTCGCGGAACCTGCGGTGCCCTCCTGGGGTGCGGATCGAGCCGATCCGCCCAGCCGTCGCCCAGCGGGTCACCGTCTTCGGGTCCACCCGGAACAACGCGGCGACCTCGCCCGGTGTCAGTAGCCGTCCTCCCGTGGTCGCGGTCACTTTCCGCCTCCTTCACACCATCAGTGCCATACCGAGAGCGCGTCGGGCTTCACAACCGGCGTGCCTGGTCTTCGACGCCGCAATCGTTGCACTTCACCCGTCGGGTACTCGAACGGTTGTCAAAGGGTAAAGAGGTAGTAAGGGACAAAAGGGCCGGTTCGGACACGGTTCGCCTGGATCTAGCCTTGGCCCGTGGACCAACTCGACCGCAAGATCATCGCCGAGCTCCGGAACAACGGCAGGGCCACCTACGCCGAGCTCGGCAGGACCGTCGGCCTCTCCGCTTCATCCGTACACGAACGCGTCGGAAAACTCGAGGCCGCCGGGGTGATCACCGGCTATCACGCCGTGGTCGACCCGCGCAGAGTCGGCCTCGGGGTCACCGCGCTCGTCGGCATCCAGCCCACCGACACCGCCTCCGACGACGAGGTCGCCGTCGCGCTCGGGGAGCTGCCCGAGGTGGAGAGCTGCTACGCGGTCGCGGGCGACGAGGCGTTCGTCGTCAAGGTCAGGGTCGAGACGGTCGACGAGCTGGAACACACCCTCGGCAGGCTCCGCCGCATCGACGGTGTCGCGCGCACGCGCACCACGGTCGTGCTGTCGACCCGGTTCGAGGGCCGCCCCAACAACACCGGCCTCGACCAGGGGTAGCCTCGTAGAACGTGAGCGAACGACCAGGTGAGCACCTCGCCCGCGACCTGACCCTGTACGTGCTGGCGCGCTTCGTGCTGGTGGGCGTGGTGGCCGCGATTCTCGTGCTGGTGGGCGTGCCGCTGCTGGTGGCACTGGCGGTGGGCCTGGTCGTCGGCCTGCCGCTCGGCCTCCTCCTGCTCCGCAAGCTCAACGCCCGCGTCACGGCCGGGCTGGCCGCCCGCAACGAGAACCGGGCCCGCGAACGGGCCGCGCTGCGGGCGCAGCTGCGCGGTGACACCCCGGAGACGGAGTGAGCGAGAGCACCGCCGCGTGGGTCCGTGAGGCCATCCGGGTCCTCGAGGCCGACGCCAATCGCAGTGCCGACACGCACCTGCATGTCTTCCCTTTACCTTCCGAGTGGGGCATCGACCTCTACCTCAAGGACGAGTCCGTGCACCCCACCGGCTCGCTCAAGCACCGGCTCGCGCGCTCGCTGTTCCTCTATGGCCTCGTCAACGGCCGGATCGGGCCGGACACGGTGCTCATCGAGGCCTCCAGCGGCTCGACGGCGGTCTCCGAGGCCTACTTCGCCAGGATGCTCGGGCTCGAGTTCGTGACGGTGGTGCCGCGCAAGACGAGTCAGGAGAAGATCGACCTCATCGAGTTCTACGGCGGCCGGTGCCATTTCGTGGACGCCCCGCCCGCGATGTACTCCGAGGCCGAGCGGCTCGCCGCCGAATGCGGTGGGCACTACCTCGACCAGTTCACCTTCGCCGAGCGGGCCACCGACTGGCGCGGCAACAACAACATCGCCGAGTCGGTGTTCACGCAGCTGCGGTCGGAGCGGCACCCGGTGCCGTCGTGGATCGTGGTCGGCGCGGGCACGGGCGGCACGAGCGCCACGTTCGGCCGGTACGTCCGCTACCGCAGGCACCACACCAGGATCGCCGTGGTGGACCCCGAGAACTCGGCGTTCTTCGGCGCGTGGGAGACCGGCGCGATGGACTACGCCACCGGCATGCCGTCGCGGATCGAGGGCATCGGCAGGCCTCGCGTCGAGCCGTCGTTCGTGCCGGAGATCATCGACGAGATGTTCCAGGTCCCCGACGCGGGCTCGCTGGCGGCGATCAGGTTCCTGCGGGAGCGCACGGGGCACTGGGCGGGCGGTTCGACCGGCACCAACCTCTACGGTGCGTTCACGCTGATCTCGCGGATGCTCGCCGAGGGGGAGCAGGGCAGCGTCGTCACGTTGCTGTGTGACGGCGGGGAGCGCTACGCCAAGACCTACTACGACGACGCGTGGGTGGCCGAGCAGGGCCACGACCTCGCGCCGCACCGCGCGGCGATGGAGCGGTTCCTGGAGACGGGCCGGTTCCCTAGCTGAAAGCGAGCGCGCCGCCGGTCAGCACGGCCCAGGCCAGCATGGCCATGCCGGTGCCGCCGAGCACGGGGATCAGCGCCCTGCCCGAGCCGCCGCCCGCGATGGTGCGCACCGGAACGGCCAGCAGTGGCGCGGCGAGCAGGCCCACGAACGCGAGTGGGCTCGCGATGCCGAGCGCCACGGTGACCGCGAACGGAACGCTCACGAGCACGAGGTACAGCCGCCGGGTTCCGGCGTCGCCGAGTTTGACGGCCAGCGTGCGCTTGCCCGCCTCGCGGTCGGTGGGGATGTCGCGGAGGTTGTTGGCCACGAGCACCGCTGTGGACAGCGATCCGATGGCGACCGCGCAGCCGAGTGCCGCCCAGCTGACGGTGCCCGCCTGCACGTAGACCGTGCCGAGCACGGCGGCGAGGCCGAAGAAGACGAACACGGCCACCTCGCCGAGACCCGCGTAGCCGTAGGGCCTGCGGCCACCGGTGTAGAACCAGGCGCCCGCGATGCACGCGGCGCCCAGCAGGAGCAGCCACCACGTACCCGTCGCGGCGACGAGCACGAGCCCGAGCACCCCGGCGATGCCGAGCGAGGCGAGTGCGGCGGCGAGCACGACCTTCGGCCTGGCAACGCCGGAGCCGACCAGCCGCAGCGGGCCGACGCGCTCGGTGTCGGTGCCGCGCACGCCGTCGGAGTAGTCGTTGGCGAAGTTGACGCCGATGATCAGCGCGAGCGCCACGAGCAGGGCCAGCAGCGACTGCCACCACGAGAAGGCGCCGAGCTGCACGGTCGCGCCGACGCCGGCCAGGACGGGGGCGACGGCGTTGGGCAACGTCCGCGGCCGCGCCCCCTCGATCCACTCCGCAACGGTTGCCATACCGCCATTCTTCGCCATGCCGATCTCCACGCGGTGCCGACCGGGTGGCCGGTGCGCGGCGGGTGGGGTTGGCTCAGCACATGGGGGCGGGCAGGGCCTCGCGGATGTGGGCGGCCGAGACGTACATGCCGGGTGCGAGGCGGTACCAGCGGTTGGAGTGGCCCTGGGAGCCCGCCTGCCACTGCCCGACGGCGACGCACTCGATGCGCACCCGCGCGGCCGGTGCGGCGAAGCCCACCTGCGGCGCCGAGAGCGAGGGTCCGGTGCGCACGTTGAGCGCCCACGGCGCCTCGACGGTGCCCCACGGCCCGTGCCCGGTCCACTGGTAGGTCACGTTCACCCAGGCGTTGTCGGCGAGGCGAAGGCCGTCCCAGAAGGTGCCGTCGGCGAGGTCGATCCCCGCCGGGTTCTTCACCTTCCGCCCGAACTGGTCGCGGCCCCCGTTGTAGCCGTCCTGGTAGGCGGCCTGCGCCTGCGGCACGCCGTGCGGCAGGTCCCGCCACGACTCGCGGCCGGGGTTCCAGTGGTCGTCCTTGGTGTTCCACGGCCCGACGTCCCACACCGGCGCCCATTCACAGCGCTGGTTGCCGATGGTGCAGACCTTGACCGTGTAGTCGCCCCCGCCGCGGGTGGCGAGGCCGCGCCGGGAGGGCAGCGCGACGAAGTGGTCCCGCTCGGTGATCACGTGCCCGTTCGCGGTGGTGCCGCCGACGAGACCCTCGCGCGTGGCGAAGATCCGGAACGTCGTGCCGTGCGCCGTGTCACCGGCCTCCGCCGAGGCGTCGTGCCAGGCCGTGAGGGTCACCGGCTTCGGCTCACCCCCGGCGGTCGTCACCACGCGGGCCTGTACCGACGTCGTGCGCTCGGGTAGCACGGCCGGCGCGCTTTCACCGATCTCGATCCACTCCGACCACGTGCCGTCGGCGCGCAGCCCTCGCACGTCCACGGCCGCGCCGGGTCCGGGCGCCGTGGTGGTGACCGAGTTGACGCCGACGTCGAGGTGCTCGACGGGGTGGTCGGTGACGCCGAGTCCCAACGGGTCCGTCGTCGCGCGGGCGACGGGCCCGGGTGCAGGGTCGAGGGTCCAGCTGACCGTTTCGTCCGCATCGGCCATCGCCGCCGGGAAGGTCAGTGCCAGTCCGATGATCGCCGACAATGCGGCTGACCTGCGTCTTCGCTGCTTCATGCCCGCAGGAAAAGCCGCGGCCGCGGGCATGTCAACGAACCACGACGTGCCGTCGTAGAACGCCAGCCTGCCGGGTTACCCCAGCAGGGTGGACCGCACGGCGGCGCGGTCGATCTTGCCCGGCCCGATCAGGGGCAGCTCGGCGACGAACGCGAGCCGTTTCGGGACGCCGGGCGCGCCCAGCGCCTCGCGGACGAGCGCCTTCAGCTCCTCGGCCGGCGGCGCCGGCCCTTCGGGCACCACCGCCGCCGCCACGATCTGCCCCCACTCCGGGTCGGGCAGCGCCACCACGCACGCCGCGCGCACGCCCGCGTGCCGGGTGAGCGCCCGCTCCACGCTGCCGGCGGGCACCTTCACGCCGCCGGTGTTGATCACGTCGTCGGCGCGGCCCAGCACCTCCAGCCGCCCGTCGTCGTGGAGCCTGCCGACGTCGCTCGTGCGGAACCAACCGCCGGAGAACGCCTCGGCGGTCAGTCCGGGACGCAGCCGGTAGCCGTGCGCGAGGACGTCGCCCGCGAGCTCAACGCGGTCACCCGCCCCCAGCCGCACCCGCACCCCGTCGAGTGGCACGCCGTCGTAGACGCAGCCGCTCGCCGTCTCGCTCATCCCGTATGCCGACACCACCCGCACGCCCGCCTCGGCGGCCCGCTCCCGCAACCGGTCGTCGAGACGCGCACCGCCGAGCACGATCGCGTCGAACCCGTTCGCGCCTGAGCCGCCCGCGTCGAGCAGGCGGGCCAGCTGGGTGGGCACGAGCGCGGTGTAGTGCGGGCCCGGCGAAGCGAACAGCGTGGCCGCGGCCTCGGCGAACGCGGCCGGGTCGAAGCCGCGGGACGTGTCGAGCACCACCGGCTCCGAGCCCGCGACGTGCGCGCGCACGAGCACCTGGAGGCCGCCGACGTAGTTCGCGGGCGTGGCAAGCAGCCAACGACCCGGCCCGCCGAGCCGGGCATGCGTCGCGTGCGCCGAGGCGAGCAGCGCCTTCGGCGACAGGAGCACGCCCTTGGGGCCGCCCGTGGAACCCGAGGTCGGGATGATCACCGCCGTCCCAGGCTCGACGGGTGTGTCCGGCTCCATCGCCGCGAGCAGGCCGGGCGCGGCCGGATTGCGCGGGTCGAGCGGCAGGACGGCGGGGCCCCCGTCGAGCGCGGCGAGCAGCGCGGCCCGCAGCTCACCGATCGACGCGGGGTCCCCGCCGGTCCGGACGACGCGCATCAGTAGTAGTACGGGTAGTCCGACCAGTCGGGCTCGCGCTTCTGGAGGAACGAGTCGCGGCCCTCAACGGCCTCGTCCTGCATGTACGCCAGGCGCGTGGTCTCACCCGCGAACAGCTGCTGGCCGACGAGCCCGTCGTCGATGAGGTTGAACGAGTACTTGAGCATGCGCTGCGCGGTCGGCGACTTGCCGAGCACCTCGAACCCCCACTGCATCGCGGTCTTCTCCAGCTCCGCGTGCGGGATCGCGGCATTGACGGCGCCCATCTGGTGGGCCTCCTCGGCGGTGTAGGCCCGGCCGAGGAAAAAGATCTCGCGCGCGAACTTCTGGCCGACCTGGCGGGCGAGGTAGGCCGAGCCGTACCCGCCGTCGAACGAGCCCACGTCGGCGTCGGTCTGCTTGAAACGGGCGTGCTCGGTGGAGGCGAGCGTGAGGTCGCACACGACGTGCAGCGAGTGCCCGCCGCCCGCCGCCCAGCCCGGTACCACCGCGATCACGACCTTGGGCATGAACCGGATCAGGCGCTGCACCTCCAGGATGTGCAGCCGGCCCGCCCGCGCGGGGTCGACCGTGTCCGATGTCTCGCCACTCGCGTACTGATACCCGGACCTACCGCGAATACGCTGGTCACCGCCGGAACAAAACGCCCAGCCCCCGTCCTTGGGTGATGGGCCGTTCCCGGTGAGCAGGACGCAGCCGACGTCCGGGCTCATCCGGGCGTGGTCGAGCGCGCGGTACAGCTCGTCGACGGTGTGCGGCCGGAAAGCGTTGCGCACCTCGGGACGGTCGAACGCGATCCGGACGATGCGCTTGCCGGATCGGCTCTCCGTAGAACGGTGGTAGGTGATGTCGGTGAAGTCGAAACCCTCCAGCTGCGTCCACGCGGCGGGGTCGAACAGTTCCGATACCTGGGCGTCATGCACGCTTGGGAGAATATGCCGTTCATCCGTCAGGCCTGAGGGGGCTCGCTCGTGAACCCTTCCACCGCGCAGGCGAGGGTCATCGTCGACGAGCTCGTTCGCAACACGGTGTCCCACGTGGTGCTGAGCCCCGGGTCACGCAACGCGCCGCTGTCGCTGGCGCTCTACGAGGCGGCCGCCGAGGGCAAGCTCACCCTGCACGTCCGCATCGACGAGCGGAGCGGGGCGTTCCTCGCGCTCGGCATCGCGGCTCGCACGGGGCGGCCCGTCGCCGTGGTGTGCACGTCGGGCACGGCGGCGGCCAACTTCCACCCCGCCGTGCTGGAGGCCGACCGCGCCGGGGTGCCGCTCATCGTGCTCACCGCCGACCGCCCTCCGGAGCTGCGCGCGGCCGGGGCCAACCAGGTGATCGACCAGCACAACCTCTACGGCGACGCCGTCCGTTACTTCGACGAGCTCGCCGTCGCCGAGCGCAGGGCAGGCCAGAACGCGTACTGGCGCAGCCAGGTGTGCCGGGCGTGGAACGCCGCTTACGGCGAGTGGCGCTGCGGCCCGGTGCACCTCAACGTCCCCTTCCGCGAGCCGCTGGTGCCCGACGGGGACGACGAGTGGTACGAGTCGCTCGACGGCCGTCCGCAGGGCGCCCGCTGGACGGAGCTGCCCGACTTCGGCGCGCTGCCGTCGTTCGTGGTCCCCTCGGCCCGGCACGGGCTGGTGATCGCGTGCGACGCCGGGGTGCGCGCGGCGAGCGAGTGGGCCGAGCAGCATGGCTGGCCCGTGGTGTCGGAGACCGGCGGGCTCGGCCTCGGCGGCGCGACCGCGATCTCCGGCGGGGCGTGGGTGCTGGGCGTGGAGGAGTTCATCGCAGCGCACAAGCCCGAGCAGGTGCTGTGCATCGGGCGGCCCACGGTGTTCCGGCAGGTGCAGCGGTTGCTGTCGGACCCGTCGATCGAGGTGCTGCTGGTGCGGCCCGACTCGGACTGGCCCGCGCCCGCCCACAACGTCCGCCAGGTGGGGCAGTGGTTCGACGAGCCCACCAAGCCGTCGGACCCGGAGTGGCTCGCGCGCTGGCAGCGGGCCGACGCGGCAGCGACCGAGACCGTGCGGGACCTGCTCGCGGACGAGCCGTGGCCGAGTGGGCTGCGCGTGGCCGACGAACTGGTGCGGGGGCTGCCGCAGGACTCACTGCTGGTGGTCGGCTCCTCCAACCCGGCGCGCGACGTCGCGCTGGCCGGCGGGCAGCGGCCCGACGTGCTGGTGCACCGCAACCGAGGAGTCGCGGGCATCGACGGCACGGTGTCCACGGCGATCGGGGCGGCCACGGTGCATCGCGGCCCGTCGTACGCGCTGCTCGGCGACCTGACGTTCCTGCACGACATCAACGGCCTGCTCACCGGGCCCGCCGAGCAGCGGCCCGACCTCACGATCGTGGTGCTCAACGACGACGGCGGCGGCATCTTCTCGCTGCTGGAGCAGGGCGCCCCCGAGCACAGCGACGCCTTCGAGCGGGTCTTCGGCACGCCG
The DNA here is from genome assembly GCF_005146945.1 of Prauserella endophytica. Classification (GTDB taxonomy): domain Bacteria; phylum Actinomycetota; class Actinomycetes; order Mycobacteriales; family Pseudonocardiaceae; genus Prauserella_A; species Prauserella_A endophytica. The sequence goes on from NZ_SWMS01000001.1 coordinate 732,041, forward strand.
CACGGCGCCGACCTCGCCGCGCTGTGCGCCGGGTACCACGTGCCGCACACGCTCGTCGAGACGCTCACGGAGTTCCGCGCCGCGCTGCGCCCGCGGCCGGGTCTGCGCGTGGTGGAGGTGCGAGTGGACCGTTCGCGGCACCGGGACCTGCACGCCCGCCTCCGCGCCGCGGTCGCCGACGCGGTCACCAGCTCCTGATCGACCGCAGTGAAGGCCACCATGCCTGCGCCCGCCCGTCTCCCCCCACCGCCCAGACGGAGGCGCTGCGCGCCGCTGTGCCTGATTCACCGCAGTGAAGGTGGCCTTCACTGCGGTCGGGCCTACGGGACAAGAGCCGCCTTTCGGCCGTGTTCCCCGTGTGAGATCGGCGCTAGTTTGCCCGCCATGCGCCTTCCAACACGCGCCGCCACCGGCGCAGTCGCGACGGGTCTCGCGACAGTTCTCCTGGCGACCACGGCCAGTGCGGCCCCCGCGCCCGGCGACCCCGGGCTCGGCGACCCGTACTACCCGGGCGCGGGCAACGGCGGTTACGACGTCGCCCACTACGACATCCGGCTCACCTACCAGCCGGACACCGACCAGCTGGCGGGGACCACCACGATCCTCGCCACCACCACGCAGGAGCTCTCCAGCCTCAACCTCGACTTCGGGCTCAAGGTCAACTCGGTGCGGGTCAACAACCAGCCCGCCCGGTTCGCCAAGGACCCCGACGACTTCACCGAGCTGGTGGTCACGCCGCGAAGGCCGCTGGCGAAGAACCAGTTCGTGACCGTCGTCGTCACCTACGCCGACGTGCCATCGAAGGTCACCATCGACGGCTACCAGGCGTGGAAGAAGACGCCGACCGGCGCACTCGCCGTCGACCAGCCGACCATCGCCGAATGGTGGTACCCCTCAAACGACCACCCGACCGACAAGGCGACCTTCGACATCTCGGTCGAGGTGCCCGACGACGTCTCCGCGCTGTCCAACGGCACGCTCGTGCGCAAGACCAAGCAGCGCAAGGACTGGACGCGCTGGAACTGGCGCAGCACCGAGCCGATGGCCACCTACCTCGCGTTCATCGCGGTCGGCGACTACGAGGTGCTGCAGTCGGAGACGCCGAGCGGCCAGCCGTTCGTCACCGCCTACGACCCGCTGCTCGGGCCCAGCCTGCCGGCCGCGAAGGCGAGCATCGAACGCTCGCCCGAGGTCGTCGAGTTCCTGGAGGGCTACTTCGGCCCTTACCCGTTCGAGGCGCAGGGCGGCATCGCCACCACGGGCCTCGGCTTCGCGCTGGAGAACCAGACGCGCTCGGTGTACGACGCGGCGTTCTTCCGCTCCGGCACCAACATGTCCGTGGTCGTCCACGAGAACGCACACCAGTGGTTCGGCGACTCCGTGGCGCTCGGTGCGTGGAGTGACATCTGGCTCAACGAGGGCTTCGCCACCTACGCGGAGTTCATGTGGTCGGAGTACGCGGGCGAGGGCACGGCCGACGAGCTGGCGCAGTACGTCTACGAGCTCTACCCGGCGGATGACGAGTTCTGGCAGGTCCTGCCCGGTGACCCAGGCCCGGAGAACCAGTTCCACGCCGCCGTCTACGACCGGGGCGCGCTCGCCGCGCACGCGCTGCGCAAGGCCGTCGGAGACGATGCGTTCTTCACGATCCTGCGGACGTGGCTGGAGAAGAAGAAGGACAGCCACGGCACGATCCCGGAGTTCGTGGAGCTCGCCGAGCGGATCTCCGGACAGCAGCTGGACGAGGTGTTCGAGACGTGGCTCTTCACCGCGGGCAAGCCCGCCGAGAGCCCGAACGGTACGCCCGCGACGGCACGCGCCGCGGCCGTGGCGCAGCCGGAGTCGTACCCCGAGATCCGGTTCACGCACGAGCAACTCGCCGCGGGCGAGTGATCGGGGCGGTTATGCTCGCCGCGTGCTAGGAATCCCGAACGAACGAGCGTTGCGCATCGGGGCGTGGGTGGTCCTCGGAGTGGCCGCTGTGATCACGCTGCTGTGCGCGACGCTCGTCTTCGGGGCCCTGCGCAACGACCGCGCGATCGCCGCCAACCACGGCATCGCGACGGCACAGGTCGACCAGGTGCTGTTCGACCGCACGATCATCCGCTTCGACACGCCCGACGGCGTCACGCACAGCCCGTCCAACGGCGTGCTCTACCCCGACGGGCTCAACGCGGGGCAGCTCGTGCGCATCGAGTACGACACCACCAACCCCGACCTGGCGAAGGTCGCCGGGCGCACGTGGTTGCTGACGCTGCTGCCGGTGGGCACCACGGCGCTGTTCACGTGGCTGGTCGCGGGGCCGCTGCTGTGGTGGATCCGCTCGCGCCGCCGCAAGCTCACCGAGGAACCCGTCGCCGCCTAGCCAAACCGCGGTGTGCCGCAACGCAGTGAAGGTGGCCTTCACTGCGGTCGGGGGTACGGCTCAGCGGGCCGCGGCCGGGACCACGCCCGACCACCAGCCCATCACCTCGTCGGCAACGCCCGGTGCGGCGACGAGCAGGCCGTCGGTGGGCAGGGCGGTGCCCTCGCCGCGCCGGTCCAGCACCACGGCGCCCGCCTCGATCGCCAGCGCGACCGCGCCCGCGACGTCCCACTCGTGATAGCTGTGCAGCACGGCCGCCGTCGCGTGGCCCAGCGCCACCTGGGCGATCGACAACGCCGCCGAGCCGAGCACCCGGACCCCGGCGTGTGCCGCGGCCGCGCGCTCGATGAACTCGCCCATGCCCGGCCACGGACCCGTGCGGGCCAGCTCGGTGCACACGATCGCGCCCGCCGTCCTCGTCCGCGCGGTGAGCTGTACCGGCTTTCCGTTGGCCCTCGCGCCCCGGCCCCTCGCCGCCGCGTAGATCTGCGCCCGGTACGGGTCGGCCACCACGCCGACCACCGGCCCGGAGGCGTCCACCAGCGCGAGGCTGTAGGCGCACCATGGCACCCCGGCGACGTAGTTCGCGGTGCCGTCGACGGGGTCCACCACCCAGCGGTACTCGGCTGCGTCGGCGCCCACGTCGGGCCCGTATTCCTCACCGACGACGGGGATGCCGGGGAACTCGGAGGTCAGCACCCGCCGCGTGTGCCGTTCGAGCGTGCGATCGGTGTCGGTGACCCAGTCGAACGGCGAATCCTTTGTGCCGGGTTGCGCACCCCGTCCGGCCGTCGCGGTGATCACGTCCGTGGCGTCGTTGGCCAGGCGGCCTGCGACCTCGAGGGCCTTGGAGAGCAGGCCCGGTTCGACCGGCCGCGCCCGGCGGGAGGACAAGAGGGTCATGCCTCTCTAGCGTGGCGGCGCCGAGTGTCCGGCACGCGACGCGCAGATGAAGGGTCGCTCGCCATTCGTGAACGACTACGCTTTGTGACGCCCCGGGCGAAGAGTTTCGGCACCGTTGGCTCATCCGTTACGTGTCCGTGGTTCCGCTGCCCGGGACCGCTGCGAGAGTCGGTACGTGCGAGTCGCCATCGTCACCGAGAGCTTCCTGCCCCAGGTGAACGGCGTGACCAACTCCGTGCTCCGGGTGGTGGAGCATCTGGGCGAACACGGTCACGAGGTCCTCGTGATCGCACCGGGTGCGGGCCAAGAGGAGTACCGGGGTGCCCCCGTGGTGCGGGTGCCCGCCGTGGACCTGCCCGTCGTCAACTCACTGCCGGTCGGCGTGCCGACCAGGACCGTGCTCACCGCGCTCGCGCACTTCGTGCCGGACGTGGTCCATCTGGCGTCACCGTTCGTGGTCGGGGCGCGCGGGCTCGCCGCGGCGCGGCGCCTCGGGGTGCCGGTGGTCGCGGTCTACCAGACCGACATCGCCGGGTTCGCCACTGCGTACGGGCTCGGCCTCGGCGCTCGCGCCGCTTGGCGCTGGGTGCGCCGCCTGCACAGCAAGGCCGACCGGACGCTCGCGCCGTCCACCCACTCGGTGCGGGAGCTGCGGCTGCACGGCGTGCCGCGCGTCTACCGCTGGGGCAGGGGCGTCGACATCGAGCGGTTCTCCCCGGCGCACGCCGACCCTGCCCTGCGCGCCGAGCTGGCCCCGAACGGTGAGCTGCTCGTCGGCTTCGTGGGCAGGCTGGCGCCGGAGAAGGAGGTCGACCGCCTGACCGCGCTCGCCGGGATCGAGGGTGTGCGGGTGGTCGTGGTCGGCGACGGCCCCGAGCTCGACGGCCTGCGCGCGAGCCTGCCCGGCGCGGCGTTCCTCGGCGCCCGCTACGGCGAGGAGCTGGCCACCGCGTACGCGAGCCTCGACGTGTTCGTGCACACCGGCCCGCACGAGACGTTCTGCCAGGCCGTGCAGGAGGCCATGGCGTCGGGCCTGCCCGTGCTCGCGCCCGCCGCGGGCGGCCCCCGGGATCTCGTCGACCACGGCTCGACTGGTTTCCTGCTGTCACCGGAGCGTTCGCGGTTCGCCGCCGAGTTGCGGGCGCGCGTCGACGAGCTGCGGGACGGCGACCTGCGCGCCCGGCTCGGCACGCAGGCGCGGCGCGGCGTGCTCGGGCGCACCTGGCCCGCCGTGTGCGACCAGCTCGTGGGTCACTACGAAGCGGTCCGGGGCCACGTCTTACGGGCCGCGTGATGCACATCGTGCAGCTCGCGAACTTCTACGGCCCCCGCTCCGGCGGGCTGCGGACCGCGCTGCACCATCTGGGCGCGGGCTACGTCGCGAGCGGGCACCACGTGACCCTGGTCGTGCCCGGTGCCCGGCACGCCGACGAGACGCTGCCCAACGGCGTGCGCCGCGTCACACTGCCCGCGCCGCGGATCCCCGGCACCGGCGGGTACCGCGCGGTCGACCCGTACCGCGTTCGGAGCCTGCTCCGCGTGCTGGAGCCCGACCGCCTCGAGGTCTCCGACCGGCTCACGCTGCGCGGCATGGGCCGCTGGGCCAGGGACCGGGGCGTGCCAAGCGTCGTGATCTCCCACGAGCGGCTCGACCGGTTGCTGGAGCAGTTCCTGCTGCCCGGCCCGGTGGCCCGCCGGGCCGCCGATGCGGCGAACCGGCGCATGGCTGCCGGCTACGACAAGGTGGTGTGCACCACGGCGTTCGCGCGCGCCGAGTTCGACCGGATCGGCTCGCCCAACGTGCAGCGCGTGCCGCTCGGTGTCGACCTGCGAGCGTTCACGCCGACCCTGCGTGACGACGGCTGGCGGCACACGCTCTCCGGCGGCGCCGACGCGCTGATCGTGCACTGTGGACGGCTGTCGCCGGAGAAGCACGTCGAGCGCAGCGTCGACACGGTGGCCGAGCTTACCGAGTCCGGGGCGAAGGTCCGGCTCGTCGTCGCCGGTGACGGGCCGAGGCGCAGGGCGCTGGAGCGCAGGGCCCGCGGGCTGCCGGTGACGTTCCTCGGATTCCTCGCCGACCGCAACGAGGTCGCCAGGCTGCTCGCGACCGCCGACGTGTCGCTGGCCCCCGGCCCGCACGAGACGTTCGGGCTCGCGGCGCTGGAGGCGCTCGCGTCGGGCACGCCCGTGGTGGTGTCGGCCTCGTCGGCGCTGCGGGAGATCGTGCGGCCGGGCTGCGGTGCCGCCGTCGCCGACCACGCGCCCGCCTTCGCCACGGCGGTCACTGGCCTGCTGGACGAGCCGGAGCCCCACCGCAGGGCGGCGGCACGGGCGAGGGCGGAGGAATTCGCGTGGCCGGTCGCGGTGCGGGGGATGCTCTCGGTTCTCGCCTAGACTCGCGGGCATGTCACGAGCGAGCCTGGACAAGGATCCTCGCGAGGTCGCCGCCATGTTCGACGGAGTCGCGGCGGGATACGACCGCGCGAACTCCGTCATGACGTTCGGCTTCGACCGGCGCTGGCGCATCACCACGGCCAGAGTGCTGGAGGCGCGGCGCGGGGAGGCGGTGCTCGACCTCGCGGCCGGCACCGGGGTTTCGACCAAGGAGTACTCGCGGGGAGGCGCCTACTGCGTCGCCGCGGACTTCTCGCTGGAGATGCTGCGCAACGGCAGGCAGCGCGGTGTGCCGATGGTCGCCGCCGACGCCCTGCGCCTGCCGTTCGCCGACGAGAGCTTCGACGCGGCGACGATCTCCTTCGGCATCCGCAACTTCGTGGACACCAAGGCGGCGCTCACCGAGATCGCCCGCGTGGTCAAGCCGGGTGGGCGGCTGGTGATCTGTGAGGTGTCCACGCCCACGTTCCCGCCGATCCGGTTCCTCTACCGCAAGGTGATCCTGCGCGCGATGACGTGGCTCGGCAGGCGCGCATCGTCCAATCCGGACGCCTACGGCTACCTGGCCGAGTCGATGCTCACCTGGCCCGACCAGCGCGCGCTCGGCGAGATCATCGCCTCGGCGGGCTGGACGAAGGTGGAGTGGCTCAACCTAACCTTCGGTGTCGTGGCCATCCACCGTGCTCGCAAGCCCGCCGCGGACTCCTCCGTAAACTCGGACGCATGAACAACGATGCCGAGGTCATCGTCGTCGGTGCGGGTCCGGCCGGCTCCACGGTGGCCACGTACCTCGCCCGCGCCGGTGTGGACGTGTTGCTGCTGGAGAAGACCACGTTCCCGCGCGAGAAGGTGTGTGGCGACGGCCTCACCCCGCGCGGCGTGAAGCAGCTGATCGACCTCGGCATCGACACGAGCCGGGAAGCGGGCTGGGTGCACAGCAGGGGCCTGCGCATCCTCACCGGCGACCTGACGCTCGAGCTGGACTGGCCGGACCTGACGAGCTATCCGCCCTACGGCGTGGCGCGGACCCGGCACGACTTCGACGACCTCCTCGCGAAGACGGCAGTCAAGGCCGGTGCGCGGCTGTACGAGCGCACCACCGTCACGGGCGCGATCACCAACGCGGCCGGCCGTGTGGTCGGCGTGGAAGCCAAGGTGGGCCCCGAGAAGACGCCGGTCAGCTACCGCGCGCCGCTGGTGCTCGCGTGCGACGGTGTCTCGGCACGGCTCGCGCTCTCGGTGTGTATCGACAAGGACGAGAAGCGGCCGATGGGGGTGGCCGTACGCCGCTACTACAAGAGCCCGCGCCACGAAGATCCCTACATCGAGGGTCACCTGGAGCTGTGGGACCGCAGCGATCCCCGCCGGCCCAAGCTGCTGCCCGGGTACGGCTGGGCTTTCCCCCTCGGCGACGGCACCGTGAACGTCGGGCTGGGCATGCTCTCGACGTCGGCGTCGTTCCGCAACACCGACTACCGCGCGCTGTTGCGGTCGTGGCTCGACTCGACGCCGGAGGAATGGGGCTACCGCGAGGAGAACGCGGTCGGCAAGATCGGCGGCGCCGGCCTGCCGATGGGCTTCAACCGCACGCCGCACTACCGCGACGGGCTGCTGCTGCTCGGCGACGCGGGCGGCATGGTGAGCCCGTTCAACGGCGAGGGCATCTCCGCGGCGATGGAGTCGGCGCAGCTGGCCGCCGAGCACGTGGTGCAGGCGCTGGCCCGGCCGGAGGGGCCCTCGCGTGAGCGTGCGCTGAGCGGCTACCCGCGCGCGCTGGCCGATCTCATGGGCGGCTACTACCGGCTCGGCAACGTCTTCGCCAAGGCCATCGGCAAGCCGAAGGTGATGCGCGCGGCGACGAAGTACGGCCTGCGCGTCAACCCGCTGATCCCGCTCGTCTACAAGGGGCTCTCCGGCTGCTACGACGCGAAGGGCGGCGACGGCGTCGACCGGCTCATCTCCCTGCTCGCGCGCGTCACGCCCAGCGCCTGACGGGCACGTGGGATAGCTCACAGTACGCCTGTACTTTGTGCTGTGCGCACGGCGCCGTTCGTCGCTTTTGCGCAGGTGACCGGGGTTCACGTGGCACTGCGTGTGCACTCTGTGGCACAGCAAGTTAGGTAACCCTTATAGCACGGGCACTAGCGACAAGCATGTGAGTCGAGTCCTACACTGCCCCCATGCTTTGTGAACGGCTTCACAACTTCGACGAGAAGCTTGTGAACTATTTCACAAGCACCCTTGTGCTCTCGGGCGGAGACAGGGGTGGTTGACCACACGGGGTAAGGGTGGCCTAACCCTCAGCGGTGTGACTCAGGTCCCTTAGGGTGCCGCCCAGAAGTCGCACAGAAACACACGTCCGTAACGCAGCGGCGCGGAAAGGATGGTGCCGCAGTGAACTCATCGGTTGCCTCGGCAGGGATGGTGCTGGCACAGGGCGGTGCGGAGGCCGGCATCGGTGTCTACCTGCCGCTGGTGCTGATCTTCGTACTGGCGCTGGCCTTCGCCGTGTTCTCCGTGCTGCTGGGCCCGCTGGTCGGGCCGAGCCGCTACAACAAGGCCAAGCTCTCGGCCTACGAGTGCGGCATCGAACCGTCGCCGCAGCCGCTGGTCGGCGCGGGCCGCATGCCCGTCGCCTACTACGTGACGGCGATGCTGTTCATCCTCTTCGACATCGAGATGGTGTTCCTGTTCCCCTACGCGGTCTCGGCCGACGCGCTCGGGCTGTGGGGCGTCGCGGCGGCCACCCTCTTCATCGCAACCTTCTTCATCGCCGACGCCTACGTATGGCGGCGCGGCGGGCTGGATTGGAACTGACGGCTATGGGTCTCGAAGAGAAGCTCCCCAACGGCATCCTGCTGGCCAAGCTCGAGGGCGTGGTGAACTGGGCTCGCAAGAACTCGTTGTGGCCCGCGACGTTCGGACTCGCCTGCTGCGCCATCGAGATGATGACCACCGGCGGATCCCGCTACGACATCGCGCGGTTCGGCATGGAACGCTTCAGCGCCACACCGCGCCAGGCCGACCTGATGATCGTCGCGGGCCGGGTGACCCAGAAGATGGCCCCGGTCCTGCGCCAGATCTACGACCAGATGGCCGAGCCGCGCTGGGTGCTGGCGATGGGCGTGTGCGCCTCCTCCGGCGGCATGTTCAACAACTACGCCGTGGTGCAGGGCGTCGACCACATCGTCCCGGTGGACATGTACCTGCCGGGCTGCCCGCCCCGGCCCGAGATGTTGCTCGACGCGATCCTCAAGCTGCACGCCAAGATCCAGGACGAGCCGATGGGCCCGCGCCGTGCCGCGGCCAGGGCCGCCAGCGGCGAGCAGACCGCGATCGTGCCCTCGTCGATCAAGTTCGCGAAGAAGTGATCCCAGTGCCTGAAGAGAAGCCAGAGACCGGAGCCGAACAGTCGAGCGCCGAGCGGCCGGAGAGTGGGCTCGAGCCGCGCGGATCCGAACCCGCCCGGCCTGCCGAGCCGGTGGTCGCGGGCCGGGAGCGCAAGGGGATGTTCGGCGTCTCCGGCACGGGCGACACCTCCGGCTACGGCGGCCTGCGGCTGCCCGCGTACTCACCGCCACCGGCCGAACGGCCCTACGGGGGTTGGTTCGACGACTTCGCCGACGAGTTCTACGCGGCGCTGGCCGACAACGGCATCCCCGCCGAGGCGATCCTGCAGGTGACCGTCGACCGCGGCGAGATCACCTTCTACGTCGCCCGCGAGCACCTGGTCGCCATCTGCCGCACGCTGCGCGACGACGCCGGCCTGCGGTTCGAGCTGTGCAGCTCGGTGTCCGGTGTGGACTACGGCGTCGACGTGCCGCAGCGCCTGCACTCGGTGTACCACCTGACGTCGATGACCTACCGGCGCCGGATCCGCCTCGAGGTGACGCTGGACGTCGAGGATCCGCATGTGCCGTCCATTGTGGACGTCTACCCGACGGCCGACTGGCACGAGCGCGAGACCTACGACATGTTCGGGATCGTCTACGACGGGCACCCCGCGCTCACCCGCATCCTCATGCCGGACGACTGGGACGGGCACCCGCAGCGCAAGGACTACCCGCTCGGCGGGATCCCGGTGGAGTACAAGGGCGCGGAGATCCCGCCGCCCGACACGCGGAGGTCGTACTCATGACACGGCCGAAGCACTCTTTCCCGCTGGAGGCGCAATGACAACGAGCGATCGTCTCGCCGACGCGACGACCGGCACCGACACCACACCCGAAGGTGCCGACAGCGTCGGCTACGCCGCACACCGCGAGACCACCGAGGGCCGCGTCTACACGGTCAGTGGTGGCGACTGGGACGACGTCCTCTCCGACGCCGCGCACGACGAGCGCATGGTCATCAACATGGGCCCGCAGCACCCGTCGACCCACGGAGTGCTGAGGCTCGTGCTGGAGATGGAGGGCGAGACCGTCACCCAGCTCCGCTCGGTGATCGGCTACCTGCACACCGGCATCGAGAAGAACTGCGAGTACCGGACGTGGACCCAGGGCGTCACGTTCGTGACGCGCATGGACTACCTCGCGCCGCTGTCCAACGAGATGGGCTACTGCCTCGCCGTCGAGAAGCTGCTCGGCATCGAGGCGCCTCGCCGCGCGCAGCTGCTGCGCGTGCTGCTGCTGGAGCTCAACCGCATCGGCTCGCACCTCGTCTACATCGCCACCGGCGGCATGGAGCTCGGCGCCACCACGGCGATGACGCTCGGCTTCCGCGAGCGCGAGGAGGTGCTGCACCTGCTGGAGCACCTGACCGGCCTGCGCATGAACCACGCGTTCATCCGGCCCGGCGGGCTCGCGCAGGACATGCCGGAGGACTTCCACGAGGCCGTCACCGAGTTCTGCAAGGTGATGGACGAGCGGCTTCCGCTCTACGACAAGCTCTTCACCGGCCAGCCGATCTGGCGCAACCGGCTCAAGGGCGTCGGCTACCTGCCCGTCGACGCGTGTCTCGCGCTCGGCGTCACCGGCCCGGTGCTGCGCTCCGCCGGCCTGCCGTGGGACCTGCGCAAGGTGGAGCCGTACTCCTGCTACGACGAGTTCGAGTTCGACGTGCCGACCTCGAACGACGCCGACTGCTGGGCGCGCTACCTGATCCGCGTCGAGGAGATGCACCAGTCGCTGCGGATCGTCCGGCAGGTGCTGAAGAAGCTCGAACCGGGTCCGGTGATGGTGGAGGACAAGAAGATCGCGTGGCCCGCCCAGCTGTCGATCTCCAGCGACGGCATGGGCAACTCGCTCGAGCACGTCCGCAAGATCATGGGTCAGTCGATGGAGTCGCTGATCCACCACTTCAAACTCGTGACCGAGGGCTTCCACGTCCCGCCGGGCCAGGTGTACGTGCCGGTGGAATCGCCGCGCGGGGAGCTCGGCTACCACCTCGTTTCCGACGGCGGCACCCGGCCGCTGCGCGTCCACGTGCGCGAGCCGAGTTTCGTGAACCTGCAGTCGATGCCGGCGATGTCGGAGGGCGGCCTCGTCGCCGACGTGATCGCCGCGATCGCCTCGATCGACCCGGTGATGGGGGGAGTGGACCGATGACCACGCCGTCGGAGACGCCGCGGCCGGGCAAGGAGCCCGCCAAGCAGACCTTCGCCGCCGCGGGCGAGGACGTCGACGTCGTCGCGATCTCGCCCGTCCGCGAGGAGGGCATGCTGGCCGACGACGCGCTGGCCGACCCGTTCGGCCCCGACATCGAGGCCAAGGCAAAGGAGCTGGCCGCCCGCTACCCGCAGTCGCGTTCGGCGCTGCTGCCGATGCTGCACCTGGTGCAGTCGGTGCAGGGCTACGTGAGCCAGGAGGGCATCGCCTTCTGCGCCCACCAGCTCGACCTCTCCGAGGCCGAGGTCAGCGCGGTGGCCACGTTCTACACGATGTACAAGCGCAAGCCCTGCGGCGAGCACCTGGTGAGCGTGTGCACCAACACGCTGTGCGCCGCGCTCGGCGGCGACGCGATCTACAAGCGGCTCCAGGAACACCTCGGCGAGGACGGGAAACCGCTCGGGCACGAGGAGACCGCGGGCACGCCTGGCGAGCCGGGTTCGGTCACCATCGAGCACGCCGAGTGCCTCGCCGCGTGCGACCTCGGCCCGGTGCTGCAGGTCAACTACGAGTACTACGACAACCAGACGCCCGAGAAGGCGGTGGAGCTCGTGGACGCCTTGCGGCGCGGGGACAAGCCCGCCCCTTCGCGCGGCGCCCCGCTGTCGGACTTCAGGTCGGTGGAGCTCCAGCTCGCCGGGTTCTTCCCCGAGGACGACGAGGCGTTCCGCATCGACGTGGACGGCCCCTCGCAGGCCGTCGAGACGCTGCGGGGGGCGCAGCTGGCCGCGGAGCGCGGCTGGACGGCGCCAGCGATGTCCGATGACGTACCCCTGCCGGAGGTGGAGGCGAAATGACGGCCGATCCCGTTACCCCGGTACTCACCAAGAGGTGGCTGTCGCCGCAGTCGTGGCGGCTGTCGACCTACGAGAAGCTCGAGGGCTACACGGCGCTGCGCAAGGCGCTGAAGGGCACGCCGGAGCAGCTCGTGCAGCTGGTGAAGGACTCGGGCCTGCGCGGTCGCGGCGGTGCCGGGTTCCCCGCGGGCGTCAAGTGGTCGTTCATGCCGCCCAACGAGGACAAGCCGCACTACCTCGTCATCAACGCCGACGAGGGCGAGCCGGGAACCTGCAAGGACATCCCGCTGATGATGGCCGACCCGCATTCGCTCATCGAGGGGTGCGTCATCGCCTCGTACGCGATGCGCTCGCACCACTGCTTCATTTACGTGCGCGGTGAGGCACTGCACTGCATCCGCAGGCTCAACGCCGCCGTGCGCGAGGCGAAGGCGGCGGGCTACCTCGGCACCGACATCCTGGGCTCCGGTTTCGACCTGGAGATCACCGTCCACGCGGGAGCGGGCGCCTACATCTGTGGCGAGGAGACGGCGCTGCTCGACTCGCTCGAGGGCCGTCGCGGCCAGCCGCGGCTCAAGCCGCCGTTCCCCGCCGCGGCGGGCCTTTACGCCGCGCCGACGACGGTGAACAACGTCGAGACGATCGCGAGCGTGCCCTACATCGTCAACGGCGGTGCCGACTGGTTCCGCCAGATGGGCAGCGAGAAGTCGCCGGGGCCGAAGATCTTCTCGATCTCCGGCCACGTCGAGCGGCCAGGTCAGTACGAGGCCCCGCTGGGCACCACGCTGCGGGAGCTGCTGGAGCTGTGCGGGGGCATGAAGGACGGCATCCCGCTCAAGTTCTGGACGCCGGGTGGTTCGTCGACGCCGCTGTTCACCGCCGAGCACCTGGACGTGCCGCTCGACTTCGAGGGCGCCGCCGAGGCGGGGTCGATGCTCGGCACCACCGCGGTGCAGGTCTTCAACGAGACCGTCTCCGTGCCGTGGGCCGTGATGAAGTGGACGCAGTTCTACGAGCACGAGTCGTGCGGCAAGTGCACCCCGTGCCGCGAGGGCACGTACTGGCTCGCGCAGATCCTGGAGCGCATGGTCTCCGGTCACGGCACCGAGGAGGACATCGACACCCTCCTCGACGTCTGCGACAACATCCTCGGCCGCTCGTTCTGCGCACTCGGTGACGGCGCGGTCAGCCCGATCACCAGCGGCATCAAGTACTTCCGGGACGAGTTCCTGGCGCTGTGTGAGAGCAACAGGCGTGAGCTGGTGGGAGCGCAAGCATGACGATGGCACCAAGCCACAAGGACGAGGTGACTGAAACCCCGCCGGGTTACGTCAAGCTGACGATCGACGGGGAAGAGGTCATCGCCCCCAAGGGCGAGCTGATCATCCGCACCGCCGAGCGGCTCGGCACCGTCATCCCGCGGTTCTGCGACCACCCGCTGCTCGACCCGGCCGGCGCGTGCCGCCAGTGCCTCGTCGAGGTGGAGATGGGCGGCAGGCCGATGCCGAAGCCGCAGGCGTCGTGCACGATGACGGTCGCCGACGGCATGGTGGTCAAGACGCAGCGCACCTCGCCCGTCGCCGACAAGGCGCAGCAGGGCGTGATGGAGCTGCTGCTGATCAACCACCCGCTGGACTGCCCGATCTGCGACAAGGGCGGCGAGTGCCCGCTGCAGAACCAGGCGATGGCGCACGGGCGGCCGGATTCGCGGTTCCGGGACAAGAAGCGCACGTTCCCCAAGCCGCTGCCGATCTCGACGCAGGTGCTGCTCGACCGCGAGCGGTGCGTGCTGTGCCAGCGCTGCACGAGGTTCTCCGCGCAGATCGCGGGCGACCCGTTCATCGAGCTGCTCGAACGCGGGGTGCACCAGCAGATCGGCACCGCGGAGACGGCCGACGTGCTGGACATGGCGTCGCGGACCACCAGCGGCAAGCCGTTCCAGAGCTACTTCTCCGGCAACACCATCCAGATCTGCCCGGTCGGCGCGCTCACCAGCGCGCAGTACCGGTTCCGGTCGCGGCCGTTCGACCTCGTGTCGTCGCCGAGCGTGTGCGAGCACTGCTCGTCGGGCTGCGCGGAGCGCACGGACTTCCGGCGCGGCAAGGTGATGCGCAAGCTCGCCGGTGAGGACCCCGAGGTCAACGAGGAGTGGATCTGCGACAAGGGCCGCTTCGCGTTCCGGTACTCGACGGCCGCCGACCGCATCCGCACCCCGCTCGTGCGCAACGCCGAGACCGGTGAGCTGGAGCAGGCGTCGTGGACGCAGGCGCTCCGCGTTGCCGCCGAGGGGCTCGCGAAGGCTCGCGACGGCAAGGGCGTCGGGGTGCTGCCCGGCGGACGCTCGACGGTCGAGGACGCCTACGCCTACAGCAAGTTCGCCCGCGTCGCGTTGCGCACCAACGACATCGACGCCCGCGCGAGGGCGCACTCGCCCGAGGAGCTGGACTTCCTGGCCTCGCGCGTGGTGGGCACCAGCCCGGAGAACGGCGTCACGTTCAACGCGCTGGAGCACGCGCCGCTGGTGCTGTGCGTGGCGTTCGAACCGGAGGAGGAGGCCCCGGCCGTCTACCTGCGGCTGCGTAAGGGCGCGCGCAAGCACGGCACCAAGGTGGTCCACATCGGACAGTGGTCCACGCCCGCGGTGACGAGGACGTTCGGCGAGCTGCTCGCGTGCGTGCCCGGCGGCGAGGCGAGCGCGGTGGAGGGCATCGCCCAGCACGCGCCCGACCTCGACGAGGGGCTGCGGGCCGAGGGCGCCGTGGTGCTCGTCGGTGAGCGGGCCGCCGAGGTGCCCGGCCTGTTCTCCGCGCTGCACCGGCTCTCGGAGCGCACCGGTGCCCGGCTCGCGTGGATCCCGCGCAGGGCGGGCGAGCGAGGCGCGGTGGAGGCCGGCGCGCTGCCGACGCTGCTGCCCGGCGGCCGGTCCGTCACCGACGCTGCGGCCCGCGCGGAGGTGGAGCAGGCATGGAACCTCGCCGAGGGCGCGCTGCCCGCCGAACCGGGGCGCGACACCACGGGCATCCTGAACGCGCTGGTCACCCGCGACCTCGACGGCCTGCTCGTCGGCGGCGTCGACCCGGACGACCTGCCGGACCCGGCGCTGGCGCGCAAGGCGCTCGCGGCGGCGGGTTTCGTGGTGAGCCTGGAGCTTCGGCCGAGCGCGGTGACCGAGCACGCGGACGTGGTCCTGCCGATCGCCCCTGTCGACGAGAAGGCGGGCAGCTTCCTGAACTGGGAGGGTCGTCGTCGCGAGTTCTCGGTGACGCTGGAGGGCACGGGCGCGCTGCCCGACTGCCGGGTCCTCGACACCCTGGCCGTCGAAATGGACGCCGACCTCTTCACCCAGACCCCGGCCGCCGCGGCAGGCGACTTCGCGCGACTGTCCCCCAAGGCCACCTTGGGTGCGTTGAGCGCAACAAAGGTGGCCTTGGGGGCCGCTCCGGACGTCCCGAACGGAGCCGTGGCGACGCCGGGTGAGGGGCAGGCGGTGCTGGCGACCTGGCGGCAGCTGATCGACGACGGCTCCCTGCAGGTCGACGAGCCGCACCTGGCGGGAACCGCGCGCCCCGTGGTCGCCAGGATGTCCGCCGCCACCGCGGAAGGGCTGAACGGGCACGTGACCGTCTCCACCGACCGCGGCTCGATCACGCTGCCCATCGAGGTCGCCGACCTGCCGGACGGCGTGGTCTGGCTGCCCGGCAACTCGCCGGGCTCGAAGGTCCGTGCCACGCTCGGCGCCGGGCACGGCGCCATGGTCTCCATCGCGGCCGGAGGTGCACAGTGACCCCGCTTCTCGCCCAGGCGCAGGAGTCCATGACCAGGGCGGAGCTGCTCGCGGACGATCCGCTCTGGCTCATCCTGATGAAGGCCGTCGTGCTCATGCTCGTCGGCCCGATCCTCACCGTTGTCCTGATCGTCGGCGAACGCAAGATCGTCGGCCGCATGCAGAACCGGCCCGGTCCCAACCGCGTCGGACCGTTCGGGATGCTCCAGTCGATCGCCGACGCGATCAAGCTGCCGTTCAAGGAACAGGTCATCCCCGACACGGCCGACCGCAAGGTGTACTTCCTCGCGCCGGTGATCGCCGTGGTTCCCGCGCTGATCGGCCTCGCCGCGATCCCGTTCGGCCCCGAGGTGTCGATCTTCGGGGAGCGCACGGTCCTGCAGCTCGTGGAGCTGCCCGTCAGCGTGCTGCTCGTGCTGGCGGGCGCTTCGGTCGGCGTCTACGGCATCGTGCTCGCCGGCTGGGCGTCGGGCTCGCCGTACCCGCTGCTGGGCGGCATGCGCTCGGCGGCGCAGGTGATCTCCTACGAGATCGCGATGGGTCTGGCCATCATCGGCGTGGCGCTCTACGCTCAGTCGCTCGCCACCGGTGACATCGTGGAGGCGCAGGCCAGCGGCTGGTACTTCTACCTGCTGCTGCCGAGCTTCGTGATCTACCTGATCTCGATGGTCGGCGAGACCAACCGCGCGCCGTTCGACCTGCCCGAGGCCGAGTCCGAGCTCGTCGGCGGCTTCCACACCGAGTACAGCTCGATGAAGTTCGCGATGTTCTTCCTCGCCGAGTACACGAACATGGTGATCGTCTCGGCGTTCGCGACCACACTGTTCCTCGGCGGCTGGATGTTCCCGTTCGTCGGGCTCGACTCGCCGCTCAACCAGGGCTGGTGGCCGGTCCTCTGGTTCTTCGCCAAGATGGCCGTGCTGCTCTTCGGCTTCATTTGGCTGCGCGGCACACTCCCGCGTTTCCGCTACGACCAGTTCATGAAGCTGGGCTGGAAGGTCCTCGTGCCCGCCGGCCTCGTGTGGCTCGTGCTCATCGCACTGGTGCGAGCGATCCGCAACGACGGCAACGTCTCCACGGGGCAGATCCTCGTGATCGGCGGCATCGCCATCGTGGTGGTCGTGCTGCTGACGCTGTTGATCCCGGAGAAGCGCGTGGAGGACGACGACTCGGTACCGATCACCGGCGGTGGCCACCCGGTGCCGCCGCTGGACCTGAAGGTGCCGGAGACCACCCCGCGCAGCAAGGCGCTCAAGGCAAAGGCCAAGTCCGCCAAGCGAACCGCCGCGCTCGCCTCGACCAAGGAGGGTTCCGATGGGGATCTTTGATCCCATCAAGGGCTTCGGCGTCACCTTCGGGATGATGTTCAAGAAGGTGGCCACCGAGGAGTATCCGGAGATCGGCGCGCCCGCGGCTCCCCGCTACCACGGCAGGCACCAGCTGAACCGGCACCCGGACGGGCTGGAGAAGTGCGTCGGCTGCGAGCTGTGCGCCTGGGCGTGTCCCGCCGACGCGATCTTCGTCGAGGGCGGCGACAACACCGACGAGGAGCGCTACTCGCCGGGTGAGCGGTACGGCAAGGACTACCAGATCAACTACCTCCGCTGCATCGGCTGCGGCCTTTGCGTTGAGGCGTGCCCGACCCGGTCGCTCACGATGATCAACTTCTACGAGCTGGCCGACGACGACCGGCAGAAGCTGATCTACACCAAGGAGGACCTGCTCGCGCCGTTGCTGCCAGGCATGGAGCAGCCGCCGCACCCGATGCGGCTCGGCGACGACGAGCAGGACTACTACGTGCACGGCCCCGAACTGGCCCGCGGCCGCGGTGTCCCGTCCGGCGAGACCGTGGAGACGTCCGAAGAGAAGGCCATGCAGTGATGACGCAGAGTGCTCTTTTCCTCGCGCAGGCGGGCGCCGAGGCGACCGTCTCCACCGGGGAGGCCATCTCGTTCTGGGTACTGGGGCCGATCGCGGTCGCAGGTGCGCTGGGCATGATCTTCGCCCGCAACGCGGTGCACTCGGCGCTGTGGCTCGTGCTCACGATGCTCTCGCTCGGGATGCTCTACCTGATCCAGCAGGCGCCGTTCCTCGGCTTCACGCAGATCATCGTCTACACCGGCGCGATCATGATGCTCTTCCTGTTCGTGCTCATGATGGTGGGCAGGGAGTCGTCGGATTCGGTGGTCGAGGTCCTGCGCGGGCAACGGCTCACCGCGGCGGTGCTCGGCATCGGCGTCGCCGGGGTGCTCGCGGGCGCGCTCACCCGGGCGCTCACCGACGTCACCCCCGCGCCGCCGCTCGACCCGTGGTCGCCGGAGGGCGGTGGCGCTGGGGGCCTCGGCAGGCTGATCTTCACCGACTACCTGTTCCCGTTCGAGCTCACGTCGGCGCTGCTGATCACCGCTGGGATGGGCGCGATGGTGCTCACGTTCACCGATCGGCACGCCAAGACGGGCAAGCGCTCCCAGCGTGAGCTGGTGGTGGCCAGGTTCCGCGGTGAGTACGAGCGCCCGTCGCCGAAGCCCGGCCCCGGCGTGTTCGCCACCTCCAACTCCGTCGCGACGCCCGCGCTGCTGCCCGACGGCTCCGTGGCACCCGAGTCGCTGTCCGAGCTCATCGAGTCGACCTCCGCGGCCCGG
The DNA here is from genome assembly GCF_005146945.1 of Prauserella endophytica. Classification (GTDB taxonomy): domain Bacteria; phylum Actinomycetota; class Actinomycetes; order Mycobacteriales; family Pseudonocardiaceae; genus Prauserella_A; species Prauserella_A endophytica. The sequence continues at coordinate 750,535 of NZ_SWMS01000001.1, forward strand.
CTGGAGGCCGAGCGCAAGCAGGTGACCGGCGAGACGCCGCAGCCCGACGCGCACGCGCTGGTGGGCTCCGAGCAGGACGCCGCGAAGTCCGCCGAGGCCGAGAGGGAGGACGGCGACCGATGACACCGACGTACTACCTGCTGCTGTCGGCGCTGCTCTTCACCATCGGCGCCGTCGGCGTGCTGGTGCGGCGCAACGCGATCGTCGTGTTCATGTGCATCGAGTTGATGCTCAACGCCGTGAACCTCACCCTCGTGACGTTCGCGCGCATCAACGGCGACATCGACGGCCAGGTGATGGCGTTCTTCGTGATGGTCGTCGCCGCCGCAGAGGTCGTGGTGGGGCTCGCGATCATCATGGCGATCTTCCGCACCCGCCGCTCGGCCTCGGTCGACGACACCAACCTCCTGAAGTACTAGGGGACCAACCTTGATCGCATCATCGTGGCTGCTGGTCGCGTTCCCGGCGCTCGGCGCGCTCATCCTGCTGGCAGGCGGTAAGCGGACCAACGCGTGGGGGCACCTGCTCGGGTGCGCGACGGTCATCGCGTCATTCGTCTACGGCCTGGTGCTGTTCTTCTCCGAGTCCTTCGAGCAGGCCGGTGACACCACGGTCTACTCGTGGATCCCGGTGGAGGCGCTGCAGGTCGACTTCGGACTGCGCATCGACGCGCTGTCGGTGACGTTCGTGCTGCTGATCACGGGTGTCGGGTCGCTGATCCACATCTACTCGATCGGCTACATGGCCGACGACGCCGACCGGCGCCGGTTCTTTGGCTTCCTGAACCTGTTCGTCGCCTCGATGCTCGTACTGGTGCTGGGTAACAGCTTCGTGACGCTGTACCTCGGCTGGGAGGGTGTCGGCCTCGCGTCCTACCTGCTGATCGGCTGGTACCAGGACCGCCCGTCCGCGGCCACCGCGGCGAAGAAGGCGTTCCTGATGAACCGCGTCGGTGACGTCGGCCTCGCGCTCGCGATCTTCCTGATGTTCAAGTACATCGGCAGCACCGGCTACGAAGAGGTGTTCGCGGGCATCGGCGACGTCTCGCCTGCCGTGGTCACCGCGATCGGCCTGCTGCTCCTGCTCGGCGCGTGCGGCAAGTCGGGCCAGTTCCCGCTGCAGGCGTGGTTGCCAGACGCGATGGAGGGCCCCACCCCGGTGTCGGCCCTGATCCACGCGGCGACGATGGTGACCGCCGGGGTCTACCTCGTTGCCCGCTCGGCGCCGATCTACAACCTCACCGAGGACGGCAGGCTCGTCGTCACCCTAGTCGGCGCGTTCACGCTCCTGCTCGGGTCGATCATCGGCTGTGCCTACGACGACATCAAGAAGGTGCTCGCGTACTCCACGGTGAGCCAGATCGGGTACATGATGCTGGCCGTCGGGCTCGGCCCGTTCGGCTACGCGCTGGGCATCGCGCACCTGCTCACGCACGGCTTCTTCAAGGCGGGGCTCTTCCTCGGGGCCGGTTCGGTCATGCACGCCATGAACGACGAGGTCGACATGCGCAAGTTCGGCGGCCTCTACAAGAAGATGCCGATCACGTTCGCGACGTTCGGACTGGGTTACCTCGCGATCATCGGCTTCCCGTTCCTGTCCGGCTTCTACACCAAGGACGCGATCATCGAGGCCGCGTTCGGCCAGGAAGGCTGGCGCGGCTGGGTGTTCGGCGGCTCGGCGCTGCTGGCGGCCGGGATCACCGGTTTCTACATGACCCGCCTTGTGTTGCTGACGTTCTTCGGCAAGGAGCGCTGGCGCCAGACGAAGTCGGCCGACGGCAGGGAGTTCCACCCGCACGAGTCGCCCGCGGTGATGACCGCACCGATGATCGTGCTCGCGGTGGGCTCCGTCGCCGCCGGTGCGCTGCTGATCAGCGGCGACACGCTCGCCGACTTCCTGGCGCCCTCGGTGGGCGAACTGGCCGAGGGCGAGCACGGCGTGCTGCCGCACGCGCTCGTCCCGTGGCTCACCGTGCTGATCTCCGCGCTCGGTGTGGGCCTCGCCTGGATGTTGTTCGGCCGCAGGGACACCGCGATCGAGCGTCCGCGGAACGTGGCGTGGCCGGTGCGGGCCGCTCGCAAGGACCTGTACGGCAACGCGCTCAACGAGGCGCTGGTCGCCACGCCGAGCCTGTGGGCTACGCGCTTCGCGGTGTTCCTCGACAACCGGGGCGTTGACGGCGCGGTCAACGGGCTCGCCGCCGCGCTCGGCGGCGGGTCGGGCCGAATGCGCAGACTCCAGACCGGGTTCGTCCGCTCGTATGCGCTGTCGATGCTCGGCGGCTCGGTGCTGATCGTCGCCGCACTGCTGATGGTGAGGTTCTCATGACCTGGCTACTGGCCCTGATCCTTCTGCCGCTGGCCGGCGCGCTCGTCGTCGCCGGGCTGCGGTCAAACGACCGGCTGGCGACGCTTGCCGCGCTCGCGGTGTCCACTGCGGAACTCGCGCTGATCGTGCCGTTCTGGCTCGCCTACGACCCGGCGGGCGAGCGCATCCAGCAGGCGTCCTCGATGGAGTGGATCCCGACCTTCGGCATCCACATCTCGTTCGGCACCGACGGCATCTCGCTCATCATGATCGCCGTGATCGCGCTGCTGGTGCCGATCATCATCGGCACGCTGAACTCCACCGGGAAGCTGCCGGAGGGGCGTAGCGCGGGCGGGTTCCTCTCGCTGGTGCTGGTGCAGGAGGCGCTGACCATCGCCGTGTTCGCGGCGACCGACGTGTTCCTGTTCTACGTGCTCTTCGAGATCATGCTGATCCCGATGTACTTCCTCATCGGTGGCTACGGCGGCGCCAACCGCCAGTACGCGGCGGTAAAGTTCTTCCTCTACTCGTTCCTCGGCGGCCTGATCATGCTGGCCTCGGCGATCGGCGCGTACTCGCTCGCCTCCGACGAGCTGGGCCAGGGCACCTTCGACTGGGCCACGCTCGTCGAGGTGGTGCGCGACGCCCCGGCGAGCACGCAGATCTGGCTGTTCCTCGGCTTCTTCCTCGCGTTCGCGATCAAGGCGCCGCTGGTGCCGTTCCACACCTGGCTGCCTGACGCGGCCGGGCAGGCGCCGATCGGCGTCACCGTGCTGCTCGTCGGCGTGCTCGACAAGGTCGGCACGTTCGGCTTCCTGCGCTACTGCCTGCCGATGTTCCCCGAGGCCAGCGAACGGCTCGCGCCGCTCGTCCTCGTGCTCGCCGTCGCCGGTGTGATCTACGGCTCCGTGCTCGCGGCGGGCCAGCAGGACATGAAGCGCTTCGTCGCCTACGTCTCCATCGCGCACTTCGGCTTCATCGCGCTCGGGATCTTCGCGTTCACGCCGCAGTCGGTGGTGGGCTCGGCGACGTACATGCTCAACCACAGCCTCGCCACCGGCATGCTGATCATCGTCGTCGGCATCATCGCCGCGCGCGGCGGTTCCACGCGGATCTCCGACTACGGCGGCATGGCGAAGGTGACCCCGATCCTCGGCGGCATGCTCCTGATCGCCGGTCTGTCCACATTGTCCCTGCCGGGCACGAACTCGTTCATCAGCGAGTTCCTGGTCCTGCTTGGCTCGTTCGAAACGAGGCCCGTCTACGCGATCATCGCGACGGTCGGCATGGTGCTCGCCGCCGCGTACGTGCTGTGGCTGTACCAGCGGATCATGACGGGTCCGGTACGTGGTGACGCGCTCATCGGCGCCGGCGGGGGACCCGGGACGGCGGTGGCCCCCGAAGCCGGGGCGAAGAAGGCCATCCGTGATCTGTCGGTGAAGGAGATCGCGGTACTCGCGCCACTGGTGGTGCTGATCGTCGGCCTCGGCTTCTACCCGAAGCCGGTGCTCGACACGGTCACGCCGTCGGTGGAAGCGACCCTCACAGCGGTGCAGGAAAGGTAATCCCAGCCGTGAACGTTTTTCTCGCCCAGCAGGCGGACCGCATCGAAGCGCCCGCCATCGACTACGCGGCCATCCTGCCGATGCTGATCATCCTCGGCGCCGCGTGCATCGGCGTGCTGTTCGAGGCGTTCCTGCCCAAGCACCAGCGGTGGCCGGGGCAGGTCGTGCTGAGCCTGCTCGCCATCGCCGCGGCCGGGGTCGCACTCGGCGCCTACGTCGGCGACTCGCCCGCACGCGGCGTCACCACTCTCAGCGGCACGCTGTCGGTCGACAAGCCCGCGCTGTTCCTCTGGGGCACGCTGCTCGCGCTCGCGCTCGGCGCGGTGCTGCTGATCGCCGACCGGTCCATCGAGCCGGGCGGCGCGTTCGTGGCGCAGGCCGGGATCTCGCCCGGCACCGTGCAGGACCGCGCGCAGGTCGGCTCCACCGGCATGCAGACCGAGGTGTTCCCGCTGGCGCTGTTCGCGCTCGGCGGGATGATGGCGTTCTGCTCGGCCAACGACCTGCTGACGATGTTCATCGCGCTCGAGGTGCTGAGCCTGCCGCTGTACCTGATGTGCGGGCTCGCGCGCCGGCGGCGGCTGCTCTCGCAGGAGGCCGCGGTCAAGTACTTCCTGCTCGGTGCGTTCGCGAGCGCGTTCTTCCTCTACGGCCTCGCGCTGCTCTACGGCTACGCGGGCTCGGTGCGGCTCGCCGACATCGCCAACGCCACCGCGGGCACCGACCGCTCCGACACGCTGCTCTTCGCCGGTCTCGGCCTGCTGATGGTCGGCCTGCTGTTCAAGGGCTCTGTGGGCCCGTTCCACACCTGGACCCCCGACGTCTACCAGGGCGCGCCGACGCCGGTGACGGCGTTCATGGCGGCGTGCACGAAGGTCGCCGCGTTCGGCGGGATGCTGCGGGTGCTGACGGTCGCTTTCGAGTCGACCAGCTGGGAGTGGCGCGGCGTACTCTGGGGCGTCGCGATCATCTCGATGGTGATCGGCGCCGTGCTCGGCCTCACCCAGACCGACGTCAAACGCATGATCGCGTACTCGTCCATCGCGCACGCCGGGTTCCTGCTGGTCGGCACGATGGCGCTGACCGAGGACGGCCTGTCCGGCACGCTGTTCTACCTGCTGGCCTACGGCTTCACCACCATCGCCGCATTCGGTGTGGTCTCGCTGGTGCGCGACTCCACAGGCGAGGCGACGCACCTGTCGGCGTGGGCGGGCCTGGCGAAACGGTCGCCCCTGCTCGCCGCCGTGTTCACGTTCCTGCTCCTCGCACTCGCCGGCATCCCGCTGACGAGCGGTTTCGTGGGCAAGTTCGTGGTGTTCTCGGCGGCCCTTTCCGACGGCATGGCGCCGCTGGTGGTGATCGCGCTCGTGTTCAGCGCCGTCGCGGCGTTCTTCTACCTGCGTGTCGTGGTGCTGATGTACTTCTCGGAGCCGGCCCCGGACGGTCCGACGGTCACCGTGCCCGGCGCGTTCACCACGGCCGCGATCACGCTCGGCGTGGTGGTGACCCTGCTGCTCGGCGTGCTCCCGGCGTTCGCGCTGAACTGGGCGGGCGCCGGCGGCTTCGCCCTCAGCTGAGGCCGGCCCTGACGGCGGCGAGCCGGGCGGCCAGCTGCCCCGGCTCGCCGGCGAACACCGTCAGGTGCCCGCCTTCGGTGTGCGCGAAGCCGAGCCTGCCGGTGTCGCTGTCGAGGTAGCCGACGGGCGTCGGTGCCTCCACGCGCTCCCCGCCGCCCGCGCGGCGAGCGACGTGCAGGAAGCCCATGCCATGGGGACTCTCCAGCAGTCCGGCGAGGCCGCCGAGATCGTCCTTCGGCAGGGAGAACGTCTCGACGTGCGCGGGCCGGTAGCGGGGGAGCTGCCCGGCGAGCACGGTCGGGTAGTCGCGGTCGCCGAGCGAGCGCAGGTGAACCGTCCGGTCGCGGTGCCGGGCGAGGACGGCAGAGCGTCCCCGGATGGCGACGAGCACGCCGTACTGCGCGTCTCCGTTGCGGATGTGGGCGAAGTACTCGGTGTGTGGCCGGTCGAGCACGTGCAGCACGTCCTCGAAGTCCGGATCGAGACCCTTGCCGACCGTGAGCCCCTGTTCGGTGAGTTGCTCGAACGCCTCGCGGTCCACCCGCCGGGCCGCCGAAGGCGGGACATAACGGGCACCGCCGGAGAAGATCGCGTGCGGCTCCCCGCAGCCGGCCCACGTCATGGCCGTGAGCAGGGTGTGCAGCGGCAGCTCTGCCGCACCCGTCCAGAACACGGCTAGTTGGTCTTGCGCTCGCCGAGCACCGGCGGCGTGATCTTCTCGACCGGCCCCGCGAACGTCTCGTCGGGATCGGGGTTGCGCAGGTACGCAGGCGGAGTGCGCTCCTTGTCCTCCTCCTTGCCGCGTCCGCCGCCGACGGCGCCCATGGGCATGCCGGTGGAGCCGCGTGGACCGGCTCCGGCGCTCTGGGCGGTGCCACCGCGGGTGGCCGTCTCGCCCGGCACCCCCGTGCCGGTGGCCCGGCCGGGAGGGGGCGCGGCCTGCCCGCCCTGCCCCGGAGAGCCGGGAGTGCCCGGTGCGCCGGGTATGCGGGCGAACCCGTTGCCGGTGCCTGTTCCGGGTCCTGCTCCTGTTCCCGCTCCCGCGCGTGGGCCGGTGCCGGGGGCGGGTGGGTAGCCGGCGTAGGGATTGGGCGGAGCCCACGGCCCGTTGCCGGTGTTGAGGTGGTTGATGGGCTTGCCGGTGGGTCCGAACTGGTAGTCGGGCTGGGAGGTGACCGGCGGGTTGACGGGCTGGGGCCGGTAGGCGGCGGCGTGGGTGCCCTCGTCGGCGGAGGTGTCCCCGGCGTGGCCGCCGGTGTTGCCCCCTGGAACGTCGCCGACCCTGCCGCCGGTGCTGCCGACCGGCGTGGTGGTGCCGCCGACCGGCGTGGTGGTGCTGCCGACCGGCCTCCCCTGAGGGCTGCCGACGCTCCCACCGGTGACCGGAGCGGGCCGCACGCCGCCGACGACGGGAGCCGAGGTGGTGTCCCTCGTCGTGGTGGCTTCCTTGCCGGAGGTGCCGTCGATGATGCCGACGGGTGCGCCGAGGTCAGCGAGGGAGGCGTAACTGGCGGGCATGGTCTCGCCGTTGGCGGTACTGGCCTGGTGGTAGGCGGCGAACGCCTGCACGTTGGCCTGGCTGTCGGTGTTGTACTGGTCGAGCTTGGCCTGGTAGGAGTTCTGCCCCTGCATGAAGGAGACGAAGTCGTCTGCGGTGATGGCGGGCGGATCGGCGGAAACGGGCACCACGCTGTTGCTCACGGTGCCGAACGCGCTGATCTGGTCGGTGACGGCCCGATCGGCGATGTCGAGGTACTTGCTGTCCACATCGGACGCCTTGGCGAGCGGCCAGGCGGCATTGGCGGCGGCACTCCCACCCTCACCCTGCCACCCGGCGTCGATCTGCCCGGCAAGCTTGGCAACCTCGTCAGCACACTCCTGCAGCTCCTTGCGGAGGTCGGCGTTGACACTTTGCGCCGACTGGAGTGGGTCGGTGCCGACGCCCCCTGTGATCTGCTCGTAGATCTCGGCAGCGGTCAGTGGTCCTTCGGTCGCCATGTCAGTTCCTTGCCTTGATATTGCCGATCACCGCGGTCGTCACTTCATATGCGGCCTCGCAGGGGTCGACCTGCCCGACCTTGTCCTCGCCGAGCAGGACATTGACGTTCACACTGGTTTCGTCGCTGGTCCCGACGCGCACCGTGCAATCGCCACCGGCGCGGTTGTCGTCGAGTTGATAAGCCACGGCCGGATAACCGTTGGCAGGTGGGAGCTCTTCGAAGTACTCGTAGGCATCACGGTTTGCGTACAGAGCTCGAAGGCCGGTGTTCGTCGCGTCGGGGAGCGCGACGTGGATGCCGGATACGCTAGTTCCCTTGCGCCAAGCACACTCCGGGCCTGCGGACGCCTCAAGATCGGGTGTCGCCACGTTGCCCTCACCGAAGAATTCTTCGACTTGCTCGGGTGTCAAGGCTTCGCAGGGCGCCGCGCGTAGGTAGGAGATGTCGAGTGGCTGGTCGATAGCAGGTATCGCTGAGTCGGGGGTCGAAGCCGTCTCCGTCGGAGTGCTGGTGGAGGAATCTGCTGGCCTGGCCTCCCCGGGCTCCGGATTCGAGCACGCTGCGATCGGTAGCAAGCCGAGGGTGGCTGCTCCGACCAGAGCAAGACAGCGCCACGACGGCGTTGCACAGCGGACGCTCACCCGAACTTCCCTTCCGATTTGCCTCCGGTGATCGTGGCCTCTTCGTCGGCGACGCGATACGCCGAGTTGGCGGCGCGGAATCGCTCCGCCATGTCTTCGCAATACCGCGTGCGTTGCTGAAGTGCGCGGGCGAGTTCGCGGGCCGAGGATCGAACGCGTTCGGCGTTGCCCTCACTCGCGTACTCGAGGCCCGGTCCGTTGACTTCATTCAGCATCTCCGCGCGAACCCGGGCGTTGCGGAACTTGTCCGCCAGGTCGTCCCACTTGTTCGCCAGGGCCTTGAGCTGTTCCGCGTCGAAGGCGAAGCCTGGACCCGTGTTCGGGCCGCTGCCGCCTGCCTGGGACGCCCACGGGACCGTGCCGCCGGACTGGTTCGGTGCCGGGTCCTGCGGGGTCGGCACGTAGACCTTCGGGTCCGGCATGGCATGGCCCCGGATTTCCTTGGCCATCGCGCCCCCTCCACTATGACCGTTACGCCGTGAATACGCTCTGTGCCCGTCCTCGCAACGTAGCACGCTATCCACACTCGCACTGCCGATTCCGCGAGGTTGGCGCGCAAGCGCTTGCGCCGACATGTCGCCAGCATCACGATTCCGCTGGTCCGGAGGGTCATCGACCGTTGATCCGTTGCCATTAGGCTGGTGGCGATCGTTACCCAGTGCCGAGAGGGCGGAACCGACGTGTCAGTGCGTGATGGCGCCATCGAGGACTTGCGCGCCGCGGTCGGGCTGCAGATCGCCGACGAGGAACTGCTCCGAGACCTCGCGGGTGGCTTGCACGACGTCGAGGAACTGCTGCGCGAGGTCGTCCGCAGTGACGTGCAGGCCGTCAACGAGGCCGCTCGGCACCTGGTCGAGGCCGGTGGCAAGCGCTTCCGCCCACTGTTCACGCTGCTGGCGTCCCAGTTCGGCAAGGGGGGCCGTGAAGCGGTGATCACCGCCGCCGCCGCGGTCGAGCTCGTGCACCTCGCCACGCTCTACCACGACGACGTGATGGACGAGGCCACCATGCGGCGCGGCGCCCCGAGCGTCAACGCCCGCTGGGACAACACCGTCGCCATTCTGACGGGCGACTTCCTCTTCGCCCACGCGTCGCGCCTCGTGGCCGATCTCGGCACCGACGCGGCGCGCATCACCGCCGAGACGTTCAGCGAGCTGGTGACCGGCCAGATGCGCGAGACGGTAGGGCCCGGCGACGGCGAGGATCCCGTCGCGCACTACCTGTCGGTGATCGCGCAGAAGACCGGTTCCCTGATCGCCACGGCCGGCCGCTTCGGCGGGATGCTCTCCGACGCCTCGCAGGAGCACATCGACGCGCTGCGCCGCTTCGGCGAGATCATCGGTACCGCGTTCCAGATCTCCGACGACATCATCGACATCGACTCGCCGTCCCACGAGCTGGGCAAGTCGCAGGGCACCGACCTCCGCGAGGGCGTGCGCACACTGCCGATGCTGTACGAGCTCGCCGAGGACCGGCCCGACCCGAGGCTTGCCGAGCTGCTTCGCGGGCCACTCGACGACGACGCGCTGATCGAGGAGGCGCTCGGCCTGCTTCGCACGTCGCGCGGTCTCGAGCGCGCGAGGGCCACCCTTTCCGACTACGCTCAGCGCGCGAGGACGGAGCTGGCAGCGTTGCCGCCGTCTCCGGCGCGGGATGCCTGCGAGTCGGTGGCCGACTACCTCGTCGCACGCACCCACTAGGGAGGACAGCGCGAGTATGTCCATTTTCGGGCAGGTCTGGGTGTTCAGCGCGGTGGCGTTCGTGCTGGGCGCTCTGCTGGCCTGGCTCTTCCTGGTCAAGCCGGCCCAGAAGCGCATCCGAGAGCTGGAGCGCAGACTCGCCGCGGCCGAGAGCGCACCCGTTCCCGCCCCGGTCAACGCTCCGGCTCCGGCTCCCGAGACCAGGACGCTCGCGCCCCCGGCTGAGCGGGAGGCGGAGGAGCCGGTGGCACCCATGCCGTCGACCCGCCACTTCGAGCCTGCCGAGTCGGAGCCCGAGGCCGCCGAGATGACGCAGCACATCGCCCCGGTGACCGACTGGCCCGAGCGCGACAGCCTCCAGGAGTACCGGTCGCGGCAGCCGAAGCAGGATGAGCGGCAGCCCGCCGAGGACGACTTCCACCTGGCCGACCAGCCGTGGGACCTGGAGCCGCAGGAGCAGGCCGGCGTCTCCTCGGTCCTCGACGGCGGCCGCGACACCGGGCAGGGACGGCACGGGCAGCCCGAGGAGCAGCCGGCTGACCACAGCGAGCCGGAGCCGTACGAGGAGCAGCCTGCCGGCCGGCACAGCGAGCGGGAGCCCGAGCCGCACCACGAGCCCGAGCCCTATCGCGAGCCCGAGCGGTACGAGGAGCCAGAGGCCTACCGCGAGCCGGAGCCTGAACCGCAGCCCGAACCGGAACCTCGCCCGGCTCCCCGCAAGGCCCCCAGCCTGTTCGAACCGGTGCCGTTCGACCTGGAGGACGAGCAGCCCGAGCCGGAGCGCCGGGAGCCCGAGGCCCCACCGACGTACGCCTTCGGCGAGCCCGGTGCCACGCCCGATGCCGAGGACGCCGTTGAGCAGACGCAGGTGCTGCCCAAGCGCCAGCCGAGGAAGTCGCCGCTCGGTGGGTTCGAGCCGCCGAGGCCGATCCAGCCTTCGATGCGTCCGGTCGAGCGGCGGGAGCCGGAGTCCGATGGCGGCATGCACAGCGGCTCGCTCTTCGAGCCCGCGGTGGCCCCCGGCGGCGCGGCGCCGCCTGCCCGTGAGTCCACACCGGACAGTGAACTTCCCCCTGGTCCCTTCGGACCCGGCTCGGCGATGCCGCGTCCCGGTGGTGGGAGGCCGTCGGAGGAGTTCGCCGTCAAGGCCAGCGTCACGGCGCTGCGCTACTGCACGGAGGACTCGGCGCAGTTCCCACGCATGGTGGCCGAGGTGTGGTTCCGCACGCCCGCCGACGCCGAGCGCGTCGGCTTCCGCCCGCTGTCGTAGAAGCTCCACCGGCGCAGTCCTCAAAAGCCCCCAAGGCCACCTTTGTTGCGCTCAACGCAACGAAGGTGGCCTTGGGGGCGTTGGCGGGTCCAGCGGGGTCAGGCGACCGTCCAGGTGTCCTTGCCGGTGAGGAGTGCCTGCAGGTTCGGGGCCTTGGCCTGTGCGGCCTGCTCGACCTGTGCGCGGGCCTGGTCGTCGTAGGTGGGCCGCTCGACCTGGCGGAAGACGCCGGTCGGCGTGTGGTTGAGGTTCTGGTCGCCGATCCGGGACAGTGCGAACGCGTAGGACGTGTCCTGGATCGTCGGGTCGTGGACCACGAGGTCGTTCTCGCCGATGTCGGCGACCTTGCCGACCTCGAAGCCGCCCCAGCCGCTGCGCGTGACGCCGTACTCGCCCTCGGGGCCGAAGCGGATCGGCTCGCCCGGCTTGAGCGGGATGATCCGCTGGGCGGCCTCGTCCTTGTCCTTGAGCACGTCGAACGCACCGTCGTTGAAGATCGGGCAGTTCTGGTAGATCTCCACGAACGCGGAGCCGCGGTGCTGGGCGGCGGCGGTCAGTACCTCGGTGAGGCCCTTCTTGTCGCTGTCGAGCGCGCGGCCCACGAACGACGCCTCCGCGCCGATCGCGAGCGAGACGGGGTTGAACGGCGTGTCCAGCGAGCCCATGGGGGTGGACTTGGTGACCATGCCCTGGTCGGACGTCGGCGAGTACTGGCCCTTGGTCAGCCCGTAGATCCGGTTGTTGAACAGGAGGATCTTGAGGTTGACGTTGCGGCGCAGCGTGTGGATCAGGTGGTTGCCTCCGATGGAGAGCGCGTCGCCGTCACCGGTCACGACCCACACGGAGAGGTCCGGACGAGTGGTGGCGAGGCCCGTGGCGATCGCGGGGGCCCGGCCATGGATGGAGTGCATCCCGTACGTGTTCATGTAGTACGGGAAGCGGCTGGAGCAGCCGATGCCCGACACGAACACGATGTTCTCGCGCTTGAGGCCCAGCGTCGGCAGGAACGACTGGATGGTGTTGAGCACGACGTAGTCGCCGCAGCCGGGGCACCAGCGCACTTCCTGGTCGGACTTGTAGTCCTTGGCCTTCTGCGGTTCGTCCGTCGTGGGGACGAGGTCCAGCCCGCCGAGACGGGGTAGGCCAAGGTCGGTGGCGGTCATCAGCGCGCGACCTCCTTGCTGCTGGTGATGATGTCGGTGAAGACGCCCTCGAGCTCCTCGGCCTTGAACGGAAGCCCGGCGATCTTCGTGTAGGAGTTGACGTCCACGAGGTACTTGGCGCGCAGCAGCATCGCCAGCTGGCCGAGGTTCATCTCCGGCACCACGACCGTGTCGTAGCGGGAGAGGACCTCGCCGAGGTTCGCGGGCAGCGGGTTGAGGTGGCGCAGGTGCGCCTGCGCGATCGGCAGGCCCTTCTTGCGGACCCGCCGAGCCGCCGCGCCGATCGGTCCGTAGGACGAGCCCCAGCCCAGTGCCAGCACGCGCGCCTCGCCACCCGAAGGGTCGTCGACCACGACGTCGGGCACGTCGATGCCGTCGATCTTGGCCTGGCGCAACCGCACCATCTTCTCGTGGTTGTCGGGGTCGTAGGAGATGTTGCCCTTGCCGTCGGCCTTCTCGAGGCCACCGATGCGGTGTTGCAGACCAGGCGTGCCGGGCACCGCCCACTCGCGGGCCAGCGTCTCCGGGTCGCGCACGTACGGCCAGTGCTCACCGGAGCCGTCCGGCGCGTTCGGTTCGGTGGCGAATTCCACCGAGAGGTCCGGCAGCGTGCTGACATCGGGGATGAGCCACGGCTCGGAGCCGTTGGCGATCGCGCCGTCGGACAGCAGCAGCACCGGGGTGCGGTAGGTCAGCGCGATCCGGGTGGCCTCGAGCGCTGCGTCGAAGCAGTCCGCCGGCGAGCACGGCGCGATGATCGGCACCGGCGACTCGCTGTTGCGTCCGAACATCGCCTGCAGCAGGTCGGCCTGCTCGGTCTTGGTCGGCAGACCCGTCGAGGGCCCACCGCGCTGCACGTCGATCACGATCAGCGGCAGTTCGGTCATCACGCCGAGGCCGATGGTCTCCGACTTGAGCGCGATCCCGGGGCCCGAGGTGGAGGTGACTCCCAGCGCACCGCCGTAGGCGGCGCCGAGCGCGGCGCCGATGCCGGCGATCTCGTCCTCGGCCTGGAACGTGGTGATGCCGAAGTTCTTGTGCTTCGACAGCTCGTGCAGGATGTCCGACGCCGGGGTGATCGGGTAGGTGCCGAGCAGGATCGGCAGCTTGGCGAGCTGGCCGGCCGCGACGATGCCGTAGGCGAGCGCCGTGTTGCCGGTGATCTGCCGGTAGGTGCCCTGCTCGAGTTTCGCGGGGGCCACCTCGAAGGTCGTCGCGAACGACTCGGTGGTCTCGCCGTAGTTCCAGCCAGCGCGGAAGGCCAGGATGTTGGCCTCGGCGATGTCGGGCTTCTTGGCGAACTTCTCGCGCAGGAAGCGTTCGGTGCCCTCGGTCGGCCGGTGGTACATCCACGACAGCAGACCCAGCGCGAACATGTTCTTGCAGCGCTCGGCGTCCTTCTTGCCGAGGCCGGTGTCGGCGAGCGCGCCCTGCGTGAGGGTCGACATCGCCACGCGGTGCACCTCGTACGCCGAGAGCGAGTCGTCGGCGAGTGGGTCGGAGTCGTAGCCGACCTTGGTGAGGTTGCGCTTGGAGAACTCGTCGGTGTTGACGATGACGGTCCCACCGTGTGGAACGTCGCCGAGGTTCGCTTTCAGCGCGGCGGGGTTCATCGCCACCAGCACGTCGGGGCGGTCGCCGGGCGTGAGGATGTCGTAGTCGGCGAAATGCACCTGGAAGCTCGACACGCCGGGGATCGTGCCCTGGGGCGCCCTGATCTCGGCGGGGAAGTTCGGCAGGGTCGCCAGGTCGTTGCCGAAGGCCGCCGCCTCCGAGGTGAACCGGTCGCCCGTCAGCTGCATGCCGTCGCCGGAGTCACCGGCGAAGCGGATGACGACTCGATCGAGCTGGCTGACCTCGGTGGGTCGCGTCGCCGACAGCGCGCCAGTGCCACTGCCGTTCGCACTCGTGCTCATGGGCCAGGAAATCCCTCTCTCACGACTGGGCGCGCACAGCGCTAATACTTCGAGATTACTTGCTGTTTGGGTGGGGCCGAGAGCGGTGTGATCTGCCTTACCAGCGAGCGGCGGTGGCGGCCCGGCGGATCCCAGTGCATGAGATCACGTCTCAGGGTTCGGCGGCCGCTCCAGCAGGGTCGAGAGCACCACGGTGGACACGGTGCGGTCGATGATCTCCAACCCGCGTAGTCGCTCCAACGCGGATTCGAGGTGGTGAATGTCGGCTGCCCGCAAGTGCACGATCGCATCGGCTGCTCCGGACACAGTGTAGGCCGCAACGACCTCGGGCAGTGGTTCGAGGTGCGTGCGGATCCTGGCAGGTGAGACGTTGCCCTGGCAGTGGACCTCCACGAACGCCTCGGTGCCCCAGCCGAGCGCCTCGGGATCCACCACCGCCGTGAAGCCGCGCAGTACGCCCGTGTCGACCAGCCGGTCGACCCGGCGTTTCACCGCGGGAGCCGACAGCCCCACCACCTTGCCGATCTCCGCGTAGCTCGACCGCGCATTGGAGACAAGGCACGAAACGATTCGCTGATCCAACGTGTTCATGCGCAACATTCTGCACATATACGCGCAATCAACATCGATTGCTTGCGGGTTCGGGCGAGCATACATTCGAATCATGACGGAAGCCCCGCCGCTGCCCGTGCGTGTCCCGACGCCTCGCCACTACCTGATGTGCCCGCCGCGGTACTTCGCCGTCGAGTACGCGATCAACCCGTGGATGGACCCGAGCATGCCCGTCGACGTCGACCGCGCGCTCGCGCAGTGGACGGAGCTGCGGGACACCTACCGCAGGCTCGGGCACACCGTCGACGAGGTGCCGCCGGAGCCGGGGCTGCCCGACATGGTGTTCGCCGCCAACTCGGGCACCGTGATCGACGGACGCGTGCTCGGCGCGCGGTTCCGTGCGCCGCAGCGGGCCGCTGAGGCCGAGCACTTCCGCCGCTGGTTCGTGGAGCACGGCTACCGCGACGTGACGATGCCGAGGCAGGTCAACGAGGCCGAGGGTGACTTCGCCTGGACGGGCAGGCTGCTGCTCGCGGGCACGGGGTTCCGCACCGACCCCGCGGCGCACGCGGAGGCGCAGGAAACGCTGGGCGTTCCGGTGGTGTCGCTAAGGCTCACCGACCCGCGCTACTACCACCTGGACACGGCGTTGTTCGTGCTCAGCGAGGCCACCGAGGCGGCGCCCGCGCGCGTGGCGTACTACCCCGGGGCGTTCTCGCGCGGCTCCCGCCGAGTGCTGGAGCGGCTGTTCCCCGACGCCGTGCTCGCGACGGCGGCCGACGCCGCGTGCTTCGGGCTCAACGCGGTGTCCGACGGCCGCAACGTGGTGCTGCCGGTCGAGGCGACGGCGCTGGCCGACCGGCTCGCCGCGCTGGGCTACGAGCCGGTGTTCGTCGACATCTCGGAGCTGCGCAAGGCCGGCGGCGGCCCGAAGTGCTGCACGCTGGAGCTCCGCAAGTAACCCGTCACCCCGACCGCAGTGAAGGCCACCTTCACTGCGTTGAACGCAGGCATGGTGGCCTTCACTGCGGTTGGCGGAGCCGGGTGAGGCGTCTGGTGAGCAGGCCTTTGCGCGGGGCGAAGAGGAGGGCCAGCAGGAAGAGGGCTCCCGCGGTGAGTCCGATGGTGCCCGGGATGGACGTGTCGAACGTGACCGCGGCGCGCTGGCCTCCGAACGCGCTGAGCCAGCCGACCGCCACGGCGACCACGAGCATCGTGCCGACGCGCCGCACCAGCAGCCGTGCCGTGGACGCCGGCATCACGAAGAACGTGATCACCAGGATCGCGCCGACGCTGTCGAAGGCCACCACCGCGAGCCCCGCCACGGCCACCAGCAGCACCTGGTTCACCAGCCGCCCGCGCAGGCCGCCCAGTTCGGCGAAGTCCGGGTCGAACGTGCTCGCCTGCAGCGGCCGCCACAGCAGGGTCACGAGGAGCACCGTCGCGAGCGTCGCGCCGCCGGTGATCACCAGCGAGCGGGGCACGTCGGCGCCGGCGATCTCGATCGTGCGCAGCGGCGCGAACGTCACGTCGCCGAAGATCGCCGAGTCGAGGTCGATGTGCGCGCCCGAGGCGAACCGGCTGATCAGCAGGATTCCCATCGAGAACAGGGCGGGGAAGACGAGTGCGAGTGCCGCGTCGGAGCCGACGATGCCGGTGCGCCGAAGCCAGTCGAACCCGGCCACGCAGGCGACGCCGAACGCCGTCGCGCCGAGCACGGTCGCGAGCGACGCGCGCTCGCCGGTCAGCAGGAAGATCAGCACGATTCCCGGCAGCACCGCGTGGCTCACCGCGTCGGGTAGCAGCGCCTGCCGCCGCAGCACGAGAAAGCTGCCGAGCAGCGCACAGGCCGTGGAGAGCAGCCCCGTGATCACGACGATCATGACGTCATCGGGCGACACGGGTCCTCCTCCGCCTCATCCTCGCGACGATGCCCCTGCGCGGCGCGAACGTCACCGACAGCACCGCGACGGCGGTCGCCAGCAGCACGATCACCGGCCCCGCCGGGAGTTCCGCGCGTCCGGACAGGACCCCGCCGACCGCACCGCACGCTGCGCCCACCGCGCCGGAGAGTGGCACGAGCGTGGAGAGCCGCTTGGTGAGCTGTCGCGCCGTCACCACCGGGGCCACGAGCAGCGCCACCATCAGGATCGCGCCGACCGTGCGCACTCCGAGCACCACGGCGAGGGCGAGCAGGCCGGTGCTCGCGGCGTCGACCGCCCACGTCGGCACCCCGGCGACCGACGTGAACCCGGGGTCGAACGTCGCGGAGCGCACCAGCCGGAAGCCCACCAGCAGCACGGCGAGCGCCGCCGCGCCGAGCGCGAGCGCGAGCACGATGTCGCGTTCGGTGAGGCCCGCGGCCTGGCCGAGCAGGTAGGAGTTGAGCCCGGCCTGCTCGCTGTTGCCGCTGCCCGCGATGTGGGTCAGCAGCACGATGCCGAGCGTCAGCGACACCGAGAGCACCACGCCGATCGCGGCGTCGGGCCGCAGCCGGCCCGTGCGTTCCAGCGCGATCATCGCGAACGCCGCGAGCGCGGCGGAGATCGTGGCGCCGAGCAGCAGCACCTCGGGCACCTTCGCGCCCGTGACCAGGAACGCGACCGCGACACCCGCGAGCGTGCCGTGGCTCATGGCGTCGCCGAACATGCTGCGCTGGCGCAGCACCGCGAGCGGACCGAGCGCGCCGGCGACGAACCCGACCACGGCGGTGCCGACCACCACCACCGCGTCGGGGTAGGACAGCGGGAGCGCGTCGAGGAGCCAGCCGATCATCGGTTCAGCGCCAGCGGGGCCATGCCGTAAGCGCGCTCCAGGTGCTCTGCGGTGAGTACGTCCGCCGGCGCGCCCGCGGCGATCACGGTGCCCGCGAGCAGCACGGCGTGGTCGAACCGGTCGAGCACGGTGCGCAGGTCGTGGTGCACGGCGATCACGGACCGGCCGTTCTCGCACAGCGACGTGAGCACCTCAAGCAGCGCCGACTCCGTGCGCGCGTCGACGGCCGTGAACGGCTCGTCGAGAATGATCAAATCCGCGCCCTGCGCGAGCGCGCGGGCGAGGAAGACCCGCTGCCGCTGCCCTCCGGACAGCTCGTCGATGGGGCTGTCGGCGAGGTCGGCTACGTTCACCTGCTCCATCGCGGCGGCCACCAGCTCGTCGTCGTGGCGGGTGAGCCTGCGCAACCAGCCCCGGTGCGGGTAGCGGCCCATCTCCACCACCTGGACGGCGGTGATGGGGAAGTCCTGCGCGACGCTGTCCTGCTGCGGCACGTACGCGACCCGGCGGCGGACGCGCCGCAGCGGTTCGCCGAGCAGCGCGACGTGCCCGCGCACCGACGGCACGAGCCCCAGCGCGGCCTTGACCATCGTCGACTTGCCGGCGCCGTTGGGGCCGACGACGGCGGACAGCGTGGCGGGAGGGATCTCCACGCTGACGCCGTCGAGCACGGTGCGTCCGCCGTAGGAGGCGCTCACCTCGTGCAGTGCCAGCGCGGACGGTGGCCGCACCACGGTCGTTGTCATCGCAGTCCCTCCACGAGCGTCTCGGCGTTGGCGCGCACCATGCCGAGGTAGGTGCCCTCGGGGGTGCCGTCGGCGCCGGCGGCGTCGGAGAACAGCTCGCCGCCGATCCGGATGTCGCTGCCTTGCCTGCGGGCCGCCGCGAGCACCGAGTCGAGCGTCTGTCTCGGCACGCTCGACTCGACGAACACCGAGCGCACCCCGCTCGAGGCGATGTCGGCGGCGACGCGCGAGATGTCGGCCGTGGTCGCCTCCTGCTGCGTGGAGATCCCCTGGATCGCGACGACTTCCATGCCGAATGCCCTCCCGAAGTAGCGGAACGCGTCGTGCGAGGTGACGAGCTGCCGGTGCGCCGGCGGGATCCGCTCGATCATCCTGTGCACCTGCGCGGCCATCGCGAGCACGTCGGCGCGGTAGGCGGCGCCGTTGCGGCGGTAGTCCACGGCGTGCTCGGGGTCGAGCTTCGCGAGCTCGTCGGTGACGGAGTCGACCACGTGGACCCACAGGTACGGGTCGAACCAGACGTGCGGGTCGTGCTCCTCCTCCGGGGCCGCGCCTGCCGGAGGGGAGAGCAGCTTCTCCTTGGGAATGGCCTCGCCCGCGAAGAGCACCGGTTTGGTCCTGGCGATCTCGTCCAACGTCTGTTGCAGCGACCCTTCGAGGTAGAGCCCGACGGCGACCACCGCGTCCGCCTCGCGCATCTCGGTCAGGTCGCTCGCCTTGGCCTGGTACAGGTGGGGGTCGACCCCGGGGCCCATGAGCCGCACGGTCTCGACGTGCTCGCCGCCGATGCGGCGCACGGTGTCGTCGAGGAAGTTCGTGGTGGTGACCAGGCGCAGGCCCTCGTGCGCGGGATCGGCGCCCGGCTGCATGGCGTAGCCGACGGCGCAGGAGAGGGCCAGCACGAACACGGCCGCGAGCGCGACGAGCAGCCGCGCGTCGCGCCTGCGCGCGTGCCGCCTGCGGCGCGCGCTCTCACTGATCCGCTCGGTGTCCATCGCCCTTCCCAAAGTTCGGTATGCCGAACTTTAGCGTACGCCGCGTCGAAGACAACCATGGCGGCGAATGTCTCACAGTCATTCCCCGTTTTCGGAAATGCGGAAACGAGACAGGTCTCATTTGGGAATCGCATTGCCGCGCTGTCCGAATTCGCTGTAACAACGGCCTACTGGCCCGCGAATCAGGCTTTGCACGGACACCGCGCGCCAAGGAGCCAAGTAGATGACAACATGCCGATTGTGCGGCTCCGCGAGCATGGCAGGTGTCGTGGACCTCGGGGCGACGCCGCCGTGTGAGCGGTTTCTGACGCGGGACCAGCTCGACGAACCGGAAGTCACGTATCCGCTGCACCTGCGCGTCTGCACCGAATGCTGGCTCGCGCAGATCCCGCCGCTCATCACGCCGGAGGACACGTTCACGGAGTACGCCTACTTCTCGTCGTACTCCCAGTCCTGGGTGGATCACGCGCGCCGCTTCGTGGAGAGCGCCGTCGAGCGTGCCTCGCTGGACGAGAACTCCTTCGTCGTCGAGGTCGCCAGCAACGACGGGTACCTGTTGCAGCACGTGGTGTCACGGTCGATGCGCTGTCTCGGGATCGAGCCCTCGGTGAACGTCGGCCAGGCCGCCCGCGACAAGGGAGTCCCAACGCTCACGGCATTCCTCGGCCCAGAGACGGGAGCGCAGGCCCGCGCCGAGCACGGACCCGCGAACCTGGTGGTGGCCAACAACGTCTACGCGCACATCCCCGACGTCGCCGGCTTCACCCACGGCCTGCGCGCGCTGGTGGCCGACGACGGCTGGGTGTCGATCGAGGTGCAGCATCTGCTGACGCTGATCCAGAAGGTGCAGTACGACACGATCTACCACGAGCATTTCCAGTACTACACCGTGGAGTCGGCGCGAAGGGCGCTCGCGGTGGGCGGTTTGTCCGTTGTGGACGTCGAGCTGCTGCCGACCCACGGCGGTTCCATCCGGCTCTGGGCACGACCGGTCGAGGTCGCGGGCGAACCGAGCTCGCGCATGGTCGATGTCCTCGCGCGCGAGAAGGCCGCCGGCCTGCACGAGCTGAGCGGCTACACCGCGTTCGCCGCCGAGGTGGACCGCGTGCGGCTGGACCTGCTGCGGTTCCTCACCGAGGCCGCCGCGAACGGCAGGACCGTGGTGGGCTACGGCGCGCCCGGCAAGGGCAACACGCTGCTGAACCACTGCGGCATCCGGCCGGACCTGCTCGCGTACACGGTGGATCGCAACCCCTACAAGCACGGCCGGTACACGCCGGGCACGCGGATCCCCATCCTGCCGCCCGAGCAGATCGCACTCGACCGGCCCGATTACGTGCTCGTGCTCCCGTGGAACCTCAGGGAAGAGCTCACGGAGCAGTTGTCCTATGTAGACGAGTGGGGCGGACGGCTGGTGTTCCCGATCCCACGACTGGAGATCGTCGAGGTGACATCGTGAAGGTCGTTCTCTTCTGCGGCGGCTACGGCATGCGCATGCGCAACGGCACGGCCTCGGACGTGCCAAAGCCCATGCAGATGGTGGGCCCGCGCCCGCTGATCTGGCACGTGATGCGCTACTACGCGCACTTCGGGCACACCGAGTTCATCCTGTGTCTCGGCTACGGCGCCCACCACATCAAGGACTTCTTCCTCAACTACGAGGAGACCACGTCCAACGACTTCGTGTTGCGGGGCGGCAAGGCGGAGCTGCTCTCCACCGACATCTCGGAGTGGTCGATCACGTTCGTGCAGACGGGCATCGAGTCCGCTATCGGGGAGCGGCTGCGGCGAGTGCGCCACCACCTCGACGGTGACGAGATGTTCCTCGCCAACTACGCCGACGTGCTCACCGACGCGCCGCTGCCCGACATCATCGAGCGGTTCTCGGCCTCGGACGCGGGCGCTTCGATGATGGTCGTGCCGCCGCAGTCGTCGTTCCACTGTGTGGAGATGGACGAGGGCGGCATGGTCGGCGCCATCACGGCGGTGAGCGAGATGCCGCTGTGGGAGAACGGCGGGTACTTCGTGCTGCGCCAGGAGGTGTTCGACCACATCCCGCAGAACGGCGACCTCGTGGGCGACGGCTGCGCCGAGCTCGCCAAGCGGGGCAGGCTGCTCGCCTACCCGTACCGGGGCTTCTGGAAGCCGACCGACACGGTCAAGGAGCGGGCCGCGCTCGACGAGGCCTACGCCCGCGGCGAGCGCCCGTGGGCGCTCTGGGAGAACGAGCGAGAGGTCGCGAGGACGGCGTGATCCGACTGCTCGCCGGCCGGCTCACGCGGGTCGTTGCGCTCGGCGCCCACTGTGACGACATCGCGATCGGCGCCGGGGGCACGTTGCTGACCCTGTGCTCGGCGTGGCCGGGGGTGCGGGTCGACGCGCTCGTGCTCTCCGGCGGCGGCACCGACCGCGAGGACGAGGAGCGGGCCGCTCTGGCCGCGTTCTGCCAGGGCGCCGACGTGGACGTCACGGTCCTGAAGCTGCCCGACGGGCGGCTGCCCGCGCACTGGGACGAGGCGAAGTCCGCGCTGGAGGAGCTGCGCAGGCGCACCGAACCGGAGCTGGTGATCGCGCCGAGCACCGGCGACGCGCACCAGGACCACCGAGGCCTCGCACAGCTCGTGCCCACGGTGTTCCGCGACCACCTCGCGCTCGGCTACGAGATCGTGAAATGGGACGGCGACCTCGGCACGCCGTCGGCCTACCAGCCGCTCTCGCGCGAGCTCGCGGAGAAAAAGGTGCGGTTGCTGCAACAGCACTACCCCTCCCAGCGACATCGTCCTTGGTATGACCGGGAGGCCTTCCTCGGGCTGGCCCGGATCCGCGGCATCGAGTGCGGACACCACTACGCCGAGGGCTTCTACACCCACAAGTTCACTCTTGCCCTGGAGGGCTGAGACATGCGTGTGCTGCTGACCGGCCACAAGGGCTACCTGGGCACGGTGATGGCCCCGGTGCTCGCCGCCGAGGGCCATGAGGTCATCGGCCTCGACTCCGGCCTCTTCGACGACTGCGTGCTCGGCCTGCTGCCCGGCGACCCGCCCGCCCACACCGTGGACCTGCGCGATGCCGGGCCCGAGCACGTGTCCGGTGTGGACGCGGTGATTCACCTGGCCGCGCTGTCCAACGATCCGCTCGGCGCGCTCGCCCCGCAGCTCACCTACGACATCAACCACCACGCCGCCGTGCGGCTCGCCGAGCTGGCCAAGGCGGCGGGGGTGAGCCGCTTCCTCTACGCCTCGACGTGCTCGGTGTACGGCGCTTCCGGCGACTCGGGGCTCGTCGACGAGGAGGCACCGCTGCGGCCCGTGACGCCCTACGCCGAGTCGAAGGTCAAGGTCGAGGGCGATGTCGGGGCGATGGCCGACGACGACTTCACGCCGGTGTTCATGCGCAACGCGACCGCGTTCGGCTACTCGCCGCGGCTGCGCGCCGACATCGTGCTCAACAACCTCGTCGGGCACGCGGTGCTCTCCGGCGAGGTGCTGGTGCTCTCCGACGGCACGCCGTGGCGGCCGCTCGTGCACGCCGTCGACATCGCGCGCGCGTTCGCCGCAGCGCTCGCCGCGCCGCGGGAGGCCGTGCACAACCGGGCCTTCAACATCGGCACCGAGCGCAACAACGTCACCGTCGCCGAGATCGCCGAGCAGGTGGTGGAGGCCGTGCCGGGCGCGCGGCTGCGGATCACCGGCGAGGCGGGCGCCGACCCGCGCTCGTACCGCGTGGACTTCTCGCGCTTCCGCGAGGCCGTGCCCGGCTTCGACTGCCAGTGGAGCGTCAAGGACGGGGCCGTGGAGCTGGTGGAGGCCTACCAGCGTTTCACGCTGACCCCGGAGGACTTCGCGCGGCGCTTCACGCGGCTGGCGTGGCTGCGTGACCGGATGGAAGACGGCACCGTCGACGACACCCTGCGCGGGCAGTGATGAACACGGGGATGAACACGGGCGCCGAGATGCACGCGCTGGTCGAGCGGCTCTACCCGCTCTGCCGCAGCATCACGGGCGACGGAGTGCGCCGGACGCTGGAGATCGTCGGCGAGTACCTGCCGCTGCGGCTGTACGAGGTACCCACCGGCACGCAGGTCTTCGACTGGACCGTTCCGAAGGAATGGAACATCTCCGACGCCTGGATCGCCGACTCCGAGGGCAAGCGGGTGGTGGACTTCGCCGAGTCCAGTCTGCACGTGGTGAGCTACAGCGTGCCGGTGTCGGCCACGATGAGCCTCGCCGAGCTGCGCGAGCACCTGCACACCCTGCCCGACCAGCCGTCGCTCGTGCCCTACCGCACCAGCTACTACTCGCCGGACTGGGGTTTCTGCCTCTCGCAGAACGCGCTCGACGCCCTGCCGGACGGTGACTACGAGGTCCGCATCGACTCGACGCTGGAGGACGGGCACCTGACCTACGCGGAGCACGTCGTGCCCGGCGAGGTCACCGACGAGGTGATCGTGTCGTGCCACGTGTGCCATCCCTCCCTGGCGAACGACAACCTCGCCGGGATCGCCGTCGCCACGTTCCTCGCCCGCGAGCTGGCGCAGCGGGAGCCGTACTACACCTACCGGTTCCTGTTCGTGCCCGGCACGATCGGCTCGATCACGTGGCTGGCCCGCAACGCCGAGCGCATCGGCAAGGTGAAGCACGGGCTCGTGCTCGCGTGCGCGGGTGACCCTGGGTCGTTGACGTACAAGAAGAGCAGGCGCGGGGACGCCGAGATCGACCGTGTCGTCCAGCACGTGCTCGCCGAGCGCGAGCACACGGTGGTGGACTTCTCGCCGTACGGCTACGACGAACGGCAGTTCTGCTCACCCGGGTTCAACCTCGGCGTCGGCTCGCTGACGCGCACGCCCTACGCGGGCTACCCCGAGTACCACACGTCGGCCGACAACCCGGACTTCGTGACCGCGCAAGCCATGGCCGACACGCTCGCCGCGTGCCGGGACGCGTTCTCGGTGCTCGACCGCAACCGCCGCTACGTGAACCTGAGCCCGTACGGCGAGCCGCAGCTCGGCAAGCGCGGGCTCTACGGCTCCCTTGGGGGCCGCAGTGACGCCAAGCAGGCCCAGCTCGCGATGCTGTGGGTGCTCAACCTCTCCGACGGCGACCACACGCTGCTCGACATCGCGCAGCGCTCGGGCATCGCCTTCGACGCGGTGGCCGCCGCCGCCGACGCGCTGTACGCGGCCGGGCTGCTCGCCCCGGCCCCGCCCGCGAGGGAGTGAGCGATGCGGCAAGGCGTGCGCGCCATGGCGGGGCGGCTCAGCTGGGGCCTCGGTGACCAGGCGGTGTCGAGCCTGTCCAACTTCGCGGTCGGCATCGTCGTCGCCCGCGGTCTCGGCGTCACGGGCTTCGGCGTGTTCACGCTCGCGTGGGTGACCTACGGCGTGCTGCTCAACGTCTCACGCGGCCTCGCGACCGACCCGCTCGTGGTGCGTTTCAGCGGCGCCGCGGACGAGCGATGGCGTTCCGCCGTGGCACGCTCGTCGGGCACGGCGCTGCTGATCGGCCTCGGCTCGGGCGCGCTGAGCGTCCTCGCGGGACTCGCGCTCGGTGGAGTGATCGGCTGGGCGTTCCTAGGGCTCGGCGTCGTTCTCCCTGGCCTGCTGGTGCAGGACTCGTGGCGGTACGCGTTCTTCGCGGCGGGACAGGGGCAGAAGGCGTTCCTCAACGACATCGTGTGGGCGGCCGCCATGGTGCCCGCGCTGTTCCTCGCGGCGAAGTCGGGCACCGTGTTCGCCTTCGTGCTCGCGTGGGGCCTTTCCGCCGCGCTTGCCGCGGGCTACGGCGCGCTCCAGTCCGGGGTGCTGCCGAGCGCGGGCGGAGCGCGGGAATGGGTGTCACGCCACCGCGACCTCGGCTCGCGCTACCTCGTCGAGAACGTCAGCAACAGCGGCGCCTCGCAGCTGCGGATGTACGGCCTCGGCGCGATCGCGGGCCTGTCCGCCGTCGGTGCCATCCGGGGTGGCGAGCTGCTGCTCGCGCCGTTCCTCGCGCTGCTGATGGGCGTGAGCCTCGTCGCGGTGCCCGAGGCGGCGCGGGTGCTCAAACGGTCCCCGGCCCGGCTGCCCGCGTTCTGCCTCGTGCTCGGTGGAGGGCAGGCCGCCGCGGCGCTGGTGTGGGGCCTCGGGATCCTGCTGTTCCTGCCCGATTCGCTTGGCACGCTCGTGCTCGGCGAGGTATGGGGACCTGCCGAGGAGCTGATCCTGCCGATCACGCTCTCGGTCACCGGCGCGGGCGTGGTGGCCGGTGCGACGGCGGGGCTGCGTGCGCTCGGGGCGGCGAAGCTGAGCCTGCGGGCCCAGCTGTTCGCCTCGGCAGGCTACCTCGGCGGCGGGCTCGCCGGAGCCGCGCTCGGCGGGGCCCTCGGCGCCAGCTGGGGCTCCACGATCGCGATGTGGTGCGGTGCGGCCGTCTGGTGGTGGCAGCTGCGGGTGGGTTTCCGCCAGTACGTCGTGCCCGAGCCGGACCAGCCCGAGGAGATGAGGACGCGATGAGCAGGACCGCGCCACCGCGAGTCGGCCTGTTCGGCCTGCTCGGCTCCGGAAACATCGGTAACGACGGTTCCCTCGAGGTGATCCTCGACTACCTCCAGCGGGAACATCCCGACGCCGTGCTCAGTGGCTTCTGTTCCGGCGCTGCGGTGGTGCGCGAGCGCTACGGCCTGCCGACCGCGTCGCTGCACTGGTTCTACGGCCGCCCCCGCCCACGTACCCGTGTCGGCGTGTTCGTCGCGAAAGCGCTCGGGAAACTGCTCGACCCGATTCGGGTCCTGCGTTGGGTCCGCGGACAGGACGTGGTGATCGTGCCCGGCGCGGGCGTGCTGGAGACGACGCTTCCCTTGCGCGCCTGGGGTTTCCCCCTGTCGCTGTTCCTGCTCACTGCGGCGGGGCGGCTGACGGGCACGCCGGTGGCGCTGGTGAACGTCGGCGCCAACGTGATCAAACAGCGCGCCACCCGGCTGTTCATCGGTTCGGCGGCGAAGCTGGCTCACTACCGGTCGTTCCGCGACGTCCGCTCCCGCGCCGCTCTACAGGAGATGGGAGCCGACACGGTGGCGGACGACGTCTACCCGGATCTCGTGTTCGCGCTGCCCGAGCCCGAGGCGTCGACGGACACCGGCACGCCGGTGGTCGGGGTCGGGCTGATGGCCTTCTCCGGTTCGAACGACGACCGGCGCGATGCCGCCCGCATTCGCGCCACCTACGTCACCGCGATGAAGGAATTCGTGTGCAGGCTCATCGACCGGGGCTACCGGCTGCGCCTGTTCACCGGTGACATCTACGACGACGCTGTGGTCGCCGATGTGCTTGCCGACCTGCGCGAGCAGCGCCCCGGACTGCCCGCGTCCGCCGTGGTGGCCGAACCCATGACCACGCTCAGGGAACTCATGCGGCAGATGGCCGGGGTCGACTTCGTGGTGGGCACGCGCTACCACAACGTGCTCTGCGGGCTCAAGCTCGCCAAGCCGACGATCTCCATCAGCTACTCGGCCAAGAGCGACGATCTCATGGCCGAGTTCGGGATGGCGGAGTTCTGTCAGCCCGCCAAGGCCGTCGACGTCGACCGGCTCGTCGCGCAGTTCACCGAACTCGAACGGCGCGCCGATGAGCTGCGCCCCGCGCTCGCCGAGCGCAGCCGGGCGTGCAGGGAACGGCTGGAGCAGCAGTACTCCGTGTTGTCCAAGGCTCTCTTTCCGAACGGAGGGCGACGATGAAGGCCATCCCCGTCCCGGCCATCGCCGGGGCCTACCTTTTCGAACCGACGCCGCACGTCGACGCGCGCGGGTTCTTCTCCCGCACGTTCGACCGGGAGGTGGTGCGTTCCGTGGGCATCGACCCCGACGGCTTCGCGCAGGACAGCCTCTCCCGCTCCGCCAAGGGCGTGATTCGCGGTATGCACCTGCGTTCGGGCCGCGGCGAGGCGAAGCTCGTCCGCTGCTCCTACGGCGAGGTGTTCGACGTGGTCGTTGATCTGCGGCCCGATTCGCCCACCCACCGCAACATCGAGTTCTTCCAGCTTTCCGGCGACACGCAGGTGACCGTGTACGTGCCCGCGGGCTGCGCGCACGGCTTCCAGGCGCTGACCGAACCCGCCGACGTGTCCTACCGCATCGACCGGCCACACGATCCAGCCGAGGACGTCGCGATCGCCCACGACGACCCGGAACTGGCCATCCCGTGGCCACTGCCACCCACCCTGCTGTCGGAGCGGGACAGGCTCGCCCCCTCGCTCGCCGACGCGCTCAGGAAGCCGAGGTAACCGACATGGACACCGAACGGACGCTTCCCCGCTCCAACGTGGCCAACGAGCGGCTGCACCAGCTGATCCCCGGTGGCGCGCACACCTACGCCAAGGGCGACGACCAGTACCCCGAGTGCCTCGCGCCCGTGATCTCCCACGGCGTCGGCGCGCACGTGTGGGACGTCGACGGCAACCGCTACATCGAGTACGGCGCCGGCCTGCGCTCGGTGAGCCTCGGGCACGCGCATCCCCGCGTCACCGAAGCGGCGCGGCGCGAACTCGACCGGGGCTCCAACTTCGTGCGTCCCGGCATCCTCGAACTCGAGGCGGCGGAACGGTTCCTCACCACCGTGCCCACGGCGGACATGGTGAAGTTCGCCAAGAACGGCTCCGACGTCACCACCGCCGCCGTGCGGCTCGCGCGCGCCGCCACCGGACGCCAGCTGGTGGCCATCTGTGCCGACCAGCCGTTCTTCTCCACCGACGACTGGTTCATCGGCACAACCGCGATGGACGCCGGCATTCCCGCCAGGACCAGGCCGCTCACGGTGACGTTCCCGTACGGCGACCTCGCCGCGACGGAGGAGCTGCTGCGGCGGCACGACGGGCAGATCGCGTGTCTCATGCTCGAGGCGGCGTCGGGGCAACTGGAACCCCCACCGGGCTACCTCGAAGGACTGCGCTCGCTCGCCGACACCTACGGCTGTGTGCTGATCTTCGACGAGATGATCACCGGTTTCCGCTGGTCGGAGGCCGGGGCGCAGGGCTTGTACGGCGTGACGCCCGACCTGTCGACGTTCGGCAAGGCGCTCGGCAACGGCTTCGCCGTGTCGGCGCTCGCCGGCAAGCGTGAGCTGATGGAGCTCGGCGGTCTTCGTGGCCGGGGCGACCGTGTCTTCCTCCTCTCCACCACGCACGGCGCTGAAACGCACTCGCTCGCCGCGGCGATGGCCGTGCTGCAGACCTACACCGAGGAGGGCATCACCGCGCGGCTGCACGACCTCGGCGAGCGGCTGGCCGCCGGTGTGCGGGAGGTCGCCGAGGGTATGGGCGTCGGCGACCACGTCCTCGTCCGTGGCCGCGCGAGCAACCTGGTCTTCGCGACGCTGGACGAGCACGGCAGGCCCTCGCAGCAGTACCGGACCCTGTTCCTGCGGCAGCTGGTTTGCGGCGGCGTGCTCGGCCCCTCGTTCGTGGTCAGCAGCGCGCTGTCCGGCGAGGACATCGAGCGGACCGTCGAGGTCGTCTCGCAGGCGTGCGCGGTGTACCGGAAGGCACTCGACGCGCAGGATCCCACGGCGTGGATGGGCGGCCGCTCGGTCAAGCCGGTGTTCCGCCGCCGGGCCTGACCAGCGCGGCCCTTTCGGCGACGACGTCGATCGCCACGGCCAGCACGGGCACGAACACGAAGGCCGTGGCGAAGCCGCCGAGCGTGTCCGTGGCGTAGTGGGCGTCCAGCGACGTCTGCGCCCACGCCATCTCGGCGCCGCCAAGCAGCGCCGTTCCCGCGACCACGGCGAGCGCCGCCCTGCCGCCGACGCGGAAGACGTCCACCACGAGCAGACCGAACACGATCCCGATGGCGGTGGCGAACGCCGTGTGCCCGCTGGGGTAGGCGAGGTGGCCGTCGTTGATCGTGCGATCGAAGACGTCCTTCAGCGGCGTGGTGGCGAACGCGGGCACGAGGCACGCGACGGTGAGGATCGCGAGCCGGAACCGCCGCAGCGCCAGGCACATCCCGGCCAGCACGGCCACGAGGATCGCGGCGCCCACGGGTTCGCCGCCGAAGTCGACCATGAGCGCGACCTCGCGTCTCGGCCCGACGGGCTCGCCGACGAGGGACTCGACCCACGCGTCCACGCCGCTCGCCGTCGACTCGCCGGCGTGGAGAAACCCGAGCAGGAGCACCACGAGCACGCCGATTCCCGCCGCCATACCGAGCGGCAGTCGTAGCCGCCTCGGCAGGGCGAGCCCGCCGTCCTCGCTCATCGGTTCCATGCGCACACCACTAAGTCGGCGTTGCCGGATCGTTCGTTTCGGACACGGCCTTTCGGCGTAACGATCTTGTGCCCCAACGCGAATCCAATATGGAACCGCGGAGGAGGGACCCCATGCGCCTGCGATCCGCCGAGCTGTCCACGCGAACCATCGGTGACGAGACGATCGTGCTGAGCCTGCCCACCTCCCGGTACTTCACGATCACCGGTGTGGGCACACGGCTGTTCGAACTGCTGACCGAGGAGACGTCGGTCGACGCACTCGTCGGCACGATCGTGGCCGAGTACGACGTCGACGACGCCACCGCGCGCCGGGACGTCGAGGCTTTCGTCGAACGGCTGCGCGATGCCCAGCTCCTGCACTGACGAGCGGCCCACCGTGCTGCCGACGCTCTCGGCGCGGGAAATCGCGCTCGGGTGCCCGGTCGGCGCCGTGCCGCTGCTGCTCGCGAGGGCCGCGCGGGTCGACCCGGATCCGGTGCGCGCGCTGCGCGATGCCGTGCGGCCCGCGCTGCTGCGCCCGCCGTGCGTCGTCGCCTTCTCGGGAGGAAGGGACTCCGCGCTGCTGCTGGCCGTCGCCGCCGATCTAGCCGCGCGCGAGGGCCTGCCCGCGCCGATCGCGGTGACGTTCCGCTATCCAGGCGATCCCGCCGCCGACGAGACGGCATGGCAGGAGAAGGTGCTGGCCCACCTGGGTTCGCGGATCGAATGGATCCGCCGCGACATCACCGGCGAGCTGGACGTGCTCGGCCCGCTCACGACGCCCGTGCTGCGTGAGCACGGGGCGCCGGTGTACCCCGCCGCTGTCGGCAACACGGTGCTGCTCGCGCGGTACGCGCGCGGCGGCAGCCTCGTGACGGGCAACGGCGGTGACGAGGTGCTCGGCGGGCATCGCGCGGCGCTGCTTCGTGCGGTGGTGCGCAGGCGAGGGCGCGGGCTCACCGGCGCCGACTGGCGGCTCGCGGCGACCTGTGCGGCGCCCGCGCCGGTGCGCAGGCACCGGGCCCGGCGAGTGCTGGGTGACGCGCCGTGGCTGCGCCCCCCGCTGCGCCGGGCGCTCGGTGTGGACGGTGCCGCGCGGCCCCTGCGCTTCGACCGCAGTGTGTGGTCCGCTCTGGCGCCCCGCGCGGTCCTGGTCGGCAGGCGCACGCGGGCCGCCGTCGCCGGGCAGTACGACTGCGCGCTCGTCGAACCGCTGGGGGCGGCGGACTTCGTCGCGTCGTACGCGGCGTTCGGCGGGCCGTGGGGTGGGCTGACGCGCGCTGAGGGCACCCGGCTGCTGGCAGGTGAGCTGTTGCCGCCGGAGGTGGTCTCGCGGCGCGACAAGGCGTACTTCAACGCGTCGCGGTTCGGCGCCGTGTCGCGTGCCTTCGCGCGAGAGTGGGACGGCGGCGGGGTCGATCAGGACCTCGTCGATCCGGTGGCCCTGCGGGCGGCGTGGCTGTCGGAGGTCCCGCCCGCGTCCACGGCGCTGCTGCTGCAGCAGGCGTGGCTGGCGAGCGCGGAGGAGCGGTGAGCGTGCGGGGAGTGGTGCGGTTCGTGGCGGAGGTGCCGGGCGCGGTCGTGACGTTGGTGCGGGTGGGGCTGGCGCCCGGGGATGTGGCGCTGGCGTGGCTGGCGGACGAGGAGGAGCGGTGAGCGTGCGGGGAGTGGTGCGGTTCGTGGCCGAGGTGCCGCGCGCGGTCGTGACGTTGGCGCTGATCGAACGGAGCCTGCGCACCGAAGATCTGCCGTCGACGTGCCTGCGGCTCGGCGTCGGCTGGGATCTCGACAGCGCGGCGCCGCCCGCGCGCGAGCGGGCCGTGCTGCCGCGGCGCACGCGTCCGGCCGTGGTCGCGACGAGGCTCGTCGCCGCGTGCTGGCCCGCGGGGGACACGTGCCTGCGCCGGTGCCTGCTGATCGGGCACCGCCTGCGTGAGCTGGACCCGGTGCTGCGGATCGGCGTGCGGCGTGAGGACGGCGCGTTCTTCGCGCACTCGTGGCTGGAGATCGGCGGCCGCTCGCTCGACCCCGGCGCGTCGGCGTTCGCGACCCTCGGCGCTGCGGGGCGGTGAGCGGCGTGGCGTACCGGTACCGGGCGCACGGCTTGGGGATCGTGAGCGACCTGGAACTGCCGCTGCCGCCCGGTGATGGCCGCCACGAGGTGACCCTTCGCCTCGGCGAGGCGGTGGACGTCCCCCATCGGCGGCCGGAGGGGAAGCCGCTGGCGGAGCTGTCGCGCGAGGGCGGGCGGATGTTCTACGCGCTCGCTCGCGAGGGCGAGCGGACGGTGCTGCGTTACCCGGAGCTGGCCGAGTTCGCGGGCGACGCGGACCTCGCGGACGTGACCGCGCATCCGCAGCGCGGCGCCGATCCGGGACTGCTGTCGGTGCTGGCGTCGGGCACGCTGCTGGCGGTGCAGCTGCTGCTTCGAGGGCACCTAGTGCTGCATGCGAGCGCCGTGGAGGCCGAGGGGCGGGCCATCGCGTTCGTCGGCGCGTCGGGCATGGGCAAGTCGACGCTCGCCGCCGCGCTCTGCGGAGCCGGGTGCGGACTGGTGGCGGACGACGTGCTGCGGGTCGACCCCGCCGGCGCGAACGGGTTCGTGGCGCATCCGGGAAGCACCGAGAGCCGGCTGCGCCCGAACGCGCGGCAACTGGCCGACTCGGCGCCTGGGTCTGCGGTGCGCCCCACCGCGGACGGCAGGCTGGCGCTGCGACCCGGTTCCCGTGCGGGTGGGCCGCTGCCGCTCGCGGCGTGCGTCGTACCCCGGCCGAGCCGGGAGGCGGGCGACGTCGTGGTGCGCCGGGTACCCCCTTCGAGGGCGCTGTTGTGGCTGTGCCGGTTCCCGCGCGTGCTCGGGTGGTCGGACCCCTCCTCGCTGGGGCACACCTTCCAGGCGCTCGGTGACCTCGTCGAACGCGTACCCCTCTTCGAGGCGACCGTCCCGTGGGGCCCGCCCTTCCGCCCGGAGATCCCGGGTCGCCTGCTGGCGGCCCTGGCGGAACCGGCAAGGGTGTGACCGCGCGAGTCCCCCGCTCTGACCCGCGAGTCCCCCTTTCCGGTCTGCGAGTTGCCCCTTCCGGTCTGCGAGTTGCCCCTTCGGGCCCGCGAGTTCCCCATTCGGCGGCCGTCGGGAGCGGGCAACTCGCGGTTGGGAGCGGGGGACTCGCGGGCTGGAGCGGGGGACTCGCCGGCTGGAGCGGGGGACTCGCGGGCGTCAGCGGTAGGCCGCCGATTGGAGGGTGTACAGCTCGGCGTACTGGCCTGCCCTCGACATGAGCTCGTCGTGGGTGCCGCATTCGACGACGCGGCCACCATCGAGAACGTAGATGCGGTCGGCGAGACGCGTGCTGGAGAACCGGTGCGAGATGAGCAGGGCCGCGCGGCCCCCGAGCATGGCCCGCACGTCGGCGAACAGCTCGTACTCGGCACGCGGGTCGAGGGACGCGGCGGGCTCGTCGAGCACCACCAGCCCCGTGTCGCGGTACAACGCTCTCGCCAGGGCCACCCGCTGCCACTGCCCACCGGACAGGTCCACACCCTCGTCGAGGTCGCGGCCGAGCATCGTGTCGAGCCCGTCGGGCAGTTCCCGCGTCGCCGCGAGCAGGCCCGCGCGCTTGGCGGCGTCCTCGAGGTCGGCGTCGTCGCGGTACCCGTCGCTGATCACGATGTTCTCGCGCAGCGTCAGCTGGTAGCGCACGAAGTCCTGGAAGATCACGGTCACCGACGCCCGCACGTCGGCGGCGGGCACGACGGCGCCGTCCCACCGGCGGGAGCCCGTGTCCGGCGCGTACAGCCCGGCCGCGATCTTGGCGAGCGTGGTCTTTCCGGAGCCGTTCTCGCCGACCAGCGCCACGACCTCGCCCGCGCCGATCCGGATGTCGACCCCGTCCACCGCGGGCCGCTCCTGACCCGGGTAGCGGAAGGTGACGTCGCACAAAGCGATCCCCTCGGTGAGCGTTCGCTTGCGCCCGCGCGGCGCGGCCGGCGGCACCGAGGCGACGAACCGTTCGAGATCCGCGAGGAACGGGGCCGACTCGAACAGGCCCCCGATCGATGTGAACAGCGTGTTGAGCTGCCCGGACAGCAACCGCACGGCGATCGCGGCCGCACCGGCCTCCGGTAACCCGATTCGTCCCTGCCGCACGAGCGCGACGATCGCGAGCAGCGCACCCGTCAACGCCGCCGCGACCCCGAGCGTGGTCAGCGCGGCGATCAGCTGCCGGTGCCGCACCTGCCCGCGCAGGCCGGCGTTCACCTCGTGGTTGAGCTCTGCGTGCTTCTCCCGCAGCCGTCCGGCCGAGTCGAACGCGCGCAGCTCGGCGGCGTAGGGCCGCTGCGTGAGCAGCTGCCGCAGGTAGTTGCGCCGCCTGGCGAACGGCGTGAGCCGGTGGGCGAACGCGAACTCGGTGCGGCTCGCCCAGCGCGAGAGCAGCACCGCTGGCAGCCCGGCCGCGAGCAGGATCGGCACCAGCAGCGGCTCGACGCCGATCAGCACCGCCGACAGCGTCACCACGCCGAGCAGGCTGCCGGTGAGCCCCAGCAGCGAGGTCGTGACGGTGAACGGCCTCGTCAGCGCGTTCTGCTGGATTCGCTCGAGCGAGGTCGCGAAGCCGGACGACTCGTAGGTCACCAGGTCGGCGCGCGCGGTGGTGTCGAGCAGCCGGTCCCACACCCGCTGCGAGACCCGCTCACCGAGCAGCCGGTGCTGCTGGGTCTGGAGTGGACCGACCGACCCGGACAGCGCGGTCGCGAGCGCGAGCAGCAGCAGCGACGGGGTGATCCCGAGTGCGGCGTCCTCGGGCTGCAGCAACGCGTCGAAGGTGAGCTTGCCCGCGGCGACCACGCCGAGTGCCGCGGTGGCGCCGATGATCTGGTACACCGAGGCGACCACCGCCCCCAGTGGATCGGCACGGCGAACCTCGCGCGCGGCGGCCGCGATCAGCCGCGGGGTGTTCACCGAGGCTCTGGCCACTTTTCGCAGGCGCACCAACCGATCTTATCCGCGGCGAGTGCGAAAACCGAGCCGCGCACAATACCTCAGCGGTACCGGTTTCGTTGCCGAGTGGACACGTTATCCGTCCAGGCGTAACGAATGCGCCGAAAGTACGAATGGTCTGCTAGGCGCGATGGTGTGCCTGTTTCGCCGTGGTTCCAATTGTTCGGAAAGGGGGTGCGGAATGAAAGAAGTTTACACCGCTCCCGCGCTCGAAGAGATCGGTTCGGTAGCCGAGATCACGCTCGGACAGTCGCAGGGGAGCCGGCTCGACGCCGACTTCGCGGCGGGCACCGTCTTCGGTGACCTGACCTTCTCCTGAGGAGTTTGCCACTTCGACACACGGAGAGGAGGTGTACCCCAATGCGCCAGCCGTACGTGCCACCCGAGCTCACCACTCTGGGGACGGTCGTGGAGATGACGCAGTCCGCTATCGGCGGGGACAACGCGGACAATTTGTCCTGGCTTCCGGTCCTCGGGCCGATTTTCGGCGACGATACATTCTCCTGACGGATCAGCCACGGGGCCGAAGAATGTGCACGGCCCCGTGGCCCGTTGGCGTGTCACGAATTCGAACGGCTGCCCGAAAGAAAGGTGCTCCATGGGCAACCTGTACACAATGGACGAGCTGGAGATCGTGGGTGGCTGGGTCAACGGCTACGAGCGGGTGCCGCTGCCACAGCCTCCGTACGGCTCGCCGCGGCAGGTGCTCGACCGGATCCTGCTGACGCACCTGACCCGCTCGCCCTGTCTGCTCGCGTTCTCCGGGGGCAGGGACTCGTCGGTGCTGCTCGCGGCGGCGGTCCACGCCGCGCGCCGGGAGGGTCTGCCGTTGCCGGTTCCGGTGACACTCACCTACCCGAACGCGCCCGCCACCGACGAGGCGCAGTGGCAGCAGGCGGTGCTGGACCACCTGGGCGTGCACGAACGTGTGGTGCTCTCGGTGCTGGACGAGCACGATCCGATCGGCCCCGTCGCCGCGCCGCTGTTACGCGAGCACGGTCTACTGTGGCCACCCAACATCGCGCCAACGTGGCGCATGATGAACCTCGCCCGCGGTGGGGTGCTGCTCACCGGCGAGAGCGGCGACGAGGTGTTCGGCCTCAAGCGCATCACGCCGTTGACGAAGGTGCTCAAGGCCAGGGGCAAGGTCCGCCCGCAGGTCTATCCCTACATCGCGCGGGCGTTCGCTCCGGCGGTGGTGCGCAGGCGCTGGGCGCTGCGCCACCACTACCGCAGGCCCTGGCTGCGGGACGACGTCGCGCGGCTGCTCGCGCGCAGGGACGCCGACGACATCGCCGCGTCGTCGCTGCACGCCGGGCAGCACGCCTGGCAGTTCGCGACGCGCCGGAGCGTGCGCCGCGCCTACGAGACGGTCCGCACGCTCGGTGAGTCGATCGGGGTCACCTACGTCCAGACCTTCGGTGAGCTGGAGTTCGTCGCCGCAGTGCGCGAGGCGGCCGGGTTCTGGGGCTGGAGCGGCCGTACCGACGCGATGCGCTCGCTTTTCGGTGACCTGTTGCCGCGTACGGTCCTGGAGCGTGACAGCAAGGCCGCTTTCGCCTCGGCGTTGTTCACCAGCCACACGCGTGAGTTCGCCGAGAGCTGGGCCGGTGACGGGGTCGACGCGGACCTGGTCGACCCCGGCGTGCTGCGGCGCATCTGGCTCTCCGATACGCCCTCGGCGCCTTCGATGACGCTGCTGCAGCAGGCGTGGCTGTCCACTCAGGACCGGGCCGCGCGGCCTCTGCGCACCTCGCGCACGGCGTAGCCGAACCGGCTCAGCGCCGAGCGGTGCCTGCCCGCGACGTACTCGGCGTCCGGCAGCAGCAGCGCCCGCACGTACGCGGTCCGGTCGCGCCACGGCAGCACCCGCACCGTGGCGAGCGCCTGCGCGGCGAACGTCTTGTTCGCGTGGGTGTGCAGGGCCAGCCACGACACCTCGCGCCTGGTGGGCACGTAGCCGGGTGCCCATCGCGTCAGCTCGCCGTTGGCAGGCAGCCCGAGCAGCCGGGTGCAGTCGGCGACCGCAGCGGCGACGACCGCCTGGATGCCCCACTCGCGCGCGATGCTCAGGATCGCCGCGCCATCGGGGTCGGCCCAGCGCAGCATCTCCGCGATGTCGCGCAGTGAGCCGAGCCGCAGCGGCCAGTCGCCGAGCGCGGCGTGGTAGCAGGCGTGCAGGAAACGGTTGCGGCGCGAGAGCGCGCGCAGCTGGTGGCCGCCGAGCTCGAACGCCTCGCCTTCGTCCCACAGCGACTCCAGCCGCACCAGCCTGCCCCACGGCCCGAGCACGAAGGTCCGGTGCAGGTCGAGCTCGTAGCCCGCGGCGTGGCGAAGTGTGGTCCCCTTGTCGAAGCGGCGGTCGAACCCCGGCGACGGCTCGGCGAGCGTCCTCACGAGGCCCGCCGTGCCGAGCGTGGTGACCGCGCGTTCGAAGTCGGCTGCCCGCACGAGCACGTCGAGGTCGATGAACGAGCGCAGCGCGGGCTCGCGGTAGTCGAGCCGCGCCACCGCGCTGCCCTTGAGCACCCTGCTGTCGATGCCTGCCTCGCCGAGCAGGCGCACGAGGGAGAGCAGCGCCTGCTCCAGCGACAACACGCGCAGCAGGCCGGCGCGGTGGAGGGCGCGCGCGTCGGCGGCCTGCCGGTCGCGCGTTGGCAGGCGCCCTTCCCCGACGGCCTGGCGCAGCGGGCCGAGCACACGGTGCTCGCGTGCAGCGGCCAGCAGCGCGGTCCACGCCTTGTCGCCGAGCGGTTCGGCGGGAAAGATGCGCGCGGCACCGGGCAGGCCGTGACCTGCGACGGCGAGCAACGTGGCTGGGTAGTGCTCCTCACCGCAGACCCGACGCGCCATCGCCTCAGCCCTTGCCGTACCAGGCGATGCCGGTGCCGTCGCCCGGATGCCAGTGGTTCTCGGGCCGCTCCTGGAAGTACAGGAACCGGCGGCCGGTCTTCTCGGCATGCTGGATCAGCACGTCGGTCTCGGCCGCGTTGTCGGTGACCAGCAGCGCGTTCTCCGCGAGCTTGTCCTCCATGAGCGTGAACTCGGCGCTCTCGTGCTCGGGGCTGTGCCAGCTGTCGTGGATGAAGAGGTCGACGGGCTCGGTCAGCGCCGGGATGGTCTCCAGCGAGTCGCCCCTGCGCACGTCGACCACCTCGCGGTAGGGGCTCTGGATCAGGTACCCGGCGTCGGGGTTGATGTCGAGTGCGCTGAGCCTGCCGGGGTGTCCGTCGGCGGCGTTGCGCAGCAGGGCCGATGCGATGAGGCACGAGCCGAGCCCCTTGTCGATGCCCGACTCCACCACGTGCTTCGGCCGGAGGGCGCGCACCAGCGCGTACCAGCCGATGCGGCGGCCGTAGCGCACCACCTCGTCGGCGAGGCCGCGCCGGTCGCTCGTGGCGACGCCGTGGGCGACCAGCGTGCGCAGCGCGTCGTCACCTTCCACCTCGTCGAGCCAGTTGCGGAAAGCACTGACGTCCAGCCCGGTCACGGCCGAGAGGAACCACGCGAGGTGCTCCCGGTTGCGGGGCGAGAGGTCGTAGGTGAAGTTGTGGTGTTCCCTGGAGGTGAAGAGCCAGCGCGCGGACTTCCCGACCACCTGCGCGTCGTGTTTGAGCACGCTCATCGCGCGGATGGGGAACGCCGCGACCGGGGCCAGTCTGCTGCGCGCGATCCTGCGGCTCAGGGCACTGGATTGGCTGAATGCACCTGTTCTCACTGTCGGTTTCCGTTCTTCGAGGCAACTGGTGCGAGCGTTGCTGGTCGTTCGGGTTTCCGGGGCGGGTGTTTCCGGTTTCAGGGCGTGATCGAATAAGTGCTTCCCTGGTCCTGGCCGAAGGTCTCGGGGCGATTGTCGTGGGTGAAACCCTCGGGCACGGCCGGCGCCGGCGAGGTCCATTCCTCCCAGCTCACCCGGCCACCGTTCGGTTTGCTTGGTTGGAAACCGGCGAACTGCCAGTCGCCGTGGTACTGGTTGTTCCGGAACACGTTTCCCTGTTCGAACGTGGCCCGCCACATCACCTCGTAGCCGGGGAATCCCGGAAAGGTCCCATACCCGGCGAACAGGCCGTTGAGACCGCAGTAGTCGCGCTTCGCGCAGCCCTCGCCGATCGCGTCCTTGTCGATGCGGAACACGTTGTTCTCCACCACGTTGTTCTCGGTGGACCACCGGCAGCGGTACTTGTCGCCGATGCTCTCCGGGATCACGTCCTCGACGTCGGTCTCGCACTGCGCGTCGTCGTAGAGATCCACCTTGATCGTGCAGAACGGGGGATGGGTGTGCGCGGTCGAGCCGCAGTAGCGGTCCGCGCTCTCCCAGAGCGTCACGCCGCCCCAGTTGTTCTCGAAGTTGTTGTGGCTGATGACGGTGGGCACGCTCTTCAGGCCGTAACCCCGAGGGCTGCCGTTCTCCGACACGTAGATCGCGCCGATCGGGAACGGGTCGGCCCGGCTCTGGAACTCCCGGCCCGTCACGATCGCGTTGCGCTTGATGTTGTTGTAGCGCACGCGGGCGTCATAGCCCGCCTCCAGGAAGATGGCGTTGCCGTCGTTGTTGGCGATGTAGTTGTGCTCGATCACGAACCCGCTGTTGTTGTTGTCGAGCCACAACCCGGTACCGCGATTGTCGTGTACCCAGTTGTTGGTGACCGTGACGTTGTCGTTGATCCAGAACTTGACGCCGCCGGTACAGCCGCAGCCCTCGACCTTGTTCTCCCAGTCGCCGGTGTTGTTGCCGGTGATCTCGTTGTGGTCGAGCACGAGGTTCTCGACCGGCTCGGCCTCGGTGCCGCAGCAGGCGTTGATGCCGTACTGGCCGTTGTCCTTGATGCAGTTGTAGCGATAGGTGTTGCCGGGTGCGCCCGCCATCAGCCCGGCGCCCTCGTTCTCGGTGATGGTGCTGTACTCGACGAGCCAGTTGGTGCCGTCGTTGTGGTTGACCACGCCCTCGTTCATGGGGGCGACGAAGTTGCGCACGGTCAGGTAGCGGATGGTCACGCGGTCGGCCTCGCCGGTGAAGGCGTAGCGGTTGATGCGCTTGCCGTCGAGGACCGCGCCGGGTGCGCCCACGAATGTGCTGCCGCTGCCGGGGATGATCTGGCCGAACTCGTCGGGCGAGAGCGTGTGCACGCCGGGGGCGAACCAGAACGTGGTGTTCTCCGCCTGCAGG
Organism: Prauserella endophytica; assembly: GCF_005146945.1. Lineage (GTDB taxonomy): Bacteria > Actinomycetota > Actinomycetes > Mycobacteriales > Pseudonocardiaceae > Prauserella_A > Prauserella_A endophytica. Next base: position 790,124 of record NZ_SWMS01000001.1, read on the forward strand.
TCGAGTTCCAGCGAGCTGTTGTCGCCGGCCGGGATCACGACGGCGCCCTGCGGCGGCTCGGCCGGGCCCTTGCCGAGGATCGCCTGGTTGCCGCACACGCGGGCGGGTGGTTCGGCAGGCCAGCCTGCTGCCGTGGGATTGAGGTCCGACCGCGCCTGCCCGCCGGGGCCGCCGCTGCCCGCACCGGGGTCCCGGCCGAGCGCGACGATCGTGCCGACGACGACGAGAACCAGCACGCCCAGCACGGCAAGCGTCTTACGTTGCCTCAGGACGGTGTCGATTCGCCGCATGGCCATGTGCTCCGTCTCCCTCTGCCCGGTGCGGGCAGTGTTCAGGCTCGGTCGTAACTGTGGAGGGTTCGCTGGTCACCGGACGAGGGCGTCAGCAACGCGGCCGCCACGACGAAGTGCAGCAGGTAGCCCGTCACGTCGCCGAGGCCGACCTGCGTGTACGACGCGATGAGGCCGTAGACCACCAGGAAAACGGCGCACGCGCGGGCGGGCGACGGCGGCCGGGTCGCCATGGCGAACAGGAGCCCGAGCAGCATCAGCACCACGATGCTGATGCCGACGATGCCCTGCTCGTGGTACACGGCGAGCCACGTGCTGTCGATCGGCAGTCCGCCGAAGGACTTGTCGGTGAGCCCGACGCCGAGTATCTGCTCGCGGACCGTCCGGTCCTCGGCGAGCAGCGCGTCCCACACGAACTGCCGCCCGGTGAGGTTGGAGAACGAGTCGTCGTCCTGCCCGCGCTGGAACCATGTCGTCAGCGCTGTGGAGAAGGCCACGGCGAGCACGGTCGCGCCCACGGTGATCGCCGCGATCGTCTTGCGGGCGCGGGCATTCGTCAGTGCCAGCGTCAGCCCGGCCACCGGAACGCCGGCGAGCAGGCCGACGGTCGCCGTGCGGGTGTGGGTGAGCAGGAGCAGGAACACGGCGGGCACGGCGATGAACAGCACGCTTCTGGCCGTGGTCGCGCGGGCCAGCCACAGCACGACTGTGAGCCCGGCGACCACGGCGGCGTAGTCGGCCACCTGGGTCGCGGTGATCGGCCACAGCACGCCGACGAGGCGGCCGTCGAAGTCGGCGGGCATCGCGGTGCCGGGGGAGAGCACGAGGCCCGCCGCCACCACCGCGAGCACCGCGGTCAGCGCGCGCACGTGGTGGCGTACGAACGCAAGGCCCCCGTCCCACCACCGCGTCAGCAGCCACAGCGTCGCGATGAAGACGGCGAGCCGGGCACAGCGGAACAGCGCGCCGAGACCGGAGTCGAGGAAGGAGCTGGAGACGAAGCTGACCACCGCGAGCAGGCTCAGCAACAACAAGAACGCGTTCGGACGGATGCGCAGTTTGCGATTGAGCAACAGGGCCAGCACGAAAGCGACACAGAGCGAGCCCATGGTGATCACCTGCAGCAGCCTGCGCGGGATCGGCACGATCGTGTCCACGCCGAGCGAGCCGAGCGTGTTGATCACCAGCAGGCCCCAGATCAGCCCGATCACCCAGGAAACGCCGCGCTGGCCCGGAAAATCCGGCTCAGCCAGTGGGCGTGCGGTGCTCGTGGAAGCTGTCACGGCCGGCCTTCTTCTCTGTGTTTGCCCGACCTAGGTGAAGTCGTGGCGCCGCACCGCTTGTTACAGCCCGGAAGGGTGGCCGCGTAACGGCTCGCCGCTCGCCGCCGACTGTGCCTGTGACACCTCGCAAGGGAATCTCCCTCGGTGCGGCGAAGGGATTGAGGGCTCGTGAGTTCTGTTCCGCGGCTGAGCATCGGCCTACCCATCTACAACGGCGAGCGTTACCTGGCCGAGTCCCTCGACGCGCTGCTGGGGCAGACCTACGAGGACTTCGAGCTGATCATTTCGGACAATGCCTCCACCGACGGCACGCAGGAGATCTGCCGCGAGTACGCCGCGCGGGACGGCCGGATCCGGTACCTCCGGCAGCGCACCAACATCGGCGCGTGCCCGAACCACAACGTCACCGTGCACGAGGCACGCGGCGAGCTGTTCAAGTGGGCCTCCCACGACGACCTCTACGGCAGGGACCTGCTGAAGGTGTGCGTCGACGCGCTCGACGAACGTCCCGACGTGGTGCTCGCCCATTCGTACAAGGCGCTCATCGACGAGCACGGCGCCGTGACGCGGCCCGTCGAGTACACGCTCACCACGGACTCGCCGAGCGCGCCCGAGCGGTTCCGGAGTGTCCTTTTCGGAGTCGGCGGGGACGACTTCTACGGCGTGATCCGCACCGACGTGCTGCGCAGGACCCCGCTCAACGGCAGCTACCACCACTCCGACCGCACGATCACCGCGGAACTCGCCCTGCTCGGCCGGTTCCACCAGGTGCCGGAGCTGCTGTTCTTCCGCCGCGACCACCCCGGCCGCGCCGAACGGGCGAAGCCGACCATCCGCGCCCGGTGCGCCAACATGGACCCGATCCGGGCCGACCGGCTGCGCCACCCCACCGTGCGGCTGCTCGGCGAGTACGTGTGGGGCTTCATCGACGCGATCCGCCGGACGCCGCTTTCGCAGGCCGACCGCTGGAAGTGCTACGGGCACCTCGCGCACTGGGCGGCGAGCCGCGTGCGCATCGGCAGCGGCGAGCGGGCCGAGGACGCCGCGCCCGTGGAGCTTGACGTGCCCATCCTGGTCGAGACGATCGTCGCGGGGCAACGGGAGCGCGCACACCGCCAGGCCGAGCCGCTGGGCTGAATCTCCTGAGTTCGCCATCGTCATACCCGCTCGGGAAAGGCGGGTGTGCCGATGGCCGCGCGGTAGCCCGCGATGAGCCCGGTGAGCCCCGCCCTGGGGTCGAAGTCACGCTCGTAGCGCCTGCGGGCCGCCGCGCCCAGCGCGCGGTTGCGCTCCGGTGAGTCGACGATGCGGCGCAGGCCCTCGGCGAGCGACTCGGCATCGCCCGGCCGGTGCAGCAGCCCGGTCACGCGGTCGTCGACCAGCTCCACGAACGCGCCGTGTCCCGCCGCGACCGACGGCACGCCCGCCGCCATGGCCTCCACGACCACGAGGCCGAAGCCCTCCAGCCACTGCGACGGCGCCACGAGCGCCGCCGCGCGAGCGGTCAGCTCGGCGCACTCCTCTCGGGTGCGCAGGCCCAGGTACCGCACGTCGGTGCGATCGCGGGCCCACGTGGCCACCTCGCCGTCGAGCGGCCCCGAGCCGGCCACCACGAGCGGCAGGCCCACGCCGCCGCGCGCCCTGAGCAGGTCCCACGCCGCCATGAGCAGGCGCACGCCCTTCTCCTCGGTCAACCGTCCGATGTAGAGCAGGTACTCGCCGTCGCCGTCGCGCCGACGGCGGGGCTCCGCCACGAAGTTGTACTTGACCGCGAGCCGTTCGGCGGGCATCCCGGCCTCCACGAGCACCCGCCGCAGCGCGCCGGAGATGCAGAAGAACCGGGTGACACCCGACCACCAGCGCCGCCGGTTGACCGCGAGGCTCAGCGCCAGCGGCGCCGTCGCGAGCGGCGAACCCCGGTAACAGCCGTGCCTGACGGCGGGCAGCGGCGTGCCGCCAACGCAGTCGGTGCAGATGCGGCCGTCGCGGTACAGCGTGCCGGGCGCGCACACCTGCTGGTAGTTGTGCAGGGTCGCGACCGACGGCACACCGGCGTCAGCGCACGCGGCCACCACCGACGGGCTGAGCAGCGGGAACGTGCTGTGTAGGTGCACCACGTCGGGCCGCACGTCCAGCAGTGTGCGCCTCAGCTCGGTTCGCGCGGCCGGATTCCACGGCACCAGCAACGGCACGGCGGCCTTGCGGGCGAGGGACATCCCGGCGATGTCGTCGCTGCGCCGCTCGAAGAGCACCACCTCGTGCCCGGCCGAGGACAGCAGCGCCGTCTCCTGGTCGACCACGCGGTCCTCGCCGCTCGGGTGCTCGGAGCGGTACCGGTTGTGCACCACGACGATCCTCATTCCCGGGCCCCTTCGAAACGCAGGGTCGTGGCGAGGCCGGTGGCGGGCTCGGCGGTGCCCGTGCCCAGCAGCGTCACGGCGGGCTCGCGCACCCCGAAGCCGGGCGAGTACCAGCCCAGTGGTGGGTCGGTCTCGCCCCGGTGCCAGGTCCAGCTCAGTTCGGGCGGCAACTCCAGCACCGCGGTGCGCTCGCCGTCCTCACCCGGCCAGCGCAGCCGCGCGGTGCTGCCGTCGAGGTCGGCCTCGACCGCGGGCCCCAGGTGGAACGCGAGCCGGCACGGGTGCCGCTCGGAGCCCAGCACCTCGTCGAGCACGCGCAGCTCGCCCGTGGCGTCGTCCAGCTCGACGGAACGCCGGTGCAGCGCGGGGCCGTTGGTGTGGGAGTAGCCCTCGTGCTCGGCACACCACCTGGCGACGCCCGTGCGGGGCGTGTGCACCACGAGCACCTGGCTCTCGGCGTGCCGCGTCCACAGGAACGGGCCGCCCGAGACCGACTGGTCGGCGCCGTCGAGCTCCAGAGTGTTGTGCGCGAGCGTGGAGCGGAAGTACCGCCGCCACTCCGGTTCGCCGTGATAGCAGTAGGTGCCCGGGTCGGCGAGGATGTCGACGCCGCCGTGCCGCACCTCCAGCGAGAGGGCGTCGGCGTGCGCGTGCGCCGCGATCGAGAGGAACCCGTGCGGGCCACCGTCGCAGCGGCACCAGATCTCCTCGTTCCCGGCACCGGCGCGCAGGATCGTGAGCCCGGCGTCGGCGAAGTGCGCCGGCCGCCCGGCGGGGCGGTCGCCGGTCAGCTCGGGCGGGGCCGCGAGCGAGCCCACGAGCGCGGTGAACACGTCGGCCTCGGCGACCTTCGGCCACCAGCCGAGCCGCCCGAACAGCACCTCGCCCGTGGTGAGCAGGGCGGCCCAGCGGTCGCGGCCCTCGCCGTCGAGCACGAGGCCGTAGCCGTCGTCGGCGTCGCCCTGCCTCGGTGGCCGCAGCCGGGTGTCCACAACGGCCGCGAGCGCGTCGGTCATCCGGCGCAGCGTCAGCCACGCCGACCGGGGCACGGCCATTCCGGCGCGGCTCGCCTCGGTGAGCCCGGCGAGCCCGAGTTCGAGCACGAGCCCGTGGTACTCGGTCGCCAGCTCGCGGTTGAGCCCCGAGCCGAACGTGTTGTGCCGCAGCTGCTCGTCGAGCGAGCGCAGCGCGTCGGAGCGCCAGCGCGGGGAGTCGGGGAACCAGCCGAACGCGCACGCGGCGGCGAGCTGACCCGCGTCCTCGGCGATCACGTGGTTGTTGGCCGACGAGCCCCGGCTGCGGAACGTCGCGAGCCAGCGCTGGTGCCAGTAGATCTGGTGCAGGGCGACGGGGTTGTGCTCGAACAGCTGCGCCGCGCCGGGCCAGCCGTCGAGCAGCCTGCGAACCCACACCCACGACAGCAGCCGGATGCCCAGTTCGATGCCGCTGACCCAGTGCACGCCGTACATCGGCGGGTTGGCCGCCCACCACGACTTGAGGTGGTCGGCGATCCGCTCGGCGTAGCGGTCCTCGCCGGTGACCGCGTAGGCGGCGGCGAGCACGGTGAGGTGCTGGTGCCGTGAGGGTTCCCAGATCTGCTTGACGTCGCCGATGGCCTCCTCGTCGCGGTACGGGACGTCGAAGGCGTAGACGTCGGCCGGTGCCCTGCGCCCGGTCTTGGGGTCGAACGACCAGTCCGGGGACACCAGGTCGTCGCGGGTGCGGCCGAAGTACTCGGCGTAGCCGTCCATGATCCGATCGGCGCTCGCGACGAGCCGCTGCCGCGCGGCGGGTGGGACGGAGGCGAGCGCCGCGCCCGGCACCGTGGCGGCGAACCGGCGCTGCTCGTGCCACACCGTCGTGACGGGCGCGGTCAGCACCCGCCGCCACCGGCGCCTGCGCACGGCGTCGCCGACGCGGCCCGCCACCTCGGCGGGCCCCATGCGCGAGAGCCGTCGCAGGTACCACCCCGCGCTGGTCATCAGCGCGACTCGATCCGCACGGGCGCTCCGGTCGCGAGGCTCGTGTGCACGGCCAGGGTCGCGAGCGTGGTGGAGACGAGCGACGACAGCGGCACCGGCATCGGCCCGCCGGAGCGCACGGCCTCGACGAACGCGCCCAGCTCCGCGGCCTGCCCCTTGTCCCTGCCCTGCGGCAGCTTCGGGCTCACCGAGCGTTTGCGGCCGTAGAGCGAAGCGCGCTGGAAGTCGTCGAAGCGGAGCACCTTGCCGTCGGCGGTGACGTCGATGGTCTCCTTCGGGAAGGTCGACGCGCCGGAGGTGGTGTACCCGATCGACGCGGTGGAGCCGTCGTCGTAGCGGAGCAGGATCTGCAGGTCCGCCTGGCCCGGCGTCGCGCACGCGTACACCGAGACCGGATCGGCGCCGAGCAGCCAGCTCACCGTGTCGATGAAGTGCCCGCCCTCGCCCGCGAAGCGCGAGCCCTCGGTGTCCTGCTGGTTGTACCAGCTGCCGTGTTCCAGCCGGCCCGCGTTGACGAGGTAGCGCACCGAGGCCGGGCCCACGCGCGTGCCGAAACGGTTGCGGGCCTGGTTCAGCAGCGGCGCGAAGCGGCGGTTGAAGCCCACCTGAAGGCGGTCGTTGCCGGACTCCTCTACGGCGGCGAGCACCTTCTCCAGCTCGGTCTCGCTCAGCGCGAGCGGCTTCTCCACGAACACGGCCTTGCCCGCCAGGAGCGCCTGCCGGGTCAGCTCCGCGTGCGAGCTGTGCCGGGTCACGACGAAGACGGCGTCCACGGCACCGTCGGTCAGCAGCGCGGCGGTGTCGGTGGACGCCTCAGCGAAGCCGAACTTGCGCTGGGCGTTGGCGCCCGAGAGAGCCGAGGTGGTGACCACCCGGTGCAGCTCCACGTCCTCGCGCTCGGCCAGGTGCGGCAGCAGCATCGACGACGCGTAGTTGCCCGCGCCGACGAAACCGACTCGGATGCGGTTCTTCGGTGCCACGCGAGCGGGCGCGGGGCGCGGAACCGTGGCCGACGTGACCGTTTCCGAGGGGGCCGGGGCAGCGCCGGGGTAGCGGAACAGCACGGCGACAGCCTTCAGCTCGCCTTCGGACAGCTGCCGGTAGGTCTCCACGGCGTCGCCGAAGTCGGCGACGTGCGACACGAGGGGCTCCACGTCGAGCCGTCCACGCGCGAGCAGGTCGATGAAGCACTCCAGGTTGCGGCGCTCGGTCCAGCGCACGTAGCCGATGGGGTAGTCGCGCCCCTCCAGCTCGTACTCCGGGTCGTAGCGACCGGGCCCGTACGAGCGGGAGAACCGGACGTCCAGCTCCTTCTCGTAGTAGGCGTTCCATGGCAGGTTCAGGCTGCACTTGCCGATGTCGACCACGGTGGCGCGGTCGCGCGCGAGTTTCGCGGCCAGCTCGACCGGCTCGTTGCTGCCTCCGCCCGCCGCGAGGTAGACCTGGTCGACGCCGTGGCCGCCGGTCAGTTCACCGACCGCGGTGTCCACGAGCCCAGAGCCGGGGTCCGCGCACACGAGCGCCCCGAGCCGCTCGGCCAGCCGGCAGCGCGCGGCCGCCGGGTCGACGCCCACCACCCGCACGCCCGAGGCGACCAGCAGCTGCACCACCAGCTGGCCGATGAGCCCGAGCCCGATCACCAGCGCGACGTCACCGAGTCGCGGTTCGCCTCGGCGCACGCCCTGCAGCGCGATCGAGCCGACCGTGCCGAACGCGGCGTGCCGGGGGTCGACGTTCTCGGGCACGCGGCTGTAGAGGTTCTTCGGTACCCAGTTCAGCTCGGAGTGCAGCGCGTGCTCGTTGCCCGCGCAGGCGACGAGGTCGCCCACCGCGACGTCGTTCACCCCGGCGCCGACCTCCTCCACCACACCGCACAGCGAGTAGCCGAGCGGGGTGTAGGAGTCGAGCTTGCTCGTCACCTTGCGGTAGGTGGCCGAAACACCGTTCGTGGCGACGCTCTGCATCACCTTTGCGACCTGGTCGGGCCGAGCTTTCGCCTTGCCGAGCAACGACATTCCGGCCTCGGATACCTTCATCAGCTCGGTGCCGGTGGAGATCAGCGAGTACACCGTTCGCACGAGGACGCCACCCGGTTTGCACGCGGGTGCGGGCACGTCGAGCAGTGTCAGCTCTCCGCTCTTGTAGTTCTGCACGACCTGCTTCACGAAGACGCCCCTTCTGTGGCACCGCGATACCAGTACTCGAGAGTCAAGATGTGCCAGAGGTGCTTCGAGCGGTCCTGCTGGCCGGAGGCGTCCTCGGCGACGAGCCGTCGCAGTGCCTCGCGCCGCAGCAGCCCCGACTTCACGAGCACGCCCTCGTCGACGACCTCGCGCACCAGCGGCGCGAGGTCACGGCTCATCCACGCCCGCAGCGGTGCGCTGAACAGGCCCTTCGGCCGGTGCACGATCTCGCTGGGCAGGATCGACGACGCGGCGTCCTTCAGCGCGACCTTGCCCTGCCTGCCGACGATCTTGCGGTTGCCGGGCAGGCTGAACGCGGCCCGCACCACATCGACGTCCACGAACGGCACCCGCACCTCGGTGGAGGCGGCCATGCTGGAACGGTCGGTGTAGGCGAGGTTCAGTCCCGGCAGGAAGAGCCGCGAGTCCGCGAGGCACATGCGGTTGACGAAGTCGGTGAGCGCCGTGTCGTGGTAGGTGTCGGCGTGCTCGGTGAGCACGTCGTCGACGGCGGACGCGAGGTCGGGGTTCACCAGGCCCAGCAGCTCGGTGCGGTCGTACATCGTGTAGCTGCGCCGGAACGCCGTCTCCTCCGGCAGCTCCGCGAACGACAGGAACCGCTTGGCGAAGCGCACCGAGCGCAGGCCCCGCTTCGCGGTCGCCACCGGCAGACGATCCACAATGGACTGCACGGGCGCGCGTACCGCGTGTGGCACCCGCTGGTAGCGCAGGGCCAGCACGTTCGCCAGGTGCTTGCGGTAGCCGGCGAACAGCTCGTCGGCGCCCATGCCGGAGAGCATCACCTTCACCCCGGCGTCGCGCGCCGCCGTGCAGATGAGGAACGTGTTGATGGCCGCGGGGTCGCCGATCGGCTCGTCGAGGTGGTAGGTCATGCGCGGCAACAGGTCCAGCACCTGCGGCGCGATCTCGATCTCGTGCAGGTTCACGCCGAAGCGCGCGGCCACCTGCCGCGCGTAGCGCAGATCGTCCGGCATGGCCTCGAACTTGGCGTCCTCGGCGCGGAAACCGATGGTGTAGGCGGAGATCCCCGGCTGCTCCCGAGCGGCCAGCGCGGTCAGGTAGCTGGAGTCGAGGCCGCCGGAGAGGAACGTCGCCACCGGGACGTCGGAGAGCAGGTGCTTGCGGGTGGATTCGGCCACCACTTCGGCGAGGTCGGCCTCCGGCCCCTGCGCGGCCTGCTCGGCGACATCGCGAATGGAGTAGTAGCGCCCGCGCCGCACGCTGCCGTCCGGCAGGCACCGCAACCATGTGCCCGGCGGCAGCTTCTCCGCCTCGCGGTAGGCGCAGCGCCCATCGGGGACCCAGTAGTAGAGCAGCGAGGCCACGAGCGCGGTCTCGTCGACCCGCAACGAGCCCCCGAGCTCCGTCGCGAGTGCCTTCAGCTCGGACGAGAACACCACGCCCCGGCCGCGGCGCAGCAGGAACAGCGGCTTGATGCCGAGCTGGTCGCGCACGAGCGTCAGCTCACCGGTGCGCTCCTCGAAGACACCGAACGCGAACATCCCGCGCAGCCGGGGCAGGCAGTCGGCGCCCCAGCGCCGCCACGCCTGGAGCACCACCTCGGTGTCGGACGTGCCGCGGAAGCGCACGCCCGCGTTCTCCAGCTCCGCCCGCAGCTCGGGCGCGTTGTACAACTCGCCGTTGTAGGTCAGCGCGAAGCCGTCGAGCACCATGGGCTGCGCGCCGGTCTCCGAGAGGTCGAGGATCGAGAGCCTGCGGTGCCCGAGGTGCACCTCGCCGTCCGCGACCGCCCTCGCGTACCGGCCCGAGCCGTCGGGCCCCCGGTGGGCGAGCCGCTTGGTGAGCCGGTCGGTCAGTGGGCCGCCGTCCGGCCACAGGTACGTCCCCGCGATACCGCACATCAGGACACCTCCGCGTCCTTCGGCCGCACGGGGGCGAACCGCTTGGTGGGCAGGTCGTCGACGTGCGACAGCCCGTTCTCGGGCTGGACCGGGCCGAACACCTCGGTCTCCTGCCCGGTGGCCCTGGCGGGTATCGCGCGCTCCGCGCGGGCGGCGGGCAGCTCGCGCCCGGCCCGGCCGCGCAGCGCGGTGTGCAGGCCGTCCCACAGCGTCCCGTCGGAGCGGTCCTTCGGGTCCGGCCCGACGAGCACGACGCCGATGATCGGGATCCGCGCGTCGGCCAGCTGCCTGGCCACGGTGTGCAGCCACAGGCTCGTGGCGTGCCCGGCCTTGACCACGAGCACGGTCTCGGTGCCGAGCCGCGCGAGGTCGGTCCACGCGGTGCCCGGCGACACGGAGCCGACGCCGACGTGCAGCTCCTCCGGCCAGACCGGCAGCGGTAGGTCGGCGGCGTCGACGATCCGGTACGGGTGTGGGCCGTCGCCCGCGAGGTCGCCGAGCCTGCCGCCGGGCAGGTCGTCGATCAGCACGACCTTGCCGTCGGCGGCCAGATCCATCGCCAGGTCCAACGCCAGCGCCGCCGCGGTCTCGGGGCAGCCCAGCTCCAGCACCGACACCGGTTCGGAGTCCTCGCGCACGAGCCGCGCGAGCGTCCCGGCTACCCGCTTGCGGTCCTGGACGGTGCGCGAGTGCCGCCACAGCTTCGCGGGTCCCCGGTGGGGTGGCGGCAGCTCCGCGATCACCGACGCGCCGAGGTCCTCCGCGACCTCCCTGCGCAGCACCGGCCGCTCGCGCACGACGCTCAGCACGGCGGTGAGCCCGAGCCCCGCGGCGAGCCCGAACGCGAGGCCGATGAGGGCGTTCATGCCGACGGCGGCGACCAGTGACGCGGTGACCGGCCTCGGCGCGTCCACGATCTGCGTGCCGGCCAGTACGCCGGGCGCGCCGATCCTGGCCTGCTCCGCCTCCTCGTTGAGCTGGGAGATCTGCGACTCCAGCTCGGCGCGCCGGGCGTAGAGGGTCTCCAGGTGCGCGGCGGCGCTCGCGTCACCGCTGGCGGTCAGCTCCGCGACCGTGCCGTTCACCTGGTCGAGGTCGCCCTGCGCCCGGTCACGCTGGTCGATCAGGGCCTGCGCCTCGGCGTCGGCCGCCGTCCGCACCCGCTCCCGGTAGTCGGCGATGAACGTGTCCGCGAGCGCCTGCGCCCGCCTCATCGCCTCGTCTTCGCTGGCTGCCTGGACGCTGATCTCCATGATGTTGTTGGTGACCGGCGTGCCCTGGTAGGTCTTCAGGAACGCTTCGGGCGACTCGTTCGCGCCGAGCCTGCGCAGGGTCTCCTCGGCGACCCGGGTGGTCTCCAGCAGCGCCACGTCGGTCGCGACGAGCGTGCCGCTGTCGGTCGGGGTGTCCGCCTCGTGCACCACCAGCAGCCGCGTCGCCGCTGACGGCGGCGGGGGCATGAGCACCGCCAGCGCGGCGCCGAGCACGAAGCCGAGCAGCCCCAGCGAGAGCCAGAAGCGCCTGCGCCTGCGAACGGTCATCCCGAGCCGCTGCAGATCGAGCAGTGGCTGGGCTGTCTGGGTGTTCTCCGTCGCCGTCACACTGACCCCGCCATCGCATCATCGGTAGTGGGCTCGGGCGTCTGTCGCTCGCGTTGCGCCCGCGTGCGGTAGGTGACCACCGCGCCGATCACCCGGTGTCCCGCGTCGGCACACGCCTCAGCGATGCCGACCAGCTCCCAGCCCGTGCGGCTGCCTGCCGTGAGCACCACGAGCACGCCGTCCGCCTCGGTGCGGTCCGGCACGGTCGGCCTGCCCGCGGACACGTCGATGACCCGCAGCGTCGTCCTGTGCCCGCCCGGCCGGGTCTCGGCCGCGGCGGCGAGTCCGGCTGCCGCCGCCTGCGCCGGGCCGTCGTCGTCGGCGGCGAGCACCAGCAGGCGCCCCGTCCGTCCCCCCTCGGGCAGCTTCGCGAGGATGCGCCGCAGCCGCAGGCTCCTGCTCTCCTCGTCACCGGTGAGCAGCAGCGGGGCCAGGTCGAGTGGCTGGTCGTCCCACATGAGCCTGCGCAGCCGCGCCCACCCGCTCGCCTCCGGCCGCTGGACCGACCTGCCGTCGCCGGGCACGTCGGCGATGCCGAGCACCGGTGAGCCGAGCGCGGCCGCGATGTCGGACTCGCGGCGCAGCCGCCGGTCGGTGCGGATCGCCAGCAGCTGGCCGAACACCCCGAGGAGCAGGAAGGCGAGCACGCCACCGCCGACGAAGTGGAGCATCGTCGGGCTCGCCGGGCTGGACGGCATGGGCGCGGGACCCATGATCACCATGTTCGAGCGGCTCGAGGTCGCCTCGGTCTCGTTGAGCGTGGTGATGGCCTGGGCCAGGGAGCTGCGCAGCGCCTCGAGGTCGGTGCGCATCTGGACGTCCTCGACGGTCAGGTTCGGCGCGGCCGCGTGCAGCTCGGTGATGCGGCGGTTGGTCTCGGCGACCTGCCGGCGAAGCGTCTCCTGCTGCTGGCGCACCAGCCTGCTGGCCGCGTCGCTCGAATTGTTGGCGAGCTGGCCCGAGTAGCGCACGAACTCCTCGGCCACGGTGTCCGCGATGCGCTGTGCCCGTGCGGGATCGTCGGCGCTGCCGGTGATCTGGATGACGCCGCCGTCCACGACCTCCGCCGTCACCGAGTCCCGCAGCTCGCTGCCCCCGCCGGGGCTGCCGAGCGCGAGCGCGGCGCGGTCGAGCACCGCCGAGCTCATCGCCACCTGCTCCTGCGTCAGCAGCTCGTTCTCCTCGCGCGGGCCCTGCAACAGCACGCTCGTGGTCGTCTCGTATCCCGGGGAGAAGACCACCGAGGCGCCGGCACCGACGAGCCCACCGAGCACGGCGAGGACGACGAGCGGCCGCCACCGCCTGCGGAGGACCTCCCAGACCATGGACAACCGAACCGGTTCATCACTCAACGCCGGAGCCTCCCCTCTCGTTTATCGAGTGCCGTATCGGACTGGTATTCACCCACCAGGTCGCGGTTTTTAGGCCATTGGTTACAACCACGGCGCAGTCTTGTTCAAAACGCGACCTGGAAAACCGTTCGGTAATGAGTTATTTGCTTGCGGCGGCATACGCGGCGAGCAGCGCCTTGGCCGAGTTCCGCCACGAGAGCGGCCCGTTGACCCGCTCGTGCCCCAGCGCGCCCATGCGGGCCCGCTCCTCGGGATCGTCGAGCAGCCGCGCGGTGAGCTTGGCGAACTCGCGGACGTCGTTGGCCGGCGCGTAGACGGCGGCGTCGCCCGCCGAGACCCGCGCCTCCTTGAGATCGAACGAGACGATCGGGCGGCTCATCGCCATGTACTCCATGATCTTGTTCATGGTGGACACGTCGTTGAGCGGGTTCAGCGGGTCCGGCGAGAGGCACACGTCGGCCGTGGAGAGATAACGAACCAGGTCGGTATCCGGAATACGACCGGTGAACTCCACGTGGTCGGCCAGCCCGAGCTCGCGCGAGAGGGTCACCATCGCGTCGAACGTGTCGCCCGAGCCGATGAACGCCGCATGCCAGTCGGTGCGGCCGAGGTCGTCGCGCAGCGAGGCCAGCGCGCGCAGCGCGTAGTCCACGCCGTCCTGCGGGCCCATCACGCCGAGGTAGCACAGCAGATGTGGCTTGCCGTGCTTGAGCTCCGGCTCGGGCGGCACCTGGTGGAACCGCTCGATCGCCGGCGCGCTGCGCACCACGAACACGTCCTCGGGAGACTTGCCGCCCCTGGTCAGCGCCACCGCGCGGTAGCTCTCGTTGGTGGCGATCACGACGTCCGCCGCGCGGTAGGTCGCCCGCTCCAGCGCGCACACGCCCCGGTAGAGCAGGTCCTTCCCCCGGTCGAAGCGGGAGAGATACAGCTCGGGCACCAGGTCGTGCTGGTCGAACACGAACCGCGCGCCGCGCCGCTTCAGCATGCGGGCCACGAGGAACAGCAGGTCGGGCGGGTTGCAGGCGTGCACCACGTCGACGCGGCCGACGCGCCGCGCGATCCGCAACGTGTGCCACAGCGCGGATCCATACTCCTGGACGTACCCGGCCGGCCCGCCCGTCGCGGCGCGCAGCGGGTAGCGGTGGATGCGCACACCATCGATGATCGTTTCGCGCTCGGTGTCCCGTTTCGTCCCCTGTGGACAGATGACGTGGACCTCCCAGCCCGCGTCGCGCAGCGTCGTGCACTCCTGCCACACGCGCCGGTCGAACGGGACGGAGAGGTTCTCGACGAGGACCAGAGCTTTCTTACCAGGCAAGGCCAACATACCCCTCTTCGGTCCTGCGCACGTCGGCGTCGGGAAGGCGGACGAGGTCGATGAGCACGCGCTCGCCGCCGTGCGGCAGTGCTGCCAGCACCGACGAGTCCGTGCTGCCGATCAGGCACACCTCGGCGTGCTCGAGCACTTCCTCGACCGATCCGGCGAGTAGTTGACCGAGGTGCGGCAGCCGGCTCTCGATGTACTCCCGGTTGGCGCCGAGAAGTCGCGAGAGGCTCACGTTGGCGTCGTAGATCCTGAGGTCGTAGCCCTTGCCGAGCAGCCGTTCCGCCAGCTCCACGAGCGGGCTCTCGCGCAGGTCGTCGGTGCCGGGCTTGAACGAGAGCCCGAACAGTCCAACCCGCCGCTTCCCGGTGCGCACCACGAGGTCGACGGCGCGCCGCAGGTGCTCCTCGTTGGAGGGCAGCACGTGCGACAGGATCGGCACGGACACGTCGGCCCTGTGCGCGGCGTGGACGAGGCCACGCAGGTCCTTCGGCAGGCACGAGCCGCCGAAAGCGAAGCCGGGCCGCAGGTAGGCGGGACTGACGTTGAGTTTGCGGTCGGCGAGGAACACGTCCATCACGCGGTGGGAGTCGAGTCCGAGTGCCCGGCAGATCGCGCCCAGCTCGTTGGCGAAGCCGATCTTGAGGCCGTGAAAGGCATTGTCGGCGTACTTCGTCATCTCGGCAACGGGCACCGGGACGCGGAACACCTCGCCGGGCAGGCCCTCGTACAGCGCGGCCACGGCGTCGCCGCTGGCGGTGTCGAACTCGCCGATCACCGTCTTCGGCGGGTCGAAGAAGTCCTTGACACTGCTGCCTTCGCGCAGGAACTCGGGGTTCACGGCCACGCCGAAGCCGACCCCGGCCGTGCGGCCCGATGCCTTCTCCAGGATCGGCACCAGCAGTTCGAGGCACGTGCCGGGCAGCATCGTGCTGCGGAAGACCACGGTGTGCCGGTGGTCCACCTCGGCCAGCGCCATGCCGATCTCCTCGGTCACGCGCTCGAGGTATGCCGTGGAAAGGCTGCCGTTGGGGGCTGACGGCGTGCCGACGCACACCAGGGAGATCTCGCTGTTCGCGATCGCGTCGGCGACATCCGTGGTGGCTCGTAACGCGCCCGAGGCCACGACCTGCGCGGTCAGCTCACCGATGCGTTCCTCCACGACGGGCGCCTTGCCTGCGCGCACCAAGTCGATCTTGATCGGGTTGACGTCGACGCCGATGACCTGGTTACCGCGGTCGGCAAGGCACGCGGCGGACACACAGCCCACGTAGCCGAGCCCGAAGACACTGATCTTCATGTGGCTCTCCTCCCGCCACCGCCTGCCCGGGCGGCCGCGACTCTCCTGCTGATTCGCTGGGCGAGTGGAGGTCGTTACGCGATTTATCGAGTGGTGATGTCGAAAAGATCCGGTGAAAAAGAATCGAGCGAATGCGCTTGTCGGTGAACAACGCACTCGCCCGGAAAATGGTGGCCGATCCGAAGTGGACCAACCGTTCCCACAATTCAGCCACCAGCCGCAGTGAAGGCCACCATGCCTGCGCCCAACGCAGTGAAGGCCACCATGC
>NZ_SWMS01000010.1 GCF_005146945.1 Prauserella endophytica
CGGTGGCCTTCCGAGTCAGGAGTGCCGGGATCCCGCCCACACACATCATCACTGTGGCCTTCACTGCGGGTCAGCGGGCTCGGACGGCGGCGGCGAGGTCGTCGAGGAGGGTCGCCGTCGTGTCCCAGTCGACGCAGGCGTCGGTGATGCTCTGCCCGTAGGCCAGCTCGTCCGCCTTGCCGAGGGTGAGGTCCTGGCGCCCGCCCTCGAGGAAGCTCTCCAGCATCAGCCCGGTGATCCCGCGTTCCCCGGCGCCGATCCGCCCGGCCAGCTCGCTCACCACACGGGCCTGCCGGTGGTGGTCCTTGCCGCTGTTGCCGTGGCTGGCGTCGATGAGCACCCGCTCGGGCAGGCCGGCCTTGCGCAGGCGGGCGAGCGTGCCGGCGACGGTCTCGGCGTCGTGGTTCGGGCCCGCGCTGCTGCCGCGCAGGATCACGTGGCAGTCCGGGTTGCCCGCCGTGGTGAACAGCGCCGCCAGCCCGTCGGAGTTGATGCCGGGGAACACGTGGCTCGCCGCGGCCGCGCGGGTGGCGTCGACGGCGACCTGCACGTCGCCCTCGGTCGAGTTCTTGATCCCCACCGGCATCGACAGCGCGCTGCACAGCTGGCGGTGCACCTGGCTGGCCGCGGTCCGCGCGCCGATCGAGCCCCAGCTCACGGTGTCGGAGATGAACTGCGGCGTGATCGGGTCGAGGAACTCGCAGCCCACGGGAAGTCCCAGCGCGGAGACGTCGAGCAGCAGCTGCCGGGCCAGGCGCAGGCCCTTGTTCACCGCGAAGCTGCCGTCGAGATCGGGGTCGTTGATGAGGCCCTTCCAGCCCAGCGTGGTCCTCGGCTTCTCGAAGTACACCCGCATCACGATGTGCAGCTGGTCGCGGACCTTCTCGGCGTGCTCGGCCAGCCTGCGGGCGTAGTCGAGCGCGGCGTCGGGGTCGTGCACGGAGCACGGCCCCGCCACGACGAGCAGCCGGTCGTCGCGGCCGTCGAGGATGTCGACGGTGTCGGCACGGCCCTGCGCGACGGTCTTGGCGACCGCGGCGTCCATCGGGTGCTCCTCGCGCAGCAGGGCGGGCGACAGCAGCGGGCTGACGTGCGTGGTCCGCTGCGCGTCCAGCTGCTGAAGCGGGTCGGTGGTGTCCGCGGGAGCTGCGGTGAGTGACATCGGGAGGCTTCCTTTCCGCAAGCCGTCCCGCGTCCCGAGCCGGCTTGGCGTCCGGCTCGAGGTGGTTTCTGATCAGCGCACGGCGTCGCCGACCGACCCACCCGGGGCCGGCCTGCTAAACCAGAAATAGCGCTGCACGGCCGTGACTGTAACAGACGACCGACGCACCTGCACCGATCAAGACCCGTGCCGCTAGGCTGGCCGCGCAAAGTGTGACGCAGAACAAACGCAGGACGAACGCGGAGGTTTGAACTGATGCGAGTCGGTGTGCTGACCGGCGGCGGGGACTGCCCCGGGCTCAACGCGGTCATCCGTGCGGTCGTGCTCAAGGGCATCGACGTGCACGGCTGGGAGTTCGTCGGCTTCCGCAACGGGTGGCGGGGACCGCTCACCGGGGAGGGCAGGCCGCTGGGCCGCGACGACGTCGAGGGCATCCTCACCCGGGGCGGCACGATCCTCGGCTCCTCGCGGACCAATCCGTACAAGGAGGAGAACGGCACCGAGCGCATCAAGGCGGTGCTCGCCGAGCAGGGCGTGGACGCGCTCGTCGCGATCGGCGGCGAGGACACCCTCGGCGTCGCGAAGCGGCTCACCGACGAGGGCGTCAACGTCGTCGGCGTGCCCAAGACGATCGACAACGACCTCGGCGCCACCGACTACACGTTCGGCTTCGACACCGCCGTGCACATCGCGACCGAGGCGATCGATCGCCTGCACACCACCGCCGAGTCGCACCACCGCGCGCTCGTCGTCGAGGTCATGGGCCGCCACGCCGGCTGGATCGCCCTGCATTCCGGTCTTGCCGGCGGCGCGAGCGTGATCCTCATGCCGGAGCGGCCGTTCTCGGTCGACCAGGTCGTGCGGTGGGTGGAGCGCCGGTTCGAGCGCGAGTACGCGCCGATCATCGTCGTCGCCGAGGGCGCGCTGCCCGAGGGCGGCGCGGAAGTGCTGCAGAGCGGCGAGAAGGACGCCTTCGGGCACGTCCGGCTCGGCGGTGTCGGCACGTGGCTCGCCGAGGAGATCGCCGAGCGCACCGGCAAGGAGTCGCGCGCCGTCGTGCTCGGGCACGTTCAGCGGGGCGGGACGCCCACGGCGTACGACCGCGTGCTCGCCACGCGCTTCGGCCTGCACGCGGTGGACGCCGTCGCCGACGGAGACTTCGGCGTGATGGTGGCCTTGCGTGGCACCGACATCGTGCGCGTCAAGCTCGCCGAGGCGACCGCCGAGCTCAAGACGGTGCCGCCCGAGCGCTACGCCGAGGCCGAGGTCTTCTTCGGCTGAGCGGACGCGGACCGCTGACGGGTCTCAGTCGCCCGTCAGCGGGTACGGCGGATCGGCGGCGGCCCTCCGGACGATCTCGGCCAACACCCCGCTGTCCACATCGGACAGTCGCTTGAAACGGATGCAGCTCTTGCCGATCGAGGCCTTGGGCAGCCGGTCCCGGTAGGACTCCGCGAGGTAGCCGTCACCGGTCACGGCGGTGACGTAGAACGAGATGTAGTTCTTGTTGCTCGCGATGGACACCAGCGCCCAGTCGCCTTCCCGGCCGGAGGCGTAGCGGTAGTGGTAGGTGCCGTAGCCGGGCATGCCGAACGCCATCGTGGGCACCAGTTCCGGCGCGGCGGCCCGGACGAGCTCGTGGAGTGCACGCACGTCAGCACGACGCGGCTCGGGCAGCCCGTCGATGTACTCGTCGTGGGTCGCGGCCTTGCGCTTGCCCTCCATCGCGTCACTGTAGCCCGGCCACGATCGCCCGATGCCACACCGAACCCGCGAGGCGCTCGTCGACGCCGCCGCCCGGCTGCTCGACGAGGGTGGCGCGAGGTCGGCCGGGAACGTCCCGCGCGGCGACGCGCCACTATGCCGGCTGGGCCCGCGCGCACCCGGAGCGGTTCAAGCTCGTCTTCGGCCGCCGGCACGGCGACGACCTCCCCGAGCTGGGTGCCGCTGCGTAGACCGCGCAGGCACGGCTGGTCGACGACCTGTTCGAGCACCTCAGAAGCCGAGTTCTAGGGTTGACCCCATGCGGTTCGGGGGTTTCGGCGAGTACGCCATCGACTTCTACGACGGCCTGGTGGTCGACAACTCCAAGACGTACTGGGACGCGAACCTGGAGACGTACAAGGCCGACGTGCGCGCCCCGATGGAGGCGCTGCTCGCCGAGCTGGCGCCCGAGTTCGGCGCCGGGTTCGGCGAGGGCAAGGTGTTCCGGCCCTACCGCGACGTCCGGTTCGCCAAGGACAAGAGCCCGTACAAGACCCACTGCGGCGCGGTGATCGAGCAGGGCCGGGGCGGCGGGGCCTACTACGTCGAGGTGGGACCCGACGGGCTGCGGGTCGGCGGCGGCTGTTTCCACCTCGCCCCCGACCAGCTCGCCCGGTTCCGGCAGGCCGTCGACACCGAGATCCACGGAGCGGCGCTGGCCACGATCCTCGGGAAGCTGCGCAGGGCGGGCTGGGAGATCGCGGGCGACCGCATGAAGACCAAGCCGAGAGGGTTCGACGCCGACCATCCCCGCCTCGACCTGCTGCGGCACCGCTCGCTCTACGCCGTGCGCGTCTGGGACCCGGACGACACGCTGCACCAGCGGGAATGCCTCGATCGCGTACGAAAGGCGTGGCGGCAGCTTCGGCCGTTCAACGAGTGGGCGAGGGACCGCGTGGGGGCCAGCGAGCTGCCCCGGCGGTGAACCGTTCCTTAACGATCACGGGATCGGTAAAGACGTACGGGCGGCGAGGGACTAGGCTTTCCGGGTGTGAGCCGACGAGCGAAGATCGTATGTACCCTCGGCCCGGCGACGGCGACGGCGGAGAAGGTCCGTGCGCTCGTCGAGGCGGGCATGGATGTCGCACGGATGAACTTCAGCCATGGCAGCCATGGCGACCACAAGGAGGTCTACGACCTCATCCGTGCCGCGGCGGCCGACACCGGCCGCGCCGTGGGCATCCTCGCCGACCTGCAGGGCCCCAAGATCCGGCTCGGCACTTTCGCGGGCGGTCCGGTCGAGTGGCGCACCGGCGACAAGGTCCGCATCACCGTCGAGGACGTGGCTGGGACCCACGAACGCGTGTCCACGACCTACAAGGGCCTCGCCAAGGACGCCAGGCCGGGTGACCGGCTGCTGGTCGATGACGGCAAGGTCGGGCTGGTCGTCGAGTCCGTCGACGGCCCTGACGTGATCTGCGAGGTCACCGAGGGCGGCCAGGTCAGCAACAACAAGGGCGTGTCCCTGCCCGGCATGGACGTGTCGGTGCCCGCGCTGTCCGACAAGGACCTCGAGGACCTCGAGTTCGCGCTCCAGCTCGGCGTCGACTTCGTCGCGCTGTCGTTCGTGCGCTCGCCCGCCGACATCGACCTCGTGCACCAGGTGATGGACCGCGTCGGCAAGGGCCGGGTCCCGGTGATCGCCAAGCTGGAGAAGCCCGAGGCCGTCTACAACCTCGAGGCGATCGTGCTCGCGTTCGACGGGCTGATGGTCGCGCGTGGCGACCTCGGCGTCGAGCTGCCGCTCGAGCAGGTGCCGCTGGTGCAGAAGCGCGCGATCCAGATCGCCCGCGAGAACGCCAAGCCGGTGATCGTCGCGACGCAGATGCTGGACTCGATGATCAACAACTCGCGCCCGACGCGTGCGGAGGCGTCCGACGTCGCCAACGCGGTGCTCGACGGCGCCGACGCGGTGATGCTCTCCGGCGAGACCAGCGTGGGCCGCTACCCGATCGAGACGGTCGAGACGATGAGCCGCATCGTCGAGGCCGTTGAGGCCGACCTGCCCTCCGTGCCGCCGCTGAGCCACGTGCCGAGGACCAAGCGAGGGGTGATCTCGTACGCCGCCCGCGACATCGGCGAGCGGCTCAACGCCAAGGCGCTGGTCGCGTTCACGCAGTCCGGCGACACCGTGCGCAGGCTCGCGCGGCTGCACACGCGGCTGCCGCTGCTGGCGTTCACGCCGCTGGAGAGCGTGCGCAGCCAGCTGGCGATGACGTGGGGCACCACGGCGCGGATCGTGCCGCACGCCGACTCGACGGACCGGATGATCCAGCAGGTCGACCACGCGATGCTCGAGACCGGCAGGTATCAGACGGGCGACCTCGTGGTGATCGTCGCGGGCTCGCCGCCCGGCACGGTCGGCTCGACCAACCTGATCCGTGTGCACCGTCTCGGTGAGGACGACCACGCCTGAGGGGCGAGGTCGTCGCGGAGCGTGTTGAATTCCGGGCATGACTGAGCTGGCGAGGGCGGCCGCGTCGGGGCTGGACGGCGACGCGGGCCAAGGCGGGCAGGTGGTGCTCGACCGGCTGGTGGGCCTGCTGGACCTGGAGAAGATCGAGGAGAACATCTTCCGCGGCGTGAGCCCGCCCCACTCGCCGACGCGCGTGTTCGGCGGGCAGGTCGCGGGCCAGGCGCTGGTCGCCGCGGGGCGGACGGTGCCGGAGGAGCGCAAGGTGCACTCGCTGCACGCGTACTTCATCCGGCCCGGCGATCCGAAGGTGCCGATCGTCTACGAGGTCGACCGCATCCGTGACGGTCGGTCGTTCACCACGCGCCGCGTGGTGGCTGTCCAGCACGGCAAGGCGATCTTCGCGCTGTCGGCATCCTTCCAGCTCGAGGAGGAGGGCGTCGAGCACGGCGAGGAGATGCCCGACGTGCCGGATCCCGAGTCGCTGCCGACGCTGACGGAACGAACCCGGGACTACGCGGGCAGGCTCGGACTGCGTGCGCAGCCGAGGCCCATCGACCTCCGCTACGTCAACGACCCGCCGTGGGTCACCAGGGAGAGCGGCGACCGGCCCGCGCGTAACCAGGTGTGGATGCGAGCCGACGGCACGCTGCCCGACAACCAGCTGCTGCACGTGTGCGTGCTGACCTACGCCTCCGACATGACGCTGCTGGACTCCGTGCTGGCCAGCCACGGCGTGTACTGGGATCTGGACCGGGTGCTCGGCGCGAGCCTCGATCACGCGCTGTGGTTCCACCGGCCGTTCCGGGCCGACGAGTGGTTCCTCTACGACAGCGCCTCGCCGGCCGCGTCCGGTGCCCGGGGCCTGGCCACCGGCCGGTTCTTCTCCCGCGACGGCAGGCACCTCGCCACCGTGGTCCAGGAAGGCCTCATCCGGATCCTCTGAGGTCCCGGTGGCCGCGGTGGCCGGATCCCCGGCCGGTCAGCTCGCGGCGTCCAGTGCGGCGCGTCCGCGCCGGTGGTGGCGGGCGGGGTCCGGTGCCTTGCTCGTCGCCTCTTCGATGTCGGGGCCGAGTGCGAGGTGGGCGGCGAGGTAGGCGCGGCACGGCAGGGTGCCGCGGCGGCGGGTGAAGAACCGGGGCCGCCTGCCGTGGCAGACCGCGCAGTGGCCGGTGGCGTCGGGGCGGTGTTCGGAGAGCACGGACCGTAGGGCCGCGATGAGCAGGGCGTTCTGCTGCCGGCACGATCCGGTGCCCGTGGTCACGGAACGGGTGATGTCGTCGAGCTTGCGGTGCACGCTCGCCTGCAGCGGGTTGACGATGGGGTCGCGCCCGGGCACGTGGGTCTCCTGTGTTTCATTGCATGGAACACTCTAACCACCAACGGCAAGAGCATACCGGGTAGTCCTGCAATTTGCAGTCCATCGATCGGGCAGTGTTTCCGGCCCTGGCCGTGGTCAATGCGTCACCCGGTACGGAAGCTGCTGGTTAGATGTCGATCGGGGGACCGAGTGGACCGGAGGTGAAGCCATGACCCGAGGGCAGGGCCCGACCGTTCGCAGGCGCAGGCTGGCGAGCGAGCTACGGCGGCTCCGGGAGGCGGCCGACCTGACGATCGACGAGGTGGGCGAGAAGCTCGAGTGCTCGGCCTCGAAGGTGAGCCGGATCGAGACGGGCCACGTCGGGGTCACGCCGCGCGACGCGCGCGACATGCTCGAGCTGTACGGCGTGCGCGGCGACGAGCAGGAGGCGCTGGTCCAGCTCGCCAGGGAGGCCCGCAAACGTGGCTGGTGGCACGCCTACAACGAGGTGTTCACCGGTACCTTCGTCGGACTCGAGGCCGATGCCAGCTCGCTGCGCGCCTTTCAGGCGTTGCTCGTCCCCGGCCTGCTGCAGACCCGGCGCTACGCGCACGCGGTGATCAGGGCGATGCGCCCGGACGCCGAGGACACCGAGATCGGTCGAAGGGTCGCCGCGAGGATGGAGCGGCAGCAGCTGCTGCGGGATCCGCACCCGCCCGAGTACTGGGCCGTGATCGACGAAGCGGTGCTGCACCGGGAGGTCGGCGGCACCGAGGTGATGGCGGAGCAACTGGCCCGGCTCCTCGAGGTCGCGCAGCTGCCACATGTCACCATTCAGGTGGTTCCTTTCAACGCCGGTGCCCACCCCGGAATGGAGGGTCCCTTTCTCATTCTCGGCTTTCCTGAGCAGGCCGATCACGACGTCGTGTACGTCGACAGCACCAGCACGGGGCTCTATCTCGAACTCGAGGCCGACGTGCGCCGTTATGCACTCATGTTCGATCATTTGCGAGCCGCCGCGCTCAAGCCGGACGACTCGATCCAGGTGATCGTGGACGCCGGACGGCGGTACGACACCTGAGAGAGAAGCCTTCACGAGCTAAGGAGTGGGGAAATGGGGACCAAGGTCGACATTCCCGGTCTGGAATGGCGGAAGAGCACGCACAGCGGTGGCGGCAACGACTGCGTCGAGGTCGCCTTCACACCCGACGGCGCGGCACTGCGCGACTCGAAGAACCCCGCCGCTGGGCTGCTGACGCTGCCCTCCGCAGGCTGGGACGCCCTGCTCAGCGCCGTGCGCTCCGGTGAGCTGAACCTGCGCTGACCACAGTCTTCCGCCGTCCTCCGACCCCTTACCCCGGCTCCCGCGTCTCGCGGGCGGGGGTAAGGGGTCGCTGAGTCTCCGGGCCGCCCTTCCGACGTGAACGCCTGATGCCGCTGCGTCCGCCTCAGGACGAACCTCGTCCTCACCACAGAGGAACGAGGAGTTGAGAGGGATGGCGAGGATGCCGGGGGACTGGGCGTGGGACGCCGTGAGGGCCGAGGTCGCCTACCGACAGGACGAGCTGCGCAAGGCGGGTCGGGGTGCGGCCGCCGCCCGCAGGCGCCGCTGGGGCCGGGCGGTCCCGGAACCGCGGATTCCCGAGCAGCGTGCCGGGGAGTACGACGCGGGCGGGCCCGAGGTGCTGCGCCGCGCGAGCTGAGCGGGGCGCGTCATGCTCTGCGCGAAAACCATGGCGGGAATGTCGGTGGGGTACGGGACAATGCTTCTCGTGCCCCGCCTTGGTTCCGGAATTCCGCTCGTGGGCCGCGCCGACGAGCTTGCGCGCCTGCGCGGCGCGGTCGCGCGCGCCGAGCGGTCGGAGGCCTCGGCGGTGCTGGTCGCCGGTGACGCCGGGGTCGGCAAGACCCGGTTGCTCGCCGAGCTCTCCGCCGAAGCGCACGACCGGGGTGCGCTGGTGCTGACGGGCCGGTGCCTCGACGTCAGGGAGGGCGGTTTGCCCTACCTACCGTTCGCCGAGGCGCTGGCTCCGCTCGCCACCACCGACGACGACGTGATCGCCGCCGCCGTGCGCGCGCGGCCCGCGCTCGCCCGCCTGCTGCCGCTCGTGGCGGGCGAGCCGGAGGCAGGCCCCGACTTCGCGCAACTGTCCGCGCCCGACGTCCACGTGCGGCCCCGGCTGCCCGCGGACCTCGACCTCGGGCAGCTGCAGCTGTTCGACGCCGTGCTCGGCGTGCTCACCGAGGTCGCCGGGCACCGCACCGTCGTGCTGGTGCTGGAGGACCTGCACTGGGCCGACGGCGCCACGCGCAACCTGCTGTCGTTCCTGGCTTCGCGGTTGCGGTCGCAGCGCCTGCTCGTGATCGGCAGCTACCGCGAGGAGGACGTCTACCGCACGCATCCGCTGCGCGCGCTGCTCGTGGAGCTGGTGCGCCTGCCGACCGTCGAACGCGTGGACCTACGGCCCTTCGTCGAGGCGGAGGCACGGGCTTTCGTCGAGGCGCTGGCCGAGGAGCCGCTCACGGCGGAGACAGTGGCCGACCTGGTCGCCCGCTCGGAGGGCAACCCGTTCTTCGCCGAGGAACTGCTGGCCTCGTGCGCCAGTGGCGACGACGTGCCCGCGGGTCTCGCCGAGCTGCTGCTCGCGCGGCTGGAGCGGCTCGCCCCCGACACCCGCCGCGTGCTGCGTGCGGTCGCCGTCGCCAGCGACGCCGTGTCGCACGCCGCGCTGGCCGAGGTGTCGGGGCTCGGGGAGCTGGAGCTGGACGAGTCGTTGCGCGAGGCCGTCCAGCACCACGTGCTGGTGATCGAGCGGGGCTTCTACCAGTTCCGGCACGCGCTCCTGCAGGAAGCCGTCTACGGTGACCTGCTGCCCGGCGAGCGGACCCGCATGCACGCCGCGTACGCGGCCAGGATCCGGGCGACCCCGCAGGGCCGCGGGCACGAGGCCAAGCTCGCCTACCACAGCTTGCGAAGCAAGGACTTCCGCACGGCACTGACCGCGCTGGTGCAGGCCGCCGACGAGGCAGAGCGGCTCGGCGCGCCCGGCACGGCCCTGCGGCACATCGAGCAGGCGCTGGAGATCTGGGACGCCGTGCCGGACAGCGGCAGGCCGGAGGGCTACGACGAGCTGCGGCTGCTGCAGGAGGCCGCGCACTACGCGGGCGTGTCCGGCGATCCGGAGCGCGCGATCGCGTTCGCGCGCTCGGCCGTGCAGACGCTCTCGCCCGATCTCGACCGGGCCCGTTCCGCGATGGCGTGGCGCAGGCTCGCGGAGTCGTTGCTGAGCCTGGACAGCACGTGCGACGAGGCTCCAGGGGCGATCGAGCGAGCGTGGGAACTGGTCGCCGACGGCGAGCCGAGCCGGGCGAGGGCGTGGGTGCTCGCCACGCGCGCGCAGATCCTGCGGGGCCAGCAGCGGCTCGACGAGGCGTGGTGGAGCGCCGAAACCGCCGTGGCCGACGCCCGCGCGGCCGGGGTCGGCGGTGCGGAGGCCTCGGCACTGGTGACGCTCGGTGCGCTGGCCGACTCGGCGGCGCGCGTGGAGGAGGCCCGGCAGCGGCTCGTGGAGGCCGTGCGCAAGGCGCGTGCGGCGGGCGCGCTCCACGTCGAGCTGCGGGCGCTGTACTACCACGCCCTCAGCCACGACGACCAGGGCGAGATCCCGGCCGCGCTCGACCTGTACCGGCAGGCGATCGAACGGGCCGAGGAGACGGGGCTGACCTGGAGCTCCTTCGGGATCGGCTCCCGGGTGCGCTACGTCGCCCTGCGCTACACCAGCGGCGACTGGCCCGAGGACCGCGGTGAGCGCCCCAATTCCTCGGTGTCCAGCACCGCCACCACGATCATGAACACCGCGTGGGTCCACCTGCTGGTGGCGAGGGGCCGCTTCGCCGAGGCCGAGCGGCTGATGCCCGAGCTGCGGAGCCAGCTCCGCTCCGACCTCTGGATCGCGCTGGCGGCCAGCTCGGGCGGGATCGAGCTGGCGTACTGGCAGGGCGAGTACGAGGAGGCCGTGCGCCGGTGCCGCGAGGGCATCGGCTGGCTGGACGAGCTGTCCCCGAGGGCGATCGGCGGCATCCGCGTCGGCGCGCTGGGCATCGAGGCCGCCGCCGCGTGGGCGGCCGCGGCCCGGCTCCGCGCCGACGTCGCCGCGGCGGGCGCCGCGGTATCGGCGGGGGAGGAGCTGCTGGCCCACGTCCGCGACTGCGCCGAGCGCGGCCGCCCGCGCACGGACACGCTCGGCCCTGAGGGGCAGGCATGGCTCGCGAGGGCCGAGGCGGCGGCGAGTGGCCTGACCGGGCCCGCCGATCCGGCGCTGTGGGCCAAGGCGGCCAAGGGGTTCGGCTACGGCGCCGTGTACGAGCAGGCGATCTGCCGGCTGCACCACGCCGACGCGCTGCTGGCAGCAGGGGACACCGGGCTCGCCGCGCAGGAGCTGGGCGAGGCGCATGCGCTGGCCGAGCGGCTCAGCGCCGTGCCGTTGCGCACGGCCGCACGGGCGCTCGCGAAACGGGGGCGGATCGCGCTGCCAGGCCTGGCGCCGCCGAGGGAGACCGTCGACCTGCTCACCGAGCGGGAACGCTCGGTGCTCGAACGGGTCGCCCTCGGCCGCACCAACCGCCAGGTCGGCGAGGAGCTCTTCATCAGCGAGAAGACGGTGAGCGTGCACCTGTCGAGGGCGATGGCGAAGCTCGGCGCGAGCAGACGCGCCGAAGCCGTCGCCATCGCCTACGACAAGGGCCTGCTGACCAAGGCGGCGCAGTAACCGCAGGTACCGACCCCCTCCGCAGTCGAGTCCACCCTGCCTGCTGCAAAGGCCACCTTCACCGCGTGGAATCGGGAACAGCGGCGCACAGCGCCTCCGTCTCGGCGGTGGGGGAGACGGGCGGGCGCAGGCAAGGTGGCCTTCACTGCGAACGCGGCGGTGCTCCCGTCACGCGCACGCTCAGCGCCCCGGCAGGTGCCGCAGGGCCTTCATGCCCGCCGTCATCGCCTTGGTCCACAGGGCCGGCGGCAGGCCGCGCGGCGGGCGCAGCCGCAGGCCCCGCTGCACGGCGATCGCCTGCGCCTCGGTGTACTTGAGCAGGCCCTCTGCGCCGTTGCGCCGGCCGACGCCGGAGTCCTTCATACCGCCCATCGGAACGCCGACCGTGCCGAACGTGGCCGCGTAGCCCTCGTTGACGTTGACCGTGCCCGCCTTCAGCCGTGCGGCGACGTCCCAGCCGCGGCGCGCGTCCCGCGTCCACACGCTCGCGTTGAGCCCGAACGGCGTGTCGTTGGCGCGCTCCACCGCATCGTCCACTTCGGAGTAGCCGTAGACCGACACGACCGGGCCGAAGGTCTCCTCGGCGAACAGCCTGGCGCGTTCGGTGACACCCGTGAGGATCGTGGGCTCGTAGAACAGCGGCCCGAGATCCGGCCGGGGCCGCCCGCCGGTGACCACGGTGGCCCCCGTGGCTCGCGCATCGTCCACATGCGACGACACGGCGGCCAGCTGTTCCCGCGACGTCAGGGAACCCATGCCCGCGGTGTAGTCCAGCGCGGCCCCGAGCCGCAGCGCCTCGGTGCGCGCGGCGAACTCCCGGAGGAACTCCTCGCGGATGCTCTCCTGGACGTAGATGCGTTCCACCGAAACGCACAGCTGTCCGGCCGAGGCGAAGCACGCGGTGACCGCGCCGGCCGCCGCCTTGCGGACGTCGGCGTCGGGCAGCACGATCATCGGGTTCTTGCCGCCCAGTTCGAGCGAGTAGCCGGTGAGCCGCGTGGCGATGCGGCCCGCGAGGTCCTTGCCCGTCGGGGTGGAGCCGGTGAAGCAGACGTAGTCGGACTCCTCGACGATCGCGTCGCCGATCCGCGAGCCCCTGCCGAGGACGATCTGCCAGGCGTCCACGGGCAGGCCGGCCCGCTCGGCGAGTTCGTGCAGCCACAGCGCGGACAGCGCCGTCTGGTTGTCCGGCTTCTGGACGACGGCGTTGCCGGCCACGAGCGCGGGCAGTACGTCCATCGCAGTGAGCGCGAGCGGGTAGTTCCAGGGCGAGATGATCCCGACCACGCCCTTGGGGTGGCGCACCTCGCCCGCCTTGGTCAGCACCGGCAGCGCGCCCGGCGCCCGCCTCGGGGCGAGCAGGCGCGCGGCATGCCTGCCGTAATGGTCTGCGACGAGCGCGGTGGCGCTGACCTCGTCGAAGGCGTCGAGCCGGGCCTTGCCCGCCTCCACCTGCACCAGGTCCAGCGCCTCGTCCTGGTGCCGGAGCACGAGTTCGTGCAAACGGAGCAGCACCCGGGCGCGCTCGGCGGCCGGCCGGGCGGCCCACGTGCGCTGGGCGTGGCGCGCCTTGGCGAACACGGCGCGGGTGTCGGCGTCGGTGGCCTGCGGCAGGACCGCCGTGGTCAGGCCGGTGAAGGGGGCCTTCATCTCGACCGGCGCCGAGTCCTCACCCCCGGCGACGCGGTTGACCAGTGTGGTGGCCCTGCTCGCGGGCGGGGCGCCGGCCACCCCGCCGATCGTGCCCGGCAGCTGTGTGCGTGCGGGAACGGTGCTCGTCATGGCGCCTCCGTTAGCGACGTTGTTACCGACGAGTACAACATACCGTGAGTATGGCCGCCAGTGCCCGTGCTGTGAACCCTCAACCTGCGAGGTGGGCCACGGCGATGCGCTTCCACTCGTCGAGCAGCTGCTTGCGGCGATGCGGGTCACCGCCGAGCTCGGCGTCGAGGGCGAGCCCCCTGGTGATGTTCACGGTCAGCCAGTACAGCGTCTCCACCTTCTCTCTCGGCAGGTCGCCGGAGAGGGTCGCGATCTGTTCCAGCGTCGAGCGGCCCAGCGCGCGGTCGACGGGGCGCATCGCCGCGCGCAGCTCGGGATCGGTGCGCGCGGCGATCCACAGCTCCATGGCGGCTGTGGCGAGCGTGCCGGAGTAGGAGTCCCACAGCAGGTCGACGGCGGCGGCGATCCGCTCCGGCCCTTCGGGCAGCCTGCCGATCTCGGGCTCGCGCTGCTCCTTGAGCCGGTTGGTGAGGTGCTCCACCGCGGCGGCCATGAGCTCGGCCTTCGCCGCGAAGTGGTGCTGGAAGGCGCCCTTGGACACGCCGGCCCGCGCGCAGATCTCCTGCATGGAGGTGCGCGGGTAGCCCAGCTCGACGAGGCAGTCGATCGTGGCGTCGAGCAGCGCCGTCCTGGTCTGCTCGCGCCGTTCGGCCTGCGTGCGGTGTCCCCGTGCCGTGGTCACGCCGCCCCCTTTACCCGTCCGCCGGACGCATGTACATTCCGGTCAGAACTTACATTCCAACTGGATTGTTTTCCAGTCATCGGGGATCAGGAGGGCAGGCCCGTGCCGCTGAACATCCAGAGAAGCTCGTGGATGACCGAGGATCTCGACGACTTCCGGCAGCTCGCGAAGACCTTCTGCCAGAAGGAGCTGACGCCGAACCAGGAGCGCTGGATCGCGGCGAAGCAGGTCGACCGCGAGCTGTGGACCAAGGCCGGTGAGGTCGGCCTGCTCGCACTGTCCATTCCGGAGGAGTACGGCGGTGGCGGCGGCACGTTCGCCCACGAGGCCGTGCTGTACGAGGAGCAGGCGCGCAGCGGCGACGGCGGCTGGGGCGTGTCCGTCCACAACGGAATCGTCGCGCACTACCTCCTCGCGTACGCCTCCGAGGAGAGGAAGAAGGAGTGGCTGCCGAAGTTCGCCAGCGGCGAGTACGTTGGCGCCATCGGCATGACCGAGCCGGGCACCGGGTCGGACCTGCAGGGCATCAAGACCCGCGCCGTACGCCAGGGCGACGAGTACGTCATCAACGGCGCCAAGACGTTCATCACCAACGGGGCCCACGCCGACCTCGTGGTGCTGGCCGTCAAGACCGACCCCGACCCCGAGGCGGGTGCCAAGGGTCTCTCCCTGATCGCCGTGCCCACCGACACCCCCGGCTTCCGCCGCGGCCGCGTGCTCGACAAGGTGGGTTTGCGCGGGCAGGACACCGCCGAGCTGTTCTTCGACGACGTCCGCGTGCCCGCCACGAACCTGCTCGGCGACGAGGAGGGGCAGGGCTTCATCCAGCTCATGCAGCAGCTGCCACAGGAGCGGCTGATCATCGCGGTCACCGCGGTGGCGGGCATGGAGGCCGCCGTGGAGCAGACGCTGGCCTACACCAAGGAGCGCACGGCGTTCGGTCGGCCCGTCTTCGGTTTCCAGAACACGAAGTTCAAGCTCGCCGAGGCCGCCACCGAGGCCGCCGTGGCGCGCGCGTTCCTCGACCAGTGCATCGAGCGGCACCTGAAGGGCGAGCTGGACGTGCAGGGCGCGGCCATGGCGAAGTTGTGGACCACCGAGCGTGTCAACAAGGTGGTCGACGACTGCGTGCAGCTCTTCGGTGGCTACGGCTACATGATGGAGTACCCGATCGCGCGAGCCTGGGCCGATGTCCGCATCTCGCGGATCTTCGGTGGCACCAGCGAGATCATGAAGGACATCATCTCTCGCACGCTCTGAAAGGGAGTTCCGCGATGAAGGCTGGTCCGCTCAGCGGCCTCAAGGTGATCGAGCTCGCCGGGCTGGCCCCGGCGCCGTTCGCCTGCACGATCCTCGCCGACCTCGGCGCCGACGTGATCCGGGTCGACCGCGTCGTGCCGGGTGAGGACGTGCTCGGCCTGCCCTACGACCCGCTCCTGCGCGGGCGAAGGACGATCGGCGTGAACACCAAGACGCCCGAGGGCGTCGAGCTGGTGCTCAAACTGGCCGAGAAGGCCGACGCGCTCGTGGAGGGCTACCGGCCCGGCGTGGCCGAGCGGATGGGGCTCGGTCCGGCGGACCTGCACGCGCGCAACCCGAGGCTCGTCTACGGCCGGGTCACCGGCTGGGGCCAGGACGGGCCGCTCGCGCAGGCCGCCGGGCACGACATCAACTACCTCGGCCTCGCCGGGGCGCTCGAGCCCATCGGCAGGGCCGGGGAACGCCCCGTGCCGCCGGTGAACTTCCTCGGCGACTTCGGTGGCGGCGGGCTGTTCCTCGCGATGGGCATCCTCGCGGCGCTGTACGAGCGGACCTCCTCTGGCAAGGGGCAGGTGGTGGACGCGTCGATGGTCGACGGGGCCGCCCTGCTCACCACCCAGCTCTACGGTCTCAAGGCCAGCGGTGTGTGGGAGGGCGGCCGCGGCGAGAACCTGCTCGACGGCGGCGCGCCCTTCTACGACACCTACGAGTGCGCCGACGGCAAGTACGTGGCCGTCGGCGCGCTGGAGATGCGGTTCTGGGCGGCGCTCGTGCAGGTGCTCGACCTCGACGCCGACGAGCTTCCCGTGCACCTCGACCAGCGCGAGTGGCCCCGGCTGCGCAAGATCCTCGCGGAGGCGATCGGCAAGCACACCCGCGACGAGCTCGTCGCGAAGGCGGAGGGCACGGACGCGTGCCTCACCCCGGTGCTCTCGCCGTGGGAGGCGGCGGAGCACCCGCACAACGCGGCGCGCGGCACGTTCGTCGACGTCGGTGGCGTCACGCAGCCCGCGCCGGGGCCCAAGTTCGACCGCACGCCGCCCGCGACCCCGGAGCCTCCGCACGAGAAGGGTGCCGACACCGCCGAGGTGCTACGGGAGCTCGGACTCGGCGACGGCGAGATCGCGCAGCTACGCGACGGGGGAGTGACGGCGTGAGGCGTGTCGTACCCACCGCGGGTTGTTGATCACGCCTAGGGTGACCTCTGTCAGCCGGACTGAAGGGATTTCACGACCTACGGGCAGTCACTACCAACGCCCATTCGCGTGATTACCCGTCGGGATGCCTTGGGGTAGGGCATCATGGCGGTGTACTGCGCGGGGAGAGCAGCGCGGTCACCGTGCACGTTTCGGTGCCGCCGAGATGAATCGGATGGAGCTATGTCGCCGGGTCTCAAGAAAGTACTCATCTTCGGCGTCGTCGCACTCGTCCTGTTCTTCTTGATCACGCGGCCGACCGAGTCGGCCGATGCCGTCCAGGCCGCGCTCGGCTGGCTCCGGGACGGCGCCGAAGCCATCGTCACGTTCGTGCAGAGCCTCTTCTCCTGACCCGAAACCGCGCCCGACCGGCACCGTTGAACCGGTGCCGGTCGGTTTGTCGCGCGCGGGCCGGTGTGATCACCCTCTGTCGCGAAACTGGCCTTCCAGCTCGGTTGCTCCACCATCCGGGTGGATTCAGGGGGTTAAGACGCTGGTCAACGGATTGGTCACCGAGAGGGTCTGGCGGAGGGCTGGCTCACTCTCATACGGTGCTCACATTGCGTGATCGGCCGGTTCCCCAGGCCTCACGCTCCACATCTCGAACAACGTTGCTCGACCAGTCTTTTGCGATACGACAGCAGTGCCGTTGCAGAGGAGGCAGGGATGCGAGATCCCGGAGTTGACGCGGTGATCCGGCAGTGGACGTCCGAGCGCGAGCAGAGCGCCGAGGACCGCGAGATCACCAGGATCGCGTCGGCGTGGCTGGCGGAGGCCCCGCAGACCTCCCAGCCGGCCCCGGGCATCCCGGGACAGCGCAGGAACACCGGTGCCGGCAGCTGGGCGCCGGTCGACGCCGCCGATCCCGGCTACCTCGCCGCCATGCGTGAGCGACTTCCCGAGGTCCCCGACGAGCTGCTGACGGCCGCGGCAGGCTGGTGGCAGATGATCGGCGACGTGAGCGAGGCCGAGGCGTGGTGGGACGCCGGCATCAGCCCGCTCGACCAGCGTGCGCTCGACTACCGGGCCGCGGGCCTCGCGCCCGCCGACCTGAGCAAGCGGCTCGGCCCGCTCACCGTGCTCGAGCACCTGCGTCGCGGCAGCGCCCCGGCGTGGTGCGTGGCCAGGCTCTCGCGCCAGCGCCGCGACGCCGCCAGCTGATCTCCTTCCAGTCCCCGTAACGCTAGGCTGCACCGGCTCGTTGTCAGTAGGTCACAAGGTCGGTCAGGTGGAGGCCCAGCGGTGCAGGATCCGGGGACGCGGGAGACGACGCGTCCAGGCTGGGCGGCCCTCGTCCGATTGGTCATCGTCGTCGCCGTGCTGGGCGTGGCGGGCGTGGGAGCGTGGCTCCTCGCCCGCGCGGGCACCCCGGAGGCGAGCCCGACGACCACCGACATCCCGGCGCTCCAGGTGGAGCCAGCCGACGTCGAGCCGGGATCGGTGATCCCGGCGGCCGACACGATCGCGGGTGCCGAGACCGGCGGCGGCGAGGTCCGGCCGCAGCAACAGGCGGGCGACCCGCTCGGGGCGTGGGCGGAACGGACGTCGGCCGCGGTCGGCGTCCCGGCAAGGGCCCTGCGGGCCTATGGCAACGCCGAGCTCGCGCTGCGGGCCCACCAGCCGGACTGCCGGATCTCCTGGGCGACCCTCGCCGGGATCGGCCGTGTCGAGTCGGATCACGGCCAGTACCGCGACGCGGTGCTGGGCGACGACGGCAGGCCGTCCACCCCGATCATCGGCGTCCCGCTCAACGGCTCCGCCGGGGTGCGGGCCATCCCCGACACCGACGGCGGCAGGCTCGACGGCGACCCGGTGCACGACCGGGCCGTCGGCCCGATGCAGTTCATCCCCTCGACCTGGGAGCGCTGGGCCAGCGACGGCAACGGTGACGGGCTCGCCGACCCGCATCAGATCGACGACGCGGCGCTCACCGCGGCCCGCTACCTGTGCGCGGGCGGGCGCGACATGGCCAGCGCCGAGGGCTGGTGGGCCGGGATCATGTCCTACAACAACTCCGTCGAGTACGCGCAGAAGGTCTTCGGCCTCGCCGACACCTACGCGAGGCAGGCCCAGACCGCGCAGGGCTGACCTGTGGCGGCCCTCACCTCGGGGTAGGTGCTAGTTTCGATGGCGTGTCCCCGAGCTCAACGACGGCACGCCGGCTCGCGATCGTCGGCGTCTCGGTGCTGAGCCTGGTGATCTGCTGCGGGCTCGCCTGGTGGCAGTGGGAGCGGTACTCCTCGGCCGGCGGCACGTTCCAGAACCTGGGTTACGTACTGCAGTGGCCGCTGTTCGGGCTCTTCCCGGCCTTCATGTTCTGGCGCATCCGCAGGCTGAGCCGTCAGGCGAAGGAAGCCGAGCAGCACGGCGCGAGCGGAGGGGACACGACGAGCAGTGGCCGGGCCGAGTGGGGCCGCAGGCCCGCCGAGGTCCCGGCGCCCCGTCCCGCCGCGCGCCAGGCTCCGTCCTCCGAGCCTGCCGACGACGAGGACGAGGAGCTGGCCGCCTACAACAGGTACCTGGCCGAGTTGAACGCCCGCGATCAAGAGGTGACATGACATGGTGACGACCGACCGCGACGAGACGCAGGCGGCTCCGGCCGCGACGTCCCTGCGTGGACCACTCCAGCGGTTCCGCATCGCGGCCTTCGCCACCGGCATCGGGCTGATCGGGCTGTGCGTGGTGATGATCGTGCGCTACGGCTTCGACAACCCGGGCCCGTCCGCGATCTATTCGCCCATCCACGGCGTGATCTACATGATCTACCTCGTCGTGGCGGTGGACCTCGCGCTCAAGGCCCGCTGGTCGGTGAAGGGGACCGTCGGCGTCCTGCTCGCCGGCTGCGTCCCCCTCCTTTCCTTCTACGTCGAGCGCAAGGTCACCCAGCGCGTCACCGAGGGCCGGAAGCTCTGACCGAGTACGGCGGCACGGTGCAGCCGCGCAGCGTCTCGGCGTCGATCGAGGCGGGGCGGTAGCCCGTTCCGGCCGTGAGCCGCGTGGTCATGGCGCCCACCGGGTCGGCCACCACGTCGGTGCGGCCGGAAAGGAACGCCCACTCGTGCTCGTCGGAGCCGAAGTACACGACCGTGCCGAACACCTCGGTGAACCGGCGCCACGCCGCGAGCAGCGTGTCGTTGCGCCACAGCGTCGGGCAGCCGGCCTGGCAGGTCACCACGCCACCGGGGGCGAGCACGGCTGCGCAGCTGCGCAGGAAGCCCGTCTCGTAGAGCCGGTTGTGCTGTGCCTGCTCGTCGGTGTTCTCGTCCGGCAGGTCGATCACCACGACGTCGTAGCGGGTCCGCGTGGTGGCGAGGAAGTCGAAGCCGTCGCGGTAGTGCACCCGCACCCGGCCCTCGCCCCGTTCGGCCTCGGCGAGCTCGGCAGGTGTGTAGCCGTAGGGCAGGTGCTCGGCGCACGCGCGCACGGCGAGGTGGTCGATGTCGACGTGGTGGACCAGCCCGGCGCCGTGGGCGACGGCGAGCTGGCTCGCGACGCCCTCGCTGGAACCGACCACCAGCACGTTGCGCACCTGGTCGGCCAGCAGCAGCGCGGGCACCATGAGCGCCTCGTGGTAGACGAGCTGGCTCTGCTCCGTGCTCTGCCGCTCGTCGTCGCAGAACAGCGTGATGCCCTGGGCGGTCCGCCCGATCACGACGTGCTGGAAGTCGGTGTGGGTGTCGAGGATGGTCTCCGACACGTCCCAGATCCGGGTGAGGCCGGGACCGAGCGGTTCGACGATCTGCTTGGTCATCTCACGCCCCCGCGGTGGTGGCCTGCCGTCCGCGCTGGACGGTCTTCATGGTCAGTGAGCCGGTGCCGAGCGCGGCGGCGAGCAGCCGCACGGCCTCCTCGGGATCGGCCCGGTCGCCGCACGTGAACACGTCGACGAACACCGCGCCGATCTCCGGATAGGTGTGCACCGAGGCGTGCGACTCGGCCAGCATGGCGAGCACGGTGACGCCCTGGGGCTCGAACCGGTGTGCGATCACCTCGCGCACGGTCGCCCCGGCCGTGGTCAGCGTGTCCGCGAGCGTGGTGCGCAGGAACCGCTCGTCGTCGAGCACTCCCGGCTCGATGCCGTCCAGCTCGGCCAGGACGTGCCTGC
Organism: Prauserella endophytica; assembly: GCF_005146945.1. Lineage (GTDB taxonomy): Bacteria > Actinomycetota > Actinomycetes > Mycobacteriales > Pseudonocardiaceae > Prauserella_A > Prauserella_A endophytica. Next base: position 20,434 of record NZ_SWMS01000010.1, read on the forward strand.
CGGAGAAAACGCCGACCTCGGCGAACTCACTCGGCACTCGGGGGCCTCCCTTCATGGATGCTGTGGATGCAGTAGGTGCGCAGGGGCGGGATACCGTTGAACGCCACAGACGAGTAGCTCGCCGTGTAGGCACCGGCGGAGAGGATGTCGATCCGGTCGCCCGGCCGCAAGGACAGGGGCAGCCGGTAGGGCGTCCGCTGGTACAGCACGTCGTCACCATCGCATGTCGGACCTGCGATGATCACCGGCCCGTCCGCCGTCGAGTGATCTGTGACAACCTCGAGCCGGTACGCGATCGCCTCGTTCTCCGTCTCGGCCAGCCCGTTGTAGCGGCCGACGTCGAGATACACCCAGCGTTCCGGGTCGTCGGCGGACTTGCGGGACACCAGCACGACCTCGCAGCGGATGAGCCCCGCCTCGGCGACGATCGCCCTGCCCGGTTCGAGCACCACCTCGGGTTCCTGCCCCGGAAGGTGCTCGCGCAGGGCCGCGCCGATCGCGGCGGCGTAGTCGGCCGGTGCGGGCGCCGGCCCGGTGTAGGCGACACTGATGCCGCCGCCGACGTTCAGCCTGCGCAGTGGCACGCCGTGTTCGGCCGTCGCCGTGAACACCTTGGCGGCGGAGGCGATCGCGAGGTCCCAGGCGCCGGTGTCGAGCTGCTGAGAGCCGACGTGGAAGCTGACCCCGGCTGGATCGAGGCCGAGTTCGGCGGCACGCAGCAGGAGCGGCACGGCCTGGTCGGCGGCGCAGCCGAACTTGCGGCCGAATGGCGTCACCGACGCGGGCGCCTCCACCAGCAGGCGCACCGACACCTCCGCGCCCGGCGCCCGCTCGGCGACGTTGACCAGGTCGCTCTCGGCTTCGACCACGTACTCGCGCACGCCCGCGCGGTGGGCGAACGCGATGTCGGCAGGCTTCTTGACCGTGTTGCCGTACGACAGCGTCTCCGGAGCGGCGCCCGCGGCGAGGCACAGCTCGATCTCCGCCGGGCTCGCGACGTCGAAGGAGGCGCCCGCGGCCACGAGCGCGCGCAGCACGGCGGGCTCGGGGTTGGCCTTGACGGCGTACTGGACGCGGCTGCCTTCGAAGGTCGCGGCCAGTGTGCGGTAGCGCTCCAGGACGGTGTCGACGTCGATCACGAGACAGGGAGTGGGCGGGTCGTGTTCGGCGAGGAAGCCGCGAATTCGATCGAGCGTGGTACTCACCCTGCCCAGCGTCTCAGGTCCCGGCGCGCCGTGGGAACGCGGCTCCATTCCGTGCGGAGCAGAGCGGCGCGCGAGCGGTGAAGTTGCAGTCCTGACCTCGGCGTCAGCTCTCGGCGCCACGGTGGGGAGGCGCCCATTCGAATAGCACGCCGGGTGCCGGAAATATATGGCTTTGGCCATTGTCCGAATAGTTCGCCGTGAAATGGCCGCGGCGCGAATCCGACCTTCGCGCGCGCTGTGCCGACAATTCCGGATGGAGGTGGAATGCGTCCCGGCGGCCTTCCTGGGCGCGCCGGACGGCGGCTCGGGCGCTGGGGGCCGCCGGCATCACGAACGTGGCTTGTCGCGATGTCCCGGAACGCGCTTCCGGGACCCTGATCACGGGTAAGGCCAGGCTAAATCGCAGGCTCACCCTGCTCGACCGGCTCCGGGGTCGCGTTCGGTCATGGTCAGCGGGGTGTCGTGGGGTAATGGGTGAATGATTCCCGAGATCGAAGCCGGTGTGGTTTACCCTGGGTAGCACGCCAAGATGGGAGAGCGGGGTCTGGACCGCAGTGTCCGCGATGTCACGCTTCGGTGAAGATCCCCTGGCCGAGACGCTGAACCCGTTAAGAAGCACCGGATACATCCCGTTCGCCGAAGCCACAACATCGGGGACTCTTTGGTGTGTTCACTCCACCGTGACGGCGTGTCGACTAGGCCGTTCGAGTGGCTAGAAGGTGTCCATTGCTCTATGTGGGTGATGCTTGATGCCTTGCTTGCCATGAATGCGGTAACCGAATTGCCGGGGACCGGATCGCCGTCGGGTGATTCGGTGGGCCACCGAAGAGTGAGAATCGGTATTTCCGCTGGTCACGGGCCATAGATCGAGAACATTTGCCGAGCACCCGATTGGTGTACGCTTTCTGGCACCTCGACCGAAGTCAATTGGGCACTGATGCGCGCCTGGACGCTGTGCAGTTCGCATGATGCGATGTGCGGTGCCCTCAGGGGGTTGACGGACGTCGTGCCGGTAGACGTACGAGAACGGCTGAATGCTGGCGAGGACCAGCGGCGAAGGATGGGCTCACATGCGGTACACGACTGGTCGCGTACGACACTTGGCCTCGCCTGACGGGACCCGGTAGGCGAGGAGCCATGAGCCGTCCGCAGTCAGCGAGCAAGCCGGAAGAGGAGTCACCTTCGTGACCGTTGCTGGAGAAGGTCAAGTGCCCGTGGGGACGCTTCTCGGCCAGCCGGCCCCGACGCCGTCCAAGTGGCGTGCCCTCGTGCGATGGCGCGACTGGAGCCTGCCCGTCAAGCTCGGCGCCGTCACGCTGGTCCCCATCGTCATCGCGCTCGTGCTGGGCGGCATCACGCTCGGCAACCAGATCGAGCGCTCCGACCGCTACGACCGCGTGGCGCAGCTCGCCGACCTCGGCGCCTCCACGCGCGCCGTGCTCGACGGCCTGCAGCGTGAGCGCACGCAGACAGCGCGGCTGCTCACCGACGGCTCCGGCCTGAACTCACCGGAGCTGCGCGACGCGCGAGCCGCCGTCGACCGCGCGGCCGGTCCGCTCACGTCCGCGGCGGGCGCCGCCGAGCTGGACGGCATCGCCGGCCCTCGTCAGGAGGTCAGCGATCAGCTGGGCCGGCTCGGCAGCCTGCGCGATCAGGTCGCCGCGGGCCAGGTCGGCCCCGTGCCGGCCGTCACCGAGTACTCGAGCATCACCTCGGCCCTGCTCAACCTCGACGTCGCGGTCGTGGCCGGCATGGGCGACGACGGCCTCGGCGGCACGCCGAGCGCACTGCACGACCTGCTAGTCGCGCGGGAAGAGGTGTCGGTCCAGCAGGCGCTGATCGGCTACGGCATCAGCCGCGGCGGTCTCGCGCCGAGCGAGTTCAACCAGGTCCGCACGTCGGACGTGCGGCTGACCGACCGACTCGCGGAGTTCCGCATCGCCGCCACCGGCGCCCAGCTCCAGGACTTCGACTCCACGGTCCGCGGGGACGACTTCGACAACCGCGACCGCGTGGTCAAGACGGTGCTGGCCGAGCAGGACTCGGGTGGCTCCGCGGGCTTCGGCTCGACCTCGGAGCAGCAGTGGGCCGACACCTCCGGCGCCGTGTTCACGAGCCTCGGAGACGTCAGCGACAGGCTCGGCGGCGAGCTCACCAGCACGGCGGGCGAGCTGGCCGACGGCGCGAGCACTGGCGTGGTCGTGCTCGCCGTGGTCCTCGTCATCGCGCTGCTGCTCGCGGCGGCCGTGGTCTTTCTCATCACGCGGCAGCTGCTGCGCTCGCTGAAGCTCTTGCGCACCAGGGCACTGGAGGTCGCCGAGCACGACCTGCCCTCGGCCGTGCGCACGATCCAGGAGGGCCGGTCGCAGAGCACGGACGTGCAGCCCGTGCCCGTCGGGACCAACGACGAGATCGGCGAGGTCGCCAGAGCGTTCGACGCCGTGCACAGCCAGGCGCTGCGCCTCGCCGTCGAGCAGGCCGGCATGCGCACCGGCTACGCGAGCGTGTTCGTCAACCTGTCGCGGCGCAGCCAGAGCCTCGTGCAGCGGCAGCTGCAGCTGATCGAGCGGCTCGAACGCGACGAGGAGGACGCCGACCAGCTGGCGACGCTGTTCCAGCTCGACCATCTCGCCACGCGCATGCGGCGCAACAACGAGAACCTCATGGTGCTTTCCGGCGCGGAGCCGGGCCGCAGGTCCGGCCAGCCCGTCAGCACCACCGACGTCCTGCGGGCCGCGGTGTCGGAGATCGAGCAGTACCAGCGGGTCGTGGTGCAGCCGCCGCCTCAGGTGCGGGTCGTCGGCTACGCCGCGGGCGACCTGGTCCGGCTCGTCGCCGAGCTGCTCGACAACGCCACCGCGTTCTCCGCGCCCGAGACACAGGTGACGGTGGCGACGCGGCAGCTGGAGGACGGCTCGCTGTCGATCGACATCATGGACCGCGGCATCGGCATGAACGAGGCCGAGGTGACGGAGGCCAACGCGCGCCTGACCGAGGCGGGCTCGGTGGACCTCGCCACGTCGCGCCGCATGGGCCTGTTCGTGGTCGGCCGGCTCGCGAGCAGGCACAACTTCGGCGTCGCCCTGCACGGCGGCAAGGACATCGTCGGGGTGCGTGCGACCGTGAAGGTGCCCGCTGAGCTCGTGATGGACGGCCAGGGCACGCCGCAGTCCATGCCCCCGCGGGGCGAGACCACCCCGCAGCTGCCACAGGCACCGCAGGCCTCGGCCCCCGCGGGTCAGGGCCCCGGCGGGCTGCCCCGCAGGCAGACCAACGGCGCGAGCAGGCCGGGTGCGCTGCCGGCGTTCTCGCAGGGCACGCCACCGCCCTCGGCCAACGAGGTGTCCGGCACAGCGTTGTTCACGCCGATCGGGCGCGACGAACCGGAGGAGGGGGCCCGCACTCAGCAGGTGCCACCGCCCAGGTGGCCCCAGCAGCACGACCAGCAGGCCGCGGCCGACGAGCCGTCCCGCAACGGCGTCGTGCCCCCGGAGACGGCGGCGGAGACCACCGCGGCCACCCCGGTCGTCACCGACGGCGCGGTTGCCGAGGACACGGAGGCCACCGAACGCACGCCGGCTCCCGGGGCGCCGTCCGAGGAGACCGGGCGGCAGCCGGATCCGGAGAAGGCGGCCGAGCCGGCAGCGGAGCAGCCGCAGGCCGACGATGCGCTGAGCGGCAAGGAACTCTTCGCCGCCAACAGCACCGTCGTGAGCGACTGGTGGAGCGCGGCCACCACGGCGAGCGACGCCGAGCGCCGCGCCCGGCAGAGCATGGACCCGTCGGAAACGACGCCGATCTTCGACGAGATGCTCTCGGTGTGGTTCCGCAGCGATGCCGACGCGTCGGCGTCCCAGGGCGGCCGCAGTGGCTGGGACTTCGCCGCGGACGAGCGGTGGCGCGCCGTGCAGGCCGTGTCGGAGGTGTCGCCTTCGGACTACACCAAGGCCGGACTTCCCAGGCGTCGCAAGGGAGAACAGCTCCTGCCCGGTAGCGCGGTCCCGCCGAGCCCGGCCCCGGACGCCGCGGCGAAGGAGAAGGACGGCAAGCCGGAACTGCCCGCGCGGGACCCGGTCGACGTGCGCAGCAGGCTCAGCAGCTTCCAGCAGGGCGTGAGCCGAGGCCGCAGGCAGAGCGGCGCGGCCGAGCCGGAGACCCCGGAGTCGCCCGCGGCCCAGCCGCAGGCCGAGCGGCCGAAGACCACCGCCTCGGGACTGCCACAGCGGCAGCCGAGGAAGAAGGCGGCACAGACGCCGGCACCGGCGCAGGCGGCGGACACCGCGGCGGCACGGCCGGCCGCGGAACCCGCGCCGCAGGCCGGTGCGAGCCAGGGCGCCGCTCCCGCCTCGGAGTGGGCGTTCGCCTCCGACGACCGGTGGCGGACCGTGCAGGCGGTTGCCGAGTCCTCGCCGTCGAGCTACACGGCGGCGGGCCTGCCGAGGCGCCGCAGGGGTGAACAGCTGCTTCCCGGCAGCGTGTCCGCATCGAGCACGACCGAGAGCCGGCCGAGGACCGAACGCGACCCCGCGGACGTCAGGGGCAGGCTCAGCAGCTTCCAGCAGGGTATTCGCCGAGGCAGGCATCGGACCGCTCAGGCGACCGAGAGCACTCAAGAGAAAGTGGAGGGTGAATGACCGCGCCGGAACGGGCTCAGCCCCAGCAGAATCAGTTCGGGTGGCTGGTGAACGACTTCGCCGAGCGGGTGCCCGGCGTGGCCCACGCCGTGGTGGTGTCGGCGGACGGGCTGCTGCTCACCGCCTCCAACCGGCTCCCCCTCGACCGGGCCGACCAGCTCGCCGCGGTCGCCTCCGGGCTCGTCAGCCTCACCCAGGGTGCGGCACGCTGCTTCGAGGCGGGCGCGGTCAACGAGACCGTCGTGGAGATGGAGCTCGGCATCATGGTGCTGATGTCCATCAGCGACGGCTCGTGCCTCGCCGTGCTGGCCGCGCCCAACTGCGACATCGGTCAGGTGGCGTACGAGATGACGCTGCTCGTCGACCGCGTCGGGCAGATCCTCACGCCGGAGCTGCGGGCTCAGCTGCAGGGCGCGGGCGGCCCGCTGGTCGGCGAACCGGTGGGATGACCGCGCGATGAGCACGGGGGCTGGATCCTCGGCCGAGGACGACCCGGGCACGTTCGCCGACGTGCTGGGCGGTTTCGCGCTGGGTTCCGGTCGTGTCCGTCGCAAGAAGGGCAAACGCAGGGACGACCCCGGTGAGGAAAACGGCCGGGAAGCACCACCGGCCACCCCGCCAGCCGAGGCGGAGGAGCGCGGTGAGACCCGGTCGTGGACCGGAGAGGAGCAGTTCGTGTCGGCCGAAGCCATTCCGTTCATACCGGCCACAGCGCCGAATCCAGCGGAGGAGACCGGTTTCGTCCGTCCGTACGCCATCACTGGCGGCCGGACGAAGGCGAACTATCCACTGGAGCTCGAGACCTTGGTCTCCACTCGCGAGGCCGCTGTGATTGCGGTGCCCGACCAGATCGAGCACCAGCTGATCATGGAAGAATGTCGAACCCCACGTTCGGTCGCCGAGATCGCTGCGGCTCTCCGTGTCCCGCTCGGCGTGGCGCGGGTGCTGATCAGTGACGCGGCGGACACGGGGCTGGTCACCGTGCACAAGACCATCTCCGGTGACGAGGGCGCCGAAGCGCATCTGATGTTGATGGAAAGGGTTTTGAGTGGACTCCGTCGGCTTTAAGGCACCGCGCGAAGCCGCGCCGAAGACGATGACGTCGGCCAAGATCGTCGTGGCCGGCGGGTTCGGGGCGGGCAAGACGACCTTCGTCGGGTCGGTGTCGGAGATCGTGCCGCTGACGACCGAGGCGATGATGACGGACGCCAGTACCGGCATCGACGATCTCGAGGCGACGCCCAACAAGGCCACGACGACCGTGGCCATGGATTTCGGCCGGGTATCTCTCGACGAGGATCTGATCCTGTACCTCTTCGGGACGCCCGGCCAACAGCGCTTCTGGTTCATGTGGGACGACCTGGTGCGCGGCGCGATCGGCGCCGTGGTGCTCGCCGACACCAGGCGGCTCGCCGACTCGTTCGCCCCGGTCGACTTCTTCGAGGACAGGGGCCTGCCCTACATCGTGGGGGTGAATACGTTCGACGGCGTGTTACACCACGACCTGAACGATGTTCGAGAGGCGTTGTCGATCGACCCGGCCATCCCGATCGTGCGCTGCGACGCCCGTGACCGGGAGTCCACCAAGCAAACCCTGATCACCCTGGTCGAGTACGCGATGCGCCAGTGGATCGCGCTGCGTTCCCCGGCCCCCGCCGGCTGAATCGATTCCGGGCGGCTGAGACCGCCGTCACGGTGAAGCTTGGGTTCAAAACAGTAGGAAGTCCAAGTATTTTGGAGGCATGACCTCCGAACTGCACCGGCCTGCGCACCCCGTCCGGTTCGTGACCGCGGCGAGCCTCTTCGACGGTCACGACGCGTCCATCAACATCATGCGGCGGATCCTCCAGTCGCAGGGCGCCGAGGTGGTCCACCTCGGCCACAACCGGTCGGTGGACGAGGTCGTCACGGCGGCGATCTCGGAGGACGTGCAGGGCGTGGCCATCAGCGCTTACCAGGGCGGGCACGTCGAGTACTTCACGTACCTCGTCGACCTGCTCCGGGAGCGCGGCGCCGGACACGTCAAGGTGTTCGGCGGCGGTGGCGGTGTCATCGTCCGCGAGGAGATCGAGCTGCTGCACTCCCGCGGCGTGGCGCGGATCTTCTCGCCGGACGACGGCCTCGAGATGGGCCTGCCCGGCATGATCAACTCGATGATCGCGGCGTGCGACGTCGACCTCGCGGCTCAGGAGACGGGGTCGGTCGACCAGCTGCTCTCCGGTGACGTCCGGACGCTCGCGCGCACCATCACGCGCCTGCAGCAGGAGGTTCTGCAGGGGGAGTGGCTCACCGCGATCCGGGACGCGGCGCGGACGCGCACGGTGCCGGTGCTCGGCATCACCGGCACCGGCGGCTCCGGCAAGTCGTCGCTCACCGACGAGCTGGTGCGCCGGTTCCGGCTCGACCAGGAGGACAAGCTCCGCATCGCCGTACTCGCGATCGACCCGACGCGGCGCAAGGGTGGCGGCGCGCTGCTCGGCGACCGCATCCGCATGAACTGCCTCGACGGCGACCGCGTGTTCTTCCGCTCGCTGGCCACGCGTACCACCAGCGGCGAGATCCCCGCCGGGCTCGACGACGCCATCCTGGCGTGCAAGGCCGCCGGCTACGACCTGGTGATCGTCGAGACGCCGGGTATCGGCCAGGGCGACGCCGGCATCGTCGACCACGTCGACCACGCGCTGTACGTGATGACGCCCGAGTTCGGCGCGGCCTCGCAGCTGGAGAAGATCGACATGCTCGACTTCGCCGACGCCGTGGCCATCAACAAGTTCGAGCGGCGAGGGGCGGAGGACGCGCGCCGCGACGTGGCCCGGCAGCTCGTGCGCAACCGCGAGGAGTTCCACGCCGCGCCCGAGGACATGCCGGTGTTCGGCACGAGCGCCGCGAAGTTCAACGACGACGGCGTCACGGCGCTGTACCAGCACCTGCGGGACCTGCTCGCCGGCAGCGGGCTGTCGGTGTCGACCGGGGTGCTGCCGAAGGCGGAGGGCAAGGTCTCCACCGAGCTCAGCACGATCATCCCCACCGACCGCACCCGCTACCTCGCCGACATCGCGGCCACCGTGCGCGGATACCACGACCGGACCGCGAGCCAGGTCGAGGCCGTCCGCAGGCGCGAGCACCTCGCCGCCGCCCGGGACGAACTGGCCGCGGCCGGCGCCGACACCGAGGCGCTCGACCGGCTGCTCGCCGACGCCGAGTCCGGTGTGGACGGTGCGACCGTGAAGCTGCTGGAGGAGTGGAAGCGCCTGGCCGACGAATACCGGGGCGAGGAGCTGGTGTTCAAGGTCCGCGACAAGGAGATCCACACGCAGCTGTGGCGGGAGACCCTGTCCGGCAACCGCGTGCCAAGGGTCGCGCTGCCGCGCTACAGCGACTCCGGCGAGCTGGTGTCGTTCCTGCGTCGCGAGAACCTGCCCGGCTACTTCCCTTACACGGCGGGTGTTTTCCCGTTCAAGCGCGAGGGCGAGGACCCGGCCCGCATGTTCGCGGGCGAGGGGGACGCGTTCCGCACCAACCGGCGGTTCAAGTACCTTTCCGCCGACTCCGAGGCCAAGCGGCTCTCGACGGCGTTCGACTCGGTGACACTCTACGGCTTCGACCCGGACACCCGGCCCGACATCTACGGCAAGGTCGGCACGTCCGGCGTCTCCATCGCGACGCTCGACGACATGAAGGCGCTCTACGACGGTTTCGACCTCACGGCGCCGAGCACGTCGGTTTCGATGACGATCAACGGCCCCGCCCCGACGATCCTCGCGTTCTTCCTCAACACCGCGATCGACCAGAAGCTCGACGCGTTCCGGGAGGAGCACGGGCGGGAGCCGTCGGCAGAGGAGGCCGGGCAGATCCGCGACTGGACGCTGCGGCAGGTGCGCGGCACCGTGCAGGCCGACATCCTCAAGGAGGACCAGGGTCAGAACACCTGCATCTTCTCCACCGAGTTCAGCCTGCGGATGATGGCCGACATCCAGGAGTGGTTCATCGAGAAGGGAGTCCGCAACTTCTACTCGGTGTCGATCTCCGGCTACCACATCGCGGAGGCCGGGGCCAACCCGATCTCACAGCTGGCCTTCACCCTCGCCAACGGGTTCACCTACGTCGAGTCCTACCTGGCGCGCGGCATGGACATCGACGATTTCGCGCCGAACCTGTCGTTCTTCTTCTCCAACGGCATGGACGCGGAGTACTCGGTGCTCGGCCGGGTCGCGCGGCGGATCTGGGCGGTCGCGATGCGGGAACGCTACGGCGCCAACGACCGGTCGCAGAAGCTCAAGTACCACGTGCAGACCTCGGGTCGCTCGCTGCACGCGCAGGAGATGAGCTTCAACGACATCCGCACAACGCTGCAGGCGCTGTGCGCGCTCTACGACAACGCGAACTCCTTGCACACCAACGCCTACGACGAGGCGATCACCACGCCGAGCGAGAGCTCGGTGCGCCGCGCGATGGCGATCCAGATGATCATCAACAAGGAGTGGGGCCTGTCGAAGAACGAGAACCCCCTGCAGGGCTCGTTCGTCATCGACGAGCTGACCGACCTCGTGGAGGAGGCCGTGCTCACCGAGTTCGACCGCATCTCCGAGCGCGGCGGCGTGCTGGGCGCCATGGAGACCGGATACCAGCGCGGCAAGATCCAGGACGAGTCGATCCTCTACGAGCGCCTCAAGCACGACGGCTCGCTGCCGATCGTCGGGGTGAACACCTTCCGGAACCCGCACGCCGACGAGGAGGAGGTGGAGGTCGAGCTGGCCCGCGCCACCGAGGAGCAGAAGCAGTCGCAGCTCGACCGGCTCGCCGACTTCCAGCGGCGCCACCACGACGAGGCGCAGCAGGCGCTCAAGGAGCTGCGGGAGGCGGCCACGCGCGGCGACAACGTGTTCGCGGTGCTGATGGACGCCGCGCGGGTGTGCTCGCTCGGCCAGATCACCGAGGCGTTCTTCGAGGTCGGAGGCCAGTACCGGCGCAACGTCTGAGCCGGAGGAACAATCGGCGCGCACGCCGGGTTCCATGGTCATATGAAGTTCGGTGTCTCGACCTTTCTGACCGACGAGGGCATCCGGCCGGACGTGCTGGGCAGGGCGCTGGAGGAGCGCGGGTTCGACTCGCTCTTCGTGACCGAGCACTCGCACATCCCCGCCAGCAGGGAGTCGCCCTATCCTGGCGGCGGCGAGCTGCCGAGGATCTACTACCGGACCCTCGACCCCTTCGTGGCGCTCGCCGGCGCGGCCACGGTGACGAAGAACCTCCTGCTCGGGACCGGCGTGGCACTGCTGCCGCAGCGCGACGTGCTGCACACGGCGAACGAGGTGGCGAGCCTCGACCTGCTCTCCGGCGGGCGCTTCGTGTTCGGCGTCGGGGTCGGCTGGAACCGCGAGGAGATGCGCAACCACGGCACCGACCCGCGCACGCGGGGCAGGCTGATGGACGAGCAGCTCCAGGCGCTCAAGGCGCTCTGGACGCGGGAACGGGCGGAGTTCCACGGCGAGTTCGTGGACTTCGACCCCGTCTACGCGTGGCCGAAGCCCGTGCAGCGGCCGCATCCGCCGGTCTACATCGGCGGGGAGAGCCCGGCCGCGCTGGCCCGGCTCGTCGCGCACGGTGACGGCTGGCTGCCGCGCGCCGAGACCACGCCCGAGGAGATCCGCCGGGTCCGGAAGTGGCTCGCCGAGCAGGGCAGGCCGGACGTGCCGGTGACGATGTTCGCGATCGGGCGCAGGGCTTCGGCGGACCTCGCCGGGTGGGCCGACGCGGGGGTCGACCGGGTGACGTTCTACCTGCCGACCAAGCCGGAGGACGAGACCCTGCGCAGGCTCGACGAGTTCACCGCGCTCACCGAGCGTCACGGGAGGTAGGTTGATCGGAGAGGCACAGGGGCACGCAGAAGGGTTGGTACAGGCGTGAGTGACGTTCAGATCGGCATCGCGGCGGCGCTGGAGCAGTTCTCGCCGAGGGAGTCCATCAAGCTGGCGGCGCTGGCCGAGCAGCACGGGTTCTCCGGCCAGATGGCGGCCGACCACTTCCAGCCGTGGGTGCCGGCGCAGGGCGAGGCCTCGTTCGTGTGGAGCGTGCTGGCCTCGCTCGCCGAGAACACCACGGGAGACCTCGGGCCGGGGGTGACCTGCCCGTCGTTCCGGCTGCACCCGTCGATGGTGGCGCAGGCGGCAGCGACGCTGGAGGCGACGTACCCGGGTCGCACGTGGCTCGGCATCGGCTCCGGTGAGGCGCTCAATGAGCACGTCATCGGCGGCTACTGGCCGGAGGCGCCGGAGCGCGTGCGCCGGATGTTCGAGGCGCTCGAGATCATCCGCAAGCTGTTCACCGGCAAGGACGTCAAGCACAGCGGCGAGTTCTTCAAACTGCACACCACCCGCCTGTGGACGCTGCCGGACGCCCCGCCGCCGATCTACATCGCCTCTGCGGGCCCGTACACCTCGCGCAAGACCGGTGAGCTCGCCGACGGGCTGATCACGCCGGGCGCGTCGCTGGAGAAGCTCGCCGGCATCCTCGACAACTTCGGGAAGGGCGCCAAGAAGGCGGGAAAGGACCCGGACAGCATGCCGAAGCTGCTGCAGGTGCACCTCTCGTGGGCGGCGACCGACGACGAGGCCTGGAAGAACGCCATGGAGCAGTGGCCCAACGGTGGCATGAAGTTCCCGAAGGCCGACATCCGCTCGCCGTTCGACTTCGAGCAGATGGCCAAGCTGGTGCGCCCGGAGGACTTCGAGGGCCGCATGGTGGTGTCGTCGGATCCCGACGTGCATCGCGCGTCGCTGCAGAAGTTCATCGACGCCGGGTTCAACCGGATCTACATCCACAACGTGGGCCGCAACCAGGAGGAGTGGATCGAGACCTTCGGCCGCGAGGTGCTGCCGAAGCTCACCGCGTAACCCCGGGGCTCAGCTGCAGTGAAGGCCACCTTGCCTGCGTTCAACGCAGTGAAGGTGGCCTTCACTGCGTCCGGCCACTGCGTCCGGGGCGACCTAGTCGAGGAGCAGGTGGACCGAGAGCTCCAGGCGGTTGGCGACGTCGGCGGCGGAGGCTCTGCGCGTCACCCACGCCACCAGGTTCGCCATCCAGACGTCGGCGATGACGTGGAAGACGTCGCGATCGTGGTCGGTCGGCTCGTCGATGCCCATCGCCTTGGCGAACATGTTCTCCATGTGCCTGCCGACCTGCTCCACCTCGGCGGCCGCGGTGGTGTCGGCGAACATGAACGCCCGGACCATCGCCTCGGTGAGGTGCGGGTCGCGCTGCATCATCCGCGTGTTGCGGCCGAGCACGAACAGCAGCCGCTCGGTGGGCGTGTCGCCGGGGATGGAGCCGCGGTCGAGCTTGTCCTGCGCACGCTCGAACTCCCGCGCCAGCCCCGAGACGAGCAGGTGGATCTTAGAGGGGAAGTAGCGGTACAGGGTGCCGAGGGCGACGTCGGCGCGTTCGGCGACCGTCCGCATCTGGACGGCGTCGTACCCGCCCTTGGCGGCCAGCGCGAGCGTCGCGTCGAGAATGCGCTTGCGCCGGTCGCGCTGTGCGGCCGAGCCCAGCTCCTCGCCGCCGATCGGGCTCAGCGCGCCCCGGCCCTTCGTCTGGGCCGGTGCCTTGGGCTTGCTTGCCATCCGCAGTCTCCCCGTTGCAGAACTTGTTCCACTTTGCGTGCTCAGCGTACCTAATGCCGGACGTGGATCGGGTATGAGGTTGATCGCCCAAAAACTGAAACACGTTCTATAATCGCCCTCGTGTCGATCGCGATCACCGATGAGCAGCGCGCACTGGCCACGTCGATCCGTGCCTGGGCGGCAGGCGGGCGTGACCCCGATGGTCTCATCGGGATCGGGTTGCCCGCGATCGCCGTGCCCGAAGCCCTCGGCGGCGCTGGAGCCGGCGTGGCCGATCTCGCGGCCGGCGTCGAGGAGGCCGCCGCCGTGCTCGCGGAGGGGCCGCTGTTCGGCAGTCTCCTCGCGGGGCTCGTGCTGGCGCGGTTCCCTGACTTGCCCGTGGCGAAGGAGCTCGTCCCGGCACTGGCCGAGGGCACCGTCCGCGCCGCGGTGGCTCTCGGGCCCGGCGAGATGTCCGGGAGCCGGGCGCCCGGCGGCGGGCTCGTGGTGTCGGGCCGCACCCCGGCGATCCCTGACGCAGGAGACGCAGGGCAACTGCTGCTGGCCGCCCGCGTCGACGGCGGGCCCGTGTGGTTCGCCGTCGACGCCGCCCTGGTCACCGTGACGCCCGCGACCGCGTTCGACCCGTCGAGGCCGCTCGCCCGCGCCGAGCTGGCCGCCGTGGAGGTGCCGCCGGAGTCGGTGCTGCCCGGCGCGCCGGTCCCCGAGCTGGCCGCGACCCTCGCCGCCGCCGAGGCCGCGGGCGTGGCCGCCTGGTGCGTGCGCACCGCGAGCGAGTACGCGCGGGTGCGCGAGCAGTTCGGCCGCCCGATCGGGTCGTTCCAGGCCGTCAAGCACCTCTGCGCGGAGATGCTGTGCCGTTCCGAGCTGGCCTCGGCGCTGGCGTGGGACGCCGCGCGGGCGGCCGACGAGGACGGCACGGACCCCGCTCAGCACGCCTTCGCCGCCGCCGTCGCCGCCGCGGGCGCACTCGACGCCGCGGTGGACAACGCCAAGGACTGCATCCAGGTGCTCGGTGGCATCGGCTTCACGTGGGAGCACGACGCGCACCGCTACCTGCGCCGCGCGCTGGCTCTGCGGCAGCAGCTCGGTGGCGCGGCGCGCTGGCGGCGCCGGGCCGCGGAACTGGCGCTGACCGGCACCCGCAGAACCCTGGACATCGACCTCACCGGGCACGAGGACGACCCCGTCGCCGTGGAGGCCCGGCGGCTCGCCGCCGAGCTGGCCGGGCTCGAGGCTCACCGGCAACGCGAGCGGCTGGCCGAGACCGGCTACCTCGTGCCGCACTGGCCCCGGCCGCACGGGCTCGACGCGACCCCCGCGCAGCAGCTGCTCATCGACGCCGAGCTGCGCCGCGCAGGCGTGCGCAGGCCCGACCTGGTGATCGGCGCGTGGGCCGTCCCGACGATCCTGCGGCACGGCACCGCCGAGCAGCGCGAGCGGTTCACCGGGCCGACCCTGCGCGGCGAGCTCACGTGGTGTCAGCTGTTCAGTGAGCCCGGCGCCGGCTCCGACCTCGCCTCGCTGCGCACGAGGGCCGTGCGCGCCGAGGGCGGCTGGCGGCTCAGCGGGCAGAAGGTGTGGACATCGCTCGCGCACGAGGCCCACTGGGCGATCTGCCTCGCGCGCACCGATCCGGACGCGCCGAAACACCGCGGCATCACGTACTTCCTCGTGGACATGCGGGCCGAGGGCATCGAGATCAGGCCGCTGCGCGAGATCACCGGCGAGACGCGGTTCAACGAGGTGTTCCTCGACGACGTGTTCGTGCCCGACGCCGACGTGGTCGGCGAGGTGAACGACGGCTGGCGGCTGGCGAGGACCACGCTCGCCAACGAGCGGGTGGCCCTCGGTGGCGGATCCTCCGTGGGCGAGGCCGTGGAGCAGCTGCTGGCGGAGCACCCCGACCTCGGCACCGAGCGGCTCGGCGCCCTCGTGGTGCAGGGCTGCGCGGTGTCGGTGCTCGGGCTGCGCGACACGCTGCGCAGGCTCGGCGGCGGGGAACCGGGCGCGGAGTCGAGCGTGAGCAAGCTGCTGGGCGTGCGGCACCGGCAGGAGGTCGCCGAGGCGGCGCTCGACGCGCTCGGCGAGCACGGCGTGGTGGTCGACGAGTCGACATCGGCCGCGCAGCACGAGTTCCTGCTCACCCGGTGCCTGAGCATCGCGGGCGGCACCACGCAGGTGCTGCTCAGCGTGGTGGCCGAGCGGCTGCTGGGTCTGCCCCGGAGTTGATGAGGTAGCGGACATAGGTCCACTCCAGGAACCGTTCCACGCCTCGCACGACGTGGGCGCTGCGGATCGACGGGAACAGGTCGAACGCGTGCTGCGCGCCGGGGATCTCCGCGTACGCCACCGTGTTCGGGGAGAGCTCGCGCAGCCTGCGGACGAACTCGCGGGCCTCGCGCACCGGCACGAGCGTGTCGTGCTCGCCGTGGACGACGAAGAACGGCGGCGCCTTGTCGGTGATGCGGTCCAGCGGGGAGGCGGCCACGTACTCGTCGAGGAACTCCTCGGGGTCCTTGCCGACGACGAAGCGCGCGAGCAGGTGCCGCCGGGTCGTGCTCGCCCTCGACCCGCTCGTCGCGGCGAAGTCGTAGACCCCGTAGTGCGGCACGCACGCCTGCACGCTCGTGTCGATCTCGGTGAAGCCGGGCTGCAGGCGCGGGTCGTTGGGCGTGAGCGCGAGCAGTGCCGAGAGGTGCCCGCCCGCCGACCCACCGGTGGCCACCACGTAGTCAGGGTCGCCGCCGTACTCC
The DNA here is from genome assembly GCF_005146945.1 of Prauserella endophytica. Classification (GTDB taxonomy): domain Bacteria; phylum Actinomycetota; class Actinomycetes; order Mycobacteriales; family Pseudonocardiaceae; genus Prauserella_A; species Prauserella_A endophytica. Next base: position 36,648 of record NZ_SWMS01000010.1, read on the forward strand.
GTGATGTGCTGGCGGATCCACGCCAGGGCCCGCTTGGCCGCGACGATGTGGTCGGGCCAGTGCGCCGAGGGCGAGAGCGGGTAGTTGATCGCCACGCACACCCACCCGCGCTGGGCCATGTGCAGCATCAGCGGGATGCCCTGCTGGTCCTTGTTCCCGACCGTCCACGCCCCGCCGTGCACCTGCAGCAGCACCGGCCTTCCGGACACGGGCTCGCGCGGCCGGTACACGTCGAGCAGGAACCGCCGCCCGCCAGGCGCGTAGGCGATGTCGCGGTCGCGGCGGACCTCCTTGTCGTGCATGCGGAACGGCAGCACGAGCTGGCCCCACGGTGTGGCGAGGTCCTTCGGACTCGGCGGCCTGCTCAGCTCCTGGCGGTAGGCGGGGCCGAGTGCCTCGACGAGGGCGTCCTCCACCGCGCCCTTCGCGCGCTGCGCCGACACGATGAGCGAGGCGAGGCCCGCCGCCGAGAGGCCCGCCATGGCGAGCCCGGGCTTGTCGGCCCGGCGAAGGCCGCGTTTGGCGATGTGGGCGGCCGTGTCCGCGACGGTGAGCGCGAGCAGGTGCGGCGCGAGTTCGGCGGTGAGCCAGCCGGCGAAGAACGCCGGGAACGCGGCACGGCTACCGGGCAGCGGACGCACGGCGTTGGCCGTGAACCCCAGTTGCACCGCCCGGCGGGTCCGGAACGAGGCATGCATGATCCACGAGCGTACCGATCTCGTTCGCCTACGCTAGGCGAGTGGAGCGATTGAGCGGGCTCGACGCGAGCTTTCTCTACCTGGAGACGTCCTCGCAGCCGCTGCACGTGTGCGGGCTGGTGACCGTCGACCCGTCGGCCGTTCCCGGCGGGTACGGCTTCGCACAGTTGCGCGCGCGGCTGGCCGAGCGGGTGCGGGGCAACCCCGTGTTCCGGCGCAGGCTCCACAACCCGCTCCTGAACCTGAACCACCCCGTGTGGGTGGAGGACGAGGACTTCGACCTCGACCGGCACGTGCACCGCGCCGAGGTGCCCGCGCCCGGCGGCCGGGAGCAGCTCGCCGAGGTGTGCGCCGGGATCGCGGGCACACGACTCGAACGGTCCAGGCCGCTGTGGGAGATCCACGTCCTGGAGGGGCTCGCCGACGGCGGGGTCGCCGTGCTGGCGAAGATGCACCACGCGAGCGTCGACGGCGTGAGCGGAGCGAACCTGCTGACCTACCTCGCCGGGCTGGAGCCCGACTCGCCGGCGCCGGAGCCCGGGGAGCCGGTGAACGCGGAACCGCCGGGCCAGCTCACGATGCTGCGCAGGAGCGCGTTGGACGTCGCCCGCAGGCCGGTGGAGCTGGCGCGGCTGCTGCCCGGCCTGGTCGGGCTGGTGCCGCGGTGGGTGGGCCGTTCACTGCAGGGCAAGGGCATGGCGACGCCGTTCACGGCGCCGCGCACGTCCTTCAACGGCACGATCACCGCCGAGCGCGCCGTCGCCTTCGCGCAGGTGGACCTCGACGACGTCAAGGCCATCAAGAACGCCTTCAACGTCACCGTCAACGACGCGGTGCTGGCGATGTGCGCCGGAGCGCTGCGCCGCTACCTGCTGGAGCGCGGGGAGCTGCCGGAGGATCCGCTCGTGGCGACGGTGCCGGTGTCGGTGCAGGAGCGCAGCGAGCGCGAGGCCGGCAGCAACCGCGTGTCCGCGTTCTTCGCCTCCCTGCCGACGCACCTGGCCGAGCCCGCCGCGCGCGTGTTCACGCTCGCCGAGAACAACCGGCTCTCGAAGGAGCACCACCACACCATCGACGCCGACATGCTGCAGGACTGGGCGCAGTTCGCGGCGGCGACGACGTTCGGCCTTGCCGTGCGCGCCTACTCGGCGTTCCGGCTGGCCGAGAAGCACCCGGTGGTGCACAACCTGGTGATCTCGAACGTCCCGGGCCCGCCGGTGCCGATCTATCTCCTCGGCGCGCGCGTCACCGGCCTGTACCCGCTCGGCCCGGTCTTCCACGGCGCCGGGCTGAACATCACCGTGCTCTCGCAGGCCGGCAAGGTCGACATCGGCCTGCTCGCCGCACGAGAACTCGTTCCAGATCTATGGCACCTCGCCGACGCGATGCCGGACGCGCTCGAGGAACTACTCGCCGCGAGGCCCTGATCCACCTGCCCCCAAGGCCACCTTTGTTGCGTTCAGCGCAGCAAAGGTGGCCTTGAGGGCAGGTAGGGGAGCGTTGGCGAGGGTGGGGGTTGCCGTGATCGGCTCCTGTGGTGAACACTAGAACGTGTTTCAGTCTTGGGCGGTTCTGGGCCAGTGAGGAGCAGCGTGGACTTCACCCCCGACGAGACCCAGCGTGAGATCGCCGAGCTCACCGCCGGGGTCCTGCGCAGGGCGGGCGACGACGGCGAGGCAGCCTGGCGCGGGCTCGCCGAGGCGGGCCTGCTGGCGTTGTCGCTGCCCGCCGAGCTCGGCGGTGACGGGCTCGGCGTCGCCGAGGTCGCCGCCGTGCTCACCGAGACGGGCCGGGCCGCCGCGCCGGTGCCCGCCCTCGCGACGCTCGCGCTCGGCGTGCTGCCGCTGGGCCGCCTCGGCACTCCCGCGCAGCGGGCCACCCTCCTGCCGGATGTCGCCGAGGGGCAGGCCGTGCTCACGGCCGCGCTGCACGAACCGTCCGCGCCGCTCACCACCAGGCCGGCCACCACGGCCACCCCGGTGGACGGCGCGTGGCTGCTCACCGGCGTCAAGACCGCCGTGCCGTACGCCGCCACCGCGCGCCGCGTGCTGGTGCCCGCGTCCGTCCCCGGCGGCACCGGCGTCTTCCTGGTGGACCCCCACGGCGAGGGCGTCACGGTCACCGCGACCCCGGCCTCGGCGGGCGGTCCCGAGCACACGCTCCGCCTCGACGACGCGGCGGTCGCCGACGAGGACCTGCTCGACACGCGCAGCGCCGGTGAGGGCCTGCGGGTGCTGCACCGGTACGCGCTGGCCGGGGCCGCCGCGGTGGGCGACGGCGCGCTCGCGGGCGCGCTCGCGCTCACCACCACCCACCTCGGCACGCGCGAGCAGTTCGGCAGGCCGCTCGCCACGTTCCAGGCCGTCGCCCAGCAGATCGCCGACGTCTACATCGCCTCGCGCACGGTGCACCTCGCGGCGACGTCGGCCGTGTGGCGGCTCGGCACGGGTCTGGACCCGGATGCCGAGCTCGACATCGCCACCTACTGGCTCGCGCGGGAGGCGCCCGCCGCTCTCGCCGCGTGCCACCACCTGCACGGCGGGATCGGCCTCGACATCACCTATCCGCTGCACCGCTACTCGTCGCTCGTCAAGGACCTCGTGCGCGGCCTCGGCGGCGTGGAGTCGCGAGTGGACGGAGTCGGCGCGCTCGTGGGAGGTGTGTGATGGACATCGAGCTCACCCCGGCACAGCGCCAGCTGCGCGCCGAGCTGCGCCGCTACTTCGCGAACCTGGTGACGCCTGAGGAGCGCAGGACGATGCTGCGCGAGCGGCACGGCGAGACCTACCGCGCGATCGTGCGCCGCATGGGCCGGGACGGCTGGCTCGGCGTCGGCTGGCCCGAGGAGTACGGCGGCCGGGGCTTCGGCCCCGTCGAGCAGCACCTCTTCGCCGACGAGGCGGCGCGGGCGGACGTGCAGCTGCCGTCGGTGACCCTGCAGACAGTCGGGCCGACCCTGCAGCAGTTCGGCACCGACGAACAGAAAGGGCTGTTCCTGCCGAAGATCCTCGCCGGTGAGGTGCATTTCGCCATCGGCTACAGCGAGCCGGACGCCGGCACCGACCTCGCCTCGCTGCGCACCTCCGCCGTCAGGGAGGGCGACCACTACGTCGTCAACGGGCAGAAGATCTTCACCACCGGCGGGCACGACGCCGACTACATCTGGCTCGCCGTGCGCACCGACCCGGACGCCCCCAGGCACAAGGGCATCTCGATCCTCATCGTCGACACGCGCGACCCCGGCTACTCCTGGACCCCGATCATCACGTGCGACGGCGCGCACCACGTCAACGCCACGTACTACTCGGACGTCCGTGTGCCCGCGAACATGCTGGTGGGCGAGGAGAACCGCGGCTGGGGCCTCATCACAACGCAGCTCAACCACGAGCGCGTGATGCTCGGACCCGCCGGGCGCATCGGGGGTCTCTACGACCGGGTGCGCGACTGGGCGGCCGCCCGCAAGACGCCCGACGGCACACCGTTGCTGGACCTGCCCGACGTGCGCAGGGCGCTCGCCGAGACGCTCGCCGTGGTGCGCGTGAACGAGCTGCTCAACTGGCAGGTCGCCGTGTCGGAGCCGGGTTCGGTGGCCGACGCGTCGGCCACCAAGGTGTTCTCCTCCGACCGGCAGCAGCGGGCGAGCCGGGCACTGGAGGAGATCGTCGGCAGGCACGGTGACCTCGCCGACCCCGAGACCGCCGAGCTGGCCGCGTGGCTGGACGTGCTGGCGAAACGCAACATCGTGCTGACCTTCGGCGGCGGCGTCAACGAGATCCAACGGGAGCTGATCGCGATGTTCGGGCTGGGCCTGCCGAGGGTGCCGCGATGATCGATGTCGAGGAGGCCGCGCGGCGGATCGCGGCGAAGGGGGAGTCGCGGCCGAGGCTCGCGCGAGACCCGGTGAACCAGGCGATGGTCAACAACTGGGTCGAGGCGCTCGGCGACGCGAACCCCGTCTACACCGATCCCGAGTTCGCGGCGAGCTCCGTCCACGGTGGACTCGTCGCGCCGCCAGCGATGGCGCAGGTATGGTCGATGAACGGGCTGCACGGCCAGCGGGCCGCCGACGACCCGCTCGGCGCTATGATGTCCATTCTGGACGAAGCCGGTTACACCTCCGTGGTGGCGACCAACTCCGAGCAGACCTACCACCGCTACCTGCGGCCCGGCGAGCACGTGTCGTCGTCGATCCGGCTCGAGGACGTCACCGGGCCCAAGCGCACCGCGCTCGGCGAGGGCTGGTTCGTCACCACGAGGACCACCTGGCGGGTCGGCGACGAGGTCGTGGCTGAGATGGTGTTCCGCGTGCTGAAGTTCAGCCCCGCGGCGCGGCGGGAGACCGTGCCGGACGCCGGTGCGGTGCTGCGGCCGGTGATCAGCCGTGACACCGAGTTCTTCTGGGAGGGCACCCGCAAGGGTGAGCTGCGGATCCAGCGCTGGGGCGACGTGCTGCGCCACCCGCCGGGCCCGCTGCCGCCCGACGGGGACCTGACGGCCGAACCGGATTACGTCGTGGCCGAGGGCACCGGCGCCGTCTACAGCTACCTCGTGCACCACCACCCACAGGTGCCCGGCAAGAAGCTGCCGTTCGTGGTCGCGCTCGTGGAGCTGGCCGAGGGTGTGCGGGTGCTCGGCGAGCTGGTCGACACGGATCCGGAGGATGTCCACATCGGACTCCCGGTCGAGGTGACCTTCCTGCGCGTGGACGACGAGCTGACCCTGCCGGCCTGGAAGGTGCGCGCATGACCATCGCGATCGGCACCGAGCTGCCGGAACTGACCATCGAGGCCACACCGACGTTCGTGATCAGCACGGCACTGGCCACCCGCGACTTCCAGGACGTTCACCACGACCGCGACGCCGCGGTCTCCCGTGGCTCGAAGGACATCTTCGTCAACATCCTCACAGACACCGGCCTGGTGCAGCGGTTCGTCACCGACTGGGCGGGCCCGGAGGCACTCGTGCGCTCGATCAGGATCCGGCTCGGCGTGCCGTGTTACGCCTACGACGTCCTCACGTTCACCGGCCACGTGACCGCGGTCGACGGCGACGACGCGGAGATCGCCGTTACCGCGAAGGGGAGCCTCGGTGACCACGTCACGGGCACGGTGCGCGTGACACTGCCGGGAGCGGGCTCATGACACTCGCGGGCAGGGCGGCGATCGCGGGCATCGGCGCCACCGAGTTCTCCAAGGACTCAGGGCGCAGCGAGCTGCGGCTGGCCGCCGAGGCGGTGAGCGCGGCACTCGCCGACGCCGGGCTCACGCCGTCCGATGTGGATGGTCTGGTGACGTTCACCATGGACGGGAACGCGGAGATCGCCGTCGCCCGTGAGCTGGGCATCCCCGAGCTGACGTTCTTCAGCCGCGTGCACTACGGCGGCGGCGCCGCGGCCGCGACCGTGCAGCAGGCGGCGATGGCGGTGGCCACCGGGGTCGCCGACGTGGTCGTGGCCTACCGGGCGTTCAACGAACGCTCGGGGCACCGGTTCGGACAGGTGTCCTCCGCCGCCGCGCAGCAGGTGAACACGTCCGGTGTGGACAACGGCTTCCACTACCCGATGGGCCTGGCCACGCCCGCCGCGACCGTGGCGATGGTGGCTCAGCGGTACCTGCACACCTACGGCGCGACGAGCGAGGACTTCGGCCGCGTCGCCGTGCTCGACCGCAAGCACGCGGCGACCAACCCGCGCGCGTGGTTCCACGGCAAGCCGATCACGCTGGAACAGCACCAGGCCTCGCGCTGGGTAGCCGAGCCGCTTCACCTGCTCGACTGCTGCCAGGAGAGCGACGGCGGCGTGGCCCTCGTGATCACCAGCGCCGAGCGGGCCCGCGACCTCGCGCAGCCGCCCGTCGTGGTGGCGGCCGCCGCGCAGGGCAGCGGCCCCGACCAGTACATCATGACCAGCTACTACCGCGACGACCTCGCCGCACTGCCCGAGATGGGCGTCGTGGCACGGCAGCTGTGGCGGCAGTCCGGGCTCGAGAGGTCCGATGTGGACGTCGCCGTGCTGTACGACCACTTCACGCCGTACGTGCTGATGCAGCTCGAGGAGCTCGGGTTCTGCGGCCGGGGCGAGGCCAAGGACCTCGTGGCGAGCGGTGCGCTGGAACTGGACGGCTCGCTGCCCCTCAACCCGCATGGCGGCCAGCTCGGCGAGGCCTACATCCACGGCATGAACGGCATCGCGGAGGGTGTGCGGCAGGTGCGGGGCACCGCCGTGAACCAGGTGCCCGGCGCCCGCCACGTTCTCGTCACGGCGGGCACCGGGGTACCCACGAGCGGCCTGATCCTCACCGCCGCCTGACCCGGCGGCCAGTGCCAGCTGTCGGCGAAGTGGTTGTCGAACCGCTCCTGCTTCTCCAGGTTCTCGCGCGGGCTCGCCTTTCCCCTTGCTGACCAGCTCGCCGAGGCGGAGGTACTCGAACCGCTCATCACGAGCCCGTCGGCCTCGGCGTCCTCCGCCGCGCCGAAGGCGGGTGGCATACCCTTCGGCGCCGCGAGGAAGTCGCCCTCCTCCAGGGTCACCACGCGGTCGCCCGCGAGCGCGCGCAGGCGCCGCCGAGCACGGAGAGCAGCTCGGTGGAGCCGCGGTGGACGTGCGGCGGCGGGCCCATCGGCGCTGAGCGGACATGCCGAGTTCGCCCATCACGCCTCGTGGCGCACGCCGCGCCGCCAGACGCCGGCGATGGCCCGGGTGGCCGTGATGTCACGGGTCGGGTCGCCCTCCACGAGCACCAGGTCGGCCCGCAGCCCCGGGGCGATCCGGCCACGGTCGGCGAGGCCGAACACGCGAGCGGGCACGCTGGTGGCCGCGGCCAGCGCCTCGGCGGGATCGAACCCGGCGGAAGTCAGCAGCTCCAGCTCCCGGTGCATGCTCTCGCCGTGCACGGGCGCGAACGGGGTGGCGTCGGTGCCCGCCAGCAGCGTCACGCCGGCCCGGCGTAGGGCCTTCGCGGCGGCGACGGCCTTGCCGAGGTCGGCGATCACCTCGAAGTAGGTGAGCGTGCTGACCACGAACACGCCCTGTGTGGCGATCCGCGCGGCGAGGTCGGCGGCGGCCGGGTCGCCCCCGGCGAGGTCGCCGAAGACGTGGGCGAGGCCGTCGACCCCGGCGTCCAGCGCGATGCCGACCTCCCGCGCGGTGATCGCGTGGGCGATGGACCGCAGGCCGTGGGCGTGCCCCGCGCGCACGAGCGCGGTCACGATCTCGGGCGAGAGCGCGGGCAGCTCCTCGCCCCGCAGCTCGCCGTCCTCGATCACGAGCTTGAGATAGTCGCTGCCCTCCGCAAGGCGGGCCTCGACGAACGCCGGGACGTCGGCGACGGCCGAGATCGTCGTGAACGCGCCCACGGCGTCCCCGAGCTGGGCCGTGTCGAGTTGCTTCATCAGCTGGCTGGGGTGCCCGCCGGGCGCGGTGGCGAGCAGGCCCGCGCTGCGCATGTCGGCCACGTCGTCGTGCTCGGCCGCCAGCTTGCGCTGTCGTTCCAGGTTGCCGGGCAGGCAGAACATGTCGAGCTCGGTGGTGACGCCATGGCGAAGCGCCTGCGCGAGGCTGCCGTCGAAGACGTGGGTGTGGGCGTCGATCAGTCCGGGCAGCAGGGTCCGGCCCCGCCCGTCGACGACGACGTCGGGCTCGGGGCCGGGTTCGGCGAGCACGGCGCCGTCGATGAGCACGTCGGCCGTGGGCCGGCTCCGCTCGCCGTCGAACACGCGGACGTCGTGGATCAGGGTGCGCATGGGATCTCCTCGGTGCGGTCCGGCACGGGTCACCGGATCGCGACCAGGAGCCCGGGCCGGGCCGCACGTGTGACATCGATGAGACCTGGGTCACGGTCTTGCCCAGTAGGTCACACCCGGCGGCGTGCGAGGCTCAGAGGTGGTGACGCGACAGGAGGACTCGCGATGACCGATCCGGCGACCCAGACGTTCCTCGACCACCGCGAGCTGCTGTTCTCCGTGGTGTACAACCTCCTCGGCACGGTCTCCGACACCGAGGACGTGCTGCAGGAGACGTGGCTCGCGTGGGCGCCGCGCGCCCGCTCCGGGGAGCCCGTCGCCAACCCCAGGGCGTACCTGGTGCGGATCGCGGTGAACCAGGCACTCGGCAGCCGCGCCGCCATCAACAGGCGGCGCGAGACCTACGTGGGCCAGTGGCTGCCCGAGCCGCTCGTGGAAGGGGAGAGCGACCCGGTGGAGCGCGCCGAGTCGACGTCGATGGCGCTGCTCGTGGTGCTGGAGACGCTGAGCCCGCTGGAACGCGCGGTGTTCGTGCTGCACGAGGTGTTCGGCTACGCCCACACCGAGACCGCGGAGATCCTCGGCCGCAGTCCCTCGGCGGTGCGCCAGCTCGCCCACCGCGCCCGCGAGCACATGCACGCGCGGCGGCCCCGGTACCGGCCCGATCCGGCGATCCGGCGCGAGGTCACGGAGCGGTTCCTCGCCGCGGCGCTCGGCGGCGAACTGGAAGCACTGCTGGAGGTGCTCGCGCCCGACGTGACCCTCTGGACCGACGGCGGCGGCAAGGGCCCGGCGCGCAGCCTGTCACCCGTCCACGGCCGCGACGCGGTCGCGCGTCTCTTCGTCGCGGTGGCAGCGCATGCCCCGCCGGCGATGGACGTGCGGTACCGCCGCGTGAACGGTGACCCCTCGGCCGTGCTGTTCGACGGCGACGCCCCGTTCGCGGTGTTCGTGCTCGACCTCAGCCCCGACGGCGACCGGGTGGCCGCCATCTACTCGGTCACCAACCCCGACAAGCTGAGCGGCGTCCGCTGACCCGTGTCCCGGGCATCACCTGCTTGACCCTTGGCGTGGGTGCCGTCGCGTGCGACGGTTGTCCCCACGGTGCGGCGAGTGAGGTGATGATGCAGATCCCGGGGATCGTGGCGTGGCTGCTGACTGGCGCCTTCCTACTGCTCACCCTGCCCTGCGTGGTGCGCCTGGTGCGGCTCGACTACGTGCGGCTCGGCGGCGGGGTGCGGCACATCGACCTCGCCGGCCTGCTCATGACCCTCGCCATGGTGGCCATGGTGTCGCCCGTCGGCGCACCCATCCCCGTGCCGGGCTGGCAGGCACTGTTCCTGCTCACCGCCGGCTGGTTCATCGCGGGTGCCGTGCGCAACCGCGTGGCCGATGGCGTGTGCCGCCGCTGCGACCTGCACCATGCCCTCGCGGCGGTGGCGATGCTCTACATGCTCACCGCGATGCCCCACGGCGGGCACGGCACGTGGCCGACCATGGTCACGGGCGACGCGGGTGGCCTGGCGTGGCCGGTGGTGGCCGCGCTGGCGGCCGCGTACTTCTCCTTCGACGGGGTCCAGACCGCCGTGCGCGCACTGCGTTCCCGCGGCCGCGGCACCCTCCCGGAAGGGTTCGGCTCCCGCACCCTCTGCCGCACCGTCATGGGCCTCGGCATGGGCTACATGTTCCTCGCCGCGCTGTAGGCCAGGCAGCGCGCTGCCTGGCCCGTGTCGCGGTGCGGGCAACGGCGCGGCTGACGGCCCTGGCTGGTGACGCCGCGATCCGCTGAGCCACTCCGCGCTACCGCACCTCGGTCAGCACGGCGTCCGAGAGCACGGGCGCCTCGTCGCGGTCCGGTGCCGTCGTGGTCACGAGCAGCCGCCCGTCCTCGCGCCACACCCGCGTGCGCAGCCGCTCGCCGGGCAGCACGATGCCGGCGAACTTCGCCGACCACGACCGGACCCGCCGCACGTCGGCGTCCAGCAGCGCGTCCGTCACGGCCTTGAGCACCACGCCGTACGTGCACAGCCCGTGCAGGATCGGCGCGTCGAACCCGGCGCCCTTCGCGAACTCCGGGTCGGCATGCAGCGGGTTGCGGTCGCCGCAGAGCCGGTAGAGCAGCGCCTGCTGGGGGAGGGTGGGCGTGTCGAGCACGGCGTCGGGCTCGCGGTCCGGCGGCTCGACGCGGTCTGAGGTGCCCCGCTTGCCGCCGAAGCCGCCCTCGCCGCGAGCGAAGATGCTCGACCGCGCCGTCCACAGTGGATCCCCGGCGTCCGAGGTCACCGCGATCTCCGAGACGATCACCGCGGCCTTGCCCTTGTCGAGCACGTCGACCACCCGCGACCGCCCGGTGGCCTTGCCCTCCACGGGGATCGGCCGGTGCATGACCACCTCCTGCGTGCCGTGCACCACCTTGGCGAGCTCGACGCTGATGCCGGGGAAGGTCACGGCGGGCGGCTCGAACAGCCGCAGGTTCGGCGCCACGGTGGCGAAGCTCGGCAGCACCCGCAGGTCGCGCTCGTAGGCGTAGCGCAGCTCGCGCTCGTCGGTGGGGTCGGCGCCCGCGCCCAGCGCGAGGTGGTAGAGCAGCACGTCGGAGGACGTCCAGGCGAAGGTGGTCTCGCCGAGGTCGGCTCCGATCGCGGTGTCGGCGTCGATGGGCACGCGGAACTCCCTACTCGTAGCTGATCGTGACCTCGTCGGTGAGCGGCAGCGACTGGCACGCCAGCACGATGCCCTCGGCGATGTCCTCGGAGTCGAGCACGTCGTTGTTCAGCATCTTCACCTCACCGGAGACGATCCGGCAAGCACACGCGCTGCACTGACCCTCGCGGCACGAGTACGGCGCGTCGAGCCCGGCTTCCAGCAGCAGATCCAGCAGCTTGCGGTGGCGTGGCCACGAGAGCGCGCGCTCCTGCCCGTCGAGCGACACCGACAGCGCGGACGGCTCCTCCCCGGACGGTTCCTCGACCTCCGTGCTTCCCGCCGCCTCGAAGGGATTGCCCTCCAGCGAGACGAACTTCTCCACGTGTACACGCGACCTCGGGACGCCGACGTCCGCGAGCGCGGCCGTCACCTCGGCCATGAACGGCCGGGGCCCGCACACGAACGCCTCGCGCCCGGCGAGCGGCTCCGCGAGTGCCCGCAGCCGCCGCGCGCTCGGCAGGCCCTGCAACGTCTCCAGCCAGTGCACGAGAGTGAGCCTGCCGGGATGGGCCTCGGCGAGCTCGCGCAGCGTGTCCGCGAAGATCACCGAGCGTTCGTCACGGTTGGCGTAGACGAGCGTGACCGAGCCGCTTCCCTTCGCCAGCACCGACTTCACGATCGACAACACCGGCGTGATGCCGCTGCCCGCGGCGAACAGGGCGAGATCGGCGTCGAGCGAGGCCGGGGTGAACAGCCCGCTCGGCGGCAGCACCTCCAGCTCGGTTCCCTCGGTGACGTTGTCGCAGATCCAGTTCGAGGCGTAGCCGTCCCGCTTCACGGTGACCTGCGGCGCCTCGCCGGTGTCGGGGGAGCTCGAGAGCGAGTAGCAGCGCGCCACCGAGCCGCACCGCTCGCTCGGCACCCGCACGGTGAGGAACTGGCCGGGCCGGTAGGCGAGGTCGGCGTCGAACACCACCGAGCACGCCTGCTCGGTCTCGGTGACCACTCCGGCCACCCGAAGCCGCCGCGGGGACACTTCAGCCATGGGCGAAGGCGCCTTCCCTCGCCGCATCGGCGATACTGTCGCGCAGCCTCTCGCACGTGTCGAGCAGCGCGGGATGCGCGCCCTCGGAGACCTTCTCGGCGAACACGGGGCAGCTGGTCGCCGCGTCGGTGGTCCACTGGATGCTCGTGTGCTGCGGGCTGTTCTTCTTCACCAGCACCGTCGTGGCACACGAGCGGCAGGCCACCGGGACGAGCCCGGCAGTGAGGAACTCGTCCTTCTCGCGAGTCCCCCGCTCCTGCTCGCGAGTCCCCCGCTCCTGCGCGCGAGTCCCCCCGTCCTGCGCGCGAGTTCCCCGCTCCTGCTCGCGAGTTCTGCCGTCCCGCTCGTGAGTTCCGCGAACCCCGCTGCGGAACTCGCGGTCCGGAGTGCGGAACTCGCGGTCCGGAGCGGGGGACTCGCGGTCCGGAACGGGGGACTCGCGGTCCGGAGCGGGGGACTCGCGCGGTTGGCCCGGCACTACGACACCCCGGCTTCCTGCTGCTGGCGGGCCAGGTTCTCGGCGACCTCCTGCTCCCACACCTCGTTGGCGCGCGTGGTGTCCACCTCGAACTCGAAGCGCCGCGTCATGTCCTCGGTGACCTCGGCGGCGTCGACGTAGAACTGGTCGTACCAGCGGCGCAGCTGATAGACCGGCCCGTCCTCCTCGCACAGCAGCGGGTTGTCGATGCGCGTCTTGTTCTTCCAGATCTCCACGTCCTGGAGGAACCCGACGCCGATGCTCTCGGCGAACTTGCCCGCGATCTTGTCGGCCTGCTCGTCGGACACGCCGGGCAGCTTCTTGACGATCACGCCCCACTGCAGCACGAACGAGTCCGGCGTGACCGGGTAGTGGCAGTTGATCAGAACGTTCTCGATCTCGAGTCCCTTGTACGTGTTGAGGAGCTTGTTGATCATGTACGAGGGTCCGTAGTACGACGCCTCCGACCGCAGGAGGTTTTCCTCGCCGCCGTAGTTGGACGCCATGCCGACGTCGGGACGGCCCTTGGTGTTGAGGTACTGGGTGGCGATGTGGCCCTCGAAGACGTTCTTGAAGTAGGTCGGGAACGCGAAGTGGATGTAGAAGAAGTGGGCCATGTCCACGACGTTGTCCACGATCTCGCGGCAGTTGGCGCCCTCGATGAGCACCGAGTCCCACGTCCAGTTGCTCCACTCGCCGTTGAACACGCCCTCGATGCGCGGGATCACGACGTGGTCGGGCGGCGGGTTGCCCTCCGGGTCGTGCCACACGAACAACTGCTTGTTCTCCTCCAGCGTGAGCCAGGCGCGGGTGCGGGCCCGCAGCGGAACCCGTTTGGCGTAGGGGATCGAGACGCATTTGCCGTTGCCGGCCCAGCGCCAGTCGTGGAACGGGCACGCGATCTCGTTGCCCTTCACGGTTCCCTGGGTCAGGTCGCCGCCCATGTGCCTGCAGTACCCGTCCAGCACGTTGAGCTTGCCGTCCTCGCCCTGGAACACCACCAGCTTGGTGCCGAAAGCGTTGATGGCGTGCGGTTTCCCGTCCTTGAACGAGTCCGCGAGCCCGAGGCAGTGCCAGCCGCGGGCGAATCGGGTGGGCGGTGCGCCCGCGTCGATCGTGCGAACGGCTGCCTGCGTCATTGCGGACCTCCAGCGTGTCGTGCCGTGGGCTGTGCTCGATTCTGTGTGGCGAGGTGGCGCGCCGCAAGGTAGCCGAAGACCATCGCCGGCCCGATCGTCGCGCCGGGACCGGCGTAGGTCCGGCCCATCACGGCGGAGCTCGTGTTGCCCGCCGCGTACAGGCCCTCGATGGGCGTTCCGTCCTCGCGCAGCACGCGGGCGTGCACGTCGGTGACGAGCCCGCCCTTGGTGCCGAGGTCACCCGGCACGATCTTGACCGCGTAGAACGGCGCCTGCTCCAGCGGGCCGAGGCTCGGGTTGGGCTTGTTGCGCGGGTCGCCGTAGTAGTGGTCGTAGGCGCTCGCGCCGCGGCCGAAGTCCTCGTCGGCGCCGTTCCTGGCGAAGGCGTTGAACCGCTCGACGGTCGCCGTCAGCGCTTCGGCGGGCACCTCGATGCGTTCCGCCAGTGAGGCCAATGTGGAGCCCTTCGCGGCGATCCCGGCCTTGAACCAGCGGCCGGGCAGCGGCTGGCGCGGGCCGAGCCCGGTGAACATGTAGCGGTTGCGGTAGCGCTGGTCGAACACCAGCCACGTGGGGATGTTGTGCGCGGGACCCTCGCCGGGGCCGTACATCGCGTGCACGGCCTCTACGTAGGGCGCCGACTCGTTGACGAACCGCTCGCCGCGCGCGTTGACCAGGATGCAGCCGGGCCGCGAGCGCTCGGCGAGCGCGAACCACGGGCCACCGGTCAGCGGAATCGACGGGCCCCACCACGCGTCGTCCATCAGGTCCACGGTCGCGCCGAGCCGCAGCCCCGCCGTGATGCCGTCGCCGGTGTTGCCCACCGCGCCGACTGTCCACTTCGTACCGATCGGCTGGCGCTGGTACTTCTGCCGCAGCTGGTCGTTGTGCTCGAAGCCACCCGAGGCGAGCACCACACCGCGCCGGGCGCGCAGCAGCACCTCGCGGCCGTCGCGCCGCGCGAGCACCCCGGTGACGACGCCGTTCTCGCTCTGCAGCCCGGTCATGGGGGTCGAAAGCCACACGGGCACGTTCGCGCTCTGCAACCCGGCGCGCAGCCCGGCCGCCAGCGCCTGGCCCATGGAGAGCAACCGCTTGCCGGTGAGCCGTCCGGCGAGCCCGCGCAGCCCCAGCCGCAGCAGCCGGGCGATCCCGCGCGGGTGCCGGGCGAGCAGGCTCAGCCAGCGGTAGTCGGCCTGGGTGATGGGCACGCCCAGTGGCGGGGCGCTGTAGGGCGGTTCGAGCTTGGCGAGCTCGGCGCCGAGCACCTTCCCGTCGAGCGGCACCGGTTCGACGGAGCGTCCGCCCGGCCGCCCGCCGGGCGCCTCGGGGTGGTAGTCGGAGTAGTCCCGGACCCATCGCAGCCGCAGGGGGGTGTGCTCGTGGACGAAGGCGACCACCTCCGGGCCGTGGTCGAGGTAGGCCTGGCGCCGCTCGGCGGGCACGACGTCGCCGACGATCGCCTCGAGGTAGCGCCGGGCGTCCTCGGACATGTCGGTGAGCCCCGCGGCCCGCAGTGCCTCGTTGCCGGGGATCCAGACGCCTCCGCCGGAGCGGGCCGTCGAGCCGCCGAAGCGGGCGGCCTTCTCGATCACCACGACGTCGAGGCCCGCGTCGGCGGCGGCGAGGGCGGCGGTCATGCCCGCGGCCCCGCTGCCCACGACGACGACGTCGAACTCCGCGGAGGGATCGGCGTCCCCAGCCATGCCACCTCCTGTAACACGTTATAGACAGCTGCGCCGCTGCTGGGCGGCACTTCCGTCACGATAGACGAGAACGTGTTTCAGTTCTAGAGTAGTGGACGTGAGCGGTCATGCGGATGTGATTGTCGTCGGTTTCGGCGCGGCCGGCGCGTGCGCGGCCATCGAGGCCGCCGAGGCCGGCGCCGACGTGCTGGTGATCGACCGGTTCGGCGGGGGCGGGGCGAGCGCGCTGAGCGGCGGCATCGTCTACGCGGGCGGGGGCACCGCCCAGCAGCGCGACGCGGGCGTCGACGACTCGGCGGACGCGATGTTCGACTACCTCCGGCTCGAGGTCGGCGACGTCGTCTCGGCGGGGACCCTGCGCCGGTTCTGCGACAGCAGCCCGGACATGATCACCTGGCTTGAGGAGCACGGCGTGCCGTTCGAGGGCAGCCTGTGCCCGGTCAAGACGTCGTACCCGAACAACGACTACTACCTGTACTACTCCGGCAGCGAGGCCGCGGGCGGGTTCTGCGACGCCGCGAAACCGGCGGCGCGCGGGCACCGGGCCAAGGGCAGGGGCACCTCGGGCAAGGTGCTCTTCGCCGGTCTCGCCAGTGCCGCACGTGCCCGGGGCGTGCGCGTGTGGCCGCAGACCACGGCGTACGAGCTGGTCACCGAGAGCGGCGCGGTCACCGGCGTGCGGGTGCGGACCCTGCGCGACGCGCCGCGCTGGGCGAGGTGGGCACACCGCCTGCTCGGCCGGTACTCGGCCAAGCCGGGGATCTACGTGCCCGCGCTGCGCAAGGTGCTGCAGCGCGGCGTGGAGCGGCTCGAACGGCGCTTCGCCCGCGAGGCGGCGCTGACCGCGCGGCGCGCGGTGGTGCTCACCGCGGGCGGCTTCATCGCCAACCGGGCGATGGTGCGCGAGCACGCGCCCGCCTACCGCGGCGGGCTCCCGCTGGGCACGGCGGGCGACGACGGCTCGGGGCTGCGGATGGGCATCGAGGCCGGTGCGGCGACGGCCGCGCTGGACAAGGTTTCCGCGTGGCGCTTCCTCACGCCGCCAAGCGCGTTCCTCGGCGGCGTGCTGGTGGGTCCCGACGGGCGGCGGTTCATCGACGAGTCCCGGTACGGCGCCGCGATCGGCGAGGCGATGATCCGGGAGCACGGCGGCAGGGGCTGGCTGCTCGTGGACGACGAGATCGTGCGGGAGGCCCGCGCGCGGGCGCGCCGGGAGAGTCAGTGGTTCCAGTGGCTGCAGGCGGTGTATCTGCTGCGCCGGGGGCGCGTGACCGCGGACTCGGTCGAGGCGGTCGCCCGCAAGGCCGGGGTCGACGCCGGAGCGCTCGCCGAGACCGTGCGTGCCTACCGGGCCGGCAACCCCGACCCGCTCGGCAAACCCGCGGGTTTCGTCCGGCCGCTCGCGACGCCGCCGTACTCGCTGGTGGACCTGACGATCAAACCGAACATCGGGTACCCGTGCCCGATGCTGACCCTCGGCGGCCTCGTGGTGGACGAGGACACCGGCCAGGTGCGGGACACCGAGGGCGTGCCGATTCCCGGTCTCTACGCCGCGGGACGCACCGCGGTGGGAATCTGTTCCAGTTCGTATGTGAGCGGGCTCTCGCTCGCGGACTGTGTGTTCTCGGGAAGACGGGCCGGGCTGTCCGCGTCGGCGTGACAAAAACGAGAACGTGTTCTAGTCTTGGCGATGTCAGACCAGGTAGACCCGCATGGTTTCGTGACCAGGAACGAGGCAGGTATGAGCGAGCAGGGCACCCACGCGGTGATCGCCGGGATCGGGGAGCTGCTGCCCGTCCTGCGTGAGCGCGCGCAGGAGACCGAGGACGCACGCCGCATCCCCGACGCGTCCATCAAGGCCCTGCAGGAGACCGGTTTCTTCAAGCTGCTGCAGCCCAAGCCCTACGGCGGCTACGAGTCCGACCCGGTGACCTTCTACACCGCGGTGAAGCTCGTCGCGAGCGCGTGCGGCTCCACCGGCTGGGTCGCCTCCATTCTCGGGGTGCACCCGTGGCATGTCGCCCTGTTCGACGCCGAGGCGCAGCGCGAGGTCTGGGGCGAGGACATCGACACCCGGATCTCGTCGTCCTACGCGCCGATGGGCAAGGCGACGATCGTCGAGGGAGGCTACCGGCTCTCCGGCAGGTGGAGCTTCTCGTCGGGCTGCGACCACGCGACGTGGGTGCTGCTCGGCGCGCCCGCGTTCGACGCCGACGGCAAGCCGGTGGACTTCTGCACCTACCTGCTGCCGATCGCCGACTACACGATCGAGGACGTGTGGGACACGGTGGGCCTGCGCGGCACCGGCAGCAACGACGTCATCGTCGACGACGTGTTCGTGCCCCGGCACCGCGCGCTGAGCTTCGTCGCCACGTCGAAGTGCAAGACGCCCGGCCAGGAGGTGAACCCCGGCCCGCTGTACCGGCTGCCCTACGGCTCGGTGCATCCGAGCACCATCACGGCGCCGATCATCGGCATGGCACAGGGCGCCTACGACGCCCACGTGGAGTACCAGCGCGAACGCGTCCGCGCCTCCTACCTGGGCGAGCAGTCCAAAGAGGACCCGTTCGCGAAGGTGCGGATCGCCGAGGCGGCCAGCGAGATCGACGCCGCGTGGCTGCAGCTGACCCACAACATCGACGAGCTGTACCAGATCGCGTGCGAGGGCGGGAAGCTGCCGTTCTCCACGAGGCTTCGCGTGCGGCGCGACCAGGTGCGCGGCACCGAGCGCGCCATCGCCGCGATCGACCGGCTCTTCGAGAACTCCGGCGGCCGCGCACTGCGCTCCGGCACGCCGATCCAGCGCTTCTGGCGCGACGCGCACGCCGGGCGCGTGCACGCCGCCAACGACCCCGAGCGGGCGTACACGATGTTCGGCACCGGCGCCTTCGGGCTGCCCGTCGAGAACGCGATGGTGTGACGGAGTGATCATGACCGAGGGTTCGTACGTCGAGGCGCGGCCGGGGCTGCGGCTGCACTACCACGAGGCGGGCTCCGAGCACGCCGAGACCGTGATCCTGCTGCACGGAGGCGGACCGGGGGCGTCGGCGTGGAGCAACTTCTCCCGCAACATCGGGGTGTTCGCCAAGTCGTTCCGCGTCCTCGCCGTCGACCAGCCCGGTTTCGGCCGCTCCGACAAGCCCACCGACCACCCGCAGTACTTCACGCACAGCGCGAACGCCGTGGCGGGCCTGATGGACGCGCTCGGCATCGAGCGCGCGCACTTCGTCGGCAACTCGCTCGGCGGGGGAGCGGCGGTACGCCTGGCGCTGGACCACCCGGACCGCGCGGGCAGGCTCGTGCTCATGGGACCCGGCGGGCTGAGCGTCAACGTGTTCGCGCCCGACCCCACCGAGGGCGTGAAGAACCTCGCGAAGTTCGGTGGGGCGCCAAGCAAGGAGAGGCTCGAGGCGTTTCTGCGCGTGATGGTGTACGACCAGTCGCTCATCACCGACGAGCTGGTGGAGGAGCGGTTCGCCGCGGCGAGCACGCCCGAGTCGCTGGCCGCGATGGCGGCGATGGGCGCGTCGTTCGCCCGGCCCGAGACCTACGAGCAGGGCATGCTGTGGCGCGAGGCCCACCGGCTGCGCCAGCGCGTCCTGCTCGTGTGGGGCCGCGAGGACCGCGTCAACCCGCTCGACGGCGCGCTCGTGGCGCTGAAGACGATCCCGAGGGCCCAGCTGCACGTGTTCGGCCGGTGCGGGCACTGGGCGCAGCTGGAGAAGTTCGACGAGTTCAACAGGCTGGCCATCGACTTCCTGAAGGACGAGTAATGGGTATTCGCTCGCTCGGCTACCTGCGCATCGAGGCCACGGACATGGCCGCGTGGCGCGAGTTCGGCCTCAAGGTGCTCGGCATGGTGGAGGGCAAGGGCACCAACCCCGACGCCCTTTACCTGCGGATGGACGACTTCCCCGCGCGGCTGGTGATCGTGCCGGGCGAGACCGACCGGCTGGCGCAGGCCGGCTGGGAGGCCGCGAACGCCGCCGAGCTCGACGTGGTGCGGGAAAGTCTTGCCGCACACGGTGTTCCGTTCAAGGAGGGCACCGCCGAGCAGAAGGCCGACCGCGGCGTCTACGAGCTGATCACTTTCGACGACCCGTCCGGCAACACGCTGGAGGTGTTCCACGGCATCGCGCTGCAGCACCGCCGCGTGGTGAGCCCGTACGGGCACACGTTCGTCACCGGCGAACAGGGGCTGGGCCACGTCGTACTGTCCACTCACGACGACGAGGCCGCACTGAGGTTCTACCGCGACGTGCTGGGGTTCCGGCTGCGCGACTCGATGCGGCTGCCCCCGCAGCTCGTGGGCAGGCCCGCCGACGGCGACCCGGCGTGGCTGCGGTTCTTCGGCTGCAACCCTCGCCACCACAGCCTCGCGTTCCTGCCCATGCCGACACCGAGCGGGATCGTGCACCTGATGGTCGAGGTGGAGAACACCGACGACGTCGGCCTGTGCCTCGACCGCGCGCTGCGGCGCAAGGTGCCGATGTCGGCGACGCTGGGCAGGCATGTCAACGACCTGATGCTGTCGTTCTACATGAAGACGCCAGGGGGCTTCGACGTCGAGTTCGGCTGCGAGGGCAGGCAGGTCGACGACGAGTCGTGGATCGCGAGGGAGAGCACCGCGGTGAGCCTGTGGGGGCACGACTTCTCCGTCGGCGCGCGATGACCTCGGTGGCGCTGGACCCCGCGCGGTTCCGGTCGGTGCTCGGGCACTTCTGCACGGGCGTGGCCGTGGTGACGGCGTGCGACGGCGACGAGCCGGTCGGCTTCGCCTGCCAATCGTTCGCGGCGCTGTCCCTGGACCCGCCGCTGGTGCTGTTCTGCCCGGCGCGGACCTCGCGCACCTGGCCCGTGATCGAGCGGGCAGGCCGTTTCGCCGTGAACGTCCTCTCCGGTGAGCAGCGCGACGTGAGCGTGACGTTCGGCGCCCGGGGCGCCGACAAGTTCGCCTCGGTGGACTGGACGCGCGCGCCGAGCGGTGCCCCGCTGCTGACCGGTGCGCTCACGTGGATCGACTGCGCACTCGACGCCGTGCACGAGGCCGGTGACCATCACGTGGTGATCGGACGTGTCACCGCGCTCGGCGAGGTCTCCGACGCCCAGCCGCTGTTGTTCTACCGGGGCCGCTACACGGTGACCGAGACAGAGGCCGTGGGGGAGCTGTTCACCTGGCCTCGCCCGGACGACTGGTTCTAGGCCCGGCCGCGGTGAAGGCCACCTTCACTGCGGCCGGGCCTAGCCCAGCTTGTGCACGCGCACGCCGTCGAAGCGCGTGAAGTCGGCGTCGAAGGACACCACCTCGGCACCGTGCTGGGCGGCGGTCGCCGCCAGGTGGGCGTCGTTGACCAGATTGCCCGCCGTGCCGGCCTTGCCCAGCAGCCCGCGCAGTACCCCGGCGTGCCGGGTCGTCGGCTCCACGAGCACCGCGCCGGGCTGACTCAGCCACGCCTCGACGGTGTCGAACGCGGTGTCCTGCGACAGCGGGCGCGGGAAGATGCCCGGATGGGTGCTGATGCGGAGGAACGCCAGCAGCACGATCCACGAGAAGCCCACGGTCTCCTCACCGGAGAACGCCTTGTCCAGCCACTCGCGGGCGGCCCGGTGCTGAGGGACGTCGCTGTTGACGGCGTAGAGCAGGACGTTGGCGTCGACGATCTTCATCGGCCCGTGGCGAGCTTGCGCTGCAGCTCGGCGTCCTCCAGGTCGGCGGCCACGCGCAGCGCGTGGTCGAGCGGCACGGTGGGGCCGCCCATCGCGAACGTGGGCGTGTGGAACCGCTCGCGGGCCGGCGTGCCCAGCGCAGAGCGCAGCGCGCTGTTGACGGCTTCCTTGAACGACAGCCCCCGCTCGGCCATCAGCTTGCGCACCAGCGCCTCGACGTCCGGGTCCAGCGTGATCGTCGTCCTCACCGCTGCATCATAGCATCAGCCCGGATGATGCGCTGATGCGTGGATGTCTCTGTCGGTCACGGTGCGCACGGGGGGTATCAACGGCCCATGACTCACGAGCGGGTGGCAGTGGTGACGGGTGCGGGTTCCGGGATCGGCAGGAGTGTGGCGAGGGCGTTGCTCGCGGACGGCTACCGGGTGGCGCTCGCGGGCAGGCGCGTGGATCCGCTCACCGAGACCGCGGCCGGCTCGGGGCTGGCGCTCGTCGTCCCCACGGACGTCACCGACGACGCGCAGGTCGCCGCGTTGTTCGCCGAGGTGCGCCGGAACTGGGGCAGGGTCGATGTGCTGTTCAACAACGCGGGCACGTTCGGCGCGCCGGGCGCTGTCGACACGCTGCCGGTGGAGGAGTGGCGCCGGACCGTCGACGTGAACCTGACGGGCATGTTCCTGTGCGCGCACCACGCGGTGCGGCTCATGAAGGAGCAGGACCCGAGGGGCGGGCGGATCATCAACAACGGCTCGATCTCGGCACATGCCCCGCGCCCGGAGAGCGTGGCCTACACCGCGACCAAGCACGCGATCACGGGACTGACGAAGTCGATCTCACTGGACGGCCGTGCATTCGATGTCGCGTGTGGACAGATCGACATCGGCAACGCCGCGACGGAGCTGACCGCGGGCATCGCGACCGGGGCCAAGCAGGCCGACGGCAGCGTGCGGCCGGAGCCGACGTTCGACGTCGAGCACGTCGCGGAGGCCGTGCTGGGCATGGCGGCCCTTCCCCTCTCGGCGAACGTGCAGTTCCTGACTCTCACCGCCACCGCGATGCCGTTCCTCGGCAGGGGCTGACCCGTCACCCGGTGGACTGCTCCTGTCATCCGACCGGGTCGCGTCGCGATCGAACGGCCCCCGCGCGGGTAAGCCCCTCCTTGTGCGGAAACGAACGCCTTTCCCGGGGGTGATGGTCCGGTGACGACACGGCGATGGCTGGCCGCGCTGGGTGCGGTGCTCGTGCTGCCGGTGGTGACGGGGGCGGCCGCGCCCGAGCAGGTGCCTGTGCAGGCCGCCCAGCAGC
Source organism: Prauserella endophytica (assembly GCF_005146945.1). Classification (GTDB taxonomy): domain Bacteria; phylum Actinomycetota; class Actinomycetes; order Mycobacteriales; family Pseudonocardiaceae; genus Prauserella_A; species Prauserella_A endophytica. The sequence goes on from NZ_SWMS01000010.1 coordinate 59,072, forward strand.
AGCCCGCGGCGGACCGGGAGGACGGTGACGGCGACCCCGGGCTGTGGGGCCTGCTCGGCCTGGGCGGGCTGCTGGGACTCGCCGGTCTGGTGCGGCGCAGGCCCAAGCCCGCGCCCGGTGACCCGCTGGCCGCCTACCCCGCCGCTCGCCGGCAGCCGACGCCGCACGGCCCTCCGGCGCGCCACCGTGCGACCGGGAATCCGCCTCCTTCGTCCGCGGATACGGCGCCCGTCAGCGTGAACGGGCGCAGGCCGCCCACCGCGCCGGGCGACGTCCCGCCCCACGCGCCCCAGTACCCACCCCACGCGCCCCAGTACCCGCCACCGCGCGAGGACTGAGCGGCGCCGGATCCGGTGGCGTGCGGGTGGAGGGGCCCGCACGCCACCGGTCTGAAAAACCTCGCGTTGACGGCCTTCGCCGACCGGGCGCATGATCCGGTGCGCAGGGGGCCGGCACCGGAGGCACTGCCATGACTTTCATGCAACTCATCGAGTTCAGCACGTCGCGGTACGACGAGATGAACGAGCTCATGGAGAGCTGGATGCGGGAAACGGAGGGCAAGCGGACAGCCACCCACGCGGTGATGGGCAGCGACCGCGACCACCCGGGCACCTATGTCGAGCTGGTGGAGTTCCCGTCCTACGAGGAGGCGATGAAGAACTCCGCCCTGCCGGAGACGAGCAAGTTCGCGGAGAGGATGACGGCCCTGTGCGACGGCCCGCCCGTCTTCCACAACCTCGACGTCGTCAGGGACGAGAAACTGTAGCCCTCACAGGCGTTCGAGCACGGTGGCCGTGGACAGCGCCCCGCCCGCGCACATGGTCACCAGCGCCGTCGCCGCGTCACGCCGTTCCAGCTCGTGCAGCGCGGTGGTGAGCAGGCGCGTGCCCGTGCTGCCGACCGGGTGGCCGAGCGCGATGGCGCCGCCGTTGACGTTCACGGCTGCCGGGTCGGGCCCGTGCACCCGCTGCCACGAAAGGACGACGGAGGCGAACGCCTCGTTCACCTCGAACAGGTCGAGGTCGCCGATCGTCATCCGCGCCCGCTCCAGGACGCGCGCCGTCGCCTGCACCGGCCCGTCGAGGTGATAGTAGGGCTCGGCGCCGACGAGCGCCTGCGCGCGCAGGCGCGCCCTCGGGCGCAGGCCGAGGGTGCGTGCCCGATCGGCTTCCATGATCAGCACCGCCGACGCGCCGTCGGAGATCTGCGACGAGGTGCCCGCGGTGTGCACGCCGCCCTCGAGCACGGGCCTGAGCCTCGCGAGCGCCTCGGTGCTGGTCTCCCGCAGCCCCTGGTCCCGGCCGACCAGCCGGGTCTCGCCCGTCGGCTCGCCGTCGTCGCCGAGTACGGGTGCCTTGACCGGCACGACCTCCCGGTCGAAGCGGCCCTCCGCCCAGGCGGTCGCCGCCTTGTGCTGGGAGGCGAGCCCGAACGCGTCGACGTCGGCACGGGTGAGCCCGCGGCGCTGCGCGATACGCTCTGCGGCCTCGTACTGGTTCGGCATGTCGATCGACCACGACGCCGGCCTCCGGGAACCCGCGTCCACACCCTGGTTGGCGCCCAGCGGCACCCGGCTCATCGCCTCGACGCCGCACGCGATGCCGATCTCGATCGCGTCCGCGGCTATGAGCCCCGCCACCAGGTGCGCCGCCTGCTGGGCCGACCCGCACTGGGCGTCGACGGTCGTGGCCCCGGTCTCCTGGGGCAGCCCCGCGTGCAGCCAGGCCGTGCGGGCGATGTTGCCTGCCTGCTCACCGGCCTGCGTCACGGTGCCGGCGATGACCTGTTCGACGAGGTCCGCACCGAGCCCGGCCTTCTCAACGAGCGCGGTCTGGGCGGCGCCGAGCAGCTCCGCGGCGTGCAGGCCGGACAGCCAGCCGTTGCGCCTGCCGATCGGGGTGCGCACGGCCTCGACGATGACGGGTACGCCCACGCTGGTCTCCTCGGTTCGGGGGATGTCGCTCAAAACTAGAACACGTTCCTAAATCTGGCAACGCTCCGCGAGGTCAACCGCCATTTGGTGACCGATTGCGAAGATGTTGTCTACCAGGAGTTTCAAGATCCTCATCGATCCAGTAAACATCGTTCACTAAAACCCTTCCCGTAGTTAACACCGTATGCTTCAATCAGGCTCTAGAACGTGTTCCACGACGCTGCTGTCGGAGGTACGGCGTATGAGCCCCTCGTTGCTCCCCACCGGATTCGACTTCACCGATCCCGACCTGTACGCCACCCGGCTGCCGCTGGAGGAGTTCGCCCTGCTGCGGCGCACGGCGCCGGTGTGGTGGAACTCCCAGCCCTACAACAAGGCGGGATTCAAGGACGAAGGCTTCTGGGTGGTCACCCGGCTCGAGGATGTCAAGGCCGTCTCCAGGGACAGCCAGCTGTTCTCGTCCCAGGAGAAGACGGCCATCATCCGGTTCGACGAGACCATGGACGAGGACGGCCTGAACGCCAACCGGCTCGTGCTGCTCAACATGGACGCGCCGCAGCACACCAAGCTGCGCCGCATCGTGTCCAAGGGCTTCACGCCGCGCGCCATCGGGAAGCTGGAGGACGCGCTGCGCGAGCGCGCCCAGCAGATCGTGCACACCGCCAAGGCCAAGGGCTCCGGGGACTTCGTCGCCGACGTCGCGTGCGAGCTGCCCCTGCAGGCCATCGCGGAGCTGATCGGCATCCCGCAGGAGGACCGGCTCAAGATCTTCGACTGGTCCAACCAGATGATCGGCTACGACGACCCCGAGTACGACGTGGAGCCGATCGCGGCCTCGGCCGAGCTGGTCGGCTACGCGTTCAACATGGCCGAGCAGCGCCGCCAGTGCCCGATGGACGACATCGTCACCAAGCTCGTCCAGGCCGATGTGGACGGTGAGTCGCTCGCGTCGGACGAGTTCGGCTTCTTCGTGATCCTCCTCGCCGTGGCGGGCAACGAGACCACGCGCAACGCGATCACGCATGGCATGAAGGCGCTCATCGACCATCCCGAGCAGTGGGAGATCTACAAGGAGCAGCGGCCCAAGACCGCGCCCGACGAGATCGTGCGCTGGGCGACGCCGGTGGTCGCGTTCCAGCGCACGGCGACCGCCGACACCGAGCTCGGCGGGCAGCACATCAGGGCGGGCGACCGTGTCGGCATGTTCTACAGCTCCGCCAACTTCGACCCCGAGGTGTTCGACGAGCCCGAGAAGTTCGACGTGCTGCGCGAGGACAACCCGCACGTCGGCTTCGGTGGCACCGGGTCGCACTACTGCATCGGCGCCAACCTCGCGCGACTGGAGATCGACCTCATCTTCAACGCGATCGCCGATGTGATGCCGAACATCCGGGAACTGGCACCGCCCGAGCGGCTGCGGTCCGGCTGGCTCAACGGAATCAAGCACTACCAGGTCGCCTACGAGTGAGAAGCTCCGCGCCGCGATCGCCTATCGCGGCGCGCCGCCCCTGCCCGACGGCGTCTGCGACCTGCAGTCGCGGCCAGGTCCGCCCGGTGTCGTGCGCTTCACCGGGTGGCCCGACCGCGTCAAGGACGTCGAAACCCGGTTGCCGCACAACGAGGTCACCGAAATGGTGGCGCCCACGCGCCCACGCGCCCACGCGCCCACGCGCCGGGTGGATCCAGGCGATCTGCCTGAGCGGCGGCCGCGCTATCCCGGTCATCCCCGGTCATCCCGACTATCCCGCCTGTGGGGTGCCGTCTTCGGCGTGGGCGAGCGCGCTGGGGGAGAGGCGGCCGACGATCGCGGGTGCCTCGCGCACGAGCGTGTCGTCGGTGAGCGCCTCCACCATGAACAGTGCGAAGTCCACGCGCCGCGTGAGGTTGCTCGCGAGCACCGGGTCGCCGACGTGGCGGCTCCACACGGGCAGGCCCTGGCTCTCCCCCTCCTCGAGATCGCTGCCGCGGACGACGGTCCAGCGCCGGTCGCTGGCGAAGATCCGCCGGCACGCCTCGACCTGGTCGTCGATGTCAACGGCGCGCACCAGGCGGGCCAGCTTGGCGGCTATCCAGAGGGCCGTCCTGAACCGCCGGGAGTACCGGTCCTTTCCGTCCCGCGTGATGTGCCAGCCGCACGAGAAGACCAGGCGCGCACCCGGTTCGGCGTGGTCGAGCACCGCCTGCGCCGTGCCCGACGAGTACTGCCGCACGCCCCAGGGCACCAGCACGGTCAGCACGCCGTCGCACCCCGCGACCGCCTTCCGGATCACCTCCCGGTCGTTCGTCGGCCCGGGCACGATCGTGATCCGGTCGGCGACCGCGGCTAGCTTGCCCACGCTGCGTTCGCGGCACACGCCGACGACTTCGTAGCCCCGGTCCAGTGCGTGCCGGACCAGGTACTGCCCGAGCTTCCCCGAGGCACCGATGACGCAGATCCTCATGTCCCTGCTCCTTACTTACGGTGTAAGTCACGGTAGACTTACGCTGTAAGTCGCGTCAAGGAGGAAGCAGGCATGGGGCCGAAGCGGGAACCGCTGTCCCGGGAGCGGGTGGTCGCCGCGGCGATGGCGCTGGCCGACGAGAAGGGGGAGTCCGGCGTCACCATGCGGGCGGTGGCGGCGCGGCTCGGGGTCGAGGCGATGTCGCTCTACAACCACGTGGCGGGCAGAGAGGGCCTGCTGAACGGAATGGTGGACGCGGTGTTCGCCGAGATCGAGCTCCCTGCGCCCACCGCTGACTGGAAGACGGCCATGCGCGAGCGGGCGGTCTCGTCGCGCGCGGCGCTGCGGCGTCATCCGTGGGCCGTCGGGCTCATGGACTCCCGCAGGCAACCCGGACCGGCGACCCTGCGCCACCACGACGCCGTCCTGGGCGCGCTGCGCGCGGGCGGCTTCTCCGTAGCCATGGCCGGGCACGCCTTCTCGCTGATCGACAGCTACCTTTACGGGTTCGTCCTCCAGGAGCTGAGCCTGCCGTTCAACGACCATGCCGGGCTCGAGGAGGTCGCGGGCGACATCCTGAACGACCTCCCAGCCGGCGCCTACCCGCACCTCACGGAGCTAGCCACCGAGCACGCCCTCAAACCGGGCTACGACTACGCCGACGAGTTCGAGTTCGGCCTCACGCTGATCCTCGACGCGCTCCAACCCGACGAGCGCCCGCAGTGAAGGCCACCTTCACTGCGTTCAACGCAGGCAAGGTGGCCTTCACTGCGGCCGGGGTGTGCTGCTAGCTGCCCGGCTTGGCGGAGCCGACCACCCACATCGAGAAGTACTGCGAGCCGCCGCCGTAGGCGTGGCCGAGTGCCGTGCGGGCGCCGTCGACCTGGTAGTCGCCCGCCCGGCCCATCACCTGCTTGGCCGCCTCGGAGAAGCGCAGCATGCCCGACGCGCCGATCGGGTTGGACGAGAGCACCCCTCCCGAGGGGTTCACCGGCAGCCGCCCGCCGATCGCCGTCTCGCCTGCCTCGGTGAGCTTCCAGCCCTCGCCCTCGGGCATGAAGCCGAGGTTCTCCAGCCACATCGGCTCGAACCAGGAGAACGGCACGTAGATCTCCGCGGCGTCCACTTCGGACAGCGGATCGCTGATGCCGGCCTCGCGCCACAGCGCCGCCGCCGCCTCCTGGCCCGCCCGCGGGTTCACCTGGTCCCGCCCGGCGAACGTCGTTGGCTCGGTGCGCATGGCCGTCGCGTGGATCCACGCGGCGCCACCCACGACGGCGTCGCCCGCAGCCTCGTCACCGAGGACCATCGCGCACGCGCCGTCGGAGGAGGGGCACGTCTCGTCGTAGCGGATGGGGTCCCACAGCATCTGCGACGCCCGCACCGACTCGACGGTGATGTCGGGCTGACGCAGGTGCGCGAACGGGTTCAGCGCGCCGTTGCGCCGGTCCTTGGCCGCGACGATCGCGCCGACGTGCTCGGGGGCTCCGGAGCGGCGGATGTAGGAGCGAACGTGCGGCGCGAAGTACCCGCCCGCACCCGCCCCCACCGGCATCTGGAACGGCGGCAGGATCGACAGCGCCCACATCGCGTTGGACTCGGACTGCTTCTCGTAGGCCACGGTCAGCACCCGCCGGTGCACGCCTGCCTGCACGAGGCTCGCCGCGACCAGCGCCGTCGAACCGCCCACGGAGCCCGCGGTGTGCACCCGCAGCAGCGGTTTGCCGTTCGCGCCGAGCGCGTCGGCGAGAAACAGCTCCGGCATCATCACGCCCTCGAACATGTCGGGCGCCTTGCCCACCACGACGGCGTCGATGTCCGGCCAGTCCACCCGCGCGTCCTCCATCGCCCGGTCCACGGCCTCCCGCAGCAGCCCTGGCATCGACACGTCGGTGCGCTTCGCGCGGTGGTGGGTCTGTCCCGTGCCGAGCACGGCGGCGAGTTGCTTGCCCACGCACTAGCCCCTTTCCAGTACTGCCACGAGGTTCTGTTGAAGGGCCGGCCCGCTCGTCGCGTGCGCGAGCGTCCGCCGTGCGTTGCCCGCGAGGATCTGCCTGGCCGCCTCGCCGATGCGCACGAGCCCCGCAGAGAACATGGGGTTGCCGGTGAGCGCCCCGCCGGAGGGGTTGATCCGCACCTGCTCGCCGAGGCCCAGTGCGTCGCGCACGATCAGCTCCTGGTGGGTGAACGGCGCGTGCAGCTCGGCGATCTCGACGTCCGGGCTCGCCCCCGCCGCGCGGCCCGCCGCCGTGGTCGAAGGGGAGCGGGTGAGGTCGCGCGCGCCGAGGCCGGGGGAGTCGACGCGGTGGTCGATGCCGGTGATGACGGCGGGTCGCTCCGCGAGGTCGCGGGCCCGTTCGGCGGAGGCCAGCACGATCACCGCGGCGCCATCGGTGACGGGCGCGATGTCGTGGGCCCGCAACGGATCCGCGACGAACGGGGTGTCGAGAAGCGCGGCGGCGTCGGTGTCGCCGGCGAGCTGGGCGAACGGGTTGCCCGCCGCGTCGCGCCTGCTGCGGGCGGCGACCTCGGCGAGGTCCTTCTCGCTCCAAAGCCCGGCCTCCATGCCCAGCCGGGCCTGCAGGCCGGCCAGCGAGATCGAGTCCGGCCACAGCGGCGCGACGACGTACGGGTCGAGCTGCAGTGAGAGCACGCGGCGCAGCTGCCCCGCCGAGGACTTGCCGAAGCCGTACACGAGCGCGGTGTCGACCTCGCCCATGCGGATCTTCAGCCACGCCTCGTAGAGCGCCCAGGCGGCGTCCATCTCCACGTGTGACTCGTGGATGGGCGGGAAGGCGCCGATCGCGTCGATCGCGGCGATGAACGAGAAAGCCCTGCCTGCGAGGTAGTCCGACGAGCCGGAACACCAGAACCCGATGTCGCGTTTGGACAGCCCGGTCTGCTCGAAGACCTCCTTGAAGATCGGCACGAGCATCTCGACTCCGTTGGTGGTGCCCTGGGTTCGCCGCACGCTCGGTGACTGCGCGAACCCGACCACCGCCACGTCTGTCATGGCGTACTCCTCACAAGTGGTGGGCGAAGGACTCGTACGGCGCGTCGGGCTCGCCCGTCGGCTCGAAGTGCGCGATGTTCTCGAGCGTCGTCGACCACTCCTCGCGGGGCTTCCACGCCGCTCGCACCCGCATGCCCATGCGCACCTCAGAGGCCTCGCAGCCGAGCACGAGGTGCAGGAAAGCGATGTCGGCGCCGTCGAGCAGGATGTAGGCCGCGACGTACGGCGGTTTGATGCGCTGGCCGAGGAAGGGCACGTTGACGATGCAGAACGTGGTGACGATCCCGGTGTCGGGCAGCTCCACCTCGTCGGTGGTCGGCACGCCGTCGGTGGGGCACGCGCCGCGCGGCGGGACGTAGACCTTGCCGCATGCGGGGCAGCGCTGGCCGAGCAGCCTGCCCTCGGCGAGCCCGCGGAGGTAGCGGCTCTCCTCTGGCGACGCGGAATGCATGTAGTGCAGGTGGATCGGCGTGATGACCGTGCTCACCGGCTCGCCCTCGGCCCGCTCGGCCACGGGTGGCGGGGGAGGGGCGGGCGCCGGGTCCTCCGGTGGTGAGTCGACGCTGACGAAGCACACGATGTCTCGGATGTGGCCCACGGTCTCGTCCGCCCAGCGGGCCTTCACGCGCATACCGGTGCTGATCCTGGAGGGCGACCCGGCGTCGACGGCGTGCAGCAGGCACGTGTCGGCGCCGTCGAGCCGGATCAGCGCCCACGCGAAGGGCCGCTGGAGCGGCTGTCCGTCCAGCGGTTCGGCGACCCACGACCAGGACACGACGGTGCCCTCGTCGCCGACGTCGGTGAAGTCGGTGAGCGCGCGGGCGGTGTCCGGGTCGTACTCGACGGGCGGTACGTGCACGCGGCCGTCGTCGCCTCGCACGCCCACCACGCGCCGCTCGCGCAGAGCGTTGACGAAGCGCCCGAGGACGGGGCCGACCGAACGGGTGTAGTCGAAGCCCACGTCGAGCGGAGCCGACAGCGGGGTCTCGGTCTCGGCGGCAGTCACGCACAGAAGTGAAACACGTTCTCGTGATCTCGGCAAGCAGTGGCTGGCTTGTGTAGCAGCTTGTTCTTGCCCAATAGTGGAACGCGTTCTAGATTCTCGGTATGCCCACAACTGCTGTTCCGGCAACGGACACCATCGGCCTGTGGAACCTCGCCGCCGCGCGGCCCGACCTCGTCGCGGTGGTGGATCCCGACGGCACGGAGGTCACCTACGGTCAGCTGGCCGGCAAGGCCAACGCCTACGCCAGGGGGCTGCAGGCGCTGGGGCTGGAGACCGGCGACGCGATCGTGGTGCTCCAGCCGAACGGCTCCGAGCTGCTCGCCGCCTACTTCGCCGCGATCCAGTCGGGGCTCTACGTCGTGATGGTCAACTGGCATCTCGTGGGGCCCGAGGTCGCCTACATCATCAGCGACTCCGGGGCCAAGGCGTTCCTCGCGCACGAACGGTTCGCCGACGTCGCCGTGGCGGCAGCCGACGAGGCGGGACTCGCGGCCGACGCGCGGTTCGCGGTCGGAGCCGTACCGGGCTTCCGCGACGTCGCCGAGCTCGCCGCGGCGGGCGGCGAGGGGCGTCCGGAGCGCAGGACCGCGGGCTCACCGATGCTCTACACGTCGGGCACGACCGGCCGTCCCAAGGGCGTGCGCCGACCGCTCACCGGTGCCGATCCCGACGACGTCCCCGCCGCGTCGACGTGGTTCTTCGGCATCTTCGGGCTCAAGCCGTTCGATGGGCACGTGCACCTGTGCGGCTCCCCGCTCTACCACACGGCGGTCCTCAACTTCGTCGCGATCTCCATCCAGCTCGGGCATCCGGCCGTGCTGATGGACCGCTGGGACCCGGAGCAGATGCTCGCGCTCATCGAGCGGCACCGCGTGACGCACAGCCACATGGTGCCCACGCAGTTCCGCAGGCTGCTGGCGCTGCCGGAGGACGTGCGCGAGCGCTACGACGTGTCGTCACTGCGGAACATGATCCACGGAGCCGCGCCGTGCCCACACGAGGTGAAGCGGCGGATGCTGGACTGGTGGGGGCCCGTGGTCACCGAGTACTACGCGGCCACCGAGGGCGGGGGCACCGCGATCAGCGGCGAGGAGTGGCTGCGCAAACCGGGTTCGGTCGGCAAGCCGTGGCCGGGCTCGACGATCAAGGTGCTCGACGACGACGGCGCCGAACTGCCGCCCGGCGAGGCCGGGACCGTCTACATGCGCATGGGCGACTCGTCGTTCGAGTACCACAAGGACAAGGCGAAGACCGAGAAAGCCCGCGTTGGCAACCTGTTCACGCTCGGCGACGTCGGCTACCTCGACGAGGACGGCTACCTGTACCTGCACGACCGCAAGAACGACATGATCATCTCCGGCGGGGTGAACATCTATCCCGCCGAGATCGAGAACGAGCTCGTGCTGCACCCGAAGGTCGCCGACGTGGCGGTGTTCGGCGTGCCGCACGAGGACTGGGGCGAGGAGATCAAGGCGGTGGTCCAGCCCGCGGAGGGCGTGGAGCCCTCCGACAAGCTCACCGAGGAGCTGCTGGAGTACGCGCGCGGCAGGCTCGCCAAGTTCAAGCTGCCGCGCAGCGTCGACTACGCCGAGGCGCTGCCGAGGGACCCCAACGGCAAGCTCTACAAGCGCAAGCTCCGTGACCCCTACTGGCAGGGCCGCGAACGCTCCATCTGACGCGGCCCTCACCCGCCCCGTCCGCAGTGAAGGCCACCATGCCTGCGTTCAACGCAGTGAAGGTGGCCTTCACTGCGGGTGAGGGGGCTCCGGGTCAGCGGCCCTGGAAGTTCGGTTTGCGCTTCTCGGCGAAGGCGCGCGGGCCCTCCTTGGCGTCCTCGCTCGCGAAGACGGTGACGCCGTACTGGGCGTCGAGCTTGAACGCCTCCTCCTCGTGCATGCCCTCGGTGTCGCGCATGGTCCGCAGGATCGCCCGCACCGCGAGCGGACCGTTCGCGGCGATCGTGTCCGCGATCTCCAATGCCTTCTCGAGCGCGGTGCCGTCGGGGACGACGTGCCCGACGAGGCCGATCTCCTTCGCCTCCGCCGCCGTGAGGTGCCTGCCGGTCAGCAGGATCTCCGCCGCGAGCGTGTACGGGATCTGCCGGGGCAGCCGAACCGCCGAGCCGCCGAGCGGGAACAGCCCCCAGCGCGCCTCCGACACGCCGAACTTGGCGCTCTCCCCGGCGATCCTGATGTCGGTGCCCTGCAGGATCTCGGTGCCGCCCGCGATGGCGGGCCCCTCGACCGCGGCGATCAGCGGCTTGGTGAGCCTGCGGCCCTTGAGCAGGCCGTCGATGCGGCTCGGGTCGAACGTGCCCTTCTCGAACGCCGTCGACGGGCTGTTGCGGCTCATCGACTTCAGATCCGCCCCCGCACAGAACGCCCCGCCCGCACCGGTCAGCACACACGTGCGGATCTCCGGATCGTCGTCCACCCGGTCCCAGGCGTCGACCATGATCGCCAGCATCTCACCGGTGAGGGCGTTGCGGGCCTCGGGCCGGTTCATCGTCACCACGAGCGTGTGCCCGCGTTGTTCCACCAAAGCGTGCGCGTCGGTCATCGCTGCCTCTCCTCACTGGAGCATTGCCGAAAACGATAACATGTTCTAGTTTGTTCCACGTGGCTCTCAACATCGCGGATCTGCTCGAGCACGCCGTCGACGCCGTGCCGGATCGCACCGCGGTCGTCTGCGACGGCAGGTGCCTGACCTACGCGCAACTGGACGAGCGGGCCAACCGGCTCGCCCATCACCTCGCCGCAAACGGGATCGGCAAGGGTGACCACATCGGCGTCTACTCCCGAAACTCCATCGAGATGATCGAAACGATGTTCGCGGCGTACAAGCTCCGCGCCATCGCGATCAACGTCAACTACCGGTACGTCCACGGCGAGCTCGCCTACCTGTTCACCAATGCCGACCTGGTCGCTCTCGTGCACGAGCGGCAGTACTCCGACAGGGTCGCCGCCGTGCTTCCCGAGGCGCCCGAACTGAAACACGTTTTAGTCGTCGAGGACGGCAGCGACGCCGATTTCACCGCGCACGGCGGCATCGCCTACGAGGACGCGCTGGCTCAGGAGTCGCCGGAGCGCGACTTCGGCGAGCGCAGTCCCGACGACCTCTACATCCTCTACACCGGCGGCACCACCGGGTATCCGAAGGGCGTGATGTGGCGCCACGAGGACGTCTGGCGGGCCCTCGGCGGCGGCATCGACTTCGTCACCGGCGAGTACGTGCCCGACGAGTGGGCGATGGCGGAGCAGGGCAAACAGGGAGCGCTGGTGCGCCTGCCCGCGGCGCCGCTCATCCACGGCGCGGCCCAGTGGGCGGCGTTCGGAGCGATGTTCGCGGGCGGGACGGTGGTGTTCGTGCCGCAGTTCGACGCGCACGAGATCTGGCGGGCCGTCGAACAACACCGAGTCCAGGTGCTCACCATCGTCGGCGACGCCATGGCGCGCCCGCTCATCGAGGCCTACCGCGAGGGCGGCTACGACGCCTCCTCGCTCGTCGCCGTGTCCAGCCACGCGGCCCTGTTCTCCCAGTCCGTCAAGCAGGACTACCTGAACACCTTCCCGAACGTGGTGCTCACCGACGCGATCGGCTCGTCGGAGAGCGGCTTCACCGGCATCGGCATGATGGCCAAGGACGCCGACCACTCGGCAGGGCCCAGGGTCAACTTCGGCAAGGACGCGATCCTGCTCGACGACGACGGCGCGGTCGTGAAACCCGAGCCCGGCGCGATCGGCCGCATCGGCAGGCGCGGCCACGTCCCGCTCGGTTACTACAAGGACCCCGCGAAGAGCGAGACGATCTTCGTCGAGGCGGACGGCGTGCGCTACGTCGTGCCCGGCGACTACGCCCGGTACGAGGCGGACGGCACGGTCACGCTCCTCGGCCGGGGCTCGCAGTGCGTCAACACCGGCGGCGAGAAGGTGTTCCCCGAGGAGGTCGAGGGCGCTCTCAAGTCGCACCCCGACGTCTTCGACGCGCTCGTGATCGCGGTGCCCGACTCCCGGCTCGGCCAGCGCGTCGGCGCCGTCATCCAGCCGAGGCCGGGCGTCACCCCCGACCTCGCGGCGCTCGAGGCCCACGTCCGCACCGAGATCGCCGGATACAAGGTGCCCCGCAGCATCTGGGTCACCGACGAGATCGGCAGGCTGCCCAGCGGCAAGCCCGACTATCCGTGGGCCCAGCGATACGCGGCCGAGCACGAGCCGGCCGTCGACCTCTTGAAAGCCTAGGAGGAAGCCAGGAATGCGCACCGCGCTGTGCGACACGCTCGGGATCGACCTGCCGATCGTCGGGTTCACGCCGTCGGAACACGTCGCCGCGGCGATCAGCAGGGCAGGCGGGCTCGGCGTGCTCGGCTGCGTCCGGTTCAACGACGCCGCCGAGCTCGACAAGGTCCTCCACTGGATGGACGCCAACACCGGCGGCAAGCCCTACGGCGTCGATGTGGTGATGCCCTCCAAGATCCCGACGGAAGGCAGCTCGGTCGACCTCACGAAGATGATCCCCGACGAGCACAAGGCCTTCGTCGAGCGCACGCTCGCACAGCTCGGCGTGCCGGAGCTGCCCGAGGGCACCGACGAGCGTGCGGGCGTGCTCGGCTGGCTGCACTCGGTGGCACGTTCGCACGTGGAGGTGGCGCTCGAGCACCCGATCGCGCTGATCGCCAACGCCCTCGGCTCACCGCCCGGGGACGTGATCGCGCAGGCCCACGAGCACGGCGTGCCCGTCGCCGCGCTCGCCGGCAAGGCCGAGCACGCGGTCCGGCACGTCGACAACGGCGTCGACTTCGTGGTCGCGCAGGGCTACGAGGCGGGAGGGCACACCGGCGAGATCGCCTCGATGGTGCTGCTGCCCGAGATCGTCGACGCCGTCGGGGACCGGGCGCCGGTGCTCGCCGCGGGCGGCATCGGCACCGGAAGGCAGGCCGCCGCCGCGCTCGCGCTCGGCGCCTCGGGCGTGTGGACGGGCTCGCTGTGGCTCGCCACCAAGGAGTACCTGGAGACGATGCCGGAGTCGGAGGCCATGCAGCGGGCGCTGGTGGGCGCGACGTCGTCGGACACGGTCCGCACCCGCATCTACACCGGCAAGCCCGCCCGGTTGCTCAAGACGCGCTGGACCGAGGCGTGGGCGGCACCCGACGCCCCGGAGCCGCTGCCGATGCCGCTGCAGAACCTGCTCGTCGCGCCCGCGCACGACCGGATCCACGCGGCCGCCGACCCGTCCGTGGTGTCGATGCCGGTGGGCCAGATCGTCGGCAGGCTCTCCGAGGTGAGGGCGGTCGCCGACGTGATCGCCGAGCTGACCGGCGACTTCGACGCCGCGGTCGCCCGGCTCGACGGCATCAGGACGGCCTGAGCGCCCCGCGCAGGAGGTACGCCACGGCGCCGGTGGCGAGCACGACCGCACCGGCCAGCACCGACGACAGGGGCAGGCTGAGCGCCAGCACCACGCACCCGAGCAGGCCGACCGCCGGCACGATCCGGCCGCGGCCCAGCGTCCACGCGCTCGCGTTGGCGATCGCGTAGTAGGCGAGCACCGCGAACGAGGAGAAGCCGATCGCGTCGCGCAGGTCGGCGACCGACACGAGCACCGCCACCACGACGCCCACGGCCAGTTCGGCGTGGTGGGGCACCGAGAAGCGCGGGTGCACGGCGGCGAGCGTGCGGGGCAGATGGCCGTCGCGGGCCATCGCGAGCACGGTCCTCGACACGCCGAGCACCAGGGCCAGCAGTGCGCCGAGCGCGGCCAGCGCGGCGCCGGCCCGCACCACCGGAGCCAGCCACGGCCACGACGTCCCGGCCACCGCGTGCGCCACCGGGTCGGTCGCGGCGGCCAGCGCAGATGGCCCGAGCACGAGCAGCAGCGCCGTGGCCACCGCCGCGTACACCACCAGCACGATCCCGAGCGCGAGCGGCACGGCCCTCGGGATCGTGCGCTGGGGATCGCGCACCTCCTCACCGAGCGTGGCGATCCGCGCGTAGCCCGCGAACGCGAAGAACAGCAGCCCCGCCGACTCCAGCACCCCGGGTGCGTCCGTGCCGGGGAACGGCGCGAGGCGCTCACCGCTCGGGTCGCCGGTCAGCAGCATCGCCGCGACGGCCGCCGCCAGCACCAGCAGGCTCAGCGTCACCAGCACGGTCGCCGCGGCCGTCGAGCGCTGCACGCCCCGGTAGTTCAGCGCCGTCACCGCCGCGACGGCCGCGACCGCGACGACGCCGCGCCACGGCTGCTCCACCCCCGGCGCGACGTAGAAGGCGACGGTCAGCGCCATCGCCGCGCAGCTCGCGGTCTTGCCGACCACGAAGCCCCAGCCTGCCAGGTGCCCCCAGAACGGGCCGAGGCGCTCGCGGCCGTAGACGTACGTGCCGCCCGAGGCCGGGTACCGGGCGGCGAGCCGCGCCGAGGACGACGCGTTGCAGTACGCCACCACCGCGGCGACCGCGAGCCCGAGCAGCAGCCCGCTGCCGGCCGCGCCCGCGGCGGGGGCGAACGCCGCGAACACACCGGCGCCGATCATCGAGGACAGGCCCACGACGACGGCGTCGCCCGTGCCGAGCCTGCGGGCCAGCCTGCCCGGTTCAGCGGTCATGCCGTGCAACCTAACTTGTCCCCGGTTACGTCTTCCCGACCAGGAGATGACCGATGAACGGAAAGGGGAGATTCGTCGTGAGGTGGAAAGAGACGATCATCGGCGCCGGCGCGGCGCTGGTGTTCGCCACCGCGTGTGGCGAGCAGCCGGCGGCTCCGCAGGCACCCGCGGAGTCTCCTCCGGCCTCCCAGGAGCTCACCAAGGTGCCCGGCCGCAAACCGGCCGAACCGCCCGCCCAGGACCAGGGCGGATCGGTGCCCGCCGCGCAGATCGACAGCGGCGCGCTGCCAAGGGGCTACCCCGTCGACGTGTCGAGGGGGAAGGGCGGCAACACCCTCACGATCGTCGGCCAGGAGGGCGGGTGCAGCCAGGCGAGCGCGGAGGTCGGCGAGCAGCGCGGCGACCGCGTCACCGTCACCATGGTCGAGACGAAACCCGCGGACAAGAACACGATGTGCACGATGGACATGCGCTACCCGCCCATCACCGTCCGCCTCGACGACCCGCTCGGCGACCGGCTGCTGGTGCTGAAGTACGCGCAGCGCACGGAGTGAACACCGTTTAGGGTGACGCCATGACACGTCGTCAGGTCTCCGTCACCACCACGGTCGCCGCCACGCCCGAGCAGATCTTCGACCTGCTGACCGACCCGGCCAAGCACCCGCTGCTCGACGGCTCCGGTACCGTCCAGGCCGCTCACGGGAGCAACCCGGACCGGCTGGAGCTCGGGTCGAAGTTCGGCATGGACATGAAGATGGGCGCCCCGTACAAGATCAAGAACACGGTGGTCGAGTACGAGCGGAACCGTCTCATCGCGTGGCGGCACTTCAACGGGCACCGCTGGCGCTGGGAGCTCGAACCGGCCGGCGAGGGTAGGACGACGGTGACGGAGACCTTCGACTGGTCGACCGCGCGTATCCCGTTCCTCATCGAGCTCGCCCGGTTCCCCGCCAGGAACAAGGCCGCCATCCGCAGGACGCTGGACCGCCTGGCGGAAATGTTCGGCGAGCAGTCCCGGCTGCAGTGAAGGCCACCTTCACTGCGCCCGCCCGTCTCCCACCGCCGCCCAAGCGGAGGCGCTGCGCGCCGCTGTGTCGATTCGACGCAGTGAAGGCCACCTTCACTGCGTTGACCGCAGTGAAGGTGGCCTTCACTGCGGTCAGCGGAACGAGATCTGCAGGACCGGCTCGGAGGTCTCGGCGAAGAAGTCGTTGCCCTTGTCGTCGATGACGATGAAGGCGGGGAACTCCTCGACCTCGATCTTCCAGACGGCCTCCATGCCGAGCTCGGGGTACTCCAGCACCTCGACCTTCTTGATGCAGTCCTGGGCCAGCCGGGCCGCGGGGCCGCCGATCGAGCCGAGGTAGAAGCCGCCGTGCTGCTTGCACGACTGCGTCACCTTGTTGGACCGGTTGCCCTTGGCCAGCATCACCAGCGAGCCGCCCGCGGCCTGGAACTGGTCGACGTAGGAGTCCATGCGGCCCGCCGTCGTCGGCCCGAACGAGCCCGACGCGTAGCCCTCCGGGGTCTTGGCCGGGCCCGCGTAGTACACCGGGTGGTCGCGCAGGTACCGAGGCATCTCCTCGCCGGCCTCGAGCCGCTCGGCGATCTTGGCGTGCGCGATGTCGCGCGCAACCACCAGCGGGCCGGTGAGGCTCAGCCGGGTCTTCACCGGCAGCTGCGACAGCTGCTCGCGGATCTCGGCCATCGGCCGGTTCAGGTCGACGGACACGACCTCCTCGGACAGGTCGTCCTCGGTGACCTCGGGCAGGAACCGGGCGGGGTCGCGCTCCAGCTGCTCGATGAACACGCCCTCGGCGGTGATCTTCGCCTTCGCCTGGCGGTCGGCGGAGCACGACACCGCGATGCCGACCGGGCACGAGGCGCCGTGGCGCGGCAGGCGGATCACGCGCACGTCGTGGCAGAAGTACTTGCCGCCGAACTGCGCGCCGATGCCGAACTGCCTGGTCATCTCCAGCACCTGCTGCTCGAGGTCGGGGTCGCGGAAGCCGTGGCCCAGCTCAGAGCCCTCGGTGGGGAGGTCGTCGAGGTAACGCGCGGAGGCGAGCTTGGCGACCTTCAGGTTGAACTCCGCCGACATGCCGCCCACGACGATCGCCAGGTGGTACGGCGGGCACGCGGCCGTGCCGAGGCCGCGCAGCTTCTCGTCGAGGAACTTCGCGAGCCGCTTCGGGTTCAGGACCGCCTTGGTCTCCTGGTAGAGGAACGTCTTGTTGGCGCTGCCGCCGCCCTTGGCCATGAAGAGGAACTCGTAGGCCGGCTCGCCGTCACCATCCTTGTGGTACAGCTCCACCTGCGCAGGGAGGTTGGTGCCCGTGTTGCGCTCCTCCCAGAAGTTCACCGGGGCCATCTGCGAGTACCGCAGGTTGAGCGTCTGGTAGGCCTCGAACACGCCCTTCGAGAGGGCCTTCTCGTCGGTGCCACCGGTGAGCACGCCCTCGCTGCGCTTGCCGATCACGATGGCCGTGCCCGTGTCCTGACACATCGGCAGCACACCGCCCGCCGAGATGGCGGCGTTGCGCAGCAGGTCCATGGCCACGAACCGGTCGTTGCCGCTGGCCTCGGGGTCGTCGACGATCGCGCGCAGCTGGGCCAGGTGCGACGAGCGCAGCAGGTGCTGGATGTCGGTGATCGCGGTGCGGGCAAGCGCGGTCAGCGCCTCGGGGTCGATCTGCAGGAAGCGGCGCTCGCCCGCCTCGACGACGCGCACACCCTCCGTGGTCACCAGGCGGTACTCGGTGTGCGTGTCCTTGCCGAGCGGCAGGACTTCGGTGTGCTGAAACGGGGTGGTGGAAGAGGTCACAGCTCGGGCTCCGTCGCACGTGGTCAGGTCAGGAAAGGCTTCGACCGTACCGCGCGTTGTCACCGACCGGACCGGACCCGTGCCCGTCCGCGACGCAGATCACCTGCGTGGAGCCCGGAAAACACCCCGGAAATGCGGAAGGCCGGGCCCACCCCGACGGACCCGACCTTCCGGGGAAAGCGACCGGCGCCGGAGGCACCCGCCGCGAAGTCCTCACGCCATGGGAGACGCGCGGGTGGCGGGGACGTTGCCCCGCCATGCCCACGACCGTCTCGTGATCCACGTCATAAGTCAACGCGGCCTTCCGGGTGTCCCCCGGTGCCCCGGCGTGACGGTGCTGGTCAGCTGGCGTACGCCCGCAGGCGGTCGGCCCGCTCGCCCTGACGCAGCTTCGCCATCACCTCGCGCTCGATCTGGCGCACGCGCTCGCGGGAGAGCCCGAAGTGCTTGCCGATCTGGTCGAGCGTGCGCGGCTGGCCGTCATCGAGGCCGTAGCGCAGGCGGATGACGTGCTGCTCCCGGTCGTCGAGCGTGGCCAGCACGCGGCGCATGTCGTCCTGCAGCAGGCCCGAGATCACGGCGCTCTCGGCGTCGGTGGCCTCGGAGTCCTCGATGAAGTCGCCGAGCGGCGCGTCCTCCTCGGTGCCCACCGGCATGTCGAGGCTCACCGGGTCGCGGGCGTGGTCGAGCAGGCTCGACACCTTCTCCGCGGCGATGCCCGACTCGGCGGCCAGCTCCTCGTTGGTGGCCTCACGGCCGAGCTGCTGGTGCAGGTCGCGCTTGATCCTGGCGAGCTTGTTGACCTGCTCGACCAGGTGCACGGGGAGGCGGATGGTGCGGCCCTGGTCGGCCATGCCGCGCGTGATGGCCTGGCGGATCCACCACGTGGCGTAGGTCGAGAACTTGAACCCCTTGGAGTAGTCGAACTTCTCCACCGCCCTGATCAGGCCCAGGTTCCCCTCCTGGATCAGATCGAGCAGCGGCATCCCCCGGCCCGTGTACCGCTTCGCGAGCGACACGACGAGCCGCAGGTTGGCCTGCAGCAGGTGGTTCTTCGCCAGCTGGCCGTCACGGACCAGCGCGGACAGCTCGGCCCGGCGCTCGGCGGAGAGCTCGGTGGTGTCGAGCATGTGCTGGGCGAACACCCCGGCCTCGATCCGCTTGGCCAGGTCGACCTCCTGCGCCGCGGTCAGCAGCGCGGTCTTGCCGATGCCGTTCAGGTACACGCGGACGAGGTCCGCGGAGGGGCCCTGCGCGTCGAGGTCGGGCTCCTCTGTCGGAACGGCGGCCACGTTGTCCGCGCGAGCGGCCATCGGGATGTCCCGCTCGCGGATCCCACGGGCCTCACGTTCGAGAGTCTGGACGGACATTCTGCCTCCCCGGTCAACGGGCTGACGTGTGATGCGGACGCACGCCTGCGTTGCGCGTCGCACCGGAGAGCCTGTGGAAACCCACCGGCGCGAGCCCAGCTTGCTGGCTGGACACTCGGATCAACGCCGGCGTGCGCCAAATCGTTCCCGCACCCCGCGCTGTGTTGGGCGCCTCACCTTGAGCAAAGCTGAGGTTTTCCTGAGAACGATGAGAGGCCTGTGGTCAGGGAGCTTTCCGGGGGGCTTGGTCTAAACCTCGACGAGGACGGTGAACGGGCCGTCGTTGACGCTGTGCACGGCCATCATCGCCCCGAACCGACCCGTGCTCACCGTGGCGCCGCGTTCCCGGAGCCGTTCGACGACCGTGTTCACGAGCTTCTCCGCCGCCTCCGGCCGGGCGGCGGCGGTCCACGATGGACGGCGGCCTTTCCGCGTGTCTCCGTACAAGGTGAACTGACTGACCACGAGCAGCGGTGCATGCGCGGTCGCGCATGACTCCTCGTCGCGCAGAATGCGCAGTTCGTGGAGCTTCCGCGCCATCGTGTCGGCCTGCTCCGGTGTGTCGTCCTTGTGAATTCCCAGCAGTACCAACAGGCCCGGCTCGTCGATGGCGCCGACGACCTCGCCGTCGACGGTCACGCTGGCCTCCGTCACGCGCGCCGCGACCGCCCTCATGCCACCACCTCGAGCATCCCGTGCCGCACCAGTTCGGCCACCACCGGGAGTGCGGCCTGTTCCAGTTGGGCCTCGTCCTCGCCGTGCGCGACCGCCAGCAGGCCCAGCAGGTCGGCCAGCGGGAGGACGCCGCGGCATCCGGCCAGCAGCGCCGTGGCCAGCTCGTCCAGCTCGTGCTGCCAGCCGGGCCCGTCGGTGCGGTGCAGCCGCGAGATCGCGGTCCGCCAGCCGTCGTCGGTCGGCTCGTCGATGCGCTCGAGCACCACCGTGTCCGGCACGCGGAACACCATGTCCGTCAACTGGGAACCGTGGCCGCGCAACCACTCCACCCGGTCCAGCCACGCGGCGGCCTCGCCCCCGAGCGGGTCGTCGTAGGCCTGCCGCAGGTCCTCGCACACGATCGTGGGCGTGCCCTCCGTGCGCCGCAGGGTCACGAACCCGAAGCCCACCCCGGCCACGTCGTTCGCCGCGAACCAGTCGAGCCACGCCTCGGCCTTGGCCCGGCCCTCCGCCGAGCGCGGGTCGATCCCGGCGTCGCGCAGCCACGTGCCGACGTAGAGCGCGGGCTCGGCGATGTCCCGCTGGACGAACCACGCGTCGGTGCCCTTCGGCAGCCACCGGCTCACCCGGTCGGCCCAGTCCTCGCCCTCCACGTGCAGCCACGACGCGAGCAGGTGGCCGACCCCGCCCTCGGTGAGGAACGCGGGCAGCTGCCGCACCACGAGCGCGCTCGCGTCGTCACCGGCGAGGCCGGAGTCGCGATACACGTAGTCGACGCGCGCGGGCCCCACCACGAACGGCGGGTTGCACACGACCTGGTCGAAGCGCCTGCGTGCGACGGGAGCGAACCACTCGCCCCTGAGCAGCTCGACGTCGAGCTCGTTCAGCAGGAACGTGCCCCGCGCCAGGCGCAGCGCCCTCGCCGAGACGTCGGTCGCCGTGACCCGCTGGGCGTGCCTGCTCGCGTGCAGCGCCTGCACGCCGTTGCCGGTGCCGAGGTCGAGCAGCGTGCCGACGCGACGGCGGCTGGTGGCCCTGATGAGGCTCAGCGACGCGTGCCCGACCCCCAGCACGTGGTCCTCGGGCACGGGCCCGCCGAGCTGGTCGGAGTCGAGGTCGGCCACGACCCACCACGAGCCGGCCTCGTCGCCGTGCGGGCGCACGTCGAGCCCCGCGCGCAGCCGGTCGCCGTCCGCGCGCAGCAGTCCCGCGGCGACGGCGTCCCCGACGGGCAGCGACCCGAGAGCGGCGGCGACCTCGCGCGCCGGCTCCGCCTCGCCGAGCAGGAAGAGCCTGATGAACGTGCCCAGCGTTCCCGCGTCACGGCTCGCCCGCAGCGCCGGGACCGGCTCGCCGCGCCCGAGCGCGGCGTGCGCCTGGCGGCCGAGCGCCTCCACCACGCCGTCGGCGTCGTACCGTGCCGCGAGGAAGGCGTCGCGCAGGCGGGCGCAGAGGCCCGCGGTCAGCTCGGGAAGATCATCGCTCACGGTGTGTCATCGTCCCACGCCGCCGCCCCTCGGTGTCCGGCGAGGCGGCGCCCGCCGTGGTCAGATGGACCGATGGGGACCCGACCTGTGGAGCGCGTGCTGTCCGGGCTCGACACGCAGCTGCCCGACCTCGAACGCCTGTACGTCGACCTCCACCGTCATCCCGAGCTGTCCTTCCGCGAGACCCGGACGGCCGCGAAGCTCGCGGCGCGGCTGACGGGGGCCGGATACGAGGTGCACACCGGGCTCGCGGGCACCGGCGTGCTCGGCGTGCTGCGCAACGGCGAGGGCCCGACGGTGCTGCTGCGCGCCGACATCGACGCGCTGCCCGTGGAGGAGCGGACGGGGCTGGAGTACGCCAGCACAGCGCGTGCCGTGAACGAGGACGGCAAGGAGGTGCCGGTGATGCACGCGTGCGGGCACGACATGCACGCCACGTGGCTCTCCGGCGCCGCCACCCGGCTCGCGGAGGCCCGTTCGGAGTGGTCCGGCACGCTGCTCGTGGTGTTCCAGCCGGGGGAGGAGTCCGGCGGCGGCGCGCGGGCGATGGTCGCCGACGGCCTGTTCGAGCGGGGCGGCACGCCGGACGTCGTGCTCGGCCAGCACGTCACGCCGGGGCCCGCGGGCTGGGTGCTGACC
The DNA here is from genome assembly GCF_005146945.1 of Prauserella endophytica. Classification (GTDB taxonomy): domain Bacteria; phylum Actinomycetota; class Actinomycetes; order Mycobacteriales; family Pseudonocardiaceae; genus Prauserella_A; species Prauserella_A endophytica. The sequence continues at coordinate 81,058 of NZ_SWMS01000010.1, forward strand.
AGACCCGGCGTGCTCATGGCTGCCACCGACGCCCTGCGCGTCATCCTGCACGGGCGCGGCGGGCACGGCTCCCGGCCGGAGACCACGGTCGACCCGGTGGTGCTCGCGGCGTCGGTGGTGCTGCGGTTGCAGACCGTCGTGTCGCGCGAGCTGGCCGCGACCGAGTCGGCGGTGCTCACCATCGGATCGCTGCACGCCGGCACCGCGCACAACGTCATCCCCGACGAGGCGGCGCTCGAGCTCAACCTGCGCACCTTCGACCCGCAGGTGCGGGCCCGGGCGCTCGCGGCGATCGAGCGCATCGTGCGCGGCGAGGCACAGGCGGCGGGCGCCCCGAAGGAACCGGAGCTCACCGAGCTGGCGTCGTTCCCGGTGACGGCGAACGACGAGGAGGCCACCGAGCGGCTGACGGCGACCTTCCGGGAGCACTTCCCGGAGGGCCGCGTATGGGACGCCCCGCTGGTCACCGGTAGTGAGGACTTCGGCGAGCTGGGCACCGCCGCCGGTGCGCCGTCGGTGTTCTGGCTGGTCGGCGGCCTCGACGAGCGGACGGTGCTCGACGCGATGAGCGCGGGCCGGTTCGAGACCGATGTCCCCTCGAACCATTCGTCCCGGTTCGCACCCGTGCTGCACCCGACCCTGCGCACCGGCGTCGAGACGCTCGTCGCGGGTGCGCTCACCTGGCTGGGCTCCCCGGGTATCGCCTGAGCTGGCGCGGTGGGAGCATGGACGGGTGGAGGTGAGGCCGGTGCACGAGCACGACAGGCGGTCTGATCCGGTGCTGATCACCGCGGCGGCACCTTCCTACGACGACGAGCTGGCCGCTCGCAAGCGCAAGTACATGTTCACCATGGGGATGCGGTTCCCCTGCCTGATCCTGGCCGGCGTCTTCTACCACACGTGGTGGCTCGCGCTGGCGCTGCTGGTGCTGTCGGTGCCGCTGCCGTGGATCGCGGTGCTGATCGCCAACGACCGGCCGCCGCGCAAGGCCGAGGAGATCAGCCGCTACCAGCGCGAGGCGAAGCAGCTCGAAGCCCAGGAGCACCGCGTCATCGACGGCTAGCGAGTCGTTCGGGACGGCTTGCGTGGCGGCGCGGGCCGTGGTGCCCGCGGGCGCGAGGGGCTCCGCCGCTGCTGAGCGGGCCAGGCCCTAGCCGGGCGGCTGCGCGCCGACCCTGCTGACCGCCAGCGAGCCGAGCCGCACCCCGGCCCGCAGGCTCTCCTCTGCGGGCTCCCCGCGCAGCCAGGCCGCGAGCAGGCCCGCGTTGAAGGCGTCGCCCGCGCCCGTGCTGTCGACGCACTCGGCGGGCTCGGCGGGCACGCTCACGAGCCCGTCCCGGCCGACCCACGCCGCGCCGTCAAGCCCGGTGGTCACCACCACCGCCCCGGCCACGTCCAGCAGCCGCGCCGCCGACTCCGCTCCCTCCTGACCGGTCAACGCCCGCAGCTCCGCCGCGTTGGGCAGCAGCACGTCCACGCCCCGCACGTCCGCGAGGAACTTCTCCGGGTCGGTGAGCAGCGCCGCCGACTGCGGGTCGACCGAGGTGGTCAGCCCCGCCTCCCGCGCGGCCGCCAGCGCGGCGAGTCCCGCGGGCCGCGACGACGGGTCGAGCAGCACGTACCCGGACAGATGCAGGTGCCGCGCACCTGCGAGGGCCGCGGCGTCGATGTCGGCGGGGGACAGGCGTGCGTTGGCGCCGCGGTCGGGCAGCATGCTCCGCTGCCCCTCGGCGTCCACGAGCACCACGACACAGCACGTCGGCGCATCGGGATCCACCGCGAACGCGCACTCGACGCCGGCCGCCTCGAGCCCGGCGCGTACGGCGCGGCCCCCGAGGTCGTCCCCGATCCGGCCGACCAGCGTCGGCTCCGTGCCCGCCGCGCGCAGCCACAGCGCCGTGTTCGCACCCGCGCCGCCCCCGGTGAGGCGCACCTGGGCCCGCGTGTCGCCGCCGTGCACGACGGGGCCTTCGTGTCTGGCCACCACGTCGAGGCCGGCGTCGCCGACGACGACCACCTTCACGGAGCCAGCTCCACCGCCACCTCGGCCGCGAGGCGCACGTTGGCGACCACGAGCTCCTCGTTCGCGTCGAGGCTCACGCCGCCGCTCGCGGTGTGGAAGTGCTCGAGCAGCACGGGCGTCACGTCGGCGCCCTGCACGGCGCGCGAGGCCACCAGCTCGAGGCCCTCGGCGAGCAGCCGGTCGTGCAGCGTTCTGTCCATTTCGGACTCCGGAGGGATCGGGTTCGCCAGCAGCACTCCGGAGTCGGCGAAGTGGCGGTGCGCCGACACCACGGCGGCTACCTGCGCGGGGTCGTCCACCCGGCGAGGCGCCGGCAGCCCCGACGAGCGCAGGTAGAAGCCGGGGAACTCGTCCGTGCGGTAGCCCAGCACCGGCACCGAGTTGGTCTCCAGCACCTCCAGGGTCGCCGGGATGTCGAGGATCGACTTCATGCCGGAGCACACCACCAGCACCGGCGTGCGGGCGAGCGCCCCGAGGTCGGCCGAGACGTCCCAGGTCACCGGCGTGCCCGGCAGCGGGAGGTGCACGCCGCCCAGCCCGCCGGTGCCGAACACGGCGATCCCGGCGGCGTGTGCGAGCGCAACCGTGCTCGCCACGGTGGTCGCGCCCGAGCCGCCGAGCGCCAGCACCGGGCCGAGGTCGCGCAGCGAGAGCTTGTCCAGCCCGGCGTCGGGCGCGCACACGCGCTCCAACTGGGCGGGGGAGAGGCCGACGAGCGCCTGCCCGTCGAGCACCGCGATGGTGGCCGGCACCGCTCCGGCGTCGCGGACGGTCCGTTCGAGCCGGCGCCCGACCTCGAGGTTGCGGCCCGGCGGCAGGCCGTGGGACAGGATGGTGCTCTCGAGCGCGACGACGGCGGTGCCGGCGGCCAGCGCGTCGGCGACCTCGGCGGACATGGCGAGGCGGTGCGGAGCGGGGCTGATCACGGTGAGCATCCTCGCCTACCGGGCGTGGCGGAATCGCCGGTGGGTGGTGATCGGGTCCTCCGGCCGCGCGGCTCATGCGGCATCATGGACGCGTGAGTACGCAGACTTTGCCTGAGGTGGACACCCGGCCCGAGGGTACCGAGACCACCGACGACGACGCGCCGAAGATGTTCCACTACGTGCGCAAGAACAAGATCGCCGAGAGCGCGGTCATGGGCACGCACGTGGTGGCTCTGTGTGGCGAGGTGTTCCCGGTGACGAAGTCGCCGAAGCCCGGCTCGCCCGTGTGCCCGGACTGCAAGAAGATCTACGAGGGCCTGCCGCCCGGCGGCGAGGAGTAGCCCGCGCTCTCGGGCCGCACCTCGTCGTCCGCTCCCGCCGGGGCCTCGTCTCCGGCAGGCGGCTCGCCCGGTTCGTCCGGCTCCTCGTTCCGCTCCGGCTTGCGCGGCCTGCGCAGCGGGATGGTCGTCCGCTGCCACAGGCTCATGCCCTCCTGCTGGCGCATGCGCTCGTTGGCCCGCTCCATCTCCAGCCTGCGCCACCGGCGCCGTTGCCGCCGGGTCATCTTGGCGGGCCACAGCTCCTGGATCGCGGAGTTGAAGTAGGCCCCGGCCACGATCGCGAGCCCGATGAAGAACGTGAACAGCAGGAACGCGATGGGCGTGGCCAGCGCGCCATAGGTGTAGCCCGTGGTCGTGATCCAGCTGATGTAGATCCGCAGCCCGACACTGGACAGCAGGAAGATCACCATCGCCAGCGCGGCGCCCGGGAGCCCCCGGTGCCACGGGAGCTTGCGCGGCAGCGACACCTTGTAGAGCGTCGCGAGCGCGAGCACGAGCAGCACTCCCACGGTGGGGTAGTACAGCGCGCCGACCCACGTCGCGATGGTGGGCCGCCAGTCGACCGGGAAGAACTCCGGCAGCAGGTCGGGCCCGATCGCGATGATCGGCAGCCCCACCACGAGCAGTACCAGGCTCGCGAGGTACAGCAACAGCGCGAAGATCCGCTGCCACACCTCGTTGCGCACGCCGTACTGGTCGTGGGCCACCGTGATCGCGTCGACGAAGGACGACATCGCCGACGAGCCCGCCCACAGTGAGATCAGGAAGCCGACGGAGACGATCTCGCCCTTGCCCGTGGTCAGGATGTCGTCGACCGTAGGCTCGATGATCTGGGTGACGACGCTCTCGCTGAAGATCGTCTCCGAGAAGTCGATGAGACCGTCGTGCACCTGGCGCACGACGGTGTCGCCGAACCAGTCGCCCAGGAAGCCGAGGCTGCCGAGCAGACCGAGCAGCAGCGGCGGGAGCGACAGCGTCTGCCAGAACGCGGCCTCGGCGGACTCGGAGAAGATGTTGCCGTCCCACGCCTTGCCCAGGGTGCGGCTGATCAGGCGAACGGGTCCCTTGCGCCTGGCCCTCGGTTCAGGCGCGTGGCGGCCGCCGCCCTCCTGCTTACCCGGGTCTCGCGTCTCCATCGCGCTTCAAGCATGGTCCATGGGCGGGAATTCGGCGCGCCGGGTCCCCGAGTCGTCGGCGTGCCGCCGGGCTGCGCTGTCGGTGGCGGCGGGTACGCTCGTCTGCGCGCCCTCACCGCGTGACCCGGCACGGCTGCCGGGTCGCCTCCCGTGGGGGCCTTCGTGTGTCCGCGAACGGCGCGGGCCGGTCGGCGAGAGGAGTTGGAGCGTCGGTGTCGGATACGGCCCAGGCCCAGCACGGGTTCGCCGCACCCGAACCCCAGCACGACGCCACCGCCCGCCCCCTGCGCGCGTGGCAGCGCAGGGCACTCACGAAGTACCTCACGCAGAAGCCCAAGGACTTCCTCGCCGTGGCGACGCCCGGCGCGGGCAAGACCGTCTTCGGCCTGCGGATCGCCGCCGAGTTGCTCTCCGATCGCACCATCGAGGCGATCACTATCGTCACGCCGACCGAGCACCTCAAGCACCAGTGGGCGATCTCCGCCGCGGCGGCCGGCATCGCGATCGACTCGAACTTCCGCAACACCACGGGCGTCACCTCGTCCGACTACCAGGGTGTCGCGGTCACGTACGCGCAGGTCGCCGCACATCCGAACCTGCACCGGGTGCGCACGGAGAACCGCAAGACACTGGTGATCCTCGACGAGATCCACCACGCCGGCGACGCGAAGTCGTGGGGTGAGGCCGTGTCGGAGGCGTTCACGCCCGCCGTGCGCAGGCTGGCCCTCACCGGTACGCCCTTCCGCAGCGACGACTCGCCGATCCCGTTCGTCACCTACGAGCCCGACGCGGACGGCTCGCTGCGCAGCAAGGCCGACCACTCCTACGGATACGCCGACGCGCTCGCCGACGGCGTCGTCCGCCCCGTCGTGTTCCTCGCCTACTCGGGGGAGGCGTCGTGGCGGACCAGCGCGGGCGACGAGTTCACGGCGCGGCTCGGTGAGCCGCTGACGGCGGAGCAGACCGCGAGGGCGTGGCGCACCGCGCTCGACCCCGGCGGCGAGTGGGTTCCCTCGGTGCTCCAGGCCGCCGACACGCGGCTCACGCAGTTGCGGGCCGCCGGCATCCCGGACGCGGGCGGGCTGGTGATCGCCACCGACCAGGAGTCGGCGAGGGCCTACGCCAAGATCCTGACGCGCATCGCGGGCGAGCCGCCCGTGGTGGTGCTCTCCGACGACCCCAAGGCCACCAAGCGGATCGGCGAGTTCTCCGACTCCGACGAGCGCTGGCTGGTGGCCGTGCGCATGGTGTCGGAGGGCGTCGACGTGCCCCGCCTCGCCGTGGGCGTGTACGCGACCAGCGCGTCGACGCCGCTGTTCTTCGCGCAGGCGATCGGCCGTTTCGTGCGGTCGCGCAAGCAGGGCGAGACGGCGAGCGTGTTCCTGCCGAGCGTGCCGGTGCTGCTGGAGCTGGCGAGCGAACTCGAGGCCGAGCGCGACCACGTGCTCGGCAAGCCGCACCGCGAGAAGGACGGCTGGGACGACGAGCTGCTCGTCGCGGCCAACCGCACCGAGGACGAGCCCGGTGAGGAGGAGAAGGCGTTCACGTCGCTGGGCGCCTCCGCCGAGCTGGACCAGGTGATCTACGACGGGAACTCCTTCGGCACGGCGGTCTTCTCGGGCAGCGACGAGGAGCAGGAGTACCTCGGGCTGCCGGGGCTGCTGGAGCCGGACCAGGTGCGCGCGCTGCTGCGCAAGCGGCAGGAGGAGCAGCTCGCCGACGCCAAGCGCCGCAAGCCGCAGGCTTCGGAGGCGGCGGCGCCCGAGGCGGCGCCGAAGCCGAGGTCGGTGGGCGAGCGGATCGCGTCCCTGCGTAAGGAGCTCAACACCCTCGTCGGCGTCTACCACCACCGCACCCGCAAGCCCCACGGCGCCATCCACAGCGAGCTGCGGCGCATCTGCGGCGGCCCGCCCACCGCCATGGCCACAGTGGAGCAGCTCGAGGAGCGCATCGCCACCCTCCGCAGCTGGTAACGCCGCGCGAGTCCCCCGCTCTGGCGCGCGAGTCCCCCGCTCTGGCGCGCGAGTTGCCCGCTCTGGCGCGCGAGTCCCCCGCTCTGGCGCGCGAGTTGCCCGTTCCGGTGCCCGAGTTGCCCGCTCCAGGTCGAAATCCTGGTGCGGCGCCGTTCCTGAGCGCGCGACTCGCGGTCCGGGGTGCACGACTCGCGGTCCTGAGCGGGCGACTCGGTGTCCAGAACGGGGGACTCGCGGTCCTGAGCGGGGGACTCGGTGTCCGGAGCGGGGGACTCGCGGGCTGGAGCGGGGGACTCGCGGGTTACCAAACCGTGTCCGGTCGATGGGGGCTTAATCGGTACAGGACTCTTCCCGGCGCCCGGTCGCCGGGCATATGTTGTCGCCCACAACATTTGCGCGACGTGGCGCCGGCCAGTTCCGGGTCGCCGCTCGTCGGCTGGGAGATCCGGAAAGGTTCTACGGATGCGGACCAAGAGACCTCTTGCATTCGCCGCTGCCGTCCTGGGCGTTACGTTGACGCTTGCGGCATGCGGTGCCAACACCGGGGGCGGCGACGAGGGCGGTGCGGGCGACACGGCCGCGCAGGAAGGAGCCGCCCCGAACGGCACGGTCGGCGTGATCCTCCCCGAGACGGCCACCTCGGCCCGCTGGGAGGGCTTCGACAAGCCGATGATCGAGGAGGCGCTGCGCGCCGAGGGCTTCGACCCCGATGTGCAGAACGCCCAGGGTGACGTCCAGAAGTTCACGACGCTGGCCGACGGCATGATCGCCCAGGGCGTGAAGGTGCTCGTGATCGCCTCGATCAACAGCGAGGTCGGCAGCGCGGTCGCGGCCAAGGCCAAGAACGCGGGCATCCCGACCATCGACTACGACCGCCTCAACCTCGGCGGCGGCTCCGACTACTACGTCTCCTTCGACAACGTGAAGGTGGGCGAGCTCCAGGGCGAGGGCCTCGCCAAGGCGCTCGAAGGCAAGCGAGGCGCGCAGGTCATCGAGATCGAGGGCGCCCCGACGGACAACAACGCCACCCTCTTCCACGAGGGTCAGCGCAACGTCCTTCAGCCGCTGTACGACAACGGCACGCTCAAGCTCGTGCGGAGCCAGCCGATCGACGACTGGAACAACCAGAAGGGCGGCACGACCTTCGAGCAGATCCTGACGTCCAACGGCGGCAAGGTGGACGGCGTCGTCGCCGCCAACGACGGGCTCGCGGGCGCGATCATCACCGTGCTGAAGAAGAACGGCATGGCCGGCAAGGTCCCCGTGACGGGCCAGGACGCCACTCCCGACGGCCTCAAGGCCATCCTTCGCGGAGACCAGTACATGACGGTCTTCAAGCCCATCGAGGAGGAGGCCGAGGCGACGGCGAAGCTCGCCGCGGCGCTGGCCAAGAACGACACCGCAGCCGCCGACGCGCTGGCGAAGGACACCAGCCACGACCCCGAGGGCAACCGCGAGGTCAAGTCCGTGCTGCTGGAGCCCTACCTGATCACGAAGAACGAGGTCAAGCGCGTCATCGACGAGGGCTACGTCAAGGCCAGCGAGGTCTGCACCGGCGACCTGCAGGCGACCTGCTCGCAGCTCGGGATCTCCTGACCCCCGGCTCCCGACCCCGGGGCGGGGCGCGCACCCCGACGGCGCGTTCCGCCCCGGTCCCACGGACAAGAACGACAGGGACAAGCATGAGTGAGCCCATCCTGCACATCACCGGCCTGAACAAGAGCTTCGGGCCGGTTCACGTCCTGCACGACATCGACTTCGACGTTCGTGCGGGGGAGGTCACCGCGCTCGTCGGTGACAACGGGGCCGGCAAGTCGACGCTCGTCAAGTGCATCGCGGGCATCCACGGAGCCGACTCCGGCACGATCGAGTTCCAGGGCAGGGAAGTGCACATCCGCAGCCCCAAGGACGCCGCGGAGCTCGGCATCGAGGTCGTGTACCAGGACCTCGCCCTGGCCGACAACCTCGACATCGTGCAGAACATGTTCCTCGGCAGGGAGCGCGGCAGCGCGTGGCTGCTCGACGAGGCCAGCATGGAGAAGGCGGCGCGGGAGACCCTCGCCTCGCTGTCGGTGCGCACCGTGAAGTCCGTGCGCACCCCGGTCTCGGCGCTCTCGGGCGGGCAGCGGCAGACCGTGGCGATCGCCAAGTCGGTGCTGTGGGACAGCAAGGTCGTGCTGCTGGACGAGCCGACCGCCGCCCTCGGCGTCGCGCAGACCCGGCAGGTGCTGGACCTGGTCCGCAGGCTCGCCGAGCAGGGGCTCGGCGTGGTGCTGATCAGCCACAACATGGCCGACGTCTTCGAGGTCGCCGACCGCATCGCCGTGCTGTACCTCGGCCGGATGGCCGCGGAGGTCTACACCAAGAACGTCACCCATGGCCAGGTGGTCGAGCTGATCACCGCGGGCCGCTCCGGTGACATCGGACTCGCCCGTCCCGAGCACGCCGTGCTGTGAGCCGCACTGTGAACGAGAAAGAACCCACCATGACTCAAACCCCCACGGCGTCGCCGAACACGGCGATCACCGACTTCGGCATCGACACCACCACCATGTCGACGTCCGAGGCCGTGCGCGACTACATCTCCCGCCTGCGGGCGGGGCAGCTCGGCTCGCTGCCCGCGTTGCTCGGGCTCGTCGCGCTCGTCATCGTGTTCGCCTCGTTGTCCGACGTCTTCCTGTCGCTCAACAACCTCGCGAACCTGCTCGCACAGGGCGCCGGGCAGACGATCATCGCGATGGGCATCGTGTTCGTGCTGCTGGTCGGCGAGATCGACCTCTCGGCGGGCACGGCGTCCGGTGTCGCGGGCGCGGTGCTCGCGATGCACTTCGCCGAGAACGGGAACCTGCTGGGCGGCATGGGCTCCACCGTCTTCATCATGTTCCTGGCCGCACTTGGCCTCGGTGCGGTGCTCGCGGCGCTGCTGCGAATCTGGGCCGGTACCGCGATGTCGGTGCTGGGCATCGTGATCGCGGCGTCCGGGATGTCGGCCAACCCGTGGATCGAGATGCTGCTGGCGTTGTGCACCGGCACGGCGATCGGCTGCATCACGGGCTACCTCGTGTCCCGCATCGGCATGCCGTCCTTTGTGGTCACACTCGCGCTTTTCCTTGCGTGGCAAGGCGTCATTCTGCAGTTCATCGGCGAGGGCGGCGTGATCGGGATCAGCAGCTCGCCGGTGCTGGACAAGGTCGCCAACGGCAACCTGTCCGTGCTCGGCAGCTGGCTGCTGTGCGTGATCGCGGTCGGCGGGTTCGCTGCGGCGACGCTCGGCAGGCACTTCACCCGGCTGCGGCGCGGGCTCGTCACGCAGCCGACGTCGATCGTGCTGTTCAAGGTCGGCGGCATCGGGGCGATCGGCATCGCCGCCACCGCGCTGCTGACGGTCAACCGCTCGCCCAACGACAACATCGTGATCACCGGCGTGCCCTACGTGGTGCCGATCGTGCTCGGCCTGCTCGTGATCGGCACCTACGTGCTCAACCGGACGCGCTACGGCAGGCACATCTACGCCGTCGGCGGCAACCGCGAGGCGGCGCGCCGTGCGGGCGTCAACGTCACCAAGATCCGCGCGAGCGTGTTCGTGGTGTGCTCGTCGGTCGCCGCGCTCGGCGCGATCGTCTACTCGTCGAAGGTCGGCTCGGTGGACCCGCAGGCCGGTGGCCTGAACACCCTGCTGTTCGCCGTCGGCGCGGCCGTGATCGGTGGCGCGTCGCTGTTCGGTGGCCGGGGCCGGGTGTCCGACGCGGTGATCGGCGGCACGGTGCTCGCCGTCGTGGCCAACGGCCTTGGCCTGCTGCGCCAGCCCGCGGCCGTCGTTTCGATCGTGACCGGACTGGTGCTGCTGCTGGCCGCCACCGTCGACGCGCTGTCGCGCCGGCGCGCGGCCTCCGCGACACGATGAGTTCGGGTGATGGAACGATAACGTCGTGACCAGCACACCCGTTTCCCGACCAGACGAGGTGCGCCGGTACAACCGATCGAGTCTGCTCCGCCTTCTCCACGTGGGTGGCCCGGTCACCCGGGCCGCCCTGGCGACCGAGCTCGGGCTGAACCGCAGCACCATCAAGACGCTCGTCGACGGCCTCGCCGAGTCGGGCGTGGTCGAGGAACGGGTGCCCCGGCCGGGCCGTGGCGCGGGCAGGCCGTCGCTGCTGGTGCTGCCGCAGCCGCAGGCCGCCGTGGTGCTCGCGGTGGACGTCCAGGTGGAGCACGTGGCGATCGCGCTCGTCGGGCTCGGCGGGCTGATTCTCGGCCGCAACAGCTGGAACCTGCACGGCCGCACCGGGGAGCCTGCCGAGGTGATCACGCACGTCCTGGAGTCGACGGCGTGGCTGGCGGCCGACCTCGGCCTGAAGCCGGTCGCGTGCGGCATCTCGGTGCCCGGCGTGGTGCGGCGCTCGGACGGCCTTGTGCACGAGGCCCCGAACCTGCGCTGGTCGGAGGTCGCGCTCGGGACGCGGATGTCGGCGGGCCTCGGCGTGCCCGTGGTGGTCGGCAACGACGCCGAGCTCGGCGCGCTGGCCGAGCACCTGCGCGGGGCGGCTCGGGGCGCGTCGGACGCGGTCTTCGTGTCGGCCGACATCGGCGTCGGCGGGGGAGTGATCGCCCAGGGCTCGTCGCTGCGTGGCTCGGGGGGCTACGTGGGGGAGATCGGCCACATGGTCGTCAACCCCCACGGCCGGTCCTGCTACTGCGGCAACGTGGGGTGCTGGGAGACCGAGGTCGGCGAGGCCGCGTTGCGGAGGGCGCTCTCGCTGCCGCAGGACAGCCCGCGCGGCACGATCGTCGTCGAGCTGCGTGAGCTGGGACGGGACCCCGCCGTCTCGCTCGCGCGGCTCGGCGAGTTCGCCGAATGGCTCACACTCGGCCTGGTGAACGTGGTGAACCTGCTGGGCCCCGAGCTGGTGGTGCTCGGGGACCTGTTCACCGCGCTGCCGCCCGCCGTGCTGGACCGCGTCGGCGAGGAGGTCCGCACGCGCAGCATGGTGAGCCGCGCGGTCGGCGGCGTGCGGATCGAGAAGTCCTCGCTCGGCGCGGACGTCAAGCTCCTCGGCGCCGCCGAGGCCGCCTTCGAGGGCGTCCTCGACAGCGTCTGAGACGGCGGGTGAGACAGCGTCTGAGACGGCGGGTGAGACGGCTGGTGAGGCGTCAGGCCCGCACGCGCCGCCGCCAGGCCAGCAGCGCGTCGAGAACCAGGAACGCCACCAGCGAGACGCCCAGGAGCGGAAGGAACCAGCCGATGGCGACCGCGGCGGCGCCGAGCAGCACGAGCCCCCACGGCGGCACCTGGCGCCAGGCCCCGCGCGGGAACGGCCTGCCGACGCCGAACGCGGCGTCCCTCGTGGGCCTGCGCTGCCACCACATGCGGTAGCCGAGCACCACGAGTGTGATCACCGCGACGCACACGACCGCCAGCACCAGCTGGTTCGGCAGCCCGAACAGCAGGCCCATGTGGGCGTCGATGCCCCAGCGGGCGAACTTGGCCATCAGCGGCCAGTCCTCGAAGCGCACCACCTCGAGCACCTCGCCGGTGGCCGGGTCGACCGCGGCGGCGTCCTGGGCCGACGGCCAGCTCCGCTCGGTGCGCTGGACGACGTAGACCTCGCCATCGGCCGATGGCGGCCTGATCTCCACCGGATCGCCGAGACCTTCGTTCCGTGCCGAGGCCAGCACCCGGTCGAACCCGGCGTCGGTGACGGGTGCCGCGCCGTCGTGCGCGTGGCTGCCCGCGCCGTGCTCGGCGTGCTCGGCGTGCTCCCCGGCCGAGGCCGACACCGACGGCGTCTCCCACGACAGCGCCTCCCTGAGCTTGCCGACGTTCTCCCCGGCGAACTGCGACCACGTGAGCCCGGTGGCCGAGAGGAACAGCAGCACAAGCGCCACCCACGTGCCCGTGGCGCCGTGCCAGGACAGCGTGCGCTGCCTGCCTTTCGCCGCGCGGCCGGGCACGAGCCGCCTGCGGCGCCGCCTGCCCCACCACAGCACCAGCCCGCCGAGCACGACGACCCACAGCCAGCTGGCGGCGAGCTCGCTGTAGATCCGGCCGGCGTCACCCAGGTGCAGACCACGGTGCAGCTGGTCCAGCCACGCGCGCAGCGGCAGTGCCTGCCCGGAGCCGTAGGTCTCCAGCACGCCCCGGACCTCGCCGTCGTGCGGGTTGACGAACACGGTGTGGCGGTAGCTCTCCGCGAGCCCTGGCGTGTCGAAGATCACCTGCGTGGTGTCGGTCGGCGACGGCGAGGGCCGCACCGAGGCGAGCGTGCTGCCCGGCAGCTCGGCCTTTGCCGCGGCGACCTGCTGGGCCAGCGGCACCGACACAGGCGAGGCCGGGACGTGCAATTCGTGGTCGTAGACCGCCTGTTCGAGCTGGGGCGCGAAGATGTAGAGCAGGCCCGTCAGCGCTGCGACGAGGATGAATGGGCCGACGAGGATGCCCGCGTAGAAGTGCAGCCGCAGCAGGAGCGGCCGGAGTGTCCGGCGGTTCGGCGGTTCGGCGCGTGGTGACTCGATCTCGGCCTCGGTCGACATGCCTGACAGGTCGGTGGCCGGGCCGCCGCGGTTCCCGGAACGTCAGGGTGTGGCGCGAGTCACTGTGTCCCGGGTAGCCGAACGGGCGGGGACCCTCCTGAGGATCCCCGCCCGTTCTCGCGGCTGGTGGTGACGGCTCAGCGCTGGATGTCGGCTTCCAGCTCCTTGAGCTTGGCTTCGTACTCGCGGCCGTGGTGCCCGCAGAACAGCAGCTCTCCGCCGCTGGGGAGTACTGCGCGCATCTGTGCGGCTGCTCCACAGCGGTCGCAACGGTCCGCAGCGGTCAGTTCGGGGCGGGTGAGCGTCGGTGAAGTCATTGGAGTCTCCCTCCGTCCCGGCATCGGCGCGCCGATGCCATCAGTTCAGCCGCGATCACCTCGTCGGGCCGGGTGCCTTTCTCGGTGTTCGCTGCTTCCACTCTTGCAGACGTTTCGCCGCCCGCAAGTGTTCCCGCGTGTGTGGGAGGTGTGTCACGTCGAATTACCCCGGATGTCCTAGATCCATCCCGGCATTCAGGAAGCGATCTCCGCTACCACGACGTTTGCCATGGTCAGGCACCATCGTTGCGTGGACGTTGCGGCATCGAAACGGCGGATCGACAGGCTTCCCGCCCCGATCTTGTTCGTTCTCAGCGGAATTTCCATGTACGTCGGCGCGGCGCTCGCGGTGTGGCTGTTCGATGTGGCATCACCGTCCGGAGTCGCGTGGTTGCGCTGTCTGGGTGCCGCGGTGATCCTCCTGGCGTGGCGCCGTCCCGGCCGCGCGGCGTGGCGCGGCCGTCCGCTGTTGCTCGCGGGCGCGTTCGGGATCGTGACGGCGGGCATGAACGTGGTGTTCTACGAGGCCATCGCCCGCCTGCCGCTCGGCACCGTGGTGGCGCTGGAGTTCGTGGGACCGGTCGTGGTCGCGGCGTTCGGCTCGCGGGGCCGCCGCGACATCGCGGCCCTGGTGTTCGTCGCGGTCGGCGTGGTGTGCATCGCCGACGTCCAGCTGCGCGGCAGCCCGTCGGGCGTGGCGTTCGCGCTGGCGGCCGCCGCGGCGTGGGCGGGCTACATCGTGCTCGGCAAGAAGGTCGCGCTCGGCGGGAACGGCATCGACAGCCTCGCGGTGGGCTTCGCCGTGGCGACCGTGCTGCTCTCGCCGCTGGCGCTCGGCACGGGCGGCGTCTGGGGCGAGCCGGACCTGCTGGTGATGGGCATCGGCGTCGGCCTGCTCTCCACCGTCGTGCCCTACGTGCTCGACCAGGTGGTGTTGCGCCGGGTCGGGCAGGCCCGGTTCGCGGTGCTGCTGGCGCTACTGCCGGTGACGGCCACGGTGACCGGCCTGGTGGTGCTCGGGCAGGTCCCGAGCCTGCTGGAGGCGCTGGGCATCCTCGCCGTCGTCGCGGGTGTGGCCCTGCGCTCCCGCGACCCCGGGGAGGGCGCGGCGGTGCGCGAGCCGCCGTGATGCGTGACCGTGAGCGATCTCACTGGCAGGATGAGCCGATGAGCAAGGCGGCATCGGCGGCGGCCAAGGACCTCGCGCTCGCCGGCGTGCGTGGTGTGCACCTCGCCTGGGCAGACAACAACGGCATCCCCCGGTCGCGGATCGTGCCCATCGGCGGCCTCGCCGACGCCGCGGCGCGCGGCGTGGGGGCGACCGCGCTGTTCGCCGTCTTCGACACCCACGACCGCATCACCTACCGCCATCCGGGCCTGAGCACGCCGTCGGGCGACATCCGGCTCTTTCCGGTGCTCGAGCGCCTGCGCAGGCTCGCGGGCCAGCCCTCGTTCGCGTGGGCGCCCGCGCGGCAGGTCGCCGCCGACGGCTCGCCGTGGCCGTACTGCCAGCGTGGCGTGCTCGAACGCGTGGTCGCCGAGGCGGAGGTCAGGGGCTTCGAGCTGCGCGCGGGGTTCGAACTGGAGTTCGCGGTGGCGCCAGCGGCCAGCTCCGACATCGCCTCAGCGCCCGGCCACACCGGGCCCGCGTACAGCCCGCACGCGCTGGTGGGCATCGACGACTTCGTGGCGGGCCTGCTCCACGACTTCGACGTCAACGGGCTGCGGATCGGCCAGCTGCACGCCGAGTACGGCCTCGCCCAGCTCGAGCTGAGCCTGGCCGCCACCGACCCGGTCTCGGCGGCCGACGACCAGCTGCTCGCCCGGCAGACCATCCACGCCGCCGCGCACGCGCACGGGCTGCGGGCGAGCTTCGCGCCGCTCGTCAGCCCCCAGGCCGCCGGCAACGGCTGGCACCTGCACTCGTCGGTGCGGCGCAGGGCCCGCAACCTCCTCGCGGGGCGGGACCGGCCTGGCCCCGACGGCGCGGCCTACGTCGCGGGCCTGCTGCGGGACCTGCCCGCACTGACCGCCGTGACAGCTCCCAGCGTGCTGTCCACGGCCCGGCTGCGGCCCGGCTACTTCGCGAGCGCGTTCACGTTCTGGGGCACGGAGAACCGGGAGGCGCCGTTGCGGTACGTGCCCGGAACGGAGCTGCTGGGCGACGACCACGCCAACGTCGAGTACAAGCCCTGCGACGCCTCCGCGAACCCGTACCTCGCGCTCGCGGTGGTCTTCGCCGCCGGGCTGGCTGGGATCGAGGAGGGCCTCGAACCGCCCGCGCCGGTGGCCGAGGACCCGGGCACGTGGAGCTCAGGGCAGCGGGAAGCACGTGGCGTGCGCAGGCTGCCCGCGTCGCCGGAGGAGCAGGCCGCGGCGCTCGCCGCCTGTCCCCGCGTGTCTGGAGTGCTGGGAGAGGAGCTGCTCGGCGCGTTCCAGGCGGTGCGTGGGTCCGACGCCGAGTGGGCGGACGGCAAGCCGCTCCACGAGCTCGTCGGCGCGCACCTGTGGCGGTACTGACGTCGTGCGGCTCTCCGACGAGGTGCGCAGCCTGCCGGGCGGCGGACGGGTGGTCACACTGGCCGCAGGGGAACGCCCGCAGAAGGACGAGCTGTGCGGTGCCTTCGCGGGCCTGGTCGCGCTGCGCGCGGGCGGCGCCGAGGTGACCGACCAGGACGAGGTCGCGCTCGCGGCGGGCACGGTGCTCACCGAGGGCGCTCCGTCAGGCAGCCTCCCACCCGGGGAGAAGGGCCGCGCCGATTTCCGGCTCGCCCTGCCCCGCACGGCCGACCCCGCGCGGGCGGGCACGTCCGCGATCGGCGTGGTGCGGGCGATCGAGACGTTGTCCGAGGGAGCGCTCGCGGTCGTGCCCGCGAGTGGCGAGTGGTCGGCGTCCGTGGTGGCCCGGCTGCTCGACGGCGTGCGCGGGCTGGCGCTCGTCGCCGTCATCGCCAATGTGGACACCGGCGCGTTCGCCGCGCCCGACACGCCGCCGAGGGCACTGCGCGACTACCTCGACACCGGCCTCGTTCCACTGTGGACGTCGCGCTGGCGGGTCGGCCATTTCGTGCTCGTCGCCGGGGTGCTGTCCGGCGAGGAGGGCATCCTTGTCTCCATAGTGGACACCTACGAGTCGTTGGGCGACAACGGGGTTCATCTGCAGCCCATTGGCCACGTGGCCGCGGCGCTGCGCCGCGAGGGCGGCGCGCCCGGCGGGGTGCTGCTCGTCGTGCCCGCCGCCGAGGCGGACGCCGCCCGTGCCGTGGTGACCGGGTCCGGGCTGCGCGCCGAGCTGTGGGACAACGGCAGCCCCGCGCCCCTCACCTGAGCGACTTCTCGCGCTCCTCCGCCCCCAGCCGGGAGTGCCTGCGCCCGTAGAACAGGTAGATCAGCAGGCCGAGCAGCAGCCACGCGCCGAACCGGATCCACGTCAGCACGTCCAGGTTCAGCATGAGGTAGAAACACGCGAGCGCCGCCACGACCGGCAGCACCGGGGAGAGCGGCACGCGGAACGGGCGTCGCAGGTCGGGCCTGGTGCGGCGCAGCACGGGCACCGCGATCGCGACGATGATCATCGCCGAGAGCGCGCCGATGCTGACCATGTCGGCGAGCTCGCTGATCGGGACGAACGCGGCGAGCAGCGCGATCAGCACCGCGCCACCGATCGTCACGCGGTGCGGAGTGCCCCAGCGGGGGTGCACGGTTCCCAGCGGTTTGGGGAGCAGCCCGTCGCGGCCCATCGCGTAGCCGATCCGGCCGATCGTCACGAGCTCCACCATCATCACCGACGTCAGGCCCGTGATGGCGCCCAGCGAGATGAGCGCGGCCACCCAGTGCTGGCCCACCGAGCCGAACGCGGCGGCCAGCGGCGCGCCCTCGTCGATGTCGGTGAACGGCACCATGCCGGTGAGCACGAGCGACACGCCGAGGTAGAGCAGCGCGCACAGCCCGAGTGCGCCGAGGATGCCGACGCGCAGGTCCTTGCCGGGGTTGCGGGTCTCCTCACCGAGGTTGGCCAGAGCCTCGAACCCGGTGTACGCGAAGAACACGACGGCCGCGGCGGTGAGCATCCCGGCGAGGCCGTACACCGACTGCTCTAGGCCGAGCGCAGCCTGCACCACCGGCTGGTGCAGCGTGCTCGTGCCCTCCTCGGCGGGTTGCGCGGGCGGGACGAACGGGGTCAGGTTCGCGGCCTTGACGAAGAAGGCGCCGACGCCGATCACCAGCACGCACACGGCGACCTTGACGAGCACGAGCGCGTTGGTGGCCACGGCCGACTCGCGGATGCCCACGACGGCGATCACCGTGAGCACCGCGATGATCACCACCGCGCCGAGGTTCACGACGGCGTCCTCGCCGAACAGTTCCTGCGGCAGCCCGAGCAGGTTCGCCAGGTAGCCGGACCAGCTTCGCGACACCACGGCCGCGCCGAGTGCGAACTCCAGGAGCAGGTCCCAGCCGATGATCCACGCGAACACCTCGCCGAGGGTCGCGAACGCGTAAGTGTAGGCACTGCCCGCGGTCGGCACGCTGGATGCCAGCTCGGCGTAGCAGAGCGCGGCGAGGCCCGCGACCACCGCGCCGATCAGGAACGACAGCGTCACCGAAGGGCCTGCGTGGGTCTTCGCCTCGACGCCGGCGAGCGTGAAGATACCGGTGCCGATGATGATCCCGACACCGAAGCCGACGAGATCCCGGCCCTTGAGCCGTCGCTTCAGCTCGCTCGTTTCCTGTCGTTGGAGAACGTCGTCGACGTTCAGCGTCCGGAAAATACCCACCCGCGACACGGTAATTCACGCCGAAGACCGACGCTCGGCAACGTGGTCCCGCTCAACCATCCAGCTCGCTGGCCAGCAACGCGGCCTGGACGCGCGAGTGCAGGTGCAGTTTGGCCAGCACGCGCGACACGTGGGTCTTCACGGTGGTCTCGCCGATGAACAGCTTCGCCGCGATCTCGGCGTTGGACAGCCCTTCGCCGAGACACGCGAGCACCTCGCGTTCCCGGCCGGTGAGGTGCTCGAGCCCGGCGGGGCGCGGCGGGGGAGGGGCCGCCCTGGCGAACGCGCTGATGAGCTTGCGCGTGACCTGTGGCGCCACAACGCCCTCGCCCGCGGCGACCAGCCGCACTGCCTCCACCAGCCGGGGCGCCTCGACCGACTTCAGCAGGAACCCGGCCGCACCGGCCCGCAGCGCGCCGTACACGTACTCGTCGAGGTCGAACGTCGTGAGCACCAGCACCTCAGCCAGGTTCTCGCCCACGAGCTCGCGCGTGGCCGTGATGCCGTCGACGTCGGGCATCCGCACGTCCATGAGCACCACGTCCGGTTTGAGCGCCCGGGCCTGCCGGACCGCCGCTGCACCGTCGGCGGCCTCGCCGACCACCTCGATGCCGTCCGCGCCGGAGAGGATCATCACGATGCCGGCCCTGATCGCGGCGTGATCGTCGGCGACGACGACGCGGATGCTCATGCCGCGACCTCCGGCACCGGCAGTGCCGCGTGCACACGCCAGCCCCGCCCGCCGGGACCCGCCGCGAACGTCCCGCCCACGGCGGCCGCCCGCTCCCGCATGCTCAGCAGGCCGGTCCCGGACTCGCCCGCATGCGCGGAACCGGTGAGCTCGTTGGTGACCTCGACCGTGAGCACGCCGTCCGCGTGCCGGATCGTGAGCGTCGCCTCCGCGCCGGGCGCGTGCTTGACCGCGTTGGTGAGCGCCTCCTGGGCGATCCGGTACGCGGTGAGGTCCACGGCCGCGGGCAGCGGTGTGGCCGGGTCGAGGTCGGTGTGGACGTCGAGCCGCATCCCGCTCGCCCTCGCCGACTCGGTGAGCCGGGAGAGCCCGGCGAGCCTGGCAGGCGCGGTCACCTCCCCGGTGCCGTGCTCCCGCAGCAGCCCGATCATCGTCCGCATCTCCTCCAGCGCGCTCACACTGTTCTCCCGCACGGACGTCAGCACCGTCCGCGCGGCCTTCGGGTCCGTTGTGGACAGAGCGGCCTCCGACTGCAACGCTATCGCCGACAGGTGCCCGGCGATGACGTCGTGCAGATCCCGTGCCATGCGGGCACGTTCGGCCGCCACTGCGGCGTCGCGGTCCAGCTCGGCGATCCTCGCCAGCTGCGCCGCGTTGGCTCGTTCGGTCTCGGTCAGCTCGCGGTGCCACCGGATGTCGGTGCCCCACCACACCGGGATCGCGACGAAGGGCACGTACACGACGATCGCGAGCACCGCGATCCGCCAGTCGGGAACGAGCAGCAAGGCGATCACCGACGCCGCGAGCGCGCCCACCGCGGTGAGCGTCACCATGGCCCTGCTCAGCCGCCGGGAACCGTACAGCGTCGCCGAGTACAGCGTGTCGCCGAACGCCAGCAGCATCGGCACCGTGACCCCGAGGGCCGCGTCCACGCCGAGGGGGACCAGCGCCACGCACAGCAGCAGACCCGGCGCGCGCCTGCGCAGCAACAGCAGCGAGCACAGCACGCCCAGCAGCGCGTACCGTGTCCACATCGGAATGTGCTCACCGCCCAGCAGCGAGTGCAGGCCGGCCGAGTACAGCACGCTGCCGAGTGCGAAGTAGCCCGAGGCGATCACCGCGTCCTGGCCCCAGCGCGGCAGCCTGCTCAACGGCGGGTGATGCGGTGGCACGCCACCATCACAGCACACCTCGCTCCGGCCCGGCGTCCTCCCAAGTGATGACGGCTGCGTCGTGCCGTTCGCCGATGTCCCCGGCCCTCCGGCGGCGCAGGCTGGGAGCCATGATCGAACTACTCGGAATCCTGCTCGTCGTCCAGGGCGTCGGCGGGCTCGTCAACCGGATCGCGGGCAGCGGCTCGGAGAGCTGGTTCGTGCAGCTGCACCTGCTGCCCGACGTCGCGCACATCCCGGTCAGCATCGCGATGGGGCTCGCCGGCGCGGTGCTGGCGACCCTCGGGTCGGCCCGGCGCAAGAAGAACCCCTCGTGAAGGTTCCGGTGTCCGGAACCCTCACGAGGGGTGAGGGGGTCCTGCTGGTGGCCCGTCAGTCCAGGTAGTCGCGCAGCACCTGCGAACGCGACGGGTGCCGCAGCTTCGACATGGTCTTGGACTCGATCTGGCGGATGCGCTCGCGGGTCACGCCGTAGACCTGGCCGATCTCGTCTAAAGTCCTCGGCTGGCCGTCGGTGAGCCCGAAGCGCAGCCGCACCACGCCGGCCTCGCGCTCGGACAGTGTCTGCAGCACCGACTGCAGCTGGTCCTGCAGGAGCGTGAACGACACCGCGTCCACCGCCACGACGGCCTCGCTGTCCTCGATGAAGTCACCGAGCTGCGAGTCGCCCTCGTCGCCGATGGTCTGGTCGAGCGAGATCGGTTCGCGGGCGTACTGCTGGATCTCCAGGACCTTCTCCGGGGAGATGTCCATCTCCTTGGCGAGTTCCTCGGGGGTGGGCTCGCGGCCGAGGTCCTGCAGCAGCTCGCGCTGGATACGTCCCAGCTTGTTGATCACCTCGACCATGTGCACCGGGATGCGGATGGTGCGGGCCTGGTCGGCCATGGCGCGGGTGATCGCCTGCCGGATCCACCACGTGGCGTACGTGGAGAACTTGAAACCCTTGGTGTAGTCGAACTTCTCGACCGCGCGGATCAGGCCGAGGTTGCCCTCCTGGATGAGGTCCAGGAACGCCATGCCGCGGCCGGTGTAGCGCTTGGCCAGCGACACCACGAGACGGAGGTTCGCCTCGAGCAGGTGGCTCTTGGCCCGCTCGCCGTCCCGCACGATCCACTTGAGGTCGCGGCGCATCTGGGTGCTGAGCTTCTCGCCCTCGTCCTCGGCGACGCGCACCCGCTCGGCGGCGTAGAGCCCGGCCTCGATGCGCTTGGCGAGCTCCACCTCCTCCTCGGCGTTGAGCAGCGCGACCTTACCGATCTGCTTGAGGTAGGCGCGGACCGAGTCGGCCGATGCCGTCAGCTCGGCGTCCTTGCGGGCCTGCCGTAGCGCCTCCGACTCCTCCTCGTCCCAGACGAAGTCGGGGTCGTTCGAGGAGCGGGCCTTGGCGGGCGTGCCCGACTCCTCCTCGCTCTCGGACTCCTCGGAGTCCTCCTCCGTCACGGTCGCGTCGACGACGTCGACCTCCACCGCCTCGACATCCAGGTCCGACAGGTCGACGTCCTCCAGCTCGGTGGCGTCGACGTCCTCGCCGAACTCGGCGTCCTCGCCCTTGGTCTTCGGCTTGTCCGACTTGGCGCTCTTGCGCGTCCTCGGGGACTTCGCGGGCGCCTTCTTCGCGGCCGACTTCTTCGCCGGGGTCTTCGCACCCGTGGCCGTGCCGTTCGCGGCCGCCGTGCTGTCCTCGGCTGTCGCTTCCTTGGCGGCGCTCGTTGTCTTCGTCGTCCCGCTTCGGGTTGCGGTCTTTGCGGCTGCCACGTACGCCCTTTCACAGCGGTCGATCATGACGAACCGGTACGCATGCGTCCCGGCTGCCTTAGATTCGGGGAACATACCCCGGCCTGCGGTTTTGCCTCCCGCAGCCGAGGGCCGTGTTCCATTGTAACGACGATGTGGGTCAGCGTCGCCAAGCGATCAACTTTCGCCTGGCGAGCCGGTGTGCCTCCCGGCGCGGCGCCGTCAGTGCTCGATGCCCTCCACGGCGGCCGCCGCCGCCCCCACGATCCCGGCGTTGTTCTGCAACGATGCGACCACGACGCGTGTCCGGTTGTCGAGCAGGGGCACCCACTTCTCGGACTTCTTGCTGACCCCGCCGCCCACGATGAACAGGTCGGGCCAGATGAGATTCTCGAGCACAGTCAGATAACGATCGACGCGCTTGGTCCACTCCGGGTACGACAGGCCCTCGTTGTCCTTCACCGACGCGGCTGCCTTCTTCTCCGCGTCGTGCCCGTCGACCTCGAGGTGGCCGAGCTCGGTGTTCGGCACGAGTTTGCCGTCGTGGAACAGGGCGCTGCCGATGCCGGTGCCGAACGTCAGCAGCGCGACCACGCCGTGCCGCCCGGCCGGGTCGCCGAAGCGCATCTCGGCCATGCCCGCGGCGTCGGCGTCGTTGAGCATGGCGATGTCGTCGACGTGCCTGCCCAGCCGCTTCGCGAACAGCGAATCCGCGTCGGTGCCGATCCAGCTGGGGTCGATGTTCGCCGCGGTCTGCGCGACGCCCTTCTTGATGACGGCGGGCAGCGTGATGCCGACCGGGCCGTCCCAGCCGAAGTGGGCCACGATCTCGGCCACGACCTCAGCGACGGCGCCGGGCGTCGCCGGCTGCGGCGTGTCGATCCGCAGCCGGTCGCCGATCAGCTGGCCCTTCTCCAGATCGACAAGGGCGCCCTTGATGCCGCTGCCGCCGATGTCGATGCCGAAACCTCGGGTCGCCGTCATTGGCGTCGTCCCTTCCTGCTCGATTCAGAAGCCATTGGCCGAGACTTTAGCGGGGTGTGGTCCCATGGTGGAGTGGGTGCCTTTGAACTCGACGCAGCCGAGGCGGCTGCCCTGACCACCGTCGCCGAGCAGGTCGCCGCCGAGGCCGCCGGGCTCGTTCTCCGAGCCCGCGACTCCATGCTCTCGGGCCGCGCCGTGAGTGTCGCCACCAAGACCAGCGCCACCGACGTCGTCACCGCCGTCGACCGCGAGTCGGAGGAGCTCATCCGCACCCGGCTCGCCGAGCTGCGGCCGGGAGAGCCGGTGCTGGGCGAGGAGGAGGGCGGCCGGACCGGCGACGGCGTCACGTGGGTCGTCGACCCGATCGACGGCACCGTCAACTTCCTCTACGGGCTCCCGGAGTTCGCCGTGTCCGTCGCGGCGCAGGTGGACGGCGTGTCCGTGGCGGGCGCCGTCGTCGAGCCGGTGAGCGGGCGGCGCTGGACCGGTACGCGCGGCGCCGGGTCGTGGCTGGACGGCAGGCCGCTGCGGGTGTCGTCGCCGGAGCGGCTCGACCTCGCGCTGCTCGGCACCGGGTTCGCCTACGTGCCGGAGCGGAGGGCCCGCCAGGCGGACATGGTGGCCGGGCTGCTCGGCCACGTGCGCGACATCCGCAGGCCGGGCTCGGCGGCGCTGGACCTGTGCGCGGTGGCGGCTGGCTGGACCGACGCGTACTTCGAGCACGGGCTGCACCGCTGGGACTGGGCGGCGGGCGCCCTGATCGCCGCCGAGGCCGGCGCGGTCGTCTCGCTGCCGGGGGAGGACCCGGAGCTGGGCGTGGACGGCACGCTCGCGGCGGCGCCCTCCATCGCCGACGCGCTGCGCGCCGCGGTCGTCAAGTGCGGCGCGAGCGGAGTCTGACCCCCTGCGTGACCGGCCCCCAAGGCCACCTTTGTTGCGTTGAGCGCAACAAAGGTGGCCTTGGGGGCCGTTGGCTCAGCAGTGCTCGGGGCGGGTTTCGTCGAGGAGGGCCTGGTCGATGTCCGGGCCCTTGCCCGTCGACTGTTCCGACTCGCCGGTGCCGCGGTTCTGCGCCGACCACGTGTTGAGCCGGTCGAGCACGTCCCGCGCCGCCGTGGTGAGCCGCGCGTTGTTGAACGCCGTGCCGATGGCGAGGTCCACCGTCGCGTCCTGCCGGTTGTCCCGCACCAGCTCGAGGCAGGGGTCGACCAGCGCGACCGTGCGCGCCGCGCCCTCACCGTTGGCGCCGTAGCGGATCTGGCCGTGGCAGTTGGCCTCGGCGTTGGCGTAGGCGGGATCGTTCTCCGGCTCGGCGATCTGCGTGAACCCGAGCCGGCGCAGGCCCTCCGTGGTCATCGCGGCCTGTCCGCGCGTGCCGCTCGCGTTGAGCACGCGTACCGCCACGCGGTCCGGCGGCGTCGGCTGCGTGGCGTCGAGCGCGTCGTGGGGCTGCGGGGTGTAGGTGACGCCCCCGGTCGGAGTCGGCGACGGCTGACACCGGATCGCCTCTTCGAGGTCGGTGTTCGAAGAAATGGCGTTCACCCACACGAACGCCGCGACGAGCCCCAGCACCCCGATCACGATCAGGGCAGGCAGCGGCTTGTACTTCCGGTACGGCTTGACCCGCCCGCTCCGGAAGCCCCCGTTCCCCGACACCACCGCGCCGTCCCTTCCGATCCCCGTCCGCACATGCCTTCGACAGACACGTCGTTGCTGATCAGCCTAGGCGTTACAGGCCGAACAGCGGAAAGCCCCATCGGGATGGCACCACGCGCGCGCCGTGCGGGCAAGCGGACCATGCCGTCGGCCAGCCACCCGATACCGCGGAGCACCCCGAATGGGCCACCGTACCGCCCGACCCCGGATTAGCCCTGTTGGGTGACGTATTTTAGGCCTTGGGTGACCTGTTTCGAGTTGGGGTACGCGGTGGGCTACCCTCTCCGGGCTCCGGGCGGGAAGTGAGTGTCTCGGGATAGAGACGACCCTCACTGTCTTTTCGGGCACAAACACAGGCGCTGGAACGTTGACCAGCGGCACGAGGACTCACGAGCGGCGGGCTCGGGTGTCCGAAGTACTGATATCGAAGCTGATCGCAGGGGTGAAGGACAATGGCGACCGACTACGACGCTCCGCGCCGCAGCGAAGCCGACGAGCTTGCCGAAGACTCGTTGGAGGAGCTGAAGGCACGGCGTAACGAGACGCAGTCCGGCGTGGTCGACGTGGACGAGGACGCGACCGCCGAGAACTTCGAGCTTCCGGGGGCCGACCTGTCGGGGCTGTCGGGTGAGGACCTGACCGTCAAGGTCGTGCCGAAGCAGGCTGACGAGTTCACCTGCTCGGTGTGCTTCCTGGTGCACCACCGCAGCCGCCTGGCCGAGGAGTCGGGTGGACGGCTGATCTGCCGCGACTGCGCCTGACCGAGGGCGCAGGCGCCTGGCGCGGGGGCGGCGGCACCCGGAGGGGCTGGGGTTCTACGAAGGGGTGGTCGAGCGTGCGCTCGGCCACCCTGTTTCGTACCCGTGCGCGCGTCAGCCGGCCTCGCGGTGCCCGCGCAGCAGCTCGGCGAGCCGCTCCGGGTGCCGGGTGCTGATCAGCCAGTACGGCGTGGGGTCCTCGGGGTCGGTGAGGTGGATCCGGACCATCGTGGGCACCCAGCCGCGATGGGCGACGAACGCGGCTGGATCGAGCTCGGGGCCCAGCGCCTTGCGCTTGGCGGCCTTGCCGATCACCTCGACCTCCCCGGCGAAGCGCAGGGGCAGGTGCGCGTCGCCCACCCACAGCTCCGGCTCGGAGCCCTTGGTGACCGACACCGTGAGCCTGCCCATGCCGAGCAGCAGGACCACCACGACAGGCAGCAGGATCACGTAGGGCAGCCACGCCCGCACACCGGGGTAACCCATGTGGATCTCGGCGGCCAGCAACGCCCCGCCCAGCAGCGGCAGGGGCCAGCCCCACCACGACAGGTACAGGCGCTCCGAGTGCGCAAGGGCCGCCTTCGCTCGCGTACGTGTACTACTGCTCACGACGTCAGGGTAGTCTCGCGTGTCGTGTCCAGCGTGCAGGTCCTGCTCTCCCGTCTCGATCCCGGTGTCCCGCCGCCCGCCTACGCCAAGCCCGGCGACGCCGGAGCCGACCTGGTGACCACGTCGGACGTGGTCCTGCAGCCGGGAGAGCGGGCCGTCGTGGGCACGGGCGTGGCGATCGCGCTCCCGCCCGGCTACGCCGGCTTCGTCCATCCCCGTTCGGGCCTCGCCGCGCGGGTCGGGCTCTCGATCGTCAACACGCCGGGGACCATCGACTCGGGTTACCGGGGCGAGATCAAGGTGTGCCTGGTGAACCACGACCCGAAGGAGCCGGTCGAGCTGTCGCGGGGTGACCGGATCGCGCAGCTGGTGGTGCAGCGGGTCGAGCACGTTGAGTTCGTGGAGGTCGCCGAGCTGGAGGTCACGGAGCGGGGCGCGGGCGGATACGGTTCGACGGGTGGGCACGCGGCCCTCGGAACGGAGAAGTAGTGGGGATTTTCGGGCATAAGCGCAAGGCCGGGCGCGCGCGGGACGAGGAGTACGGCGACGACGCGGCCTACGAGGCCTACGACGCGGACACCGGGGAGGATCCGGAGGACGACGGTCCGGACGCGCCGGCGGGGCCGTACGACGTCGCCGACGCGCCGGACGACGGGCGCCCGCGCATGGACCTCGGCTCCGTGCGCGTGCCCGTGCCGGACGGGTCGCAGGTGCAGGTCGAGATGGACCAGCAGAGCGGCAACGTCCGCGCGGTGCACATCGTCACCGGGCACGGCCAGGTCACGGTCAGCGCCTACGCGGCGCCTCGCTCGGGCGGGCTGTGGAAGGACGTGAGCGCCGAGCTGGCCGACCAGCTGCGGGCCGACGGCGCGAAGGTGACCTCCGGCCGGGGCGAGTGGGGTACCGAGCTGTCGGCGATCGTCGGCGAGGTCGCGCTGCGGTTCGTCGGCGTGGACGGTCCGCGCTGGATGCTGCGCGGCGTGATCGCCGGCCCGCAGTCGCAGGCCGCGCAGGCGCCGGTCGTGCTGCGGGACATCGTGCGGGAGACGGTCGTCGTGCGCGGCGACTCGCCGATGCCGGTGCGCACGCCGCTGCCGATCAAGCTGCCCGAGTCCATCGCGGCGCACATCGCCGAGCAGCAGGCCCAGCAGGGCTGACCCGCTGGCGCCCGTCAGGACCGCGCCCCGGGGGTGAGCGCCCGCAGCCACGCGAGCACCGCGGCGCGGCCGAGCGCCTCGCGGTCGGCGCCGAACGCCGCGAGGCTCGTCTCGCACACGCTCGCCCTCGGCAGCGCGGCCGCCCACGCGTGCGCGACCGAAACGGGGTGCACCGGGTCGTCCACGCACGCGGCGATCCCTACGGGGACGTCGAGCGCGCCCAGCCGGTGCAGCTCCGGGGCGCGGTGGGTGGCGGCGGAGCGCAGGCTGCCCGGCAGCCCGTCGCCGTGCCTGCGCCACGCGCGGTCCAGCTCCCCGGCGAGCCACGGCGCCACGCCTGCCGTCGAGGTGGCCAGGGCCGCGTCGAGGCCCGCGCGTTCCACGAGCTCCGCCGAGGCCCTCGCCGCGAGGGCGGCCGGTGCCTCGCCGGGGTCGCCGTTCCACGCGGGCAGGGCCACCAGCACCCCCGCGCACCGCTCCGGGTTGCGCAGTGCCCACTCGGCCGCCAGGTGGGCGCCGAGCGAGATCCCGCCCGCCAGCACAGGTCCCGCCAGCGTCTCCGCCCACTGGTCGAGCAGGCCGAGGTAACCGGTCACCACCGCGTCGCCGGGCGGCGGGGGCGGGGCGACCAACTCGACTCCCAGGGCCGCCAGCGGGCCCGCGAAGACAGAACGGACAAACACCTCGTCCGACCCCGTTCCGGGCAGGATGACGGCGGTTGATCTCGGCATAACGGAGGT
The DNA here is from genome assembly GCF_005146945.1 of Prauserella endophytica. Taxonomy (GTDB): domain Bacteria; phylum Actinomycetota; class Actinomycetes; order Mycobacteriales; family Pseudonocardiaceae; genus Prauserella_A; species Prauserella_A endophytica. Next base: position 108,584 of record NZ_SWMS01000010.1, read on the forward strand.
CACGTTGCGATACTGGCCGAAGTCGGCTTCCCTTGCTCCGACAGAGCTACGCTGGACAAGCACGGGCCAATCAAGTCGGGGGCCCCGGAGCACAGGAGCAGGCGCCTATGTCCGCCAAAGAAGGCGGCTACTTCAGCCGGTTGGTTCGCAAACTGACCAGTGACATCGAGCAGCTGGACGCCGACGACCTATCCGAGAAGTCAGAGGCCGGTGGCGCGCAGCGCGCGTGTGACTGCCGGTCGGGCGAGGAAGTGACCGTGCTGGGCCGGTTACGGAGTGTTGATTTGTGTCCGGCCAGCGAAGCCGCCACTCTGGAGGCGGAGTTGTTCGACGGCACGGACGAGGTCACGCTGGTGTGGCTCGGCCGCCGCCGGATCCCGGGGATCGAACCTGGGCGCACCATCAAGGTCCGCGGCCGCATGGCCGAACGCAACGGTCAGAAGGTGCTGTACAACCCGTACTACGAACTGTTGCAGACCACCTGAGTGAGAGTTTTCGCGCGTGACTGAGCCCGATCAGCCCGAACGCACCGACGAGAAGAACGCCGCCAAGCAGGGCACTGAGCACGAGCGCGAGCCCACGCTGCTCGAGCAGATGGGCGGCGTCTCTGGGCTGATCTACTCGTCGGTCCCGGTGATCGTGTTCGTCCTCGCGAACAGCCTGTTCGATCTGCCCGTCGCGATCTGGAGTGCGGTGGGCAGCGCCGTGCTGATCACGATCCTGCGGATCGTGCGCAAGGAGCCGCTGCAGCCGGCGATCTCCGGGTTCTTCGGCGTCGCGATCGCCGCGTTCATCGCCTACCGCACGGGCTCGGCCAAGGGCTTCTTCCTGTTCGGCATCTGGGCGAGCCTCGTGTACTGCGCGGCGCTGGTGCTGTCCGTGGTGGTGCGCTGGCCGCTCGCCGGGGTCGTGTGGAGCTACCTCAACGGCAGCGGCATGGCGTGGCGCAAGGACAAGCACTCGCGCCTCGGCTACGACATCGCCACGCTCGCGCTCGCCGCGGTGTTCGCGGCCCGGTTCGTGGTGCAGCGGTGGCTGTACGAGGAGGACTACACGGGCTGGCTCGCCTTCGCCAAGATCGCGATGGGCTACCCGCTGTACGGCCTCGCGCTGCTCGTCGTGGTGTGGGCCGTGCGCCGTTCCGACAAGCGGCTCAAGGAGCTCGAGACCGGCGAGGAGCTCACCGACGCCGAGATCGAGGCGCGGCTGCGCGTCAAGTACGGCGAGAGCCCCGCGCCCGGCACGCAGTAGCGGCTCAGTACCCGAGGGCCTTGCGGACGTCGCCCTCCACGTCGGCGGCCGCCACGAACAGCAGCTCGTCGCCGGGCTCCAGCGGGTCGTCCGGCTGCGGCACGATCACCCGGTCGCCGCGCAGGATCGTCACCAGCGCGGCGTCGCGGGGCAGCGCCAGGTCCCGCACCGGCTTGCCGGCCAGCGGCGTCTCCGACGGCAGCGTGAGCTCCACGAGGTTGGCCTGGCTCTGCCGGAACGTCATGAGCCGCACCAGGTCGCCGACGCTCACGGCCTCCTCGACCATCGCGGCGAGCATCCTCGGTGTCGACACGGCCACGTCCACGCCCCAGCTGTCGTTGAACAGCCACTCGTTGGCCGGGTTGTTGACCCTCGCGACCACGCGGCGCACCGCGAACTCGGTCTTGGCCAGCAGCGACACCACGAGGTTGACCTTGTCGTCGCCGGTCGCGGCGATCACCACGTCGCACAGCTGGATGCCGGACTCCTCCAGCGTCGACACCTCGCACGCGTCACCGAGCACCCAGTCGGCCTGCTCGACGGTGCCCGGCGTGAACTGGCCGGACTGCCGCTCGATGAGCATCACCTGGTGCCCGGCCTCGATCAGCTCCGACGCGATGGACCGGCCCACCGCGCCGGCACCCGCGATCGCGACGCGCATTAGTGTCCTCCGCTGGAAGTCTGTTGCTTGAGTCGGTGGATCCAGGTTTCCGCCGGCAAGGCGCCGGTTCGCCCTCGTGCTGGACCGTACTCGGGCGGACCGGTGACGCCGCCGGCGGGAAGCAGGGCGGCTGAATCATGTGGCGAACTTCCGGCGGGGGGCACTAGCTCTCCTCCTCTGGGCCACGGGCGGCCACGCTCGTCACGTCCCCGACGGTGCCCGAGTGCGCGGCGACGTACACCGCGTCGTCGGCCTGCAGCACCGTCTTCGCGTCGGGCAGCACACCGGTGCCGAAGCGCATCACGAACGCCACACGCGCGCCGGTGGCGTCCTCGAGCTCCCGCACGCTGTGCCCGATCCAGTTCTCGTGCAGGGGCAGCTGCAGCAGCGCCACCGTGCCCGTCGGATCGCGCCACGACGCCGCCACGCCCTCCGGCAGGAGGGTGCGCAGGAACCGGTCGGTCGTCCAGGGCACCGTGGCCACGGTCGGGATGCCGAGCCGCTCGTAGACGGCCGCGCGCTTCGGGTCGTAGATGCGCGCCACGACGTGCTCGACGCCGAAGGTCTCGCGCGCCACGCGCGCGGAGATGATGTTCGAGTTGTCGCCGCTCGAAACGGCGGCGAACGCGCCCGCGTGCTCGATGCCCGCCTCGATCAGCACCTGCCGGTCGAAGCCCATGCCGACCACCTGCTGGCCGTGGAAGTCGCTGCCGAGGCGTCTGAACGCCTCCCGGTCGCGGTCGATGACGGCCACGTCGTTGTCGAGCCGCTCCAGCGCGGCCGCCAGGGACGCGCCGACCCGGCCGCATCCCATGATCACCACGTGCACGTCGTGTGCCTCCTCCAGTGCGTCGGCGACTGCGCCGAACCTACCCCCGCAAGCTTCCGCCCACGCGGACAGGCCGGGAATCCACGCACTCAGCTTTCACGATGTTCGGAAGGTTGGAAAGGTTACGATGTCCGGTGAACCGGAGAGTGGAGGAGCATGGCGGACGTGCGGGACCCGGCCGAACGGATGGCCCTGACCCTGACCCGGCACGGCATGCACCGCATGACCGCCAGGGTGCTGTGCGTGTTGCTGTTCGCCGACCAGGAGACGATCACGGCGGGCGAGATCGCCGAGTGGCTGGGCGTGAGCGCGGGCTCGGTCTCCGGCGCGCTCAAGATGCTCGAGGCGATGGGCATGGTCGAGCGGGCCCCGGTGCCCGGCAGCCGCCGCGAGCACTACCGCTTCCCCGACGACGCGTGGCCCACGCTGATGTCCAACCAGAACCGGGTGGTGGAGGAGATGCAGATCGCCGCGGACGCGGGGATCGCGGTCGTGGGCGAGGGCAGTCCAGCAGGACGAAGGCTCGCCGAGATGCGCGACTTCTACGCCCACCTCATGCGGGCACTGCCCGAGCTGATCGAGGACTGGCGGCGCGGCCGGGTCCAGTCCTGATCCGGCACCCGAGACCCCGACGATTACGCTCCTGCCGTGTCCAAGTTCGCCACCGCGACGAAACGACTCGTTCTCGGTCGCCCCTTCCGCAGTGATCGGCTGGCGCACACCCTGCTGCCCAAGCGGATCGCGCTGCCGGTGTTCGCGTCCGACCCGATGTCGAGCGTGGCGTACGCGCCCGAGGAGATCCTCCTCATGCTGTCGGTCGCCGGAGCGTCGGCGTACGTCTACAGCCCCTGGATCGGCCTGCTCGTCGCGCTGGTGATGGCGGCGGTCGTCGCCTCGTACCGGCAGAACGTGCGCGCCTACGGCTCCGGTGGCGGCGACTACGAGGTCGCCACGGTCAACCACGGCCCGCGCTGGGGACTCGTGGTCGGCAGCGCGCTGCTCGTGGACTACATCCTCACCGTCGCCGTGTCGATCTCGTCGGCCGCGGCGAACATCGGCTCCGCGGTACCGTTCGTCGCCACGCACAAGGTGGAGTTCGCCGTCGTGGCGATCCTCGTGCTGATGGCGATCAATCTGCGTGGCGTCCGCGAGTCGGGCACGGCGTTCGCGATCCCGACCTACGCGTTCGTGGTGGGCATCCTCGGCATGATCGCGTGGGGCGCGTTCCGGACCTTCGTGCTCGACGAGGAGATGCCCGCGGAGAGCGCGGACTTCGAGCTCGTCGCCGAGGAACACCACCTCACCGGGCTCGCGTTCGCGTTCCTCATCCTGCGCGCGTTCTCCTCGGGCAGCGCGGCGCTCACCGGGGTCGAGGCGATCGCCAACGGCGTGCCCGCATTCCGCAAGCCCAAGGGCCGCAACGCCGCGACGACGCTGCTGATGATGGGCACCCTCGCGGTGACCATGTTCCTCGGTCTGCTGTTCCTCGCCGACGCGACGGGCGCGATCATGGCCGAGGACCCCGAGCGTCAGCTCATCGGCGCGCCCGAGGGCTACGAGCAGAAGACCCTCGTCGCGCAGCTCGCCGGCGCCGTCTTCGCCGGGTTCCCGCTCGGCACGTGGTACGTCATCTTCTTCACCGGGCTGATCCTCGTGCTCGCGGCCAACACGGCGTTCAACGGCTTCCCCGTCCTCGGCTCGATCCTCGCCCAGGACCGGTTCCTGCCGCGCCAGCTGCACACGCGCGGCGACCGGCTGGCGTTCAGCAACGGCATCCTCTTCCTCGCCGGGCTCGCGATCCTGCTCGTGGTGGCCTTCGACGCCGAGGTGACCAAGCTGATCCAGCTCTACATCGTCGGCGTCTTCGTATCCTTCGTCCTCAGCCAGAGCGGCATGATCCGGCACTGGAACCGCAAGCTGCGCGACGAGACCGACCCGGTGGCGCGGCGGCAGATGCGCAGGGCACAGTCGGTCAACGGGTTCGGCCTGTTCATGACCGCGTCGGTGCTCGTGGTGATCCTCGTGACCAAGTTCCTGGCCGGTGCCTGGATCTCGATCGTCGCCATGGGGGCCATCTACTTCATCATGGGCGCGATCCGCAAGCACTACGACCGGGTGGCGAACGAGCTCAAGGAGATCGAGGACGAGCCGGTCACCCTCCCTGCCCGCAACCACGCGATCGTGCTCGTGTCGCAGCTGCACCGGCCCACGCTGCGCGCGCTCGCCTACGCGAAGGCCACGCGGCCCGACGTGCTCGAGGCCGTCACCGTGAACGTCGACGACGCCGACACCCGCAAGCTCGTCGACGAGTGGCAGCGGCGTGGCTTCTCGATCCCGCTCAAGGTGGTCGAGTCGCCGTACCGGGAGATCACGAGGCCCGTGCTGGACTACGTCAGGCGCATCCGGGGCGACCATCCCCGCAACGTCGTCACGGTGTTCATCCCGGAGTACGTCGTCGGCCGGTGGTGGGAGCAGGTGCTGCACAACCAGAGCGCGCTGCGGCTCAAGGGCAGGCTGCTGTTCCAGTCCAGGGTTATGGTGACGAGCGTGCCATGGCAGCTGGAGTCGTCGAAGCGGGCGTCGAAGCGGGCCGACCGCGCCCGTCCGGTCGCGGGTGACGTCCGGCGCGGCTTCTACGGGCCCGAGCGCACCAGCAACGGGGTGGCCGACCGGCGGCCCGCGAGCAAGGGGCGGGAATCCCAGCGGTGACCGAGAACTGGACCGGCCGCACTCTGGAGCTCGAGGTCGGCGCCGTCGCGCACGGCGGGCACTGCGTCGCGCGCGCCGAGGGGCGGGTGGTGTTCGTGCGGCACGCGCTGCCCGGTGAACTCGTGGTCGCCGAGGTCACCGAGGACAAGGGCAAGTCCTTCTGCCGCGCCGATGCCGTGCGGATCCTGCGCGCGTCCGCGGACCGCGTCGAGCCGCCGTGCCCTGTCGCGGGGCCGGGCCTGTGCGGCGGCTGCGACTGGCAGCACGCGAGCGGCGCCGCGCAGCGCGGGCTCAAGGCCGAGGTGGTGGCCGAGCAGCTGCGCCGGCTCGCGGACGTGGACTGGCCGGTGAAGCTGGAGGCCCTGCCCGGCTCACTGCTGCGGTGGCGCACCCGCGTGCGTTTCGTCGCGGGCCGCGACGGCAGGCCGGGGCTTCGTGCGCACCGCAGCCACCGGGTGATCCCGCTCGAGGACTGCCCGATCACGCTGGAGCAGGCCGCCTCGGCCGGGCTCGCGCGGCGCAAGCGGCCGGGCACGGAGGTCGAGACCACCGAGGACGCCCGCGGTCGCGTGCACGTCGCCGAGGTGCCCTCGGGCGGCAAACCCAGGCAGCTCACGGGAGGCACCGCCGTGGAACGTGCCGCGGGGCGGGACTGGCGGCTCGCCGCGCACGGTTTCTGGCAGGTGCATCCCGAGGCCGCCGACACCCTCGCCCGCGTGGTGGGGGAGTGGGCGCGGGCCTCGCCCGGCGCCACGGCATGGGACCTCTACGCGGGCGTGGGGCTGTTCGCGTCGGTGCTCGCCGGGCAGGTCGGCCCGGAGGGGCACGTGCTGGCGATCGAGTCCGGGCGGCGTGCCGTTGCCGACGCCCACGCGAACCTCGCGGACCTGCCGCAGGTGCGCTGGGAGTGTGCCCGCGTCGAGCACGCGCTGCGGAACGTGTCCGGACGGCCGGAGGTGGTGGTGCTCGACCCGCCGCGCAAGGGCGCGGGCCGCGAGGTCGTGGAGTCCATTGTGGAGGCAGAGCCGGAGCGGATCGTCTACGTGGCCTGCGATCCGGCCGCGCTCGCGCGTGACGTGGCGACCTTCGCCGGGCATGGCTACCGGTTGCGGGAGCTGCGCGCGTTCGACGCCTTCCCCATGACCCACCACGTGGAGTGCGTGGCGCTGCTGACGCGGTAGCGGCCGCCTAGTGCCCTCCGCCGGGAGTCTGTTGCTTGAGTCGCGGGGGGACTAGAACCGCAGCAGCACCTTGCCCGACGACGACGCGTCGCGGGCCGTCGCGAACGCGGTCTCCGCCTCGGCGAGCGGGAACTCGTGGCTGATCACGGGCTCGGCCACCAACGAGCCGTCGGCCAGCGCGGCGACCACGCCCGCCAGCTCGGCGTGGAAGCGGAACGAGCCGGTGACGGTGAGCTCGCGCGTCACCACGAGCCCGGAGAGGAACGGCTGCTCGGGCCTCGGTGGCAGGCCGAGCAGCACCAGGTGCCCGCCGCGGCGCAGTGCGCGCACCGCGGTGGCCACACCCGCCGCCGCGCCCGAGGAGTCGATCGCGACGTCGGCGCCCAGGTCCTCTGGCGCGCTGCCGGTGAACGTCGCGGCGGCGCCGAGCTCGCGGGCCAGTCGCAGCGGCCGCTCGTGGAGGTCGGTCACCACGATCTCGCCCGCGCCCGCGCGGCGCAGCGCCGACACCACGAGGGCGCCGATCGGCCCCGCGCCCACCACGAGTACGCGCTTGCCCGCGACCTCGCCCGCCCTCGACACGGCGTGCCAGGCGACCGACGCCGGTTCGGCGAGCGCCGCGGTGCGGACGTCCAGCCCGGTGGGCAACGGCACGAGCCGGGCCGCGTCCACCACGTGCCGCTCGGCGAACGCCCCGTCGGTGTGCGGAAACCGGGCCGCGGAGCCGAGATACGTGGTGTGCGGGCACAGGTTCTGCCGCCCCGCCGCGCAGAGCTCGCACCCGCCGCACGGGGTCGCGGGATGGATGGTCACCGGCGTGCCCTCGGCTGGGCCGGAACCGTCGGCCGCCGCGACCGCGACGTGACCGGACACCTCGTGCCCGAGCACCATCGGCCCGCGCAGCACGGACTCTCCCACCGCGCCGTGCGCGTGATAGTGCAGGTCCGAGCCGCAGACGCCGCCGTAACCGACGGCCACCACGGCCTCGTGCGGCGAGGGCTCACGCATCGTGCGGGTTTCCACCCGCAGGTCACCGGCCCCGTGGGCCACCAGTGCCCGGTACTCCACGATTCCTCCCGGAAGGTCAGACGACGGCGGTCATGCCGCCATCGACGAACAGCACCTGCCCGTTGACGAACGCCGAGGCGTCCGAGGCGAGGAACACCGCAGGCCCGACCAGGTCGGCGACCGCACCCCAGCGGCCGGCCGGGGTGCGTCCGGTGACCCACGCGCTGAACTCGGAATCGGCGACGAGCGCCGAGGTCAGCTCCGTGTTGAAGTAGCCAGGCGCGATGCCGTTGACCTGCAGGCCATGACCCGCCCACTCGGCGGTCATGGCCCGTGTCAGGTTCCGCAGCCCGCCCTTCGCCGCCGTGTACGGGGCGATCGAGGGGCGGGCCAGGTCCGTCTGCACCGAGCAGATGTTGATGATCTTGCCGCGGCGCCGCTCGATCATGCCCTGCGCGACGGCCCTGCCGACCACGAACGCGCTCGTGAGGTCGGTGCGCAGCACGGCCTCCCAGTCGGCGAGCGCGAGGTCGAGCAGCGGCTGCCGGTGCTGGAAACCCGCGTTGTTGACGAGGATGTCGATGCCGCCGTGCCGCTCGGCGAGCTCCGCGACGGCGCTGGTCACCTGCGCCTCGTCGGTGACGTCGAACGCCGCCGCGTCCGCGCCCAGCGCCGCGCGGGCGGACTCGAGCCGGTCCGGGTCCCGGCCGTTGAGCACGACCGTGGCCCCGGCGGCGGCGAGCCCGGCCGCTATCGCGTGGCCGATGCCCCGGCTGCTGCCGGTGATCAGCGCGACCCGGCCGGTGAGGTCGAACAGCTTGTGTGACAAGGGTTTCTCCCGTTACGCGAGGACGAACACCGCCGACGACAACGCGAAGCCCATGAGGCCGATCGTGGTCTGCATGACCGTCCACGTCTTGAGCGTCGTCTTCACATCCATCCCGAAGAACCGGCCGACGAGCCAGAACCCGGAGTCGTTGACATGGCCTGCCGTCACCGAGCCGGCGGCCAGCGCGAGCACGAGCGCGGCCAGCTCGACGCCGTTGAACGACCCGCCGAGCACGAGCGGCTGCACCAGGCCCGCCGCGGTGGTGAGCGCGACCGTCGCGGAGCCCTGCGCGATACGCAGCACCGTGGCGATCAGGTACGCGGCGACGATCACGGGCAGGCCAAGGTCGGACATCGCGTCGGAGAGCGCGTCCCCGATCCCGCTGGCCCGCAGCACCCCGCCGAACATGCCGCCCGCGCCGGTGATGAGGATGATCGAGCACACCGGGCCGAGCGCGGAGTCGACGAGCTTCTCCAGCGTCTCCTTACCGCGGCCGCGCCGGGTGCCGAGCACGTACATCGCGACGAACACCGTGATCAGCAGGGCGATCGGGGTCGAGCCGATGGCCCTCGCGACCTGGAACCAGCCGGCGTCCTCGTCGAGCCAGCCCGCCGAACCCGCGGTGTTCAGGCCGGTGTCGGTGAAGATCAGCACGAGCGGCAGCAGCAGCAGCCACACGACGGTGCCCGGCTTCGGCGGGTTCTCGTCGCGCTCGTCGTCCTCCTGCTTGCCGCCGGTGAGGATGTTCGGCACCGGAAGGACGATGTTCTTGCCTGCCCACACACCGAAGAGGTAGCTGGTGACGAACCACGTCGGGATGGCGATGAGGAGGCCGAACGCGATGACGAGGCCGACGTCGGCGCCGAGCAGCCCGCTGGCCGCGACCGGGCCCGGGTGTGGCGGGACGTAGATGTGCATCACCGAGAACGCGCCCGCCGCTGGCAGGCCGTAGCGCAGCACGCCGCCGCCGAGGCGCCTCGCGACGGAGAAGACGATCGGCAGCATCACGACGAGCCCGGCGTCGAAGAAGATCGGGAAGCCGAAGATCAGCGACGCGATGCCGAGCGCGAGCGGGGCCCGGTCCTCGCCGAACCGGCGGATCAGGGCGTCGGTGAGCGCCCGCGCGCCACCGCTCACCTCCACGAGCCTGCCGAGGATCGCGCCGAGACCCACCAGCAGGGCGACGCTCGCGAGCGTCGAGCCGAACCCGTCGGTCAGCGTGTCGATCACCTCGCCCGCCGGGATCCCGGTGGCGAACGCCGTGGCGGCGCTGACGGTGACCAGCGCCAGGAAGGCGTGGACCTTCAGCTTGATGATGAGGAAGAGCAGCACGGCGATCGCTCCGGCGGCGATCCCCAGCAGGGGGCCCGCGCCGAGCGTCTGGGTCCACTCGTCGGTGTTCATACGTCAGCTCCGTTGCTTTCCGGTGTCGCGGTGGGGCGGGTCACGGGTGCAGGCCGAGGCGCGTCAGCGCGGTGGCGGTGACCTGCCCGGGACCTTGGGTGACGTCGACGGTCACGCCGTCCTCGTCGGGGGAGAGCGGCTCGAGATCGGCGAACTGCGAGCCGAGGAGCGAGGGCGGCATGAAGTGGCCTGAGCGCTCGGCCAGCCGGGCGCCGAGGGTCTCGGCGGTGCCGTAGAGGTGGACGAACCGCACGCGCGCCGTGGCCCCGCGCAGGATGTCGCGGTAGGAGCGCTTGAGCGCGGAACACGTCACGACGGCGTTCTCACCCGCCGCGGCGCGCTCGCTGATCCAGTCCCGGATGGCCCGCAGCCACGGCGCCCGGTCGGCGTCCGTGAGCGGCGTGCCCGCCGTCATCTTCTCGATGTTGGCCGGGGGATGGAACTCGTCCGCCTCGGCCATGCGCCAGCCCAGCCGGGTGGCGATGAGCTCGGCGATGGTGGTCTTGCCCGCACCGGACACCCCCATCACCACCAGGCACGTGGACGCCATGACCGCTCCTCGTTGAAAGGTACTATCTTTGGGGCGGAAAGATAACACCATTGGCGGAGCCGGGGAAGGGGCCCCTCCCGGATAGGCTTTGTGGGTGAGCGTTGGGTACGAGCCGGGTGTCGAGGCGAGGCACAGTCCGGTGCTGGACACGATCGGTCTCGAGATCACCTGCGGCGACCTGCCCGCCGGTCACGTCCTCACGCTCGACCGCATCCAGGAGCGCTTCGGCGTCTCGCGCACGGTCGCCCGCGAGACGATGCGGATCCTGGAGTCGATGGGCCTGGTCACCTCGCGGCGCCGCGTGGGCATCACGGTGCAGCCGAGGGACTCGTGGAACGTTTTCGACCCCAGGGTGATCTGGTGGCGCCTTTCCGGGTCGGGGCGGGACGCCCAGCTGCGGTCACTGACCGAGCTGCGGATCGCGATCGAACCGCTCGCGGCGGGTGCGGCGGCGCGCAGCGCGTCGGCGGCGCAGCGGGAGCGCGTGGTGGAGGTGGCCGGTCGCATGCGCGGGCTGGGCGAGGCGGGCAGGCTCGCCGAGTTCCTCGAGCTCGACATCGCCTTCCACCGGCTGCTGCTGGAGGCGAGCGGCAACGAGATGTTCGGCGCGCTGGCCGACGTGGTGGCTGTCGTGCTGCGCGGCCGGACCCAGCTGGGCCTCATGCCGCACCAGCCCGTTCCCGAGGCGCTGGCCCTGCACGAGGAGGTGGCCCGCGCCGTCGCGAGCGGGCGTGCCGTCGACGCTGAGGAGGGCATGCGCGAGCTGCTCGCCGAGGTCCGCGACGCGATGCTGCCCCTCTGGCAACGCTGACCCAGCTCGCGAGTCCCCCGCTCCGGCTCGCGAGTTGCCCGCTCCGGCTCGCGAGTTGCCCGCTCCGGCTCGCGAGTCCCCCGCTCCGGACCGCGAGTTGCCCGCTCCAGCCCGCGAGTCCCCCGCTCCGGACCGCGAGTCCCCCGCTCCGGCTCGCGAGTTGCCCGCTCCAGCCCGCGAGTTGCCCGCTCCAGCCCGCGAGTCCCCCGCTCCGGACCGCGAGTTGTGCGTTCAGGCCGTGCGGGCGGCGATGCCGGGGTAGGAGAGGACGAGCCCCGACTCGTCGTAGACCAGGGTGCAGGCGAACTCGAAGGCGCGAGCGGAGTAGTCGTACCGGTGCCGCCTGTCGTTGTCGACGAGGTGCTCGTAGACCTGCTCCAGCCGTTCGACGGCGAGGTCGTCCGCGCGCACGTAGGCCGCCGGAGCCGACGCCCGCCGGCCCGGCGGCAGGGCGAGGCGGTGGACCGGCAGCGTGTTGGTCATCGCCGACGACTCCAGGTCGACGTCGAGGCAGCCGTCGAGGTCCCCGGCCTCGGCGCCGTCGACCCACCAGTGCCCCTCGCCGTCGGCCTCGAGCACCGTCGTGCGCGCGCCGGTGGCCCAGCGCGCGGTGACGACGGTCCGGCGGGTCTTCCACGCGCGGTCCACCGTGATGTCGTAGCCGACGATCCAGGGCACGTCGTGCTCGACCGCCGTGGTGCAGCCACGCAGGTGGTACCCCTCATCGGCGGGCTCGAAGTAGGCGACCTCGAACCCGGATCGCGCACCCTCGTGTGACCAGGCGGCGCTCGCGGGCGGCGCGGCGAAGGACATACCGCAACGGTAGTCGGGAACGCGCAACTCGCAGTCCGGAGCGGGGGACTCGCGGCCCCGAGCGGGGGACTCGCAGTCCGGAGCGGGGGACTCGCGGTCCCGAGCGGGGGACTCGCGGTCCGGGCCGGACTCGAGCAGCGCCATTCACCGGTTCAGCTACCGCACCGCGGGATCATCCACATCGGATGGTCCCGCCTCGAGCGGGCACCCGGTCGCGTGCTGTGGGGCGCGGTGCTGCTCATCGGCGCCGGGTCCGTCGTCCACCCGGTCGCCGCCCATGCCTTCCTCCCGGTCAGGAGCCTCCCGAGAACCAGCGCTGCGGCGCGGGCCGCAAGTTCTGATAGATGTGCTTGACCTCCTGGTACTCGGCCAGCCCTGTCGGCCCGAGCTCCCGCCCGAAGCCGGACTGCTTGAACCCGCCCCACTCGGCCTGCGGCAGATAGGGATGGAAGTCGTTGATCCAGACCGTTCCATGACGCAGCCTGCCCGCGACGCGCTGCGCCCGGGAGGCGTCGGACGTGAACACCGCGCCCGCGAGCCCGTAGTGGGTGTCGTTGGCGATGCGCACGGCATCGTCCTCGTCGGTGAACGTCTCCACCGTGAGCACCGGTCCGAACGACTCCTCTCTGACCGCGGTGCTGCCCTGTGCCACGCCGTCGAGCACGGTCGGCAGGTAGTAGAAGCCGTCCGCCAGCTTCTCGTCGTCCGGCCTGCGGCCCCCGGTGCGCAGCACGGCGCCCTCGGCGAGCGCGGTGGCGACGTAGCGTTCCACCTTCTCGCGGTGCGCCGCCGAGATGAGCGGCCCGGTCTCGGCCTCGGGGTCGAACGGGCCGCCGAGCCGGATCAGCTCCGCGCGGCGCACCACCTCGTCGACGAAGGCGTCATGGATCTCCTGCTGCACGATCAGCCGCGACCCCGCGGAGCACACCTGGCCCGAGTGCAGGAAGATCGCCGTGAGCGCGTAGTCCACGGCCGTCTCGAAGTCGGCGTCGGCGAAGACGACGTTCGGGTTCTTGCCCCCGAGCTCGAGTGCGACTTTTTTCACGGTGGCCGCGGCCGAGGCCGCGATCACCTTGCCGGTGCCGAGGCCGCCGGTGAACGAGACGAGGTCCACGTCGGGGTGCTCCGCCAGCGGCGCGCCCGCGGCGGCGCCCGCGCCCAGCACGAGGTTGCCGACCCCGGCGGGCAGGCCCGCCTCGGTGAGGATCCGCATGAGCAGGATCGCCGTGTGGGGGGTCAGCTCACTCGGTTTCAGGACGAACGTGTTGCCCGCGGCGAGCGCGGGCGCGACCTTCCACGCCGTTTGCAGCAATGGGTAGTTCCACGGGGTGATGAGCCCGCACACGCCGACCGGCTCGTGCACGATCCGGCTGACGGAGTCCGCGTCCCCGGTGTCCACCACGCGACCGGCGTCCTGGCCGGCGAGCTTGCCGTAGTAGCGGAAACAGGCCGCGATGTCGGCCATGTCGTACTCGCTCTCCACCAGGCGTTTGCCCGTGTCGAGCGACTCGGCCCTTGCGAAGGCGTCCCGGTCGCGGTCGAGCAGGTCGGCCACGCGAAGCAGGAGGTCGCCCCGCTGCCAGGAGGGGGTCGAGGACCAGGCTCCGTCGTCGAACGCCGCCCTGGCCGCCGCGATCGCGCGCTCGGTGTCCTCCCGCGTCCCTTCGTCCACAGTGGCGACGAGGGAACCGTCGGCGGGACAACGGATCTCCCGCGTGCCACCCGAGGCCGCGCCGACCCATTCCCCGCCGATGAAGAAGTCCGCCATCGTTCGTCTCTCCGTACTCCAGACAATGGTTCACGACCGTACCTTTGTCGTGGTGATGGATCCACCCGGTCGAGGCCGACTTCATCGTGGCGTGTCTCTCCTAGACTGGGCGGGCGAGGCATCGAACCGAGGCGAGCGAGGTGGAGCGTGACGTTGCTGGAGTCCGTACACGGGCCGGCCGACCTCAGGCGAATGGACCACGGGCAACTGGGCGTGCTGGCCGAGGAGATCAGGCAGTTCCTTGTCGAGAAGGTGTGCAGGACCGGCGGTCACCTGGGGCCCAACCTGGGGGTTGTCGAGCTGACGCTGGCGTTGCACCGCGTCTTCGACTCGCCGCGCGACTCGATCCTGTTCGACGTCGGCCATCAGTCGTATGTGCACAAGATCGTCACCGGCCGCCATGATGGTTTCGACCAGCTGCGCCAGCAGGGCGGCATCGCGGGTTACCCGGCGCGCGCGGAGAGCGACCACGATCACATCGAGAACAGCCACGCCTCCACCGCCCTGTCCTACGCGGACGGTCTCGCCAAGGCATACCGGCTCGCGGGTGGGGGGCGGCACGTCGTCGCGGTGGTCGGTGACGGCGCGCTCACCGGCGGCATGTGCTGGGAGGCCCTCAACAACATCGCCGCCAATCCCGACCACCCCGTCGTGATCGTGGTCAACGACAACGGCCGGTCGTACTCGCCGACGATCGGCGGCCTCGCCGAGCACCTCGCCGCACTGCGCCTGCGGCCCGGCTACGAGCGGATCCTCGACGGTGGGCGTGAGTTGCTCCAGCACACGCCGGTGGTCGGCAAGCCGCTCTACACGGCCCTGCACGCCGCGAAGGCGGGCATCAAGGACGCGCTCAGCCCGCAGGTGATGTTCTCGGACCTCGGCCTCAAGTACTTCGGCCCCGTCGACGGTCACGACGTCGCCGCGCTGGAGAAGGCCCTGCACAACGCGAAGTCGTTCGGCGGGCCGGTGATCGTGCACGCGGTGACCGAGAAGGGCCATGGCTACCCGCCCGCGGTCAACCACGAGGCCGACCAGATGCACCAGACCGACCCGATCGACCCACAGACGGGGCTGCCGCCGAAGAAGGGGCCGAGCTGGACGTCGGTGTTCTCCGACGAGCTCGCCCGCATCGGAGCCGAACGCGAGGACGTGGTCGCCATCACGGCGGCGATGCTGCGCTCGACGGGTTTGCACAGGTTCGCCGACGCCTACCCGGACCGTTGGTACGACGTCGGCATCGCAGAGCAGCACGCGGTCACCTCGGCGGCGGGGCTGGCGATGGGCGGGCTGCACCCGGTGGTGGCGATCTACTCGACGTTCCTCAACCGCGCGTTCGACCAGGTGCTGATGGACGTCGCGCTGCACCGGCAGCCCGTGACGTTCGTGCTCGACCGCGCCGGCATCACGGGCCCCGACGGGCCAAGCCACCACGGTATGTGGGATCTGTCGCTGCTCGGCATGGTGCCGGGTATGAGGGTCGCCGCCCCGCGCGACGCCGAGACGCTGCGGGAGGAGCTGCGCGAGGCGGTCGCCGTCTCCGACGGGCCCACCGCGCTGCGCTTCTCGCGTGGCGGCGTCGTGGAGTCGGTGCCGGCGCAGGAGCGGATCGGCACGGTCGACGTGCTGCGCAAGGGTGCCAGCGAGGACGTGCTGCTGGTCGTGGTGGGCGCCTTCGCCCGGCTCGGGCTCGCGGCGGCCGACCGGCTGGCCGACCAGGGCATCGGCGTGACCGTCGTCGACCCGAGGTGGGTGGTGCCGGTGCCGGAGCAGCTCGTGGAGCTGGCCGCCCGTCACCGGCTCGTGGTCACGGTCGAGGACAGCGGCCGCCACGGCGGCTTCGGCTCCGCGCTGGCCGCTGCGCTGCGTGACGCCGACTGCGACGTTCCGTTGCGTGATCTCGGTGTGCCGCAACGATTCCTGGCACACGGCACGCGTGACGAGGTGCTCGCCGGGATCGGGCTCACGGCCCAGGACGTCGCCCGCAGGGTCACTGAGTGGGCCTCCACCCGTCTCGGCGAGCCGCACGCCACCAGCACCGTGGAGACCACGGAGTCCACGCCGGAATGAGCCCGTCTCGCACCGGCGAGCCGGAGCCGCTGAACGCCTAGAATTTCAACCGGGTCTTCACACAGGAAGCTCTCAGAAATCTGTGACACGGTGTTGACGTGCGGGTATTGGTAGTTGAGGACGAGGCGCCGCTCGCCGAGGCGATCGCGCGCGGCCTTCGCCGGGAGGGCATGGCCGTCGACGTCGCCTTCACGGGGGACGAGGGTCACGAGAAGGCGGCCATCACGCGGTACGACGTCGTGCTGCTCGACCGGGACCTGCCCGGCATGTCGGGTGACGACCTGTGCAAGGAGATCGTCACGTCCGGGGAGCTGACCCGGGTGCTCATGCTCACCGCCAGTGGGGCGGTGTCCGACCGGGTCGAGGGCCTGTCGCTGGGGGCGGACGACTACCTCGCCAAGCCATTCGCGTTCCCCGAACTGGTCGCGCGCGTGCGCGCGCTGGGCAGGCGGGCCACCCCGGCCACGCCGCCGGTGCTCACCGCGGGCGACGTCGAGCTCGACCCCTCGCGCCGCACCGTGCGCAGGGGCGGTGAGCTGGTGGAGCTGACGCGCAAGGAGTTCGGCGTGCTGGAGGTGCTGCTCTCCGCGGGCGGCGCCGTGGTCAGCAGCGAGGACCTCCTCGAGCGCGTGTGGGACGAGAACGCCGACCCCTTCACCACCACGGTGCGCGTCACGGTGATGACGCTGCGCAAGAAGCTGGGTGAGCCGGGCATCATCGACACGGTGGTCGGTTCCGGTTACCGGGTGCCGGGCGCGGGCTCGAGTGCGGAGTCTGGTTCGCTCGCGGAGTGATCCGCCGTACGGGACTCCCGGTGCGCAGCCTGCGCGCCCGTATCACCGTGCTCGCGACCGTGCTCGCCGCGGCCGTCAGCCTGGTCCTGCTGTGGCTCGCGTGGACACTCGTCGGTGACGCCGTCGCCGCGGTGCCGCAGCTGCCGCCCGGCACCACCGTCCGGGTCGATGGCGCCGACATCGAGGCGTCGGTGCTGGCCGACCATCTGAGACAGCACGCGAGGGAACGCGTGCTGATCGCCGGGGTGATCGCCTTCTGCTTCGTGGTGGCCGCCGCGGGGATCCTGGCGTGGACGTTCACCTCGCGTGTGCTGCGGCCGCTGCGGGAGATCACCGACACCGCGACGCGCCTCTCGGTCGAGTCGATGGGGGAGCGCATCGGGGAACTGTCCACTCGCGACGAACTCGCCGAGCTGGCCCACACGTTCGACGCCATGCTCGACCGGCTGCAGGCCGCGTTCGACGCGCAGCGGCATTTCGTCGCCAACGCGAGCCACGAGCTGCGCACCCCCCTCTCGGTGATTCGCACCGAGCTGGACGTGACGTTGTCCGACGAGCACGCCGACGAGGCCGAGCTGCGGCGCATGGCCGGGGTCGTGCGCGACGCCACCGAGCGGGCGGAGCAGCTCGTCGGCTCGCTGCTGCTGCTCGCGCGCACCGACGGCGCGGGGCTTGTGCTCACCGAACCGGTGGATCTGGCCGCGGTCGCCGGCACGGCGTGGCGGGCGGTGCGGACCGAAGCCGAGGGGCGGGGCCTGCGGGCGGAGTTCAACCTCGCTCCCGCCATCACCACCGGCGACGCCGCGCTGCTGGAACGCGTGGCGGGCAACCTGCTGGAGAACGCGGTGCGGCACAACGTCGACGGCGGCTGGCTGGAGGTCGCCACCGAGCAGGGGCCCCGCCGCGCGACGCTGCGGGTCCGCTCGTCGGGGCCGCTGATCGACCCCGCGACCGTCACCGAGCTGTTCGAGCCGTTCCGCAGGGCGGGGGTCGCCCGCACCGCGCGGTCGGGGGCCGGTCTCGGGCTCTCCATCGTGCGTGCCGCCGTGCAGGCCCACGGCGGCGCGGTCGGCGCCGAGCCCGTGGTCGGCGGTGGGCTCGCGGTCACCGTCCACCTGCCCGCGGCACCGTAGCGGGTTACGGTCGGGACATGGTTTCCGAAGTCGAACTCAACAACGGTGTCCGCATCCCCCAGCTCGGGTACGGCGTCTACAGGATCCCGGACGGCGACGTCGCGGGCGCGGTGCACCGGGCGTTCGAGGCCGGGTACCGCAGCATCGACACGGCGACGCTGTACCGCAACGAACGCGGTGTGGGCCAGGCCGTGCGGGAGTCTGGGCTGCCGCGCGAGGACGTGTTCGTCACCACCAAGCTGTGGAACACCGAGCACGGCCACGACGAGGCTCTGCGCGCGTTCGAGGGCAGTCTGCGGGAGCTGGGGCTCGACTACGTCGACCTGTACCTCATCCACTGGCCGGTGCCGAGCAGGGATCGCTACGTCGACACGTGGCGGGCGCTCGAGAAGATCGCCTCCGACGGCCGGGCCCGCGCGATCGGCGTCTCCAACTTCCAGGCGCCGCACCTGCGAAGGCTCATCGACGAGACCGGGGTCGTCCCGGCGGTGAACCAGATCGAGCTGCATCCGTGGCTGCAGCAGCCGAAGCTGCGGGCGTTCCACGAGGAGCACGGCATCGCGACGGAGGCGTGGAGCCCCATCGCACGGGGCGGCGAGCGGCTCTCCGGCAGTGAGGTGATCTCCACGGTCGCCCGCAAGCACGGCAAGACCCCGGCGCAGGTGGTGCTGCGCTGGCACATCGAACTCGGCCACATCGCGATCCCGAAGTCGGTGACGCCGGAGCGGATCAAGCAGAACATCGACGTCTTCGACTTCGAGTTCGACGAGCAGGACGTAGCCGGCTTCGCGACCCTGGAGGCGGGCGAGCGCCTCGGCCCGCACCCCGACACGCACAGCTAACCGTATAACACCCTATACGCTCCGGCCTCGACTGCAGTGAAGGCCACCATGCCTGCGTTGAACGCAGTGATGGTGGCCTTCACTGCGGCTGGGGCACGGGCTCAGGAGGCGGGGACCGAGGCGACGCCGGGGGCCAGGAACGGCTTGCCGTTCACTCGCTCCGAGACGCCGGTGCGGTCCAGGTACGGCGTGATGCCGCCCAGCCAGAACGGCCAGCCCGCGCCGAGGATCAGGCACAGGTCGATGTCCTGCGCCTCCGCGACCACGCCCTCGTCGAGCATGATCCGCACCTCCCCGGCCAGTGCGCCGAGCGCCCGTTCGCGCACCTGCTCCGCGGTGGACGGCGCTTCGCCCTGCCGCCACAGCTCCGCCACCTCGGGGTCGACGGTCCGGTTGCCCGAGGAGTCCCACTGCCACACGGACGACTTGCCCGCCTCGACGAACCGCCTGAGGTTCTCGCTCACCCCGAACCGGTCCGGGAACGCGCCGTGCATGGTCTCCGCGACGTGCAGCGCCACCGGCGGGCCGACAAGCTGCAGCAGCGTCAGCGGCGACATCGGCAGGCCCAGCGGGTCGAGGGCGGAGTCGGCCACCTCGAACGGCGTGCCCTCGTCCACCGCGGCCAGCACCTCGCCGAGAAACCGCGTGAGCAGCCGGTTCACCACGAACGCGGGCGCGTCCTTCACCAGCACGCTCGATTTCTTCAGCTGCTTGGCCACGGCGAACGCGGTCGCCAGCGCGGCGTCGTCGGTGCGCTCGCCGCGCACGATCTCCAGCAGCGGCAGCACGGCCACCGGGTTGAAGAAATGGAACCCGACCACACGCTCGGGGTGCTTCAACTCCGCCGCCATGGCGGTGACCGACAGCGACGAGGTGTTGGTCGCGAGGATCGCCTCGGGGCCGACGTGCGCTTCGACCTCGGCGAACACGGTCCGCTTGACGCCCAGCTCCTCGAACACGGCCTCGATCACGAAGTCCGCGTCGGCGAACGCGGCCTTGTCCAGCGAGCCGGACACCAACGTCGTCAGCCGGTTGGCCTCGTCCGGCGAGATCCGCTGCTTCGCCAGCAGCTTGCCGATCTCGTCGTGCACATAGGACACTCCCTTGTCGACCCGCTCCTGGTCGATGTCGGTGAGCACCACGGGAACCTTGAGCCTGCGCACGAACAGCAGCGCCAGCTGGCTCGCCATCAGCCCCGCGCCGACGATGCCGACCTTGTTCACCGGCCGTGCCAGCGACTTCTCCGGTGCGCCCGCGGGCCGCTTCGCCCGCTTGTTCACGAGGTTGAACGAGTACAGCCCAGCCCGCAGCGTGTCGGTGAGCAGCAGCTCGGCAAGCGCGTCGGTCTCGGCGGCGAACCCGGTGTCGAGATCGGCCGTGCGGGCAAGCTCCAGCAGCTCCACGGCCTTGGCCGCACCCGGCGAGGCGCCCTTCGTCTTACTGTCCACAAGGGACTTCGCGCGCGCCAGCGCGGCGTCCCACGCCTCGCCGCGGTCGATCTCCGGCCGGTCCGGCGTGATCTCACCGCGCACCACCTTCGCCAGCCACAGCAGCGACTGCTCGAGGAAGTCGGCGGAGCCGAGCAGCTCGTCGGCGATGCCGAGTTTCGCCGCCTGCGCCGGCTTGAGCATCCGGTTCTGGTTGAGCGCGTTCTCGACGAGTACCGTCACGGCGGGGTCGGCGCCGATCAGGTTCGGCAACAACTGCGTGCCGCCCCAGCCGGGGAACAGGCCGAGGAACACCTCGGGTAGCGACAGCGCCGCCGCGTTGTCGGAGAGCGTGCGGTAGTGGCACGACAGCGCGAGCTCGAGCCCGCCGCCCATCGCCGCGCCGTTGACGAACGCGAACGTGGGGATCTTCGACTCGGTGAACCGGCGGAACACGTCGTGCCCTGCCTGGGCGATCAGCCGCGCCACCTCCGGGTCTGCGACCCGCTCGATGCCCGAGAGGTCGGCGCCGACGGCGAAGACGAACGGCTTGCCGGTGACCGCGATCGCTGCGGGCTCGGCGGCGATCGCCTCGTCCAGCGCCGCGTTCAGGCTCACCAGGCCCTGGGGCCCGAAGGTCGAGGGCCGGGTGTGGTCGTGCCCGTTGTCGATCGTGATCAGCGCGACCGGCGCGGCCAGCCCCGGAACGGACACCAGCCGGGTCACCGCGCGCGTGACCACCTCGTCGGGAAAGGCCAGCTCGGCCTGCTCCTGGGTAATCACTTGGTCCCCTCCCAGTTCGGGTTCTCCCAGATGACGGTGCCGCCCATGCCGATGCCGATGCACATCGTGGTGAGGCCGTAGCGGACGTCGGGCCGCTCGGCGAACTGGCGCGAGAGCTGCGTCATGAGCCGCACGCCCGACGAAGCCAGCGGGTGACCGCACGCGATCGCGCCGCCCCACTGGTTGACGCGTGGGTCCTCCTCGGAGATGCCGAAGTGGTCGAGGAACGCGAGCACCTGCACCGCGAACGCCTCGTTGATCTCGAACAGCCCGATGTCGCCGATCGAGAGGCCCGCCCTGGCGAGCGCCTTCTCGGTCGCGGGCACCGGCCCGACACCCATCACCTCGGGCTCGACCCCGGCGAAGGCGTAGCCGACCAGCCGCATGCCGACGGGCAGGCCCAGCTCGCGGGCGGTCGACTCCTCGGCGAGCAGCGCGCCGGTTGCGCCGTCGTTGAGGCCGGCCGCGTTGCCCGCGGTGACCCTGCCGTGCGGACGGAACGGCGTCTTCAGCCCGGCGAGGCCCTCCATCGTGGTGCCGGGCCGGGGTGGCTCGTCCTCGGTCACCAGGCCCCAGCCCAGCTCGGGGTGCCGCGTCGCGACAGACACCAGGTCGGGGCCTATCTTGCCGGTCTTCACGGCGTCGGCGAAGCGCTCCTGGCTGCGCACGGCGTAGGCGTCGCAGCGCTGCTTGGTGATCGCGGGGAAGCGGTCGTGCACGTTCTCCGCGGTCTGGCCCATCACGAGCGCGGAGGGGTCGACGAGCCTGTCGGCGAGGAACCGCGGGTTCGGGTCCACACCCTCGCCCATCGGGTGCCTGCCCATGTGCTCGACGCCGCCGGCGATCGCGACGTCGTAGGCGCCGAAGCCGATACCGCTCGCGGTGGTGGTCACGGCGGTCATGGCGCCGGCGCACATGCGGTCGATCGCGAAGCCGGGCACGGACTTGGGCAGCCCGGCCAGCAGCGCGGCGGTGCGGCCGATGGTCAGGCCCTGGTCGCCGATCTGCGTGGTCGCGGCGATCGCGACCTCGTCGACGCGCTCGGGCGGCAGCTCGGGGTGCCGCCGCAGCAGTTCGCGGATGACCTTGACGACGAGGTCGTCGGCCCGCGTGTGGGCGTAGACGCCCTTGTCGCCTGCCTTGCCGAAGGGGGTTCGGACCCCTTCGACGAAGGCCACGGTGCGCACGGATGCGGCCACGGATGCTCCTTGGTGCGGAAGGTCGAGGTAACTCGGATAGCCGCACCATAGCCTTAGTTACCGCCCGGTAACCAGGGTGGCGCCCCTGTCGAGTGGCTCACAGCCACGGGTCAGGCGGTGGCGTGCAACGCCTTGCTGAGCTCGGTGGCGGTGAGCTCCACCTGCCACGGGCGGGCACCGTTCTCGCGCAGGACCTGCGCGACGCCGTCCGGCGAGCGGTCCTCAGGCGGCCGCCAGCACGTCCGTCGCAGCAGATCGGGCAGCAGCAGGTTCTCAACCGGTAGCCGGTGGTGCTCGGCGAGGCTCGTCAGCGCCGCGCGCGCCGCCGCCAGCCGGGCGGCCGCGTCCGGGTCCTTGTCGGCCCACCGGTTGGGCGGGGGAGGGCCGTCGTTGGGCACCGATGTGCTCGGCAGCTCCGAGGCCGGCAGCATCCGCGCCGCCTGCAGGTGCCGCAGCCAGTTGCTGGTGTAACGCCGCTGCACCCGCCCGCCGAACACGGGCAGCGCCTGCAGGTCCGCGCTGGTGCGCGGGTCGGCGAGCACGGCGTTGATGATCGCGCTGTCGGGCAGCACCCGGCTCGGCGCGCGGTCGCGCTTGCGGGCCTGCTCGTCGCGCGCCTCCCACAGCGCGCGCACGGCGGCGAGGCCCTTGGCCGTGCGGATCTTGTGGATGCCGGAGGTCCGGCGCCACGGCTCGGCCCTCGGCGCGGGCGGAGGGGCGGTGCGGACGGCCTCGAACTCCTGGCGCGCCCACTCGAGCTTGCCCTGCGCGGACAGGTCGGCCTCGAGCTTGTCCCGCAGCGGCACGAGGAGCTCGACGTCGAGTGCGGCGTAGTTGAGCCAGTCGGTGGGCAGCGGCCGCCTCGACCAGTCGGCGGCGCTGTGGCCCTTCTCCAGCTGGTAGCCGAGCAGCATCTCGACCAGCGTGCCCAGCGCGACGCGCTCGTAGCCGGCGAGCCTGCCCGCCAGCTCGGTGTCGAACAGCGACGGCGGGCGCAGGTCCAGCTCGGCGAGGCACGGCAGGTCCTGTGAGGCGGCGTGCAGCACCCATTCGGCGCCGCTCAGCACCTCGGCCAGTGGTTTGAGCTCGTCCCGCAGCGGGATGGGATCGATGAGAAAGGTGCCGGCGCCCTCGCGTCGCACCTGCACCAGGTAGGCCTTGGGCCAGTACCGGTACCCGGAGGCCCGCTCGGTGTCGACGGCGATCGAGCCGCTGCCGGCAGCCAGCAGGTCGCACGCCTCACGCAGCGCGGCGACGTCGGAGATGACCGGGGGAGTGCCCCCGGCCGGTTCCGTCAGCGGTATGGGCGCAGACTCCTCCGGCATCTCGGAGGCGTGATCTGCGTTTTCCACAAGAATGAACCCTACGGGACGAGCTCACCGCGCCTGGCTCGCCCGTCCCGTAGGGACGCCCTGCGACTAACGGATGACGCCGGCCCGCATGGCCAGCGCCACCATCTGCGCCCGGTCGCCGGTGCCGAGCTTGCGCCCGATCCGCGACAGGTGCGACTTCACCGTGAGCGCGGAGAGGCTCAGCTCCTCACCGATCTCCTTGTTCGACTGACCGTCCGCGACCAGCTGCAGCACCTCGACCTCGCGCGCCGAGAGCTCGCGCGGGGTGTTGTCGGTGCCCGCGACCCTGGTGCCGGTGGCCAGCACAGGGGCCACGCTCGGGTCGGCGTAGACGCCGCCCTCGAGAACCCTGCGCACGCCGTCGGTGACCACCACGGGCGACGCGGACTTCAGCAGGTAGGCCTGTGCCCCCGCCTGGAACGCCGAACGGACCGCGTAGGGGTCGTCCGACGAGGCGAGCACCACAACCCTGGGCCAGCCATTGCTGCGGAGCTCGGTGACCAGTTCGATGCCACTGCCGTCCGGCAGTCCGAGATCGAGGATCGCGAGGTCGCACGGCCCCGTGGCCGCCGCTCTCGCCCTCGCCTCGGCCACCGTCGCGGCCTCGTGCACCGTCCCGGCGCCCATCTGCGCCAGTCGTGCGGCAATCGCCTCCCTCAACAGTGGGTGGTCATCGACCACCAGCACGGAAAACAACTCTTCCCGCGGATGCGGAACCATGCTCGCCGGCAAGGCACCGGCTGGCGTGGAACGAACGGCCTGCGAAAAGCCGACGGCAGCCACGTCACTACCTCCCTGGAGTCGGTCGTGCCCCCCGACCGGCACCGGGACTTTCGGCCAATCAGCCGCGCCAGCTTTAGACCGAAAGTGGTGTCGTCGGATGCACTCTAGCCGCCCGAGTGGGTCAGTGGGGCGTTCGAACGGGTATCTATCCCGATCGGGTAGTTACTCGCTGCCGCTCGTGTAGCACGTTCGGGTCAATACACGGCGAGTGGTTAACGAAGCGCGCACTGTTGGCGATGTACTAAGTTTGCGGAGGTCAAACGGCTCGTGCAGACGCCGCGTGCACGCGGCTCGCGCGGCCGGTGGTGCGACAGGAAGTATCGCGGGAGGCCGGAACGAGCCCGGCCGGGGGTCGCGCTACGAGGTTTGGCGCTGTTCGAACAGCGTTACTCCGACTGGCGGAAGGCCGGCGTAGCTCGCGACGAGCTGACAGAACGCCTCGCCGTGCGGGCGCAGCTCCGCGCTCGTCGGCGTCCACGACGCCCGCAGCTCCAGATCGTCGGTCCGCGAGGGCCCCGCGATGTCGCCGAAGCGGGCCGAGGACGTCTCGGTGACCGTGCCGCCCAGCGCCGTCCACGACGCTCCCGAGGACTCCAGCGCGTCGGTGAGCCACGACCAGCCGACCGCCGGCAGGAACGGGTCGGTGGCCAGTTCCCGGTCCAGCTCCGCCCGCACGTACACGACGAGCCGGAAGACGCCGTTCCAGGCCTCCTGGCCCTCGGGGTCGTGCAGCAGGACGAGCCGCCCGGACGCCGGCACGTCGCCGGGACCCGTGGTCTCGCAGCCCAGCGCGTAGGACCATGGCGCGAGCCGCTGCGGCGCCCTGATCGGCTCGAGGCTCACCTCCGGCCGGGGACGCACCGATTGCAGCGCTGCGACGGCGTCTCGGAACTCCTCCGGCGCCTGCGTCATGGCGGTCACCGCCCGACTGTAGAGCGCGCCCCGTCGGGGCCGGGCCAGGACGCGCCGAGAATCGGCTCTCTATCAGGTCATGGCACGATAACGATGATGACAGTGCCTCCCTTGCCTCCTTCGCCTCCGGTCTCGCGCGCGAACCCACCCACGGCGCGCCGCGACCTCACCGACGCCCCGCTGCTCGTCGCGGCGCGGGGCGGCCGCCCCTCGCGGGTGCCCGTGTGGTTCATGCGCCAGGCGGGCCGGTCGCTGCCCGAGTACCGCGCGCTGCGCGAGGGTGTGTCGATGCTGCGGGCCTGCGCCGACCCGGAGATGCTCGCCGAGATCACCCTCCAGCCGGTGCGCAGGCACGGCGTCGACGCCGCGATCCTCTTCAGCGACATCGTGGTGCCACTGCACGCCGCCGGGGTGGACATCGACATCGTGCCCGGCACCGGTCCCGTGGTGGCCGCGCCGGTGCGGACCGCGGAGGCCGTCGCCGCGCTGCCTTCGCTCGACCCCGCCCAGGTCTCCCCGGTCACCGACGGGATCGGGCTGCTGCTGGAGCGGCTCGGCGACACACCGCTGATCGGGTTCGCCGGTGCGCCGTTCACGCTCGCGTCCTACCTCATCGAGGGCGGCCCCAGCCGTAACCACGAGCACACCAAGGCGCTCATGCACGCCGAACCGCGCCTGTGGCACGAGCTGGCGGGCAGGCTCGCCGACATCACGCTTGCCTTCCTGAGGGCCCAGCTCGACGCCGGGGTCGACGCGGTGCAGCTGTTCGACTCGTGGGCGGGCGCGCTCTCGCCGAAGGACTACCGCGAGTTCGTGCTGCCGCACTCGGCGAAGGTGCTCGCGGGCGTCGGGGAGTACGGCGTGCCGCGCATCCACTTCGGCGTCGGCACCGGCGAGCTGCTCACGGCGATGCGCGACGCGGGCGCCGACGTGATCGGCGTCGACTGGCGGGTGCCGCTCGACGAGGCCGCCCGCAGGCTCGCGCTACCCGACCGGCCCGCGCCGGTGGTGCAGGGCAACCTCGACCCCGCGCTGCTGATGGCGTCGTGGCCGGTGATCGAGGCCGAGGTCCGGCGGATCGTCGCCGAGGGGCGCGCGGCGGGCGGGCACATCTTCAACCTTGGTCACGGCGTGCTGCCCGAAACCGACCCCGAGGTGCTCACCCGCGTCGTGGAGCTGGTGCACAGTCTGTGAGGAGATCGTGAGGGTCGCCGTCGTCGGGGGAGGGATCTCCGGGCTCACCGCCGCCTACCGGCTGCGCAAGCGGCTCGGCGACACCGCCAGGATCACCGTGTGCGAGGCGGCGCCCTTGCTCGGCGGCAAGCTCCGCACGGTCGAGCTTGCGGGCCGCCCGTTCGACATCGGCGCCGAGGCGTTCCTCGCGCGCAGGCCCGAAGGGCTCGCGCTGGCCCGCGAGGTGGGGCTGGCGGACGAGCTGACCCATCCGGCGGCCGCCTCGGCCACCGTGCGGGCAGGCGGCAGGACCCTGCCGCTGCCACGCGGCACGCTCATGGGTGTGCCCGCGACCGGCGACGCCGTGGCCGGTGTGCTTTCCGAGGAGGGCCGCGGACGGGTCGAGGCGGAGTCGCGGCTGCCAGGTCTCGCGCTGCCGGAACGGGACGTGTCGCTGGGCGGGCTGCTGCGGGAGCGCTTCGGTGACGAGCTGGTGGACCGGCTCGTGGATCCGCTGCTCGGCGGCGTCTACGCCGGGGGAGCCGACGGACTGGGCCTGCGCGCGACCATGCCGGGGCTCGCGGCCGCGGTCGACGCGGGCGCCTCGTCGCTCACCGAGGCCGCCGCGGCGCAGCTGCCGGCCAGCCCGAGCACGGCACCGGTGTTCGCCACGCTCACCGGCGGGCTCGGCACGCTCGCCGAGCGCCTCGCGAAGGAGGCCGCGGCCGACGTCCGGCTCGGCGTTCCCGTGCGGGCGCTGCGGATGCTGCCGGAGGGCGGCTGGCGGCTCACGCTCGGCGCCGCCGCACCGGCCCACGCGCCCCAGGACGCTGAGCTGGACGCCGACGCCGTCGTGCTCGCCGTGCCCGCGCCCGCCGCGAGCCGGCTCCTCGCGGACGTCGCGCCCGCCGCCGCGGAAGCGCTGGCCGGGGTCGAGCTGGCCTCGATGGCGGTGGTCGGGCTTGCGCTGCCGCCGGGCACGGAGCTGCCACGCGCGTCCGGCCTGCTCATCGGCGAGCGCGAGCGCCGCGCGGACGGAACCCCGTTCGCGGCCAAGGCGTTCACCTTCTCCGCCCGGAAGTGGCCGCACCACGCGGCCGACGGCGCGCCGGTGCTCATCCGGGGCTCGGTGGGCCGCTTCGGCGAGGCCCAGCGCCTGCGCGCGACCGACGAGGAGCTGCTGCGGCTGGTGCGCGAGGACCTCGCCGAGCTGACCGGGGTCACCGCCGAGCCCGTCGACGCCGTCGTGCAACGCTGGGGCGGCGGGCTGCCGCAGTACGGGGTCGGCCACCTCGACCGGGTCGCCCGCGTCGAACGCGCGGTGGCGGAGGTGCCGGGCCTCGCCGTGGCGGGCGCCGCGCTGCACGGTGTGGGCGTGCCCGCCTGTATCGCGACCGCCGACGCCGCCGTCCGGCGCGTGGTGGGAAACTAGGGCCATGGCGCGCCTGAACTACCAAGAACTCAACGACACCATCCGCTACACCGCCTGGTCGGTCTTCAAGGTCGATGCGGGCAAACTGCCCGAGGACCGCGGCCCCTCCGCGCAGGAGACCACCGCGTACCTCGACGCGCTCGAGGGCAAGGGCGTGGTCGTGCGCGGCGTGTACGACGTCGCGGGCCTGCGGGCCGACGCCGACTACATGATCTGGTGGCACGCCGAGGAGGTCGAGCAGGTCCAGGCCGCCTACACCGGCTTCCGCCGCACCCCGCTCGGCCGGGTCTCCTCGCCGGTGTGGAGCCAGGTGGCGCTGCACCGGCCCGCCGAGTTCAACAAGAGCCACATCCCGGCGTTCCTGGCGGGCGAGGAAGCGCGCAAGTACGTGTGCGTGTACCCGTTCGTCCGCTCCTACGAGTGGTATCTGCTGCCCGACGAGGAGCGGCGCAAGATGCTCGCCGACCACGGCAAGGAGGCGCGCGGCTACCCGGACGTGCGGGCCAACACGGTCGCTTCGTTCGCGCTCGGTGACTACGAGTGGATCCTGGCGTTCGAAGCCGACGAGCTGCACCGCATCGTCGACCTCATGCGGCATCTGCGCGGCACCGAGGCGCGCCGCCACGTGCGGGAGGAGATCCCGTTCTACACGGGCACGCGCGTCGAGCCGGGTGAGCTCGTCCGCAACCTGCCGTAGCGCTAAACTAGCGCTATGGCGACGATCCAGATCCGCAACGTCCGGGACGAGGACTACCAGGCGTTGCGGGAGGCCGCGGAGGCCGAGGGCAAGTCGCTGCAGGCCTACATGCAGGAGCAGGCCTCGGTGCTCGCCCGGCGCGCGAAGAAGAAGGCCGCGTTCGACGCGGCCCGCTCCGCGCTGGCCGCCGACACGGGGACCGGGGTGACCACCGAGAGCATCCTTGCCGACCTCGATGCGATCCGCGGTCCCTGGCCGGGCGAGGAATCCGCCGCCCGTGGCCGATGAGCTGGTGGTCGACGCGTCGGCGATGGTGAAGGCGCTGACCGGAGCCGACGCGACGGCACAGGCGCTGGCCGAGAGATTGAGCGTCGCGGAACTGCACGCACCGCATCTGCTCGACGCGGAGGTGGGTGACGTCGTGCGGCGAAGGGCGCTGCAGGGGGCACTCGGCGAGGAGGTCGCGTCCGCGGCGCTCTGGTCGCTGGACGCCCTGCTCGACGCCCGCTACCCGCATGCGGGCCCACTCGCCCGCGGTGCCTGGGAGCTACGGGACCGGATCCGCTTTTACGACGCGCTCTACGTGGCGCTGGCCGCGCGGCTCGAACTGCCGCTGCTCACGGCCGACCCCCGGCTCGCGCGCGCCCACGGCCTGCCGTGCGCGGTCGAGGTGGTCTGAGCCGGGCTACGCTTCGGCGGGCACCAGGCGCAGGGCGATCGAGTTGATGCAGTAGCGCTGGTCGGTGGGCGTGCCGTAGCCCTCGCCCTCGAAGACGTGGCCGAGGTGGCTGTGGCACGTCGCGCACAGCACCTCCACGCGCACCATGCCCAGTGAGCGGTCCTCGCGCAGGATCACGGCGTCGGTGTCGGCCGGGTCGTAGAACGACGGCCAGCCGCAGTGGCTGTCGAACTTCGTGTCGCTGCGGAACAGTTCGGTGCCGCACGCGCGGCACTCGTAGACGCCGGTGGTCTTGGTGTCGGTGTACTCGCCGGTGAAGGGCCGCTCCGTGGCCGCCTGGCGGAGCACGGCGTACTCCTCGGGGCTCAGTTGGGCGCGCCATTCGTGGTCGGTCTTCTGGACGCGAGGGGACGTTCCGGCGGCGTGTTCCATGCCTTCCAGGCTACCTGGCGAGCCAGTCCAGGAGGTTGCCGAGCGTGTCCCACGCGGTGACGAGCACGCCGACGAGGATCAGGCACACCACCAGCACGGCGACGAGCCAGCGCAGGCCGCCCGCGCGGTTGCTGCCCTCGGCGAACTCGGAGACGCCGCGCAGCGAGCCCTCGATCGTGAACGCGGGCTCGCAGTGCTCCATGCGGTCGAGGTGGGCGGCGAAGGCCTGAGCCTCGGGGTCGTCCGGATCCAGGCCGATGAGCTCGTCGTCGAAACGCGAGCTGCGCCGGGATGCCTGGTCGTCGCGCATACCTCCACGGTAGGGCACGCGGGGCGGGATGCCCATCAGCCCGAGGAGCTGTTGTCCGGCCGGGTGTTGCCGTCGATCAACAGGGTGCCGCCGGAGTCGATCACGCGCATGGTCATGACCTGCGGACCGTCGCCGATGTCGACGGTGAGCTGCATGTCTACCGAGCCGTCGGGGTTGTTCTCTCGCTTGTAGGCGCTGATGCCCCGGAACGACCGGACCGTGTGGTCTTCCCAGTACTCGGCGAACTCTTCGGGGTCGTTGTCGTAGGCGGCCTTGCCCGCGGGGGAGAGCCGGCTCCAGGACCCGGCGGGGTTCGTGTAGAAGGCTTCGACGACCCCGCCTGCCAGTTTCCAGTCGACCTGGCTGCCGCTGTGCGCCGCCTGCGAGGGAGAGGTCGGGGAGGTGGGCGAGGTCTGGGTGGACGTCTGAGGGGCCTGGGTCTGGGAGTTGCCGCCGGCGTTGGGGTTCTCGTCGTTGCCGCTCGACGTGAGCACGATGGCCAGCACTACCGCGATGACGACCACCGCCGCACCGATCGCCCCGAACACGAGCGGCTTGCGTCTCGAGCCGCCGCTGCCGGCGGGCTCTTGAGGCGGGGGCACCGGCGTGCCCGCCGTGGTCGGATTGCGCGGCGGGCCGCTGGGAGCCTGGTTGCGCTGCCACGGCGGCGTGACGGACGCCGAAGCCGGTGTCACCGGCTTCGGGCCGCCCTGCTGCGCCAGGCCCAGCGGGGGAGAGACCAGGGTCGCGCCGAGGGCCTTGCCGTTGCTCTCGCCCGCGGCGAGCGCGGCGAGCCGGTCACGCGCCTCGGCCATGCTGGGCCGCTCCTCCGGCTCGGAACGAAGCAGGCTCATGAGCAGGGCCGTCGCCGGGCCGGAACGGGTGGGCGGGTTCAGCTTGCCGCTGGCCGCGGCGTACAGCAGGGCGAGCTGGTTGGTGCTGTCGCCGTAGGGAGGGAGCCCCTCGATGGAGTGGTACAGCGTCGCGCCCAGCGAGAAGACGTCGGAGGCGGGCTTCGGATCGGCGCCCCGAGCGAGTTCCGGAGCCAGGTAGGCGGGCGTGCCGCCGATCAGGCCGGTCTGGGTGAGGGTGAGGTCGCCGCTGGCCCGCGAGATGCCGAAGTCCATGATCTTGGCGACGCCGTTGTCGTCGATGAGGATGTTGCCCGGTTTGATGTCCCGGTGCACGATCCCCGCGCGGTGCGCCGCCACCAGCGCCGCGGCCACCTGCTCTCCGATCCTCGCCACCTCGGCGACGGGCAGAGTGCCACGCTCGGCCAGGATCGCGGAGAGGCTCTGCGAGGGCAGGTATTCCATGACGAGACACGGGTCACCCTCGTGCTCGGCGATGTCGAACACCACGATCGCGTTGGGATGCTGGAAGCGCGCGGCGTTCTTCGCCTCGCGCATGGCGCGCTGGCGGACGATGGCCCGCTCGGACTCGCTCAGCCCCGGCTGCGTCAGGATCTGCTTGACGGCGACCGAACGCTCCAAACGCTCATCGATCGCCCGCCAGACGATGCCCATGGCACCGCTGCCGATGTGCTCGACGAGGCGATAGTGGCCTGCGATCAACTGACCGGTGTCGATGACGCCTACTCCTCGGCTGCTTCTCGCGATCGTGAATGGACCCAGCGCGATGATCCGGTTCGCGCCCCGACCGAGTGTAGCGGTGTCCACTCGATGACCCACGTGAACCGCCGGTGTGCGCCGGATCAGTTCAGCGCGCGTTCAGGTTCCGGGGGATGCGGCTGTGCCGGTCCTGTCGTGCGGATGACGCGGAGCAACCCTAGCGCGCCCAGTCCGGCGAAGACCACATAGCAGGCAAGCAAAAGCGGCGGCGTGGTCCCGGTGAGCGCGTCACCGAGCACGACCACCGCGACGGTGCCGGGAAAACTGCCCAGCGCGGTTCCCAGCAGGTAGGGGCGCAACCGGATCGACGACACGCCGCAGCAATAACTGAACGGTGCAAAGGGAATCACGGGAATCAGCCGCAGCGACGCGACGGCCAGCGCACCGCCGTCCGCGAGCCGGTCGTTGACCGCGCGGACCGGAGTGCGGTGCAGTTGCCGGAAGACGGCGTCCCGGCCGAGGCCCCTGGCCAGCAGGAATCCGAGCAGGCCCGACACCACGGTGGCCGTGAGCGCGACCACGATGCCCACCACGTCGCCGAGCAACAGGCCGGCGGCCAGGTTGAACACCGTGCGGGGTATGGGAATCACGGTGAACACCGCGTACGCCACGAGAAACAGCACCACCGCGGCGGCGCCCGCGTCCTCGGCCATCGCGCGTAGCTCGGCCGGGCTGGGGACCGGCAGGGTGAGCGCCGCCACCACGAACGCCACGACCAGGACGAGTCCGATGATCATCTTGGTTCTGCCTGCCACCTCTTCACGGTAGTGCACGCGCGTTCACAGCTAAGCTCACGTGGTGGCCAGACACGGCGAAGCGGTGGAGTACCAGGTCGGCGCGCGCACGGTGCGGGTGTCCAATCCGGACAAGGTGTACTTCCCCGAGCGCGGCATCACCAAGCGTCAGGTCGTGGAGTACTACCTCGCGGTGGCGGATCCGTTGCTGCTGGCGATCGGCGACCGGCCGACCACGCTGAAACGCTTCGTCGACGGCGTCGCGGGCGAGCCCTTCTACGCCAAGCGCCTGCCGAAGGGCGCTCCCGGGTGGGTGGCCACGGCGCGGGTCACGTTCCCGTCGGGCCGGACGGCCGACCAGGTGTGCCCCACCGAGCCCGCCGTGCTCGCGTGGGCGGCGAACCTCGGCACCCTGGACTTCCACCCGTGGCCGGTGCGCAGCGCCGACACCGATCACCCCGACGAGCTGCGCATCGACGTCGACCCGCCGGACACCGCCGGGTACGCCGACGCCGTGCACGTCGCCGGCGTGGTGCGCGAGGTGCTTGCCGACGCGGGCCTCACCGGCTATCCGAAGACGTCGGGTGGTCGCGGCGTGCACGTGCTCGTCCGCATCCGGCCGGACTGGGATTTCGTCGACGTGCGGCATGCGGTGATCGCGCTGGGCCGGGAGGTGGAGCGGCGCACGCCGGACCGGGCGACGATCGCGTGGTGGAAGGAGGAGCGTGGTGGCCGGGTGTTCCTCGACTACAACCAGGCGGCGCGCGACCGCACGGTCGCCTCGGCGTGGTCGGTGCGGGGCACGCCACGCGCGACCGTCTCGATGCCGCTGACCTGGGCCGAGCTGGCCGAGGCCGATCCGGACGACTTCGACGTGCTGACGGTGCCGGGCCTGCTCGCCGAGCGCGGCAACCCGCACGCGGGCATCGACGGCGAGGCGTTCGGGATCGAGCAGCTGCTCGAGTGGTACGCCCGCGATCAGCGGGACCACGGACTCGGCGACCTGCCCTACCCGCCGGACCACCCCAAGATGGCGGGGGAGCCGAAGCGCGTGCAGCCCAGCAGGGCCCGCCCGGACTGACGCGGTGACGGCCCCGTTCGCCGCGGTGCCGACTGCCCCCCAAGGCCACCTTTGTTGCGCTCAACGCAACAAAGGTGGCCTTGGGGGTCGTTCAGGCGGTGCCGTTGCGCAGGGCGTAGCCGCTGACGAACTCGGGCGGGATCCGGATGAGCGCGCCCGGCCGCAGGCCTGTCCACGGCCGCAGCAGCAGCTCGCACCTCTCGGCGGCGGTCCCGCTCACGAGTTCGGCCTTGCCCGTGATGCTCACGCTCCAGCCGAGCTGGTGCTCCGGGTCGATGACGCCGGCCTCGTAGGCCACGATCTGTCCCACCGCCGAGTTGAGCTCGGAGCCGGAGTGGCTGCGGATGATCACGTCGCCCTCGTGGAGCACGTGCGTGGCGGGCCGGATCGCGGGCAGCGCGTGGAGGGTGAAGGCGACCCGCCCGAACGCCACGGTGCCGAGAAGCCGCAGGGCGGCGGTGGTGCTCAGCTCGTCGATGCGCCGGATGTCGGCGTCGCTCATCAGGGCAGTATTCGGCTGGTCCGGTCGGTGCCCATAGGGCACAAAGTCCTCAGGTGCCCTGGTGACCGTTCACCCGGCCAAGACAGCGGAAACCGCCGTCGGCGGTGAGCACGCCGAGGTCGCCGGTCGCGAACCAGCCGTCGTCGGTGAGCGGCGGTGGCTCGGGCTCCGGGTGGCCGAGGTAGGCGTCCACGACCGCGTAGCCGCGGAACTGCAGCTCTCCCTGCTCACCCGCGGGCAGCGCCCGCCCCGACACCGGGTCCGTCACTCGGACCTCGAGTTCCGACGACACCGTCCTGCCGCCCGCGTGCCACCGGGCCGGCGTTGGCGAGTCGCCCGGCCAGAGCGCCGAGGGAACGAGCACCTCCGCGGAGCCGTAGACGCCGGTGCTGACGACCCCGAGTTCCTTCTCGGCCCAGCCCGGAGCCTCCGGATCGCCACCCGTCGTCCCGAGCACGCCCAGCCAGCGCCACGTGGGCAGAGGGCGATGCCCTCGGTGCCACGCCCCGGCGAGTCGTCGCGCGGTGCCCTCGTCGGCGACGAGCTGGGTGGCGCCGAAGCGGGCCATGTCGTCGAGCAGTGTGTCCTCGTCGCAGTCGGGCTCCAGCAGACAGCCGGCACCGCCCGCGAGTGCGGCGAAGGCGACGCAGAAGCCGGGCACGCCGGTCAGGGGCCCCGTGCACGCCATGAGGTCGTTGTCGCGGATGCCGAGTGCCTCGGCCACGGCGAGGGAGTGCCGCACGATCGCCGACTCGCGGTGGGCGGCCAGCCCCGGCGCGAACGCCACGGCCAGCTCGTCGCCGCGGGTCTTCGGCATCGGCATGCCCGCCGTCGTCGCGCTGGGCAGCCACGCCCCGCCGCCGATGTCCCACGGCGAGGGGTCGATGGGCGCGCTGCCGTTCGGGCCCGCGATCACGGCCACCGCGGGCACGGGCGCGTCCGCGGCGGCGACGGCCTCCCGCAGCGCCGCGACCAGCCCGTTGCCGTTCTCGCCTGCCGGGAGCGCGACGACCCTCGGCCTCGTCCTGCCGAGCACCGGAACCACGGCCTCCCGCGCGGTGCGCGGGTCGAGACCCACGACGTGGGCGCCGAGCGACGCGGCCGCGATGTGCCAGTCCAGGACGTCGGACCAGTTGGGCAGCCACACGACCACGCCGTCACCACGGCCGACGCCCGCCGTCGCGAGATCCGCGCGCAGCTGAAGCGTGCGCCGCCAAAGCTCGGAGCGGCTCACGTGAACGGGCTGTCCGGGATCGGCATCGATCGCGATGAGTGCGTGCGGGTCGCGCTTGGTCAGGCCAGCGAGCAACGACAGAAGATTCACCGCGCGTCAGCGAAACATCCCCCACGGTCCGCGTCAAGTGGCAGTAAGTTGATCGCCATGCGAGGCCGCCGCATGATCGTCATCGCACTGGCCGTGGTATTGCTCGCGACCCCCGGGGCGGGCGCGCGCGAGGAGACGACGCTGCGGGTGCTGAGCTTCAACGTGCACGCGGGCACCGGAGTGGACGGCACCTTCGACCTGGTGAGGACCGCGGAGGCCATCCGGGCGACCGGGGCCGACGTGGTGGGCCTTCAAGAGGTGGACGTGCACTGGTCGGAGCGCAGCCGCTACACGGACCAGGCGGCCGAGCTGGCACGGCTCACCGGCATGCGGGTGTTCTTCGCGCCGATCTACGACCTGGACCCGGAGCCGGGACACGGGCAGCGGCGCCGGTACGGCGTGGCGGTGCTCAGCAGGCACCCGATCGTGGCCGCGGTGAACCACCAGCTCACCCGCCTGCCCACGGTGAATCCGGATCCGGTGCCCGAGCTCGCGCCCGGCTTCGCCGAGGTGGTCGTGTCGGTGCGCGGCGAGCCGGTCCACGTCTACGTCACTCACCTCGACCACCGGCCGGACCCCGCGGTGCGGGCGACCCAGGTGCGCGAGATGGTCGCCGTCCTCGACCGGGCGCCGCCGGGGGCGCGGCAGGTGCTGACGGGCGACCTCAACGCGGAGCCGGACGCGCCCGAGCTGGCGCCGCTGTTCGCCCGCGTCACCGACGCCTGGCGGGCCGCGCCGGGGACGGGGGAGGGCCGCACCTACCCGGCATCCGCGCCGGCGTCCCGCATCGACTACGTCACCTTCTCCGGCCCGCTGCGCGCCACGCACGCCTCCGTGCCCGCGACAACGGCGTCCGACCACCGCCCCGTGCTGGCGGAGCTGACCGAGCCGCAGTGAAGGCCACCATGCCTGCGCCCACCCGTCTCCCGCCACCACCCAAACGGAGGCGCTGCGCGCCGCTGTGTTCGATCAACGCAGGCATGGTGGCCTTCACTGCGGTGGCCCTTACCGCGGGAGCTAGGCGGGGCAGAGGGTGCCGTCCCTCGGCACCTTGCCGTCGGCCAGGAACGCGCGCACGGCCTCAGTCACGCAGGGCGAGCCGAGGGCGCCGTGGCCCGCGCCCTGCCACGCGATCCGCACCGCGCTCGGGATCTGCTCCGCCGCGCGGATCGTGCCCTGCTCGGGCGTCACCGGGTCGGTCGCGGTGCTCACCACGACCATCGGCGGGGCGCCGTCGCCCCCGATCTCGGGCAGCGCCTCCCTGCGGCTCGGCCACGGGCTGCACCACGTGAGCTCCTGCGCCACCAGTGCGCCGAACACCGGGTGCTTGGTGCCGAGCTCCCCGGTGACCCGGGTCAGCTGATCGGCGGGCAGCCGCGTCGAGGTGTCGTTGCAGCGTGTGGCGAGCGCGCCGTCGAGCCGGGCCGCGGCCACGTCGCTGTCCAGCAGGTACGGCTCGACGAACGCCGTCAGCGGGCCCCCGTTGCCACCCCTGGCCGCGGCGATGGCGTCGGCGAGCTCCGGCCAGCGCTCCCGTTCGGCGAGCCCCGTGAGGACGGCTCGCAGGGACAGCGCCCGCCCGAGCGTCACCCCGCTGTCGGTCACCAGTGGAGCCCCGGCGAGCTGATCGGCGAGCGAGGTCACGGCGGCGCGCGCGTCGGCGCCGAGCGGGCAGCCCCGGCTCGCGCAGTCCTCGGCGAAGGCGTCGAGCGTCGCCTCGGCGCCGCCCGCGACGCCGTCGAGCACAGCGGCGAGGTCGGCCGAGGGGTCGGGAACGCCGTCGAGCACCACCCGGCCGACCCGGTCCGGGTAGCGGGCGCCGTAGATCGCGACGACCTTCGAGCCCTCGCCGTGGCCGAGCGCGCTGAGGCGGTCGAGCCCCAGCTGCTGGCGCAGCTCGTCGAGATCGCCCGCCGCGCGCCAGCTGTCGAGCGCGCCCTGCTCCTCCTCCAGGTTGATGGCACACTGCTGGCCCGCCGTGCGGGCCGCGTCCAGCGCGGGCTCGACCCCGCGCTCCGGGTCGTGGCCGAGCAGGGTGGCACGCACCTCGCTGGGAATGCAGCGCACCGCGTCGGAGTCGCCGGTGCCCCTGCGGTCGATGCCGATCAGGTGGAACTTCCGCAGCAGCGCCTCGGGCAGCCGCGCGGCGAGCCGGGCGGCGTAGAGGGTGCCGGGCTCGCCGTCGACGTCGTTGACCACCGCGAGCGGGATGGGGCCCGTGCCGACCTTCAGCAGGGCCATGCGCGTGATGCCGCGGCGGGGCAGGTCTGGCGCGTCGAGGGTCGTGGTGATGCGCGCGCACGAGAAGTCCAGCGTGCCGGGCACCTGCCGGTCGCCGAGCCGGGCGCGGGTCTCCGGGCCGCAGTCGGCCCACGCGATGTCGCTCGCGCCGGGCTCCTCAAGGCCGGGCAGCGGCACCTGCCGGGGCGTGGTCGGCTGCCCGGACGGGGCCGGGCCGTCGTTCTCGACCACGGCGGGCCGCGTGGACGGCCCCGCCGTGCACCCTGCGAGGATCAGCCCCCCGGCCAGCGCGGCGACGGTCAGACGACGGGCACGACCACGGCGCGGCACTGGTTCGGTCCTCACTTCCCCTGGCTGGAGCCCTGCGACGCGGTCAACCCTCGCATGCGGGCGGTGAGGGGGACGTTAGCGGGTTCGCCTGACCTCGCCGTGGAAGACGGCGTCGAGGTCGTAGCGCGCCGGTTCGTCGAGCTGGGCGTAGTCGCACGACGCGGGGTCGCGATCGGGCCGCCAGCGCGCGAACTGGGCGGTGTGCCGGAACCGCGCGGGATGTCCGCCCTCGGTGTGCTCGTAGCCGACCTCGACCACGCGCTCTGGCCGCAACGGCACCCACGGCTGCTCGTTCGGCCGCCAGCGGTTGACCCCGCCGGGCAGGCGCTGGTGCTCCACCACCGCGTCGCCGAGCCACGGGTGCGGGCCCTCGGTGATCAGTGGCGCCAGCTCGGTGGCCAGCTCCTTCCGCCGCTGCGCGGGGAACGCGCCGACCACACCGACGTGGTGCAGCACACCGGCGTCGTCGTGCAGTCCGAGCAGCAGTGAGCCCACGGACTCGCCGGGTTCGGTGTCCACGTGCCAGCGCAGGCCCGCGACGACGCAGTCGGCCGTGCGGGAGTGCTTGTACTTGACCATCGAGCGCTTGCCGGGGACGTACGGCTCGGCGAGCGGCTTGCCGATGACGCCGTCCAGCCCGGCGCCCTCGAACAGCTCGAACCAGTGCCGCGCGGTGGCGGGGTCGGTGGTCGCGGGCGTCAGGCGGATGTCCTCGCCCGCCAGCTCCGTCAGAGCCTCCCTGCGCGCGCTCGTCGGCTCCTCCAGCAGCGCGCGGTCGCCGATCGCCAGCACGTCGAAGGCGATGAAACTCGCGGGAGTCTGCTCGGCGAGCAGGTTGATGCGGCTCGCCGCGGGGTGGATCCGCTCGGTGAGCGCGTCGAAGTCGAGCCTGCCGCCGCGGCCGACCACCAGTTCGCCATCGAGAACCACGCGCTCGGGCAGCGTCTCGGCCAGCTCGGCGAGGACCTCGGGAAAGTACCGGTCGAGGGGCTTGAGCGAGCGTGACTGGAGGGTCAGCTCGTCGCCGTCGCGGAAGACGAGGCAGCGGAAGCCGTCCCACTTCGGCTCGAACAACAGGTCCGCGGAGTCCGGGATCCGCTTGGCCGCCTTGGCGAGCATGGGCTTGACGGGCGGTGTCACCGGCAGGGGCATGTGCTCACCGTACGCGCCTGCGCGGTCAGCGCGGCGGCAACCCGCCCGCATCGTCCACAGTGGAGACCACACCGGCGAGCTCGACGTTCACCGCCATGTCCCCGGCCACGGACCGCACCAACTCGCGCAGCCGGGCCGTCACCTCGGGCAGTGGCCGGTCCAGGTACAGCACCACACCGAGCACCACCGGCCCGGTCGGACTGGCCACGCGCACACCCGCCACCCGCCCGCCGGGCACGTACGTGGCGACGAGGCCGAGTGATCCCGCGTCGAGCCGGACCACGGCCGGATCGGCGCTCACCGCGTGCGCGATCCGGTCCGCGAGCTCCGCGATCGTCGTCATGGGCGCCTCTTCCTTCTCCGGGGGCGTTCTGAGATGGAACCCCCGCGACCGCCCTCGCGTGAGCCCCGGCGCGCCCGGATTCGCCCGAACGGGTCAGTCCTCGCGTACGGCCCTGCGGTAGCGCAGCATCGTGAAGCCGTCCTCGTGGAGCAGCGAGGCCAGCTCCATCCGGCGCGGCACGTCGGTCGCCCGCCCGGTCACGATGCGGTCCGCGCCGGCACCGGCCAGCAGCGGTGCGAGCGTGAGGCACAGCTGATCGACCAGGTCCTCGGCGACGAGTGTCGCGAACAGGTGCGGCCCGCCCTCGCAGTTGACGCGGTAGAGCCCGCGCGCGGCCAGCACGTCCAGCGCGGCCTTGACGTCCACGCCGTGCTCCCCGACGACCACCACCTCCGCGCCGGCGTCGGCGAGCGCGGCCCTGCGGTCGGCGGATGCGGCCTCGGTGGTGAGGATGATCGGCGGCACGGTCGTGTCGGTGACGATAAGGTCGTCCGGCTCGATCGTGCAGCGCCCGGTTACCACGGCGATCGGCGGCACGTCGGCGAGACCGAGCCGCCGCCTGCGCTCGACGCGGCGCTCGCCGGCCCGCGCGCCGCGGTAGTTCTCCGCCTTGACGGTGCCCGCTCCCACCAGCACCACGTCGGCGAGGTCCCGGCCGAGCGCGAAGATCCGCTTGTCGGCGGGGTGGGACAGGCCCTCGGAGCGGTCGGACACGGTCACGGCGCCGTCGGCCGAGGACACGAAGTTGGCCTGCACCCACGGCCGGGTCAGCCCGGCGGGATAGGCGTAGATGCGTTCCAGGTCCGCGTCGGTCAGGGGGCCGGACGAGGTCGGGTCGGCTGGTACGGGCCACAACTGGTGCACGGATCACATCCCAGCACGGCGAGCGGGGCCAGGCCATCCGGGGCGGTTAACCTGGC
Source organism: Prauserella endophytica (assembly GCF_005146945.1). Lineage (GTDB taxonomy): Bacteria > Actinomycetota > Actinomycetes > Mycobacteriales > Pseudonocardiaceae > Prauserella_A > Prauserella_A endophytica. The sequence goes on from NZ_SWMS01000010.1 coordinate 148,671, forward strand.
TTTCATGCCTGCCGGGAAGCTCACCGAACGCCAGCCCGAGATCGGCGCCGACGAGCTGATCACCACGCTCGTGCCGCCGCCTCGCTTCGACGGTGTCCGCTTCTCGACCTACGTGCCCAACCCCGGCGAGCCGAGCCAGGCCGCCGCGGTGGAGTCGTGCTCGGCGTTCGCGGAGCGCGTCGTTGAGGCGAAGCCCAGATCCGGCTGGCGGTCGCTGTTCGGCAAGAAGGCCGAGCAGGGCAAGCCGGGCCTCTATCTCGACGGCGGCTTCGGCGTCGGCAAGACCCACCTGCTCGCCTCGATCTGGCACGCGGTGCCGGGCCCCAAGTCCTACGGCACGTTCGTGGAGCTCACGCACGTGGTGGGCGCGCTCGGGTTCGCCGAGGCCGTGCGGCGGCTCTCGGAGCACCGGCTGCTCGCGATCGACGAGTTCGAGCTCGACGACCCCGGCGACACCATGCTGGTCAACCGGCTCCTGCGCGAGCTGACCGAGGCGGGCGTGTACGTGGCTGCGACGTCCAACACGCTGCCCGACAAGCTCGGAGAGGGGCGCTTCGCCGCGGAGGACTTCCTGCGCGAGATCCAGGCGCTGTCGGCGAAGTTCGACGTGGTGCGGGTCGACGGGCCCGACTACCGGCACCGCGGCCTGCCCGACCCGCCGGAGCCGCTCGCCGACGAGGAGCTGACCGCGTCGGCCGAGGCGCGGCCCGGCTCGACGCTCGACGACTTCGACGCGCTGTGCGACCACCTCGCGCGCCTGCACCCCTCCCGCTACGGCAGGCTCGTCGACGGCGTCTCCGCCGTGCACCTGCGCGGCGTGCGCCCCGCCGACGACCAGGCCATCGCACTGCGGCTCGTGGCGTTCGCCGACCGGCTCTACGACCGTGCGATCCCGGTGCTCGTGTCCGGCGGGTCCCTGGGCGGGCTGTTCACCGAGGAGATGCTCGCGGGCGGCTACCGCAAGAAGTACCTACGCGCCGTCAGCAGGCTCACGGCGCTCGCCCGGGACGCCGCGGCTTCGCCGGTGTCCGGCTGAGGCGGCTCCGGCCGAGGCGAGTCCGAGCGTCACCGCGGCCGCGAACGCCGCGCCGCCCACCACGTCGGTGAGGTAGTGGTAGTTCAGCCCGACCATGCCGATCCCGGCGAGCGCGGTGAGCATCGCGCCCACGACGACCGTCGCGAGACGTCGCGCACCCGGCGCCGTGAACAGTGCCAGCAGGGTCAGCACCGTCACCAGGCTCACCGTGTGCCCGCTCGGGTAGGCGAGATGGTCGTCGTAGTGGCGGCCGAACGCGGGCTTGAGCACCCACGTGTTGACCGGGATTGCCACCGTGGGCGCGGCGACCACGAGCGCCACCAGGTCCCAGCGCCTGCGCCCTCCTGCGACGGCGACGAGAACGGCGAGCGCCCCGAGCACCACGGGGAACTCGGTGGGGAGCACGAACGCGGTGAGCAGGCCGTCGCCGAACGCGGACTCCACGCCTTTCTCGATGGCGGCGTCGAACGCCCCCGCGGAGCGCTCGCCCGCGAACGGCAGGCCGAGCACGAGCGTGACCACCGCGCAGGCGGCGGCGAGCAGCGGCGCATGACGGGGCGGCACGGTGTTCATGCTGCCCGACTCTGCGGCGGAATTCGGTCGCGGGCGTGCTGGCCGATCGGCGACCATGCGACCCGTGGGATTTCTGGAGGCGAGCGGGCTCGCGTACCGCCTTGACAACGGCAGGGAACTGTTCCGCGACGTGTCGTTCCGGGTGGGAGCGGGGGACGTCGTGGCCCTCGTCGGCGACAACGGAGCGGGCAAGACCACCCTGCTGCGGATCCTCGCCGGGGAGGTGCCGCCGCGCGCGGGCGGTTCGACGGCGCAGGGCGGACTCGCCGTCATGCCGCAGTTCATCGGCTCGGTCCGCGACGACCGCACGGTTCGCGACCTGCTGCTGGCCGTGGCCCCGCTCCCGGTGCGTGACGCGGCCGCGAGCCTGGACGCCGCCGAGCTCGCGCTCATGGACGCCGATGACGAGAAGACCCAGCTGCGCTACGCGGACGCGCTCACGGCGTGGGGCGAGGCGGGCGGCTACCAGGCCGAGGTGCTGTGGGACACGGTGACGGTCGCCGCGCTCGGGGTGCCGTTCGACACCGCCCGGTTCCGGGAGGTCCGCACGCTCTCCGGGGGCGAGCAGAAGCGGCTGGTGCTGGAGGCGCTGCTGCGCGGGCCGGAGCAGGTGCTGCTGCTCGACGAGCCGGACAACTATCTCGACGTGCCCGGCAAGCGCTGGCTCGAGGAGCGGCTCATCGACACCGGCAAGGCCGTGCTCCTGGTCAGCCACGACCGGGAGCTGCTGGCCCGCGCCGCGACCCACATCGTCACCGTCGAGGGTGGCACGGCGTGGGTGCACGGCGGCGGGTTCGGCGACTGGCACGCGGCGCGGGTCGCGCGGGCCGACCGGATGGCGGAGCTGCGCAGGCGCTGGGACGAGAAGCACGAGCAGCTCAAGGAGCTGGTGCGCTCGCTGCAGCGCGCCGCGACCATCAGCGACGTGATGGCCAACCGCTACAAGGCGGCACAGACGCGGCTGCGCAGGTTCGAGGAGGAGGGCGCGCCGCCGCTGCCGCCGAAGGAACAGCGCGTCAGGCCGCGGCTGCGCGGCGGGCGCACCGGCATCCGGGCCATCACGTGCGAGTCGCTGGAGCTGACCGGGCTCATGGCGCCGTTCGACCTGGAGGTGTTCTTCGGCGACCGGGTGTGCGTGCTGGGCGCGAACGGCTCCGGCAAGAGCCATTTCCTGCGCCTGCTGGCGGGGGAGCCCGTGCGGCACGCGGGCGCGTACCGGCTCGGCGCCCGCGTGGTGCCCGGCCTGTTCGCACAGACCCACCAGCACCCCGAATGGGAGGGCCGGACATTGCTCGACGTGCTGCACCGCGGCGAGGGCAGGCGGCAGGGCATGGATCGCGGGACGGCCACCGCGGCGCTGAGCCGCTACGGCCTCGCCGCGTCGGCCGAGCAGCGGTTCGAGACGCTCTCCGGCGGTCAGCAGGCGCGGTTCCAGGTGCTCCTGCTGGAACTGTCGGGGGCGACGCTGCTGCTGCTCGACGAGCCCACCGACAACCTGGACCTCGTGTCGGCGGAGGCGTTGCAGCAGGCGCTGGAGGAGTACACGGGCACGGTGGTGGCGGTGACCCACGACCGCTGGTTCGCCGACTCCTTCGACCGGTTCCTGCGCTTCGAGGAGGACGGCACAGTCTCGGAGGTCGCGAGCGTCGCCGTGGGCTAGCCCAGCCGCAGTGAAGGCCACCTTGCCTGCGTTGACCGCAGTGAAGGCCACCTTGCCTGCGTTGAACCAACACAGCGGCGCGCCAGCGTCTCCGTCTGGGTGGTGGTGGGAGACGGGCGGGCGCAGTGAAGGTGGCCTTCACTGCGGTCGGTCAGTCCTCGTCTTCCTCCGCCTCGAGTTTGCCGTCGCGGACGGCGGCGACGAGCTCGGCGTGGTCGGCCTCGGTCTGGTCCGCGTAGCGCACGGCGTAGCGGCCGACGGCCTCGTCCATGTCCTCGTCGTCGGAGAAGTAGCCCGCCAGCAGCCTCGGGTCGATCGAGCGCGCGTGTGCCCGCGCGAGCAGCGCGCCCGCCAGCCTGCCGTAGTCGTCGAGGTGGTCGCCCTTGAGCCCGGTGGGGTCGATGTCGCCCTTCAGGTTCCGGAACTGCCGCACGATGAACGGCCTGCCCTCGATGGTCGTCCAGCCGAGCAGGATGTCGGTCTCCGCCTGCACGAGCCGGGCTCCGTGCACGATGCGGCGCCCCTCGTGCCCGGCGGGCTCGACGTTAAGGTATTCCTCCAAAGCGGACGGACGGGCCTCCTTGAGCTGCAGCACGAGCACCTCGTCGCCGTTGCCGTGCAACAGCGCGATGTAGCAGCGCCAGCCGACGCTGCCCGTGCCGACCACGCGGAAGGCCACATCGGACACCGTGTAGCGGGCGATCAGGTCACGCCGCGACTCGCGCAAAGTGTCCACATAGGATTCCAGCCCGTCGATCACGGCCTCGGCGGTCCGTTCGTCGACCCTCGTCCGCACGGGCGGGTCCTCCACGAAGCGCAGCCGCCGCAGCCCACTCTCGTGCTCGTACTCCCGGGTGCCCTTCGCGGCGACCTTCGCGCTCGTGTTCTTGCGGGCCTTGGCGGCTGCCCGCTCGAAGTCGTCGATCAGCTCGTCGGCCTTCGCCTTGGCCACCACGGACGCGTCGGGCAGCGCGTTCCACGAGCGCAGGAACGGCAGCTCGGCGAGCCCGCGCACGACGCGACGGTAGGACTTCACCACGTCCTCGGCCGACTCGAGGCACTGCTTCTCCGACACGCCACCCTCTCGCCCCGCCAGCACGAGGCTCGCCGCGAGGCGCTTGAGATCCCACTCCCACGGCCCCGGCACCGTCTCGTCGAAGTCGTTGATGTCCATCACGATCTCGCCGTCCGGCGTGCCGTACAGGCCGAAGTTCGCGGCGTGGGCGTCCCCGCACAGCTGCGCGGTCAACCCGCTCGCCGGTGTGCCGGCCAGATCCGCGGCCATCAGCCCGGCCGCCCCGCGGAAGAAGGATAACGGTGAGCCGATCATCCGGCCGATCCGCAGGGGCAGCAGCCGCGGCAGCCGCCCGGCGTTGCTCGCCTCGACGTAGGCGAGCACGCCGGGCCTGCGCGGGCTCACGGGGTCGTGATCGTGGGAACCGGGCGGCACGGCGTCGCGCAGCGCCTTGCCCCGGGCCAGCACGTCCTCGGAGCTCACGGGGGTGCGAAGGTCGATCCCGTCTCGGGTCATGCCCCCATCTTGCCCGTCAGCGCGCCCGCACGACCTTCTCGATCGCGTCGATTCCCTGGTCGAGCTCGTCACGGCCGATCACGAGCGGGGGCGCGACGCGCAGGGTCGCGCCGTGCGTCTCCTTGCACAGCACGCCGCGGGCCATGAGCGCCTCCGAGGCTTCGCGTCCGGTGAGCCCGCCCGGCGCGATGTCGACCCCCGCCCACAGGCCGCGGCCGCGCACCTCGCTCACGCCGTGACCGATCAGCTCGCCCAGCCGCGCGTGCAGGTGCGCCCCGAGCGTGGTGGCCCGCTCCTGGAACTCGCCCGTCTCCAGCAGCCGCACCACGGCCCGGCCCACCGCGCACGCGAGCGGGTTGCCGCCGAAGGTGGAGCCGTGCTCACCGGGTCGCAGCACGCCGAGCACGTCGGCGCGCCCGGCCACCGCCGACACGGGCACGATCCCGCCGCCGAGCGCCTTGCCGAGCGTGTAGAGGTCGGCGCGCACGCCCTCGTGGTCGAGCGCGAGCACCGGGCCGGTGCGCGCGAGCCCCGACTGGATCTCGTCGGCGATCAGCAGCGCGCCCGCCTCGTCGCACAGCTCGCGTGCCCGCGCGAGGTAGCCGGGCGGCGGCACGATCACACCCGCCTCGCCCTGGACGGGCTCCAGCAGCACCGCCGCGGTGCGTTCGGTGATCGCCGCAGTCAGCGCCGCCTCGTCGCCGTAGGGCACGACGACGAAGCCGGGCGTGAACGGGCCGAAGTCCGCACGGGCCGTCTCGTCGGTGGAGAACGACACGATCGTGGTGGTGCGGCCGTGGAAGTTCGACGCGGCGACCACGATCTCCGCGGTGCCGTCCGGGATGCCCTTGACGCGGTAGGCCCACTTGCGCGCGATCTTGAGCGCCGACTCCACCGCCTCGGCGCCCGAGTTCATCGGCAGCACCATCTCGGTGCCGGTGAGCGCGGCGAGCTCCTGGCAGAAGCGGCCCAGCTGGTCGTGGTGGAACGCGCGCGAGGTGAGCGTGACCCGGCCGAGCTGCTCGACCGCGGCGGCCACGAGCGCGGGGTGGCGGTGGCCGAAGTTGAGCGCCGAGTAGCCGGAGAGGAAGTCGAGGTAGCGCCTGCCGTCGACGTCGGTGACCCACGGGCCCTCCGCCTCGGCGATCACGACCGGCAGCGGGTGGTAGTTGTGCGTGCTCCACCGCTCGTCGAGCGCGATCAGGTCGGCGGTCGTGGTGCTGGTGGTGCCGTCGGCGAAGGTCGTCATACGTTCAGATTAGGTCGAACTCGGCGGTGACATCAGCCGCGAACTCGTCTCACGATGTTCGGTTCGTTGCGCATATCGGCGCTGAGACACGCGAATCGTTGCACCCCGTGCCGGTGTTGGCGTGACCGCGACCCCTTCTGCAAGAGTGGGGCCTCGTGACGGACGATCTCTCCTTCCTGCGCACGCAGGCGCGGACGCAGCGGTTCACCCTTGGCGCGCCGAAGGAGTTCCGGGTCTCCCCGGACGGCTCCCGGCTGCTGTACCTGCGCGCCGAGTCCGGCGTCGACCGGCGCAACAGCCTCTGGCAGCTCGATCTGCGCTCGGCCGCCGAGACCAAGATCGTCGACGCGGCCGAACTGCTGCCCGGCGAGGAGGATCTGCCGCCCGAGGAGCGCGCGCGGCGGGAGCGGGCGCGCGAGACCTCCGGTGGCGTCGTCGGCTATGCGACCGACGCGGCGTTCACCGTCGTCGCCTTCTCGCTCTCCGGCAAGCTCTACACCGCCGACCTGCGCACGGGCGGGACCAGGGTGCTCGTCGACGGCGCCGTAGTCGACCCCCGCCCCAACCCCGCCGGCACGCACGTCGCCTACGTCGCCGACCGGCGCCTGCGCGTCGTCGACCTTGTCACGGGTGACGACCGGCTCATGGTCGACGAGCCGGGCGAGGACATCGCGTGGGGTCTCGCGGAGTTCATCGCCGCCGAGGAGATGGGCCGGGTCCGCGGCTACTGGTGGTCCCCTGACGGGCGCTCTCTCCTCGTCCAGCGGACCGACCGCTCGGCCGTGCCCCGTTGGCACATCGCCGACCCGGTCCACCCGGACGCCCCGGTCAACACCGTCGCCTACCCGGCCGCGGGCACCACCAACGTCGACGTCTCCCTGTCGTTTTTGGGTCTCGACGGCAGCCGCGTCGACGTCGAGCGCGGTGACTGGGAGTACCTCGTCGCCGTGCACTGGTCGGCAGGCGGCGCGCCGCTGATCACCGTGCAGCCGAGGGACCAGAAACGCCTCGAGGTCTACGCCGTCGATTCTGGCGACGGCTCGACGAGCCTCGTGCACGCCGAGAGCGACCCGGACTGGGTGGAGATCGTCGCGGGCGTGCCGGCCTGGACCACCGACGGCAGGCTCGCGCACGTGAGCGCCGCCGACGGCGCCTACCGGCTGCTGCTCGACGGCAAGCCCGTGACCGGTCCGGGCCTGCAGGTGCGTTCGGTGCTCGACGTCGGCGACGAGGTGCTGTTCAGCGCCTCCGAGGACGACCCGACGCAGATCCACGTCTACCGCACGGAGAACGGCTCGGTCCGCCGGTTGTCCACGGTGGACGGTGTGCACATCGGCGCGGGCAACACCGAGATCACGGTGCTCTCGTCGTGGAGCCTCACGCACAGCGGTCCGGAGGTCTCGGTGCTGCGGGACGGCGAGCCGATCGCGAAGGTCGCCTCGTACACCGTCGATCCCGGCATCGAGCCCAACCTCACCTGGCTCACCGTGGGGGAGCGGGGCCTGCGCGCGGCGCTGTTGCTGCCCACGGGTTACCAGCAGGGGAGCGCCAAGCTGCCGGTGCTGCTCGATCCGTACGGCGGCCCGCACGCCCAGCGTGTGCTGCAGAGCCGCAACGCGTTCCTCACCTCGCAGTGGCTGGCCGACCAGGGCTTCGCCGTCCTCGTCGCCGACGGTCGGGGCACGCCGGGACGCGGGCCCGGGTGGGAGAAGGAGATCGCGGGCAGGCTCGCCGAGGTCACCCTCACCGACCAGGTCGACGCGCTGCGCGCCGTCGCGGCCGACCACCCCGACCTCGACCTCGGCCGGGTCGCCATCCGGGGCTGGTCCTACGGCGGCTACCTCTCCGCGCTCGCGGTGCTGCGCAGGCCGGACGTGTTCCACGCCGCGGTGGCGGGCGCCCCGGTGACCGACTGGTCGCTGTACGACACGCACTACACCGAGCGTTACCTCGGCCGTCCGCAGGACGAGCCCGATAGCTACGAACGCAACTCGCTGCTCGCCGACGCGCCGAACCTTCGCCGGGAGCTGCTCATCGTGCACGGCCTGGCCGACGACAACGTGTTCGTCGCGCATGCTCTGCGGCTGTCCGCGGAGCTGCTGGCCGCGGGCAGGGCGCACACGTTCCTGCCGCTGGCGGGCGCCACGCACATGACGCCGCAGGCCGAGGAGGTCGCGGAGAACCTGATGCTCACGCAGGTCGAATGGCTGAAGAAGGCACTGGAGGCCGCACGATGAACCGCTGGGGACTGACCATTCCGCTCACCGGGGTGCCGCTGCCGCAGCACCGCGAGCTGATCGAGCGGCTGCCCGGCCTCGGCTACACCGACGCGTGGTCGGCCGAGACGGCGGGCACGGACGCGTTCTCGCCGCTGCTGCTGGCCTCGCAATGGGCGCCGCGGCTGCGGCTGGGCACGGCGATCGTGCCCGTCTACACGCGCGGTCCCGGCGTGCTCGCGATGAGCGCGGCCACGCTCGCCGAGTGCGCGCCGGGCAAGTTCGTGCTCGGTATCGGCGCGTCGTCACCGGTGATCGTGGAGAACTGGAACGCGGGCGCGTTCACCGAGCCCTACGCCCGCACGCGCGACACCCTGCGGTTCCTGCGCGCGGCGCTGGCGGGGGAGAAGGTGACCGAGGAGTACCCGACGTTCTCGGTCAGCCGCTTCCGCCTCGAGCGCCCGGCCGACCCGGCGCCGCCGATCATGCTCGCCGCGCTGCGCCCCGGCATGCTGCGGCTGGCGGCGCGGGAGGCCGACGGCGCCATCACCAACTGGCTCGCGCCCACGGACGTGCCGAAGGTGCGCGCGGAGGTCGGTCCGGACCTGGAGCTGGTGGCGCGGATCTTCGTGTGCCCCACCGAGGACGCCGACGCCGCGCGCAAGCTCGGCCGCCTGCTCATCAGCAGCTACCTCACGGTGCCGGTGTACCGGGCCTTCCACGACTGGCTCGGCCGGAGTGAGGTGCTGGCGCCCATGCACGAGGCTTGGGCGGCCGGGGACCGCAAGAAGGCCAACGCGGTGATCCCCGACGAGGTGGTGGACGAGCTGATCGTGCACGGCAGCCCCGAGCGGTGCCGCGAGACCCTCAAGTCCTATGTGGACAACGGGCTCACCACGCCGGTGATCTCGCTGCTGCCCACCGGTGGTGATCCGCTGGAGCAGGTGGAGGCGCTGGCGCCCCGCTAACCCCACAGCGCGGTGCCGAGCACGAGCCCGGCCCCGGCCGCGCCGAACCCGGCGAGCACGGTGACCACCACGTTCGCGACGGCGTAGAGCCGGGCCCCCTCGGTGACCAGCCGCACGGTCTCGTAGCCGAAGGTGGAGAAGGTGGTGAGCGCCCCGCAGAGCCCGGTGCCCACGAGCGCCTGCACGGCGCCGGGTTCCCCGCCGGAGAGGGCCCAGCCCGCGAGCACGCCGAGCAGACCAGAGCCGGCGACGTTGACGGTGAGCGTGCCCCACGGGAACACGGAGTCGTTGGCGCGCTGCACCCGCCGGTCGGTGAGGTAGCGCAGCACTGCCCCGGCCGCGCCGCCCAGCATCACCCACAGGACGGTCATGGCGCCCGCCTGCCCGTGTAGCACAGCACCCCGGGCTCATCGAGTGTCACGAGCCCCTCACCGGCGCCCCGGCGAGGCCGGCCTCGCGCGCCCAGCGCACGATCTCGCGGTAGAGGGGCCGGAGGTGCCGCGTGTCCCCCTCGCCCAGGTACCCGGTGAGCCGCAGTGCGCGGCCGGACGGTCGCATCAGACCCCTCCCGCCTGTTTCTGCCGGACGGGCCCGCGCCGGCCCGCGCGCCGCAGGAGCCGCCGGGTCACCAGCATGCCCGCGACCACCGCGGCGAGCGAGCACACCACCGAGCCCGCCGCGTAGAGCAGGGCGATCCCGGGCTTGCCGTGTCGTACCGACTCCATGGCGTCGAGGACGTACGTCGAGAACGTGGTGAAGCCGCCAAGCAGTCCCACGCCGACGAAGGGCCGCAGCAGGCGGTGCGGTTGTGCGGTCCGTGTGAGCACGACCATGAGCACGCCGATGAGCAGGCAGCCCAGCACGTTGACCAGCAGGGTGGACACGGCGAACCCGCCCGGTGGGTGGGGCAGCGCGACGCCGAGCCCGTACCGGGCGAGGCTGCCGAGCGCGCCGCCCGCGGCGATCGCGAGCAGCACGTCGGCCCGGTGCGTGGCTGCCATCCCACCATGATTGCCGACGCGTTCCCGCGGGTAGCCCCGGCCCATGGGGAAGACCGTCGCGCAGCAGCTCATCGCCGATCATCTCGTGAGTGGCGACATGGTGCCGGGGGAGGAGATCGGGCTCCGGATCGACCAGACCCTGACCCAGGACGCCACCGGCACGCTCGTGATGCAGGAGCTGGAGGCGCTCGGCCTCGATCGCGTGCGCACCGAGGTGAGCGTGCAGTACGTCGACCACAACCTGCTGCAGGCCGACGAGAAGAACGCCGAGGATCACGCGTTCCTGCGCTCGGCGTGCCGGAAGTACGGGCTGTGGTTCTCCAAGCCGGGCAACGGTGTCTCCCACCCCACGCACATGCAGCGCTTCGGCGCGCCCGGTAAGAGCATGGTCGGCTCCGACTCGCACACGTGCGCCGCGGGCTCACTCGGGATGCTCGCGATGGGCGTCGGCGGGCTCGAGGCGGCCATGGCCATCGCCGGCGAGCCCGTGTACCTGCGGATGCCCGAGATCTGGGGTGTCCGCCTGACCGGTGAACTGCCGCCGTGGGTGTCGGCGAAGGACGTGGTGCTGGAGATGCTGCGCCGCCACGGGGTCAAGGGCGGGCTGAACCGGATCATCGAGTACCACGGCCCCGGGGTGGCGACGCTGTCGGCGATGGACCGGCACGTGATCGCCAACATGGGCGCCGAGCTCGGCGCGACGACGACGGTGTTCCCTTCCGACGACGCCGTGCGCGCGTTCCTGCGCGCCGAGGGCCGGGAGGGCGACTTCACCGAGCTCGTCGCCGATCCGGACGCCGACTACGACATCACCGACGAGATCGAGCTGTCCACTCTGGAGCCGCTGATCGCGCGACCGTCCTCACCGGACAACGTGGTGCCGGTGTCCCAGGTGGCGGGCACGGAGGTGGGCCAGGTCGTGATCGGCTCGTCGGCGAACCCGGGTCTGCGCGACTTCGCGATCGCCGCGCACCTGGTGCGGGGCAGGCAGACCGACGACGCCGTGAGCTTCGACGTCAACCCGTCGTCGCGGGAGATCTTCGCCGACCTCACCAAACGGGGTGACACGTTCGACCTGATCTCCGCGGGCGCGCGCATCCACCAGGCAGGCTGCCTCGGCTGCATCGGCATGGGCCAGGCACCGGCCGTCGGCCACAACTCGCTGCGTACGTTCCCCCGCAACTTCCCCGGCCGCTCGGGTACGCGCGAGGACGCCGTGTGGCTGTGCTCGCCGGAGACCGCGGCCGCCTCGGCCCTCACCGGGGTGATCACCGATCCGCGTGACCTGGCCGGCGAGCTGGGCCTGGAGTGGCCGGACCTGCGGCTGCCGGAGCACGCCTCGGTGAACACGGACATGCTGGTGCCGCCGCTGCCGCCCGAGCAGGCCACGCGCGAGGAGCTCGTCAAGGGGCCCAACATCTCGGCGCTGCCGGACTTCCCGCCGCTGCCGGACAGCATCGAGGCGCCCGTGCTGCTGAAGGTGGGCGACAACGTGTCGACCGACGAGATCTCGCCCGCGGGCGCGAGAGCGCTGCCGTTCCGGTCCAATGTGCCCAAGCTGGCTGAGTTCACGTTCACGCAGATCGACGAGACCTACCCGGAGCGGGCCCGCCGGACCGACGGGCACGTGGTGGTCGGCGGCGACAACTACGGGCAGGGCTCGTCGCGGGAACACGCGGCGATCACGCCCCGGCACCTCGGGCTCAAGGCCGTGATCGCGAAGTCCTTCGCCCGGATCCACTGGCAGAACCTGGCGAACTTCGGGATCCTCGCGCTCGAGTTCCGCGACCCGGCCGACTACGACCGCGTCGAGCAGGGCGACACGCTCGTGCTCGCCGACCTGCGCGAGCAGCTGCCCGGCGGCCCCGAGCTGTCCGTGCGCAACGCGACGAAGGGCGAGAACTACGCGCTGCGCCATCGGCTCTCGGAGCGTCAGGTGGAGGCGGTGCTCGCGGGCGGGCGGATTCCGCTGCTGGCGCGGTCCTGACGGCGATGCGCGCGCCGGTAGGCCGACGGTGCCGCGTCGTAGTGGTCGAGGAACGCCTGCCGGAGCGTCTCGGTGGAGCCGAACCCGCACCGGCGGGCGACGGCCGAGAGCGGTAGCTCAGTGGTGGTCAGCAGTTGCGCGGCGGCCTCGGCGCGCGCGGCGCGGACGTAGCGGCTCGGCGAGGTCCCGAGGTGCTCGGCGAACAGGCGGGTGAGCTGGCGTTCGCTCACGCCGGCCGCCGCGGCCAGCGCGGGCGTGCTCAGGTCCCCGGCCAGCCCCGCGGCGATGTGCGTGGTCACCTGGTGCACCACCCGGTGTGCCGACGACGGCGCGGCCGTGAGGAACATGCTGACCTGCGCCTGGTTGCCGGGTCGCTGGAGGTACGTCACGAGGTGGCGGGCGACCTCGCGGGCGATGTCTGGCCCGTGGTCCTCTTCGACCAGGGCGAGCGCGAGATCGAGCGCGCTCGTGACGCCGGCCGAGGTGTAGACGTTGCCGTCCCGGATGAACAACGGAGCGGGATCGACGGTCACACCGGGGTAGCTGCCGGCGAAGCGGGACGCCCAGAACCAGTGGGTGGTCGCGCGCCGCCCGGTCAGCAGTCCCGCGGCCGCGAGCACCGTGGAGCCGGTGCAGACGGACGTGACCCTGCGGGTCGCTGCGGCCAGCCTGCGCAGGTGCGTGGTCAGGCGCACGTCGGCCGCGGCCGCCTCGTGCCCGAGGCCTCCCGCGACGACGAGTGTGTCGAGGGGACCGGAGAGCCGGTCGAGCCGCTCGTGCACCGCCAGCGTCAGGCCGGAGGTGCTGCGCAAGGGCCTGCCGTCGATGCTGGCGAGGCGGATGTCGTAGCCGGGGGTGACCCCCAGCCGGTTCACCGCGTCGAAGACGTCCGAGGGGCAGGCGATGTCCAGCAGGGCCGCGTCCTCGTAGCCGATGATCACGACACGCCTCATGCGCTGGAGGCTAGCAGCACCTGGCCGGCGGACAGGGTTCGCAGAGATCCGGACATCGCCGCCCGCCGGGTGCGGTGCGGTCGCCACTGTGTCGGTCATGGAGACGAAGACGATCGCGTTCGTGCTGTACCCGGGTCTGACGCCGCTGGACCTGGTGGGGCCGCTGCAGGTGCTCTCCGTGTTGCCGGTGGTGCTGCCCGGCTACGAGGTGGCGGTGGTCGGGGAGACCCGCGAGCCGGTGGTCACAGACACGCCGGTGCGGCTCGCCCCGAGCCACACGTTCGCCGAGGTCCCAGACCCGGCGGTGGTCCTCGTGCCAGGTGGGTTGGCGCCGACGATGAAGGCGATGACGGACGAGACGCTGCTGTCGTACCTCCGGAGGGCGGCGGTGAACGCGGACGTGGTGGGCTCGGTGTGCACGGGCTCGCTGATTCTGGGTGCCGCGGGCCTGCTGGAAGGCCGCGAGGCGACCACGCACTGGGCGTTCCTGGAGCAGCTCGCCGCGCTGGACGCCAAACCGGTGCGGCGCCGGTGGGTGGAGGACGGCCGCGTGTTCACGGCGGCGGGCGTCTCGGCGGGGATCGACCTGGCGCTGCACCTCGTGCGCACGCTGGCGGGCGAGGATGTGGCGAGGCAGGTGCAGTTCGGCATCGAGTACGACCCCGAGCCGCCGTTCGGCCCGCTCGACTGGGCGGCCGCGCCGCACGAGTTCTGGGCGCCCCTGCGCCGCGCGGCGCTGGAGGAGGGCCTCGCCGGCAGCCCGGAGCTGTCGGCTCGCCTGCTCGGATGACCCGAGCGCGGGCCCGTGCAGGCCTGCTCCCGGGGCTGTCGGCGCCGCTCGTCACTGCCGGGGACGGGTGGTGTGCGGTCGACGAGGACTTCAACCATGCTGAGCCGGCGGGCTCGCTCGGCTACCAGGTGGTCCTCTGCCGCTCAAGGAGGCCGCACCCGCTGTGAGGCGGGTGGAGGGGGCAAGGTAAAGTACTGCCATCGCCTTCGAGAGAAGGTGATGGCCGGGCTGTGGCGCAGTTTGGTAGCGCACTTGACTGGGGGTCAAGGGGTCGCAGGTTCAAATCCTGTCAGCCCGACGGTCGTGACAGAGCCCCTGATCTCGCAGTTCTTTGAGGTCAGGGGTCTTTTTGCAGGTCATGCCGGTGATCATGGCGACGATCTACACCGCCTTGAGCTTGGGACCACTTTGGGACCTGCGGAGGTAGGGAGCGGGCCAGGCGCCTGCGGGACCGAGCTGACCGCCGGCATGTCACGGGCCGAGGTGGTCGGCCTGCTCGGGGAGCCGATGGCGAAGACGAACGTGGGGGAGTTGCTGGCCGCGCAGCGCTCGGTGCGCTCGCTGGGCGGCCGTGACGCCGACGTCGAGCTGTGGTTCCTCGAGGTGCCGCCTACCCGGGATCGGGTGCTGCGGATCGCCTTCGGCGACGGCCGGGACCTCGGCATCGAGGAGGTCGACCGGCCGTCGCCGTGAGGCGAGCCCGCCGGTCAGAGCCCCTGCGCGTAGCCGCCGTCGACGGCCAGCTCGACGCCGGTGGTGAACGTGGCTCCGGTGGCCAGGAACAACGCCGCCGTGGCGATCTCCTCGGGAGTGCCGTTGCGGCCGAGTGGCGTGGTTTCGCTGCCCTGTGCGATGAACGCCGCTCGTTCGTCCTCGGTCAGGCCGGTGACGCCCATCGTCGGGGTGACGATGAAGCCGGGAGCGAGCGTGTTGACCCGGATGCGCCGTGGCGCCAGCTCGGCCGCGAGCACCTGCGCGAACGCCGTGATCGCCTCCTTCGAGGCGGAGTAGGCGCTCAGCCCCGGGAAGATCGAGTCGTTGGCCACGGTGGTGAGCACGATGGCACCACCGTCGCGCAGGAGCGGCGCGAGCCGCTGCACGGTGAAGAAGGACCCCTTGGTGTTCACCGCGAAGTGCCGGTCCCACGACTCCTCGGTGACCTGGTCGAACGGCCGGATCTCGGCGATGCCGTGGTTGACGAACAGGTAGTCGAGCCCACCGAGGTTCTCCTGCACGTAGGCGGCGAGTGCGTCGATGTCGGTCAGCTCGGCGGCATCGGAGCGCAGGACGTGGGCGAGCGGCGAGTCGAGCTCGGCGCGCGCCTTGCCGACGTTGTCCCGGTTGCGGCCGGTGGCCACCACCTCGGCGCCGTCGTCGAGCAACGCTCGCGCGATCGCCAGCCCCATGCCGTGGGTGCCGCCGGTGACGACAGCCGATCGTCCGGTCAGAGTTCTCATGTCAGCCTCCACAGTGGATCGAGCACCACCACGGGAATGACCCGTCTGGTGCGCGGTTGGTAGTAGGTGCGGTAGACGGGGGCGAGCTCGCACATGAGCCGCCAGAGCCGTTCGCGCTCGGCTCCCTCGGCGGTGTGCGCGCGGGCGACGAGCCGCTCGCCGCGCACCTGGATGTGCACCTCCGGGTGGACCAGCAGGTTGCGGTACCACTGCGGGTGCGTCTCGGTGGGCCGGGAGCCGGAGGCCACCAGCACGTAGCGATCGCCGTCGCTGCCGAAGAACAGGCCCGTCCGGCGCAGCGTGCCGCTCGTGCGGCCGACGGTGGTGAGCACGAGGTTGGTGGCCCCGCCCTCCAGGTAGCCGTCGGCCCCGTCGGTGGCCAGGTACCGCCGGACATGTTCGGTGACCGAGCCGTCGGGGCTGTCGGTGGCCTCCGCGGCGAAGACCTCGGCCCAGTGCTGCCTGCTCACGGCCGCTCCTCGCCGCGCCAGATCCGGGCGGGCACGCCGCGCGCGAGGTCGCGGCCGCGCAGCACCTGGATCCGCCACGGATCCAGCCGCAGCACCCGGAACCCCGGATCGCCGGGTCCACGCCAGAACCGGGCGGGGTCGTAGCCGCAGCCCGCCGGGCTGCCGCGCCGGTAGAGCTCCCAGACGTGCCGGGAGACCTCCGGATCGTCGGTCCACGCGGCCACGCTGTCGACTGCGACCACGTCCTGGGAGGGGCTCCAGTACGAGGTGGTCACGTGCGGGTTGTGCGCGAGGTGGTCCACCTTCACCGGGGTCGGGAACGTGCCGAGCCAGCCGACCGGCACCTCGTCGTCGAGCTCCCACACGGCGATCAGCACGCGGGAGCGGGGGCGCCCGTGCCGGTCGACCGTGGTCATCGTGCAGTAGCCGATGTCGCCGATGATCGCGGCGACGTCCTGGCGGAGCTCCGCGAAGGCCACGCCCTCGCGGGTGGTTTTCGGTGTCGTTGTCATCGCCCTCCAGCCAGCAGCCGTCGAGTTGGACGAACAACCGCTGGAAAGCTCGATAAGGCGTTTCCACGTCTAAGCTGGTTCCCATGGACACGCTCTCCCAGCTCCTGCGGGACGTCTGCCCCCGCGGGGCGTCGTTCCGGCGCACGACCGTGTCGCCGCCGTGGTCGCGGCAGTTCGGGACCGGTGCGCCGCTGACCCTGCTGGCGATCGCGCAGGGCGCGGCCCGGCTCAGCCCGGCCGACGGCGCGCCCGCCGACCTTCGGGCGGGCACCGTGGTGCTCGCCCTCGGCACCCAGCGCTACGCCCTCGGCGACGCGGGCGGCGGCACCGCCGAAGTGCTCACGGGCGCCTTCACCGCCGAGGGCAGCCTGTGCGACCGCATTCTCGGCGGACTGCCGCCGCTGCTGGTGGTGCGCACGGACGCGGTGACCCACCTGCTGGAGCTGGTCACCGCCGAGCTGGCCGAGGAGCGGCCCGGCAGGCAGGCCATCCTCGACCACCTCCTCGGGCTGCTGCTCGTGACGGCCTTGCGGGACTGGCTCGCGCGCCCGGAGTCGGACGCACCGCTGTGGTACCACGCGCAGCACGACCCCGTGACGGGCGTGGCGCTCCGCCTGATGCACGCCGATCCAGCACATCCCTGGTCCGTCGGCGAACTCGCCCGCAGGGCCGCGGTCTCCCGCGCCACCTTCGCCCGGCGCTTCGCCGACCTGGTCGGCGAGCCTCCCATGGCGTACCTCACGTGCTGGCGGATCTGCCTCGCCGCCGACCTGCTCGAGCACACCGACGACACGGTGAACGCGATCGCCCGCCGGGTCGGCTACACCGACGCCGACGCGCTCAGCGTGGCGTTCAAGCGCGTGCGCGGCATCCGGCCGGTGGAACACCGTGCGGCGCAACGGCGGGCGACGTCGCTGCCCGCGACGGCTACGATCCCGTGACTCGCACCGAGCCGGAGGACCCTCGTTCATGGAGGTCTGGATCAGCCCGGTCTGGTCCAAGTGCCGTGCCGCGCTGTCGTTGCTCGACGCCGAGGCCGCCGGTAACACGGTGCGGTACTACCTGGAGGATCCGCCCACTGTGGACGAACTGACCAGGGTGCCGCGGCGCCTGCGGCTGGAGCACTGGGACATCGCCCGCGTCGGCGAGCCCGTGGCCGCCGAACTGGGGCTGGCCGACTGGCCACGTGACGACGCCGACCGGGGCCGGCGCTGGAGGCGCCGGCGGCGCACCCGGCGCTCATCCAGCGGCCGATCATCACCGCCGACGACGGCACCACCGTGGTGGGCCGTACGCCGGAGGCGGTGCGCTCCGTGCTGCCGTAGCGAGGGCCGGCCGGTCGAGGACGTTCCGGCTGGTCGGAGCGACCGGCCAGCGATGGCCGCCACCTGACCTTCCCGTGGGCGCGGCACGGGCGTGAGGGTGGGCCCGACATCGACGTCGGGATCCCCGCCGCGCCTCGACCCGCCGGGCAGGAGCACGGAGAGTCCGATCGCGACCAGCCGGTCCACTCCGGCCCGCCGCAGGCCGGTGACGAGTGCCCGTGCGGCACCGATGAAGACGCGCCCGGATCGGTGCCCTCGCCGTAGACGGCGACCGCGTGGATCGCCGCATCGTGCCCGGGCGCCAGCTCGGCCACCGACACCGCATCGGTGACGTCACCGGCGACGACCCGGACCCCGTCGGACGCCAAACCGTTCTGGCGCGCCGGTTCGCGCACCACCGCGGTGACGTCGTGTCCGCGCCGGCGCGCCTCGGCGACCACCGCCCGGCAGCCTGCCCCGAACCACGATCTTGACCATGCTCGGAATACCTCCCACTGAGTCGTCGCTCTGGAAGGCATCCAGCAGGCCGGTTACCGCTTGGATACCGCGAGAGGGAGGACGCCTCGATGACCGACACCGGGCAGCCATTGCCTTCCGGCCTGTTCGGCGAGCTGTGCCCGTCGTCGCTGGTGCCGTTCCGCTTCGGCGACAGCAAGTGGTCGGCGCTGGTGTTGCGGTGCCTCGAGGACGGCCCGCGCCGGTTCTCCGAGCCGCGCGTGCCACTGCACCGCGTCACCCCGAAGGTCCTCACCGAGACGCTGCGCGGGCTGGAGCGCGACGGGTTGGTCTCGCGCACGGTGCACGCCGGGCCGAGACCGCGCGTCGAGTACGCGCTGACGCCGCTGGGCCGCGGCCTGCTGGTGCCGCTGGCCGTCGCGTGCGCGTGGGCGGCCCAGCACTGGGACGAACTGCTGGACGCGCGCGAGCGAGCCAGTTAGTCCGCCGGTGGCAGG
The DNA here is from genome assembly GCF_005146945.1 of Prauserella endophytica. GTDB lineage: Bacteria > Actinomycetota > Actinomycetes > Mycobacteriales > Pseudonocardiaceae > Prauserella_A > Prauserella_A endophytica. Next base: position 167,352 of record NZ_SWMS01000010.1, read on the forward strand.
AGTTGTGCAATTCCGGCCGTTCTGCTGTGGTGCCGAAACCACGTTCGCGCGACACAGTGCATTGTGGACGACTATCTGATTTTCCCTTTGTTCACAGCAGGATTCTGTCGCTTCTGAGGAATCGAACTGGGAAAGGCAGAGCGTTCATGGTTTCCGTTCTGAGGCGTGCTGTGTCCGTGGGTGCGATCGTGGTGGGCGCCACGGTGGGGCCGGCCTTGCCCGCCGGCGCGGCGGCGGCCGACTACTCGTGCCCGCCGGGTAGCGCGGCCGCGTGGAACCGCACCGCCGAGATCGCTCCGGTGTACGAGTTCCCCGGCAGCGGCGAGGCGTTCACCTCGATCTATCCGAACGCGCAGCTGTGCAAGGACCACAACCGGGCCAACGGCCCCGGCGGGGTCTACTACCACCTGACGGCGGACGGCAGCTCGTCACGAGCTCATCTGCTGCCGCGGGCTGGTTTCGAAATCCGCCAGGGCGCCGAAATTGTGGCCCATGCGGTCACGCTTCGTCCGGAGGTAGCGCAGGTTCTGCGGGGTCTCGACGGTCTGGAGTGCGACGCGTCCCACGATCTCGAGCGCGTGGTCGTCGAGAGCGCTGTACTTTGCCGGGTTGTTGGTGATGAGCCGGAGCCTGCAGATCCCCAGGTGCCTCAGGATCTGAGCCCCGGCACCGTAGGAGCGGGAGTCCACGGGCAGCCCCTGGGCGACATTGGCGTCGACGGTGTCGAGGCCGGACTCCTGCAGGGCGTAGGCACGGATCTTGCGGGCCAGTCCGATTCCGCGCCCCTCGTGGCCGCGGAGGTAGACGATCGCGCCGCAGCCCTCATCGGTCACCGCGCGCATCGCCTGCTCGAGCTGGGCGCCGCAGTCGCAGCGCACCGAGCCGAGAATGTCGCCCGTGAGGCACTCGCTGTGCACGCGGACCAGAGCGCCCCGTTCGGTGTGCCCCGCGGACGCCACGTCGCCCATGACGAGGGCGAGGTGTTCTGCGCCGTCCAGCCGTGACCGGTACGCGATGGCGCGGAAGTCGCCGAAGACGGTCGGCATCGCCGAGGACGCGACCGGCTCGACGAGCTGCTCCGTGGCGCGCCGGTGACGGACGAGGTCGGCGATGGCGAGGACCGGCAGGTCGTGTTCGGCGGCGAAGGCCGTCAGTGCCGCGCCGCGCAGCATTTCGCCATCGGGACCGATCAGCTCGCTGATGACGCCGACCGGTTCGCGACCGGCGAGCCGCAGCAGATCGACAGCGGCTTCGGTGTGCCCGGCGCGCACGAGTACGCCGCCGTCGCGCGCCCGCAACGGGAAGACGTGGCCGGGACGGCGGAGCTGCCCGGCCGTCGTCCGCGGATCGGCCAGCGCCCGGCAGGTCCGGGCACGTTCGGTCGCGGAAACCCCCGTGCCGGTGTCCCGCTGGTCGACGGTCACGGTGAAGGCGGTGGAGTGCGCGTCCTGGTTGTCCACGACCATCGCCGGAAGCTCGAGCGCGTCGGCACGGTCCGCGGTCATCGGTGTGCACACGATTCCGGTGGTGTGCGCGACGAGGAAGGTCATCTGCTCGGCGGTGACGCTGTCCGCGGGCAGGACAAGGTCGCCCTCGTCCTCCCGGTCGTGGTCGTCGACGACCACGACCATACGTCCCTCGGCCAGCGCCCGCACGGCGGCGCCCACACTCCGGGCCGGGTATGTCGCCGGGCCTGCGGCGCCTGACGTGGTGGTCATGGTGAACCTCCTGGGTCTCGAAGCATCGGCCCACACATGGACAAATGTTAGTTTAGATTAACGTCCCGGTCGTCGTTGACCAGGAACCGTGCTGCGCTATACGTTATCGGCCAATAACATTCTAGGGAAGGGGCCGACATGGACTTCATCCTCACGATCCGGGGCCACCGCGACCCGGAGCAGTGTGCTGCCGTAGAGCCGCCGACCCCCGCCGGCGCTCCGGCCGGGGGTGACGTGCGATGAGCCACGACCCGGCCTCGGTATCCTTCGAGCCGTTGACCCCGGTGTCCTTCTTGGACCGCGCCGCGGCAGCGCACGGGGATCGGGTCGCGGTGGTCGATGGACGTTCCCGGTGGACGTACGCGGAGTTGCGTGACCGTTGTCAGCGTCTGGCGGGAGGGTTGGCGCCGGTGGCCGACGGGCACCCGGTGGCGGTGCTCGCGCCGAACACGCACGAGTCGCTGGAGGCACATTTCGGGGTGCCGTGGGCGGGCGTGCCGCTGGTCGCGGTCAACACCCGGCTGGCGGTGGGCGAGGTCGCCTACATCCTCGAGCACTCCCAGGCCGCCGTGCTGATCCACGACCCGTCGTTCGACGCGCTGGTGGACGAGGTCCTCGGCCGGCTGGACGCCCCGCCGCACCGGATCCGCCTGGGGCGGGAGTACGAGGACCTCCTCGCCGCGGCGGAGCCGCTGCACCTGACACCGGCGGACGAGCGGTCGTTGCTGTCGGTCAATTACACCTCGGGGACCACGGGCCGTCCGAAGGGCGTCATGTACCACCACCGGGGCGCGTACCTGCAAGCATTGGCCATGGTGGGCCACGCGGGGCTGACGCCGTCGAGCGTGCACCTGTGGACCCTGCCGATGTTCCACTGCAACGGGTGGACGTTCCCGTGGGCGGTGACCGCGGCGGCCGCGACGCACCTCTGCCTGGCCAAAGTGGATCCGGCCGAGATCTGGCGCCTGCTCCGGGACGAGGGTGTCACGCACCTCAACGGGGCGCCGACGGTGCTGTCGATGATCGCCTACGCCCGTGAGGCCGCGCCGCTGGACCGCACGGTGCGGATCGCCACCGGCGGGGCGCCCCCGTCGCCGGCGATCCTGCGGCGGATGGCGGAACTGGGGTTCGAGGTCACGCACCTCTACGGGCTGACCGAGACCTACGGCCCGGCGATGCTGTGCGACTGGCGTCCGGAGTGGAACGACCGCGACGCCGACGCGCGGGCACGACTCAAGGCGCGCCAGGGCGTCGGGAACATGATCGCGTGCGTGCCGCGGGTGATCGCCGACGACGGCACGGACGTCCCCGCGGACGGCGTCACCACGGGGCAGATCGCGTTGCGCGGCAACAACCTCATGCTCGGTTACCTCGACGACCCGGAGGCCACCCTGGCCGCGGTGCCGGACGGGTGGTTCCGCACCGGCGACATCGGCGTCGTGCATCCGGACGGGTACGTGGAGCTTCGGGACCGCTCCAAGGACGTGATCATCTCGGGCGGGGAGAACATCGCCTCGGTCGAGGTGGAGCAGACGATCATGGATCACCCGGCGGTGCTGGAGGTGGCCGTGATCGCGGTGCCGGACGAGCGCTGGGGTGAGGTCCCGGCCGCCTACGTGACGCTGCGGGACGGCGCCACGGCGACCGAAGCGGAGATCATCGAGCACGTGCGGGGCAGGCTGGCGCGGTTCAAGGCGCCGAAGAAGGTCACGTTCACCGAGTTGCCGAAGACCTCCACCGGGAAGATCCAAAAGTTCGTGCTGCGGGACGAGGCCTGGGCCGGGAACGAGATCCGCATCCGGTGAACGACGTGCACGGACCGGTGACCGGGAGCGCCCCGGTCATCGGTTCAGCCGCGTTGCGCGTCCCCGTCGTGCGTGCGCTGGAGGTCGCTGGCGAAGCAGCCGAGCATCTCGGCGAACCGGTCACGCGATTCCGGCGTCCAGCCGGCCAGGGCTTCGGTGATTCGAGCGGCCCCGCGCCGGCGTTCGGCGTCCCGTGCCCGGTGGCCAGCGATGGCCACCGCGAGCAGGCTGGCGCGACCGTCCCCGGGATCGGCGCGGCGTTCGACGAGCCCGGACCGGACCAGGTTGGCAACCTGCCTGCTGCCTGTCGACGGGTTCACGCCCATCGCCGCGGCGATCTCTCCCGAGCGGTGCGGGCCGGGCACGTGGCTGCGGATCACTGTGGGCAGCAGGACGTTGCGCACCGCGATCGTCGCCGAGCGAAAACGGCACCGGCGAACAGGAACGCGATCGACGGAAGCGATCGGATCACCGTGCCGGTCGCCAGCACCACGAGGGCGGCCACGAGGAGACGGGCGGTGCCGACCCGGTTCTAGACGCGCCCGACGAAAGGTGAAGTGGCCGCGAGCACCCGCAGCGGCAGAGTGCTCAGCACGCCACCCGCGGACGCGGCCGGCCCGGTGTCCTGCTCGATGGCCGGCAGCAGCGTGCCCACACCGTCAAGGTCGCGTGCAGGTTCTCCGCCACCAGGATCGCCATCACGAGGCCGGCGGAAAGCCGAGGCGGGACAACCGTTTCGGCCGCGGCGCGCTCGGCGTGTGAGGTCCTCGAGCCGGTCACCGCCCTCGCTCCGTCCCGGTCTCGGTGAGCTTCACGATCTCGCTGGCGTGGTGGCGCGCGCCGACCTCGTCCCGGGCGGCGATCGCCTCGACCAGGCGCCGGTGCGGCAGGGCGCGTTCGGTGGCTGTCTCGGTGGGCCAGAGTAGTGGCCGGCACCCGTGATCTCCTGCCCCGCGGGTGCTCGGGCTGGAGATCACGGGCGGCGACGGTTCAGCGAGGCAGCGGTTTCGACGCGGTCTTCGGCAGCCGTGCGACGGTGATCACGCCGATCAGCGTCACGGCGAGGATCCAGTAGACGGGACTGGTCCGGCTCCCGGTGGCGGCCACGAGCGAGGCGGCGACGAGTGGCGTGACACCCCCGATGATCACCCCGAGGTTGTAGCCGATCGCGATGCCCGAGTAACGCACGTTCGCCGGGAACAGCTCGGTGGCCAGCGGCCACGCGGGCACCTGCGCCCACCCGGTGAAGAACATGAAGACCAGGTAGACGGCCCCGACGACCCAGAGGCTGGTCGCCGCGATGAGCACTGCGAAGATCGGCCAGGCGAGGACGGCGAAGGCGACGTAGGACGCCAGGAGGACGGGCTTGCGGTCGTAGCGGTCCGTCAGCTTGCCCACCCAAGGGTAGGTCAAGGTCGCCAGTGCGATGCACGACGCCGAGGTCCAGACGACGCCCGTGGCGGAGAATCCCTCCTGCTGCAGGAAGATCGCGAAGTAGGCCACGCCGAAGTAGCCGGTGCCGTTGAACGCGATGGCCAGGCCCGCCACACGGGCGACCGACAGCGGGTGGCTGCGCAGGGCGGCCAGCAGCGGGCTGCGGACGATCGCGGCCTTCTCCTTCAGTTCCCGGAACTGCGGCGACTCTTCGACCCGCAGGCGAGCCCACAGGCACACCACCGTGAGGACCAGCGAGAGGAGGAACGGGATCCGCCAGCCCCACGTGGACATCTGGTCGGCGGGAACCAGCAGCCGGACCAGCCCCACGACGGCGGCAGCCACCGCGAACCCGAGCGTGGAGCCGATCGAGATCGTCGAGCCGTAGAACCCCCGCCTGCCCGGCGGTGCCAGTTCGGCGATGTAGGTCGCCGCGCCGCCGATCTCACCCCCGGCGGCGAGCCCCTGAGCCAGTCGCGCGACGATGATCGCGATGGTCGCGGCGACTCCGATGTGCCCGTAGGTGGGGAGCAGGCCGATCACGCCGGACGCCACACCCATGGACACGATCGTCGCGACGAGGGCTGTCCGGCGGCCCCGGCGGTCGCCGAGCCGGCTGAACACCCAGCCGCCGAGCGGGCGGACGATGTAGGACGAGGCGAACACCGCGAGTGCGGACAAGGTCGAGATCGTCGGGTTGTCGCTGGGGAAGAACAACGGTCCGATGGTGAGCGCCAGGAACCCGTAGACGCTGAAGTCGTAGTACTCGATGAGCGTTCCGACACCGCCGGCGAGCGATGCCCGCCGGGCAGACCTCGAACTGATCGTCGCGTCGGTGTTTCGAGCAGTCGTCATTGACTCTCCTAGTCACAACAGAGCGAAGTCGTGATCGGCGGTAGGGCAACGGGCAGCGATCACGCGGAAGGTTCGGCGTCACTGACGCCGGCGCATCCACTGACTCTGAACTGCCGTGCCCGGACACGCAATGCGCTGAGATGACTGGACTTTTGCGAATCTCACAAGAATGGGCCCGGAACGGGCATGGCCCGTCTCAGACGGTGTCCGGCGGAACGAGCAACGCGTTTATGGCGGCGGTGCGGATCGTCTTCCCGACGCTCTCGGGATCGAGGCCGCTGTTGAACTGCGGGACCGAGTTGATCATCGAGAAGACGGCGTGGGTCAGGACGCGGTTCTGGGCGTCCGACAGGTCGGGCCGGAGCCGCTCCACCAGCGCGCTCCACTCCTCGGCGTAGAGGCGCATCAGGCGGCGCATTCGGTGTCGTTCGTCTTCGGGCACGTTGTGTTCGTTCTTCAGGAACACCAATGTGGACGGAACGTTCCGCAGACTGCGGGTGACGTGGTAGTCGATCATGGCTTCGAGCGCCTCGCGCGGGTCCTTGACCGCGGCCGCCGTCTCGCGCGCGTTCGCCAGCAGGTCGTTGAGGGGATCCTCGAGCACCGCGATGAGCAACGCCTGCTTGCTCGGGAAATGCCGGTAGAGCGCCGGCCCGGTCACCCCGGCGCGCGCGCCGATCATCTCGGTGGTCACCGCGTCGAAGGCGCGCTCGTGGAATAACTCGCCGGCGACTTTGATCAGCGTCTCCCGCCGGGACGATCGCGGCGATGCGGGCCGAGGAGATCGTGCGCTCGTCATGGGCGCAGTCTAGGTGAGAGGCCGATAACGTGTTGTGGCGTGTTCAACCAGCAGGTCGGCGACCGCGTTCAGGCACTCGAAGCCCAGCTCGGGGGACATGCCGTCCGGGTTTCCGAGCACGCCGTTGGGGGCGACCGCCGCGACGCCGTTGGTGAACACCCGAGCCAGGAGCTGGACGGTCATGGGCCCCGGGAAGCCGGCGGCGGCCCGCTCGCTGCGGACGGCGTCCGGCCGGACGGCCAGCATGATCGACGTTTCGGCGATGTCGGCGTGGCCCCCGACGTGGCCGGCGAGGCCGGCGACCCGGTGAGCGGCGTCTCGCCACGCGGCGAGGACCGCCGCTGAGTCCGCGAAGGCGATGACCTCCACGCCGGCGGGCAACCGCGCGGCGAGCTTCGGCTCGATGCCGGCGAGCAACGGGTAGTTGCCGATGTGGGCCGAGAAGATGAGCACCCGGCGGAAGCCGTGCCCGGCGAGGCTCGTGCAGCAGTCGAGGCACACCGCTTCGAGTGTTTCGGCCCTCAGTGAAAGCGTGCCGGCGAAGCCGAGGTGGTGCGACGAGCAGCCGATCCGGATCGTCGGCGCCACGAGCGCGTCGCCGAGCCGCTCGGCGACCAGCACACCCAGCCGGTCGGCGTGGTCGCTGTCCACTGACAGCGGGAGATGCGCGCCGTGCTGCTCGGTGGCGCCGAGAGGCAAGACGGCCGTGCGCATGCCGTTCGCGATGGCGTCGGCGATGTCGGGCGAGGTCAGGTGCTCGATCCGCAGCTCGCTCACGGGCGACCGCACCTCCTCCGGTGCCCGCTCGGCCGCCGCCAGGCAAAGTTACTGACGAATAACACAACTTCCTCCCTCTCGAGTCTTGACCAGGACGAATCCGCGCCCTACGTTATCGGCTAATAACATTCGATGGAAGGGGCGGCATGGACTTCATCCTCATGTCCGAAGGTGACACCCCGGTGGGTCTCACACATGAGCACCGCTACCGGGAGCTGATCGACGAGGTGCTGCTCGCCGAGCGGGTCGGCTTCGACGCCTTCGGCAGCTCCGAGCAGCACGTCGCCATCGGCACGGCCACGGTCTCCGCTCCGGAGGTGCTCTACCCGTACCTGATGGCGCTCACGAACCGCATCCGGTTCATCCACCTGGTGACGCTCCTGCCGACCCGGATGAACCACGCGCTGCGCGTCGCGGAGCGCATCGCGACCGCGGACATCCTGTCCAACGGCCGGGTCGAACTAGGGACCGGACGCGGGAACACCACGCTCGCGCTGCGCGCGTTCGAGGTCGACCCGACCGAGAACAAAGCGCAGTGGCGGGAAGGCGTCGAGCTGATCCGCCGTGCGTTCCTCGACGATCCGTTCTCCTTCGTGGGCGAGCACTACAAGATCCCGCCCCGCAGCCTGGTGCCCAAGCCCCTGCAGTGGCCCCACCCGCCGATCTCCGCCGCCACCGGCAGCCCGAGCTCGGTCGAGACCGCCGCCGAGCTGGGCATCGGAGCCATCATGGGCGGCTTCTACCTCGGTTTCGACCTCGTGGAGAACCTGCTGAAGCTCTACGACGAGACCCTGGCCGCCACCAGCCACCCGCACCCGATCACGCCGCGCAAGATGGTCACGATCAGCGGTGGCATGCACTGCGCCGAGACCACGGCGTCGGCGCGCCGGGAGGCGAAGCCCTTGTTCGACATGGCCAAGCTCTCGACCGATGCCTACGAGCGGCTTTCCACGCTCTCGAAGGACTACGCGTACATGGGCGCGGTCAAGGACGTCGACTTCGACGACGAGGAGTACATGTTCGAGCGCTCGCAAGGCTTCCTCGTCGGCGACCCCGACCACTGCATCGAGCACGTGCAGCGGTATGTGGACATGGGCGTCGACGCCCTCGTGCTGCGCGTCGACAGCCTTCCCCACGAACAGCTCCTGCGCTCGATCGAGCTGTTCGGCAAATACGTGATCCCTCAGTTCAAACACCCGCGCAACGTGGTGCGCCCCGCCGACGACGTGCTCGCCGACATTCGTGCCGCGCGCCCCGCGCACGAAGAGGCGCTGCGCAAGTTCCAGGCCGAACAGAACCTGTTGATCGAGAAGGAGTCCGTGCGATGAGCGACCTGTACAACCACGGCACGGGAAACGTCCTCGTCGAGCGCCACGACGACGGCGTCCTGCTGATCACGATCAACCGCCCCAGCCGCTACAACTCGCTCACCCTGCCGATGTTCGAGGAAATGAACCGGATCTGGGCCGACGTCGAGCGCGACGACGACACGCGGGTCGTCGTCATCACCGGAGCAGGCAAGGCCTTCTGCACCGGGATGGACGTCGCCCAGCCCGATCCCACACCCGAACAGGCGCTGGCGATGCTGGAGACCGAACGCAAGCGGGTGACGACCGTCCTGCGCATCGAAAAGCCGATCATCTCCGCGATCAACGGTCCCGCCGTCGGCTACGGCCTGTCCACGGCACTCCTCGCCGACATCAGCATCGCCGCGGACGACGCGGTGCTGATCGAAGGCCACACGAAGGTCGGCGTGACCGCTGGCGACCACGCCGCGCTCATCTGGCCACTGCTCGTCGGTATGGCCAAGACCAAGTACTACGTGCTCACTTCCGAGAAACTGACCGGCGCCGAGGCCGAGCGGATCGGGCTCGTCAGCCTGTCCCTGCCCCGCGAGCAGGTCCTGCCCCGCGCCCTCGAGGTCGCGTCCCAGCTGGCACGCGGTTCCCAGCAGGCCCTGCGGTTCACCAAACGCGCGCTCAACACCTGGCTCACCAACGCGGTGCCCCAGCACGAGCTGTCCGCGGCGCTCGAGATCCTCGACTTCGCCGGCGCCGACTACGCCGAAGCACGCCAGGCGTTCCGGGAAAAGCGTCCCGTCGACTTCCCCTCCGCTCGCCCCGCCGGCGCGCCGGCGAACTGATCGGACAGGAGCATGACCTCAGCCTCGCGCGACGCGGCGCTCGCCGCTGTGCTCGCCTCCGACGAAGTGGACGGTGTGGTGGTCCTCACCCTGGACCACCCGCCCGCGAACGCGCTCAGCAACACGGTCGTCAGCGAACTGACCTCGACGCTGGAAAGCCTCGCCCGCCGCCCGGACGCCCCCGCTGTGGTCCTGACAGGAGCCGGCGAGCGGTTCTTCTCCGCAGGCGGCGACATCAAGGAAGCCGTTGGCTACGACGCCGGGTCGATGGCCGAGCGGATGAGCTCGTTCCACGCGCTGCTCTGCGCACTCGACACCTTCCCGCGGCCGCTCGTGTGTGCGGTCAACGGGTGGTGCGTCGGCGGGGCCATCGAAATGGCGCTCTTCGCCGACGTGGTGTACGCATCCCGGCACGCCCGGTTCGTCTTCCCCGAGATCAACCACGGGATGTTGCCTGCGGTGAAGGGGATCGCCCGGGTGCGCGCGGCGCTCGGTGAGCGTGCCGCCCGGCGTCTCCTGCTGGGCGGCGAGCCCGTCGACGCGTCCCGCGCGGCGACGCTCGGCATCGTCGACCACGTTGTCGAGCAGGAGGACCTGCTGTCGATCGCGACGGCGGACGCGCGCGCGGCGGCGGCGAAACCACCCGCCGTGTTCGCCGCGCTGAAACGGACCCTCCGGGCGGAAACGGCCAGTTGGACTCCCGAAGAGCAGCTCCGCGTCACGGTTTCCGACGCGTGCACGGTCTTCGCCGACCCCGCCGCCCGTGCCGCCAGGGAGGCGTGGAATGGCTGACCCGGTTCCCGGGCTGGACCCGGCCGCCTTCCGCGCGGCGCTGGCCCGCTTCCCCTCGGGCGTGACGATCGTGACGACGCGGAGTGAGGCGGGCACGCCGCACGGGTTCACCGCGAGCTCCTTCGCGGCACTGTCACTGGACCCGCCTCTGGTGCTGGTGTGCCTGGACCGCGGCGCCGACTGCTTCCCCGTCTTCACCGCGGCTCAACGGTTCGTCGTCAACATCGTGACGCCGGCGCACGCCGCGCTCGCGGTCAGGTTCGCGACGAAGGGGGAGGACAAGTTCGCGGACGCGGGATTCGAGTTCGACGACCAGGGCATCGCGCTGCTGCCCGACGCGGCGGCAGTCATCCGGTGCGAACTGGAGCGAGCCGTACCGGGCGGAGACCACGTGATCCTCATCGGCCGTGTGCACGACGCGCGGACGGGGGACGGCGAGCCGGTGATGTGGTATCGGGGTGACTTCCTCCGCATCGGGGAGAGTGCTGCGTGAACGCCATCGGGCCCGGGCGCCCCGGGTCTGCGAGAGAGGCCGTGTCATGGATCTGACCAACTTCGAACCGACCCGGACGCTTCCGGGGCTGCTCGTCGACCGCTCGGGCAGGGAACCCGACACCGTCGCGATGCGCTACTCCCGCGAGGGGGTCGTGCAGTCGATCACGTGGCGGTCCTACGCGAACCGCGTACGCGATCTCGCACTCGGTCTCGCCGCGCACGGTGTGCGGCGTGGTGACCGGGTCGCGGTGATGAGCAGCGCCCGGCCGGAATGGGTGTTCGCCGCGCTGGCGGTGCAGAGCGTCGGCGGCGTCGTCATCGGCGTGTACCCGACCAACTCGGCCGCGGAAATCGAGCAGCTCCTCGTGCACAGCGAGGCGGTCGCCTTCCTCGGCGAGACGGCGACGGAGCTCACCAAGGTCGCGGCCATCGCCGCGCGCACACCGTCGTTGCGCCTCGTGCTCGGCATCGACGACGCCCCGCCGGCGCTACCCGAACCGGTAACCGCGATGACCTGGGACGCGCTGTGCGACGACGGAGCTCGGCACGCCGGCGAGAACCCGGACCGACTGTCCGAACTGGTCGCCGCCGGATCACTCGACGACGCTGCCGTGCTCTTCTACACGTCGGGGTCCACGGGAGCTCCGAAGGGCGTCACGCACACGCACCGGACGCTGCAACACGCGATCCAGAGCTTCGCCGGCTTGTACCCGGACATCGCCGACCGCCGCTACGACGTCGTGGGTTTCCTGCCGCTGGCACACGTGGCGCCGGCGCTGGTGCTGGTCTTCACCCCACTGCTGACCAAGCTGGTGGTCACCTACTGCCGCATCGAGGCCTACGAGGACGTGTTGCGCTCCGTGCGGCCGACGTCGGCGCTCTGGCCGCCACGGTTCTACGAGAAGCTCGCCGGCGAGCTGATCGCGCGAACCAAGTCCTGGCCCTGGTTCCGGCGCCGCGCCTACGACGCGGCCATGTGGGTCGGCCGCCGGGTGGCCGAGCGCCGCTGGTCCCACCGCAGGCCGTCGGTGCCGATGCGGATCGCCTACGCCGCCGCGCTTCGCACGGTCTTCCTGCCGTTGCGGGCGACCGCCGGGCTGGACCGCCTCCGCGTCGCCTACACCGCGTCCGCCGCCATGCCCGAGAGCGTCCTCGCGATCTGGCAGATCTGGGGTCTCGATCTCCGCGAGAACTACGGTCTCACCGAGACGGCGGGATGTCCTGTCGCGCACTTCGGCCAGCCGTTCCCGCGTCCCGGCTTCATCGGCAGGGTCTTCCCGGACCCGCGCTTCCAGGTGAAGGTCGCGGACGACGGTGAACTGCTGATCAGCGCACCCCTGCTGTTCACCGGGTACTGGCGCAACCCGGCGGAGACCGAGGCCGTGCTGCGGGACGGCTGGTTCCACACCGGTGACCTGGTGGAACGCGCACCGCACGGGGACATCCGGCTCATCGGCCGGAAGAAGGACGTGATCATCACCCTGGGCGGCAAGACGATCAACCCCCAGCCCATCGAGACCCGATTGAAGGAGAGCTCGCTGATCGACGAGGCGATTGTGGTCGGCGATGCGCGCAAGTACCTCACCGTCCTGCTCGAGCCGAGCGCGAGCACGGACGCCCCGTCCCCTGACGCGGTGGTCGAACGGCTGCGGGCCGAGGTCGCCAGGGTCAACGCGGACCTCGCGCGGGTGGAGCAGCTGAAGGACTTTCGCGTGCTGCCACGGCCCCTGGACGTCGAGCGCGGCGAGCGGACCGCGAACGGCAAGATCAAACGCACGGCCGTCGTGAACTCGTTCGCGGCGCTGATCGAAGACATGTACGGCGCGAACGACGATGCGGCGATCGCGGATCACGTGCGTTCAAAGCCGAGCTAGGGCCAGGCCGGGCCGCGGCGGTGTCCCTCCCGCCACGGACGGCCCCCGTCACGCCTACCGAGCGTGGGCGGCAGGAGGTGAAGCCATGCCGGTTCCCGACTTGACCCTGCAGCAGCTTCGAGCGGTCCAGGCCGTCGCCGAGTCCGGCAGCTTCACCAAGGCGGCCGCAGCCGAGCACATCTCCCAGTCCGTCCTGAGCCGGAGGATCAAGGAGGTCGAGCGTCTCCTGCGGGTGCGGTTGTTCGACCGCACCACCCGGCAGCTCGACACCACCTCGGCGGGACGGGCCTTCCTGCTCATGACCGGCACGGTCCTGGACGAGCTCGACACCCAGCTGCGACGTTTCCTGACCTTCGTGGCGGCGCAGTCCGGAACCGTCGCGCTGGCGGCACTGCCGTCGCTGACAGCGGTGGTGCTGCCGGACCTGATCCGCGAATTCATGGCGGATCACCCCGAGGTGACGTTCGAGATCAGGGACGCGGACGCCGCCGAAGTGCGCGGGAACCTCGAAGCGGGCACCGTCGAACTCGGCCTGAGCGACGGCGGGGACCTGCCGGACGGCTTCTGCTTCGCGCCACTGCTGCGGGAGCAGTTCTACGGCGTCGCGCACCACAGCCATCGCTGGTCGGTGCGGGATTCCCTCTCGTGGGCGGACTTCGGGGGCGAGACGGTGGTCGCGACGCCGCCGGGAACCAGCATCCGCGCGAGGACCGATGCCATGTTCGGCGAGCGCTCGATCCCGGTGAGCCGGCATTTCGACGCCCCGTGCGTGGCGGCGATCGGCGGGCTCCTGCGGGCGGGTGTGGGTGTGGCGGCGTTGCCCGCGCTGGAGTTGCGGGAGTTCAGCCTGGACGGTCTCGTGGCGATACCCCTGGAATCACCGGACGCGACCAGGGTCACCGGTGTCGTGTACCGCCGCGGCCAAGCTCTCTCGCCCGCCTCGGCTCGATTCCTGGACTTCGTGCGCGCGGCCGAGGTCGACACGCCTCGCGGAGTCTCCCGCGTTCGCGGCGAAGCGGCCGGCTGTGCACCCGGGACCGTCTGAAGAGGACGGCCCCGGGCCGGGGGTTCTCTCGCTTGACAGCTACCGCGGTCCGTACACGACGAGGCAGCGCCGCAGGATGAGCCAGCCGTACACCTTGTCGACGCTTATGCCCGCCGGCCGCCGTCGACCGACAGGGCGATGCCGGTGACGTAGGAAGCCTGTGTGGAGCAGAGCCAGACCGCGGCGGCGGCGACTTCGTCCGGGATGGCGAGGCGTCCGAGTGGGGTGAGTGCTTCCTGTTGGGCGGTCATGTCGGTGCCTGCCGCGACACTCTCGTACATCTCCGTGCGGGTGAGGGCGGGGCAGAGGGCGTTGACGCGGATGTTGTCCGGTGCGTAGTCGACCGCGGCGGCCTTGGAGAGTCCGACGATGCCGTGCTTGCTGGCGACGTAGGCCGGGGCGCGCGGGATCGCGTACAGCCCGCCGTTGGAGGCGGTATTGACGATGGCACCACCGCCACGGCGCCGGAGGGCGGGTAGCTCGTACTTCATGCACAGGAACGTGCCCGTGAGGTTGACGCGGATGACGTGCTCCCACTCGTCGCTTGGCATGGCGGTGAGCTGCCGGTTGGTGGACGGAACACCCGCGTTGTTGAAGGCGAAGTCCAGCCCACCGTAGGCCGCCGAGATCCGGTCGACGGCCGCCCGCACGGATGGTTCGTCGCCGATGTCGACGGTGATCGCTTGGGCCGTGCCGCCGGCTTCGGTGATGAGTCGTGCCGTCTCGGCGGCTGCGTGCTCGTTCAGGTCGAGCACGCCGACCGCGGCCCCGCGCCGGGCGAACTCGAGCGCGCTCGAGCGGCCGATTCCGCTGCCGGCGCCAGTAACCAGCCCGACCAATCCCGCGAAGTCCCTCACGACAGGGCCTCGTGATTGATCCAGACGACCTTGTAGGAATATCGCGACTGCCAGCGTTGGATGAGGTCCTCGGCGCCGGGCACCGTGAAGACCGCGTTGAGCGCGTCGAGGTCGCCGACTCCGAGCTGAACAATCGCGCTGGCGACGAAGACGGGACTGTGGTCGTCCGTGGGCACGCGGATGTGGCGCCGGGCCGAGAAAGTCTGGACGTGGCCGGAGCCCAGCATCAGATTTTCGATGTCTTTCAGGTACTGATCCAGCTCGGCATCGGGGATGGGCTGGTCGAAGGAGACAATCATCGTGTGGTTGAGCACGAACCGATTCAATCAGCGACAACCGCACGGAGTCCAAGACCGACTCGACATCCGGCGATAACCTATAGGCATGGTTGAGGTCGAAACGCGCGAGCTGGCCTACTTCGTCGCCGTCGCGGAGGAGCTGCATTTCGGTCGTGCCGCGGTCCGCTTGTCGATCGCTCAGCCGGCGCTGTCGAAAGCGATCCGGCGCGTCGAGGAGCGGCTGGGGGTGCAGCTACTCCTGCGTTCGAGCAGACGAGTCTCGCTCACGGCGGCGGGAGAAGCCCTGCTGTATCACGGCCGCCACGCGCTGAACGCCGTCAGCGTCGCGGTACAGCAGGCGCGGCAGGCTGGTGACGCCGACGCGCAGCTGCGGCTGGTGATCAAGCCCGGCGGCGACGCGAACCTGCTGTCGGGGATACTCACCGCATACGCCCAGCAGCCTGATGCCCGCCGGGTCGACATCCTCTTCGGTGGTGCCACCGACCGCGCTGACTATCTGCGCGACGGCCGGGCCGACTTGGCACTCCTGTACGCGCCGTTCGACGACCTCACGGGGCTGGCGTATGAGGCGCTCCATGTCGAGGACCGCGTGGCGATTCTCCCAGCCGATCACCGGCTGGCCTCGCGCGACGAGGTGCGGCTGGCCGACCTAGAGCACGAGACGATGCCGCGCTGGAAAGGCGTGCCCGGCGGCGGAACCGGGCCGGAGCTGGTGGACGTGCCCCAGCTGATTCAGCTGATCGCGCTCGGCCGCACGATCGCGATGCTGCCGCGCTCTCTGGTCGAACCCGTGCCGCCGGGAATCGTCTGCGTCCCGGTCGCCGACGCCCCCGCCAGCCAGGTCGTCCTGGCCTGGGCAGAGCTGGACCGCCGTCCCCTCGTCGCCTCGTTCGTGGCGGCGGCGCTCACCGCGAAGGGCGAGCGCCGCCCGGCGCTCTAGTTTGCGGAGAACTCGGGCTCGTCATCGGCGCCCAGCCGGCTCAGCAGCATCTGCGTGGTGAACGCGATGTGATCGCGCAGCAGTGTCACGCCCTGGTCGACGTCACGGGCGAGGGCGGCATCGGCGAGAGCCTGATGTTCGGCGGCCGGGTCACGATCGTGCTCGGCATTCAAGGGAGCCGCCCAGCGCCGGTACAGCTCCGTCTCGGCGCGCAAGCCCTGGGCGATCGCGATGAGGCGCCTGTTGCCGCAGCCCGACACGAGCGCGGCGTGGAACGCCTCGTGCGCGAGATACCAGGCGTCCCCGCGTACGCCGCCCTCGGCTTCGCGCTCGCGGAGGCACAGCAGGTGGTGGGCGGCCACCACCTCGGCCTCCCACCGGTCGTCGCCGGAGATCATCGACTGCCGGAACGTGAGCGCTTCGAGCTCCACGCGTGCCGCCGTGAGATCGGTCAGTTCGCCCACGGACAACGATGCGACCGCGTACCCCTGATGGGGCTGCGGTGTGACCAGCCGTTCGGCCGCCAGTCTGGTGAGTGCTTCACGGAGGACCCCCGCACTCGTCTCGTATTCGGCGCACAACGCGGGGAACTTGAGCCGCTGTCCCGGCTCCAACCGCCCCATGAAGATGTCCTGCCGCAGCCGCTCGTATGCCTCGGTCGCCCGGGTGCCGGACCCGCCCCGCTTCACCATGCGTGAAACCTTACCCGGTCTGCGACGATCGGCAAAACTTTTGAAACTTTGCTTGACATGAGAATCTGCGCCACGCAGAGTGGCTGTCACCCAACGAAGCAGCGACAGCAAAGGAGCGACGTTGCGCATCGGAAACGTTCGGGGACGGCCGTGGTTGATCACGGGTGATGCTGAAGGCATCGATATCCACGAGGCGAGCGGGCACCGCATCGGGTGTGACTTTCCCGGGTTGTATGAGCAGTGGGACGACCTTGTGGACTGGGCTGCTTCCGCGGCCGGGGACCGGGCAGGCTTCGCGCCTGAGGAGCTGGGGGCACCCTCGCCGCATCCGCGGCAAGTCTTCGCCGTCGGGCTGAACTATCTCGATCACATCGAGGAAGCCGGGCTGGCGGTGCCGGAGGAGCCGGCGGTGTTCACGAAGTACGTGTCCTCGTTCGCGGGGGCCGACTCCGCGGTCGAGCTACCACCGGGAACGGTGGACTGGGAGGTCGAGGTCGTCGTCGTGATCGGCCGGACGGCCCGACACGTCGCGGCCCGTGACGCCTGGGGACATGTGGCTGGTTTGACGGTCGGTCAGGACCTGTCCGAACGCGGCCTGCAGCTGGTGGGGTCACCGGCGCAGTACAGCCTCGGCAAGTCGTTTCCAGGGTTCAGCCCGACCGGGCCGTATCTGGTCACTCCAGACGAGCTTGCCGACCCGGCCGACCTGGAGATGGGCTGCCTGCTCAACGGCGAGCCGGTCCAGAAAGCGCGGTCGTCCGGCATGGTTTTTCCCATCGATGTCCTGATCGAGAAACTCTCCCGGGTCACCACGCTGTTTCCCGGGGACGTGATCTTCACCGGCACGCCCGCGGGCGTGGGTGCCGTCCGCACACCACCACAGTTCCTGGCCCCAGGGGACGAGCTCGTCTCCTACATCGAGGGAATCGGAAGCATCCGGCAGAGCTTCGTCGCCGCCGCGGAAAGGAGCGCGTCATGAGCTTGCACCGGCTCAACTCGGTCACGATCGGGGTACCGGCGCTCGAACAGACCGGCGCCTACTACGAGGAATTCGGACTGGCCAGGGAAGGCGGCGGTTGGTTCGCGACGAGCGACGGTGGCCGCCAGCTGCGGCTCGTGCACGCGCCGACGCGGCGGCTGCTCGAACTGTCGATCGGCGCCGACAGTCCCGACGATCTACGCGGCATCGCCTCCAGGCTGGCGCGCCTGGGCATCGAGGCGGTCGTCGACGACCATCGGCTGGTGGCCGCTGAGCCGACGACCGGTGTCCGGGTCGAGGTCGCCGTGACGGCGCGGATGATACAACCGGCGGCGCCCGCGACTCCGTACAACGGACCCGGCCGGGACGACCGCGGCGCGACCCGGGCGCCGAGCGTGCTCCGCGAAGGCCGCGTTCGTCCTCGCAAGCTCGGTCACGTGGTGATCGGCTCCACCGACCAGGCAGCGAGCCAGCGGTTCTTCACCGACGGTATCGGGCTCAAGGTCAGCGACGAGATCACCGGTGTCGCCACCTTCATGCGGTGTTCCACCGATCATCACAACATTCTCATCCAGAGCGCGCCGGTGAACTTCGTCCACCACACCTCGTGGGAGGTCGACGACGTGGACGAGGTCGGGCGGGGCGCCATGCAGATGCTGGAAAACAATCCCGAGCGGCACGTGTGGGGACTCGGCAGGCACACCGTCGGATCCAACTTCTTCTGGTATCTCCGGGATCCGGCAGGCAACTTCTGCGAGTACTACTCGGACCTCGACTGCGTCGTCGACGACGCGCTGTGGAAGCCCAGCGTCTGGGACGGGACCCGCGCGCACAGCTTCCTGAGCTGGGGGCCGCCGCTCCCGCCGTCCTTCATCGAACCGGAGGACCTCGCGGCGCTGATGATCGGCGCACACGACGCACCATGACCATGCGGCAGTACGCGACGGGCATGGCCTGGGGCGAAGGCCCCCGCTGGCATGACGGAGCGTTGTGGCTGTCGGACACCCTGGGCGCGCGGCTGTGGACGGACGCCTCCGGCGAATGGCGTTCGGCCGGTCTCGACTCGCCGTCCAACGGGCTGTGGTTCCTGCCCGACGGCCGGCTCGTGGGTGCGATGACGCACGAACGCAGGGTCGGGGAGTGGGCAGACGGCCAGTGGCGGTCCTATGTGGACCTCGGCGGTATCGCGGCCGGTCCGCTGGGCGACATGATCGGTGACGCCCAGGGCAATCTCTACGTCGACGACGTCGCCTTCAACGCCGCCGCGGGCGAGGCGCCGGTACCGGGTCGCATCATCCTGGTCCGGTCCGATCACAGCGCCGCGGTCGCGGCCGAGGACGTTGAGTTCCCGAATGGGCTCGCGCTCATCGACGGCGGCCGGACCCTGGTCGTGGCCCAGACGGCGGCCCGATGTCTGACCGCGTTCGACGTGCTCGCCGACGGAACGCTCGGTGGCCGGCGAACCTATGCCGACCTGGCCGCGCTGGTCGGCCCCGGAGCTCACCCGGACGGGCTCTGGCCCGCCGAGCACGGCGTGTGGGTGGCGACGACCAGCGCACAGGCGATCGTGCGAGCCGGTGAAGGCGAGATCCACGAGACGGTGTCCACCGCGCCACTGCTGCCCATCGCCTGCTGCCTGCGCGACGACGGCGCACTGATCGCGACTGTGGCCGACACCCACGGAGCACCGCTCCTCGACGCCGTGAAATCCCGGACGGTGACGACCTCGGTCGTCGTCATCACCAAGAACGAGCAAACCTGAGGTGAGGAAATGACCAGGCACACCACCGACGACGTTGATGTAGCGGTCATCGGATGCGGAACCACGGGTCTGGCGCTGACCCGGCTGCTGGCCATGGAAGGGCTGCGGATCGCCGCGATCGACCCCGCTCGGGTCCCCAGAGCGTTTCCCCGCGCGACACACCTTGACGACGAGACGATGCGTGCCTTCCAGACGCTCGGCCTCGGGCACCTCGAAGAGCGGTTCTCGCTCTCGGGCGTGTACCGGTTCTATGACCCGCAGTGGCGGCCGGTGATGGAATTCCCCTTCAACAAAGGGATAACGGACCAAGGCTGGCACTCGGACTACATGTTCCACCAGCCCGACTTCGAGGCGGTGCTGCGCGGGCACGCGCACAACCATCCGGAAACCACCAGCTTCTTCGGCTGGGACGCGATCGAGCTGACCAGCTCCGCCGACGGCGTACGGGTTCGGCTGCGCGAGAGGGCGACAGGCGAGGAACATGAACTCACGGCGTCGTTCCTCGTCGGCTGTGACGGCGCGAATTCGTTCGTGCGCGAGCAGCTGGGTTGCACGCAGACCGACTACGGGGCAACGCATCGCTCGCTGATCGTAGACATCCTGCCTTTCGTGCAGAAGGAGAGCCTCGCCGGGCGCGACGCGTTCATCCAGGGCGGAATTCGCAACCCGTTGACTTTCCTCGCCACCGCGGAACCGCTGCTGCGTTTCGAGCAGCTACTTCGCCACGACGATGACACGGCGGCGTTCGAGCGGCTCGATCATGTGTACGAGCTGTTGTCGCCGTGGCTGAGCGCGGACGAGTACCGGGTTCTCCGCGCGGACGTCTACGAGTGGGACGCCGTGGTCGCCGAGCCGTGGCGGTCCGGGGCCGTTTTCCTGGCGGGAGACGCCGCGCACGAGATGCCGCCGCATCTCGGCCAGGGCATGGCCTCCGGCATCCGGGACGCCATGAACATCGCGTGGAAGCTCGGGCGGGTCGTCCGAGGTGAGTCGCCGCGAGAAATCCTGGACACCTACGAGACGGAACGCAAGCCGCACATGACCGAGTTCGTCAAGCTCGCGGCGCAGATGGCGAACGAGATCGAGGCGATGCAACCGCAGGCGCCGGAGGAGGGCGCCGACGTGCCTGTCACGGAGCGCGAGACTCTGCGCCCGCAGCTCGGGGCCGGCATCTGGGCCGGCGACGACGAGTTCGCCGGACGGCTGAGCGCGCAACCGAGACTGGCGAGCGGTCAGCGCATCGACGATGTGGCCGGCTACCGGTTCGCGGTGGTGGCCGCCGAGGACTGCGTCGCTCAGCTTGGCGAGGCGACACAGGCGACGTTGCGGTCGCTGAACGCCGAAGTCATCGTGGCGGACTCCGACGAGTCGAAGAGCTGGTTGAAGAGCCTCGACACGGTCGCGATCGTCATCCGGCCGGACCGCTACCTCTTCGGCACCGCGGCGACCGCGGCGCAGCTCGATGCGCTGGTCGCCCGCCTCGACACCGAGCTGACGGAGCGGGCACAGCCGTGAGGTACGTCGGTGACCCGGACGAGGCGACAACCCTCCCGGACATCCTTCGCGCCCGGGCGGAGCTGAGCCCCGGATCCCGGTGCCTGACGTTCGACCGGGAGACCCGGACCTTCGCGGCGATGCTCGCCGCGGCCGAACAAGCGGCGGCCGCGCTGGCGTCCCTGGGGATCGAGCGGGGAGCCAAGGTCGCCACGCTGCTTCCCAACTCCACCGAGCTCCTCGACATCTGGTTCGGGGCATCCCTTCTCGGTGCCGTGTTCGTTCCGATCAACTCCGGGCTGCGGGGCGACGGCTTGCGCTACATCGTCGAGCACAGCGAGGCCGAGTTCATCGCGGTGGACGAACCGTTGGTGCAGACGCTGAGCGCCGCGGTCCCCGTCGGCCGCGGGCCACGGCACCGATATGTCCGCGGTGAGGACGATCCACCGTCCGGGTACGGATCTCTGACCGCACTGCTGACCGGCGCCCATCCTGCTGCCAAGCCCGGCGCGGTGGAACCGGCCGACCTCGCGTCCATTTTGTACACCTCGGGCACCACGGGACTGCCCAAGGGCGTGATGAACTGCCACAACTCCTTCGCCGTCGCGGCGCACGAGTTCACCCGGCGGTACGTGCGGATCCGGCAGGACGACGTCCTGTACACGAGCCTTCCGCTCTTTCACGCGAACGCGCAGTCGCTGACCGTAGTCGGCTCGCTGGTCTCGGGACGGCCCATGGTGGTGGCTCCGCGCTTCTCGGTATCGGCGTTCTTCGACGACATTCGAGAGCACAACGCGACGGTGTTCAACTACATCGGGGCCATGCTGACCATGCTCTACAAACAGCCTGAGCGCCCCGACGACGCACGGAACCCGCTCCGGCTCGCGATCGGCGGGGCCGCGCCCGCGGAGCTCTGGCGTCGCTTCGAGAAGCGGTTCGACCTCACGATCCTCGAGATCTACGGGCTCACCGAGAGCGCGACATTCTGCCTGGCCAACCCTCCCGAGGACATCAGAGCCGGCACGATCGGAAAGGAGACGAGCTGGTCAGAGGTCAAGATCGTCGGGCCGGACGGCATGACACAGCCAGACGGAGAACCGGGAGAGATCGCGATCCGCAGCAAACGACCGGCCACGATCTTCCTGGGCTACTACAAGAACGAGGAGGCGACGCGCACGGCGATGAACGGCGGTTGGTTCCACACCGGGGACCGCGGCCGCCGCGACGCGGACGGGTACGTCGTCTTCCTCGACCGGCTCAAAGACTCCATTCGCCGGCGCGGCGAGAACATCTCTTCCTTCGAGATCGAGCGGATCGTCAACGCGCACCCGTCGGTGCGGGAGAGTGCGGTCATCGGAGTTCCCTCCGAACTGGGGGAGGAGGACGTCATGGTTGTCGTCGTCCAGAACGGAGACGACCTCGACTGCGCTGAGCTCATCGAGTTCTGCGAGGAACGGATGGCCGCGTTCATGGTGCCCCGTTACGTCCGGCTCGTCGAGCGGCTGCCGAAGACCGCGACACAACGGCTCCAGAAGTACTCCCTCAGAGAGATCGGAATTCAGGACGCATGGGACCGGCAGGAGATGGGATGATGCGCACTTTCGTGATCGGGGTCGGCCTGACGAAGTTCGAGAAGCCCGGGACCAAGCCGGGCGACTACCCGGACTGGGTACGCGAGGCGGCGACGGCCGCGCTGCGGGACGCCGGGGTGAGCTACGAACAGGTCGAGCAGGCCTACGCCGGCTACGTCTATGGTGACTCCACAGCCGGCCAGCGAGCCGTCTACGAACTCGGCGTATCGGGTATCCCGGTCGTCAACGTCAACAACAACTGCGCGACCGGGTCCACAGCGCTCTTCCTGGCTCGCCAAGCCGTCGCGCACGGCGTTGCCGACTGCGCGCTGGCGGTCGGGTTCGAAAAGATGAAGCCCGGCTCGCTCGCCGCCATGTACACGGACCGGACGAACCCGCTCGGGCGTCACCTCGACCGGATGGCGGAGATCCATCCTCGCGAGGCCGTGCCGTTCGGCCCCGAGATGTTCGGGAACGCGGGCCGCGACCACATGGCCCGATACGGCTCGACACCCGATCATTTCCTCTGGGTGGCCTGGAAGAACCACAAACACTCGGTCGACAACCCGTACGCTCAGTTCCAAGAAGAGTACACAATGGACGAGATCGCCGACTCGCGGACGATCTACGATCCACTGACCAAGCTCCAGTGCTCGCCCACCTCCGATGGCGCGGCCGCCGCGGTGATCGTCTCCGAACGCTTCGTCGAACGCGCGCACTGCTGGGACCGGGCGGTCGAGATCACCGGCCAGTCCATGGTCACCGACCTCGAGTCGAGCTTCAGCGACGATACCGACTGCATGCGCATCGTGGGCTCCCACATGTCGCGGGAGGCGGCGAATCGCGCCTACCGCGAGGCCGGCATCGGGCCTGAGGACGTCGATGTGTGCGAGTTGCACGACTGCTTCAGCACGAACGAGGTGATCACCTACGAGGCGCTCGGGTTCGCGGAGGAGGGGAAGGGGCACCTGCTCGTCGAGCGTGCGGCCACCACCTACGGCGGCGACGGGCCGGTCGTCAACCCATCGGGCGGCCTTATCGCGAAAGGGCATCCCCTGGGCGCCACCGGTCTCGCCCAGTGCGCCGAGCTGACCTGGCAGCTGCGCGGGGATGCCGGCAGGCGTCAGGTCGAGGGCGCCGACGCGGCTCTCCAGCACAACCTCGGGCTCGGTGGAGCTGCCGTCGTGACCGTGTACCGCCGCGTGTCCTGATCCGAAGGAGTGGGACCGTGATCGCCGGAAACCGTGTCATCGCTGTCGAGGAGCACTTCACCACCGCGACCTTCCTGCGGGCCGCGCACGAAACCGAGGTGCTACCGGGCGACCGCACCGAGATGGTGCTCATGCGTGGTGTCGAGCGGGCCGAACCCATGCGGTCCCGACTTGTCGACCTCGACGCGCGCGTGAAGGAAATGGACGCTCTTGGCCAGGACATGGCGGTGCTCAGCCTCAACCCGCCCGGGGTCCAGCCGTACCCGGCCGCGGTCGCCGCGGAGCTCGCCCGCGAGTTCAACGACTCCCTCGCCACCATCGTGCGACAGCGACCGGCGCGATTCGCCGGTCTGGGCACGGTCGCCCCGCAGGATCCGAAAGCCGCCGCCGAGGAGATCGAGCGGATCACGGGACCGCTCGGCCTGAGCGGCATCATGATCAACTCGCATACAGAGGGGCGGTACCTCGACGAACCGTTCTTCGCCCCGTTGCTCGACGCCGCCGAAGCCAACCGGGCACCCATCTACCTCCACCCGCGGATACCCAGCATGGGCGGTCCATACCTGGACCACGGCATGTCGGGAGCGATCTGGGGCTACCAGGCCGAAGCCGGGCTGCACGCCATGCGGCTCATCCTCAGCGGCACCCTGGACCGCAACCCGGACCTGACCATCGTGCTCGGGCATCTCGGCGAAGGCATCCCGTTCTGGCTCCGGCGTATCGACAACCGGCACGCGTTCGCGCAACAGGTCTCGGGCGCTGCCACTCCCATGCCGAAACTGGACCTCACGCCCAGTGAGTACTTCCGGCGCAACTTCGTCCTCACCACGAGCGGGATCGACGACGCGGACGTCCTCGGCCTCGGACTTCGCGCGGTCGGCGACGACAACATCATGTTCGCCATCGACACCCCGTACGAGGACCCAGGGCACGCGGTCGCCTTCCTCAGGGACGCCCCGCTCACCGGAACCCAGCGCGCGAACATCAGTCACCGCACCGCGGAGCGGGTGTTCGCACTCTCCTGACCGACAGGTAGTCCGGGCCCAACGAAGGGAACCGATATGAGCACTGCTCCGAAACCCAGACAAACCTGGCAGGAGTTCCTTGATTCCGCGGGAGGCATGAGTCGCCGGCAACGCGTCGTCGTGCTGCTCACCTTCCTCGCGATGGTCACAGAAGGGCTCGACATCAGCATCGCCAGCTTCGTCTATCCCGAGATCGTCCGCGATTGGGGTACCTCGCTAGGTGCGATCACCGCCACCGTCACCTCCGGCGTGCTGGCCATGGCGATCGGCAGCGTGCTCGCCGGGCCGTTCGCGGACCGCTACGGCCGAAGAAGCACCGTCGTCGTCGGTATGGTCTTGTTCGGGACGACCACAGCGGCGATGGGGCTCACGACGTCGATCGAGCCGTTGATGATCCTTCGCGTCGCCGCGTGTGTCGGTCTCGGTGGCACGGTCCCGGTCCTGCTGGCCGTCGTCGCCGACGCCGTTCCCAGCGGGCGCCGCGCGCAAATGGTGTCCTTGGCCTTCTGCGGCGTCGCCGTCGGCACCATCGTGGGCGGATTCCTGGCCTCGGCGATCATCCCGGTGTGGGGCTGGCCCGCCCTGCTGGTTTCCTGTGGTCTCGCTCCGCTCTTCCTGGTGCCGCCGATCGTGTTACTGGTGCCGGATTCACCCGGCGTACTCATCGCCCGAGGGCGTCCGATCGCGGAGGTCAGGAGTGCACTGGCAACCCTCGTACCCGGTCGTGACCTGTCCACAGTGTCTTTCGCGGCACCGGCCGGAACAGGATCACTCCGCCGCGTCTCCGGCGTTGCCACCGTGTTGTCGCGGCGTTTCGCGCTCACCACCGTGCTGCTCTGGCTCGCCTTCTTCATCGGGTTGGGCGTTGCCTTCCTGATCCTCAACTACCTACCGCTCATGGTCCGGCAGCAGAACTTCAGCGCCGCGCAGACCGGAGTCATCATCGGCACGTTCGGCTGGGGTGCTTTCATCGGCCAGGCGCTGGTCTCCTTCGCGCTCAAACGGTTCGACCGCTTTCTGGTCGTCGCGTCGTTGTGGGCGCTCGGCCTGGCCGGCATTTTCGTGGTCGCCGCCTTCACGTTCGGGTTCGCCGGCCTGCTGCTGGTCGTCTTCGGGCTCGGTCTGTCTCTCGCGAGCGTCAGCGCCGCACTGAACGCCATCGGAGCGCTCGCCTATCCGCCCGCCGCTCGGGCAACCGGCATGGGTTGGGCGAACGGAGCGGGCCGACTGGGGACCCTGGCGAGCGGTCTTCTCGGCGGGCTCATGCTGACCGCCGGCTGGACCATCGACATGATCTTTCTCGCGATGGGCGCACCGGTCGCCGTCGGTATCGCCGCCGCGTTCCTGCTTCGCGCCGACGATCGCCGCCGACTGCGTCGCGACACAGCACCGCCGGCCGTACGGCGACCGGCGCGGACAGCTGAGTGAGTACCTCGTTCACCGAAAATGAGCTCGGCTCTCTGCCCGGACACCTTGGATATTGCCCCGGTTCACGCTCTTGCCGGGAGGAGACCAGACCTGACTGGCGAGCGGTGGTTTCGAACTCTACGGGACTCATCCAGTCCAGCGCGGGGTGTGCGCTGCCGGTCGACTAGCTCAATCTGCATGCCGGGCCAGAAAACTTCGGCCACGGCGTTGTCACAGAAGTCGCAACCCAAGGTGCCGAAACGACTCGTCCCCGTCGTGCCCGACGACGCCGTCTGCGCGTTGCTCGCCACGTGCTCCGGAAAGTCCTTCGTGGACCGACGTGACACGCGACCTCAAGGTGGACCTGTTCCGCGTCATCGGCAAGGGCGACAAGCAGCGCGCTATCCCGTTCGGGCCGTTCAAGAGGCTACCGAGATCCATCTCGCCTCTGAGTCCGCCGACATCGGCCCACCGCTAGTCGTCGGCGGATGACTCGCCCACCCGTCCGTGATCAGGTCCGGCGAGCTGCCGGGCTGCGGCGGGCGGATGGCCGAGTCGTGGACGATCGCCCGGGTCGCGGCCGAGGTGTCGGTGCCATCGGCACCAGAGTCCTGGGGGCCGCGGGCGAGGATGGTCCCAGCTGACAGTTCACTCCATCTCCGCCGCGATGGCCGCGCTGAACACGCTCGGGCCGGCAGATCGCCGGAGAGGTCGCGCGCATCGCGGTCACGGTCAACACCGTGGCTGCCGGCGCGACTGACACCGAAGCGACCGCGGGAGTGCTCACGGAGGACACCCGGCGCCAGCTCGGGAACCGTTCGGTGCTCGGCAGGGATACCCCCCACGGGTCGACATCACCCGGATGATCGCGCTGGCCGCCGATGACGGTGTGACGGTTGCGCCGGGTCCTCTGAGGACTCCACGTTTCAGTGCGCGGCCGGTTGCTGGGCGGCGGGTTCGAAGCCGGCCAGCATCTCCCGGAGCGCGAGCTGGTCCGGCCCGACGAAGGGGTCTGCCTCTGGGGCTCGCGCGATCGTGTCGAGCAACTCGGCGGAACGTCCGATGGCGGGAGGCAGGTGGGTGCTGAGGATCGCGTGCGGATTCAGGTCGTGCAGCGGGCGCAGGGTGGCGAGGAAGCGGTCGCGGTCGACGTTGTGTACCCACGGGCTGTCGACGGTCGCCCATAGCAGCTGGCCCGCCCGCAGCGCGTCCGCCGAGATGTCGCGGACGTCGGGGCAGGCCGCGAGGTCGGCCGTGGGGAGGGGTGCGCCGAAGCAGTCGGAGCTGAAGCAAATCCCCGAGCTGTCGTCGTAGAAACCGACCGTCGCCGGGCTGTCGAAAAGCGGTGGCCGGAACCCGGTGAGCGTCCGGTCGCCCACGTCCAGTGACTGGCCGGGGTTGAGCAGGTAGACGCGATCCAGTGGAACAGGGTGTTCCGTGGACATGATGCCGACGCCGAGGTAGGTGGTCACCAGACGTGCGTTCGGCGCGGCCTCGAGCAGGCTGAACAGCCCTCCGGTGTGGTCGCGGTCGGGGTGCGTCAGCCAGATCCACTTGACGTCGGCGGGGTCGATCACCGTGCCGAGGTCGTTCAGGAAGTCCCGGTCGGGCAGTCCGAGGCCGGTGTCGACGACAACCGGTTCGCGGGCGTGCAGGACGAACGAGTTGACGTCGAGGAAGCCGATGCCGGGCACTTCGAGCTGGTCCCCGAGCACGGTGACGGCTGAGCCGATGCGGTGAATGTTCATGTCTCGCTCCCTGTGCTGAGTGCCAGTCCAGTGTGAGCGCGGGGAAGCGCGCTGGCCGCCACCCACCGCCCGGCACATTTGAAGTAGTGACCCGGGAATCGGCTGCTTTGGTGAATGCCTGACCAACGCGGCGGGGCGCGATCCGAGGTGACGGGCTCGGTTCTGGTTCCCCGTGAACGGGCCGTGGTGTTCCCGTGACCCTGGCGCCGAGGCGGGGGGCGACCGCCTCGGGCGGCCACAACCGCTGGCACATCCCACCGGGACCGCGCCGCGACGGGCGATCCTGGACCGGCAGGACAAGGGCGGGCAACTCACCGACGCGGGCTGGCTGGAGCGCGTGCTCGACACGACCTACGCCTCCTGCTCGGTCGCCCGCACGGTGACGTAGAACCGGATGCCGAACCTGATCTTGTCGGTCCCGTCGTGCTCGGCAAGGGAATGAACGCCGAGCCCCGCACCCACGCGTGGTGCGTGCCCGTCGTGAGCAGTGCGGACACTGTGGACGGTCTGGTCGACGAGGGTATGCGCCGAGTTCCTCGGCCGCGAGGTCGGCGCGTGGGTGGCCAGCGATCCCCAGCCAAGCAGTAGGCCGACCTGGCGGGATCTTGCCGAGGTGAGGGCTCATCGGGAGAAGCGTTGCGCTCGGCCTCGCTGAACCTGCCAGCTTGTCCTGCTGTCGGCGGACGATCTCGTTGATCCAGGTCGGCGCGAACGGGGGTGCAGTTCGGCGGGATCGGGTAGTCGTTGAGCACTTCCAGGCGTTCGCCGATGTCGATCGCCGAGGGGACACGATGGGGGACCGGCGTGACACCCGGCACCCGCGCTGCTCGGCCTCGATCGCCGGCCGTGCCGCATTCGCCTCCTTGCGGGCGGGCGTCCCCTTGCACCGGGAACGACGACCAGACCGGCGACTACGGCCACCCGCCCGAGGTGGGGACCTGAGACCCTATTGCGCGCTGGTCGAGGCTGGCTACGGTCGGCCCGACCACGAGCGCCGGGGGTGCCATGTCCGACGAACGCGAGCGATCGCCACGCCTGCCACCGAGGTGGTTCATCCGGCTGGCCTGGAAGGTCCACCGCGCGGTCTACCGCGTCACCCGCGGCCGGAAGGGACTCTGGCCGCCCAAGCCCGGCCGGTGGGGCACCATGCGGCTCACCACCATCGGTCGCCGGACCGGCGAGGAGCGCAGCGTGATCCTCGCCTACCTGCCCGACGGTCCGAACGTCTACACGCTCGCGATGAACGGCTGGGGCGCGGCCGAGCCCGCGTGGTGGCTGAACCTGCAGGCCAGGCCCGAGGCCACCGTCAGGCTGGTCGACGGGCCGCGCCGCGTGCGGGGGCGGGCGGCCGCGGGCGAGGAACGCGAGCGGCTCTGGGCCCGCTGGCGCGAGCTGGACGAGAAACTGGACGCCTTCGCGGCGCGGCGACCAGGAGAAACAGCGGTGGTCATCCTCGAGCCCGCCCCGGAGTGAACTTTCCGGGCGGAAGGTGTCGAATTCGGCGACTGGTGTTCGATGCACTGACGAAAGCACGTCAA
Organism: Prauserella endophytica; assembly: GCF_005146945.1. Taxonomy (GTDB): domain Bacteria; phylum Actinomycetota; class Actinomycetes; order Mycobacteriales; family Pseudonocardiaceae; genus Prauserella_A; species Prauserella_A endophytica. The sequence continues at coordinate 196,612 of NZ_SWMS01000010.1, forward strand.
CCGGACCAAGGAGCAATCCATGCGCACCCTGATCTCCACCGCGTTCGTCTCGCTCGACGGCGTGGTCGAGGCACCCGGCGGGGAGCCGGGCTACCGGAACTCGGGCTGGACCTTCCAGGAAATCGAGTTCGACCCGGCGGCCTACGAGCTGAAGGGCCGCGAGCAGGGCGAGGCCACGGCCATGCTGCTGGGCCGGGTCAGCTACGAGGCGTTCGCGCCGGTGTGGCCGACGATGACCGAGGAGTTCCCCGGCTACAACGCGATGCCGAAGTACGTGGTGTCGAGGACGCTGAAGGAGGAGGACCTGGTGACCAACTGGGGTGAGATCACCATCCTCCGCTCGCTCGACGACGTCGCCGCGCTCAAGGAGACCGAGGGCGGGCCGATCAGCATCCACGGCAGCGCCAACCTGAACCGCAACCTGTCCGACGCCGGCCTCATCGACCGCTACCACCTGCTCGTCTTCCCGGTGCTGCTCGGCGCCGGCAAGCGGCTGTTCAGCGACACCGACAAGGACAAGCAGAACCTGAAGCTCCTCGAGAGCGAGTCCTACGGCAACGGCATCCAGAAGCTGGTCTACGACGTCGTCCGCTGACCGGCCCCCGTCACCCGCCGACCCGGACGCGCCGGGATTCGCCGTCGGAGAGGAACGCCGCCAGCTCCCTTCCCTCTTCGGCGACCTCGGTGCGTTCGGCGCGCGAGAACCGGCGCAGTGGCGTGACGACCACGGTGAGATCCTCGGCGTCCCACGTCGCGGCGACCCGGCCGTCCACGAGCACCACGCGCGCACCCGCGACCGACAGTCCGCGGTGGGCGTCGTCGATGATCCGTCCGCGGTCGTGGTAGCCGAGAATCGCGTTGTCGAACGCGGGCAGGAACCGCACCGGGGCGGGGGTATCGGGATCCGGGCGCGGAGCGCCGGGAAGGTCGAGCAGCTCGCGGCCGCGTTCGTCCCGGAAGGACACCAGCTCGTCGCGGATCGCGGCGACCGCGGCAGGCAGCCCGGCGAGACCGCACCAGCCCCGCAGGTCGGCCGAGGCCGCGGGGCCGAACGCGGCCAGGTACCGCCGCACCAGCGCCACGCCGACCGGGTCGGTGCCGTCCGGGGCGGGCGGGGCGACCTCCCGGCCGAGCCACGCCGACAGCGGTAGGTAGCGCACTCCGGCCGTGGTGCGCCACAGCCCGCGCGGCGGCAGCTGCGCCACCGGGATCAGGGCGCCGACCAGCATCTCGCCCAGCGCCCTGTGCCCGGGCTCCGGCCAGCGGTCGGCGAGCGCCCGCGCCAGCTCGGGCATCGAGCGTGGCTCGCCGTCCGCCAGCACCGCCCGCCCCGCCGCCGCGAGCTCGGAGAGGTCCGCCCCGTCGAGCTCGCGGCGGTAGACGCCGAGCACCCGTTGCCGCAGCATGGCGTCGTGCCGGGACCGCCAGGCGAGGACGTCCTCGGTCGCGAGCAGGTGCACGGTGCGGCGCATGAGGTGGGTCCGCACCACGCGCCGCCCGGTCAGCAGCTCATCGAGCGCCGAGGGGTCGAACGCGCGCAACCGTGACCAGAGCCCGGTGAACGGTTCCTGGGGTTCCTGCGCCTGCAGCCCGCACAGGTGCGCGACGGCGTCGAGCACGGGCAGCTCGCTGCGCTCCAGCAGCAGCTGCCGGGCCAGTGTCGCGCGATTGAGGGCTCGCCTGTCCAGAACGGTCATCGGATCACGCCGCCGCCCGCTCGCCGGCCGGGCGCCTGCGCAGCGAGGCCTCGGTGAGGGCGGGGTGCAGGCCCAGTCGACGGGGCCGAGGTCGGTGCCCTGCGCCAAGGTCTCGTCGATCCTCCTCGAGGAGGTCGTCCAGGGTGACGGTCGCCAGGTGGGTCACCGGCAGGTGCCGGGGCACGCGGCGCATGCGGGCGCTTGGCGTCGTGGGCCGCCCCTTGCGGTTGCGGCAGGGGAGCAGGCACGACGCCAGCGGACTCCAGACGCGCACACCCATACCGTAGCGCCGGCAGGTGGACAGGACCTCCCGTTCGATGCCGGGGGCTGACCTGGGAGCCCGTGCGGCCCAGCGGGGTGGCTTCATGGTGGTGGGTTCCTCCGTGGTCGGGGCCGGGCGGCCGGGTGGGAGCGGCTCCCGCCCGCCGCCCGCGGTGTCACGCGCTGTGCTCGCTGACGACGTCGAGGACCCACACGACACCGAAGCGATCCTTCAACATCCCGTAGGCGGGCGCCCAGCTCGCCGGGCCCATGGGGACGACGATGTCCGCCCCGTCGGCGAGCTCGTCCCAGTGGGCGGTTACCTCCTCGACGGTCTCGCCGCGCACGGAGACGAAGAACGAGTTCTCGCCCCGGTCGTGGCGCAGGTGCGACGGCACGTCGTAGGCCATGACGTGGAAGCCGTTGCCTGCGAGCACCTGGCCCCACATCACCTGGTCGGCCTCGGACCCGTCGCGGACGGCGCCGGCGTCCTTGTGCGTGACGACGGCCAGGTCGCCGCCGAAGACGGACCGGTAGAACTCCAGCGCCGCGCGGGCGTCGCCACGGAAGTTCAGGTGTGTCGTGGTCGTGAGGGACAAGGTCGACTCCTTGGCTGGTTTCCTTTTCGGGTACGGACCCACGATCGCAAGGGAAGAGGTCAGGTTGTGTCCTCTTCTTCGAGCAGGATGGAGGCATGCCGAAGACCTCAGCCCGGTTGCTGGCGCTGCTCTCATTGCTGCAGGCGCGGCGGGACTGGCCCGCGGCGCTGCTGGCCGAGCGGCTCGACATCAGCCCGCGCACCGTGCGCCGCGACGTCGACCGCCTGCGCGAGCTCGGCTATCCCATCCGGGCCACCAAGGGACCCGACGGGGGCTACCGGCTCGACGCGGGCACGCAGCTGCCCCCGCTGCTGTTCGACGACGACCAGGCCGTCGCCCTGGCCGTCGCGCTCCAGCACGCCGCGAGCGCGGGCGGCGGCATCGGGGAGGCCTCGACGCGGGCGCTGACCACCGTCCGGCAGGTCATGCCCGCACGGCTGCGCCGCCGCATCGACACCCTCCGGGTGACCGTCGCCGAGCGGGCCCCGGATTCGCCGGTGGACAGCGGCGTGCTCGTGGCGCTCAGCGCCGCCGTCCACGCCCGCGAGGTCCTGCGTTTCGGCTACGGCCCGGCGGACGCGCCGCGCCGGGTGGAGCCCCACCACCTCGTGACCCGTGGCGGTCGCTGGTACCTCCTCGCCTGGGATCTCGACCGCGGTGACTGGCGCACCTTCCGCGCCGACCGGATCGCCCCGCGCATCCCCACGGGACCGCGCTTCCCGCCGCGCGACGTGCCCGGAGGGGACGTGGCGGCGTTCGTCGCCGCCAGGTTCTCCGGCTCCGACGGCACGTCTTTCGGCTGGCCCTGTGCGGGCGAGGTGATCCTGAGCCTGCCCGCCGCCGAGGTGTCGCGCTTCACCCGCGACGGCGTGGTCGAGGAGCTGGGTCCCGGCCGTTGCCGCCTCGTGCTGGGCTCGTGGTCGTGGACCGGTCTCGCCGCCGCGATCGGCAGGTTCGACGCGGACATCGAGGTCGTCGGGCCACCCGAGCTCGAAGCCGCCTTCGCGCGCCTGGCCCGCCGCTACGCCGCCGCGGTGTCCGTCCACAAAGGATGACGCTCACCACGTCGCGGCGGCATGCAGGCGGACCCGCCTTCCGCGCCACCCGCTACTCTCCGTGCGTGATCCGGTGCTCGACGCGCCGGGGACCCAATCTTGATTGATTCCAGAAAATAGGGCAGACTGCGGGCGTGCCAACGAACACGGACTTCGAGCGCATGCTGCGCGGGGTTTCGCTGCGGGTCACGCGTCCCCGGGTGGCGGTGCTGTCCGCGGTGCACGACCATCCGCACGCCGACACCACCTCGATCATCGGTGCGGTGCGTGCGGACCTCGGCGAGGTGTCCCACCAGGCCGTCTACGACGTGCTGAGCGCGCTGACCACCGCCGGGCTGGTGCGCCGCATCGAGCCGAAGGGCTCGGTGGCGCGCTACGAGGCGAGGGTCGGGGACAACCACCACCACGTCGTGTGCCGGTCGTGCGGCGCCATCGCCGACGTCGACTGCGCCGTCGGCGCGGCGCCCTGTTTGACGGCTTCCGACGACCACGGCTTCACGATCGAGGAGGCCGAGGTCATCTACTGGGGTCTGTGCCCCGAATGCTCCACCGCAATTCCATCTGACTCCCGGAAGGATTCCCGTGTCTGACAGCCCGAACGCCGAGGTCGGCGAACTGAACGTGGAGAGCGCCGGCGGCTGCCCGGTCCACACGGGGCGCTTCGCGCACCCGACCGAGGGTGGCAGCAACCGTGACTGGTGGCCCAACCAGCTCAACCTCTCGATCCTCCGGAAGCACGCCGCCGCGTCGAACCCGATGGAGGAGGACTTCGACTACGCGAAGGAGTTCCTGACCGTCGACCTTGACGAGCTGGCCAAGGACGTCGACGAGGTGCTGACGACCTCGCAGGACTGGTGGCCCGCCGACTTCGGCCACTACGGCCCGCTGATCATCCGCATGGCGTGGCACAGCGCGGGCACGTACCGCGTCGACGACGGTCGCGGGGGCGCGGGCGCCGGCATGCAGCGCTTCGCGCCGCTGAACAGCTGGCCGGACAACGGCAACCTGGACAAGGCGCGCCGGCTGCTGTGGCCGGTCAAGAAGAAGTACGGCCGCAAGATCTCGTGGGCCGACCTGATGATCTTCGCGGGCAACCGCGCGCTGGAGACGATGGGCTTCAAGACCTTCGGCTTCGCCGGCGGCCGCGCGGACGTCTGGGAGCCGGACCAGGACGTGTACTGGGGTCCCGAGCGCACCTGGCTCGGCGACGAGCGCTACAGCGGTGACCGTCAGCTGGAGCAGCCGCTCGCGGCTGTCCAGATGGGCCTGATCTACGTCAACCCCGAGGGCCCGAACGGTAACCCGGACCCGCTGGCCGCGGCTCGCGACATCCGCGAGACCTTCGGCCGCATGGCGATGAACGACGAGGAGACCGTCGCGCTGATCGCGGGCGGGCACACCTTCGGCAAGACCCACGGCGCGGCCGACGCCGACGTCCACGTCGGGCCCGAGCCCGAGGGCGCGCCGATCGAGGACCAGGGCTTCGGCTGGAAGAACAGCTTCGGCACCGGCAAGGGCCGCGACGCCATCACGAGCGGCCTCGAGGTCACGTGGACGCCGACGCCGACCAAGTGGAGCAACTGGTTCTTCCACAACCTGTTCACCTACGAGTGGGAGCTGACCAAGAGCCCCGCGGGTGCCAACCAGTGGAAGCCGAAGAACAACGCCGCCGCGAACACCGTGCCGGACCCGGAGACCGGTGAGCTGAACCGCGCTCCGTCGATGCTGACGACGGACCTCGCGCTCCGCTTCGACCCGGTCTACGAGCAGATCTCGCGCCGGTTCTACGAGAATCCGGACCAGTTCGCGGACGCGTTCGCCCGCGCCTGGTTCAAGCTGACCCACCGCGACATGGGCCCGATCCAGCGTTACCTGGGCCCGCTGGTGCCGCAGGAGACGCTGATCTGGCAGGACCCGGTCCCGGCTGTCGACCACGAGCTGGTCGACGACGCGGACGTCGCCGCCCTCAAGGCGAAGATCCTCGAGGCGGGCCTCTCGGTCTCGCAGCTCGTCTCCACGGCGTGGGCGTCGGCCTCGACGTTCCGCATCGGTGACAAGCGCGGTGGCGCCAACGGTGCTCGCATCCGCCTCCAGCCGCAGCGCGACTGGGAGGTCAACGAGCCCGAGAAGCTGAACCTGGTGCTGCGCACGCTGGAGGGCATCCAGGAGTCCTTCAACAGCTCCCAGACCGGGGGCAAGAAGATCTCCCTGGCCGACCTCATCGTGCTCGCCGGGGCCGCCGGTGTCGAGCGGGCCGCGAAGAACGCGGGCCTCGACCTCACGGTGCCCTTCACCCCGGGCCGCACGGACGCGACGGAGGAGCAGACCGACGCCGAGTCGTTCGCCCCGCTGGAGCCGAAGTCGGACGGGTTCCGCAACTACCGCGGCAAGGGCAACCGGCTGCCCAGCGAGTACCTGCTCGTGGACCGCGCCAACCTGCTGAACCTGAGCGCGCCCGAGATGACCGTCCTGGTGGGCGGCCTCCGCGTCCTCGGCGCGAACTACCAGGGTTCGAAGGCCGGCGTGCTCACCGACAAGCCGGAGTCCCTGACCAACGACTTCTTCGCCAACCTGCTCGACATGGGCATCGAGTGGAAGTCCACGTCGGAGGACCAGGAGACCTTCGAGGCTCGCGACCGCGCGACCGGCGAGGTCAAGTGGACCGGCACCCGCGCCGACCTGGTCTTCGGCTCGAACTCCGAGCTGCGGGCCGTCGCGGAGGTCTACGCGAGCGACGACGCCAAGGAGAAGTTCGCGCGTGACTTCGTGGCCGCGTGGGACAAGGTCATGATGCTGGACCGGTACGACCTGGTCCGAGGCTGATCAACCCGGCTACGGGCCGGCCGCCACCGGCGGCCGGCCCGTAAGTCCATTATGGACCCGTTTCGCGGTCCACGGCGCACGCCGCGATGAGCTTCGCGGCCTGCGCCGGCTGGTCCTCGGTGACGTAGGTGTAGGAATCCGCCACGGTGTGCAGCGGCGCTCCCAGCTTCGTGGCGTACCGCTTCGCGTGCTCCAGCGGGAACACGTGGTCCTCTGCCGCCCAGACCAGCCGGACCGGGACGGGGCGGCGCCGGATGAGCCGCTCCGCGGCGTCGCGGGTGTAGCGGGCCGACACCGCGCCGATGGCCTTGCGTCCGTCGAACCGGATCTCCGGCCGGGTCAGCACTGGTCGCACGTAGCTGTTCATCACCCGGTCGTCGACCGGGTACTTCGCCAGCCAGCCGTAGGTGTTGCGCCACCGCCAGGTCCGCCGCAGCCGCAGTGGCTGGTAGAGCGCGCGGTAGGTCACCGCGCTCGCCGCCGTCGCCTTGAGCAGACCGAACCCGCCGGGGCTCGGCGGCCACGTGTCCTCGGGCGTCTCGCACGAGCTGAGGACGAGACGGCCGAGGACCTCCGGATGGTTCGCCGCGACGAGCTGCCCGTACGCGCCACCGGAGTCGTTGCCGATCAGGGTCACGTCGTCCAGCCCGAGTTCCCGGACCAGGTCCGCGAGCAACCGGGCGATCCCGGGCGGGGAGAGGTCCGCGGCGCGGTTCACCGGCACGACATGCGCGCCCAGCGGCAGATCGGGTGTGACGCACCGGAAGTCCTCCGCCAGCAACGGCACCACCTTGCGCCACAGGTTCGCGTTGACGAGGTACCCGTGCGCGAACACGAGCACCGGGCCGGTGCCGCGGTCGTGGTAGCGCACGGGGCCGGACGGCAGGCGCACCTCGTGCGGCTCACCGAGGGCGGGGTCCCGCCAGGTGTTCGTCGGATCAGCGGCCACGGCACGACCTCCGGAACTTTTTGCAATCATTGCAAGAACTCTGCCGGGTACCGTAGCGGCCGCCCCGATTTTTTGCAACGATTGCAGGAATGGTCGCCATGGATCCGCGGAAACAGCGCACGATCGAGGCGCTGCTGCACGCGGCCGAACAGATCTTCGCGGCGCGCGGGGTGGATGACACCACCGTCGAGGAGATCGCGACGAAGGCAGGCGTCGCGGTCGGCTCCATCTACAACCACTTCGGCTCGAAGGCCGGGCTGCTGGCCGCCGTCGTCGAACGCGCGCTGGGCGCCGACCGCGACCACATGGACCGCGCGTACACCGCCGACCGCACGCCCGTCGAACAGCTCTACGCCGCCGCCGACGAGTACCTGGAGTTCTACCTGCAGCACCCGGAGTACTTCCGGATGCTGGCGTTCCCCAGCGCGCCAGGGCAGTACGCGGCGGGGCAGGACCTCGCCGCGCGGCTGGCCCGCTCGGTCGAGGCGCAGAACCAGCGGATGGTCGACGCGCTGCGCGCCGGGATCGCTGCCGGCGTGCTGCGGGAGGTCGACGCCGGGCAGGTGGCCACGGTCCTCTGGGCCTCGTGGAACGGGGTGATCAGCCTCGGCTGGCGCCAGGACGGCCTGCGCCGCACCGAGAGCGAACTGCGCACACTCCTGCGGACGGCGACCGACGTCGTGGCGAACGGCCTGCTGGTTCGCTGATCGGCACGGGTTTCGTCGGTGCCCGGTGCGACGATGCGGCCGTGAGCGAAACCCTGAGCCACCACGCCGTTTCCGCGGCGGTCACCGACCTCGGCTGGCGCTACGTCCTGGACGGTCTCCGCGCCGGGGTGCCGGTGGAGTCCCTGCGCGCCGCCACCGACGTCGCGGCGCGGATCGTGGCCGGACTCGGCGCCGAGGCCGACGAGCACGTCGTGGTGGACTGCCGCCCCGGCGGCGTGATCTTCACCGTGCGGTCGCGGCGCACCGGGTCGGTCGAGCCCGGCGACCTCGACCTCGCCCGGCGGATCTCCGAGCTGGTGACCGGTCTCGGCCTGCGGATCACCGCCGACGCCGGCCCGTCGAGGTCCGTGCAGGCGCTGGAGATCGCCATCGACGCGCTCGATACCGCCGCCATCCGCCCGTTCTGGCGGGAGGTCCTTGGCTACACCGACGGCGCCGGGGACGCCCTCGTCGACCCTGCCGAGCAGGGCCCTGCGGTGTGGTTCCAGCGGATGACGGCCCCGCGCCCGCAACGCAACCGCGTGCACCTGGACATCTCCGTGCCGCACGATGAGGGGCCCGGGCGCGTCGAGCGGGCGCTCGCCGCGGGCGGCGTGCTGCGGTCGGACCGGTTCGCGCCCGCGTTCTGGGTGCTGGCCGACGCCGAGGGCAACGAGGCGTGTGTCAGCACGTGGCAGGGCCGCGACCCGTGACGCCGTCCAGGAGGTTGCCGACGAGCGCGGTCACGAAGTCGTCGGTCACCGGCTCGTCGGGGATGAGCAGCCGGTGGTAGACCGCGCCCCAGAGCTGGTCGACGAGCACCTGCACGTCGACGTCGGCGCGGAGCTGGCCCGCTTCCCTTGCCCGTTCCAGCCGTTCGCCGGCGAGCCGCCGCCGTTGCGAGGAGTACAGCGCCCGGTAGGCCGCGGCCAGCTCCTGGTCGGTCTGGGACTGCCCGATCAGCTCGGCGAGGATGCGTCCGCCCGGGGTCTCGGTCAGCACGCGGGCGAAGGCGCGCAGCTGGCTGAGGAGGTCGGCGCGGATGTCACCGGTATCCGGGAACGCGAGCGTCTGCTCGACGGCGTGGAAGTAGCCGTCCAGGGCCAGCGCGCCCTTGGACGGCCACCATTTGTACAGCGTCGTCTTGCTGACGCCTGCCACACGTGCCACGCGTTCGAAGGTCAGCTCCGCGATCCCCTCGGCGAGCAGCAGATCGCCGACGGCGCGCAGCACGTCCGCCCGCACCTCGTCCGCGGGCCTGCGCCCTCGGCCCCGGCCTTCCCTGACGGCGGCGGGGGTCTTCGCCTCGTGCGTCATGTGTCGATCCTCCCCGGTCGCTCAGCCGATGCGCAGTACGGCGATCAGTCCGTCGCGCGTGCCGTTGTAGCCGTCGCCGGTCACGGTGAGCGCGACGACGTGGCTGTCGGGGGAGGGGCCGGCCTCGGTCCCGACGAGCTTGAACCGGGACCGCACGCCGATGTCGTCGGTGCGGTCCCGGTCGCGCACGCCGTCCCGGCCGTTGTGCTCGCGGCCGCAGTCGTGGAGCTGGGCGTCCTCGGGGAACGTGGCGGCGAGCGCCTCGACGTCGCCGCGGTCGGTCCCGTCGATGAACGTCCGGATCGCCGCGGGCGGCTCGATGGTGGTCATGGTCGGCTCCCTCCCGCCGGTGATGGTCAGGCGAGGCCGCCGTTGGCGAAGAGGACCTGGCCGTTGACCCAGCGCGCCGGGCCGGCGAGGAAGGCGACGGTCTCGGCGATGTCCCCTGGCTGCCCGAGCCGCTCCAGCGGGGTGGCCTTGGCGAAACGGTCGACGGTGTTCTCGTCCTTGCCGTCGAGGAACAGCGGGGTGGCGGTCGGCCCCGGGGCGACGGCGTTGACGGTGACGTCCCGGCCGCGCAGTTCGCGGGCGAGGATCAGGGTCAGGCTCTCCACGGCGGCCTTGCTGGCGACGTAGGCGCCGTAGGTGGGCAGCTGTGTGCGGGTCACCGACGTCGAGAAGTTGACGATCGCGCCGCCTTCGCGGACGCGGCGGGCCGCCTGCTGGTCGACCACGAAGGTGCCGCGGATGTTGGTGCGGTGCACGCGGTCGAGGTCGTTCAGGTCGAGCGTCGCGATCGGAGAGAGGACCATGATCCCGGCCGTGTGCACGACGACGTCGAGGCCCCCGAAGGCGGACTCGACGGCGTCGAACGCCGTGGCCATGGCGGCCTCGTCCGCGACGTCACCGCCGACCGCGATCGCCCGGCCGCCCTCGGCGGTGATGGCCTGCACGGTTTCGTCGGCCTTCTCCTTGCGGCCCGCGTAGTGGATGGCGACCGCGATGCCGTCCCGCGCGAGCCGTTCGGCGACGGCCCGGCCGATGCCCCCGGAGCCGCCGGTGACCAGGGCAACGCGGTTGGTGGTGGGACTGCTCATGTTGTGCCTCCTATATGAACTATGCGTCCATATAAGCAGCTAATGAACGAGCTGTCCATATCTTTCGCCCACAAAACCCGGGCTGGACACGTCCGCTCCGCCGGGTGTCCAGTGTGCGGAGGGGTAGTCGCGAAGGAGGTCCTGATGATGACACCGGAGGAGCGCAGGGACGCGATGCGCCGGCTGGCGGACGAGCTGTGGAACCGGGGCAACCTCGACGTCTGCGACGAGTTGTTCGCGGCGCACTGTTCCTTTCACGACCCGAGCTTTCCCATCGACGGAGTCGCGGGAATGAAACAGCAGGTCGCCGAGCTCAGGCAGGCCCAGCCCGACCTGCACATGGACGTGCACGACGTCCTCGTGGACGGAGACCTCACCTGTGCCCGCTGGACCATGGGCGGCACCGCCCGCAACGAGTTCCGCGGCCTGCCCGCCACGGGCAGGAGCTACGTGATGACCGGCATGACGTTCGACAAGTGGGAGGGCGACCGGATCGTCGAGGAATGGGTCAACTACGACCTGCTCGGGGCACTCCAGCAGGCGGGGCTCATCCCCGAGACGGCCAGTCCGCCGTCCGCCACGGAGTGAACCGGAGCCCTGGTGCCGCGGCACCGGGGCTCCACTGTGGACGAGACCGGCGCGGTTGACTCCGTTCGGCGGCGGGGGCGGCCGGAGTTTCGCGCTAGCGTTGGGGAACCGTCGGCCGAGGGGGACTCGTGGACTTACCGCGCCGGGACCGAGCCGCCCTCGCCTTGCTGCTGGGCCATGCCGCCCTGCTCGCGGGCCCCATCCTGTGGACGGCGTTCCATCCGCTCGCGACCGTCAGCGCCACGGCCTGGGCGGGGCTGGTCCTGGGGGTCGTCCTCGTCGCGGCCGTCGTGCTCCGGCGACAGCGGGACTTCTGGGTCGCCCTCGTCGCGCTGGACGCGATGTGGCTCCTCGCGCACGCCATCTCCGCCGTCTCGCAACTGCCCGGAGTTCCGCTGCTGGCCGCCTTCACGGCCACCGGCCTCGCCCGGCCGCTGATCCTGCTGTCCGCTCCCGTACGGCGTCTCGTGCCGCCCGCCGCGACCTCGGAGCGGGGTCAGCCCGCCGCCAGCAGCACCACCCCGTCGTCGTCGGCGTAGAGCCGATCTCCCGGCAGGAAGGTCACCCCGCCGAACCCGACCGGCACGTCGAGCGCGCCGTGGCCGGCCTTCGAGCTCTTGCGCGGGTTCGTGCCGAGCGCCTTGATGCCGAGCGGAAGCTCCGCGAGCACGGCGCTGTCGCGTACGGCTCCGTTGACGATCAGGCCGGCCCAGCCGTTGTCGGCGGCGGAGCGAGCGATGAGATCGCCCGTCAGCGCGGTGTGCAGCGAGCCCCGGCCGTCGATCACCAGCACACAGCCCTCTCCCGGCGTGCGCAGCAGCTCGCGCACCAGGCCGTTGTCCTGGTAGCACGACACGGTCCGCACGCGGCCGCAGAACGACCGGTGCGCGCCGAACTGGCGGAACTGCGTGTCGCATACGCGGAGGCGGTCGCCGTGCTCGTCCACGAGGTCGGCGGTGGCGAAGGTGTCGGTCACGTCGTGGGTTCCTTTCGTCCAGTGCGCCCAGCAGGCTATAACCTCTGGGCTCGGCGAATGGGAGCTGCCGCAGGCTCGCGCAGGGGGCGGGCGCGAGCCGGGGGAGCGGACGAAGGAGGACGAGGAACACCGGCTGCTGATGGAGAACGTGATCGTGCGGGACAGCGGCACCGCCGAGACGGTGCCGCGGGAGCACATCGGGACCAAGCCTCGGCGCGAAGGCGATGTGGCGGCGGCTCATGACGGCCCATGACTGAGGGCACGCGTGGTCGCGCCTGGGCGCTGCTCACCCACGCGGCGCTGACCCAGGCCGTGACGTTCGTGCTGCGTCCGGCGACGTCGTACCGCGCGCTGGAGCTCGACATGTCGCCCGCGTGGCTCGGGGTGCTCTCGGGGACGTTCGCGCTGGTGCCGTTGGTGCTGGCGCTGCCTGCCGGGCACGTCGTCGACCGGCTGGGTGAGCGCCGCGTGCTGATCGCGGGCGGGGTGCTGCTCACGGCGGCGGGCGGCGCCTTCCTGATCTTCGGCGGCTCCATCCCGGGGCTCGTGGTCGCGAGCATCGTGCTCGGCACGGCGCACCTGTGCGCCGTGGTGGGGCAGCAGGCGCTCGTTGCGAACACGACCTCCTCCGGCAGGCTCGACGCCGCCTTCGGCTACTACACCTTCGCGGCGTCGGCGGGGCAGGCCGCGGGACCGCTGCTCATCGTCCTCTTCGGAGGCTCAAAGGCCATTCCCGACACCACGCCGGTGTTCCAGGGCGCCGCGCTGATCGCGGTGGTCGTGCTCGCGTGCTCCTTCGCGATTCGCGACGGCGCACGCGCAGCCGAGCGCGATGCCGCCGCGCCCAGCGGGGTCGGCGGGCTGCTCCGCCTGCCCGGACTGGTGCGGGCGCTGCTCACGAGCTGCGTGGTGCTGGCGGCGGTGGACATCTCGCTGGTCTACCTTCCCGCGCTCGGCGCCGAGCGCGGCATCGCGTCCGGAGTGGTCGGTGCACTGCTCGGGCTGCGCGCCGTGTCGTCGATGACCTCCCGCCTGTTCCTCGGCAGGCTCACGCGCCTGCTCGGCCGCAAGCGCGTGCTGCTCGTGAGCATCGCGGCGTCGGCGGCCGGACTCGCGCTCGCGGCGGCCCCGGTGCCGGTGTGGGTACTGGCCGTGGCCGTCATGGTGGCCGGGCTGGGGCTCGGTGTCGGGCAGCCGCTGACGATGTCCTGGCTCGCCGAGTCGGCCCCGCCGGGGATGCGCGGCCGGGCGATGTCGCTGCGGCTCACCGGCAACCGTGCCGGGCAGGTCATCGTGCCCGGCACGATCGGGCTGGTCGCCGCCGGGCTCGGCGCGGCAGGGGTGCTGTGGGTGACCGCCGCGGGCCTCGCGTGGACGGGGTTCGCCGCGCGCAAGCTCGCCGTTGACCGCCCGCCCGACTCGTGAGCGCGTTCAGCCCGGCTGCGCCCACGCCTTGGCGCCGGCCGCCACCGGGAGCGGCGCGAAGCACGTGCGCAGATCGGCCAGGGCGCACCACGCGGGCCTGCGCTTCGGCAGGTAGCCCTCGGGCACGCCGTTGCCCGCGATCGTCTCGCGGTAGGCGGGCACCGCGTCGGTCGGCTTCCGCGTGAGCGAAGGATCCGTCAGCGCGTCCACTGTGTACAGCCCGAACCGGGGCCGGTAGCTGCCCCACTCGTAGTTGTCCGTGATGCTCCAGTAGTTGTAGCCCATGACGTTCACGCCCTCGGCCATCGCGCGTTGCAGCCAGTACAGGTGGTCACGCAGGTGGTCGGCGCGGGTGTAGCCGTCGGGCCTCGGCTGCCCGTTGTCCGTCGGCATCCCGTTCTCCACGACGTACAGCGGCAGCCCGGGGAACTTTCGCTGGTAGGTCTTGAGCGCGTAGTAGAGCCCGTCCGGCTGCGGGTCGATGCGCCAGAACTCGTCGGTCAGGCCGTGGATCGCCGTAAGGTTGTCGAGACTCGCGCCGTAGTAGTAGTCGACGCCGACGAAGTCGAGCTTGTCCTTGACCTTGTCGATGAACGCCGCGTCGTCGAACCACTGCAGCGGCGGCGGTTTCACCGCCAGGTTGCTGCTCACCCGCGCGCCGGGGTCGAGCTCGTGGATGAGGTCGTAGCCCTGGCGGTGGGCGCTCACCAGGTTGCGCATCATCGCGCCGGACTGGAAGGCGTTGAGCCCGCCGTTGCGCTCCTCGAACGACCGGTACACCGTCGGCTCGTTGAAGGTGATCCACAGCGCGCCCTGCCCCGCGTAGCGCTGCACCACCAGCCGGGCGAAGGAGAGCCAGCTGGAGACGGTCGACGGGTTGGTCCAGCCGCCGCGGTCGACGATCCACCCGGGGTGCGTGAAGTGGGTGAGCGTGAGCATCGGGGTCATCCCGGCGGCCTTGATCTCACGCACCATGCCGTCGTAGAGCGCGAGGGCCTCCTCGTCGATCTCGCCCGGCCTCGGCTCGATCCTCGGCCACTCGAGGCTGACGCGGAACGTGTTGACGCCCATCTCCTTCGCCAGCGCGATGTCCTCGGCGTAGCGGTTGCGGAAGTCCACCGCGTTCGCGTACGGGTCACGCACCGTCTCGGCTTGGGCGTCGACGTACCGCCGCCAGTTGCTGTCGGGTGCGGCGCCCTCCGACTGGAACCCCGCCGTCGCGACGCCCCAGTGGAACCCCGGCGGCACCGGGGGAACCGGCACGGGGGCGCTCGCGTGCGCCGGTCCGGACAGCGCGGTGGGCAGCGTCAGCGCGGCCACGACGCTCGTGACGGCCAGTCTCCGCTTGATCGACATGCCGGCCAGTATGCAAGGGTTCCCTTGCGCGGCGCAAGGCTATCCTTGCACCCATGTCCGGTGATACGCGTGCGCGCATTCTGGCCGAGGCGCTGCGTCAGTTCGCCGCGCGCGGATTCGACGGCACCACGATCAGCTCCATCGAGCGCGGCGTAGGGCTGGCCGAGGGAACGGGCTCGTTCTACCGGCACTTCCCGTCCAAGCGAGCGGTGTTCGACGCGGTCGTCGAGCACGAGCTCGCCCGGCTGCGCGCGATCCGCCCCGAGCGGGAACCCCGCACCGCCGAGGGCGGCACGCGCCCGCTCAGCGAGCGTCTCGCCGACGACCTGCGGTTCCTGCGCGAGGTCCGCCCGCTCGTCGAGATCCTGATCCGTGAGCGCGACGGCATGCCACACGTCGCCGAGCGCGTCCGCGACGTGCTCGTGGAACGGGGACTCGCCGGGATCGCCGGCGACCTCGCCGCCGACGGCGAGCCGGGCTGGGAGGACCCGGAGGCCGCCGCGACCGTGCTGCTGTGCGCCACGGTGGGCTACTTCCTCACCACGGAGTTCTTCGGCGACGTTCCCGGCGGGGTGAACGCCGGGCGCTACGCCCGCAGCCTCGCGAGGCTGCTCGGCGGAACCTGACCCGCGGCCCCCGGCGGGTTCAGAATGGGGGGATGGGTGAGGAAGTCGGTCAGCACACCTTCAGCCGCGCGGACCGGACACGGTACCGGGTCCGCGTCCGCCGCTGCCTCGACGCGTTCGCGCGGATGCTCTCCGAACCGCACTTCGAGTTCGACCGGCCGCTCACCGGGCTCGAGATCGAGCTGAACCTGGTGGACGACCGGCACGAGCCCGCCATGCGCAACGCCGAGACGCTGGAGGCCATCGCCGATCCCGCGTTCCAGACCGAGCTGGGGCAATGGAACCTGGAGATCAACGTGCCGCCCCGCCCGCTGCGCGGCGGCGGTGGCGCCGAGTTCGAGCGGACCGTGCGGGCCAGTCTCAACGCCGCCGAGGCGAAGGCGAGGGAGATCGGCTCGCACCTGATCATGATCGGGATCCTGCCGACGCTGCGCCAAGAGCACCTGACCGGGACGGCACTGTCGGTCAACCCCCGCTACGCGCTGCTGAACCAGCAGATCCTGGCGGCTCGGGGCGAGGACCTGCACATCGTCATCGACGGCGCGGAGCGGTTGCAGGCCACGTGCGACACGATCGTGCCGGAGGCCGCGTGCACCAGCACCCAGTTCCACCTCCAGGTCAGCCCCGAGCAGTTCCCCGCGTACTGGAACGCGGCGCAGGCCATCGCGGGCGTGCAGGTGGCGACCGGGGCGAACTCGCCGTTCCTGCTCGGCAGGCAGCTGTGGGCGGAAACCCGGATCGCGCTGTTCGAGCAGGCCACCGACACGCGCAGCGAGGAGCTCAAGGCGCAGGGCGTGCGGCCGAGGGTGTGGTTCGGCGAGCGGTGGATCACCTCGATCTTCGACCTCTTCGAGGAGAACGTGCGGTACTTCTCCGCGCTGCTGCCGATCTGCTCCGACGAGGACCCGATGGAGGTGCTCGACCGCGGCGACACCCCGGAGCTGGCGGAGCTGCGCCTGCAGAACGGGACCATCTACCGGTGGAACCGGCCGCTGTACGCGGTCGTGCGTGAGCGCCCCCACCTGCGGGTGGAGAACCGAGTGCTGCCCGCGGGCCCCACCGTGGTGGACACGCTGGCGAACGGGGCGTTCTACTTCGGACTCGTCCGCGCGCTCGCCGAGCAGGAACGTCCGATCTGGACCCAGATGTCGTTCAGCGCGGCCGAGGAGAACTTCCACGCCGCCGCGAGGTCCGGCGCCGACGCCCGGCTCTACTGGCCCGGCCTCGGCACGGTGCCCGCCACGGAGCTCGTGCTGCGGCGCCTGCTGCCGCTCGCCCACGAGGGCCTGCGGCGCTGGGACGTCGACGCCGCCGAACGCGACCGGCTGCTCGGCGTCATCGAGCAGCGCTGCCTCACCGGCACGACCGGCGCAGCATGGCAGGCGCGCGCGTTCCACCGGCTGTTCGACGCGACGTCGCTGAGCCGGTTCGAGGCGCTGCGCCGCATGGTGGCCGAGTACCGGGAACACATGCACACCAACGAACCCGTGCACGCCTGGCCGGAGTGACTCAACGAGCATTGACTCAGCGAGCCAGGAGCCGTTCGGCGCCCTCGGCGAGTTCCCGGACCACGACGGCCGCGCCTCGCACCTCGGTCACGGCCGCGACGGCCTCATCCGTGTAGAGCGCCATCGCCTCGATCCGCGTGCCCACGCGGATCCTCCGGCTCAGGCGGCTCCGGCGGTGAGCGCCGCGGCCACGCCGCGGGGCGGTGCCGACGCCGCCCGCGGCGAGCACCGGCACGTCCACCTCGTCGAGCACCGACTCCAGCGGCGGCGGCAGGGCCGTGTGCCCGCGCACGTACCCGCCCGCCTCGGCGCCGTGGACCGACGAGGTCGGCCCCGGCGTGGTCGCCGTCCCGTGCCTGGCGCGCCCGAGCACGGAGCCCACCTGCCAGCGCACGAGCACGCCGCCGGGGTGCGCGAGGGCCGCCAGCTCGGGGCCGGGGTCATGCCAGCAGAAGCCGACGGTCCGCAACCGCGCCGCCGCGACCTCCACGGCCGCCGGGTCGATGCCGGCGGAGGCGAGGTTCGCGGCGAGGACGCCGTCGGTGCGCAGCGCGGCGGAGTGGGCTTCGAGGTTCCCGGCGTCATACCCAGCGCCGCGACGGTGCCCACCCCGCCCGCGTCGGCGACCGCGGTCAGGAGCTCGGGCGAGGCGATCGGGCCCAGGGGAGAGCCTGCTGGATCGGGACCCGCCCCGCCAGTGCGGTGAACGTCGTCGTGAGCATCGCGGCCTCCCCGGTGAACGCTGCGCACGAGCGAAGTCGCGCGCCGGGCGTCACGGCGTTCCGCTCACTCCTTGCGCATGGACCTGCGGATCTGCTCCAGCCGTTCCTTGCCCGCCCGCTCGCGCTCGGCCAGCTGCTCGTCGAGCGTGCGTCCCTCCGGCGTGCTCTCCGCCAGCTCCGTGGAGCCAATCGAGGTCGCGAACCGGTTCTCGATGCGGTCGCGCACGTAGTCGAAGTTCGGAACCCCGCCCTCGGTGTAGTCGCCTTCCGGCACGGCCGGCGGCGTGTAGTCGGGTTCGTCCGGGGTGTTGCTCATGGTCTGCTCCGTCCCTGGTTCGTGGCGGGGGCTGACCCCACCGACAGTACGCGGAAAGCCGGGCGACCCCGCCGCCTGTTCACCCCGCCCTGTCCGGCGTGCCGATCGAGCCGGCAGCGTGCTCGGGCCGTGACGAAAGTCCAGCGCGGCCTGCGGCCGCCCGCCTGGCCCCTCTGGAACGGGGGTGGCTAGCCGTCGCCTCGCCGTGTGTTGCCGTGCTCGTCGCCCCGGCCCCGGCCGGGACCGTCGTCCTTGCGCGGCTCCTCGCGGCGCCCCGCCGGGTCCGGGTCCTCCTCGGTGTCCCGGCCGCCGCCGTCCCCGGTGCCGCCGCGGTCGCCGTCGTCGTCCTCAGCGGGCGTATCCGGCTGCGGTCGCGCGGGGGTCGGCGGTGCCGGTGCGCTGGTCGCGGTGTGCAGGACGGTGTCGGAGTCGAGGACGGCGGTCCCGTGGCGGTCGACCACCCCGAACTGGTGGAACTCGGTGACCGTCGATCCGTCGGGGAGTGTCAACTCGATGCCGACGTGGACGCTGTCCGCGGCGGTCACCTTCGGCGCGGACACCACGATGACCGCCGTGACGCCCGACCAGTACGCGTCGAACGCGTCCCGGCCCTGCGCTCGCAGGCCGGGGCCGAGCCGCTCCCACGCCTGGTCGGTTCCGCCGGGAAGGGGTGCGTAGAACGCGGCCACGGCCTGCCGCAGCTGACTCGCGGTGAGCGGGTCGCCCGGCCGCGAGGTGCCGGGCGCGGTGGCCTCGGCGGTGCCGTCCTCGGACGAGCGGATCGCGACGAGGAGCACCACGGTCGCCAGCACCGCGACGAGCAGCGCGAGCGCGGCAGGCCACCACCGGCGCCGCCGCGTCGTGGGCCGCGCGCGGGACCCCCGCTCCGCCGCCACCGTGGGCAGGGTCCTCGTGAACGCCGGTGTTCCGGCGAGGGGAACGGTCGCGTCGCCGGCCCCGACGAGCGCGGGCCGCTTCGCGGCGACGGTGAGCGAGCGGGCCTCGGCCACCGCGAGTAGGTCCTCCGCGGCCTCGGCGGCGGTGCTGCGCCTCGCGGGGTCCTCCGCCAGCATCGCGTCCAACAAGGGTGCGAGCGGCCCCGCCTGCGCGCCGGTTCCTCCGGGCAGGACCTCCGACAGCGTGGCACCGAGGGCGTGGACGTCGGCGCCCGGTGTGGCCCGCCCGCCCCGGTCTGCGGGCGAGACGAAGCCGCCGAGCTTCACGGTGCCGTCGTCGGCGACGAGTACCGTGCCCGGCGAGACGTCGCCGTGCACGATCCCGGCCTCGTGCGCCTCCGCGAGCGCCGACGCCAGTTGCGCGCCGACGCGGGCGGCCTCCATCGGCGGCAGCGGCCCGTCCTCGGCCACGACCTCGGCGAGGCTGCGGCTCGGGAAGTACTCCATGATCAGCAGTGGCGATCCGTCGTGGTGGTCGACGTCGTGCACCGACACGACGTGCGGATGGCGCAGCCGCATGGCCTCGCGCCCCTCGCGCACGGCCCGGTCCGCCTGCACGGTGTCCGGGAGCAGCTGTTTGATCGCGACCGGCCGCTTGAGCCGCTCGTCGACGGCCTTCCACACGGCGCCCGTCGTTCCGCCGCCCAGACGCCGCCGCACCCGGTAACGGCCCGCGACGAGCTTGCCGATCTCGCTCACCGGCCACCGCGTCTCTGTATCACCCGATCAGGTTATGTGCTTGCGTTGGGTATTCAGCGGTGCCCCGTGCCGTGTCGCGTCAGGCCCGGCCGTAACCGCCGGTCAGCGTCCTCCAGAGATCGGCGTCGAAGCCCTCCAACGGGAGCTCGGCGACCATGTAGCGCACCGCGTACTCCACCTTCGCCCGCCAGCGCGCCGCCGCGTCCTCCGGGGAACCGGCGCGCAGGGCGGCGAAGATCCCGGTGGCGTCGAGCACCATCCGGTCCGCCGCTCCGGGCCGCAGCCGCACCAATCCGCGACGGGTCTGTGCTCACCGGCCCTGGCCACGAGCGATCGACCACCGTCACGCGGTCGCAGGCGTGGGGCGGGCACGCGGGTCGCGAGCAGCCCGCCCCATGCCCGCTCCCAGGACGATGGCCGTGCCCGCACTCAGTGATCGCGGCTCTGTCCGATCGTCGTCCACGCGCCGACGAGCGTGGGTAGCCGGAAGACCAGCTCCAGGTCCGTCTGGTGCCGGTGGAAGCGCTGCTCCAGGGTGTCGAGTCCGAGCTCCTCCGGGGTCGCGGTGCCGGTCCGCACGAGCACCGGCTCGAGCGTGCGGAGGATTCCCGTCGCCATCCTGGCGCCCGTCGGATCCCCGGGCTGCCGGTAGCTCTGCAGCCCGAGCACGACGGCGGGCGCCAGCCCGGCCGCGCCGAACACCGCTTCCAGCCGGGCGCCGAGGAGCGGGTCGAGCCCGGACCGCTCGAACGCCTCAGTGATCCAGTGGGCGACCTGCTCGCCGAAGCGCGTGGAGGGCAGCATGCCGGCGGCACTCATCTCGTACTCCATCGCGACCACCACCCCGCCGGGGCGCACGAGGCCGGCGAACCGGCGCAGCACGCGCGCGGGCTCGGGCGTGTACAGCAGCACGAGGCGGCCCACCACCGCGTCGAACGGGCCGGTGAGGCGGACGTCGTGGAGGTCGGCGTGCACGAACGACACGTTCGTGAGCCCGCGCGCCTCGGTGCGGCCGGCCGCCCACGCCAGTGCCCGTGCCGAGGAGTCGATGCCGACGACCGAGCCTTCCGGGCCCACGAGGTCGGCGACCTCGAACGCGACGTCACCGGCGCCGGTGCCCAGGTCGAGCACGCGCATGCCGGGCCGGATTCCCGCGAGCCGCAGGATCGTGCGCGTCGCCGGGGCCAGTGCCGCGGCCTGTTCTTCCAGACGGCGCAGCTCGTCCGGTTCGTTGCGCAGCAGGTACGGGGTTTCCGTCGTGGTCATGGTGTCCCTCTCTCCCGAGTCGTCCGTCCAGGTTGGGCGCCCCGGGGGCTGGTGGCTTGGAGGAAACGTGGGGATGATGTGGAGATTCCGTGGCGGCGGCCTCGAAGCGGGGTGGCGGCGTGTACGTGTTCGAGGACTGTGAGGTCGACCCGCGGAGGTTGGAGCTGCGCCGCCGCGGCGAGCCGGTGCACGTCGAGCCGCAGGTGTTCTCGCTGCTGACCCACCTCATCCGGCACCGTGACCGCGTGGTCGGCAAGACGGAGCTGCTCGACGCGGTGTGGGGCTACCGCCACGTCACCGAGTCGGCGCTCACCAGCAGGGTCAAGGCGCTGCGCCGGGCGATCGGGGACAGCGGCGGAGCCCAGCGCATGGTCGCCACGGTGCACGGGGTGGGGTACCGGTTCGTCGCCGACGTGCGGGAGACCGACGGCGGCCCGCCGGCCGCGCACGGCCGCATCCCGCAGCGGATCCGCTACTGCCGCTCGGCCGACGGCGTGCGGGTGGCGTACGCGGTGTCCGGATCGGGGCCGCCGCTGGTGAAGGCAGCGAACTGGCTGACCCACCTCGACCTGGAGTGGACGAGCCCGATCTGGGCGCACTGGCTGGACGGGCTCGCCAGAAGGCACACGCTCGTGCGCTACGACGAGCGAGGCTGCGGGCTGTCCGACTGGGACGTCGGCGAGTTCCGCTTCGAGGACTGGGTGGACGATCTGGAGCTGGTCGCCGACGCGGCTGCGCTGGAGCGTTTCCCGTTGCTGGGCGTCTCACAGGGCGGCGCGGTCGCGATCGCCTACGCCGTGCGCCATCCCGAGCGCGTGTCCCGGATGGTACTCGCGGGCGCGTACAGCCGGGGCCGGTTCGCGCGCGCCGCCACGCCGGAGGAGAAGGAGGAGGCGGCGCTCGACCTGACCCTGGGCCGGATCGGCTGGCGGCACGACGACCCGACGTTCCGGCAGGTGTTCGCCAGCCAGTTCCTGCCGGGCGGCACCCGGGAGCTGTGGGACGCGTTCAACGACCTGCAGCGGGCGACGACGTCGATCGACAACGTCGTGCGGTTCCTCGACGTGTTCGCGCACATCGACGTGTCCGCCCTGGCGCCCCGGGTCGGCTGCCCCACGCTGATCCTGCACTCGCGCGGGGACCTGCGCGTGCCGAAGGCGCAAGCGCAGGAGCTCGCCGCGCTCATCCCGGACAGCAGGCTGTGCTTCCTCGACAGCCGCAACCACATCCTCACCGAGGACGAGCCCGCCTGGCCCGTGTTCCTCGCCGAGCTGGACGGCTTTCTCGCCTGACACGCCGCGGCGTCGGTAGCTCTGCCGTACCGCGCCGGCGATCAGGTCGTGGCGCTCGGCGCCGTCCCGCCAGTGCCTTCGTTCAAGATCGAGTTGATTGCACGGGACGGTCCGTGGCCGCACCGTCACCCAGGGGTCGCCGCGAGTGCGGAAAGCCCCGCCGCCGCAAGCCGATTGGGGACTTCCGGCCCGCGTCCCGCACCCCGTCCCCGGGTTAGCTTCGGGGTTTCCGGATGGGGGTGGGACCCATGGACGAGATCCCCAGCGGCGCGCGGCGGGCCGCGCGGCTTCCCTGCGGCCGGGTGGGCAAGTGGGTCGTGCTCGTGCTGTGGCTGGGTGCGCTGGCCGCGCTCGGCCCGCTCTCGGGCAAACTCACCGACGTCCAGGACAACCAGGCGTCGTCGTGGCTGCCGGAAAGCGCCGAGTCGACCGAGGTGCTGCGCGTGCTGGAGGGTTTCCGGTCCAGCGACGAGGTTCCCGCGATCGTCGTCTACGACCGGCCCGAGGGGCTGCGGCAGGCCGACCTCGCGCGCATCGCGGACGACACGCGCGCGTTCGCCGGTCTCGACGGCGTCGACCGCAGGGTGGCCGGGCCCATCCCGTCGGGTGAGCGGCCCCTGCCGGAGGCGGCGCAGGTGGTTGTGCCGCTCGACATCGGCGAGGACGGCTGGGACCGGCTGCCCGGGCTCATCGACGAGATGCGCCGCATCGCGGGCGACGGAGCCGACGAGGTGTCCGTGCACGTCACCGGCCCCGCCGGGTTCGGGGGCGACAGCGCGGAGGCGTTCGAGGGGATCGACTCCACGCTGCTCTACGCCGCGCTCGCCGTGGTGGTCACGATGTTGCTGCTGACCTACCGCAGCCCGTCGCTCTGGGTGCTCCCGGTGCTCGTCGTCGGGTCGGCGCTCGCGGTGGCACAGGGCGTCGTGTACCTGCTCGCCCGCTACGCCGACCTGACCGTCAACGGGCAGAGCGCGGGCATCCTGCTGGTGCTCGTGTTCGGCGCGGGCACCGACTACGCGCTGCTGCTCGTGGCGCGCTACCGGGAGGAGCTGCGCAGGCACTCCGACCGGCACGAGGCGATGGCCTACGCCCTGCACCGCGCCGGGCCCGCGATCTGGGCCAGCGGCGCGACCGTCGCGATCAGCATGCTGTGCCTGCTGTTCGCGGACCTCAACTCCACGGCAGGGCTGGGCCCCGTCGCGGCGATCGGCATCGGCATCGCCCTGCTGGCCATGGTGACCCTGCTGCCCGCGCTGCTGACGATCACCGGCCGCTGGGTGTTCTGGCCCGTGCGGCCCGCGTTCGGCTCGGCCGACCGGACCGAACGCGGCCTGTGGGCGCGCATCGGCAGGACGGTCGCCCGTGGCCCGCGCGTGGCGTGGGCGGTGACCGCGGTGGTGCTGGGAGTGCTCGCGCTGGGCACGCTGACACTCAAGGCCGACGGGCTCACCAATGCCGGTTCCTTCACCGAGACCCCGGACTCCGTGGTGGGGGAGCGGGTGCTGGCCGAGCACTTCCCGGCCGGGGCCGGGCAGCCCATCCAGGTCGTCTCCAACGCGGGACAGGCCGGGCAGGTGCGCGAGGCGTTCGCGGGCGTGCCGGGTGTCGTGTCGGTCGGGCAGCCGGAGGTTCGGGACGGGATCGCCTACCTGGAGGGGACCACCGAGGCCGCGCCGGACACGCAGGAGGGGCTCGCGACGCTGGTGAACGTGCGCGACGCCGTGCATGCCGTCCCCGACGCGGGCGCGCTTGCCGGAGGGCAGGCTGCGTTGCTGTACGACACGGCGCAGGCCAACACCCACGACCGCAACCTGATCATCCCGCTGGTGCTGGTGGTGGTGTTCTGCATACTGGCGGTGCTGCTGCGGTCGCTGCTGGCCCCGCTGGTGCTGATCGCGACCGTGGTGCTCTCGTTCTTCGCCACGCTCGGCATCAGCGCGTTCTTCTTCAACAACGTGTTCGGGTTCGAGAACGCCGATCCGTCGTTCCCGCTGTTCGTGTTCGTCTTCCTGGTGGCGCTGGGGATCGACTACAACATCTTCCTCATGACGCGCGTGCGCGAGGAGGCGTCGCGGGACGGCACCAGGCGCGGGATGCTGACCGGGCTCGCGACCACCGGCGGGGTCATCACCTCCGCGGGCCTGGTGCTCGCGGGCACGTTCGCGGTGCTGGGCACGTTGCCGCTGACCTTCCTCGCCGAGCTCGGCTTCGCCGTCGCGGTCGGCGTCCTGATCGACACGATGATCGTTCGCGGAGTGCTCGTGTGCGCGCTGACGCTCGACATCGGCAGGTGGATCTGGTGGCCGGACCGGCTGATGCACAAGCGCGACGAACAGCCCCGTGCCACCCGGCTCCAGGCGAGCGGCTCAGCCGCCCCAGGGTGAGCCGTAGCGCTCGCCGAGGCGCACCCCGCCGCTCTCCCCGAGTGTCCTGATCGGACGGTCGCCGAGGAGCAGGAGCAGTTTGCTCGCCTCCTCCAGCTCGATCGCGGCGTCGAGCGCCACCACGAGGCCGTGGTTGGCGAGCAGCGCGGCCCGGAACGGGAGCCCGAGCCGCTCGATGGCCTCGGCCTGCGTCGAGCACCGAGAGGCGCTCCGAGTCGAGCGCCGCGAGGTCGGCTCCGGTGGGGACATGACGATCGAGTCGCCCTCGCGCACGCTCACGTCGCCGGACGAGCCGGGGGAGAGGCCCAGCTCCGCGAGGCGTGCGGCGGCCGCGACGAGCTCGGTGCTCACGGTGCTCACCGGGTCCCTCAGGCGGTGGCGAGTGAGTCCCAGGCCGTGGTGAACATGTCGATCTCGCCGAAGTCGCCCGAGTTGAGCGCGAGGTTGAGCGGCACCGGCCTCGGCACGGACCTCGTGCTCGCCGAGGTCACCGGCATCGGGGACGCCGCGACCGGTTGAGCGGGGTTCAGCCCCACGTCAGCGGGTCGAGGTGCAGGTAGAACCGCAGCCGGTCCGCGTCCAGCGGGTGTCCGTAGCGGCCGGCGAACGCCTCGTCCGCCGCGCGGGCCTCCGTCTCGTCCGGCCACGTCTCCCGCGAACTGGCGAGCAGCAGTGCCAGGTCGGCGTGCCGGTCGGCCAGGCCGAGCCTGCCCAGGTCGATCAGTCCCGACACTTCCAGGGTGTCCGGGTCGAGGACGATGTTGGGCAGGCACAGGTCGCCGTGGCACACCACGGTGTCGGCAGGCTCCTCGGCGAGCCGCTCCTCGAGTCGCGGCTCCAGCCGGGCGAGCAGTTCCGCCGGGGGCGTGCCCTGCTGTTCGACGGGGAGGAAGTCCGGCTCCACCGCGTCCCTGGCGACGACCTCCCTCGCCAGTGCGAACATTCGCGCCAGGTCCCTCCGAAACGGACAGTCGTCTGTGGACAGTTCATGCAGCTGCCGCACGGTGCCGGTGATCGAGGGCCACGCCTTGGCGAGTGCCTTGGGCGGCACCGTGTCGGCGGGAACGCCGGGCACCGCGCTGGTAATGAGGCACGCGCCGGTGTGGTCCTCGGTCCAGTCCAGCACGCGGGGGCAGGCGACACCGGTGCCGGCGAGCCAGGAGACACGGTCGCGTTCCGCTGCCAGCTCCGCTCGCCCGCTCGCGGGAACGTGCTTGGCGTAGCGGGAGCCCGTTGTGTCGCACAAGACCGTTGCGCCCGATTCTCCGTTTGTCACGGGCTTCCAGCGGCCGGGTGGAACGATCACCCGGTGATCCTAGGGCTAGGGTGTGGCGCGATCGGACACTGGGGAAGGAACGTTTCGCATGAACGTGAACTACGCGCGCGCGGCGAGGATGACGAACGCGCGGCTGATCAAGGAACGGATGCAGGCCGTCGGCGCCGCGGTGGTGGGTGCCGGGTTGATCGTCGGCGGCATCCTGGTTCTCGGCGACGACCGGGTGATGTGCGGCTCGCAGGAGATGAGCGAGGGGCAGGTCTGCGAGGAGACCCGCAACGGCGAGACGACGGCCGAGCGGAGCCTGGACGAGCAGGCGAGCGACAACAAGACCACCGGCTGGCTGCTGCTGGGCGGCGGGGCCGCGATGCTCGTCGGTGGTTCGGCGTGGGCGTACCACGGTTTCGCCCGCAAGAAGCGGGTCACCGCGGAGCAGCTGGCGGCGGGGCAGGGCCATGCGCCGCAGTCCCCCGTCCCACAGCCACAGCAGGGCTGGCAGCAGCCCGCCCAGCAGTACCCGCCCCAGCCGCCGCAGCCCTACCCTCCGCAGGGTCACGCGCCGTACCGGCAGCCGTATCCGCCGCAGCCCGGCTACCCGCCGCACGGATACGGGCAGCCGCCGCGGTGACGCTCACGGCCGGTCGGGCTTACCGCCCAGCAGGTCGAGGAACCGGTTGACCCTGCGCTGGTAGGCGGCTCCGAACCGGTGGTCGGCGCGGGCGAGCTTCGCCTCGCCGTAGCGGCGGCGCGCCCACACCGACGACGGTTTGGCCAGCCGGATCGCGCCCACCGTGGCGACCACGGGCACGACGACGCCGATGATCCCCGTCGGGAGCTTGCCCTTGAGCACACAGACTCCCGCCATGGAGAAGTGGAGCACGACGGTCGCCGCGAACGCCAACGCGGTGCCGCTGTCCTCGGGGTCGGCGCCGATGGGCGAGGACTGCAACAGCAGCGCGGTGCCGACCGCGCCGCCGACCAGGATCGCGTCGAGCGAGCGGCGGCCCTCGGCCGACCAGTAGACGTCGTTGAGGTAGAGCCAGAGGGCGAACTCGTCGAGGGTGAGCGCCGCCCCGGCGCCGAACAGCGCCGCGAGCAGCTCGGCCCACGGCGCCTGCGGGTCGTACCGGAACGTCAGCATCCCGGTGACCAGGAGCAGCAGGATTCCCCACACCTGGTGGTGGACGTGCACGCCGCCGACGTGGACGTCGCGCAGCGCACCCCGCTCCGGCTCCCCACGCCTGGCGTGGATGCGGCGTGTGATCGTCCGGACGACGGCGAAGGTGACGAGGAACCCCAGCAGCGCGCACAGCGCGGCAGAGCGGCCCGTGTCGACGAACGTGCGCTGATACCAGTCCACGGCGACCTCCCCGGGTCACACGTCGCCAGCGAAGCCTCCCAGCATACGGCCGCTCAGCGCTGAAGTCCGGCGAGGCGGATGCCCTCCCAGCGGCCGTCCCCGGCGAGCCGCCGTGTCACCTCGACGATGCCACGGCGCACGGCCACCACCGCGTCGCGCGGCTCGTAGAACTCGGTGGCGGTGCGGATCGCGACGTGCCTGGCGAGCGGGGGACCGGTGATCCGGCGGGCGCCGACGTCGCGCGGCCGCCGGTTCCCGGCGAACACCGACAGCGGAAGGATCGTGCACGCCTCGCCGCTCTCCGCGATGCGGATCATGGTGCCGAGCGACTCGACGTCGGCGACCACCGTGGGCACGAGCCCGTGCCCGCCGAACGCGCGGTCGATCAGCGCGCGCAGGTTGCTGCGTCCGCCCGGCGCCACCAGCGGTACCTCCCGCAGCTCCAAGACGCTCACTTCGTGCTCGGACTCCGGCTCCGGATCCGGCGTGCCGATCAGGTAGAGGTCCTCCGAGTACAGGGGCACCTCGCCGGGCCTTCGCGCGTCGTCCTCGCGGTAGACGGCCGCCAGGTCGAGCCTGCCGCCGAGCAGCAGCTCGTGGATGTAGCCGCTCATCGACTCGAACAGCTGCAGGTGGACGCCGGGGTGGTGCGCCTTCGTCCACGAGAACAGCGCGGGCGCCAAGTGCGTGGCGACGGTGGTCGGCAGTCCGATCGCCACCGGGCCGTGCACCCCGTCCCGGTCGCTGGCGATGTCCTCGGAGAGCCGGTCGAACTGGCGCACCAGCTGCTGGGCGTCCCGGTAGAGCGACCGGCCCGCCGGGGTGGGCCGCACGCCGCGCGGTCCGCGTTCGAGCAGCCGCACGCCGAGCTGGTGCTCCAGCTGGGCCATCCGCTGGCTCAGCGCGGGCTGGGACACGTGCAGCTCGGTGGCCGCCCTGGTGAGGCTGCCCGCGTCGAGGACGGTGATGAAGTCGCGCAGGTGGGCGATGTCCATCGTGCCGCCTTCCTGCCGTGCTCCTGGCAGGCCGATCCTCTCACCCGGACCGGCGGGTCAGGCGACGCCCTCGGCGACCAGCGCGTCGATCTCGCCCTCCGCCAGCCCCAGCTCGGCGAGGATCGCGCGGGTGTGCTCGCCGAGACCGGGCACGGGATCCAGCCGGGGTTCGCCGGTGGCCAGGCCCGGCAGGGCCAGCGCGGGCACCGGGCCCGCGGTGGTGCCCACCTCGTGCCAGCGCCCGCGCGCGGCGAGCTGCGGGTGCCGCCACACCTCGGCGAGCGTGTTGACCCTGGCGTGCGCGACCGGGATCTCGGCGAGCAGCTCCATGGCCTGCTCGCTCGTCAGCTCCCCGAAGCGCTGGGTGATGATCGCTCCGAGCGCCTCGCGGTTGGCGTTGCGGTCGGCGTTGGTGGCGTACGCGGGATCAGTGGCCAGCTCGGGCCGCTTCAGGAACTTCTCGCAGAACGCGCGCCACTCACGCTCGTTCTGGATGGCCATCATCACGACCTTGCCGTCGCCCGCGGGAAACGGGCCGTAGGGGTAGATCGTCGCGTGCGCGGCGCCCGCCCTCGGCGGCGGCTCCGCGCCGTCGTAGGTGTAGTAGAGCGGGAAACCCATCCACTCCACCGTCGCCTCCAGCATCGAGACGTCCACATGCGACCCCTCGCCGGTGCGGCCCCGCTCCAGCAACGCCGCGAGGATCGAGCTGTAGGCGTACATCCCCGCCGCGATGTCGGACACGGAGATGCCCACCTTCGCGAGGTCCGCGCCGGAACCGGTCACCGACAGCAGGCCGGCCTCGCTCTGCACCATGAGGTCGTAGGCCTTCATCGACTCGTACGGTCCCGGCGAGCCGTAGCCGGAGATGTCGCACACGATCAGCCGTGGGTTGGCGGCCCGCAGCTCGTCGGCCCCGAGCCCGGCGCGGGCCGCCGCGCCCGGCGCGAGGTTCTGGATGAACACGTCGGCCTCCGCCAGCAGCCGGCGGAGCACCTCGTTGCCGCGCTGGTCCTTGAAGTCGAGGGTCAGCGACTCCTTGTTCCGGTTGACCCACACGAAATGCGAGCTGAGGCCCTTCACGCGCGAGTCGTAGGAGCGCGCGAAGTCGCCGGCGCCTGGCCGTTCCACCTTGATCACGCGGGCGCCGAGATCGGCGAGGTGCCTGCTGGCGTACGGAGCGGCGATGGCCTGCTCAAGCGACACGACCGTCACTCCACGAAGGGGCTGCATCTTTCTCTTTCCCTACACGACGAAACTGACGACCGAGACCAGGACGAGCGACACCACCGAGGCGAGCGCGGTGACGAACGTCAGCGCCTTGAGCGCGCCCCGGGTGGTCACCCCCAGCAGGGTCTGGAACATCCAGAAGAAGTTGCTGTTCACCTGCAACGCGAACAGGGCGCCTGAGCCGATCGCGAGCGCGAGCACCTCCGCGGGGATGGCGAGGCTGCCCATGATCGGGGCGAGGATTCCGGCCGCGGCGATCGCGGCGACGGAGATCGACCCGATGGCCAGGTGTAGCACAGCCGCGACCAGCCACGCCAGCAGGATCGTGACCAGCGCGGGGACCCCGGCGTCGGCCGAGAAGAACCCGCCAAGCACCTTGTCCAGACCGGTCTCGCCGATCACGGCGCCCAGCGACCCGCCGATGCCGGTGATCAAGAGGATCTGCCCGGTGGAGTTGAAGCCCTTGGACATCGCCTCGCCGAGCTGTTCCCGGCCCAGGGTCCGCTTGGCGAGCACGTAGGCCCCGAGCAGGCCGACGAACAGTGCGAAGACGGGGTCGCCGAGGAACGCCAGCACGCTGGACTCCACACCGGCGGCCTCGGTGATGGCGCCGGTCGCGATCAGCAACAGCGGCACGACGATCGGCAGCAGGGAGATCGTCAGCGGGGGAGCGGTGCGGACGGTCTCGCGCTCGGTCGCCACGCCACCCGCACCGTCCGGCTCGCGGGGTGACGGCGCGGCCCCGCCCGTGGGCTCCAGCTCGGCGCCGCCGGTCTCGTCCTTCGCCGCGTTCCAGAAGCCGCGCTTGAGCAGCCGGCCCCACAGGAACACGGTCAGCAGCGCGGTGATCGGCCCGATGACGAAGCCGTAGACGAGCATCGTCCCGAGCGGAACGTCGAGCAGCCCGGCGATCGCGAGGGTACCGAGACCGGGCACCACGAAGACGTAACCCACCAGGATGCCCGCCGTCAGCGCGCCGCCCATCATCGCGAGTCCGTTGCGGCCCATGCGAGGGGCCGCGGACCTCGCCAGCGGCGCGGCGAGCACGAGCTGAACGTCCACATAGATCGAAGGGAAGATCGCGCTCAGCGCGGCCGCCAGCGCGTAGGGCAGCCGCCCAGGGCCGAGCGCCCTCAGCAGCTTCTCGACGAGTTTCTGCAGTGCTCCAACGGAGAACAGCAGTGATCCCAGTAGGACACCGAAGCCGATGAGCAACCCGACCTCGGCCATGATCTCGCCGAAGCCCTCGGCGATGGCCGTCATCGTGCCGTCGAAACCGAGGCCGGCCGTGAGGCCGAGGTAGATCGACCCGATGACGAGTGCGATCACGGGATCCACCCGCGTCACGAGAATGAGCAGGACGACAGCGAGGATCGCGATCGTCGTGTGCAGCACGACCATTGTGCCCAGTCCTTCCCAGCCAGGCCCGAAGCTCCTGCGATACGGGCCGTGCGATCGAAACACACGGGCCCGGGGCCTGGTAGACGGCAATCGCCAAGATCGCCATAAGGAGGACTTATGACGCGGGGTGGGCGCGGCGCTCAGACGAAGGTGGCGACGCTGCGCACCTCCGTGCCCGTGACCTCGCCGGGCGCCGCGACGGCCCGCACCTCCTGGTAGAAGATCCACAGGTGCTCGGCCACCGCCCTGCGGGCGGCCTCGGGGTCGCGCCTGCCGATGGCGTCGGTGATGTAGCGGTGGTCGTCGGAGCGCTGTTGCGCGCGGGGAAGGCTCAGCGTGCGACGGCGGAACTCGGTCATCTGGGGGACGAGCGGCAGGTACATGCCGGCGAGCACCACGTTGTGCGCGGCGCGGACGATGCCTTCGTGCAGCGCCTCGTCGGTGCGCACGAGCGCGTCGAGGCCGCTGTCGTGGGCCTTGTCGTGCTCGGCGCGCAGCCGGTCGAGCTCGCCGAGTTCGTCGTCGGTCGCGCGCGTGCAGGCGAGCCCTGCCGCGGTGGTCTCCAGCCCGATCCGCACCTCCAGGAGCTCGGAGAGCGCGAAGCCCTGGTCGAGGCTCCACTGGACGTACTGGGTCGTCGGGTCTTCCGGTGGCGGCTCGCACACGAACGTGCCCTTGCCCCGCACGATCTCGATGACGCCCAGCGTGGCGAGCTTGCGCAGTGCCTCGCGCAGTGACGTGCGCCCGACCTGCAGCTGCTTGGCGAGCACCGGCTCGGAGGGCAGCCGGTCGCCCGGCGTGAGGGTGCCGTTGGCGATGGTCGCGGTGATCCGCTCCGCGATCACGTCGGGCAGCGGGCGGCGCGAGAGCGACTCCTGCAGGCCCGATGTCAGTTGACTGTTGTCAGACAAGTGCTTAACCTCCACGTTGCTCACCGTTGAACGCCCCACACATCGTAGTCCGCGCCGGCTTGCCCGAGGCAAGGCCGGCCCGGCCCTCACCGGGTTGGAGTCGATGGTTCATGACGCACGACGCACACGCTCGCAAGGTCCTGATCTCCAGCCTGATCGGCAGCACCGTCGAGTGGTACGAGTTCTTCATCTACGGCACCGCGGCCTCGCTGGTGTTCGACGAGCAGTTCTTCCCGCAGTTCGACCCGCTCGTCGGCACCCTGCTCGCGCTGTCGACGTTCGCGATCGCGTTCGTCGCGCGGCCACTGGGCGGGGTGGTGTTCGGCCACTTCGGCGATCGGATCGGCCGCAAGGCCATGCTGGTGCTCACGCTGACCCTGATGGGCGGCGCGACGTTCGTCATCGGCCTGCTCCCGACGTACGCCCAGATCGGTGTGGCCGCGCCGATCCTGCTGGTGCTGGTCCGGCTCGTCCAGGGTTTCTCGCTCGGCGGCGAGTACAGCGGGGCCGTGCTCATGAGCGTCGAGCACGCGGCGCCAGCCCGGCGCGGCTTCTTCGGCGCCGTGGTGAACACCGGCGCCGGGTGGGGCCTGCTGCTCGCGAACCTGATGTTCCTGCTCGTCTCACAGCTGCCCGATGACGACTTCGCGGCATATGGCTGGCGCATCCCGTTCCTGTGCAGCGCCGTGCTCGTGGCACTCGGCCTGTTCATCCGGCTCCGCCTCGACGAGAGCCCCGACTTCAAGGCCGTGCAGCGCAAGGGCGCCGTGCGCAAGGTGCCCGTGGTCGAGGTGCTGCGCGGGCACCCGCTGCGCGTGGTGCTGATGTGCCTCGCGTACCTGTCGGCGGGCGTGACCTTCTACGTCGGCACCGTGTTCTCCCTCGCCTACGGCACGGAGCACGTCGGCGCGAGCCGGGACGTCCTGCTCGGGCTGGTCACCATGGTCAACGTCCTCACGATCATCGCGATCCCGTTCTTCGGCTGGCTCTCCGATCGGGTGGGCCGCAAGCGCGTCTTCCTCGCCGGGATCGTGGGCATGGCGGTGGTGCCGTACGCGTGGTTCGGGCTGCTGGGTACCGCGGACCTGCCGCTGATGCTGCTGGGCTTCGTGCTGATGTTCCTGCCGTACGCGGCGAACTACGGCGTGATGCCGACCCTGTTCGCCCACGTCTTCCCGGTCGGTGTGCGCTACACCGGCATGTCGGTGGGCTACACGCTGGGCACGGTGCTCGGCAGCGGGCTCGCGCCGATCGTCGCCACGTTCCTGCTCGACCGCACGGGCGGCTGGACCGCCATCGCCCTCTACATGACCGGCACCGCGGTGGTGTCGTTCGTCGCCGCGCTGTTCCTGCGCGAGCGAGGTCAGGACGTTCTCGCCGGCGCGAGCCCGGCCGGCCTGGAATCGACCAAGTGACCAACCTCGACGAAGGGATCTCGAACGTGCTGACCATCGGCGCGGGCATCTCCGTGCACCCCGATCTCGACCCGCTCGACGACGCGCGCTGGGCCGACGCCGAGGAGGGGATCGACGCGGTGTGGCTGCTCGACCACCTGCAGGGCTGGTTCCCCCGCGGCACCAGGCGCACGGCGCTGGCCGACCCGCACCGGGTGCTCGACCCGTTCTCCCTGCTCGCCGCGGCCGCGGTGACCACGCGCCGGGTGCGGCTCGGCGTCGCCGTCACCGACCCGGTGCGGCGCAGCGCCGTGGCCCTCGCCCACACGGCGAGCACGATCGGCTGGCTCGCCGGGCGGGAGCTGGCGCTCGGGCTGGGTGTCGGCGACCCGGGGCAGCTGCTGCCGTTCGGGCTCGACCACGGCAGGGAACGCACCGGGCGGTTGCACTACATGCGGCCCGCGCTGCGGACGCTCGCCGCGTTGCGTACCGGTGGACCGGTGGAGGACGGCGGGCCGGACCTGGCGATCACCGCGACGGCGCCGTTCGGCATCCACGTCGCGGCGCACGGGCCGAAGATGCTGGAGCTGACCGCCCGGCACGGCACCGGCTGGATCCCGACGAGCCTGCCGCCGTCGGCCTACGCGGACAAGCTCGCGACGCTGCGGGAGCACGCCGAGGCGTTCGGGCGGGACCCGGCGGAGATCACGCCCACCGTGTTCCTGTGGTCGGCGCTCGCGCCCACGCGCGCGGAGAGCCTCGCGCTGCTGGAGCACCCTTCGGTGCGGGCGGTGGCGCTCTACCGCGGCAAGGGCGGCTTCGCCGAGCACGGCGCGGAGTACCCGTTGCCGCACGGCTACGTGCCGCACGAGATCGCGCCGGAGCGGGCGGACGCGCTCCTGGAGAGCATCCCCGACGCCGTGGTGCGGGGCGCCGTGCTGCACGGCTCGCCCGAGGACGTGGCCGAGGAGCTGGAGCGCTACCACGAGGCGGGCTGCGAGCACGTCGTGCTCTACGACATCGGCCGGTTCGCCGACCCGGACGGCACGGCGCGGGCCAGGCAGGCACTGGGGGAGCTGGTGAAGCTTCGCGCCTGAGCGCTCAGGCGGCCGGGGCGTTCAGCTGCCACGGACCAGCCGCAGTGAAGGCCACCATGCCTGCGCCCGCCCGTCTCCCTCCACCACCCAGACGGAGGCGCTCCGCGCCGCTGAGTCTGATTCCACGCAGTGAAGGTGGCCTTCACTGCGGGCGACCTGCGCCACGGCGGGGCCCCGGCGCGTTAGAGTCGGCAGATCGCACGCAGCCGTCCCGAGGAGTCGCCATGGACGTGGCGCTCGGCCCCGCCGGGGGTCCGGTCCCGCGGCCGACCAGGCCCTCGGGCGAATCCGCGTTCCTCCTCGACGTGTCGCGCCAGCTGGCGGGATCGCTCAACGTGCGCAGGACCGTGCTGCGGGCCCTGCGTCTGGCCGTTCCCGTGCTCGGCGACTGGGCCGTGCTCGCGCTCTTCGACGGCTGCGGCGTCACGCTCTCAGCGTGCGACACCGACGGCGCTCCGCTGGCCCCGGTCCACGTGCCGCGGCTGGCGGAGGACTCCGCGCTCGGGCGGATCCGCCGGGCCGGCAGGCCCGAGCTCTTGCACTCCACGCCAGGGGCGGGTTCCGCGGCCGGACTCGCCGGCCTCATCCCGGACGCGGACCTGCTGGCGATCGCGGCGGGCTTCGGCCTGGCGGAGGTCCTCGGCGTCGGCCTCACCGCCAGGGGCAGCGCGGTCGGCGCGCTCATCGCGGTGCGGGGCGCCGGACAGGGGTACACACAGGCCGATGTCGCGCTCGCCGAGGAGTTCGCCCGGCACGCGGCCGTGACGCTCGACGCCGCCCGGCTCTACGAGGAACGCAGGCACGTGGTGGCGACGTTGCAGGCGAGCCTGCGCCCGCCGGAGCTGCCCGCAGTGCCCGGTCTGCGGGTGGCCGCCTGCTACCGCACGGCCCAGGAACGGCTGGACATCGGCGGTGACTTCTACGACGTGCACGGCGTACCCGGCGATGTGTCCGTCGTCGTCGGTGACGTCTGCGGCAAGGGCGTCGAGGCCGCGGTGCTCACCGGCAAGGCAAGGCAGACCATCAAGACCGCGGCCCGGTTCGACCGCTCGCCCGCCGCGATCCTGGCCGCGCTCAACGACGTGCTCTATGCCGACCGCCCCGACCGGTTCGTCACGGTCGCGTGCGCGCGGCTGCGTCCCGCGCCGGACGGTGCCGGGACTCTCGCGACGATCGCCGTGGCCGGGCACCCGGCGCCGCTGGTGCTCCGTGGCGACGGCTCCGTCGAGGAACCCGTGCTGTTCGGCACGCTGGTCGGCGTGTTGCCGGACCTGCGCTACGAGGAGGCCGCGGTGCTGCTGCAGCCGGGCGACGCGATGCTGCTCTACACCGACGGCGTGTACGAGGCGCGGGGCCGCGACGGCCTGTTCGGACAGGAGCGGCTCCGCGCGCTCCTGCCGCCCTACGCCGGGGCGAGCCCGGAGACGCTGTGCGAGGTCGTCGAGCGGCGGGTGATGGAACACCTCGACGGCCGCGGTCACGACGACATCGCCCTGCTCGCCGTCCGCTGTGGGGAGTGAACGCCCGCGATGTCCACCACGACCGAAGCCGGGCTCGCTCTCCCCCGTTTCGAACGCGCGCTCACCGCGGGTGACGCCGGTCAGGGCGTCGGCATCGTCGACGAGCTTCTCGACCGCGGCGTCGAGCCCACCGTCCTCCTGCTCGACGTGATCAGCGAGGCGCAGCGGCGCATCGGCCAGCGCTGGCAGCGGGGCGAGTGGTCGGTCGCGCAGGAGCACATCGCCACCGGTGTCTCGGTGGCCGCGACGGAGGCCATCGCCCGGTGGGTGCGGCGCCTGCCCGTGACCAGGGGCCGGATCGTGGTCGGCTGCGCCGAACGCGAATGGCACTCCCTGCCCGCGCTGGTGATCGCCACCGGCCTGCGTGAGCGGGGCTGGAACGTGGCCTACCTCGGCGCCTGCACCCCGGCGGGCAGGCTGTCCGCGTACCTGCACGACTCTGGCCCGGAAGCCGTGGCGGTGAGCTGCTCGACAGCCTGGGCGCTGCCCGGAACCCGGCAGTTCGTCGAGGCCTGCGCGAGCGCGGGCATCCCGGTCATCGCGGGCGGCACCGCTCTCGGCCCCGACGGCACCAGGGCCCGCGCGCTGGGCGCCACGGCGTGGGCGCCGGGCCTGCGCGAGGCCGTCGACGCGGTGAAGACACTGCCCTCCGTTGTGGAGCCGGCAACGCCGCTGGCCGCCGAGCCGCTGGCCGAACAGCAGGGGCTGGAGCTGAACCACCACACGCTCGTCGAGACGCTCCGGCGGCGGTGGCGGCCGCAGGACGCCTTCGCCGAGGGAACACCGGAGCACTCCGGCATCGCCGTGGCGGTGGGGGACTGCGCCGACCAGTCGCTGTCCGCCGTGCAGGGCGCGCTGCTGACCGGTGACGGGCGGCTGCTCGGCGACACGGCGGCGTGGGCGCGGGCACTGCTGTCCGCCCGCCGGGTCCCGGAGCCGCGGGTGACCGCGCTCGCCACCGAGCTCGGCCTGCTGCTGCGCGACTACCCGCGAGCCGCGGCGCTCCTGCGCTCGCACTGGCCGGGAGCGGCATGACGCCGCCCGACGGCGCCGCCGAGCTGACCGCTCCTCGCCGGGCAGGCGCACGGGGCCGGGTGTTGCGGCTCGACCTCCGCCTCCCCGGACTGGGCTGAGCGTTCTCATCCGCGCGGACAAGACGGCGGCGAGCGCGGCGGGTGCCCGCTGATACGGACCCGCCCGGCGGCGTCAGGCGGACTCTGCGCGGCACCGGTTCGCGGGACGTGCCCCACATCGCCGGATCGTGATCCGCGCCACTGCCGCGAGTAGGACCCGTCCGGCCGGGTAGTTGATCTCCGGCCCGAACGGGCCCTACCCGACCAACTCGCACAGAGGGGCGCCGGTGATCTCAGTGATCGCCGGCGCCTCGGTCGTCTCCGGCGAGCAGGGCGAGGGCGGCACCGCGGTCGTGCCCCGGCCGCGCAGGGCGCGCAGCAGCGCGGTGTCCGCGGTCGCCGAGGCCATCGACCACAGCATGACGCCGGTCGGGTTCAGCCGGGACACCAGGTCCAGGGTCGGGGCCTCGCCCGAGGGCAGGCCGGGGAACACCACCGGGACCTCCCGTTCGCACAGCGCCGCCCTCAGCACCTCCAGCGGCAGGGTGTGCTGCTCGTGAGGGCACGGGGCGAGCAGGACGCACGAGCCGCCGCGCATGGAGCCGCACGGCTGGACGTAGCGGTCGGGCGCGGCGGAGAACTCCGTGGTCATTGCCCATTCCACCGCGAAGCACTCCAGCCCGCGCGCCCAGCGGCGGCCCAGCGTGCGGAGCACGGGCGCGGCCACGTCGCACCACGTGCCCTCGACGCCCTTCGCGGCGAGCGACTCGTCGAGCAGCGCCGCCATGGTCGCCCGGCGCATCAGGGCGGTGGCCTGTTCCAGCTCCTCCTCGCCGGTGCCGGTCATCAGGCCCTCGGCGGGCAGCCCGAGGACGGCGTGGGCGGCGTCGCGGGTCCGGACGCCCTCGTCGATGAGGCGTCGCATGCGCCGCAGCAGGGCGACGTCGGCGTCGGTGTAGCGCCGCTGGCGTCCCTCCGGACGGAAGGAAGGGCCGATGCCGTACCGCGAGTCCCAGCTTCTCAGCGTGATCGGCGAGACGCCGCGCAGCCGGGCGACCCTGCCGGGCGTCCGCAGCGCGGGC
Organism: Prauserella endophytica; assembly: GCF_005146945.1. Taxonomy (GTDB): domain Bacteria; phylum Actinomycetota; class Actinomycetes; order Mycobacteriales; family Pseudonocardiaceae; genus Prauserella_A; species Prauserella_A endophytica. The sequence continues at coordinate 234,573 of NZ_SWMS01000010.1, forward strand.
TGCCGCGCGGCCTCCCGTGCCGCCGCCTGCCTCGGGGTCCATGAACAGCAACCATCCCACAGGGTCATGTGCCCGGCGTCCTTTCGCCTGCGGGGCGCGGGGGCAGCGGTTACCGTCGGGGGATGCACCGTTAGCGCGTCGTTCCGTGGTGGAGAGGGGCTGTGCGATGCGGGTTGTCGTCGCCGGGTCCTCGGGGTTCGTCGGCAGGCGGCTCTGTCCCGCCCTGGTGGCCGACGGGCACGACGTGGTGGCGATGACCCGCCGTCCGCGGCGGTACGCCGGAGCCGGCACGCCGGTGTACGGCGACGTCGCCGACCGGGACTCGCTCGCCGCCGCGCTCGACGGCGCCGAGGCCGCCTGCTATCTGGTGCACGCCCTGCACGAGGCCGACTTCGAGCGGCGCGACGCCGAGGCGGCCCGCGCCTTCGCCGGGGCGGCGGCCGGCGCCGGGCTGCACCGCATCGTCTACCTCGGCGGGCTCGGTGACGACCACGACGACCTCTCCCCGCACCTGCGCAGCAGGCGGCACGTGGAGCGGTTGCTCGCCGCGACGGGTGTGCCGGTGACGGTGCTGCGCGCCGGCATCGTCGTCGGGCACGGGGGCATCTCGTGGGAGTTGACGAGACAGCTGGTGGAGCGCCTGCCCGCGATGGTCACGCCACGCTGGGCGCTGACCCGCACCCAGCCCATCGCGGTCGCCGACGTGGTCCGCTACCTCGCAGGCGTGCTGACCGTGCCGGAGGCGGGCGGGCGGATCTTCGAGGTCGGCGGCGCGGACGTGCTCAGCTACCTCGCGATGCTGCGCCGCCTCGCACGCATCGAGGGCCGCAGCCCGGTGATCGTGCCGGTGCCGCTGCTCACGCCCCGGCTGTCCTCGCTGTGGCTGTCGCTCGTCACCGACATCGACGTGCCGACGGGGCGGGCGCTGGTGGACTCGATGGCCAACGAGGTGGTGGTGCGGGACGACTCCATCCGCCGGGTCGTGCCGTTCGAGCCGATGGGCTACGACGACGCCGTGCTTGCGGCGCTGGGGGAGCGGGCACGGTCCGGGACGGCCTCGTGAGCAGGCGAGGCCGGGCCGCGGCGGTGGCCGCGGCGGGAGCCGGCCTGCTCGGCGCGTCGTTCACGGCCGCGCCAGGGTCCCGTGGGTTCTACGCGCTCACCGCTTCGACGGCCGCCGTCTGGTTCGCCGGTGGACTGGTGTGCGGCCCGCGACGGGTGGTGAGGCGCCGCCGGATCCGGCCCTCCGAGGTGACCGTCCCGCTCGCGACGGGGTTCGCCGCGTTCGGGGTGTTCCGCGCCGTCCAGCCCGTGGCGGAGCGCGTGCCCGTCCTGCGCGGCGCGCTCGCACGGGTGCGCGACTACGCCACGGCCGGCGCACCCGGCCCCACGCTGCTGACCACGCTCGTCAACGGCGTCGCCGAAGAGGTGTTCTTCCGGGGCGGCTTCCACGCCGTCGCCGGGCGTGCCCCCGTGGTCACCACGACGCTCGCCTACGTGCTGGTGACCACCGCGACGCGCAACCCGGCGCTCGTCGGCGCCTCCGCGGTCATGGGCCTGCTCCTCGGCTCGCAGCGCCGCGCCACGGGCGGCGTGCTGGCGCCCGCGCTCACGCACGTCGTGTGGTCCTCGCTCATGTTCCGGGACCTGCTCCGCCGCGCCGATTCTCGGGCAGAATGCGGACATGGTCAGTGAGCAGGACTGGGTCTCCGAGCGGGCGCTCTTCGCCGCGGGCGACGAAGACCACGCTCCCGGCGAGCCGTGGAGCGGTCCGCTCGCCAGGGAGTTCGCGCAGGTGGCCAAGGTGCTGCTGGACAGTCCCACCGCCGCAGGCGTGCTGGAGCGCGTGGTGAACGCGGTGAAGGCGCTGGTCCACGAGGCCGACCTGGTCAGCATCACGCTGCGCACGAAGGAGGGCCGCTACACCACCCCCGTGCGCACCGACCCCCTGGCCGACCGTCTCGACGAACAGCAGTACGCGTTCGACGAGGGCCCGTGCGTGGAGGCCACCCGCACGCCCGGCGAGGGCGTGGTCGACGTCCCCGACCTCGCCGAGGCGCCCTGGCCCCACTGGGCGCCCAGGGCGGTCGCGCTCGGGGTGCGGAGCGTGTTCGCGGTGGGGCTCGTCCCCGGCGACGACCCGCCCCGGCTCGGCGCGCTGAACCTCTACTCCCGCCAGCGCAACGGCCTCGACAAGGTGGACCGCGACCTCGCCGTGGTGCTCGCGAGCCACGCCACGGTCGCGCTGGCCGCGACCACGGCGCTGACGGCCGCCGAGTTCGAGCAGGCCCACCTGAAGGTGGCGCTGCGCAGCCGGGATGTGATCGGTCAGGCCAAGGGCATGCTCATGGAGCGGCGCGGCCTCACCGCGCAGGAGGCGTTCGACCTGCTGCGCCGCGCGTCGCAGGACCTCAACATGAAGCTCGTCCGGGTCGCGGAGTTGTTCGTGTCGAAGCGGAACGAGCTGTGAGCCTCGCACCGGACTCGTGCGGCCCGCGGACCTGCCCCGGCCGGGCCGCCTACTCGGCCGGGCGCGGGCCGGGAAGCGCGGTGGCGAACGCCTCGGAGCCCGCGCGCACGCGGAAGGGCTCCAGCTCGGCGCGTTGCCGTGCCGCGCGGTCGATCAGCGCGTCGAAGTCGACGTCGGGCAGCCGGGAGCCGAGCCCGGCGAGGTCGCGCAGTGTGGTCCAGAGCTGCTTCTTGCCGTCGATGCCCATCGCCAGGAACTCCAGCTCCACGAACCGGCTCAGCGGCGAGTAGCTCCTGAGCCTGCCGTTGGGCTTGAGACGGCCCAGCCGCTCGGCGACGAGTGCGAAGCCCTGCTTGACCGGGTTGGGCCGCACACCGAGGCGGTTCATGATCGCGCGGAAGGTGTCGACGTCCTCGGCGATGCCCTGCGCGACGCGCGAGAGCGCGGCACCGAGCTCGCCGCCCGCGTTGCTGCCTTCGGCCCGCCGGGCCAGCTCGCGCCACGCCAGGCCCAGCGCGAGCTGGTCGTTGAGGTAGATGCGCAGGTAGTCGTCGTCCATGTTCCTGAACTACCCCGTGCGGCCCCGGCGGAACCTCAGTGCGCGCTGGAGCGGGCCCAGAGGTTGATGCCGGACTCGGTCGCGTACCGGTCGATCTCGGCCAGTTCCTCGCCGGTGAAGCTCAGGTTGCCGAGCGCGGCCACGTTGTCCTCGAGCTGGGCGACGCTGCTGGCGCCGAGCACGGTCGAGGTCATGCGCTCGTCGCGCAGCGTCCACGCGATCGCCAGCTGCGCGAGCGTCTGTCCCCGCGCCGCGGCGATCCCGGCGAGCGCCCGCACCTTGCCGAGGTTCTCCTCGGTGAGGAAGCCCGCCGGCAGCGAGCTGTCCCGGCTGGCGCGGGAGCCCTCTGGCACGCCGTCGAGGTAACGGTCGGTCAGCATTCCCTGCGCGAGCGGGGAGAATCCGATGCAGCCGACGCCCTCCCGCTCCAGCACGTCGAGCAGGCCGCCCTCGATCCAGCGGTTCAGCATCGAGTAGGAGGGCTGGTGGATGCGCAGCGGCGTCCCCAGGTCACGCAGGATCGCCGCCGCCTCGGCGGTTTTCTCCGCGGAGTAGGAGGAGATGCCGACGTAGAGCGACTTGCCCTGCCGCACCGCCGAGTCCAGCGCGCCCATCGTCTCCTCGAGGGGCGTGTCCGGGTCGAACCGGTGCGAGTAGAAGATGTCCACGTAGTCGACGCCCATCCGGCGCAGGCTCGCGTCGAGGCTCGCGAGCACGTACTTGCGGGAGCCCCATTCGCCGTACGGACCGGGCCACATGTCGTACCCGGCCTTGGTGGAGACCACCAGCTCGTCGCGGTACGGCCGGAAGTCGGTGGCGAGCACGCGGCCGAAGTTCTCCTCGGCGGAGCCGTAGGGCGGGCCGTAGTTGTTCGCAAGGTCGAAGTGCGTGATGCCGAGATCGAAGGCGCGGCGAAGGATCGCTCGCTGCGTCTCGAACGGACGGTCGTGACCGAAGTTGTGCCACAGCCCGAGCGACACCAGCGGCAGCTTCAGCCCGGTGCGGCCCGAACGCCGGTAGGTCATGCCGTCGTAGCGCGAAGACGCGGCGAGGTAGCTCATGCGCCGATCCTCGCATGCGCGACGTGCCCGGAACCGGACAGTGGCCACCCAGGAGGGCACCTCGGTTCGGCGCGGTGGCGGCCGATCCGCGCACCGCAAGCCGTTCCGTGCCATCGGCGGGCCCCGGGGGCTCAGGACAGCAGCTCGGCCACGAGCGGAGCGGTCGACGCCAGCAGCGCGATCGCGAGCGCGACGTTGACCACGCGCGAGACGCGGGGCCGCCGCAGCGCCGTCCCCAGCGAGGCCCCCGCCACGGCCCAGCAGAGATGGATGAACACGATCAGCGCCGTGAGCACGAGTGTCTTCACCACGGTCTCCAGCACGGGCGTCGGCAGGCCGAGCCGGTGAGTGGTGAACAACGTCCCGAGCGCGGCGTAGGCCTTCGGGTTGGCCACCCCGAGCACGAGGCCGTGCAGCCACGTGGGTGGCGCCCGCGTCGGCGGTCCCGTGGCGGCAGGCGGCGGCGCGGTCGCGATCTTGTACGCCAGCCAGGCCAGGTAGGCGACGGAGAGACCGAGCAGCGCGGGACCCAGCCGCGGCTGGGTCAGCAGCACCGACGCGACCCCGGCGGCCACGACGACGAGCGCGGCCGTGGTGCCCGCGATGCTGCCGAGCAGGTACGGCATCGAGCGGCGCAGTCCGAACGCGGTGGCCGTCGCGGTCGCGCCGACGGTCGCCGGGCCGGGACTGCCCATCACCACGAGCGCGGTGGCCACCAGTGACAGGTACGGCCCCGCTCCCGCCGCGTCGCCGAGCATGTCCCGCATCGCCGGTCCGTCCTCTAGTGTCGGTGGATGCGAGCGAACGTAGGCCGGCCGGGCACGGGCAGTCTTGAATCGTTGTGCGACCGCCTTCCCGCGACGTCGTCCGGAGGGCACCGGCTGCGGTTCGGCGGCGGCGCGGCCGGGATCGAGCGGCTCGAGGCCGCGCTGCGGGGCGAGGCGTTCGCACCGCACCGGCACGACACCTACGCGATCGGCGTGACGCTCGCCGGTGTGCAGACTTTCCGCTACCGAGGCGAGCAGCGGCACTGCCTGCCCGGCGAGTGGCACGTGCTGCACCCCGACGAGCCGCACGACGGCGCTCCCGGCACCGACGACGGCTTCGGCTACCGGATCGTCTACCTCGACCCGGCGCTCGTGCAGGACGCGCTCGGCGGGCGGCCGCTGCCGTTCGTCCCCGATCCCGTGCTCCGCCCTGACGGCCCGGATCGAGCGCTCGGCGGCTTCCTGCGCCACATCGACGAACCGCTCGACGAGCTGGAGGCCGCCGAGCTCACCTCCGCGATCGCCGACCTGCTCGCCCGTCACGCGGGCGGGCCCCGTTCGCGGACGGGCAAGGCGGCGCTCGACCTCGCCGCGCTGAAGCGGGTGAGGGCGCTGCTGCTGGACGACCCGGCGACGAGGCATCCGGTCGAGGACCTTGAGCGGGTCGCCGGGCTGGACCGGTGGACGGTCGCACGGCAGTTCCGCGCGGCGTTCGGCACCAGCCCGACCCGGTTCCGCACGATGCGCAGGCTGGACCTGGCGCGGAGCCTCATGCGGGAGGGACATCGGCTGAGCGAGGTCGCGGTGCTCGCCGGCTTCGCCGACCAGAGCCACCTGACCCGCATGTTCAAGCGGACCTACGGCCTGACGCCAGCGGCGTGGCAGTCCGCCACGGCCTGAGTCGCTCAGAGCCCGCCCGCGACCCCCAGCACCGCGCCGTTGACATAGGACGCGGCGGGGGAGAGCAGCCACGCCACCGCCTCCGCGATCTCCTCCGGCCTGCCGGGGCGGCCGAGCGGCACGGCGGCGGCGACGCGCAGCGCCCGGCCCGGCTCTCCGGCGCGGGCGTGGATCGTGGTGTCGGTGGTTCCCGGCGCGACGGCGTTGACCCGCACGCCCTGCGGGCCGAGCTCCTTGGCCAGGCCCACGGTCAGGGTCTCCACACCCGCCTTCGCCGCCGCGTAGGCGACGTACTCGCCCGGCGAGCCCGTGCGCGCGGCCACCGACGACACGTTGACGATCGCGCGGTCCGCCGTGCCGTCCCAGCGCCGGGCGGCTTCCCGGCAGAGCCGCGTCGGTGCGACGAGGTTGACGTCCACCACCGCGCGCAGGTCCTCGTCGGACAGTGCGGTGAAGGGCCCGATCCGGCCGGTGATCCCGGCGTTGTTCACCACGGCGACCACCTCGCCGAGGCTCGACGCCGTGTCGAACAGGCGGCGTGGGGCGTCGTCGGAGGTGACGTCGAGGCGGATGCCCACGGCCCGGCCGTCCGTGACGCGCTCGACCTCGCCCGCGTCGCCCGGGGAGCTGGTGTGGGTGAAGACCACGGCGAACCCGTCGTGGCAGAGCCGTTCGACCACACACCGGCCGATGCCCCGCGAGCCACCGGTCACGACGGCCACCCCGGAGATACTCACGCGCGCTCCCTTCCCGCGGTGCGAGCCTCGATCGCCCTGACGACGGCGGCCATGTCGGCACCACCGTGGCCGAGGCCCACCGTGTCGGCGTAGAGCCCGTGGCACACGTCGAGCAGCGGCGACGCGAGTCCCGCCTCGCGCGCGGCCCCCGCGATGAGCCGGTTGTTCTTCAGCACGTCCGCGATCGAGGCCTGGACCGAGAAGTCACCGGCGACGAGCTTAGCGGCCTTGGTCCGCGAGACGGCCGAGGCCATCGGCCCGGCGTCGAGCACGCGGGCCAGCGCGGTGACGTCGAGCCCATGGCCCTCGGCGAAGTGGAACGCCTCGGCCAGCCCGGTGACCATGGTGATCAGGAACAGGTTCACCGCGAACTTCAACAGCAGCGCGCCGGGCACGGGGCCGCACTCGAACGCCGCCGCGCACAGCGGTGCGAGCAGCGGGCGGACGCGAGTGACGTCGGCCTCCGCGCCGGCCAGCATCGCGACGAGCTCGCCCGCCTCGGCCGGCCCGCGCGAGCCCGACACGGGGGCTTCGACGTACGCGCCGCCCTCCGCCGCGATCTCCGCGTCGAGCCGCCGCGAGTAGTCGGCGGGAACCGTGCCCAGGTGCACGACGGTGCGGCCACGAACACGCGGGCCGAACTCCGCGGTGCCCCGGGCCAGCACGGCGTCCACGGCGGTCTCGTCGGCGAGCATCAGCAGTACCACGTCGGCGAGCTCGAACAGCTCACCGGAGCTGGTCGCCCGGCGGGCACCAGCCGCCACCACGGCATCGCAGGCGGCGGCCGTGCGATTCCAGACCACCAGCGGCGTGCCCGCGCGCACGAGGTTGAGCGCCATCGGCGCGCCCATCACCCCGAGCCCGGCGAACCCCAGCCGCACCTCGTCACTCCGGTCTTTCCCCATCGCACTCCTCACGTTCCGCTGGTGAGGTGGTTCTAGCGAGCGCGGGGACGGCGCGTCTTGAACGGTTGTGCGTCCTCACCCGCCCTCGTGTGCCCCGCCCGATTCATGTCGCACTGTGCAAGAATTCCGCGATGCGGCAGTGTCGTGGTGGCTCGCCGATGCTCTCCGGCGGAACCTGAGGCGTGGGCACCGCGTGGACGAGGCGGCGATACTCGGGCTGGAGCGTCAGGGCTGGGCGCTCGCGGGGTCGAGGCACGCCAAGGGCTTCTACGACCGGTTGCTCACCGCCGACGCGGTGCTGTTCCTGCCCGGCGAATGGCTGGACCGCACGCGCGCGCTCGAATACTGGCTGACGATGCCGAGATGGGCCGAGTACCGGCTGCTGCGGCCGAAGGTCATGCCGCTCGCCGACGTGGTCGCCGCGGTGTCCTACCGCGTCGTCGCGCGGGAGCAGGGCCGTGCCGAGCCCTACCGCGCGGACTGCGTGAGCGTCTACGCACAGGAGAACGCACGGTGGCGCCTGACGTTCCACGAGCAGACCCCCGTGGGATGCTCGCCGGACTGAGCCGGTGTCGGCGGCGCAGCGGCAGCAGTTCGCCGGCGCCGTGGTGGTGTGGTCCGGGTTTCTGCGCGTTCAACCGCGCCGCACTGAGCCTGATCGCGGGCCTGCCATCGCGGCCGTGGCGTTTCCGGCGCCGGCTCCGGTGGCCGTGGTGACGTACCGGTCCTTCGCGTGCTGGATCGTGATCCCGTTGGCTGTCCGCCCGGTCCGTCGGCTACGGTCGAGACCGGTGATCGCGTCGCGCGAGATTTCAGGGAGTGCGCCCATGGTGGCCGAGGACGACATCTCCGGGTGATACCCGGCCCGGCCGGCGGTGCTCGCCAGCAGGCGGCACCGCTACCGGTCGTGTCCTCGTTCCCTTTCCCTGTTCCATATCCGGGTGGCTCGCCGCTGCCCGCGTCGCGTGAGGACTTTCCTTCGTGTCCAAGACTTTCATCGTGTGTTCCGGCCTGTCGTTCTCCTGGCCCGACGGCACCCCGGTGTTCGAGAACCTCGGCTTCACCGTCGGGGCGGGCCGCACCGGCCTCGTCGCGCCCAACGGAGCGGGCAAGAGCACGCTGCTCAAGCTGATCGCGGGGGAGTACCTTCCCTCGGCGGGTTCCGTCACCGTCGACGGTGTGCTGGGGTACCTGCCGCAGACGCTTCCGCTCGACGGCGAGCCGACCGTGGCCGAGGTGCTGGAGATCGCCCCGGTCGTCGGCGCGCTGGCCGCCATCGAGGCGGGTGACGCGAGCGAGGAGCATTTCGCCACGATCGGCTCCGACTGGGACATCGAGGACCGGGCCCGCGCGGAGCTCGATCGGCTCGGGCTCGGCGATGTCGAGCTGGACCGGAGGCTCGGCACGCTCAGCGGCGGCCAGGTCGTCTCCCTCGGCCTCGCCGCACAGCTGCTGAAGCGGCCCGACGTTCTCGTGCTCGACGAGCCCACCAACAACCTCGACCGCGCGGCGCGGACCCGCTTGCACGCGGTGCTCGGCGACTGGAAGGGCTGCCTGCTGCTCGTGAGCCACGACCGGGAGCTGCTCGACCGGATGGACCGGATCGCCGAGCTCGAGCCTGGCCGGCTTCGCGTCCACGGCGGGAACTTCACCGAGTACGAGGCGGCGAAGCAGGCCGAGCGCGAGGTCGCGGAGAAGAACCTGCGCGCCGCCGAGCAGGAGCTCAAGCGCGAGAAGCGCGAGCTGCAACAGGCCCGTGAGCGGGCCGCCCGCCGCGCGAGCGCGGGCGCGCGCAACAACGCCGACATCCCGAGGATCGTGCGGGGCACGTTGCAGCGGCGCGCCCAGGAGTCCGCGGCCAAGGCGGACGGCGTGCACTCCCAGCGCGTCGAGGGCGCAAAGGCCAAAGTGGACGAAGCCGACCGCGCGCTGCGCGAGGACGAGACGATGTCGCTTTCCCTCCCGGACACGCTCGTCCCTGCTGGGCGGACGGTGTTCCACGGCGAGCGGATCCAGGTCCGCCACGACGGCCGCGCGCTGTTCGCGGGCGACGGTCTGGACCTCGCGATCCGCGGCCCCGAGCGGATCGCGCTCACCGGCGGCAACGGGGCGGGCAAGTCGACGCTGCTGCGGGTCATGGCGGGCCTGACCGAGCCCGACAGCGGGGTGATGAGCCGGGCGCACGGGCGTGTCGCCTACCTTTCGCAGCGGCTCGACCTGCTGGACCTGGAACGCAGCACGGCGGAGAACCTGCGCGCGTTCGCGCCGGGCAAGGCCACCACCGAGACCATGCACCTGCTGGCCCGCTTCCTGTTCCGCGCGGAGCGGGCGGACCTGCCGGTGGGCGCGCTCTCCGGTGGAGAGCGGCTGCGCGCGACCCTGCTGTGCGTGCTGTGCGCCGAGCCGGCGCCGCAACTGCTGCTGCTCGACGAGCCCACCAACAACCTCGACCTGCCCAGCGTGCGGCAGCTGACCGGGGCACTGAAGTCCTACCGCGGCGCGTTCGTGGTCGTCAGCCACGACCACCGGTTCCTCTCCGAGCTCGGGGTGAGTCGCCGGCTGCGGCTCACCGGGGGCGAGCTGACCGAGACGGGGCCGCCGGAACCGGAGTGAGCGGAGCCCGGAGTGGCGGGGCCTCAGGAGGAGTGACGGCGGCGCGCCACGAGCCAGCCCGCGCCGCCCAGCACCACGGCGGCCAGCGCCACCCCGCCCCACAGCAGGGGAGCCGCGGCGCCCGGCTCGCCGAGCCGCACGTCCACTCCGGGCAGGGGCGTGCGGCCCTCCCCGAAGGGAAGGCTCTCCGCCGGCCCGATCGGGCGCGTGCCGTCGCACAGGGCCGTGGACAGCCGGGCCCCGGACTCCCGAGTCCGATGGGCGAACACCAGCAGCGTGCCGCCCAGCGACAGGTGACAACTGCTGGCGCTTCCGGGGCTCTCGACCTCCTGCCGGGCCCGGACCCGTCCCTTGTAGACCCGCGTGACCTCGAAGATCGCCGTGTCGACGTGGATGTTCTCCGGCGTGCCCTGCTCCCGGCCGGTCACCGTGCCCGTGAACACCGCGTCAGCGCGGGCGAACCGTTCGGCGTCGGTGCTTTCGGCGCAGGAGCAGGCGTGCGCCGGCGGCGCCGGCAGCACCAGGGCGACGGGCACCAGCGCCAGCACGGCGAGGACGAGCAGGACGGTACGTCCCGTACGGCGGATCATCGAGGGCTCCCTCCGGCCTCGGCGCCCACACCGCTGCAGACGGCGCCGGGTGCGCGAAGGGTTGCACCGCTCAGCGGTTCGCCGCCTCCCGGGCCGCGCGCTCCACGCGCTGCCGGTACTCCGTCCACCAGCTCTGGTCGCCGGGGGCCAGGTTGTCCACGTCGGCCCGCAGCCCCGCGGCGCCGTCGATGAGCTCGCGGACGATGTCGGCGTGCCCCGCGTGGCGGTGGGTCTCGGCGATCATGTGCACCAGGACCTGGTGCAGCGTCACGTCGCCGCGGTCCCCGGGCCAGTGCGGCACCCGGCCGGGCGAGTCCAGTTCCAGCGTCTCGATCGTAGTGTCCGCGTGTGCGCACACCCGCCGGTAGAGCGCGACGAGGTCGGCTCGCGACTCGTCGGCCGTCGCCCACATGTCCACGTTGGGCTCCGCGTCGTCGGTGAGCCAGGGCAGCGTCTCACCGAACGGCCGCCCGAAGGTGTCCGCGAAGTACCCCAGCTCGCAGCCGGACAGGTGCTTGACCAGTCCGAGCAGGTTCGTTCCGGTGGGGGTGAGCGGACGGCGGACGTCGTACTCGGTGAGCCCGTCGAGCTTCCAGAGCAGCGCGTCGCGGGCGATCTGGAGGTAGCGGTGGAGGTGTGCTTTCGCGTCCGGTGCGGTCATGCCGTCAGCCTCCCACGACCCGTTCCCGGTGTCGGCGCGGTCCACTGTGGAGCCGGTAGCGGCGGGGACCGCGACGATCATGCTATTGACACGATCGGGTGAGCTGCGTCACTCTGTCTGGGCGCTGAGCGGACTGGTTGGGATTTACCACCTGCGGTGAGATGAGGCGGCCGTATGACGCAAACCGGTGGCCCGAAGCGAGATCAGCCGACCCTGCCGAGCAAGTACCTGCCGCCGGTCGAGCTCAGGGACCTGCCGGAACCGGTACGCCTGCGCAAGATCACCGGTGCCAGCGTGATCATCCTCGCCACGGCCATCGGGTCGGGGGAAATGATCCTCTGGCCCTACATCACCTCCCAGGTCGGCTTCACGTTCATGTGGGCCGCGGTGGTGGGCTTCGGCATCCAGTTCTTCCTGAACATGGAGATCGAGCGCTACACCCTGGCCACAGGGGAGTCGGCCATCACCGGCTTCGCGCGGCTCTGGAAACCGTGGTGGTGGCTGTTCATCCTGTTCGCGCTGTTCCAGAACTTCTGGCCGGGCTGGGCGACCGGCGCCGCCACGGCGGCGTCGTTCGTGTTCGACCTCGGCGAGGACGCGCCGATCGTGCCGATCACGATCGCGGCACTGGCCGCCATCGGCATCACGCTCACCCTGTCACCGGTCGTCTACCAGTGGGTGGAGAAGATCCAGGGCGTCCTGGTGGGCCTGATCATGCTGTTCGTGATCGTCGCGGTTCCGGCCGCCACGACGACCGACGCGTGGGGATCGCTCGTCACCGAGGGCATCGGCGACATCGGTTTCCCGATCGGGCACGAGGGCCTCAGCGTCGCGTTGCTGCTCGGCGCTCTCGCCTTCGCCGGCGCGGGCGGTGCCAACAACCTCGTGCAGAGCAACTACATCCGCGACAAGGGTATGGGCATGGGCCAGCACATGCCGCGGATCGTCTCGCCGCTCACCGGCCACGAGGAGGCCCGCCCCTCGCTGGGCTACGTCTTCCCGACCGACACCGAGAACATGCGCCGCTGGCGCGGCTGGTGGAAGGTCGCCAACTGGGAGCAGTTCATCACGTTCTTCCTCATCGGCGTCGTGAGCCTCGTGGTGCTCTCGGTGCTGGCCTACTCGACCCTGCCGGTCGGCACGGTCGACGAGGAGGACCTGGCCTTCCTTCTCCTCGAGGGCGAGACCCTGCAGGACACCGTCGCGCCGTGGTTCGGCACCGCGTTCTGGTGCGCCGCGGTGTTCGCCCTGTTCTCCACGAACCTCGGCATCATCGACTACACCTGCCGGCTGATCGCCGACCAGCTCAAGATCAACGCTTTGAAGGACAGCACGTTCTGGTCGGAGAGCAAGATCTACGCCGCGTTCGTGTGGCTGATGATCGTGGTCGGCTCCGTGATCCTGATGTCGGGGGTGGACCAGCCGTTCCTGCTCGTCGTGATCTCGTCGTCGATCGCGGGCGTGCAGATGTTCATCTACTCGGGCCTGCTGATGCTGTTGAACCGCAAGGCGCTGCCGAAGCCGATCCGCACGGGATGGGTGCGGATGGCCGTCCTGGCGGTGTCCTTCGTGTTCTTCGGCTTCCTGTCCGTGCTGCTCGTCATCGACAACCTCGGGCTGTGACCGGTGCTGAAACAACTGTGGCTGCGCGTGCTCGTGGGGCTGACGATCTGGCTCATCCTCATCGGCCTGATGTGGGCGGTCGGGATCCTCTGACCGGTCAGTCCAGCGACGCGGGCAGCCCGAAGGCGGCGAGGTGCTCCGCGCCGATGAACGTCGTCAGCTCGGTGATCCGCTCACCGCGCAGGGCCAGCACCGTGATCGACCAGCCCGCGTGCCTGCCCAGCGCGTCGTCCCAGAGGTAGGCCCCAACGGCGGGCTGGCCGTTCGCGCTCGTGGGCAGGTGCCGCCAGCTGCCGCAACTGCCCAGCGGCACCCGCGTCGCGAAGTCCGTCACCGGGCCCAGGCCGCGGTACCAGTGCGGCAGCGGCGGCATCGACCACGTGACGTCCTCGGTGAGCAGCGCGAGCAGCGCGTCGGCGTCGCCCCGTTCGAGCGCGGTCGTGTAGCCGGTGACGATCTCCCGCACCCTGGCGTCGCCGAGCGAGCGCAGCGTCCGCTGCTGCGTCACGTCCGGCACCTTCTCGGCGACGATCTTCCTCGCCCGCTGCAGCGCGCTGTTGACCGACGCGGTGCTCGTCCGCATCACCTCGGCGATCTCCGCGGCCGAGAAGCCGAGCACCTCGAACAGCAGCAGCGCGGCCCGCTGGTTGCCGGGCAGGTGCTGGCACGCGGCCACGAACGCGAGCTCCACGGCCTCCCGCTGCTCGTAGGCCGACTGCGGGCCGAGCGTGCCCTCGGCGAGTGCCGTGTCGGGGTAGGGGCCGAGCCACGCGACGTCGGTGCGGGGAGCGTCACCGGTCACGGCGTGTTCGCTGGCGGGGCCGAGGTCCACCGGCAGCGCGCGCCTGCCGCGGCTCGCCACCGTGTCCAGGCAGGTGCGGGTGGCCACCGTGTAGAGCCACGACCGCAGCGAGCTGCGCCCCTCGAACCGGGCGAGGCCCTTCCACGCCCGCAACAGCGCGTCCTGCAACGCGTCGTCGGCGTCGTGCACCGAGCCGAGCATGCGGTAGCAGTGCGCGTGCAGCTCCGGGCGCAACGGCTCCACCAGCCGCGTGAAGGCCGCGTCGTCCCCCTCGCGCGCGCTGGCGAGATCCGACTCGGAAATCTGGGTCACGAGCGATGATTCTGCCCCATCGCGGCAGTCACGTACGTCGACAACGCATTTTCCCGCTCCACGGGGAGGACCACTGATGAACCAGACCACCGCTTCAGTCACCACCGGCACGCTGCGGGTTCCCGACGCCACGCTGTACTACGAGGTGCGGGGCAGCGGTCCCGTCGTCGTGCTCGTCGGCGCGCCGATGGACGCGCGCTCGTTCGAGCCGCTGGCCGACCTGCTCGCCGCCGACCACACCGTGCTCACCACAGACCCGAGGGGCATCAACCGCAGCAAGGTCGATGATCCCGGCCGCGATTCCACCCCCGAGCAGCGCGCCGACGACCTGTCCCGCCTGCTCACCCACCTCGGCGCCGGGCCGGCCGCTGTGCTCGGTTCCAGCGGCGGAGCCGTCAGCGTGCTGGCCCTCGCGCAGGCCCACCCCGAGCAGGTGCACACCGTCATCGCCCACGAGCCGCCACTGGACGAGCTGCTCGCGGACCGCGAGGAGCTGCGAGAGCGCACCGAGGACATCATCGCCACCTACCTCGCCGGTGACGCGCTCGGCGCGGGACGGAAGTTCCTCGCCGTCGCCAACATCCACCTTCCCGACGAGGTCGTCGAGCACATGTTCGGCGGCGAACAGGGTCCGCAGGACGCCGCCGACGCCCACTTCCAGTACGCGCACATGCTTCGCCCCACCACCCGCTGGGTGCCGGACTTCGATCGCCTGCGCTCGGGCTCGCCGAGGATCGTCGTGGGCATCGGCGAGGAGTCCGGCGGCCAGCTCTGCGAGCGCACCTCCCTCGCGCTCGCCGACGGTCTCGGCATCGCGCCGACCCGGTTCCCCGGCGACCACGTCGGCTTCGCCGAGGACCCCGGCGCTTTCGACACGCGCCTGCGCGCCGTGCTGCGCGGTGACTGAGAGAATTGAGAAACCCGGCTCGACCGGCTCGTAACGCCTTCGCCCCTGCGCGCGACTATGGGCGGAGTCGGGTTCGTCCGGGAGTGGTCATGGCTGCGATACACCGGGGCAAGTGGGCCGCCGAGATCGAAGGGGACTTCGTGGTGTTCCTCATCGGCGCCCGCGTGAGCCCGCGGCATCCCCTCGCGTGGTTCCGCGACCTCGGCGGCCGCCGGGGGATGCGGCACATGCTTGACCAGCTCATGGCGGATCCCGACAGTGGCCTGCTCGGCTACGTCATGGGGATGCCGGTGATCGTGCAGTACTGGCGCAGCTTCGACCAGCTTGAGGCGTTCGCCGCCGACACCGCCGCGGCTCACCCCGCCGCAGCCAGGACCTACTGGCAGCGGGTGAGCCGCCACGGCCACGGTGCCGGCATCTGGCACGAGACCTATCTCGTGAAGGCGGGCGAGTACGAGACCGTCTACGGCAACATGCCGTCGTTCGGTCTCGGCGCCGCGCGCGGAAGCACTCTGCGGCGGGCCGGTGACGTGGCCAGGGAACGGCTACGACGGGCCCGGTCCGCCGCGTCAGGCACAACCTAACGGCCGAGGGCCTTCTCCAGCTCCTTCTTCGTCATCTTGGAGCGGCCCTGGATGTTGCGCTGCTTCGCCTCGTTGTAGAGCTGGTCGCGCGTCGGTCCACCAGGGCCCTGCCGGTTGCCGGACCGCTTGCCGCCGCGCCGCTGCGGAGACATGTCCTTCGTGGACGTCTTGCTCGCCCGCTTCGACTCGCCGGACTGCGCGCGGTTCTTGTTCACCGTGCGCGCGGCGATCTCTTCGGCCCTGTCCTCACCGGCGCCGCGCTTCTTCTGCGAGGACTTGATGTGCTCGTACTGACGCTCGCGCTTGTTGCTCCAAGCCTGCTGGGGCATCGTGCACCTCCTTGACACGCGACACGCGATGTCCCGCCCGGGGTGCCCCGTCGCTGCGCTCGGTAAACGACCGACGTCAGGAGCGCGCCGCGATCCCACTGATGTGCGACGAGAACGGCGTCCGAGCGTCCGGAAAGCGGTAGCGGTCCAGTCTTTCGATCTGGAACCCGGCGTGCTCGATCGCGGCCGCCGTGTCCCGCCCCGCGTGACAACCGCCCGCCAGTCGCGGCCAGAACGTGGCGTCGAGCAGCCGCTGCACCCGCACCATCCCCGGCGAGTCGGCCCGCACGTGTTCGAGGAAGCGAAGCTTCCCGCCCGGCACCAGCACCCTGCGCATCTCCCGCAGCGCCGACGCCTGGTCGGGCACCGAGCACAGCACGAGCGACACCACCACGGCGTCGACGCTGCCTTCCCCGGCCGGCAGCTGCTCGGCCGTCCCGTCGACCACCTCCACGGGCACCGCGGTCTTCCGCGCCTCGCCCTCCGCCAGCTGCCTCAGGTGCGGCTCCGGCTCCACCGCGATGACCCTGTCGACCGTGCCGGGATAGTGCGCGAAGTTCAGCCCGTTGCCCGCGCCGACCTCGAGTACGGTGCCGCTCAGCCCCGCCAGCAACGCCTCCCGGTGTTCGGCCATGCCGCCGCGTTCCATGGCGCGGCTCAGCCGGGAGTAGAACCGCGCGAAAATCGGATGGTTGACCGCCATACCGTTCACCCTGACACACGAACCGGCGTGCTGCGGTAGTGCAGGCCCTCGGGTGTGGTGACGCTGAGGATGCCGGTGTGGGTGTCGACGTCGTAGTCAACCGTCACGGGTTCTTTGCCGGCTCCATACGGGGTGCGGCTTTCGGGTGAGGGCAGCGTAGTGGGCCTGCTCGTGTTCGGCCGGACAGGATCTGGCCGATCGAGCTGCGCGGTCGGCGGTGGTTCCACCAGCCGACCCAGCCGGGGTCGCGTACCCGACTCGACCAGCGCACCTCGACGACTATCCCGTGCGGGTCAGCTCGGTGCTGCTCGGTGAGCTCAAGGGCATCCCCGAGATCTTTTGCGCCTCCTGAGCAGCCCCGCCCTCAACCCTGCCGCGCACGCATCAGGTCCTCGACCGACTTGGGGAGGGTGGTCTCGAAGTCCAGCAGCTTCGCCCAGCCGGGCGTCACGATGATGCGGGTCATCCGCTGGTACAGCGCGCGCACGCCGGCCTCCCAGCCCGCGAACTCGTCGTCGGGCACCACCTTGCGCGCCGCCGTGATGTACTCGTCGGGAACGCCTTCGACGTCCTCGACGTGCGCGCTGCCGCGGACCAGCAGCACCCGCGGCGGGAAGCTGTCGGTGTCGATCGTGATCGCCACCCTGGGATTGGCCCGCAGCGCCTTCACCTTCGCCGATGTGGGCACTGTGGACATCACCAGCTCCGCGCCGGTCCAGTGGAACCCGATCGGGACCACGCGCGGGCCGCCGTCGAGCCCCACGTAGGAGAACCGCGCGGGGATCGACGACCCCAGCAGCTCCCGCGAGATCGGCTTGTCCATCACCTCGAAGACCTCGTCCCGCCTCATGACCGTCTCCTCCCGTGCGGGTAGCGCCCATGACGGCGCTCTCGAGAGGTGGACGGAACCGCCGCGCGGTTCTCGACACGGCCCGCCAGCGAAACGCGAGAGATCTCGGCCGTGCCGGGTGGAAGGCGTCTCGGCCCACCCGCCGTGGCCCGGCCTCGCCTTGGCGACGTTGCCGGAGCTGGTGCCCAGTGTCGGCGGGCTGGTGCGGTAAGCGGCTGTGTGCGCGATCGCCTCTGGTCCGAGGGCGCCACGTGCTCGAGGCGGTCGCCACCGCGCGGCACAGCCGGACGTCCACATCTGCTGCGCGGGCAAGGCGCTGCCGACGCGCGGTCGTCCGCTGGGCGCGCGGGGAGGGGCTCGCGCTCTGGCCGTCCGGCTGGTGAGGTCGCCGTCGCCCGCGCCGGGACGGGCGGGCGCTGGTGCTCGTGCGCCCGGAACCGAGGAGGACCTGCTCACCCGCGACGTCGGCCGTTGAGCTCAGTCCGGCAGAGCGCTCGCGACGACCATGTCCACGAGGCGGTGGATGTCGTGGCCGGTCAGCACGTCCGGGGTCGTCAGGTGCTCCACGAGCAGCCCGGTCATCGCGAAGTACAGCAGCAGCACGGTGTCCGCCCCGCCCGGCAGTCCAGCGTCGGTGTGGAAATCGATGTTGAAGGCGAGGTTCTGCCGCAGCGTCTCGGTGAGCGCCGTTCGCAGCGCGGGCCGTCGCGTCGCCTCCAGCCGCAACTCCAGCAACGCCAGGTACCCGGCACGGTCGGCGAGCATGCGCGCGCGCAGGTCGTGCATGAGCCGGAAGACCAGCTCGCGCGTGCGCGGCGCCGCCATGACCCTCTCGAGCGCGGCCGGGTCAGGGGCGAGCCGCACGTGGATGTGCAGGCCCGCCTGGCGCAGCAGGTCGTCGCGGTTGGCGAAGTAGTTGGACGCGGTGCCGGCGGGCACCCCCGCCTCGGTGTCGACGGCCCGGAACGTCAGCCCGCGCGCGCCGTCGCGGGCCAGCACCTCGATGGCCGCGTCGGCCAGAGCCGTCCTTCTCGCCTCGTTACGGACCATGCCACCGGACCTCCGTGCGGAAACCACTTGCAACCACTTCGGGCATAGTACTACAAATAGAGTGGTTGCCGGATGTTCCGGCATCGCGAGTCCCCGAGGAGCGCCGCATGCGCAAGCTGACCTACTTCGTCGCCTCGACCATCGACGGCGTCATCGCGGGCCCAGGGGGCGGCGACCCCTCCGGCCCGGACGGCTTCTTCATCATGGAGGGCGATCACCTCCAGGACCTGTTCACCGACTGGCCGGACATCCTGCCCGGTCCCGCCCGCGCCGCGCTCGGCATCGACGTGCCCCCCAAGCACTTCGACACCGTGCTGGAAGGCCGCGCCTCCTACCAGGTCGGGCTCGACGCCGGGATCACCGACGCCTACCCGCACCTGGAGCATTACGTCTTCTCCCGCACCATGACCGAGGCGCCGGACCCGGCCGTGCGTCTCGTGTCCGGCGACCCGGTGGAGAAGGTGCGCGAGCTGAAGCGGCGCGACGGCCTCGGCATCTGGCTCGTCGGCGGCGCCACGCTCGCCGGCGCCCTGCGCCCGGAGATCGACGAGCTGGTGGTGAAGCTCCACCCCGTGGTCGCGGGCGCAGGGATCCCCCTGTTCTCCGGCGAGTTCGGCCCCCAACGGTTCGACCTCGCCGACGTGCGCCGCTTCGACAGCGGCGTGCTGTACCTGACCTACACGAAGAGGTGAGCGGTCACTTCTCCCCGGCGTAGCGCTCGCGCGCCAGCTCGAGGTCGGCGGGGTCGAGGTCCAGGTCCAGCGAGCGCAGCGTCGCGCCGAGGTCGGCGGGCGCGACCGTGCTCTTCTCCTCGGTGCCGTCCGCGTACTCGGCGACGAGTTGCTCGCCGATGAGCTTGCGGCACACGCCGTCGGACAGGCGCATCACCACGAGCCTGCCGGTGAACGGTGAGCGCGGATGCGTGGCGACGTAGTGGTTGAAGACCTCGTAGTCGATCGGGTGCTGCGGCACCTCGTCGAACGAGTACTGCGTCTGCCACTCGCCGTCGCGCAGCATGTGCAGGCGCCAGCCCCGCTCGTCGGCGGTGAGCCTGTGCGGCCAGCCCGCCTGGTCGAGCTCGCTGCCGTCGAGCAACGGCATCGGCCGCATGATGCTGGCGCCGAAGCCGACGTCGGCGAGGTAGTCGGCGCCGTCCACCCGTACCCGCAGGTTCATGTGGGTGTTGGGGCCGGGGTGGTCCGGCTGCACGCGCGCCGCCTGTCGGTTCACGTCGTACCCGAGGCGCTCCAGCACGGCCGCGAACAACAGGTTGTGCTCGTAGCAGTAGCCGCCCCGGCGCCGGTGCACGAGCTTGGCGGTGATGTCGGCCAGCTCCAGTGACGGCGATCGGCCCAGCAGCGGATCGATGTTCTCGAACGGGATCGTGCGCACGTGGGCCTCGTGCAGCGCGGTCAGCGCCGCGGCCGAGGGTGCCTCGCGCCGCTGCCCGACACGCGCCAGGTAGGCGTCCAGGTCGAGCTCGGCGATGTTCCAGACGTCGGGGGTGGTGGCCGGCTTCGTCGTCGTGTTCATGCCGACCAGCTTCACACCTCCAGCGCGCTGGAGGTCAAGCGCGAGAAAGGAAATCGAGTCCAGCCGGGCCCGGCGGCAAAGCCGCGGTGCGGATCAGCAGCTGCCCGCGCGCGGTGACCTGGACGAACGTGATGCCGCCTTTCGATAGCCGCGCTCGGTAGGAGCCGGGCGCGGGCAGCGCCGTCCCGTCCTCGACGGTCAGCGCCCCGGTACGCCAGCCCACCATCCGCGCGAGGCCGTCGACGTGGTGCGGCCTGCCGAGTGCGCGCGCGGCGCCTTCGACGTCGCCGCGCGCGAGGCACCTCCGGATGAACGTCGACGAGCACGGCGTGTGGCCGTCGGTGGCGGGCAGCAGGTCGACGCCGTGCACGGCGACGTCGTGCCGGGCGCCGAGCCGCCGCAGCATCGCGAGGTCACCGCGGGCCTGGTGGCCGAACGTGAAGTTGGCGCCGACCACGACGGCCGCCGCCCGCAGGTCGCCGACCACGATCCGCTCCACGAACGCCTCGGGGCTCAGCCGTGCCAGCTCCTCCGTGAACGACAGCACGCACACGCCGTCGACGCCGTGCCGCCAGGCCAGCTCGGCCCTCCGGTCCACCGTGCTGAGCGCGGTGGTGTCCCTCGGCGCCCCGACCACCCGCGCCGGATGCGGATCGAACGTCACGAGCATCGTCGGCAGGCGATGCTCGCGCCCGACCTCCAGCGTGCGGCCGATGAGACGCGTGTGACCCCGGTGCACGCCGTCGAAGACGCCGATCGTCACCACCTGCGGGCCCAGGTCCGGCGGCAGCTCCGTGAGCCCCCGCCACAGCCGGGACCGCCTGCCCGTGGCCGGTGCCGTCATGGCCAGCTCCTCGTGGTCGCCCTGGTCCCGGCGGGACCGTCCTCGCCACCGGGACCAGGGCCGTCCGGATAGGACGGTGGAGTTCACCCGCGTTCGAGCACGAAGTCGTACTCGGAACGCAACCTGCCGTCGCCCTGCTCCACCGGAGTCAGGACCAGCTCGGGCTTGGTCGCCTGAGCGATGTCGCTGTCGAGCCACTCGCCACCCTCGAAGTACAGCTGGGTGGTGATCGGCCGGTGGCCGGGCGCGCGCACGATGAGGTGCAGGTGCGCGGGCCGCCACGGGTGCCAGCCCGCGGCCTCGATCAGCTGGCCGGTGGGGCCGTCGGTCGGGATCTGGTACGGCGCGGGCTGCACCGTGCTGATCTCGAACCGGCCCTGCCCATCGGTCACGACGACGCCGCGCAGGTTCCCGTCGGGCAGGTGCGGCGCGAAGCCCGAGTAGTAGCCCTCCGAGTCGGCGTGCCAGATGTCGAGCTCGGCTCCCGCGACCGGGTTGCCGTCGGTGTCGCGGACCTGGCCCGCGAACACCAGCGGCGTGCCCTTCTCGTCGGG
Organism: Prauserella endophytica; assembly: GCF_005146945.1. GTDB lineage: Bacteria > Actinomycetota > Actinomycetes > Mycobacteriales > Pseudonocardiaceae > Prauserella_A > Prauserella_A endophytica. The sequence goes on from NZ_SWMS01000010.1 coordinate 255,927, forward strand.
CCGGGCGGGCAGGCTCGCGACGGACGGGAGCTGCTGCTGACCCGGCAGGTAGTACGGGCCCAGGATGCTGCCCTTGGTGCCCTGCTGGGTCTCCGCTGCGACGTCCTCCACGACGTGCTCGACGAACACGTCCAGGAACAGCGGCCACTCGCCGCCCTCGCCGAGGTCGATCAGCCACTGCTTGGCGGCCTGGAACTCGTCGTAGGTCACCTTCTCGGCGCGGATCGCGTCGTGCACGCCGGAGAGGATGCGGCCGACCACCGAGCTGACGCGCTCGGCGGACACCGCGCCGGTGGTGTGCTCCTGTCTGCTCGCCCGGAACGCCTGCGTCGCTGACGTGCCCGAGCCGCGCGCGGTGGGGGACTGGTCGGTGCTGGTCATGGTCTGCTCCTGGCTCAGCGTTTGGTGCTCATGAGGTCGGGGACGGTCCAGCCGTCGAGGTCGTACTCGGCCATGCACCGCTCGGCGAAGCCCTTCATGGCGTCGGCCGCGCCGGACTGCTGGGCGGCGAAGAGCAGTTCGGCGCGCACGCCCTCGTGGTTGCCGGAGTAGTTGCGCTCGTAGAGCTCGTGGCGGCCGCCGAACTCACTGCCGATCGAGTCCCAGATCAGCTTCATCAGCTTCACGCGCTCGATCGCGTCGATGCCGTTGGAGCCGCGCACGTACTTGTCGAGATACGGCCGCGTCTCGGGTGACTTGAAGTCGTCCGCGTGCGAGGGCAGGTAGATCAGCCCGCTGCCGAGGTCCTGCATGATGATCTCGCGCACGCGCGGGTAGC